>NZ_JAMAYE010000001.1:0-1588226 GCF_023712465.1 Nocardioides sp. P86 | reverse complement strand
GCGGTCGGGCCGGCCGCGGAGACGGCCCCTGCTCCTCGTGTTACCGACCGTTGCGACCTCTACCTGACAGTCATGACGGTCAGGTAGAGGTCGCAACGGTCAGTAGGACGCGCCCCGCCCGATTCCCGCCTGCGCCCCGTCCGTGCCTCAGCCCAGCGCGACGGTGAGGGCGAGCACGAAGTCGGGGTCCTCCAGACGCTCGCCGTAGACCTCGCGCAGCTGGCCCATGCGGTAGCGCACGGTCTGCGGGTGCACGAAGAGCGCCTCGGCGACGTCCTCGCGCCGGCCCTGGTGCAGCAGCCAGGAGCGCAGCGTCTCGACCAGCTTCTCGGCGGTGGCCGGGCGCAGGTCGCCCAGCGGCGCGAGCACCTGGGCGCGCAGGTCCGCGCGGGCCGCGGCGTCGGCGCTGAGCACGAGGGCGGTGAGGTGGGCCTCGGTGTCGAGCTCCACGCCCAGGTCGCGGGCGCGCACGGCGCGGTCGTAGGAGGCGCGCACCTCCAGCCACGGCCGCGCCGGGCCCGCCAGCGCGCCTCGGTCGCCGAGCACGCGCAGCAGCGCCGCGCGGCGGTGGTCGTGGGCGTCGGGCACCAGCACGAGCGACTCGCGGTCGGCGCCGGGTCGCGCGGGAGGCTCGGGCACGACCAGGGTGCTGGCGGCCACCGCCGAGAGCACGGGCCGCAGCTGGGAGTCGGGCACGAGCACGGCGGTCAACGTCGTGGGCGGCTCCCACTCGGCGCGCTGGGCGGCGTCGAGCACGGTCTCGACGGGGGTGTCAACGTCGAGCAGGTGCTGGGCCAGCCGCTCCAGCAGCCGCTGGCGGGCGCGCCCGGCGGTGGTGACCTCGTCGGCGTGGCCGGCCACGCTGGCCGCGGAGAGCTCGTCGATGTAGGCGAAGACCAGCTCGGCGAAGGAGGCCACCGTCTCGGCCGGCATGCCGCTGCGCACGGCGGTGGCCGACATCTCGCGCCACGAGACGCGGGCCCCGATCCGGTAGGCCGCGAGCAGCGCGTCGGTCGAGCGGCCGCTGCGGGCCTCGCCGCGGCCCAGCTGGTAGGCGCCCTCGACCGACGGCGCGGCGGGGGTGCGGGGGTCGACGCCGCGCCGGCCGCTGGCCAGCGACAGGAAGCCGCCGAGGGCCAGCTGCACCGCGGTGCGGATGTTCTCGCCCATGGGGCCGCTGAGCGCGCCCTCGTAGCCGGGCACGTCGGCGATGATGGCGTCGACGACGCGGTCGGCCACGACCGCCAGCTCCGAGCGCATCTCGCTCACGGCACGCGCCGGCAGCTGGAGCCCGTGGCCCGCCGTACGACGGGTGATGCGGCGCACCATCCGACCCTCCCGTCCGACCGCAACCCCGACATGGACGCGGCCACCGTCACAAGTTGTCACCTGCGAACAAAACAGCCCGGTGACTTCACATCACCGGCACAGGACTTTAACGGCCTGGCGTAGGACAGTGGAACCCATGAGCGCCACTGTGTCCACCACCGCCGAGACGACGACCGAGGCCACCGCCCCGGCCGCCGCCGCGACGACGGCGAGCGCCGCCACCACCGCGCCGACCGGCCCGCGCCCGACCACCGGGCGCTCCTCGCTGCGCCAGCGCCTGCGCCGCGTCGCCGAGGCCGCGGTCACGCCGCTGGAGCTCGACGACGTCCTCGACGTCTTCCACCCGCTGCGCAAGGGCGCCGACCTGCGCGCCAAGGTCGTCGCGGTGCAGCCCGAGACCGCGCAGTCGGCCACCATCGTGCTCAAGCCCGGCCGCGACTGGGCCGGTCACGTGCCGGGGCAGTACCTCCGCGTGGGCGTCGACGTCGACGGCGTGCGCCTGTGGCGCACCTACTCGCTGACCCACGGCCCCCGCGCCGACGGCTGCATCTCGATCACCGTCAAGGCGATCCCCGACGGCGTGGTCTCCAACCACCTCGTGCACCACCTCACGCCCGGCCAGATGATCCACCTCGGCCAGGCCGACGGCGACTTCGTGCTGCCCGACCCGCTGCCGACCAAGCTGCTCATGGTCACCGCGGGCTCCGGCATCACCCCGGTCATCGGCATGCTGCGCAACATGTTCTCCCGCGCCACCCCGGTGCGCGCCGACATCGTGCTGCTGCACTCGGCGCTCTCGCGCTCGGAGGTCATCTTCGGCGACGAGCTGCGCCAGTACGCCGCGGAGGGCCGGCTGCGCCTCGTGGAGCTGCACACCGACCGCGACGGCATGCTCGACGTCGCCGACCCCGCCACGGGGCTGGCCGCGCTGGTGCCCGACCTGGCCGAGCGCACGACGTACGCCTGCGGCCCGGTCGGCCTGCTCGACGCCCTCGAGGCCCACCACGGCGAGGCCGGTCTGCCGCTGCACATCGAGCGCTTCCGCACCGCGGTCGTGGCCACCGGCGAGGGCGGCACGCTGAGCTTCACCGGCCCCACCGGCGGCGGCACGGTCGTCGAGGCCGACGGCGCCACCACCATCCTCGACGCCGCCGAGTCGGCGGGCGTGCTGATGCCCAGCGGCTGCCGCATGGGCGTCTGCTTCGGCTGCGTCCTGCCGCTGCGTGAGGGCGCCGTGCGCGACCTGCGCAACGGCGAGCTGACCGTGGCCCAGCCCGGCGACGGCGTCAACATCCAGACCTGCATCAGCGCGGCCGCCGGGCCGTGCGAGATCACCCACTGAGTCGCTCGCCGACTCACCGCGAGACCCCCTGACCTGCACCTGATCCACCCGCTCGTCCCACCGAAGGAGCGCACCATGACCGTCATCACCAAGCAGCCCGTCAACCCGACCGCCCACCTCACCCCCGAGGACATCGAGGCCATCGGCGTGGAGCTCGACGCGATCCGTCAGAGCGTGCTCGACGACCGCGGCGCCAGCGACGCGGCCTACATCCGCAAGGTCGTCGACGTGCAGCGCAAGCTCGAGCTGGGCTCGCGCGCGGTGCTGCTGGCCTCGGTCTTCCCGCCGGCCTGGGTCGCCGGCACCGTGGGTCTCTCGATCGCCAAGATCCTCGAGAACATGGAGATCGGCCACAACGTCATGCACGGCCAGTGGGACTGGATGCGCGACCCGAAGATCCACTCCACCACCTGGGAGTGGGACAACGCCTCGACCGCCGAGGGCTGGAAGCACTCGCACAACGAGATCCACCACACCTACACCAACATCGTGGGCAAGGACAACGACCTCGGCTACGGCATCATGCGCGTCGACGAGGACCAGCGCTGGATCCCGATGTACCTCGCGCAGCCGCTGTGGAACTTCATCAACGCCTGCTTCTTCGAGTACGGCATCGCCGCCTACGACCTCGAGCTCGGCAAGAACCTGTCGATCCCGAAGGACAAGCGCAGCGAGACCTTCAAGAAGAACGCCGCCAACACCCTGCGCAAGATCCGCAAGCAGGCCACCAAGGACTACGTGGTCAACCCGGCGCTGGCCTTGCCGACCGGCTCCTTCCTGCCGACCCTGGCCGCCAACTTCACCGCCAACCTCGTGCGCAACGTCTGGTCGCACTCGGTGATCATGTGCGGCCACTTCCCCGAGGGCGTCGAGACCTTCGAGAAGAAGTCGATCCCCGAGAACGAGACCCGCGGCGAGTGGTACCTGCGCCAGATGCTCGGCTCGGCCAACATCTCCGGCTCCAAGGCGATGCACCTGATGACCGGCAACCTGTCGCACCAGATCGAGCACCACCTCTTCCCCGACCTCCCCTCGAACCGCTACGCCGAGGTCGCGCCGAAGGTGAAGGCGCTCTTCGACAAGTACGAGCTGAACTACCACGAGGCCTCGCTGCCGGCCCAGGTCTACTCGGCCTGGCACAAGGTCGTGCGCCTCTCGCTGCCCAACGGCTTCCTCGAGACCACCACGGTCAAGAACGCCCCTGAGCAGCTCAAGACCCTGTGGGCCATGACCACCAAGGGCCCCAAGGTCCGCCGCGCCGCCCAGGCCCGCCTCACCCAGCAGGCCCGCCGCAAGCAGATGACGCAAGCCGCCTGAGCGACCGCGCTCCGGTGGTCGGGGGCGAGCGCCCCGCCCCGGTGGTCGAGGCGAGCGCCTCGCCCCGGTGGTTGAGGAGCGAGCGCCAGCGAGCGTCTCGAAACCACCGCACCAGCCGAGGACCCATCTCACCCCGTCGGGTGAGATGGGTCTTTAGCTTTCCTGGGCACGGTGGGGGTCTCCTTCGACCCCAGGGAGCACCCGTGTCGCGTGCGAGCCGCCAGATCACCGAGAACGCCCAGGAGCACCTCGAGCCCGGCGAGCACGTGCAGGGAGCCTTCGCCGGGCAGACCATGGTCCGACTCGAGGCCGCCGACCGCTACCGCACGATCGTGGCGACCGACCGACGGTTGCTGATCTTCGACTCCGGCACGCTGTCGCAGACCTCGTGCGCCACGCTCATGGCCGAGCTGCCGCGCGAGACCGCCGTCGGGCCCCCGAACGGGCTGCTGTGGCACCGCCTCGACCTGATCGGTGAGGTGCTCCACGTCCACCGGCGCTACTTCTCCGAGGTCGTGGCCATCGACGCCGCGGCGCCGACCACCTGAGGCGCGCGGCCCCGCCTCTTACCGATCGTTGCGACCACTACCTGACCGTCGTGACGCCCGTCCAGAGGTCGCAACGGTCAGTAGGACGCTGCGGCGCGCTCACCCCAGCGGGAGGGCCGCCCAGGCGGTGACGACGTCGTCGGCGTCGACGAGCCGGTCGACGGCGGCGCGCAGGGGAGCACCGACGCCGGGGCCGAGCAGACCGTCGAGCTTGGTCACCAGGGCGGCGTCGTCGAGCGGGAAGTGGCGCGCGTCGCCGATGGGGTCGGGCTGGGCCAGGGCGAGGGTGCGGCCGTCGCGCAGCGCGACCTCGACCTCGCAGACCCGGCGGGCGGGCAGCCACCGGTCGAGGTCGGCGGAGACCTCGACGTGCACGCGGTCGCTGAAGGCCTCGGCCGCGGCGAAGGCGGGGGTGCCGGGCTCCATCGTCGCGGGCGTCACGGCCCCGCTGACCGCCGCGGTGGCCACGGCGAAGGGCAGCGAGAACATCGCGGCCAGCCGGTTGGCCGGGTGGCGCTGGAGCAGGGGAGCGGCCAGCGAGTGGATCACGACGCGTACGCCGAGCACGTCGCCCGCGTCCCAGCCGCGCGGCGCGCCCGCGCCGCCCGCGGAGCCCGCGCCCGCGGCCGAGCCGGCCGGTGGAGCCCCGCCGGCCGCGGTCCCGGACGCCGAGCCCTCGCCCGCGGCGGCACGCAGCGCGAGCACGAGGTCGATCGCGGCGTGGGTGTAGGAGCAGGCGGCGTGCTGCTTGAGGTAGCCCTCGGCGGCCAGCCACCGTGGGCCGGCCACGTCCCCCGACCCGTCGCCCATCCGGCCGTCTGACCGACCGTCTGCCCGGCCGTCCGCCCCGCGGTCGAGCCCGTCGAGCAGCAGGTCGGGCTCGAGTCCGCCGAGCAGGGCGAAGGCGGCCGCGGCGCCGCCGCGGTTGGCGGCCAGCCCGGCCCGGGCGAGGTGGGCGGCCGACAGGCCGGCGAGGGCGGCCTGCCCGGCCCACAGGTTGCGGGTGACGTCGCCGGCGAGCACGGCCGACCACGGGGTGACGCCCATCAGCCCGGTGGCGGCGTCGACGGCGGCGGCGACCTGCGCGGTCGTGGCGCCGAGGATGCGGGCGGCGGCGTAGGCCGCGCCGGTGGCGCCCCAGTGGCCGTGGGTGTGCCAGGCGGGGTCACGGCGCACGGCGTGGCCGAAGCGGGCGGCCACCTCGTAGCCCCCGGCGACCGCGGCGAGGAAGTCGCGCCCGCCCACGGGTCGACCGGCCTGCTGCGCGGCGGCGAGCGCGGCGGGCACGACGTGGACGGCCGGGTGGCCGGCGGCGTGCTTGTTGCCCTCGTCGAGCTCCTGGGAGCAGGCGGCGGCCGCGGTGAGCAGCGCCGCGGTCTCCGGGGTGGTGCGCGCGTCGCTGCCCGGCAGCGGGTTTGGGCCCGGCGCCAGCGGCCACGCCGCGAGCAGGGCGCGCAGCTCCGGGGTGCGCAGCCCCGCGGCCGCCACGCCCACCAGGTCGGTGAGCACCACGGGCAGTCGCGCCGCGACCGGGGCGGGCAGGTCGTCGTACGCGACGGTGACCGCGGCGACGAGATCGCCGATGGCGTCGCGGGTGCGTTCCGCCAGTAGGAACGGCTCCGGATCGATCATGCGCCCACCGTAGCGCGCGCTTCGGCTGGCAGGGCGGCAGAAGGCAGCCCCTTCACGGATCGGACCGTTCCGGTTAGAGTGACGTCTCGATCCCGAACGTTTCTTCCAGCGAAACGGATGCTGCGTGTCTGACTCCCACCCCCGCCCCGACGGCGCACCCGCCGTCGACACCGCCGTCGACACCGCGGTCGACACCGCGGTCGACACTGCCGTCGACGCCACCGACGGACCGCTCGCCGGCCTGCGCGTGCTCGACGTGTCGACGATCCTGGCCGGGCCGCTGTGCTGCCAGATCCTCGGCGACTACGGCGCCGAGGTGATCAAGGTCGAGCACCCCCGCGGCGGCGACAACATGCGCGGCCACGGACGCAGCAAGGACGGCGTGCCGCTGTGGTGGAAGGAGATCAGCCGCAACAAGCGCACCGTCGCGGTCGACCTCAAGGCCCCCGGCGGCGCCGAGGTGCTGCGCCGGCTGGTCGCGAGCGCCGACGTGCTGGTCGAGAACTTCCGCCCCGGCACCCTCGAGCGCTGGGGCCTGGGCCCCGAGGTGCTGCACGCCGACAACCCCGGCCTGGTCCTCGCGCGGCTGACCGGCTTCGGGCAGGGCGGGCCCTACAGCAGCCGCGCCGGCTTCGGCACCCTGGCCGAGGCGATGAGCGGCTTCGCGGCCGCCACCGGCGAGGCCGACGGCCCGCCCACGCTGCCCGCCTTCGGCCTGGCCGACTCCATCTGCGGCATCGCCGCCTCCTCGGCGGTGCTCATGGCGCTGCGCCACCGCGACCGCACCGGCGAGGGCCAGGTCGTCGACCTCAGCATCCTCGAGCCGATCATGGCCGCGGTCGGCCCGGGCCCGACGGTCTACCAGCAGACCGGCGAGATCGCCCAACGCCACGGCAACCGCTCCACCAACAACGCCCCCCGCAACACCTACCGCACCTCCGACGACCGCTGGGTCGCGATCTCCACCAGCGCCCAGCGCATCGCCGAGCGGGTCATGGAGCTGGTGGGCCACCCCGAGGTCATCGCCGAGCCGTGGTTCGCCACCGGCGGCGGGCGCGCGGAGCACGTCGACCTGCTCGACGAGCACGTCGGCTCCTGGATCGCCGCGCGCGACCGCGAGACCGTGCTGGCCGCCTTCACCGAGGCCGGCGCCGCGATCGCGCCGGTCTACGACTCCCGCGACCTCACCGAGGACCCCCACGTGCGCGAGACCGGGATGCTGCTCGAGGTCGACGACCCCGACCTCGGCCCCCTGCTCCAGCACAACGTCATGTGGCGCATGAGCGCCACCCCCGGGCGCATCCGCTTCACCGGCCGCGCCCTGGGCCACGACACCGACGCCGTGCTCGGCGAGCTCGGCTACGACGCCGAGGCCATCACCCGACTCAAGGAAGAGGAGGCCGTCCGGTGAGCGACACCCCGACGACCACCCCGCACACCCCCGCCGACCCCACCGCTGCCAGCACCGAGGCCACCCCGGCCCCCGCGCCGGTCGCCGGCGCCGACGACCTGCTCCGCACCGTGCAGGCCGGGGTCGAGACGATCGACCTGGGCCGCCAGCTGCGCGTGGGCATGCCGCAGTCGCCCAACCACCCGCAGTTCTGGCACACCCTGCCGCGCCGCCACGGCGACATGGTGCGCTCCGACGGCAGCAGCGCCGCCAACGACATGATCACCACCGGCACCCACGTCGGCACCCACATCGACGCGCTGGCCCACGTCTCCTTCGACGGCAAGCTCCACGGCGGCGCCGACGCGGCCGCGGCCTGCGTCGGCGGCAAGTACGAGGAGCACGGCGTGCACACCATCGCGCCGATGCTGCGCCGCGGCGTGCTGCTCGACGTCGCGGGCCACCTCGGCCTCACCCACTGCGAGGGCGGCTACGAGATCACCGTCGCCGACCTCGAGGCCACCGCCGAGCGCGCCGGCGTCACCGTCGGCGCGGGCGATGTCGTGCTGATCCGCAGCGGCTGGGGCGCGCGCTTCGCCGAGGGCGCGGCGTACGTCGGGGGCGCCTCGGGCGTGCCGGGGGTCGGGGAGGCCGGCGCCGTGTGGCTGGCCGAGCGCGGGGTGCACGCCGCGGGCGCCGACACCATCGCCTTCGAGCGGCTCGCGCCGGGCGGCGGCCACGCGCTGCTGCCGGCCCACCGGGTGCTGCTGGTCGAGGCGGGCATCTACATCGTCGAGGCGCTCGACCTCGAGGGCCTGGCCTCGGCCGGGTGGGCGGAGTTCACGTTCGTCCTCGTGCCGATGAACATCTTCGGCGCCACCGGCTCCCCGGTGCGCCCCCTCGCCCTGCGCTCCAGCGACACCCAGACCCAGGACCAGAGCCAGAGCCAGAGCGGAGCCGCCTCGTGAGCGACGCGACCCTGGCCCAGCAGCTCGGCGCCTTCGCCGAGGCCACGACCTTCGACGCCCTGCCCGAGGCCGTGGTCGACAGCGTGCGCAAGCGCGTGCTCGACACCGTCGGCATCGCGGTGGCCGCGGCCCCGCTGGAGACCAGCCGCGCGGCCCGCGCGTGGGCGCGCAGCCAGGGCGGCCACGCCGCGGCCTCGGCCGTGGGGGTGCCCGAGGGGCTGCCGGCCGGGCTGGCGGCGTTCGTCAACGGCGTGCTCGCCCACTCCCTCGACTACGACGACACCCACCTGCCCTCGGTGCTGCACCCCAGCGCCACGGTCGTGCCGGTCGCGCTGGCCGCCGCCGAGCGCGCGGGCGCCGGCGGGCAGGAGCTGGTGCGCGCGATCGCGCTGGGCCTGGAGACCTGCGTGCGCCTGGGCATGGCCGGCTACGACCGGGCGGCGAAGAACTCCACCTTCTTCGAGCACGGCCAGCACGCCACCTCCATCTGCGGCGCGATGGGCGGCGCGGTCGCCGCGACCGTCCTCGCCGGAGGCAAGGCCGACGCGGTGGTCGACAGCCTCGGGGTCGCGGCCTCCATGGCCTCGGGCATCATCGAGGCCAACCGCACCGGCGGCACGGTCAAGCGGCTGCACTGCGGCTGGGCCGCCCACGCCGCGGTCTCGGCCGCCGAGCTGGTCTCCTTCGGCCTCACCGGCCCGCCGACGGTGCTGGAGGGCCGCTTCGGCTTCTACCAGGCCTGGCTGCACGGGCGCTTCGACGCCGCCGCGGTCGTCGACGGCCTGGGGGAGACGTGGGCGGTGCCCGACATCTTCTTCAAGCCCTACCCCGCCAACCACTTCACCCACGCCGCGGTCGACGCCGCCGGGCGGCTGCGCGCCCGCGGCGTACGCCCTGACGACGTGGAGCGGCTGGTGCTCGGGGTGCCGGCGCCCAACCTGCGCACGATCGGGGAGCCGATCGAGGTCAAGCGCACCCCGGAGACGGGCTACATGGCGCAGTTCTCCGGACCGTACGCCGTGGCCGTCGGCCTGCTCGGCGGCGCCGGGCTCGGCGCCGGCGTGGAGGACTACACCGACGAGCTGGCCCGCGACCCGCAGCGGCGCGCCCTGATGGCCAAGGTCGACGTGGTGCCCGACCAGCGCTGCACCGACATCTTCCCCACGCAGTTCCCCGCCGTGCTGACCGCCCACCTGGTCGACGGTCGCGAGCTGGTGGAGGAGGTCCTGACCACCCGCGGGGGGCCGCAGCGACCGCTGTCCTTCGAGGAGCTGGCCGCGAAGTTCCGCGCCAACGCCGGCCGCACGCTGGCCGACGACCAGGTCGACGCACTCGCCGAGGCGTGCGCCGCGCTGGAGACCTGCACCGACATCGGCGCGGTGCTCGCGCCGCTGACCTCGGTGGACCCCATGACCACGACCGACAGCACGAAGTGAAGGGTGACCTCATGAGCGACTACGACCTGGTGATCACGAACGCGCGCGTGGTGCGCCCCGGCCACGCCGAGCCCGAGCGGCTCGACGTCGCGGTGAAGGACGGCGTCTTCGCCGCCGTCGAGGCCGGCCTCGACACGACCGGCGCCGAGGTGCTCGACGCGGGCGGCAAGCTGCTCTTCCCCGGCGTCGTCGACGTCCACCAGCACTGGGGCATCTACAACGAGCTGGGCGAGGACGCCGAGAGCGAGAGCCGCGCCTCCGCGCAGGGCGGCGTGACCTCCGGCATCACCTACATCCGCACGGGCGCCTACTACATGAACCGCTCGGGCCCCTACCGCGAGGTCTTCCCCGACGTCCTGGCCGCCACCGACGGCCGGGCCTACGTCGACTACGCCTTCCACGTGGCGCCGATCCTCGAGGAGCACATCGAGGAGATCCCGATGATGATCGAGGACTTCGGGGTGCCGTCGTTCAAGATTTTCATGTTCTACGGCAGCCACGGCCTGCACGGCCGCTCGGCCGACCAGGGCTCGTTCCTCATGCTGCCCGAGGACCAGTCCTACGACCTGGCCCACTTCGAGTTCGTGATGCGCGGCATCCAGCAGGCCCGCAACGACGAGCGCTTCGCCCAGGACCGCGACGCCATCTCGCTCTCGCTGCACTGCGAGACCGCCGAGATCATGCGGGCCTACACCAAGCTGGTGGAGAAGGACGGCACGCTCACCGGCCTGGAGGCCTACAGCGCCTCGCGCCCGCCGCACTCCGAGGGCCTGGCGATCACCATCGCCTCCTACCTCGCCCACGAGACCGAGCTGCCCAACATCAACCTGCTCCACCTCACCTCGCGCAAGGCGATCGAGGCGGCGATGATGATGCAGTCGACCTTCCCCCACATCGACTTCCGCCGCGAGGTCACCGTCGGCCACCTCGTCGCCGACTTCACCACCGCCAACCTCGGCGGCAAGGTCAACCCGCCGCTGCGCTCGCCCGAGGACGTCGACTCGCTGTGGGAGCACCTGCTCGCCGGCCACTTCTCCTGGGTCACCTCCGACCACGCCTGCTGCAAGGAGGAGACGAAGTTCGGCGACCCGAAGGACGACGTCTTCCTGGCCAAGTCGGGCTTCGGCGGCACGGAGTACCTCCTGCCCGCCCTGCTCACCGAGGGCCGCCGCCGCGGCCTGTCCTACGGCGCCGTCGCCGAGCTCACCGCCCGCAACCCCGCCGAGCGCTTCGGCCTGAAGCAGAAGGGCGACCTGGCCGTCGGCAAGGACGCCGACTTCTGCCTCGTCGACGACGACGTCACCTACGAGGTGCACGCCGCCGACTCCCTCTCCACCCAGGAGTACACCCCCTTCGAGGGCTTCGAGCTCACCGCCCGCGTCACCGACACCTACCTGCGAGGCTCCGCCGTGCTCCAGGACGGCGACGTCGTCGGCTCCCCCCGCGGCCAGTTCGTCCGCCGCTCCGGCAACCCCGCCTGACCCAGCCGCGGCGTGCCGAGGTCCGGCCCCCCACACCACGACCTCGGTACGCCGCCCCACCCCACCCAGTACCCACCCCGACCCGGTGGTTGAGGAGCGAGCGCCAGCGAGCGTCTCGAAACCACGAACCGCCCCGGTGGTTGAGGAGCGAGCGCCAGCGAGCGTCTCGAAACCACTCGCCTACGCAGCGCGCCGATCAACCGGGCGAGCGTCAGGCCCTGCCGGGGGACGAGGACTCAGTAGTCGTCGATGTGGACCACGCGAAACGGCCCGCCCTGGGCGGCGTAGTTGTTGTACTGCACCTGGACCTTCGACCCGAGCCCCGACCCCTTGCACGTGGGGTACTCGCGAGCCCCGTTGGTGACGGTGCCGGGGTTCTGGAAGAGCACCTTGCCCTTGGTGTCGAAGACGTCGTGCACACGCGCCAACGTGTTGCCCTTCTTGATCGCCTTGTACTCGCCCTTGGTCACGCACGGGCGGGTGTCGGCCTCGGCGGCCGAAGCGGGAGCACCGTTCATGCCCAGGGCGGCGCAGAGGGAGAGGACAGTGGTGAGGCCCGCGAGCTTCTGGTTCACAGGCTCGACCCTAGGGGTTCGAGGTGCGCAGATTGGGCGGAGCGGGTCGCGAGGGAGGGCGACGCCTTCGACGAGGCCGGACTGTTCGGCAACCAGAGCATCGTCGTGCAGCCGCAGGACCCGAAGTGGCTCCACGCCGTCGACCCTTTCCACACCCCGGTCTTCGTCATGACCCACCACCCGCGCCCCTCCTTCACCCTGGGCGACACGACGTTCCACTTCGTCAGCGGCGACCTCGCGTCGGTGCTAGCCCAGGCCCTCGACGCCGCGGACGGCAAGGACGTCCGCCTCGGCGGCGGCGCCGACACCGTGCGCCAGTTCCTCGACGCCGGCCTGGTCGACACCCTCCACGTCGCGGTCGCCCCGATCGAGATCGGCGGCGGCTCCCGACTATGGACCTCGCCCGACGACCTCCTCGACCGCTACCACCGCGACGTCGTCCCCAGCCCCAGCGGCGTGGTCCACCACCTCTTCTGGCGCGACTGACCGTCCACCCGACCGGTCCGCAACGCCACCGGACCCACCCCGCGCCTACCGTGTGCGCGTGCCAAGCCCACCCGTACGCCGCCCCGGCCGGGCCGCCCACGCCGCCGCTGGCTGGGGTGCGGTCGCGCTGCTCGTGCGGCCCGCCTACATCGCCACCGAGTTCATCGTCGCCGCAGCGACCACCGGCGGCTACAGCTTCGTCGCTGACTCGGTCAGCCGCCTCGGCGAGGTGGGCTGCACCGCCGCGTACTGCTCACCGCGCCACGAGCTGATGAACCTCTCCTTCATCGGCTTCGGGCTACTGCTGGCCGTCGGCGCGTTACTCCTCACCCGATCACTCGGCTGGTGGGTCACCGCGCTGCTGGCGGTCTCCGGGCTGAGCTCGGTGGCCACGGGCCTCGCGCCTCTTGATCGGGACGCCACCCTGCACGCCCTGGCCGCGACGCCACTTTTCGTGGCGCAGCCGGTCGCCCTGCTGGTCCTCGGTGCACGTCTGCGGCGCCGCGACCCGCGACTGGCGAGGGGCCTGCTCGCGACGGGCGCGGTGACGGCCGCCGCCGCGGCAGCGTTCGTCCTGTCCGGCGAGGGCACAATCTCCGGCCTGCTCGAACGTCTGGCGCTGTGGCCCGTCCTCGTCGCGCTTGCAATCGTCGCCTGGACTGGCATGCGGAGAAGCGCCGTTCCTTTGACTCAGCGCTGACGGTGTTCCCACCAGCCGCAATGCAGTAGCACCAAGCGCTGGTGGCGTGGGCAAAGGCGGTCAGCGGCTCGCTGTCATCACCCGCCCCCGAGCCAGCCAGCAGGCTCGCCGTGGCCGCGTCATTCCGCCCACTATGGGCGTGTCCGATCGCCACCTCATGACGCTCCATCTGGGACGCGTATCGGGCGTACTCGGGCGTGAGCCCTTGTTGGCGATCGCGGCATCGATGTGGACGCTCGTCTCAACCGTTGATTCCCGAGGCGCCGCCGACCGCGATCGGAACCGTAAGAACGGGCTGGCAGGCGGGCCACACCGTTAACCTGTCGCCAGACGGGTCATGCGCCTCCGGCGCTTCGGTCCCGAGCCGTGGCAAAGGAGTGTTTGGTGGTAGACCTGTTCCCAGGCGAGAAGCTCGACTTCAAGATCCGCGACTTGTCGCCATCGAGGGCGTCCGATGAGTCGATCAATAGAAAGTACGTCTCCGGCGAGGTCCGCATTGTTACCGAGCAGGCGCGCTACCCGCTCAACACAATCGCTGGAATGGTCTCGAGTTCCGACTACGAGCTAAATCCTGAATTTCAACGCAGGCACCGCTGGTCGCCAGAACGGCAGTCGTCGCTCATCGAATCGTTCATTATGAACGTGCCCGTTCCGCCCATCTTTCTGTACGAGGACGAGTACTCCCACTACGAAGTCATGGACGGACTTCAACGCTTGACTGCGATCTCCACGTTCTATCGGGACGAGTTGACGCTGTCAGGCTTGGCCGAGTGGCCGGAACTTAATGGCCGGAGCTACTCCAACCTTCCAGAGCAGGTTAGGCGCGGTATCGACCGTCGCTATCTTTCGTCGATTATCCTTCTACGCGAGACGGCTAGCACGCCAGAGGAGGCTCAGCGGCTGAAGCAGCTCGTCTTTGAGCGCATCAACAGCGGTGGTGAACGCCTAAAGGAACAAGAATCGCGGAATGCGATTCACAACGGGCCCCTGAATCAACTGTGTATTGCACTGTCGCGTAATCCTAACCTATGTGCGATGTGGGGCATTCCCGCTCCAGACGACGCGGAGATCGTCTCAGGGAGAATTTCACCGGCGCTTCGTGCCAACAGCGACTATCAGACCATGGGCGACGTTGAGTTGGTGCTGCGCTTCTTCGCGCACCGACAACGTCAGCGAATCGGTGGCGGCGCGCTTCGTACGTTCCTTGACGCGTACCTCCGTCAGGGCAACTTGCTGCCGCAAGGTGTACTCCTTGCCCTCGAATCGCTCTTCAAAGAGACCGTTGGCCTTGTTTACGATGTCTTGGGCGAGCGAGCTTTTTGGCTTTGGCGCTTCCGTAACGAGAAGTGGGGCTGGCTCGCACGCCCAACGACAACTGCTTACGACGCGATTATGTTTGTCTTCAGTCAACACCTGGACGACGCTCAAGCCCTGCGCAATCTGGCGCCCAACTTCCGAGACGCGATGCCGGTCTTCTACGAGCAACACTTCGCGTCGTTCGACGCGCGGACGACGAACATGTCGAACTTGCGGGAGCGGGATGAACTGGTGGAAGATCTCGTCTCCAAGGTGCTCCGTTCTGGTGCCTACGACACGAGGGCATGAGATCAAACCTGACAGAGCTTGAAGCTACAACACAAGCTCTGCGCCGAAACTTGGGCCTCGCGTCGGCGGTCGACGCCTTGCGCCCCTGGCTGAACCCTCATACTCGCAAGTATCCCGGTGTGCGCGCGATCGAAGACTTCCAACAGAAGGTGCCAGCAACCGCTGATGTTCGTCGGTTCGTTAATGGCGGACTCATCGTCGGACTATATGGAGCGCTGGAAAATTACGTCGAACGCCTAGTAGAGGATGCCGTCGAGACGTACCTCGAGTGCTGTTTCAACTACAACCTTCTCCCGAAGAGCGTGCTCGCCAGCTACTCCAGCGTTAGCGCAGAAGTTCTGACTGCCATCGCAAACGACCGTTATAACGGACAGCTCACTCAACTCGAACTGGCCGAGGGGCTGCACCGGACACTGCAGGGACGACTCCCGATACCGATGCAGACCCGCGTTTTCTCGCGGCACACGGCGAACTTCCGATGGGAACAGATAAGGTTTATATTCGCTCGCGCGGGCATTGATGTCGATGGGGTAAAGACGTCGCCGACCCTTACAAATGCGATGAAGGCGCATTTTCCCACTGAGGGGGCTTCGACGTTTGTGATCGATGATCTCGCGGAGAGGCGCAACGCGTTGGCGCACGGAAGTGCGAGCGATTTGTTGTCTCTTGAACTTCTTGAGGCGTATGTCGCAGTAGTCGAGGCATTCTGTGCGGCGTTGTACGATGCGGTCGCGAGTGCGACTTTACGTTACGTTACGTCGTTCGGACCTCCGCCAGCGCGGCGTTCACTGGGTAGGCCATATGCCCTATACCAAAAGCAGATCGCCTGCTTCTATTGCCTCCCGTGCGAGATCCAGCCTGGCGATCTCTTTGCGGCAGCGGGCGGCAGGTCGACAATCGCCGTCGTCGTCGAAGAGGTTGTATGCGAGGGGGTCACGGTTCCAACCGGGCTGGTCGGCGCGAGCGTCGGGATCAGATTGTCACGTCCCGTAACGAAGGCGAGCGAGATCATCCCACTGCCTGAATCCGCCCGGCGGGTACTGGCTTGACCCTTCCATTCGTCACCGAGAGCTGAGGAACTCAGCACCCTCGTGCGTGGAGTGGCAAGTTCCCGCCCGAAGCGTGACGCGGCCTCATAAGTCATGCGTGTGGCGATCGGCCGCCGAGGCAGGTAGAGATTTCCGCCGCTTATCGAGTCGGCAGCATGAGTCTTTGCGCCAGCTGTGCCCATGATGACGCGGCGTCGACCACCGTGCGCCCGAACAGAGGTCAATGCTGTGCGCCCTGCCGTCTGGGCCACGAGCCACGGCATACGCCTTCAGGCGGACGGCGGGCGATGTGGGCCCACATATGAACGTAACTTCCGCCGTCCATCCCGTGCCTGCGGACCAGGTCCCCGCGCGATGTCGGTCAGTCGTATGAGGCAGGCACTGGTCACTCCTCCGGACCTGCTACGCACTTCGATCGCGAGCTGGCTTGCATCACTTCTGCTGAGCGCTCCCACGTGCTTGGATGCAGCGGGCTGCCCGAATTCCCCAGCGAGACGAGAGAACTATGATGATCGACGGCCCCGCCACTCATCACCTGGTCGCGGTTGCGGATGTGGGGCGGTCAACTGACAACTCAAACAACGCAATCTACACGTTGCTCGGCGCCTGCATTGCTGCCGCGGCAACTCTGCTCGCCGTAGCGGTCAAGTCGTGGTTCGACGCGAAGGTTGAGAAACAAAGACACCAACGCGAGTTGGACAAACTCAACATAGAGATGACAGGACGCTGGGACAGTGCCGTGCTCGACAGGCGCCAGAAGGCCTTTAGCGCGCTCTTGGTCACCACACATGTCCTGTACGACGACATACGGAGGCTGAGGCAGCATAGGCGTGAGCGGTCGCTTGACGACGAGCAGTATGCAGCGGAATTGCGTGCCCTTTCAGGGATCGAAGGACAAACGGCAGTCGAAGAATTGAGACTCAACGCAACGGATGGGACCGCGTCGAGCGCCGAAGCGCTTTGGCAGCACCTGCGGTCGGGAGGAGTACCCCGAGGCACCGCTGTGGCTAGTTCCGAGTGGGTTGCATGGAAGGAGCAGTATTGGATCCTTCGCCTGCGGCTCATAGAGGACTGCAAACGCGATCTGCGACGCCCCAGAGCGGTCTGACCTGGGCTTCCCGTCGTTCTGCACGCGAGCATGGACCGCTACGCGTAGCTGCAAGAGCGGGGCGTTCTTCCTCCATACACTCTAAAGAAGTCGAGGGGCAATGATATCGGAACACGACGAAGGTGTCATCTATACTTTCGCTTTTCCGTTGCCATTCCGACTTCGGCTGCCGCCCGGCCTCAACTGGATCGTCACTGACCGGAAGTGGTCGTTTGTCGACCGCGAGAAGGCGGCATTTGAGTTTCCCTTCGTGTCCGCTACCTTCATTCCCGGCGAAATTCCTTTCGCGAATCTACTGCCATATGGCTTGGACCAGGCGCTAAACTCCTTCTACCGTCATGGCGAGCACCAGTCGGGCGAGCGAGACGCCCCCTTCAACGTCTCCCAACAGACGACTTGGGTTTCTCTCGAGACTCCGATGGACCAGTTGAAGGGAGAGCCGCGGGTCGCAACAACAGCGGCTCCCCACGCCGATGAAATTCAGGCGCTGTCGAGATGTTTGACAGGACTGAACGCGATGTTGCGCGCATATACGAACTCCACGTTCGACTATCGGGCCACCCAAGTACTGGCTCGAGACATCGGTCACTTGGTCGCAATGGGCAGGCGCGACGCTAGCCGTGAGTGGCACGCGACAGGACCGTTGATCGTCAATTCGGAGCACTGGCACGTTGAGGATGACTCAGTGCCGGAGTGGGGCATGAAGATGTTGTCCGGTAGGCACTGGGACGAGCAGTGGAATCATCCGTTCTTGACAGCCAGAACGTGGAAGGCGCGTGCAGAGTATGCGCGTTTTCGACAAGCCGACATGATCAATGCTGTAGTGAGTCTCAATACCGCTGCTGAGTCACTTCTGTTTGACACCTACCGGATGTTGTGCCTCGACTCGATGGAAGAGTCCGCCGGCGCGGACGATCACGTTCTGCCCGACCCAGCGTCCGAGCTTCCCTTAGCGAAACTCCTCAAGTCCGAACTTCCACACCTACTAGGCGGAAACTGGAGTCTGCAGCAAGGCACGCCAGCCGGTCGATACTTTCGTGAGCTCTATGCACTGCGAAATTCGGTGGTCCATGGGGCCAAAGTCCCCAACCCTCAGGAAACCCTAGATGGATTCGCAGCTTTTCAGTCCCTGGAGAACTTCCTCGTGGAGCGCCTCTTGGCTCGATGGAGGTCCTACCCCCGAACCTTGATGACCATGGCTGGGGAAAACCTGTCTGGCCATAGCTTGGCACTCAATAGGGAGTTTATCGCCACCAAAGAGCGGATCGTGTCCGGGCGCTTCCCGTACTGGCTGCCTGACAGCGAGAGGCATGATTCACAAGCACAGATGGGACCGAGCAATTGGGTGCAATACCCTCAATAGCAGGTTTGACCTTGGCGGAATGCGGCCAGTGGAACTGCCGTATGCGCATGCCGAGACGGACATAGGCACGAGTGCGGCTACGAGGTGCCTACCCACGTCACGTCGATCTATGTTGCGCTGCCAGGGTCGAGGTATGAGCGTATGAGTCCGGGACACGCCTGTTCGTCGACCGCGGATTCGGGGCAGGACCCTCACGCAGCCACCGCGCGCACTCCCTTCTCCCCGTATACCGACCGGGCGTAGCAGCGTCCTTCCGCCTCTTGGCGGACGCCGGACATGCCGAACACAAGATTGCGTTGCGTTGACGCACTCAGTGATCGCGCTGACGTGATCGCGACAAAGACTCTAAAGATCGCACTCGCCGCTGAGCTCAACGGTCCATGTGCTGACCGCGCGCTGTGGTGACATTCCGCCGGCGGCACGCCGCGACCTCGGCGAGGCGGAGGTGCGCGCCCGAATTGGCCTCAATGACGGCGAAATCACTCTCACGCACCACCAGTCGCCAGTCAGCGCCCAACGTGCGACTGGGGAAGCGGCGCCGCAACTCCGCGACTACTCGCTCGGGGGTGTCAGTCAGTGTGAAGCGCCCCAGGTTCTCTGCCGCTCCTATACGGGTTGCGGCTCTCGGTTGAGGGCCGCGTAGTGGGCCTGCTCGAACTCCACGGGGGTCATCATCCCAAGGGTGCCGTGCAGGCGCCTGTTGTTGTACCAGTCGACCCAGCCGGCGGTGGCGTACTCGACGTCGCCGATGGTCCGGTAGGGGCCGGCGTGGAAGACCGTGGTGCGGATGCACTCGGTCTTGTAGAGGCCGATCACGCACTCCATCAGCGCATTGTCATACGCATCGGCAACTGACCCGATCGAGGGCCGGATGCCCTCGTCGGCGAGGTGGTCGGTGAACGTGATCGAGGTGTATTGAGACCCGGCATCCGCGTGGCCAATCAACTCGCCCCTCACGACGGGGTGCCCCTCACGGCCGCGCTGCCACAGCGCCATCCTCAGCGGCACGTCGACCAGCTCGACGGCCTTGGTAGGTGCCACGTTCCAGGCGACGATCTTCTGGGCGAACACGTCGAGGATGAACGCGACGTAGACGAACCCGACCCAGGTGCGGACGCAGATGAAGTCCATGACCCAGGTCCGGTTCGGTGCGTCAGCAGTGAAGTCCCGGTCGAGCAGGTCCCCGGCCCGTTTGCCGTCCTCGGCCGGAATCGTGGTCCGGATCCCCTTGGCGCGGCGAATCCCTTGCAGGCCAAGGGATCTCATCGCACGGTCGACCGATCCGGGCGAAGCACCGGGGGTCGTGCGTCGCACGAGCGCCGTCATCTTCCTGCGCCCGTACAGGCCCTCGGGTGTCATCCGACGCACGCCCTCGTGGTCGATCCGCCAGACGAGGTCGCGGACCTGGTTGGTGACCATCGCGTCACTGATCGTCCTGGCTGCGACCCGGCGGTGAGCGCCCGGCCAGTCGCGGTAGGTCCGCGCGGCGATCTGGCAGCCCTGCTCGCGCAGGACCCGGCAGATCGACTCGACCGCGTGACCATCGGCCCGCAGCTCGTCGATGAACGCGACGATCAGCGGTTGCGGGGGTCGAGCTCCCCCGCGAAGAAAATCGAGGCCCTGCGAAGGATCTCGTTGTCCTCCTCCAGCCGGCGGACCCTGGCCTTCAGGTCCTTGATCTCGGCCAGCTCCTCGCTGGTTGCACCTTGACGCTGTCCGCCGTCGATCTGGGCCTGGACGACCCAGCGGCGCACCGTCTCCTTGCCCAGGCCCTCACGGCGAGCAACGACCTCAGCGGCCGCGGTCAACGACGGGAACTCCGGCAAGTGCTCCAGCACCTGCCGCACGCACCGCTCCTTGACCTTCGGATCGATCTTCTTCGGCATGGTTCGCATCCTTCCAACTCAAAAGGATGCGGCATCAAACCTGGGGCGCTTCAAAGACAATCTCGGCACATGCCGACGAGCGTGCGTGACTTCGCCGCTTATGTACCCGCTCGCGCCAGAGTCTCTCGGGCGCCCCGTACTACAGCGCCGTCGATGAGCCGCCCCGCGCTGTCCAGGGCGACGCTGCTTCCCGAGGCTTCGTAGCGGCCGACGACGTCCTGGGCGGCGGCGACCTCGTCGGCGGTGGGGGCGAGGGCGTCGTGGATGACGGGCACCTGGGCGGGGTGGATCGCCGTACGGGAGCGGAAGCCGAGGTCGAGGGCGAGGCGGGTGCTCTCGCCGAAGGCGTCGAGGTCGCGGAAGTCGGTCGACGTCGGGGCGACCGGGGCCTCCAAGCCGGCGGCGGCGCTGGCGACGACGACCTGGGTGCGTAGGGCGAGGATGACCGCCTCGGTGCGGTGGGTGCGGGTGACGCGGAGGTCGCCGAGGAGGTCGACCTCGCCGATGCCGAAGGCGGTCAGGGCGGGGTGGGTGGACATCTGCTGGAGGGTCTGGAGGCCTTGGGCGGACTCGATGAGGGCGACCACGCTTGGTGGTTTCGAGACGCTCGCTGGCGCTCGCTCCTCAATCACCGCTGGGGTGGGTGGTTTCGAGACGCTCGCTGGCGCTCGCTCCTCAACCACCGGGCGATCGCTCGCTGGCGCTCGCTCCTCGACCACCGGCTGACCGCTCGGGTCGTGGTTTCGAGACGCTCGCTGGCGCTCGCTCCTCAACCACCGCGACTCGTCCTGCCACGCCGGGTGGGTGGTGAGGGCGTCGAGGGCGGTGGGGGTGGCGGTGGCGAGGAAGAGGCCGTCGAGGTGGGGGTGGAGGACGGCGTCGAGGTCGGCGGTGAGGGCGGCGGGGTCGACGCGGACCCAGGCCTGGGCGCCGAGGGTGGAGTCGCGGGCGTCGAGCCAGCGGCGTACGGCCTCGCGGGCCTCGGCCTTGGCGGGCAGGGGCACGGCGTCCTCGAGGTCGAGGACGACGGCGTCGGCCTGGCCGCCGGCGGCCTTGTCGAAGAGGTCGGGGCGGTTGCCGGGCACGTAGAGGAAGGAGCGGGGGAGCACGGGGGTCCTTAACGGAGGCGGTCGGTGATGTCGTTGGCGGCCTCGACCACCAGGCGGGTCTGGCGCTCGTCGGCGCCGTCGGCGAGGTCGGCGTAGCGGAAGACCGGGCCCGAGGAGCTGACCGAGCCGAGCACGTTGCCCGCGACGTCGAAGAAGGGTGCGGCGATCGAGGCGGCGCCGGTGTTGCGCTCGTTGAGGGAGACGGCGTAGCCGCGCTCGCGGGAGGTGGCGAGGTCGGCGAGGTAGGCCTCGACGTCGGTGTCGGGCTTGAGCGCGACCAGCTGGCGCACGGCCTCGTCGATGAGCGGCTGCGGCAGGTGGGCCAGGATCGCGCGGCTCGAGGCGCCCGAGTGCAGGGGGAAGCGCGGGCCGATCTCGACCACCATCTTGATCTCCTGCGGGCTCTCGAACTGGTCGAGGTAGATGCGCTGGTCGCCCACCAGCACCGAGAGCGTCGTGGTCTCCCGGGTCGCGTCGCGCAGCTTGCGCAGCACCGGCGAGGCCACCGAGCGCACGTCGAGCTGGCTCCAGGCCCGCGCGGCCAGCCCCGCCGCGGCCGGGCCGAGCACGTAGCTGGAGCCGCCGGGCACGGGCTGCACCAGCGAGCGCGACGACAGCGACTGCAGGATGCGGTGCACCACCGCCTTGCTCAGCGCCAGGTCGCGGGCGATGCGGGAGACGCCGAGGGGGTCCTCGGAGCGCGCGAAGAGCAGCAGCACGTCGGCGACCCGGTCGGCCGACTCCGTTCCGCCCGGGGTCTCCCGGGCGGCCTCTCCGCGGATCGGGTCTGTGCTCACGGCGCCTTCTTTCGTCGTAGCGTTTCGCTGACCGGAACTGTAACGCTTGCGTTTCGCGGGGGATAGCCCCTAGAAATCCCCGTGAGAGGCGTGCATACTCACTGGAACGTCGATCGAGGGCCGCTCGGGTGCCCGTCAGACGTTCCGCTCAGCGGAGCGCACCGACTCAGGCCACTGTTCCCCCAAGAGGAACGCACACTGTGCCCCAGGCACGAAAGGTTGGTCCAGCACCATGAAGAAGGTCTCCCTCGCCGCGGCGCTCGCCGCGAGCGCCCTCGCCCTCTCCGCCTGCGGCGGCTCCGGCTCCTCCGGCAGCGCCGACGGCGAGATCATGATCGGTGCGGTCCACCCGCTCACCGGCGCCCTGGCCGGGGTCGGCTCGCTGATGAACAACGGCGCCCAGATGGCCGTCGACGACATCAACGCCGCCGGCGGCATCGAGGCCCTCGACGGCGCCCAGCTCACCCTCGGCGAGGGCGACAGCAAGGGCGTGGCCGACAGCGGCCAGAGCGAGGCCCAGCGCCTGATCAGCGAGGGCGCGGTCGCCCTGGTCGGCACCTACCAGAGCGACGTCACCGCCAACGTCTCCGCCGTGGCCGAGCGCTCCGGTGTGCCGCTGGTCATCGACGTCGCCGTCGACGACTCGATCCTCGAGCAGGGCTACCAGAACACCTTCCGCATCCAGCCCAACGCCACGAGCATGGGCACCGACGGCGCCAAGGCGCTCATCGCGCTGGCCGAGGCCAACGACGAGCCGATCGAGTCGGTCTCCTACATCCACATCGAGGGCGCCTTCGGCCAGAGCGTCTTCGACGCCTTCGCCGAGGAGGCCGAGGCCAACGGCGTGGAGGTGCTGGAGGAGGTCACCTACCCCGGCACCAACTTCACCGACGCCACCACCCAGGTGCGCGAGGCCGCCGCGGCCGACCCCGACGTCATCGTCGCCACCGGCTACTACCCCGACAGCCTCCTCATCGCCCAGGCCGTCGAGGCCCTCGGCCCCGACATCGACGCCGTCTACGGCGTGGCCAACGGCGGCTTCGACGACGGCGCCTTCCCCGGCGACGCCGGCCAGGCGGGCAACCAGGTGCTCAGCGCCAACTACCACTACGCCGCCACCGACGAGCGCGTGCAGGACATCCGCACCCGCTTCGAGGAGGAGTACGGCAAGCCCATGGAGACGGCCTCGATGCTGTCCTACCAGGCCGTCGTCGTCATCGCCCAGGCCCTCGAGGAGGCCGGCTCCGACGACCCCGAGGCCGTGCGCGAGGCGCTCGCCGGCATCGAGGTCGACGACCCGCTGCTGGCCTTCGACGGCCCCATCACCTTCGACGAGACCGGGCAGAACGAGAACGCCACCGTCATCGTCATGCAGATCCAGGACGGCGAGGTCGAGCAGGTCTTCCCCGAGGACTTCACGACCAGCGAGCCCGTCTACCCGACCAACCGCTGAGGCGGCCCCCGCCGTCAGGAACGGATGACACCCGGATGACAACGAGCCCCACCGCCACCGATCCCGGAGGCCCCACCGCCGTGGAGCCCGACCGGGAGCGCCGCAGCCTGAAGCTGCCGGCGGCGCCCCTCTTCGTCCTGGCCGCCGTCGTGGTCGCGCTGGCCCTCGTCTACACCGTGGGCCAGCGCGAGACCGGCCTGGTCACCCAGTCGGTGGCCACCGGCCTCCTGCTCGGCGGGGTCTACGCCCTCGTCTCGGTCGGGCTCACGCTGATCTTCGGCGTGCTCGGCATCGTCAACTTCGCCCAGGGCGCCATGCTCACCATGGCCATGTTCCTGGTCTACGAGATGTCGACCTCCGGCGGCATCCCGGTCTACGTCGCGACGCTGCTGGCCGTGCCGGTGATGTTCCTCTTCGGCGTGCTCGTGCAGGCCACCCTGCTCAACAAGCTCACCATGGCCGGCAACGAGGAGGGCCCGCTGCTCATCACGCTCGGGCTCTCGCTGCTCATCGTCAACGTGCTGCTGATGATCTTCGGCGGCCGCCCGCTGCGCGTGCCGGGCTCGGTCAGCGGCCGCGTCGAGATCCTCGACGCGATCATGTCCTACGAGCGGCTCATCGCCTTCGGCGGAGCGCTGCTCGTGGCCGGGGCGCTGACCCTGCTGCTGCGCGGCACCTCCTTCGGCCTCTCCATCCGCGCGGTCTCCGCCAACACCCAGGGCGCCTCCCTGGTCGGCGTCGACGTCAGCCGGGTCTACGCCCTGACCTTCGGCATCGGCTCGGCCTGCGTGGCCGTGGCCGGCGGCCTCATGGCGCCCTTCCTCAGCCTGACCCCGTCGGTGGGCGAGCAGTTCACCATCCTCGCCTTCGTCATCGTCGTGCTCGGCGGCCTCGGCAACGTCGCCGGCGCCGTGGTCGGCGGGCTGATCATCGGCCTCGTGCAGACCGTCGGGGCGCTCTACCTGCCCGGCACCGGCTCGCTGATCCTGGTCTTCGGCGTCTTCGTCCTCGTCCTCTTCTTCCGCCCCCAGGGCATCTTCGGAGCGACCCGATGAGCGCCACCAGCACCGCCGGCACGCCCGGCACCCCCGCCCCCGGCGCCACGCGCCGCCCCAGCGTCGGTCTCGACGACCCGCGCCTGAAGGACCGCTCCACCTCGCGCACCTACGCCGCGCTGGCGCTCATCGTCGCGCTGCTCGCCGTACTGCCCCTGCTCCTCGACGAGCAGACCGAGGCCGTGGCCATCCGCACCCTGATCTTCGCGATCCTGGCGGTGGGGTGGAACCTGATGAGCGGCTACGGCGGCATGTTCAGCTTCGGCCACGCCGCCTTCTTCGGCATCGGCGCCTACACCGACGCCTACCTCCTGGTCGAGCACGGCGTCTCGCCGTGGATCTCGATGCTGGTGGGCGCGGCGATCTCGGCGGCCGCCGGCACCCTCATCGCCTTCCTGTGCCTGCGCTACCGCCTGGCCGGGGCCTACTTCGCGCTGGCCACCTTCGCCTTCGCCCAGGTCTTCCTGCTCGCGGTGCAGAACCTCGACTTCCTGCGCCGCACCGAGGGCTTCAACGTGCCCCTGCTGCTGGAGGACTCCTGGTCGATGATGCAGTTCGAGCAGGGCAGCCCGATCTACTTCTGGATCCCGCTCGCCGTGCTCGCCCTCGGCCTCTTCGGCACGGTCGCCTTCGTCAACTCCCGCGCGGGGCAGTACGTGCAGGCCGTGCGCGACGACGAGGTCGCCGCCGCCTCCCTCGGCATCCGCGTCATGCGCTACCGCCTCGTCACGGTCGCGCTCAGCTGCGCCTTCACCTCGCTGGCCGGCGCCTTCTACACCCAGTACTACTTCTTCGTCGGCCCCGAGCAGGCCTTCGGCTCCGGGGTCTCGGTCAACGCGATCGTGCCCGCCGTCATCGGCGGCATCGGCACCGTCTTCGGCCCGCTCGTCGGCGCCCTGGTCGTCGGCCCGCTCTCGGAGTGGATCGCCCAGATCCTGCGCGACCCGCCGGAGTTCCTCGCCTTCCTCCAGGGCGTGACCGGCCTCGACGTCGCCATCTACGCCGCCCTGCTCGTCCTCATCGTGCTGTTCATGCCCAAGGGCATCTACGGCACCCTGCGCGATCGGTTCCGCTCATGACGCTGCTGCACGTGGAGTCGCTGACCAAGACCTTCGCCGGCCTCACCGCCGTGCGCGACGTCGACGTCGACGTCACCGACGGGGAGTTCCTCGGCATCGTCGGGCCCAACGGCGCGGGCAAGACCACGCTCTTCTCGCTGCTCGCCGGCCAGCTCGAGCCCACCCGCGGCCGCGTCGTCTTCGACGGCCAGGACATCACCGGCTGGGGGCCGGCCAAGGTAGCCTCCGTCGGGCTGGTGCGCACGTTCCAGCTGATGCGGCCCTTCGAGTCGATGAGCGTGCTCGACAACGTCGCCATCGCCGCCCACGGCCGCCACCGCTCCCGCAAGGCCGCGCGCCGCGCCGCGCTGGAGGTCATCGACCGGGTGCAGCTGGACCGCTACGTCCACTCCCCGTCGGGCAGCCTGCCCACCGCCGGCCTCAAGCGCCTCGAGCTCGCCCGCGCCCTGGCCCTCGAGCCGCGGCTGCTGCTGCTCGACGAGGTGCTCGCCGGGCTCGTGCCCGCCGAGCGCGCCCCCATGATCGAGCTGCTGCGCGAGATCCACGCCGACGGCATGACGGTGATGTTCGTGGAGCACATCATGGCCGCGGTGATGGCGCTCTCCGAGCGCCTGCTGGTCATGGCCGAGGGCGCCGAGCTCGCCCTCGGCGACCCCCACGAGGTCATCACCGACCCCCGGGTCGT
The DNA here is from genome assembly GCF_023712465.1 of Nocardioides sp. P86. Lineage (NCBI taxonomy): Bacteria > Bacillati > Actinomycetota > Actinomycetes > Propionibacteriales > Nocardioidaceae > Nocardioides > Nocardioides sp. P86. Next base: position 1,561,833 of record NZ_JAMAYE010000001.1, on the reverse strand, counting down.
CGAGGCCTACCTCGGAGAGGACTACGCATGAGCACCCCCACCCCCACTCCCACCCCGGGTACGGCGCCCGCGCCGCACCGCCCGCCGGGCGACTCCCTGCTGCAGCTGCGCGACCTGCACGCCGGCTACCGCCGCCTGGAGATCCTCCACGGCCTCGACCTGCACGTCGCCCGCGGCGAGATCGTCTCCCTCATCGGCGCCAACGGCGCGGGCAAGACCACCACGCTGCGCGCCGTCGCCGGGCTGGTCTCGGTCACCGGCGGCGAGATCCTCTTCGACGGCGCCGCGGTGCACAAGATGAAACCCCACCAGGTCGTGCGCGCCGGGCTCGTCCACGTGGCCCAGGACCGCGCCCTCTTCGGCGACCTCCAGGTCATCGAGAACCTCGAGATGGGCGCCTACTCCCAGCCCCGCTCCACGGTGAAGGCCTCCCTGGAGGAGGTCTTCGACCTCTTCCCGATCCTCGCCGCGCGGCGGGCCCAGAAGGCCGAGACCATGTCGGGCGGGCAGCAGCAGATGCTGGCCATCGGGCGGGCCATGATGGCGCGGCCCGCCTGCCTGACCCTCGACGAGCCCTCGGTGGGCCTCGCGCCCAACCTGGTCGCCCAGGTGCTCGAGGCCATCGGCCGCATCCGCGACTCCGGGGTCACCGTGCTCATCGTGGAGCAGAACGCCTCCCAGGCCCTCGCCATCTCCGACCGCGCCTACGTCATCGAGAGCGGCGCCATCGTGCTCGAGGGCACCGGCGCCGAGCTGGCCGACGACCCGCGCGTGCGCGAGGCCTACCTCGGGGTCTGACCCCGACCGCACAGCCCGACCGTCGGTCGAGGGGCGCGAGCAGAGAGAAGAGGAGGGGAGCGCGTGGAGTTCCTGGTGCACATCGAGATCGTCTGGCCGCCCGAGACGCCGGTCGAGCAGCGCGAGGAGGTCTTCGCCCGCGAGCTGGCCCAGGGCCAGCGCCTCGCCGCCGCCGGCCAGCTGCGGCGGCTCTGGCGCATCCCGGGCCGCTGGGCCAACTGGAGCCTCTACGACGTCGCCGACGCCACCGAGCTGCACGCCTGCCTGACCTCGCTGCCGCTGCACCCGTGGATGGACATCACCGTCCACCCGCTCGCCGCGCACCCCAACGACCCCCGCGCCCTGGGCCTCGGCCCCGAGGCGCAGCCGCCCGGCGCGGCGACGGCGTACGCCGCCCCCGGCACGCCCGCGCCGCCCGCCGGCCCGACCGACCCGACCCAGGGAGACCCCGCCTGATGCGACTGCTCGCCATCACCCCCATCGTCGTCGACGACGCCGAGCTGGCCCGGCGCCAGGCGCGCTACGACGCCCTCGCGCCCGCCGGCGTCACTGTCGTGCTCGAGCACCTCGACCCCGGCAGCTCCGGGGGAGGCGCGACGGGCGAGCCCGACGGCCAGACCCCGCGCCTGCCGCGCGCCCTCGACACCGCCGACGACGTGCGGGCCAGCGAGCGGGCGCTCCACGCCCGCTACGCCGCCGTCGACCCCACCGGCTGGGACGCCTACCTCCCCGACTGCGTGCTCGACCCGCTCGCCGACCTCGCCGAGGGCGAGGGGGCCGCGGGCGAGGGCCTGGCCGGTCTCGCGCGGCCGGTGCTCGGCCTGGGCCGGCTCACCGCGGCCTTCGTCACCGGCCAGGGCGCCCGCCTCGGCGCCGTGGCCCGCAACGCCCCGATCGCGGCCGAGCTCGACCGCCGCCTGGGCCAGTACGCCGCCGCGACCGTCGCCCCGACCGCCGTGCTCGACCTGTCGGTCGACGACATCGCCGACGACGCCACCTGGGCCGCGGCGGTGGAGCGCACCGTCGGGGGCCTCGACTGCGACTTCGTGCTCAACGCGTGCTCGGCGGTCGACGTGGCCGAGCAGGCGCGGGCGCCGTACGTGCTCGACCCCACCGCCACCGCCCTGGCCCTCCTCGGGCTGCGGGCGCGGGTGACCGGCCGGCTCGACGACGCCTCGCCCGCCACGACCGCTGCCCCGGCCACGACGGGGGCGACCCGATGATCGCGGAGGGTCCCGACCTCGTCGTCGCCGGCGCCGGCGGCGGGCTGGTGGCCGCGCTGCGCGCCGCCTCGCTGGGCCTCTCGGTGCTGGTGGTGGAGCGCAACGAGCACTTCGCGCGCGGCAACAACACCGCCATGTCGACCGCGATGGTGCCCGGCGCCGGCACCCGCTGGCAGCGCGAGGCCGGGGTCGAGGACTCCGCCGAGCGCTTCGTCGACGACATCCGCGCCAAGACCCACGGCCAGGCCGACGAGCGGCTCGCCGTGGCCCTGGCCGGGGTCAGCGCCCGGCTGGTGGAGTGGCTGGCCGACGAGGCCGGGCTGCCGCTCTCGCTGGTCACCGACTTCGGCTACCCCGGCCACTCCGCGCTGCGCTGCCACACCGTGCCCGGCCGCGCCGGGCAGGCGATGCTGGCCGACCTCGTGCGCGCCGCGCGCGCCAGCGACCTCGTCGACCTGCTCGTGCCGGCCCGGCTCGTCGACGTCGTGCTCGACGACGACGGCGCGGTGTGCGAGGCCGTGGTCGAGACCCCCAACGGCGAGGAGCGCGTGCCGACCCGCGCCGTGCTGCTGGCCACCAACGGCTTCGGCGCCGACCGCGAGCTCGTGGCCCGCCACCTGCCCGAGATCGCCGGCGCGACCTACCACGGCAGCGAGGGCTCCACCGGCGACGCCCTGCGCCTGGGCGAGCGGCTCGGCGCGCAGACCGCCTACCTCGACTCCTACCAGGGCCACGCCGCCCTCACCCCCGCCGCCACCCTGGCCGGCTGGGCCACCGTCATGCACGGCGCCGTCGTCGTCGACACCACCGGGCGCCGCTTCGGCGACGAGACCACCGGCTACTCCGAGTACGCCGCGGCGCTCCAGGCCGCCGAGGGCGGGCGCGGCTGGCTGGTGCTCGACGAGCGGATCCACGAGGCGTGCCAGTCCTTCACCGACTACCGCGACACCGTCGAGTCGGGGGTCACCCGCACCGCCGCCGACGTGGCCGGCCTGGCCGCCGCGATCGACGTCGACGCCGGCGTGCTGGGCGCGACGCTCGAGGCGGCCCGCGCCGCGGCGAGCGGCGAGGCCGACGACCCGCACGGGCGCACGCGGTGGGAGGCGCCGCTGGCTGCGGCGTACCGCGCCGTGCCCGTCACCCCCGCGCTCTTCCACACCCAGGGCGGGCTGGTCGTCGACGAGCACGCCCGCGTGCAGCGCGCCGACGGCCCCGTGACCGGTCTCTACGCCGCCGGGGGCGCCGCCGCCGGCATCTCCGGGCACGGCGCCGCGGGCTACCTCGCCGGCAACGGCCTGCTCCCCGCCCTCGGGCTGTCGTTCCTCGCCGCCGAGCACGTGGCCGCGGGGCGCTGAGCCCGGGGGCGGCGCACGCGACCGGCGCGTCTTACTGATCGTTGCGACTACTGGCAGGGCGTTGTGACGGTCAGGTAGTGGTCGCAACGGTCAGTAAGACGCGGACGCGGCCGCGGACGCCGCTGCCGTGGCGGGGGTCAGGCGCCGAGGGCGGCGGAGACGACGTCGCGGGCCTCGGCCTGCACCTGGGCGAGGTGGTCGGGGCCCTGGAAGGACTCGGCGTAGATCTTGTAGACGTCCTCCGTGCCCGACGGGCGCGCGGCGAACCACGCCGACTCGGTGGTCACCTTGAGCCCGCCGATGGCGGCGCCGTTGCCGGGGGCCTCGGTGAGCTTGGCGGTGATCTCCTCCCCGGCCAGCGTGGTGGCGGTGACGTCGTCGGGGGAGAGCGCGGCGAGCGCGGCCTTCTGCTCGCGGGTGGCGGGGGCGTCGATGCGGGCGTAGGCGGGGTCGCCGTGCTGCGCGACGAGGTCGGCGTAGTGCTGCGAGGGGGTCCTGCCGCTGGTGGCGAGGATCTCCGAGGCCAGCAGGCAGAGGATGAGGCCGTCCTTGTCGGTGGTCCAGGCCGAGCCGTCGCGTCGCAGGAACGACGCCCCGGCCGACTCCTCGCCGCCGAAGCCGAAGGAGCCGTCGAGCAGCCCGGGCACGAACCACTTGAAGCCCACCGGCACCTCCACCAGCGGCGTGCCGATCGAGGCCGCGACCCGGTCGATCATCGACGACGACACCAGCGTCTTGCCGATGCGCGCCGAGGCCGGCCAGTCGGGGCGCGCGCCGCCGAAGAGGTGGCCGATGGCGACGGCGAGGAAGTGGTTGGGGTTCATCAGCCCGGCGTCGGGGGTGACGATGCCGTGGCGGTCGGCGTCGGCGTCGTTGCCGGTGGCGATGTCGTAGGCGTCCTTCTGCGCGACCAGCGAGGCCATCGCCGAGGGCGAGGAGCAGTCCATGCGGATCTTGCCGTCCCAGTCGAGGGTCATGAAGCGCCAGGTGGCGTCGACCAGCGGGTTGACCACGGTGAGGTCGAGGCCGTGGCGCTCGGCGATCTCGCCCCAGTAGTGCACCGCCGCGCCGCCGAGCGGGTCGGCGCCGATGCGCACGCCCGCGGAGCGGATCGCCTCGAGGTCGACCACCTGGGGCAGGTCGTCGACGTAGCCGCCCAGGAAGTCGTACGTCGACACCGCGGCCCGCGCCCGCGCGAAGGGCACGCGGCGCACGTCGTGGAGCCCCGCGGCGATGAGCTGGTTGGCGCGCGCGGCGATGACCTTCGTGGCGTCGGAGTCGGCCGGCCCGCCGTGGGGCGGGTTGTACTTGAAGCCGCCGTCGGCCGGCGGGTTGTGCGAGGGGGTCACGACGATGCCGTCGGCCAGGCCCGGCCCGCTCGTGCGGCCCCGGTTGGCGCGCAGGATCGCGTGGGAGACCGCGGGGGTGGGGGTGTAGGCGTCGCGGTCGTCGACGAGCACGGTGACGTCGTTGGCCACCAGGACCTCCAGCGCGGTGGCCCAGGCCGGCTCGGAGAGGCCGTGGGTGTCGCGGCCGATGAAGAGCGGGCCGTCGTAGCCCTGCTCGCGGCGGTAGTCGCAGATCGCCTGGGTCGTGGCCAGGATGTGCGCCTCGTTGAACGAGGTCTTGAGCGAGGACCCGCGGTGCCCGGAGGTGCCGAAGGCGACCTGCTGGTCGACGTCGTCGGGGTCGGGCTCGCCGGTGTAGTAGGCGGTGACGAGGTGGGCGACGTCGACGAGGTCGGCGGGCTCGGCGGGCTGTCCGGCGCGGGGGCTGCTCATGGGGCTCATCATGGCCTCGAAAGCCCAGCGGGGGCACCACCCCTCGGCCTACGATCGCTCCATGTCGTCACTCCAGTCACACGCGTCCCACGGGGGCGGCGCGGCCGACGGGGTCGACGGGGTGGTCGGCGGTGTAGCTGGCGGTGTCGCTGACGGGGTGACCGGCGGGCTGACGAGAGGTACGACGGGCCGGGTGGCGGGCGGCGCCGACGCCGGCCGGGTCGCTCACCGGGTCGCTCACGTGGTCACGGGCGTGGTGCGTCGCGGGGGTCCGGGGGCGTGAGGCACCAGCGCACGGCCGCCCTCGTCGGGGTGGCCGTCCTGTGGCTCGCCCTGGGCCCGTGGGTGCTGGTGCTCGCGCTGGCGAGCCTGCTCCACCCGGCGGTGCGCGCCTGGCTGCGACCGACCCCGCGGGTCGCCGCGGCGTGGGTCGGCGCGGTGGCCGCGGCCGTCGGCATCGCGGTGGTCGCCCCCGCCGGCTGGCTGCCCGTGCCGCCCGGGCCGGGCGCGCTGGTGACCCCGGCCTACGTCGGGCGACCCGTCGCCGCCCAGCCGCTGCTCGACGTCGCGGGCGGGCCGGGCCCGCGCGGGGAGTCGCCCGGGGTGACCTCGCGCTGGTTCGGCTGGGGCGGGCGCTGCTGGGGCGTCACCGCCGCCGGCGACGCGCTGCTCGCGCGCTGCGGCTCGACCCTGCGACTGGTCGGCGCCGACTCGCTGCGCGCCCGCGACACCCTCGACCTGGCCGCCGGGGGGTCCGGCGAGTCCGACTCTGCGGGCGGGTCCGACGGAGCAGCGGAGGAGCCTGCGGGCGCCTGCGCCTCGGCCTTCGCCACCACCTCCTCCGTGGCCTCCGTGCTCGGTGACGGGGGCTCCGGCGCGGGCTCCGGGGGTGCGGCCGAGGGCGACGGCGGCGAGGCTGCCGGTGACGACGCCGCTGGGGACCTCCCGGCCACCGCCGACGGCACGGGCGCCGTGGTGCCGACCCTCGACCGGCGGGTGCTGGTCGTGGCGATCGGCGACGACAGGGGCGAGCTCACGGTGGTGCGCGACGTCGACGTCTCCGCCGCCGTGCCCGCCGGCGACTGCCTGGTCTCCGCCGCCGCGCCCGCCGGCCCGACGGGCACGAGCGGCGCCGGCGGCGGGCGGCTGTGGTTCGTCACCCGCGACGGCCGCGTCGGCGTCGTCGACCCCGACGGCACCGTGCGCACCACCGACCTCGGCGAGACCGTCGGTCAGCCGCTCGTGGTCGCGCCCGCGGGCGGCTCTGCGGGCGACTCGGCTGGCGACGCCGCGGGCGCCGCGGGCGCCGCAGGAGGCACGACCGGCGGGTCAGCGGCGGCCTCGCCCAGCGGTCCGGGCGGCGGGTCGGCGGGCGGGCCGGCGGGCGGGTCGGCCGGCGGCTCGACCGGCACCGCGGGGAGCGAGGTGCTGGTGAGCAGCACGGCCGCGACGTACCGCCTCGCGCTGCGCGGCGGTCGCCCGGGCGTGGTGTGGCGCGCGGCCTACGACCGCGGTGGAGAGGTCAAGGACGGGCAGCCCGACCAGGGCACCGGCACGCCGCCGGTGCCGCTGGCCGGCGGGCTGGTCGCCCTCACCGACAACGCCGAGCCGCGGATGCACCTGCGCGTGCTCGACGCTCGCGACGGCTCCGAGGTCTGCTCGGCGGCGCTCTTCAAGGACGACCACAGCGCCACCCGCGGCCCGCTGGTCTCGGTGGGCCGCGGGGTCGTGGTCGCCAACACCGCCGGCTCCTCGGGTTGGTCGCCGACCCTGCTCGGCCGCGCGCCCAGCGGCGGCGTGGCCCGCGTCGACGTCGTCGACGGCGAGTGCGTGGAGCGCTGGAGCACCGACCTGGTCGCCCCGTCGGCCGGCGCCGTGGTCTCGCCGGTGACCGGGCTGGTCTACCTGCCGACCAAGCGGCGCAGCTGGTGGGGCGCCGACGCGTGGTACCTCACCGCCGTCGAGGCCGCCACCGGCCACACCGCCTTCGGCGTGCGCCTGGGCCTCGGCCCCCTCGTCGACCCTGCCGACCCCACCGGCTCCCCGGTCGCCCTCGGCCCCGACGGCGCGGCCTACGTCGGCACCCGTGGCGGCCTCGTCCGCGTCCGCGACGCCGACTGAGCCGTCGGCCGCCGTGCGGACCGGGATCGGGCTGGCCGGGTGGGCGGTCAGGGGTAGGTGATGCCGGTGGCCCGCTCGCTGACCTCCCACAGCCGGCGCTGGGCGTCGGCGTCGTGGGAGAGAGCGTTGCTGGTGACGACCTGGGGGGCGCCGCCGAGCTCGCCGAGCCCGCTCGGCCCGCAGTACGTCGAGCCCGGCAGGTCCGCCGTGGTCGCCATCAGCGTGGGCCAGGCGCCCGCGGCGGCCGACTGCGAGACCGCCCGCGTGGCGCCGCCGAGGATGGAGGCGAGGCCGCCGCTGGCCCGGCCGACCGCGCCGTTGGCCACCAGGTGGGTGCCCGCGAAGCCGGGGTGGGCCGCCAGCGCCTTGACCGGCAGGCCGGCCTCGCGGGCGCGCCGGTCGAGCTCGTAGGTGAAGAGCAGGTTGGCCAGCTTGGTCTGGCCGTAGACCAGCCAGCGGCTGTAGCGCCCGGAGGTGTCGCGGGGGTCGCCGAGCGGGGCGCGGCGCGCCATCCGGTGACCGAGGGAGGAGACGGCGACGACGCGGGCCTCGCCGCTGGCCACCAGCTGGGGCAGCAGCAGGCCGGTGAGCAGGAAGGGGCCGAGGTGGTTGGTGGCCAGCTGCAGCTCGAAGCCGTCGGCGGTGCGGGTCTGCGGGGTGGCCATGACCCCGGCGTTGTTGACCAGCGCGTGGATCGGCCCGAGGCGGGAGGCCTCGGTGGCGGCGCGGCGCACCGAGGCCAGGTCGGCCACGTCGAGCACGAGCCGCTCCACGCGGGGCTCGCTCACCTCGGCGCGGATGAGCCGGTCGGTCTCGGCCAGCTTCGACTCGGTGCGCCCGGCGAGCACGACGCGGGCGCCGCGGCGGGCCAGCTCGAGGGCGGTGTGGTGGCCCAGCCCGCCGGCGCTGGTGCCGGTCACGACGATCGTGCGCCCGGCCTGGTCGGGGATGTCGGCGAGGCGCCAGGTGTCGGTGGCGGTCATGGGGTCTCCGGGTGTGGGTGTCGGGCTGGTGTCGGGCTGGTCGTGGTGGGGCTGGTCGTGGTGGGGCTGGTCGTGGTGGGGCTGGGAGGGCGGGTGCGGGGATCTCGAGACGGTCGCTGGCGCTCCCTCCTCGATCGCCGTGGGTGCCGGTGCGTGACCGCTTCCTCCTCGATCGTCGTGGGTGCCGGTGCGTGGCCGCTTCCTCCTCGATCGTCGTGGGTGCCGGTGCGTGGCCGCTTCCTCCTCGATCGCCGAGGAGGTGTCGGTCGTCGCGGCGTGACGAGGCGGGTCAGGGGGTGGTGGCGATGCGGGCGAGGAGGGTCTCGGCGAGGTCGGCGTCGCCCTCGACGACCAGCCGGCCGTCGGCGCGCAGGCCGGCGAGGGTCTCGGTGCCGTGCAGGCGGCCCCCGGCCAGGCGCACGAAGGTGCCGCGGTCGGTGCGCAGCCGCAGGGTCGGGTCGGCGGGGGCGGCGTCGAGGCGGTGGCCGCGGCCGTCCTCGCCGATCCCGAAGGCCTTCGGCGCGTGGCCCTCCAGCTCGAGGACCAGCGTCGTGCCGGGGGCGGCGCCGACGCGCTTGGCCAGCACGAAGCCGAGGCCGTCGGAGAGGTAGTCGGCGGTGTGCACCGCGGCCGGGGAGTCCTCGCCGCCGGGGCGCCCGACCGCGTCGCGCACGTCCTGCTCGTGCAGCCACACGTCGAGCGGGCGGTTGCGCAGCAGCGTGCGCCAGTCCCAGGGCATGCCGCCGAAAGCCACGTCGGGTCGCGCCGAGGCGTCGGTGGGCGGGTGCTCCTGCAGCCACGCGTGGCGGGCGGCCGTGGCGCGGCGGATCTCGTCGACGAGGGCCGCGGGCTGCGTCGTACGCCGGTTGACCACGCCGATCTCGGTGTAGTGGCCCATCACGCCGCGCGCGTGGGCGGGCTCGCCGACCTCGGCGGTCTCCTCCTCGCCCGTGGCGAGCACGGTCTCGAGGTGGGCGACGTGGGCGACCACGGCGCGCACGTCCCAGCCCGGCAGCGCCGTGGGGCGCTCCCAGTCCTCGGGGGAGAGGGAGTCGAGCAGCGTGGTGAGGTCCTCGACGGCGCTCCACCACACGGCGACCCACCCGGCCAGCAGCTCACGGTCGTCCATGCCGTCACCCTAGGGCCCGCCCGGTCGCCGGCCGGGACGCCTCAGCCCGTGAACCGTACGGCGAGCAGCGCCACGTCGTCGTCGTGGGCGTGGTCGCTGTCGTCGGCGGCGTCGGCCAGCACGGCGTCGAGGAAGTCGGGCAGCGCCAGCGCGTGGTGGCGCGCGGCGACGGCGGCGAGGCGGGCCAGGCCGGCGTCGATGCTCTCGCGGCGGCGCTCGATGAGGCCGTCGGTGTAGAGCAGCAGCGTGGAGCCCGCCTCCACCCGCGCGGTGTGCTCGCGGCGCTCGACGGTGGCGTCGACCCCCACCATGAGGTCGGCCGGCTCGGGGGCGAGCAGGCGGGCGGTGCCGTGGGGGTCGAGCAGCAGCGGCGGCACGTGGCCGGCGTTGGTCCAGCGCAGCACGGCGTCCCCGGGCCGGGCGCCGTCGCCGGTGTCGGGCTGCACCCACAGGTGCACCAGGGTGGCCATGCCCTCCACGCCCAGGTCGCGCATGGCGGCGTCGAGGCGCGAGACGTTCTGCGCGGTGGCGTCGCCGTGCGACCAGGTCAGCGCGCGCAGCATCGTGCGCAGCGTGCCCATGGTGGCGGCCGCGGCCACGTCGTGGCCCACGACGTCGCCGATCATCAGGCTCGTGGCGCCCGAGGCGAGGGTGACGGCGTCGTACCAGTCGCCGCCCACCTGGTCGCGCTCGGCGGCGGGGCGGTAGCGCGCGGCGAGGCTGAGGGCGCCGCCCTCGGGCAGTCGTGGCAGCAGGGCCCGCTGCAGAGTCACCAGCGAGTCGGCCTGCGACCCGGTGAGCAGGGCGCGGCGGGCGGCCTGCGCGGTGTAGGCGGCGAGCGCGCCGAGGGTGACGAGCTCGTCGTCGGTGAGGACGCGCCGCTCCTCCCAGACCAGCGCCATCGCGCCGAGCACCTCGCCGCGCTCGACGAGCGGCCAGAAGCTGCGGGCCTGGCCGACCTGCTCGCTGTAGTCGAGGTCGGGGTAGCGGCGGTTCTGCGTCTCGGTGTCGGGGAAGCTGATCGCCCGCTGGTCCACCACGCTGTGCCCCACGGGGTTGGAGCCGTCGAGGGCCAGGGCGTGGTTGAGCCGCGCCGAGCCCCAGGTGTCGCCCGCGGGGCTGACGTAGCGCAGCATCCCCCGGGTCGCGGGCTGGGCCAGCGGCAGGTCGGCGGAGCGGATCGGGTCGTGGGCGTCGGTGACCCACAGGCCGGCGCGCAGACAGCCGAGCTGCTCCAGGGCGGTGCGCTGGAGCGCGGCGGCCACGTCGGTGAGGGTGAGGGTGGCCGAGAGGGCCTCGCTGAGCGCGAGCAGCACCCGGCTGCGGCTGGAGAGGTCGTGGGCGCGACGCGCCGACTCCGAGGCCAGCTCGCGCAGCCGGCGCTCCGACAGCGCCGCCGAGCAGGCCGCGGCGACGTCCTCGAGCACCGCGAGGTCGTCCTCGCTCCAGGCCCGGGGCCGGTGGTCGATGGCGCACAGCGAGCCGATGACCAGGCCGGCGTGGTCGGTGAGCGGCCAGCCGGCGTAGGCGATCACGTCGAGGTCGACGACCGCGCCGTTGGTGCGCAGCCGGTCGTCGAGGCGGGTGTCCTCGATGACCAGGGGGGAGGCGTCGGCCACGACGTACTGGCACACCGAGTGCGACAGCGGGGTCTCGCGCACGGCCTCGACCTCGGCCGGCAGGCCCACGGCGCCGGGGAACCACTGCCGCTCGGGCTCGACCAGGGTCACCAGGGCCACCGGCACGTCGAGCAGGCGCTGCACCATGCGGGCATACGCGTCGTACGGCGCGGGGTCGAGGACCCCGGTCGTGACGACGCTGCTCATCGGCGGGGTCTCCTCGGTGTGGACAGGGTCGACGGTACCGCCTGCCGAGCCTCTCACCTGCGTCTTCGGCTGTTCTCCCCAGGCTGGCCCGCACGCGCCCGGCGCCCTCCCCCGACCGTCGGGGCGCCCTCCTGCGCACCCTCCTAGGCTGGAGCCCATGAGTCGTCGACCCCGTGTGCGCGCCCCCGAGCTGCTCGGGCGCGGCTGGCTGAACACCGACGGGCCGCTGGCCCTGCGCGACCTGCGCGGGCGCTTCGTGCTGCTCGACTTCTGGACCTTCTGCTGCGTCAACTGCCTCCACGTGCTCGACGAGCTGCGCCCGGTGGAGGAGCAGTGGGCCGAGGAGCTCGTCGTGGTCGGCGTGCACTCCCCGAAGTTCGTCCACGAGGCCGACCCCGACGCCCTGGCCGCCGCGGTGGAGCGCTACTCCGTGCACCACCCGGTGCTCGACGACCCCGACCTGGTCACCTGGCAGGCCTACACCGCCCGCGCCTGGCCGACCCTGGTGCTCATCGACCCGGAGGGCTACGTCGTCGCGCAGTACGCCGGGGAGGGCCACGCCCACGCCGTCGCCGCCCTGCTCGAGGAGCTCGTCGCCGAGCACCGCGAGCGCGGCACCCTGCAGCCGGCCGGCTCGCCCTACGTGCCGCCCGTGGTCGAGCCCACCGACCTGCGCTTCCCGGCCTCGGCGGTGCCGCTGCCGGGCGGGTCGGTGCTGGTGGCCGATGCCGGCCACGACGAGGTGGTCGAGCTCGACGCCGACGGCGCGGTGGTGCGCCGCGTCGGCGGCTTCCGCGAGCCCAACGGGCTGTGCCTGCTGCCGTCCGACCTGGCCACCGAGGTGGGCTACGACGTCGTCGTCGCCGACACCGTCGGCCACCGGCTCCAGGGGCTGACGCTGGCCACCGGGGAGACCCGCGTGCTCGCCGGCGACGGCCACCAGGCCACCGACCTCGACGGCACCAGCCGGCTCTCCTCGCCGTGGGACGTCGCCTGGTGGCGCGGGCGGGTCTGGGTCGCCATGGCCGGGGTGCACCAGCTGTGGACCTTCGACCCCCGCACCGGCGCCGTCGAGGTCGCCGCCGGCACCAGCCACGAGGGCCTGCTCGACGGGCCGGGGCCCGAGGCGTGGTTCGCGCAGACCTCGCGGCTGGCCCCCGCCGGCGACCGGATGTGGCTGGCCGACTCCGAGACCTCCTCGCTGCGGTGGATCGACGCCGACGGGCAGGTCGGCACCGCGGTCGGCTCCGGTCTCTTCGAGTTCGGCTTCCGCGACGGTGCGGGCGGCGCCGACGGGCCCGCCTTGCTGCAGCACCCGCTCGGCGTCACGGTCCTGCCCGACGGGAGCGTCGCGGTGTGCGACACCTACAACGGCGCCGTGCGGCGCTGGGACCCCGCGACCGGCCGGCTCACCACGCTCGCCACCGACCTGGCCGAGCCCAGTGCGGCGTACGTCGAGGTCGGCGGGCAGCCCGGTGACGCCGCCGTGCTCGTCGTCGTGGAGTCGACCGCCCACCGCCTGACCCGTGTGCCGCTGGGGCGCGAGGTCGCCCGGGCCGGGGGGTTCGCCCACGTCACCCAACGCCCGGTCACCGAGGTCGCCGGCGGCGTGGAGCTGGTGGTGAGCTTCGAGCCGCCGCCGGGGCAGAAGGTCGACGACCGCTTCGGCCCCGCCGCCCAGCTGGTGGTGGAGGCGACGCCGCCCGCGCTGCTGCGCTCGGGCTCGGGTCGCGGCACCGACCTCACCCGCGTGCTCGAGCTCGACCCCCACGTGGGCGAGGGCGTGCTCCACGTGGCGGCGCGCGCCGCCTCGTGCGACGCCGACGGCGGGGAGGGCGCGGCCTGCCGGATGCACCAGCAGGACTGGGGCGTGCCCGTGCGGATCGCCGCCGGAGCCCCTGCCGTGCTCGAGCTGCCGCTCGGTGGTGCCTCGTGAGCGCTGCCGCCGACCGGGCCGCTGCCGCCGGTGCCGGGGGCGTGCGTCTCGACCCGGTCACGGGGGAGAACATCGACGCCCTGCTCGAGGTCGCCGTGCGCCCCGACCAGGACCACTTCGTCGGCTCGGTCGCGAAGTCGCTGGCCGAGGCCTACGCGCACGGTCCGGTCGCCTGGCCGCGCGCGATCGTCGCGACGCGGCCCGCGGGCGGGACCACCGCCGGGCCTCCCCGGCAGCCGGGCGAGGAGGTCGTCGGCTTCGTCATGGCCTTCCTCGACGTGGAGTGGGACGACGACCCCGCCGACGTCCGCAGCGGTCTGTGGCGGCTCAACGTCGACGCCGCCCACCAGGGTCGCGGCCACGGCGCCGCCGCCGTGAGGGCGGTCTGCGCCGAGCTCCGCTCGCGTGGCTGCTCGGCGGCCTACGTCACCTACCACGAGGGCCCCGGCAGCCCCGCCCCCTTCTACGCGGGCCTCGGCTTCGTCCCCACCGGCGAGCTCAGCGAGGGTGAGACCGTCGCCCGCCTCGACCTGACCCAGGACGCTGCCGCTCCGGGCGCCGCCAGCCCGGGCGCGGGCGACGCGTAGGCGGGGCCGGCGGAGCGCCCAGGCCGACCTGCGGGCGTGGTGGCGTCGCGCCGCGCTCGCGTGCCGGGGCGCCCCTGGCGACTAGCCTCACCGTCGTGAGCGCCACCCTCCGGTCGATCCACCGCTACCCGGTCAAGTCCTGCCGCGGCGAGAGCCTCGCCGACGCGGCCGTCGAGCCCTGGGGCCTCGCGGGCGACCGGCGCTGGATGTTCGTCGACCCCGACGGCGACGCGCTCACCGCACGCGAGGTCCACGGGCTGCTGCTCGTGCGCCCCGAGGAGACGGCGTACGGCGTGCGCCTGCACGCCCCCGGTGCCGAGCCGCTCGACGTCGCGCTGCCCGCCGGAGCCGAGCGGGTCACCGCGCACCTGTGGGGGTCGGTGCTCGACGTGGCCGCCGCCGGGCCCGACGCCGACGACTGGAGCACCCGCGTGCTGGGCCGCCCGGCCCGGCTGGTGCACCTCGACGACCCGGCCCAGCGCCCGACCGACCCCCGTTTCTCGGACGCGGACGACCGGGTGTCGCTGGCCGACGGCTACCCGCTCCTCGTCACCACCCTGGCCTCGCTGGCCGCCCTCGACGACGCCGTGCTCGAGCGCAGCCAGGAGACCCACCAGCCCGCCGGTGAGCCGCTGGGCATGACCCGCTTCCGTCCCAACCTCGTCGTCGCCGGCACCAGCGCCTGGGCCGAGGACGACTGGCGCCGCGTCCAGGTCGGCGACGTCGTGCTCCGCGCCGTGAAGGGCTGTGCGCGCTGCGTGATGACCACCGTCGACCCCGACACCGCCGAGCGCGGCCGCGAGCCGATCGCCTCCCTGGCCCGGATCCGCCGCTGGGACGGCGCCACGTGGTTCGGGGTCAACCTCGTCCCCGACCTGACCGGTCTCCCCGCCGGGGCGCCACCGCCGGTCGTGCGCGTGGGCGACCCCGTCGTCGTCCTCGAGGCCGCTGCGCCCGGCGGCGGACCCGTGCGCCCCGCCTGAGCCCGCGATTCTGGACCCTCGGGCCTGGACCCTCGGGCCTGACGCGTGGATCGCACGCACCAGCCGCCTGCGATCCACGCGCCAAGCCTGCGCTCGCGGAGTCGCGGCGACCCGGCCCGGACGACCTCTCCGCGTGCTAGGGGGAGGGGCACGACTGTGCCCCTGGCTCCAGCCCCTGCCCGCCTGCTCGGCCGTCCCGCCCGCCTCGCAGCGACTCGGCCCGGGCCGGTCGCGACGTGACCGGGGTCGCCCCACCCGGGGGGCCGGCTCCGTTTGCTGCTGGGAGCCCGGGGTATACCAGAGCGCGGGGGGAGGGGCTCCGCGTGCCGCGGCGCCCCTCGACTCGGCTCCCGTGCGAACCTGACGCCTCGCCCGATGGAGCCCTCGTGTCCCCCAGCGCCTCCCACGCCGCTCGCCCGGCCGGGCAGCTGGTCGACGCCTCGCCCGCTGGAGGGTTGGTCGCCGACTGGCACGACCTCGCCGCCCGTGCGCGCCACGCCAACCCCTTCCACGGCCCCGACATGCTGCCACCGGCGCTGCGCCACCTGGGCGGCGACGACGTGCGGCTCTTGACGGTGCGCGACGACGCCGGCCGCCTCGCGCTGCTGCTGCCCGTGGCCGGCCGCCGTCGTCACCGCCGCCTGCCCGTGCGGGCGACCACGACCTGGCAGCACACCCAGCACTTCCTCGGCACCCCGCTCGTGGCGCCGGAGCTCGGCCTCGACGGGTGGCGTACGGCGCTCGAGCACCTGGCCCGCGACGGCGAGGACCCCTGGCTGGTGCTGACCTCCCTCGACGCCGACGTGGCCCGCGACGTCGAGGCGGCCGCGGCCCGGACCGGTCGCTCGACCTGCCGCCTGGACTCCCTCCAGCGGGCGGTGACCCGCCGCGACCCGACCGGCGCCCCCTCGCCCGACCACCCCGTCGACCACCCCGTCGACCACCCCGTCGACCACCCCGTCGACCACCCCGTCGACCACCCCGTCGACTACCCCGTCGACTACGTCGCCCGGCAGCTGCCGGGCAAGCGCCGCAAGGAGCTGCGCCGGGTGTGGCGCCGCCTCGACGAGAGCGTCGGCGGCGGCCTGCAGGTCGTCGACCTGGCCGAGGCCGGCCGTGCCGACGAGGGCGTCGAGACCTTCCTGCGTCTCGAGGCCGCCGGGTGGAAGGGCGCCGACGGCGGCGCCATCGCCCACCACGCCGACCAGCGGGCGTTCTTCGTCGAGGCCTGTCGCGCCCTCCACGCCCGCGGCGCGCTCTCGGTGCTGGCCCTGCTCGCCGGCGACGGCAGCGCCGTCGCGGTGCTCGTCGACGTGCGCGAGGGCGACACGGTCTTCACCTGGAAGACCGCCTACGACGAGCAGCACGCCGCCCACTCCCCGGGCCTGCTGCTCTACATCGAGCAGCTGCGCCGCTTCCCCGACACCGGCGCCGCGCTGGTCGACACCTGCGCCGACCCCGGGCACCCGATGGCCGACCGCCTGCACCCCGACCGCCGCGAGC
Organism: Nocardioides sp. P86; assembly: GCF_023712465.1. Taxonomy (NCBI): domain Bacteria; kingdom Bacillati; phylum Actinomycetota; class Actinomycetes; order Propionibacteriales; family Nocardioidaceae; genus Nocardioides; species Nocardioides sp. P86. Next base: position 1,545,608 of record NZ_JAMAYE010000001.1, on the reverse strand, counting down.
TGGTCACCCTCGCCGTCGCGCTGCGGCCCGGGGCCGGCGAGTGGGCGGTCCGCACGGCACCCCGCCTGCTGGAGACCGTCGACGGGGTCCGCCACCGGTGGCGCGCCCGGCACGACCGCCCCGCTCCCGACCGCACCCGCGCCCCCACCGCGACGACGTCCGCCGCACCACGCACCACCGTCACCGGCACCGCCAGCACCGCCAGCACCGCCACCGCACCCACGACCCCGGAAGAGGCACGACCATGACCCTGCTCCACCTCGACGAGCAGTCCACCGCCGCCCTGCGCACCGCCGGCGAGACCGGCGAGCCGCAGGAGGTCAGCCACCAGCTGCGCAGCCACGAGCTGCTCACCCTGGAGTCGCTGGCCGACCTCGCGGTGTCGCTGCCGGCCGACAGCATCGAGCACAACGTGGGCGCCCTGCCCGACGTGGTGGCCGACGGCAACGCCCCGCGGCTCGACCTGGAGCTGCGCGAGATGATCCTCGGCCTGGAGACCAACGGCGCGTGGTGCGTGATCAAGAACGTCGAGCAGGACCCGCGCTACAGCGCCCTCCTCGACGCCTGCCTCGACGAGATCGAGGACCTCGTCTCCGGGCCCGGCCAGGCCTACAACCGCGAGGGCTTCGTCTTCCTCTCCGCCCCGGGCTCGATGACGCCCAGCCACATCGACCCCGAGCACAACGTGCTGCTGCAGGTGCAGGGCAGCAAGACGATGGTCACCGGCACCTGGATGAGCCCCGAGGCGCGCGCGGCCGAGGCGGAGCGCCTCGTGGCCGGCGGCCACCGCAACCTCAAGGCCGACGTGCAGGACCCCGTCGACCACGTGCTCGAGCCGGGCCGCGGCATCTACGTGCCGCCCTACACCCAGCACAAGGTCGTCAACGGCCCCGCGCTGTCGATCTCGCTCTCGGTGACGTGGCGCAGCCCGGCCCTGGCCACCGAGGCCAAGGTGTTGCGCGCCAACTCCTACCTCCGCAAGGCCGGTGTCACCCCCGCGGCCCCCGGCGCCCGCACCGGCGTCGACAAGGCCAAGGCCGGCGCCATCACCGCCGCGGAGAAGGCCAAGGCCGCCCTGCGGCGCGCCCGCTGAGACGCGACCGCCGGGGCCCGGCCCCGGGGCTCACCGCAGCGCGAGCGAGACCGCGATCAGCAGCATCACGACGCCGATGACCACGTCGAGCACCTGCCACGCCCGCGGCCGGGCGAAGAGGCCCGAGGCCAGCCGCGCGCCGTAGCCGAGCCCGGCGAACCACAGCACCGACGCCGCGCACGCACCGGCGGCGAACCACCACCGGCCCTCGGGTCCGTGCGCGCTCGCGATCGAGCCGAGCAGCAGGACGGTGTCGAGGTAGACGTGCGGGTTGAGCCAGGTCAGCGCGGCCGCCGTCGCCACCGTCGAGCCGAGCGCGGCCGACGCGGCGCCGGTGGTGCGCAGCGCCGAGGAGCTGCGCGCGGCGAGCAGCGAGCGCAGGCCGTAGGCCGTCAGGAACGCCACCCCCAGCCACCGCACCACCTCGAGGGCGAGCGGGGCGCGCTCGACCAGGGTGCCGATGCCGGCGACCCCGGCGAGGATCAGCACGAGGTCGGAGACCGCGCACACCGCGACGACGGCCCCGACGTGGCGGCGCAGCAGCCCTTGGCGCAGCACGAAGGCGTTCTGCGCGCCGATGGCCACGATGAGGGAGAGCCCGGTGAGCAGGCCGGCGCCGAGGTCGAGGATCACGGCCCCGACGCTAGGGCCGTGCGGTGGTGAAGGCCAGCGAATGATCCTCAGGGTGCCTTAGCGTGGCTTCATGGACCTGCAGCCCGCCCAGCTCGCCGCCCTGGTGGCGATCGCCGACACCGGCAGCTTCGAGGCCGCGGCCCGCGCGCTCAGCGTGACGCCGAGCGCGGTCAGCCAGCGCATCCGCGCGCTGGAGTCGGCGGCGGGCCAGGTCCTCGTCCGGCGTACGGCGCCCTGCGCCCCCACGCCCGCGGGCGAGCGGCTGGTGCGGCTGGGGCGCGAGACCAGCCTGCTGTGGGCCGAGGCCCGCGAGGAGCTGAGCGCCAGCGGCGCGGTGGTGGAGCTGCGGGTGGCGGTCAACGCCGACTCGCTGGCCACGTGGTTCGGCGGGGTGCTCGGCGCCGTCGGCGGCTGGCCCGGTGTCGCGCTGCGCCTCGACGTCGAGGACCAGGCCACCTCGACCGAGCTGCTGCGCCGCGGCGAGGCCCTGGCCGCGGTCACCAGCGACCCCGTGGCGGTGCAGGGGTGCACGGTGGGGCCGCTGGGGGTGCTGCGCTACCGCCCGGCCGCCTCACCCGCCTTCGCGGAGCGCTGGGTGCGCGCGGGCCGGGCCGACTGGGCCGCGATGCCGGTGGTGGTCTTCAACGAGAAGGACGCCCTCCAGGACGACCTGCTCGCCGCCCGCGGCCACGTCCGGCCCCCGGTGGTGCACCGCGTGCCGACCTCCGCCGACTTCCACGAGGCGGTGCGCCGCGGGCTCGGCTGGGGGCTGGTGCCCGAGCCGCAGCTCGGGCCCGACCTCGCGTCCGGTCGGCTGGTGCTGCTCGCCGCCGGCGACCGACCGGGCCGCGACCGGGTCGACGTGGCGCTGCACTGGCAGCGCTGGCGGCTCGACTCGCCCCTGCTGGGGCGCCTCAGCGACGTGGTGAGGACCGAGGCGTCCGCCGCCCTGCGCCCCCTCACCCCCCGCCCCCGCTGACGCCCGCCCCGCCCGTCAGCCGCGCAGCCCGTCAGCCGTGACGCCGAGTCACCTCGTCCGCCGCCCCGTCACGACGGGTCGGCAGACGAGGTAGCAGGGCGTCACGGCGGTCAGGTCGGCCGCGGGCAGCCACGGCCCTACGGCGCGCCGCGGGGCTCGTCGCCGAGGTCGCGGACGCCCTCGGAGAGCTCGTCGACGACCAGCCGCCCGCGGTCGACCTGGTCGCCGCGGAAGGCGGCCCGCCCCACCATGTGGGCGGCGACGGGGGCGGTGGCCATCTGGAAGAGCACGACCAGCACGAGCATGCCCAGCGCCTCGGGCTCGCGCAGCCGCAGGGCGAGACCGGCGATGACGAGCACCAGGCCGAGCACCTGCGGCTTGGTCGCGGCGTGCATGCGGGTCAGCAGGTCGGGCAGGCGCACCATGCCGATCGCGGCGATGAGCGAGAGGGCGCAGCCGGCCAGCAGCAGCACCGACCCGACGACGTCGCTGACCTGCGCCGCCACCTCGGGCACCGAGGTCATGGCGGCCAGGGGGGTCAGGGCGGTCAGGGCGCTCACAGCCGGCCCCCCTCGGCCTCGTCGCCGCTCTCGGCGTCGACGTCGTCGCTGCCCTTGGCGAAGCGCGCCACCGCGACCGACCCGACGAAGCCGACCAGGGTCAGCACGAGCAGCACGGGCAGGGTGGTGGAGGTGTCGCGCTCGACGGCGTCGACGGCGATGGCGCAGATGACCACGGCGACGAGCACGTCGAGGGCGACGGTGCGGTCGAGCACGGTGGGGCCGCGGGTGATCCGCACGACGAGCAGCACGGCGGCGAGGCCGAGCATCACCACGCAGGCGGTGGTCACGAGGTCGCTGGGGCTCACGGGGCGGCCTCCCGGTCGCGGTCGGTGTCGCGTGACGGGGGTCCGGACGTGCGGCCGGCGGCCGACCCGCCCCCGCCGGCCCCGCCGTCGGCGGTGAGACCCGCCGCAGCGGCCGCGGCGGCGTCCGCGCCCGGGTCCTCGGGGGCGAAGGCGGCGAGCACGCGGGCCTCCAGGGCCAGCACGTCGTCGCGGTAGCGCTGGGCGGCGCCCTCGTCGGCGACGTCGAGCACGTGCAGGTAGAGGGTGTGGGTGGAGCGGCGGGTCTCGACGACCACGCTGCCGGGCACGAGCGAGACCAGGACGGCGACGGTGGTGAGCACCAGGTCCGACTCCGCGCGCAGCGGCACGGCCACCACGGCGCTGCGCGGCACGCAGCGCGGGCGCAGCACGATGAGCGCGACCTGCACGCTGGCGGCGACCACGTCGACCGCGACGTGGCCCAGCAGCCGCGCCAGGGCGACCGGGCGCAGCCGCCCGCCCAGCCGCAGCCGCGGCATCGGGAAGACCAGGCACACCAGCACCGCCACGAGCACCCCGGAGAGCACGATCAGCACGTCGGGGAAGCCCCACAGCAGCGTCCAGACCACGGTCAGCCAGACCACCGAGACCGGCTGCACGGCGTGACGCCGCGAGGGGGTGCTGCTGCCGTCGCGGCGGGTGCGCATGCGCGGGCTCACGAGGGCACCTCGGCGAGCACGGTCTCGACGTAGGCCGTGCGCTCGCGCAGGTCGGCGGCCGCGCGGTCGGTGAAGCCGAAGAGCGGCCCGGCCACCACGCTGAGCACCAGGCTGAAGGCCACCAGCCCGGCGGTCGGCAGCACCATCGACAGCGGCAGCCGCTCGGGCAGGTCGCCGTCGCACAGGCGCTGGTGCAGGTCGCGGTCGGGCGTCTCGTCGCTGACGATCCGCTCGGCCTCGGCGACGTCGCTCACCGACAGCGCCGCACCGGGCAGGGGGCCGCCGTCGTCGGCGGCCACGCGGGCCAGCGAGCCGCCGCCGACCTGACCGGTGTGGGGGCCGGTGTCGAAGCCCGGGTCGGGCAGGCTGGCGGCGGCCTCGTGGGCCTCCTCGGGGGAGCGCCAGAAGGCCACGGCCCAGGTCTTGGCCACGGCGTAGAGGGTCAGCAGGCTGGTCGCCACGGCCCCGGCGACCAGGGCGTAGGCCAGGGGCGTCCCGACGTCGACGCCGGCCTGGAGCAGGCCGACCTTGCCCAGGAAGCCCGAGAGCGGCGGGATGCCGGCGAGGTTCATCGCCGGCACGAAGAAGAGCAGCCCCAGCAGCGGCGCGAGGCGCGCCAGCCCGCCGAGGCGGATCAGCGAGGTGCTGCCCGCGCGGCGCTCGACCAGCCCGACGACGAGGAAGAGCGCGGTCTGGATGGTGATGTGGTGGGCGACGTAGAAGATCGCCCCGGAGACGCCGGCGTCGGTGGCCAGGCCGATGCCGAAGATCATGTAGCCGATGTGGCTGACCAGGGTGAAGGACAGCATGCGCTTGATGTCGCTCTGGGCGATGGCGCCGAGGATGCCCACGACCATGGTCAGCAGCGCGGCCCACAGCAGCAGGTCGGTGAGCGGGCTGTCGGGGAAGAGCAGCGTCTGCACGCGCAGGATGGCGTAGACGCCGACCTTGGTGAGCAGGCCCGCGAAGACGGCCGTGACCGGCGCCGGCGCGGTGGGGTAGCTGTCGGGCAGCCAGAACGACAGCGGGAAGACCGCCGCCTTGATCGCGAAGGTGGTCAGCAGCAGCAGCTGGAGCATCAGCGCGACGTGGTCGGGCAGCTCGGCGATGCGCTGGGAGAGCTGGGCGAGGTTGAGGCTGCCGGTGGCGGCGTAGACGACCGCGATGGAGATGAGGAAGAGCATCGAGGACATCAGGTTGACGACGACGTAGATCGTGCCGGCGCGGATGCGGGCCTCGGTGCCACCGAGGGTCAGCAGCACGTAGCTGGCGAAGAGCAGCATCTCGAAGCTGACGAAGAGGTTGAAGAGGTCGCCGGCCAGGAAGGCGTTGGAGACGCCGGCCACCAGCACCAGGAAGGTGGGGTGGTAGATCGACAGCGAGGCGTGCTCCTCGTCGTCGCCGGTCATGCCCTGACCCAGCGAGTACGCCAGGACCGCCGTGACCACCACGGCCGAGACCAGCAGCATCAGCGCCGAGAGCCGGTCGGCGACCAGCGAGACGCCCAGCGGCTCCGGCCAGCCGCCGATCCAGATCACCTGCGGGCCGCTGCGGTCGGCGGCCACCAGCAGCACCGCGGCCAGCACGGTGACCGCCACGAGGCTGCCGAGGCTGATCGCGCGCTGGAGCTGCGGGCGGTGCGAGAGCATGAGGGTGGCGCCGGCGCCGAGCAGCGGCAGCACGACGGGCAGGGGCACGAGGGCCTCGACGTTCACGGGCGGCTCCCCTCCTCGGCCGGGCGCTCGGAGGTGTCGGCGGAGTCGAGGTCGTAGCCCTGGGAGGACTCGTCGAGGTCGGCGCGGCGGCGGATCGAGGCGTCCTCGACGTCGTCCTGCACGTCGTCGTGGCCGTTGAGCTGCCAGCTGCGGTAGGCCATGGCCACCACGAAGGCGGTGGTGCCGAGGGTGATGACGATGGCGGTGAGCACGAGGGCCTGGGGCAGCGCGTCGCTGAGGCGGCCCTCGGCCTTCCCGACGATGGGGGCGTTGCCGGCCTTCCCGCCGGCCACGAGGTAGAGCAGGCTGATGCCGTTGCTGAGCACGACCAGCCCGACCAGCACGCGGGTGAGGCTGCGCTCGAGCAGCAGGTAGACCCCGCAGCCCACGAGCGCCGCCCCGGTCAGGGTGAGGGTGAGGTTGACCTCCTCCATCAGCGGGCTCCTTCCGGGGTGGCCTGGTCGGTGGGCTGGTCGGTCGGCTGGGTCGTGGGGCCGCGCGCGGGGTCGGGGGCGGTGTCGCCACGGCGCGCGGCCAGGGCGGCGCGCTCGTCGGCCAGGATGTGGCGGTCGATGCGCGAGCCGAGCGCGCGCAGCAGGTCGAGCACCAGGCCGATGACCACGAGGTAGACCCCGATGTCGAAGAAGACCGAGGTGACCAGGTGCGGCTCGCCCAGCGGGCCGAGGTGGATCGTGATGTCGGCGCTCTGCAGCACCGAGCCGCCGAAGGCCAGCGGCGCCATCGCGGAGGCGGCGGCCACGGCGAGACCGGCGCCGATGAGGCGGCCGGCGTCGATCGGGGCGGCCTCGTCGAGCTCGTAGCGCCCGCCCGCGAGGTAGCGCACGGCCAGCGCCAGTCCCGTGACCATGCCCGCCGCGAAGCCGCCGCCGGGCAGGTTGTGGCCGGCGATGAGCAGGTAGACCGAGAAGACGACCATGGCGTGGAAGAGCAGCCGGGTGATGACCTCGAAGACGATCGAGCGGCGGTCGGGGCTCAGGGTCCGCGAGCCGGGCAGCCAGGCGCGCCGGCCCGGGCGGGTCGGGATCTTGCGCACGCCCGCGGGGTAGGGGATCTCGTGCACGCGCCGGATCCCGGCGTCGCGGGCGGTGACGAAGACGAGGCTGGCGACGCCGGTCGCGGCGGCGACCAGCACCGAGAGCTCGCCGAGCGTGTCCCAGGCCCGCACGTCGACCAGCACGACGTTGACGATGTTCTTGCCCCCGCCGTACGACACCGCCTCGGGGGGGAAGGCGATCGAGACGGGGGCGGCGGTGCGCGCGGAGCCGGCGACGAGCATGAAGCCCGCGACCGCCGTGCCCACCGCGACGGCGAGCGCCACGCGCCACCAGCGGCTGCGGGCCAGCGGCCGGTCGGTGAAGTACTCCGGCAGCCGGCGCAGCACGAGCACGAAGACCAGCAGCGAGACGGTCTCGACGAGGATCTGGGTCAGCGCCAGATCGGGGGCGCCGTGGAGCACGAAGAGCAGGGCCGCGCCGTAGCCGGTGACCCCGGCCAGCACGACCGCGCGGAGGCGGCGGCGGGCGCGGGTGGCCATGACCGCGGCGCCCACGGCGACCAGCCCGACGACGGCCTGCGCGGGGGTGTCCCAGGCGACGACGTCGATCTCGGAGGCGTCGGCCAGCAGCAGCGTCGAGCCCGGCACGACGAGCACGACGAGCAGGATGATCGCGAGGTACGTCGACACCGACCCGCGCTGGGTCAGGCCGGTGACCTCGACCGCGGCCCGGTCGACGCCGCGCATCACCAGCCGGTAGCCGTGCTCGAGGCTGCGGTCGGTGCCCCAGCTGCCCTGGAGACGGGCCACGGGGGCGCGTCCGACGTGGGCCGCGGCGCCCAGGGCGAGCACGACCACCGAGAGCAGCAGCGCCAGGCCGGGGCCGTGCCACAGCGTCAGCTCGGGCTCGTGGGCTCCCTCGGGGAAGACCTCGACCGCGGGGGCGAGCAGCCCGGTGAGGGTCGGCCCGAGCAGGCCGAGCGCGACGGTGAGGCCGGTCAGCAGCACCGGGCCGGCGGCGAACCCGGCCGGCACGTGGTCGACCCGGGTCGGCTCCACCCCGGGCTTGGTGGCGAAGGCGCCCCACACGAAGCGGGCGGAGTAGGCCGCGGTGAGCACCGAGCCGGCCACGACGCCGAGCAGCACGGCCCAGCCGGCGACGGGGCCCAGACCGGTGCCCTCGCCCTCGCGGGCCAGGTCGACCAGGGCCACCAGGGAGGCCTCCTTCGACACGAAGCCCAGCAGCGGCGGCACCCCGGCCATCGAGGCGGCGGCCAGCGTCGCGGCCGCCGCCAGCACGGGCAGGCGCCGGCCGAGGCCGGAGAGCTCGTGCATGTCGCGGGTGCCGGTGGAGCGGTCGATGACGCCGACCACGAGGAAGAGCGCGGCCTTGAAGAGCGCGTGGGCCAGCAGCAGCCCGAGGCCGGCCAGGGTGGCGCTGCGCGTGCCGAGGCCCAGCACGACGAGCAGGAAGCCCAGCTGGCTCACCGTGCCGTAGGCCAGCAGCAGCTTGACGTCGATCTGGCGCAGCGCGCGCCAGCCGCCGAGCAGCATGGTGGCCACCCCCAGCACGAGCAGGGCCGGACGCCAGCCGGCGGAGGCCGCGAAGGCGGGGGCGAGCAGGGCCACGAGGTAGACGCCGGCCTTCACCATCGAGGCGGCGTGGAGGTAGGCGCTCACCGGGGTCGGGGCGACCATCGCCCCCGGCAGCCAGAAGTGGAAGGGAAGCAGCGCCGACTTGGTCGCGGCGCCCACGAGCACCAGGAGCACGGCCACGGTCACCGCGGTGCCGGTGGGCGGGTCGGCCAGGATCTCGCTGATGCGGAAGGTGCCGGCGGCATGGCCGAGCAGCAGCATCCCGACCAGCATGGCCAGACCGCCGAAGGTCGTGACGAGCAGCGCCTGGAGCGCCGACTGGCGGTGGGCGCGCCGGGTGGGGTCGTGGCCGATGAGCACGAAGGAGAAGACCGTGGTCAGCTCCCAGAAGACGTAGACCAGCAGCAGGTCGTCGGCCAGGACCAGCCCGAGCATCGCGCCCACGAAGGCGACCAGCACGCCGGCGAAGCGGCCCAGGTCGCGCGAGTCGGGGGAGAAGTACCACCGGCAGTAGGCCAGCACGACCGCCCCGATCCCGGCCACCACCAGCACCAGCAGCCACTGCAGGGCGCCCATGCGGAAGGCGAGGTCGAGCCCCAGCGAGGGCACCCACCCGGTGACCTCGACGCGCGCCCGACCGTCGGCGACGCGTGAGGTCTGCGTCAGGGCCCACACGGTGGTCGCCGCGGGCACGGTGGCGACCAGCCAGAAGGCCCGGAGGCCGAGGGTGCGGACGAGGACGGGGCACAGCGCCGCCACCAGGAGGTGGGCGGTCACGAGGAGCAGCAAGCGGGGCCCTTCCGGGTCCGAGGAGCGAGAGGCGTGCCTCGATCCTACGGGGCCGCGGGGGACCACGGGTCCCCCCGACGGGGGGCCGGGACGCACACCGACCCGCCCGGAGGACCGGGCGGGTCGGCGGTGGTGCGGGGTGGCAGGACTCCGGGCAGGGGGCCTGCCCGGGGTCAGCCGGCGATCGGCCGGTGGGTCAGAACGACGCCTCGTCGAGGTCCATCAGGTCCAGGCCGGTGGCCTCGGCGATGGCGCGCTCGGCGCTGATCTTGGGCAGGTTGTACTGCGCGAAGAACTGCGCGGCGGCGACCTTGCCCTCGTAGAACGCCTTGTCCTTGGCGCTCGGCTCGCCGCCGAGCTTCTCCAGCGCGACCTCGGCCTGGCGCAGCAGCAGCCAGCCGCAGACCACGTCGCCCAGGGCCATCAGCAGGCGGCTGGTGTTGAGGCCGACCTTGTAGATGTTGCGGATCTCGTCCTGGGCCGACATCAGGTCGTTGATCATGTGCCCGACCATGGCGTTGGTGTCCTCGAGCGCGGTCGCGAGCAGCGCGCGCTCGTTCTTCAGCCGGCCGTTGCCGCCCTCGGCGTCGAGGAAGGCCTGGACCTGGCCGGCGAGGTGGCCCAGCGCCCGGCCCTGGTCCTTGACGATCTTGCGGAAGAAGAAGTCCTGGCCCTGGATCGCGGTCGTGCCCTCGTAGAGGGTGTCGATCTTGGCGTCGCGGACGTACTGCTCGATGGGGTACTCCTGCAGGAAGCCGGAGCCGCCGAAGGTCTGCAGCGACTCGGTGCCCAGCAGCACCCACGAGCGCTCCGAGCCGTAGCCCTTGACGATCGGCAGGAGCAGGTCGTTGACCGCGGCGGCGAGCTTGACCTCGTCGGTGTCGGTCGTGCCGGCGTGCTCGGCGAGCATCACCTGGTCCTGGTAGGAGGCGGTGTAGAGCACCAGGGCGCGCATGGCCTCGGAGAAGGACTTCTGCACCATCAGCGAGCGGCGCACGTCGGGGTGGTGGGTGATGGTGACGCGCGGGGCGGTCTTGTCGCCCGACTGGGTCAGGTCGGCGCCCTGCTGGCGGGTCTTGGCGTAGTCGAGGGCGTTGAGGTAGCCGGTCGACAGGGTCGCGATGGCCTTCGTGCCCACCATCATGCGGGCGTTCTCGATGACCTGGAACATCTGCGCGATGCCGTTGTGCACCTCGCCGAGCAGCCAGCCCTTAGCGGGCTCGCCGCCGCCGACGGAGGGGTCGCCGAAGGTGACCTCGCAGGTGTTGGAGACCTTGATCCCCATCTTGTGCTCGACGTTGGTGACGTAGACGCCGTTGCGCTCGCCGGTGAGCTCGCCGGTCTGGTGGTCGAAGTGGTGCTGGGGGAGCAGGAAGAGCGAGAGGCCCTTGGTGCCGGGCCCGCCGACGCCCTCGACGCCCACGGGGCGGGCGAGCACGAGGTGCATGATGTTCTCGCTCATGTCGTGCTCGGCCGAGGTGATGAAGCGCTTGACGCCCTCGATGTTCCAGGAGCCGTCCTCGTTGGGAGTGGCCTTGGCGCGGCCCGCGCCGACGTCGGAGCCTGCGTCGGGCTCGGTGAGCACCATGGTGGCGCCCCACTGGCGCTCGACCATGATCTCGGCGATGCGCTTGTCGCGCTCGTTGCCGTTGCGGTGGACCACGCCGGCGAAGGGGGCGCCCGCGCCGTACATCCACACGGGGGCGTTGGCACCGAGCACCAGCTCGCCGAGGGCCCACACCAGCGAGGAGGGGGCCGGGGTGCCGCCGAGCTCCTCGGAGATCTGCAGGCGCCAGTACTCGGAGTCCATCCAGGCCTGGTAGCTCTTCTTGAACGACGCGGGGATCGGCGCGGTGTTGGTGGCCGGGTCGAAGACCGGCGGGTTGCGGTCGCTGTCCTCGTACGACGCGGCCAACTCCTCGCGGGAGAGGCGGTCGACCTCGGCGAGGATCTCGCGGGCGGTGTCGCCGTCGACCTCCGCGAAGGGGCCGGTGCCGAGGATCTCGTCGCGTCCGAGCACCTCGAAGAGGTTGAACTCGATGTCGCGCAGGTTGCTCTTGTAGTGGCTCACTGATCCACACCTTCTGGTTCGTCGCTGGGGTTCGGTCGCCGGTGGGCGGGCCGGTCGGGGTGCTGCCGGTGGTGCTGCCGGCGGTGGCGCCGGGGACCGGTGGTGACGTCGGTTACCCGTCGGTTTACTGGTCGGTAACATCATGGTAGGAGCGGCCGCTCGCCCGCGCAAGCGAACGGTCGGGGTCGCGACGGCCCGCGGGTGGGTCCGCGGGAACAGGTGGTGGGGCGCGCCGCTGCGCGCTAAAGTCGACCGTCTTGATCGAATTAGTCGGTCGGCGGCGCGTGCGCCCCGACCGACGCCCGACCGGAGGGGGACGTGGTGCGCAGGCTGGTCGTGCTCGCCCTGGTCGGACTGGCCGCGCAGCTGGTCGACGGCTCGGTCGGCATGGGCTACGGCGTCACCTCGGCCACGCTGCTGCTGGCGGCCGGGATGGGCCCGGCCGCGGCCTCGGCGGCGATCCACCTCTCCGAGATCGGCACGACGCTGGTCTCCGGGGCCGCCCACCACGCGCTGGGCAACACCGACTGGCGCACGGTCGGCATCCTCGCCGTGCCCGGCTTCGTGGGCGCCTTCGCGGGCGCGACCTTCCTGGTGGGCCTCGACGCCGACGTGGCGGTGCCGGTGGTCGCCGTCGTGCTGCTCGTGCTGGGCTGCTGGGTCACGCTGCGCTTCCTCGCCCAGGGCACCCGCACCCCGCGCCCCGGCCCGCCCCCGCGGGCCGCGCTCCTCGCGCCCGTCGGCCTGGTGGCCGGTGCCCTCGACGCCGTCGGCGGGGGCGGCTGGGGCCCGGTCGGCACCAGCACGCTGCTCTCCTCGGGCCGCCTCGAGCCGCGCAAGGTCGTCGGGTCCGTCGACACCGCCGAGTTCGTCGTCGCCGTGGGCGGGTCGCTCGGCTTCCTCCTCGGCCTCGGTCGGGCCGGCATCGAGGGCGCGGTCGTGCTCGCGCTCATGCTCGGCGGGGCCGTGGCCGCCCCGGTGGCCGCCCTCGTCGTGCGGCACCTGCCCGCCCGGGTGCTGGGCGTCGTCGCCGGCGGCGTCATCGTGCTCACCAACGTCACCACCCTGGCCGGCCTGCGCGACGCCGACGCCGTCACCACGGGGCTGCTCGCCGCCCTCGTGGTGGTGCTGTGGGTGCTGTGGGTCGCCTGGGCGGTGCGGCTCGAGCAGTTCGCGCGTGAGGGGGTGCGGCTCGACGTGCCCGACGTACGCCGGGCGCAGCGGGCGCACTGACGCGGCCCGGCCCGTGCCCGGTCAGGGCTACTGAGTCGCGTGAGTCGCCAAGGTCGACTGGAGGGGTCGACTCATCTGACAGACTGGCCCCATGCGCGTCTCCGCCAAGTCCGACTACGCCCTGCGGGCCCTCATCGAGATGGCCTCGCGCGCCGACGGTCGCGCGGTCAGCGCCGAGGAGCTCGGCCGGCTCCAGGAGATCCCCCACGGCTTCCTGCAGGCGATCCTCGCCGACCTGCGACGCGCCGGCATCGTGATGTCGCAGCGCGGTCAGTCCGGCGGCTGGCGCATGGGTCGCGCCGCGGGCGACGTGTCGGTGGCCGACGTCATCCGGGCCGTCGACGGCCCGCTGGTCTCGGTCTACGGCCTGCGCCCGGAGGCCGTGACCTACAACGAGGCCGCCGGGGAGCTGCAGCACGTCTGGATCGCCGCGCGCCGCGCCCTGCGCGACGTCTTCGAGCAGGTCTCCATCCAGCAGCTCGCCGACCGCGAGCTGCCCAGCACCGTCACCGAGCGGACCTCCGACGAGGACGCCTGGCAGCCGCACTGACCTGCGGCGACCTGCCCGCGGCCGCTGGTCGTGCGGGCTCGGGCCCCGGTCCGTCAGCCCCCGCCGGGTGAGCCGGGTGAGCCGGCTGGGCCGGCTGCGGTGGCGGCGGCCAGCCGGGTCTTGAGCTTGGTGCGCTTGCGCTCGAGCTTCGCGGTACGGCGGGCGAGGGCGTCGTTCTCCTCGCGCAGGCGGGCCACCTCGACCAGCAGGTCGGCGACCGAGTCGGTCACCGAGGCCAGCCGCGCGCCGGGGCCGACCTCGTCGGGGTCGACCGCGCGGGTCGGCAGTGCCGGCACGAGGTCGGCGGCATCGCCGTACAGCAGCCAGCCGGCGTCGGCCACCGCCTTGGCCCAGCGCTCGGCGAGGTCGCGCAGCTCGCCGTGGAGCTCGGCGGGGAGCGTCGGGAGCTCCGGGCCCGAAGCCTCCTCCTCGCGGCGGGCCAGGTGGTCCGACACCACGCGTCGCTGCGCGCCGGGGGGCACGCGGCCGTCGACGGCCCGGTTGACCCCGCGCAGCACGGCCAGGCCGGTCGCGTCGAGCCGGGCGCCGGGGTCGGTGTCGACCTCGGTGAGCGGGAGCGCAGCGGCGTCGAAGCCGACCACGCGACCGAGGTCGGCCCACACCGAGGCGGCGCGGTCGCGGCGGGAGACGGAGGCGCTGGCGTCGTCGGCGCGGGGTGCGACGACCACGTGCATCCGGTCGGGGCGGCGCAGCGCGGCGGACCACCGGTGCAGCACGCCCTCGAGGTCGTGCTCGGCCCAGAAGGCGACGGACTCGGGCGCCTCGCGGGCGGGGTCGAGCACCCGACGGGTCCAGCGGCGCAGCGAGCGGGTGGCCCCGGCGCGGATCGTGTCGGCCCAGGCGCCCACCAGCTGGGAGGCGGGGTCGGCGACGACGGCCACGACGTGCACCTCCCACCCGCTCAGCGCGTCGAGGAGCAGGGCGATCTGGTCGGTGTCGGCGCCGGCGAGGTGCTCCTCGCCCAGCACGACGCTCTCGCCCTTCGCGCAGGCCTTCCGAGCGCGGTGGCACAGGGCCGCCCAGGTGCCCTCGACCTCGCGGCGGCGGTAGCCGTGCTGCTTGTGGTCGCGCCGCAGCTCGACGGCGGCCCGCAGCACCTCGTCGCCGGCGCGGGTCGGCACGTGCACGCCCGCGGCGGCGAGCGCCGAGGCGTGGTGGGCGAGCGCCGCGGGGAGGAAGGCGCCGCCGGCGCCGGGGAGACCGATGTGGAGGTAGATCCTGCGCTTGGCCATGGCCCGCACGGTGGCAGCGGCGGGCGGCCGCCCGGTGAACTCCCGGCCACGACCGGTGGGCGGCTCGGTGCGGCGCGCCGCGCGCCGCCGGTCGACGCCCCCGCCCGCGTCCTACTGACCGTTGCGACCACTGGCAGGGCGTCACAACGGTCGGCCAGTGGTCGCAACGGTCAGTAGGACGGCCGGCGCGGGGCCAGGACGGGCGGAGTCAGTCCTGGCAGTGGCGCCGGGCCCAGTCGACGAGGGGGCGCAGGGTGCGCCAGTCGTCGCGGACGAGGTCGAGGGCGGCGGGGGTGTGGATGACCGGCTCGAAGCCGTGGGACCGCCCGACGGTCAGCGAGCGGTGGCGCAGCAGGTCGATGCGCGGGTGGTCGGCGTCGTAGCCGCGCGGCGAGGTCTTGAGCCGGTCGCCGCCCACCTCGAAGCCCTCGCCGACCAGCGTGGCGAGGAGCGACTCGAGCTCCGCGCCGTAGAGGTCGTGGGCGACGGCGGCGCGGAAGGCCTGGAGCCGACCACCTGAGGCCTCGTAGAAGCCGGCGCCGGTGCGCAGGCCGCGCGGGGAGAGCTCGACGTACCACCCGGTCGACGGGCCCGCGGCGGCGAAGGCGCCCTGGTGGGTCTTGTAGGGCGTCTTGTCCTTGGCGAAGCGCACGTCGCGGTAGGGCCGGAAGACCTTCACCGCCCCGAACTCCGGGGCCAGCACCTCGGCGAGCGCGGTGAAGGGGGCCTTCACCGATTCCTCGTAGACCCCCCGGTGCCTCTCCCAGAACGACTTGGTGTTGTCGACCTCGAGGTCGTCGTAGAAGTCGAGCGCTGCGACGGGGAAACCGGTGAACTCCACCCGGCGAGCCTAGGCCGCGCCGGCGCGCGACCCGGGCGGGCCCGGGTCCCGCGGGAGCCCGGGCCGGGTCAGGGGGTGGCGCCGGCGCCGTCGTCGTCCCAGGCCTGGTGGCCGAGGTCGTCGCGCTGGTCGGTGTCGAGGCCCAGCAGCTCACGGGCGGTCCGGTGGTTGTCGGGGCCGCCCGCGGCGGTCATGACGGCGCGGGCCTCGGACTCGATGGTGTCGGGCGGCACGACGACGAGACGGACCCGCCGACCCGAGGCCAGCTTGGCCACGACGAGGTGGGTGTCGTCGCTGGGGAAGGAGCCGGTCTTGACCGTGCCGCGGGCCGCGCGGACCCGGCGCGGGGTGGCGACGCCCTCCGGGTCGTCCCAGTCGGGGCGGGAGAACAGCAGCCGGTCGAGGCGCCCGACCTCGACGGGGAAGTGGTCGACGAGGTCGGCGACCTCGGTGACCAGGTCGCGCGAGCGTGGCCACCACGCACCGTCGACGGAACCGTGGGGATCCTCGGCGATGCTCAGGCGCAGCGGCTGGCTGGCGACGGTGGTGCCGCCCGGCGCGGAGGCGACCGGGGCAGCGGGGGACGGGGCGTGCGGTGACGTCGTCATGACGTCCACCTTCCGCACCTGCGTCTCGGCGGACCCGACGGGCCCGGCGTCGCGGGTGATGCTCCCCACCGTACTCCTGCCCGGGGGCGCCTGCCGGTCGCAGGACGAGCGGTGGAGCGGACGGCGTCAGCGAGTGGCGGCCCGGGCGAGGACCGGGAGCCGGGTCGGGTGGCAGCCGCGACGCTAGGAGCCCCGGGGCGGGGGCGGGGGGCGGCGCTTCGACCGGTCGAGGGGTCGTGGTGCGGCCGGGGAGCCGGCAGGGCGGTCGGGCCCGGTCGTGATGGCGATGAGGTCCCACCCGGGCGGGATGGCGGCCATGATGTCGGTGACCATCGAGAGGTAGTCGGTGCCCTGGCGCACGTAGCACTCCTGCGCTGGTCCGCCGGGTGGTCCCGCCGTGGCTTCGATCCTCACGTCGTGAGGCTAGGCGGCCGGTGGTGAGGTGTGACCCGCTCGGACGGCTCCGGGGGGACAGCGCCGTCCGAGCGGGGACCGCGCCGCGAGGAGACCTCGGGGCGAGACCGTCAAGTATCTGTGACAAGCCCCACTGTGCCCCCGGCGTCACCCCGTGTAAAGCCCCCCGTCCCCGGGGTCACCGGGGGACGGTGGCGCTGCCGAGGGCCGACCGCCGCCACGCGGTCGGGGATGTGACGGCGATCGACCGCCGGTGCCTCCCCCCGGATCGCACCGACCCCTCCGGTCTAGCAGGTGTCGGAGCCGCGCGCCACGGCGTCGGGCGGCCCGGAGGTCCGACCGACCCGGAGGGTGCCGGCGGGGTGCAGCGCCGCTGGAGCAGGAACCGGCAGGCGGCCCGGGTGAGGGCCGGCCTGCCGGTGTGTGGAGCGGATGACGAGACTCGAACTCGCGACATCGACCTTGGGAAGGTCGCGCTCTACCAACTGAGCTACATCCGCAACATCACCGAGGGGCGGCCCCGGCGACGGCGTCATGCTAGACGATCACGCCCCGGAGGGTGCAGAGGAGGGTGCGGACCGGGCGGTCAGGTCGCGGGTCAGCGTCGGGTGCTTGGGGGAGAGGCCGTCGCCGGAGGAGCGTCCGGTGAGCCGTCGGTGCACCCACGGTACGGCGCTCTCGCGCAGCCACGTCGCGTGCGCGGCGGCCTGCTCGCGTCGCGTCGTCGGCGCGGCCTCGCGCAGGGGCAGCGGCGCGAGGTCGTGCGCGACGCCGAGGGCGTCGAGCACCTCGACGGCCATCCGCTGGTGGCCGGCGGGGCCCATGTGCATGCGGTCCTCGTCCCACAGCCGCCAGTCGCGGTACTCCTTGAGACGCCAGAAGTCGACGATGGTGGCGCCGTGGCGGTCGGCGGCCTCGCGCACCAGCTCGTTGTAGAGCGCGAAGCGGGGGCGCACCGGGCGGTAGATCGCCGAGCCGCCCGGGTCGAAGGCGGTCCACACCAGCAGGCGCGTGCCGGTGTCGGCGAGGCGGCCGAGCGCGGCGTCGTAGCGCTCGGCGAGGGCGTCGAGGTCGACCGAGGGGCGCAGGATGTCGTTGGCGCCGGCGTAGATCGTGACCAGGTCGGGCTCGAGGGCCAGCGCCGGCTCGAGCTGCTCGGCGAGGATCCCGTCGAGCTTGCGGCCGCGGATGGCGAGGTTGGCGTAGCCGAAGTCGGGCGAGGCCGCGCCGAGGACCTCGGCGACGCGGTCGGCCCAGCCCCGCAGGCCGTTGGGGCGGTCGGGGTCGGGGTCGCCGACGCCCTCGGTGAAGGAGTCGCCCAGGGCGACGTAGCGCTGGTAGGTCACCGATCCATGATGCGGGAGCGGGCCGAGCCCCGGACGTCAGGGTCCGGTCGGCGCGGGGCCGGTAGGTTGAGGCGCGTGCTGCTCAGCGACCGCGACATCCTGGCCGAGATCGACGGCGGCCGTGTGGCCCTCGACCCGTGGGAGCCGCAGATGCTCCAGCCGTCGAGCATCGACGTGCGCCTCGACCGGTACTTCCGCGTCTTCGAGAACCACAAGTACCCCCACATCGACCCCGCGGCCGACCAGTCCGACCTCACCCGGATCGTCGAGCCCGAGGGGGACGAGGCGTTCATCCTGCACCCGGGCGAGTTCGTGCTGGGGTCGACGTACGAGGTCGTGACGCTGCCCGACGACATCGCGGCGCGCGTGGAGGGCAAGTCCTCGCTGGGGCGCCTCGGGCTGCTGACCCACGCCACCGCCGGCTTCGTCGACCCCGGCTTCTCCGGCCACGTCACGCTGGAGCTGGCCAACGTGGCGACGCTGCCGATCAAGCTCTACCCCGGCATGAAGATCGGGCAGTTCTGCTTCTTCCGGCTCTCCTCGCCCTCCGAGCACCCCTACGGCTCGGAGAGGTACGGCTCGCGCTACCAGGGCCAGCGCGGCCCGACGCCGTCGCGCTCCTTCCAGGGCTTCCACCGCACCTCGATCTGAGGCGGCCGCGGCCCCGGTCGCCCGAGCAGGACGATCGGGGCAGGACGGTCGGGGCAGCCCGTCGCGGCGTCAGGTAAGGTTTGCCTTACCTCATCTCGACCGCTCCGGGAGCACCCCATGGCCACAGCCACCTCCACCGCGCGCGCGGCGCTGCCGATGCTGCTGGAGACGGTGACCGTGCGCCGTGTCGAGCGGCTCTCGCCCAGCTTCGTGCGCCTCGAGCTCGGCGCACCTGCGCTGGCCGACCTCGGCGTCGACGGCCCGCTGCTCGACCAGCGCTTCAAGCTCGTCCTGCCCGACGGCGACGGGCCGCTGCCGTCCTTCGAGGCCGCCGACAGCGGCTGGTACGCCGCCTGGCAGGCCCTGCCGCAGGCCGAGCGCGGCCACATGCGCACCTACACCATCCGCGACATCGTCGGCGAGGGCGAGGACACCCGCCTGGTCGTCGACGTCGTGCTCCACGACGAGGGCCCCGACGGAGAGCACCCGCTCGGCCCCGGCGCCCGCTGGGCCTCGCGCGCCCGCGTCGGCGACCGGGCCGTCGTGCTCGCCCCGCGCCGTGGCGTGGCCTACGGCGGCATCGAGTTCGCCCCCACGCCGGGCGCCCGCGTGCTCCTCGTCGGCGACGAGACCGCCGTGCCGGCCGTCGCGGGCATCCTCGCGGGCCTCGACGCCGACGCCGAGGGCCACGCCTTCGTCGAGGTGCCCTGCGCCGCCGACGTGCAGGACCTGCCGCGCCCGGCCGGCGTCGAGCTGACCTGGCTGCCCCGCGACGGCGCGCCCCGCGGGGTGGCGCTGCAGCGCGAGGTGCTGGCCTGCCTGGAGTCGCCCGTGGTGCCGATCGGGCAGGTGGAGGTCGACGAGGTCGACCCCGACCTGTGGGAGACCCCGACGTACTCCTCCTCCGGCGAGGTCGTCGCCGAGGGCGGCGGGGGCGGGGCCGGCGGGCCGGGCGCGCGTCGCTCGGAGCGGGCGGCCGCCGACCGGCAGGCGGTCTACGCCTGGATCGCCGGGGAGTCGAAGGTCGTCACCGGGCTGCGCCGTGTCATGGTGCGCGACCTCGGCATGGACCGCCGCCAGGTGGCCTTCATGGGCTACTGGCGCGAGGGCGTCGCGATGCGCTCCTGACCCTCCCGGGGGTCGGCTCCGGTGGGGCCGCGGGGTCGGGTCGTGCGTGGGCCCGGGGACCTGCACCGGGCCGGGGGTGCGTCCGGTGGGCTTCGGGTGGACGGTCAGGCGTCGAGGGCGTCGGCGACGCGGCGCAGGCCGCGGGCGAGTCGGCGGCGGCGCGGCACGGTGGGCAGGTGGCGCTCGTCGGCACGGGCGACGCGGTCGGCCACGACCTGGCGGGCCTCGTCGCGGTGGATGCTGGGCGGGTAGCTCATGGTGGGTCCTTCGGTCGCCTGAAGGTGCCGGGTGGGCCGCCTCGGAACGGCGGGGTCGGGCCGGCTGGTCAGGGTGGGTTGGTCAGGGTCTGCCGGTGAGGGTCGGCCGGTCTGGGTCGGCCGGTCAGGGTCTGCCGGTCAGGGTCGGCTGGTCAGGTCGGCCGGTGGGGGTCGGCTCGTGCCACGCTCGCGGCTGACGCAGGGGCAGGGTCGAGCGCTCGGCGGGCGGTGTCGTGTGCGGCGTCGGTTCCGGCCTCAGCGCCGTGAGAGGCGCACGTCGCCCGAGACAGTGGTGGCGCGCACGAGCAGGTGGTCCTGGCCCGGGGCCGGCTCGCCGACCGCCTCGAGCTCGGAGGCGACCTCGCCGCTGACGGAGCCGACGTCGGTCCAGGTGGGGAGGCCGGCGGGCACGCCGACGTGCACGTCGCCCGAGGCGCTGCGGGCCGAGACCGAGCCGTGCTCGGCCCGCTCGACGGTGAGGTCGCCGCTGGCGGTGCTGAAGGAGAGCGCCCCCTGGAGGCTGCGGACGTGGAGGTCGCCCGAGCCGGTCTTGACGACGAGCTCGTGGGTGCAGGCGTCGACGGTGACGTCGCCCGACCCGGTGGAGACCTGGGCCGCGCCGCCGACGCGTCTGAGCTCCACGTCCCCGGAGCCCGACTGCACGGTGACGTCGGCGCAGCGCGAGAGCCGGACGTCGCCGGAGCCGGTCTCGACGCGGGAGGCCCCGGCGAGGTCCTCGACGGTCACGTCGCCCGAAGCGCCCTGCACGGTCGCGGTGGCGAGGGGGCCGACGGCGCTCAGCTCGCTGGAGCCGAGCCGCGCGGTCAGGCGGGAGCCGGCCGGCACGCGGATCGTGAGGTGGTAGTGGCCCTCGGCGCTGCGCCCGGTGGGTGCCGCGACCTCGACCCGGCCGTCCTCGGAGCGGACGTCGACGGTGTCGGGGGCGGGGCCCGTGACCGAGACGGTGACCGGCTCGGCGTCGCCGGCGGCTGCGGGCGTCGCGGTGACGGCGGTGACGGTGACGACGCCCCGGGGGTTGCGGACGACGAGGTCGACGGGTCCGTCGACGTCGAGGCGGTGCTCGCGGGTGCTGCTCATGGCTGCTCCTGGGTGGTCGGGGTGCGGGTGGGTGCACGGGGTGGGTCGGTGCGCGCTGTGGGGCGGTGCGCGGTGTGGGGCGGTGGACGTCATGCGGAGAGTGGATGCGTATCCACGGGTCGCATGACGCACGGCGCGGCGAGCAGGGTGGGTGTGCGGTGTGGGGCGGTGGACGTCGTGCGGAGGGTGGATGCGCTTCTACGGGTCGCATGACGCACGGCGCGGCGAGCGGGGGGTGTGCGGGGTGGCGGGGATGGGGCGTCGCGCGTGTCGTGGGCCGTCGACGCGCGGCGTCGTGGGGGTGCGGGTCAGACCCAGCCGGTGAGCCGGCGGCTGCCGGGCCGGCGGGTGAAGACCGGGCCGCCCCCGGGGCCCGGCTGGGCGTCGGGGTGGGCGGTGCTGGTGAGGTCGAGCGGCTCGGAGGGCTGCTGCGTGGCTCGTCGTACGGCGTGGACGAGCCAGGTGTTGAGCGACTGCCCGGCCTCGGCGGCGAGCTCCTCCGCGCGCGCCTTGACCGGCTCGGGGAGTCGCAGCGTGACCCGCGAGACCGCCGCGTCGTCGAGCTCCTCGGCGGGTGGGGCCGGCGGCGCGGGGGGCGCGGGCGGGGCCGGCGGCAGCAGCGGCGCGGGGGGCGTGGCGTCGACGACGAAGGCCAGCTCCCGCCCGTCGAGGCGTACGTCGACGCCGCCGACCGGCATCTCTGCCGTGATCTGGGCCGCCGCGTGGGAGATGGCCTCCATGAGCGCGAGCCGCGCGGCCGGGTCGAGCGCGTGGCCCAGCCGCTGGGCCAGCGCACGGGCCTCCTCGCCCGAGGCGTCGGCCGCGGCGAGGAGGTCGCGGCGGAGGCTGTCGACGTACGGGGTCAGGTCCATGCGCACCACCATGACATCACGGTGACGTCATGGCAAGGGCTTGGCGACATCAGATGACGTCGTCGTGGCGCTGATGGTTGACGCCGTCACCCGAGGGGGTGGCGCTGGTCGGCACGGCCGGGCGTATGTTCAGCAGGTTTGCTCATCCCCGAAAGGACGCTGCATGTCGATCTCCGCCCCCACGGCGATGGCCGGCGACACGCTGATCTCAGCCCACTTCGTCGACTACCTGCTCATCGCCATCTACTTCGCCTTCGTGCTCGGGATCGGCGTCGTGGCCCGCCGCAACGTCTCCGACTCGGTGGACTTCTTCCTCTCCGGCCGCTCGCTGCCCGCCTGGGTGACCGGCCTGGCCTTCATCTCCGCCAACCTCGGCGCGGTCGAGATCATGGGCATGTCGGCCAACGGTGCGCAGTACGGCCTGCCGGCGGTGCACTACTTCTGGGTCGGCGCCATCCCGGCCATGCTGTTCCTCGGCGTCGTGATGATGCCGTTCTACTACGGCTCGAAGGTGCGCTCGGTCCCCGAGTTCATGCTGCGCCGCTTCGGCACCGGCGCCCATCTGGTCAACGCGATCTCCTTCGCCGTGGCGCAGCTGCTCATCGCCGGCATCAACCTCTACCTGCTCGGCAGCATCATCCAGGCCCTGCTGGGGTGGAACCTCACCCTCGCCCTGGTCGTCGCCGCGGTCATCGTGCTCTCCTACATCACCCTCGGCGGGCTGAGCGCGGCCATCTACAACGAGGTGCTCCAGTTCTTCGTCATCGTCGCGGCGCTGCTGCCGCTGACCCTCATCGGGCTCAACCGCGTCGGCGGCTGGGACGGGCTCAAGGCCGGCATCACCGAGGCCGCGGGCAAGGGCGACGCCCCCTCGGCCGCCGAGCAGCTCAACTCCTGGCCCGGCACCGCGCTGACCGGCTTCGACTCCGAGCTGCTCTCGGTGATCGGCATCGTCTTCGGTCTCGGCTTCGTGCTGTCCTTCGGCTACTGGACGACCAACTTCGTCGAGGTCCAGCGCGCGATGGCCACCAACTCGATCTCGGCAGCCCGCAAGACCCCGATCATCGGCGCCTTCCCCAAGATCCTCATCCCCTTCATCACGATCCTGCCCGGCATGATCGCCGCCGTCCTGGTCTCCGACATCGCGCGCACCAAGGCCGGCGAGACGGTGGCGGGCGGAGCCGACGGCACGGTGAAGTACAACGACTCGCTGATCCTGCTGATGCGCGACGTGCTGCCCAACGGCCTGCTCGGCGTGGCCATCGCCGGTCTGCTGGCGGCCTTCATGGCCGGCATGGCGGCCAACATCTCGGCCTTCAACACCGTGCTCAGCTTCGACCTCTGGGAGCGCTACGTCGTCAAGGACCGCTCCGACGGCTACTACCTGCGCGTCGGACGCTGGGCCACGGTCGCGGCCACGGCGATCGCCATCGCCACCGCCCAGCTCGCGGCGAGCTTCTCCAACATCATGGACTACCTGCAGACGCTCTTCGGGTTCTTCAACGCCCCGCTCTTCGCCACCTTCATCCTCGGCATGTTCTGGAAGCGGATGACGCCCACGGCCGGCTGGACCGGCCTCGTGTCGGGCACCCTGGCGGCCGTCGTCGTCGCCTTCCTGTCGGAGGGCACCCTGGGCTCGCTGAGCATCGGAGTCCTGCCCCTCAGCGGCCAGGGCGCCTCCTTCGTGGCCGCCGGTGCCGCCTTCGTGGTCGACATCGTGGTCAGCGTGGTCGTCACCTCGATGACCAAGCCGAAGCCCTACGCCGAGCTCAAGGGCCTCGTCTACTCCGAGACCCCCCGCGAGGACCTCGTCGACCCCGACGAGGCCTCGCACCCGTGGTACCAGCGCACCATGCCGCTCGCCGGCCTCGCGCTCGCCCTCGTCGTCGTCCTCAACGTGGTCTTCTGACCCCCACCTGATCGGAGATCGTCATGGCCCGGAGCCAGCACACCGCGGGTGCCTTCGACATCCGCAACATCATCGGTGCCCTCATCGGCATCTACGGCGTCATCCTCACGTTCATGGGCATCTTCGGAGACCCCGAGACCGAGAAGACGGGTGGCTGGAACGCCAACCTGTGGGCGGGCATCGCGATGCTCGTCGTCGGCGCGGTCTTCCTGGCGTGGGCGCGTCTGCGCCCCGTCGTCGTCCCCGAGGACCCGCAGGGCTGAACCGCCCCGCCCCGCCCGCGGCCCGCGTCGACACCTGTCGGCGCGGGCCGCGGTGCGTCTGGGTGCGTCTGGCTGCCTCCAGAGGGGGGCGGGCGGTGCGTCCTGCGCGCACGGTCGGTGTTGGCCGTCGTCGTACAAGTGCGCGGGTCGAGCGGTGGCGGGGGGTCTGGGGCCAGTGCCGGGTGCCGGGGGCGGGGTCGGCGCGCGGTGGTCGGTGTCGTCGGCTCGGCCGCTGGGGGCTTTGCGCGGTCGGGACCGTCGGTCCGGCCGGTGGGGTGCGTGGATCGCGCAATCGTGTGCGGGGGATGGTGCCCAGCCGCGCAATTGCGCGGATTGAGCGGTGGCGGGGGCGCGAGGGGCGGGGTGTGTCGGTGTCGCCGCGACTCGTCTGCCGGAGGCTTTGCGCGGTCGGGACCGTCGGTCCGGCCGGTGGGGTGCGTGGATCCCGCAATCGTGTGCGGGGGATGGTGCCCAGCCGCGCAATTGCGCGGATTGAGCGGTGGCGGGGGCGCGAGGGGCGGGGTGTGTCGGCGTCGCCGCGACTCGTCTGCCGGAGGCTTTGCGCGGTCGGGACTGTCGGTCGGGCCGGTGGGGTGCGTGGATCGCGCAATCGTGTGGTCGGGGTGGTGCTCAGCCGCGCAATTGCGCGGTTTGGGGGGTGGTGGGGGCCGGGGTGCGGGTGGGCGCTCCCGGCCGCCGGGGGAGAGCGTCATGCGCGGAGTGGATGCGCATCCACCCTTCGCATGACGTCCCGCCCCGCCCCGGCCGCCGGCCGCGGCCCGGGCTCGAGACCGGTGCGGTCAGCGGGTCAGGGATGGCCTCCGAGCACAAGGGCCACCAGGGTCAGCAGGAGGGGGCTCAGGGAGGCGGGGATCAGTACGGCGAGGGCGGCGGTGCGGCCCGCGCGGGCGGCGCGATCCACCCCGGCGGTGTGGGCGGAGGGGAAGGAGGGGCGCGAGGTCGTCATCGCCGCTGGGACGCGTCCGGAGCACGGATGGTTGCCGTCGAGCGTCGCCGTCGTGCCCCCGTCCCCTGGGCCGGCGTGTCCGGGCCCGGAACGCACGTGGCCCGCACCGACGGGTCGGTGCGGGCCACGGGGGTGCGGCGCTCGCCGCGGGTGACTCAGAGGTCGAAGAGCGAGCTCGACCCGGAGATGTCGGCGTCGGTGCGGGGGGTGTGGGCCGCGCCGTTGCTCGCCGCCTTCCGCTTCTCGTCCTCGGGATCCGCGTCCTGGGGCTTCGCGCCCTCGGGCTGGGCGGGCTCGTCCTGCGCCGCGTCGTCCTCGGCGTCGGCCAGGGCCTGCTCGGCCTGCTCCTCGGCGTCGTCCGTCGCGTCGTCGGTCTCGGCCACGATCGCCTCGGCCTCCGGCTGGGCCGGGGCGTCGTCGGTGGCGGCGGCCTGGGTGGCCGCCGCGCTCAGGGCCGCTCCCGCGGAGGTGTCCTCCGCGACCGGCGTCGCGGCCGGGGCCTCGTCGGCCACCGTGCTCCCGGAGGTGTCCGCGGAGGTGTCCTCGGACGCCGTGCCGACCGCGCTCGGGGCCGTCGGCGGCTGCGGGGCCGGGACGGGCTCGGGAGCCTCGATGTCGAAGAGCGAGCCGCCCTCCGGGATCCCGGCCCGCGGGGTGACCGAGGCCGCCGGGGCCGCCGGGGCGACCGGCGCCGGCTTCTCCGCGGGGGCGCTGCTGGCGGCGGTGTCCTCGCTCGGTCCGTCCGGGGTCTCGCTCGTGCTGTCGGCCGGGGTCGCGCTGGCCGCCTCGGACGCGACGGGAGCGGCCGGTGCGCTGGCCCGCGGCGCGGGAGCGGCGATGTCGAAGAGCGACCCGCCCGAGCCGAGGCCGGCGACCGGAGCGGCCTTTGCGGCCGGCTCGACCGGAGCGGCCGTCTCCTGCGCCGCCGGCGCCTCGGGCTCAGCGGTCTCGGGCTCGGAGGTCTCGACCGGGGCGCTCGCGGCCGGCTTCGCCGGGGCGGGCTCAGCGGCCGGGATGTCGAAGAGCGAGCCACCGGCTCCGAGGTCGGTGCTCGGCGTCGGAGCCGCCGACGGAGCCGGCTCCGTCACGGCGGGCGAGGCGGCGGCCGGGTCGGCCTTCGCCTCGGGAGCCGCCGCGGGCTTCGCCGCCGGCTCGTCGGCCGGGATGTCGAAGAGCGATCCGCCCGACGAGACGGCCGGCGGGTCGGCCGGCTTCTCCGCGGGCGCCTCCTGCGACGGAGCCGGCGTCGCGGCGGGCTGGTCGCCGCCAAGGTCGAAGAGCGAGCCACCCGACGTGGAGCCGCCGGACGTGGAGCCGCCGGAGGTGGAGCCGCTGGTGGACGGCGCGTCCTCGGCGGGGGTCGCCTTCGCCGCCGGCTGGTCGCCGCCGAGGTCGAAGAGCGAGCCGCCCGCGGAGGTCGGCTCGGCGGCCTTGGCCTCGGCCGGCACGGACTTGTCGGGGGCAGCGGTCGCGGGGGTGTCGAAGAGCGAGGCGCCCTGGGTCGCGCCGGCCGGCTTGTCGTCGGCGGCCGCGGCCTCGGGGCTGTCGAAGAGCGACGAGCCCCCGCTGGCCTTCGCCAGCGGTCCGGCGTCCTGGGTCTCGACCACCGTGTCGTCGGTGATGGTCTCGTCGCCGGCCTCGGGCTCGGCCTTGGTCTCGACCGGGCGCTCGAGGGTCGTGGTGCCGCCGCCCTGGGCCGCGGCCGCGGGAGCGGCGGCGGCCGCGCCCGCACCGGGCGCCAGCTTGGTGGCCTGCTCGCCCTTGACCGACGCCAGCAGCATCTGCGCGACGTCGAGGACCTCGACCTCCTCGCGGGCCTCGCCCTTCGACTGCTTCATGGTGAGGCCGTCGGAGAGCATGACGCGGCAGAAGGGGCAGCCGACGGCGATCTGGTCGGCGCCGGTCTCGACCGCCTCGTTCGTGCGGTTCATGTTGATCCGCTCGCCGATGTTCTCCTCCATCCACATGCGCGCGCCGCCGGCGCCGCAGCAGAAGGAGCGCTCGGAGTTGCGCTCCATCTCGACGACCTCGGCGCCGGGCAGGATCTGAAGCAGCTCGCGCGGGGGCGTGTAGACGCCGTTGTGGCGGCCGATGTAGCAGGGGTCGTGGTAGGTGATGGAGCGCTTCTGCGCGCCGGCGCCCTCCTTGACCGGGGTCAGCTTCCCCTCGCGCACCAGCCGGTTGAGCAGCTGGGTGTGGTGCACGACCTCGAGCTCGACCCCGAACTCCTTGTACTCGTTCTTGAGGGTGTTGAAGCAGTGGGCGCAGGTCGAGACGACCTTCTTGACCTTGTACTCCTTGAGCGTCTCCGCGTTCTGCTGGGCCAGGCCCTGGAAGACGAACTCGTTGCCGGCACGCCGGGCGGGGTCACCGGTGCAGGTCTCGCCGTTGCCGAGCACACCGAAGGAGACACCGGCCATGTCGAGCAGCTCGGCGACGGCGCGGGTGGTCTTCTTCGCGCGGTCCTCGTAGGCGCCGGCGCAGCCGACCCAGAACAGCCAGTCGACCTCGTCGAGCGACTCGATGGTCTCGCCGACGACCTTGACCTCGACGTCGAGACCCTTGGCCCAGTCGAGGCGGGCGTTGGGCGACATGTTCCACGGGTTGCCCTTGTTCTCCAGCCCCTTGAAGAGCCCGTTGAGCTCGGCGGGGAAGTTCGACTCCACCAGGATCTGGTGGCGGCGCATGTCGATGATGTGGTCGACGTGCTCGATGTCGACGGGGCACTGCTGCACGCAGGCGCCGCAGGAGGTGCAGTTCCACAGCACGTCGGGGTCGATCACGGCGGCGCCGGAGTCGGGGTTGTAGAACCAGTCGTCGCCGGTGTCGCCGACCAGCGGCCGCTCGACCTCGAGGGCCAGGGCGCTGTCGTTCTCCAGCAGCGCGGCGCGGTCGCCCTCGGCGGCCTTGAGGTACGGCGCCTTCGCGTAGGCGTGGTCGCGCATCGCGGTGATGAGGAGCTTGGGGGAGAGGGGCTTCTCGGTGTTCCAGGCCGGGCACTGGCTCTGGCATCGGCCGCACTCGGTGCAGGTGGTGAAGTCGAGGATGCCCTTCCAGCTGAAGTCCTCGATGGCGCCGACGCCGAGCTTGGAGTCCTCGTCGAGGTCCTCGAGGTCCTCGAGGCTGACGACCTTGCCGCCGCTGGTGAGGGGCTTGACGCCGCCCAGCGCGGTGCGGCCGGAGCCCTCGCGCTTGAACCAGATGTTGGGCCAGGCGGTGAAGCGGTGCCAGGCGACGCCCATGGTGAGGTTCAGCGAGATGACGATGAGCCAGATCATGGCCAGGACGATCTTGATCATCGCGATGACGATGATGATGTTCTCCAGCGTCTCCGGGTCGGTGCCGTAGAGCACGTCGCCGAAGAACGAGCTGACCGGGAAGTGGAAGCGGCTGTACTTCTCCACGTCCTCGCCGCCGAGGGCCTGGCCGAGGTTGTACTCCGCGCCGCGGATGAAGAGGATCGCGGAGCCCTCGAGCAGCGCCATCGCCTCGACGAAGTAGGCCTGCCACATCGTGGAGCGGTAGAAGCGGGAGTTGCGGCCCTCGCGGCGCGGGTGGTGCTTCTGGCGGTAGATCGCGAGGTAGACGATGCCGACCGTGCCGAGCACGCCGAGGATCTCGCCGAGCCACTCGTAGAGGAAGAAGTGACCGATGACCGGGAGCTGGAACTCGGGGTCGAAGAGCTGGAAGTACGCCGTGAAGACCGCGGCGCCCAGCACGATGAAGGCCAGGTAGACGAACCAGTGCATCACGCCGACGACGCTCCACTGGAGCATCCGGGTGTGCAGGAACGTCTCCTTGACCATGGTCAGCGTGCGCTGGACCGGTTGGTCGGTGCGACCGGTGGTCGGCTGCCCGATCCGCACCGTGGCGACGATCGAGCGCACGGCCCTCACGGTCAGCACGACGGCGACGGCGGTCAGCGCCAGGGAGACGACGATGGCGAAGATCTGCATCGGAACGGGTGGCCCTTCCTCGACGGAGCACGTCCCGGGGCGGCCGTGACGTGCCCGCGAGCCTAGGGCCGAGCGAGCAGGACCGTCAGGCCCTCCGGGGGGTGAGAAGAATCCTACCGGTAGGTAACTTGATCCGGTCGTGTCGGCGTGGACACACCTCCTGCGGTCCCTGTCGTCGACCGCCGACACCGGGCCGGTGCCGCGCTCCGGCCAGGGGGTCGCTCGGGGCCGGGGCGGGCCCGAGGTCAGTCGTCTGCTGGTCGCTCGGGGCGTGCTGCGGGGTGTCCGCCCAGGCGTCGGGTGAGCAGGTCGGCGGTGCGGCCGACCTCGCGGGCGACCAGGGCGGGCGACACCTCGCCGGCGGGGTAGGTGACGGCCAGGCCGGCGACCGGGTGCCCGTTGTGGTCGACCACGGCGGCGGCGGTGCTGGCCATGCCCGGGGTCACCTCGCCGTCCTCGGTGGCGTGGCCGCGCCGGCGGGTCTCGACCAGCACCGCGCGCAGCTCGCCGAGGGTGCGGGGACCGCTGCCGTGGCGGTCGACGAAGGCGTCGGGCGAGGGGTAGAGCGCCCGCACCTGCGCGGCCGGCAGACGCGCCAGCACGGCCCGCCCGCTCGCGGTCAGGTGGGCGGGCAGGCGCACGCCCACGTCGGTGACCAGCGGCGGGCGGCCCGGCGCGCGCTCCTCGACGACGTAGAGCACGTCACGCCCGTGCAGCACGGCGAGGTGGGCGGTCTGGCCGACGCGGTCGACCAGCGCCGCGAGCGCCCGGCGCGACAGGCGCTGCAGCGGCTCCTGGCGGGAGTAGCCGCTGCCCACCTCGAAGGCCGCGACGCCCAGGCCGTAGCGGTGCTCCTCGGCCAGGTGCGTCACGAAGCCCTCGGCGATCATCGCCGCGAGCAGGTGGTACGCCGTGCTGCGCGGCAGCCCGACCTCCCGCGCGATCCGCTCGAGCGGCACGGGGTCGGGCTGGGTCGCCAGGAAGCGCAGCACCCGCAGCGCGCGGGTCGCCGCCGGCACCTGCGACCCGCCGGTCGGGGTCGTCGACTGCCTCGGCTCGTCCACCCCGGCAGCCTCTCAGACCCGGGCGGCCGCGTGGTGCTGTGGCAGGCGCCGCGGTCAGGGCTCAGGGGGAGCGGTGGCGCCCCTGGCCGGCGTCGGGGCCGGCGGCGGGCTCGGTCTCGCCCACGGGGGCGGCGCGACGGCCGGGGGCGGGCTGGGTGCCGGGCTCGACCGGGGCCATGCCGGGCTGGTCGGAGGCCTCCGGCTTCGGCGGGAAGGCCGGTGCGGCGGCGGAGGTCGCGGAGGTCGCGGGGGCGCCGATGGCCGTGCCGGCTGCGGGGGTGGCGCCCGCCGGCTCGCCGGGCAGGTCGGTGGGGCTGCCGGTCACGGGCGCCGGGGTGGCGGCCCGATCGGGGTCGAGCTGGTCGGCCTCGCGCAGGGCGTCCTCCTGGTGGGCCTCGGCGACGGTGGCCTCGTGGCGGGCGGCCTCGGCGCGCTCGCGGGCGCGGTCGGCCTGCATCTGCGCGACGCGGGCCTCCTCCTCGGCGGCCTCCGCCCGCTGGCGGGCCTCGGCGATGGAGCCGCCCTGACGCTGGGCCTGGCCGCGCAGCTGGCCGGCCTGCTCGAGGCGGACCTCCTGGAGCCGGGCGTTGCGGCGCCCGACGAGCACGACGGTGGCCACGACGGCGGCCAGCACGAGCACGGCCAGGACGACGACGACGGTGATGGTGGTCATGGGACTCCTCAGGTTGAACCCTCGACCCTGCCCCTCCCCGGACCCCCGCGGCTTCACCCGCCCGGGTCCCCCCGCGCTGATCTCTCGCGCCGGGCGCCGCCTCAGCGCAGGGCGCGCTCCCCCCGCACCGGCACCAGGGCGACCGCGACCAGCGGGCAGAGGGCGGCCAGGGCGAAGGCGGCGGCGTACCCCGCCTGCGCCACGAGCAGGCCGGCGACGGGCGGGACGGCGGAGGCGGCGAGGTACTGCGCGGTGTTCTGCGCACCCAGCGCCCGCCCCGACCAGAACGGCCCGGCCCGCTCGGCGACGGCGGTGAAGGCCAGGCCGTTGTCGGCGACCGTGACCACGGTGGCGAGCACCACCAGCGGCACGGCCACGGCTGCGTCGAGCCCGGCGGCGAGGCCGAGGGCGGCCATCGAGAGCCCCGCCGCCACCGTGACCCAGCGCAGCGGGCGGATCCGGCTCCCGACGACGTCGCTGAGCTGTCCGACCGCCACCCGCCCGAGCGCCCCGAGCAGCTGGGAGACGGCGACGAGCGTGCCCGCCGCGGCCGCCGACCAGCCGCGGTCCTGCACCAGCCAGACGAGGGCGAAGGTCCACACGAGGAACTGCGGCACGACCAGGAGCACCGACACGGCGTGCACGCGGGCCAGGAAGCCGTCCTCGCGGTAGGGGTTGGGGGCGCTGCCCTCGCGGCGCTCGGGCCGCGGCGGGTCGACGACCACCGCGGCGACCAGGGCGGCGGCCAGCAGCGCGGCCGCGACGGGCACCCCGAGGGCCGCCGTGACGCCGCGGGTCTCGGCGACCACGGCGATGGTGACGGCCGCGATCCCGACCCCGGCCGGCTGGGCCATCTGCCGGATGCCCATGGCCAGGCCGCGACGGTGCGGCGGGAACCACCCGACGACCACCCGCCCGCTGGCCGAGGCGGTGCTCGCCGCGGCCGCCCCGGCCGCGGCCAGGGCCAGCGCCAGGGCGACCACACCGCCTCCGGCCATGGCGACGCCGCCGAGCGCGGCGGTGAGCACGAGCCCGACCAGCAGCGTGGCGCGCTCGCCGCGGGCGTCGGCCAGCGCCCCCCACGCCACCAGCGTCAGGGTGACGCCGAGCGTCGGTGCGGCGGCGACGAGACCGGCCTGGGCGAGGCTGAGCCCGCCGTCGGCGACGAGCACGGGGATGAGGAACGCGGGCCCGTGGATGGTGATGCCGGCCGCCGCCTGCGCCGTCGTCGAGGCCGCCAGCATGGCCCAGCGGCGGGCCGCGCCGACCTCGGTCGCCGGCCGGTTCGCGGTCGAGGGCGGGGTGGTCACCGGTCCAGTACAAGCCCCGCCGGGCCCGGACGCGCGCCGCGTCCCAGTCCGCGGCCGGGGCCGGTCCGCCCCGGAGCAGGGCCGGGTACGCCGACCGGCCCGGCCCCCTGCGTGAGGGGACCGGGCCGGTCGGGTGGGGACGGGTGCCGCGTGGCGCGGCGGTGGAGCGGCGGGCCGGTGGCGACCGCCGCGGCGGCTCAGCTGCCGAGCGGCTGGATGCGGAGCTTGGCCTCGCCGATGTTGACGACCGAGTCGACGTCGTCGCCGCCGGCCTCGAGCAGCGTGATGCGCAGCGCGACGACCTTCATGCCCCAGGCGGTCTTGCGCTTGAGGTTGAACTCCAGCTTGACCAGGCCGACGCCGGGGATCTCGATGGTCTCGGGCAGCTGGTCGAGCTCCTGGGCCTGACCGCCGGCGGTGATGCCGACGAACTTCGTGAAGCCGTTCTTGGTCACCTTGCTGCCCTTGCGGACCACGTTGACCTTGGCCTGGAGGCCGTCGATCACCAGGGCGTCGCCGCCGAGGGAGATCTGCGCGACACCGGCCTCCTCGAAGCCGCGAGCGCGGCGCTTAGTCTGGTCGGCCGACTGGCGGCTGTAGGCGCCGCTGACGAGGACCTGGTCGGCCAGGTTGACGCCAGCGGCGTTCTTCTCCTTGACGACGCCGTCGGTGCCGGTGCAGGGCATGATCGAGTTGACGGCGCGGCCGACCCGGATGAGGTCGCCGATGACGTCGGCGCGCACGGGGCTGGAGTTGCCGTTGAAGATGCCGGAGACCGCGCCACGCTCGAGCTTGGCGGCGCTGCGCGCGACCTTGACGGTGGTGTCGGTCGGGATGACGTGGACGAAGAGGGCGTTGGCGTAGGCCGTGGCGCCCTGGCGGTTCTTCTTCTCGATGCTCTTGCCCAGCGAGATGGTGGCCAGGCCGGGGATCTCGATCGGCTGGTCGGGCGTGGGCAGGGGCAGGGTCTGCGCGGGCAGGCCGCCGGCGGGCTGGAGCTTGATGCCGAGCACCGAGGTGTTGGTGGCGGTCTTGAAGCCCTTGTCGGGGCCCGACTTGGTGTAGGTGACGCGCGAGGTGGCCGAGACCCCGGTGATCGACAGCGACCCGAGGGGGGTGTCGAGGATGGAGACGTCGGCGACGGAGTGCTTGGCCAGGGAGAACACCTTGTTCTTGCGCTGGCGGGTCTGCACGTCGGTGCGGACGCCCGAGATGGTGCCGAGGCCGGGCACGTTGACCTCGGCGATGTAGTTGTCGCGGGTCTTGCCGGCCTGGTTGGTGCACGCGATGGTGCTGAAGCCGGTGGTGCCGGAGTCGGCCGGGACCATGCCGCCCTCGACCAGGGTGCCGTAGCCGGTCGCGGTGAAGGCGAAGTTGGTGTTGGTCAGCTTGGCCGAGCTGTCGCCGCCGGCAGCGGGGGCCGCCGTCGAGGTGGGGGCCATCATGAGGGCGGTCGAGGCCGCGACGGCGAGCGCCGTCGCGACGGGGACCAGGCGAGAACGCATAGAGAGACTCCTGCTGCTGAGGGGGAGGACGCGCCGACCTCCCTCAGCCGGACGCGGGTAAGACACATCTCAAATGTGACTTCCGCGATCCATTTTGCACATCGCGGGGGTCTCGCGGGCTAGACCGCCTAAATTCGTGAGACTTGGATCCGATCCAGTTCGGTTGGCGCTCCGCGCGGGGCGCCCGACCGCCCCGGCGGCGCCGGTGCCGGCCGCCGTCTCGTCAGGCTGACAGGTCGTCCGTCGGGCCGACAGGTGGTCGAGACCACCGCGGTGGCACCGGTCGGCGGGCCCGGACGATTCGTCTCGGATCCGAGACAGTGGTGGTCGGCCGGCCCTGTCGGCGACCCGGCCGGCTGCCGAGACTGGGCCCATGGACACCGTCACCGACCCCAGCACCGACCACCGGAGCCACGACGCCGACCGGGCCACCGGCGACCACGGCGCGGCCGTGGTGGTCGGCACCGGTCCGGTCACCCCCGCCGACGTCGTGGCCGTCGCCCGCGACGGCGCCCCCGTCGTGCTCGCCCCCGAGGCCCGCAGCGCCATCGGCTCCGCCCGCGAGGTGGTGGAGCTGCTGGCGGCCGGCGACGTGCCGGCGTACGGCGTGAGCACCGGCTTCGGGGCGCTCGCGACCCGCCACATCCCGGTCGCGCAGCGGGCGCAGCTGCAGCGCTCCCTGGTGCGCAGCCACGCCGCGGGCTCGGGGCCGGAGGTCGAGGTGGAGGTGACCCGCGCGCTCATGCTGCTGCGGCTCTCGACCCTGGCCACCGGGCGCACCGGGGTCAGGCTCGAGACCGCGGAGCTGCTCGCGGCGCTGCTGACCCACCGGATCACGCCGGTGGTGCACGAGCACGGGTCGCTGGGCTGCTCCGGCGACCTCGCGCCGCTGTCGCACTGCGCGCTGGCCCTCATGGGCGAGGGGCCCGTGCGCGACGCCGACGGGGTGCTGCGCCCGGCCGCCGAGGCGCTGGCCGCGGCCGGGCTGCGACCCGTCGAGCTGGCCGAGAAGGAGGGCCTGGCCCTCATCAACGGCACCGACGGCATGCTCGGCATGCTGGTGATGGCGATCGCCGACCTGCGCCGCCTGCTGCGCACCGCCGACGTGGCCGCCGCGATGTCGGTGGAGGGCCAGCTCGGCACCGACCGGGTCTTCGCCGCCGCGCTGCAGGCCCTGCGCCCCCACCCGGGGCAGGGCGCCTCGGCCGCCAACCTGGTCGCGCTGCTCGCCGACTCCCCGCTGATGGACTCCCACCGCGGGCCCGGGTGCCACCGCGTGCAGGACGCCTACTCGCTGCGCTGCTCGCCGCAGGTGCACGGCGCCGCCCGCGACACCGTCGACCACGCCGCGCGGGTGGCCGAGGTGGAGTTGGCCTCGGCCGTCGACAACCCGGTCGTGCTCGGCGACACCGTGGAGTCCAACGGCAACTTCCACGGCGCCCCGGTCGCCTACGTGCTCGACTTCCTGGCCATCGTGGCCGCCGACGTCGCCTCGATCAGCGAGCGGCGCACCGACCGCTTCCTCGACCGGGCGCGCAGCCACGGGCTCCCGCCCTTCCTCGCCCACGACCCCGGGGTCGACAGCGGGCTGATGATCGCGCAGTACACGCAGGCCGCGATCGTCTCCGAGCTCAAGCGGCTCGCCGCGCCGGCCTCGGTCGACTCGATCCCGAGCTCGGCGATGCAGGAGGACCACGTGTCGATGGGCTGGGGCGCCGCCCGCAAGCTGCGCCGCGCCGTCGACGGCCTGACCCGCGTGGTGGCGATCGAGGTGATGACCGCGGCCCGCGCCCTCGACCTGCGCTCCACCACCGGCGACACCGCGGGCCTCGCGCCCTCCCCGGCCACCGGCGCCGTCGTGCGGCTGCTGCGCGAGCACGGTCTCGACGGCCCCGGCCCCGACCGCCACCTCGCACCGGAGATCGAGGTCGCGGTCGGTCTCGTGGCCTCGGGCGCCGTCGTGGCCGCCGCCGAGTCGGTCACCGGAGCGCTGCGATGAGCGGGGACGTCCGCACGCCCGCCGGTGCCGCGAGCGGCGAGGCCGGGGGCGGCAACCCGCGGCTGCCGATCCGGGCCGCGCGCGGCACGACGCTGACCGCGCGGTCGTGGCAGACCGAGGCCGCGCTGCGGATGCTGATGAACAACCTCGACCCTGACAACGCCGAGCGGCCCGAGGACCTCGTCGTCTACGGCGGCACCGGCCGCGCCGCCCGCAGCTGGGAGGCCTACGACGCCCTGGTGCGGACCCTCACCACCCTCGGCGACGACGAGACGATGCTCGTGCAGAGCGGCAAGCCGGTGGGGGTGATGCGCACGCACACGTGGGCGCCGCGCGTGCTGATCGCCAACTCCCACCTCGTCGGAGACTGGGCCACCTGGGAGGAGTTCCGTCGCCTGGAGGACCTGGGGCTGACGATGTACGGCCAGATGACGGCCGGGTCGTGGATCTACATCGGCACCCAGGGGATCCTCCAGGGCACCTTCGAGACCTTCGCCGCCGTGGCCGACAAGATCGGGGGCGGCACCCTGGCCGGCACCATCACCCTCACCGCCGGGCTCGGCGGCATGGGCGGGGCGCAGCCGCTGGCGGTGACCATGAACGACGGCGTGGCGCTGTGCGTCGAGGTCGACCAGGCGCGCATCACCCGGCGCCTGGAGCACCGCTACCTCGACGTGCAGGCCGACTCTCTCGAGCACGCGGTCGCTCTCGCCGTCGAGGCCCGTGACGCCCGGCGGCCGCTGTCGATCGGCGTGCTCGGCAACGCGGCCGAGGTCGTCCCCGCGCTGCTCGCGCAGGGTGCGCCGATCGACGTCGTCACCGACCAGACCTCCGCCCACGACCCGCTGTCCTACCTCCCCGTCGGCGTGGACCCCGCGGCCTGGCGCGAGGAGGCGGCCCGCGACCCCGAGGGCTTCACGCTGCGTGCCCGGGAGTCGATGGCCGCGCACGTCGCGGCCATGGTCGGCTTCCAGGACGCCGGCGCCGAGGTCTTCGACTACGGCAACTCGATCCGCGACGAGGCCCGCAAGGGCGGCTGCGAGCGCGCCTTCGCCTTCCCGGGCTTCGTGCCGGCCTACATCCGGCCGCAGTTCTGCGAGGGCCGCGGGCCCTTCCGGTGGGCCGCGCTCTCCGGCGACCCGGCCGACATCGCCGCGACCGACCGCGCCGTGCTCGAGCTCTTCCCCGCCGAGGAGAGCGCCGCCAACGCCCGGCTCCACCGCTGGATCGCGATGGCCCAGGAGCGGGTGGAGTTCCAGGGCCTCCCGGCCCGGATCTGCTGGCTGGGCCAGGGCGAGCGGGCCCGCGCGGGCCGGCGCTTCAACGAGATGGTGGCCTCCGGGGAGCTCTCGGCGCCGGTGGTCATCGGCCGCGACCACCTCGACTGCGGCTCGGTGGCCTCGCCCTACCGCGAGACCGAGGCGATGCTCGACGGCTCCGACGCCATCGCCGACTGGGCCCTGCTCAACGCGTTGGTCAGCACTGCCTCCGGTGCGTCGTGGGTCTCGCTCCACCACGGCGGCGGCGTCGGCATGGGCCGCTCGATCCACGCCGGCCAGGTGTGCGTGGCCGACGGCACCCCGCTGGCCGCCGAGAAGCTCGAGCGGGTGCTGACCAACGACCCGGCCATGGGCGTCATCCGCCACGTCGACGCGGGCTACTCCCGCGCCGGCGAGGTCGCCGCCGAGCGGGGCGTCACGGTGCCGATGGAGCCGGTCGTCCGCGACTGAGGCCCTCCGGGTCATGGGCGGAGTCGTGGTCGGAGTCGTGGGCGGAGTCGTGGGAGGAGTCGCGGGCCGCCGTGCGCCGCTCCCACACGCTGCAGCCGACCGCGACGGCGAGGGCGAGCGCCGCGCCGGCGAGGGTGTCGACGACGTAGTGCTCGCCGCCGTGGACGAGCGTCACGCACATCGCCAGCGGGTAGGCCAGCAGCAGCCACCGCCACCGCGAGCGCAGTCGACCGAGGGCGAAGAAGGCCACCAGGAAGGCCGTGCCGGCGTGCAGCGAGGGCATGGCGGCGACCTTGTTGGACATGCCGAGCAGCACCATGCTCTGCCGGTGCAGACCGAGCTCCGACCAGCCGCGGCCGCTGATCCGCTCCACCGGGGGCAGCGCGCCGAGGTCGGCGGCCATCCAGGGCGGCGCCATGGGGTAGAGGACGTAGACGACCAGCCCGCACAGGTTGAGCACCACCAGCCGCCGCATCCAGGCCAGCCACACGACGCGGTCGCGCAGCCACAGCACCCCGGCGAGCACCAGGGCGACGAGGAAGTGCGAGGCGTAGACGGTGGTGAGCGCGACGTCCCACCACCGGGGCGCGCCGTCGGGGTCGCAGGGCACCCCGCACAGCTCGCGCTGCAGCCACACCGTCGGCACCGTGCCTCCGCCCAGCCAGGCGTCGAGGCGCACCGGGGTCTCGACGTGCACCGGCACGCCGGTCTGGTCGGCCAGGCCCCGCAGGAGCCAGTAGACGACCAGCAGCAGCATCGGGCGCCACCAGTCGCGGGCGAAGTCCCAGCGGCGCGCGGGCGGGGCGTCGGCGTGCCAGGCCAGCGCGACCAGCCAGAGCCACAGCGCCACGCCGACGGTGTCGTTGGGGATGCCGACGAGCGCGACCCACACCGCCAACAGGGCGGCCACCGCGGCGAGGGCCCGGGCGCGCGCCACGGGGCGGGTCGGCGGGAAGGGCGCGAGGTCGCGCGGGAGCCCGTCGGTGCGACCGGTGAGCGGCGACCTCACCGGCGCACCTCCAGCACGGTGTAGCCCGCGACCACGGCGACCTCGCGGTAGTGGGCGGCCACCGCGGGCTCGGCCGCGTCGGGGTCGACGCCCCAGGTGAGCAGGGAGCGACCGGCGACCACCAGCCAGGTCGGGCGCCGCGGGCCCTCCAGCACCGCGGCGAGCTCGCGCAGGTCGGGGTCGGAGACGCGCACCGGCAGGCTCCACAGCTGCTCGTAGGGGCTGGACATCCCCGCCGCCCACAGCACGTTGGGCTCCCCGAAGGCCACGACCGCGGTGTCGCCCGGACGGCCGTGGTCGACCAGCCACGCCGACACCGCGAGCTCGGAGCGCTCGATCGGGTGCACCCCCACCCACCCGACCGCGACCGCGGCTGACAGGGCCGTGCCGGCGTACGCCGTGACCAGCGCGCGCCGGCGCCAGCCGGGAGACCGGGGCGGGGTGCGTGCGGCCAGTGCGGCGACGAGCACGATGCCGGGCACCAGGCCGGTCAGGTAGTGCAGCCAGTAGCTGCCACCCAGCGCCACCCCCACGCACTCCCAGGCCAGCACGGCGGCCGCGGCCCAGCGCAGGTCGAGCCGGTCGGGCCCGAGGAGCACCGCGCGGCGCAAGGACGGCGCGAGGGCGGCCAGCAGCAGCGGAGCGCCGCTGGCGAGCAGCGCCACGAGCATCACCACGAACCGGTCGGCCGACGACGGCGGGTCGGCCGTCGCGATGACCCGGCCCGCCTGGCTGCGGAAGGTCACCACGGCCCGCCACAGCTCGACCGGTCCGGTGCCGCGGGTCGCCGCACCGACCAGCGCCAGGACGAGGGCCGCGAGGCCGCCGGCGACCGCGCCGGCCAGCAGGGGCCGCAGCCGCGCGGCGCCGCGACGGGCGAGGAGCCCGGTCACGGCCAGGGCGGCGAGGAGCACGCCGACGTCCACGAGGTTCTGCTTCGTGAGCGCGGCGGCCACGGCGGCCGCGCCGGCCAGGGCGCCCCGGAGGGCGGCCCGCCGTGCGTCTGGCGCGGTGAGCGCTGCGAGGGTCGCGGCCGTGCCGGCCAGCAGGAAGGGCACGCCCAGGATCTCCGCGTCGACCACCGTGCCACCGAAGAGCGGGGTGGCCGTCAGCGCGGCCGCCGCACCGGCCGCCATCAGCGGGCCCCTGCGGGTGCCGGGGGCGGCGAGCCGCCCGACGAGGCCGGCCAGCAGCACGCAGGCCACCACCGCCAGCGCGCCGAGCAGCCGCAGCCCGACGAGACCGCCGAGGTGCTCGGCCGCGGCCACCAGGGCGAGGAGCACCGGCGGGCGGTCGACGAAGTAGTCGCCGTAGACCGACGAGCCCGGCGCCCACTGCGCCGCCACCAGCAGCAGGCCGCCCTCGTCGGGCCCGACGTCGCGGCCGACGAAGGGCAGCCAGCCCAGGGTCGCCGCCGCTGCCATCGCGACCACCAGCGGCCAGGTGCGGCCGGGCCCGCTGGCGGGGGGTCGCCGAACGTCGGGTGCGGGGTGGGGCGCGACCGGACCGGGGGACATGGCGTCAGTGTGCGCCGCGCGGCGCCGGGCCGTCAGGGGCGAGCACGGATCGGCGTGTGGTCTGCGTCTCTGCGGGGGTGGCGGTGCGGGCGGGGGTGGCGGGGGTGGCGGGGGTGACGGGGGTGGTCGAGGAGGGAGGCGTGCGGCGGTGAGGTCCCGGGATCTCCGGGGTGGGGTGGTTCCGAGACTGTGAGGTCCGCGTTGCAGCCCCGTTGGTGACGGGTCTGTGGTCTGGTGGCTGCGGGCGTGACCCGTGTCGGGACTGGTTCCGTGCCTTCGACCGACGTGTGCGCTGGTGGCTGCCGGCCCGGCCCGGTCGGAGGTGCTGGCTCGATCAGGAGCTCGGCCGATCGGTGCTCGCACGGGGGTCGATCCGCCGAGCAGCACGGTGACCGGCCCGTGGGGCGGCCCGGGGTCGGCGTCGGGGAGTGGCGGGAGACGACACCTGCGGCGGCCCTCGACCGGTCGTACGCCGCCACTTCTCGGACGGGCCGGACGGCGACCGGGGGCAGCCCCGCGTGGCGGGGTCGGTGGTGGCGGCGCTCGCGGTGACCGACGGTGCGTAGTGGCGGGAGACGACACCTGCGGCGGCCCTCGACCGATCGTTCGCCGCCACTTCTCAGGCGGGTGGGCCGGGGACGTGAGGCGGCCCCCGCGTGGCGGGGTCGGTGGTGGCGGCGCTCGCGGTGACCGACTGTGCGTAGTGGCGGGAGACGACACCTGCGGCGGCCCTCGACCGGTCGTACGCCGCCACTTCTCGGACGGGCCGGCCGGGGACCGGGGGCAGCCCCGCGTGGGGCCGGCCGGTGGTGGCGGCGCTCGCGACGACCGACCGTGCGTAGTGGCGGGAGACGACACCTGCGGCGGCCGACGACCGGTCGCATGCCGCCACTTCGCGGGCGGGCAGGCCGGCGACGCGAGGCATCCCCGCGTGGCGTGGGCGGTGGTGGCTGCGCTCGTGGTGACCGACCGTCCGTGGCTGGGTGCCCAAGACCTCCGATGACGACTCGCCCACCGACGGGCCACGAGGTGACGATCCGGAGGAGCGTCGGTCCGGCGTGGTTCCTGAGGAGCGAGCGCAGCGAGAGTCTCGAGGGGCTCCCTGCTCGACCACCGGGTCCGGTGGCGCTCCCGCTCACCCAGCGTGGGGCCGGGGGGAGTCGAGGACGAGGGTGATCGGGCCGTCGTTGACGGAGGTGACGGCCATGTCGGCGCCGAAGACGCCGCGGGCGACCTCGGCGCCGAGGCGCTCGAGCTCGGCGCAGACCGCGTCGTAGAGCGGCTCGCTGACCGGGCCGGGAGCGGCCGCGTGCCAGGTGGGCCGGCGCCCCTTGCGCGCGTCGCCGTAGAGCGTGAACTGGCTGACGACCAGCACCGGGGCCCCGGCCTCGGAGGCGGAGACCTCGCCGCGCAGGAGCCGCAGCTCCCACACCTTGCGGGCCACCCAGGCCACGTCGGCGGGCCCGTCGTCGTGGGTGACGCCGAGGTAGACCAGCAGGCCCGGCCGCTCGATCGCCCCCACCACCGTGGGCCCGTCGACCCCCGCCACCTCGACGCGCGCCGACGTCACCCGCTGCACCACCGCTCTCACGCGCCCCATCATCGCCGCCCGCGTCGGCCGCCGCGCCGGCCGCCGCGCCGGCCGCCATGTCGGGCGCCCGGGAGCGCGCCATGATGGCGGCGTGCCCGACCCCGCGCCCCGACCCGAGCCCGAGGTGGACCAGGAGGCCACGGAGGCCGCGCGGCTCTTCGCGCGGGTGCCGCTGGGCCACAGCACCGTGCGCTACGCCGGGCGCACCTGGTCGCTGACCCGCAGCGAGCAGGTCGGCGGCCGCTCGCAGAAGGTGTGGGCCGAGGAGCGCGGCGGCACGGCGGTGGTCAGCGCCAACCTCTACTCGCCCGGCGACGGCGTCGACCGCTTCCGCCCGTGCGAGATGCCGGCGGCGGTGGTGCTGGACTTCCTCGCCGGCTGGGAGCCAACCTGAGGCGTGGCCCACCCGCCGATGTTCGACGACGACGACCCCGCCCTGCTGCGGCTGCGCACGCTCGCGCTGGCCCTGCCCGACGCCGCGACGAAGGTCTCCCACGGCCGCCCCGCCTTCTTCGCCGCCCCGCGCGGCAAGGTCTTCGCCTACTACGGCGGCTCCCGGCGCGTCGACGGCGCGTGGGTGCAGCACCCCCGCTGCGTGGTGGTGCTGCTCGAGCCCGGCGAGCGTGAGGCCGTGCTGGACGACCCTCGCTCGTTCGTGCCGGCCTACCTGGGTCCCTCGGGCTGGGTCGGCCTCGACCTCGCCGCACCCGGGTCGCCGGGGTGGGAGGAGCAGTGGGCCGAGGTGGCCGAGCTGGTCGCCGCGTCCTACCGGCGCACCGCGGGCCCGCGGCGGGTGGCCCGGCTCGACGCGGGCGAGCGGCACGAGGGCTGAGGCCCTCGCCCCGCGCGGCGCGCCCCCGACGGGCGGGGGGAGGGCAGGATGGCGCCGTGACGAGACGCGGACTGGTCCTGGGCGGCGGCGGCATCACCGGGATCGCCTGGGAGACCGGCGTGCTCGCCGGCCTGGCCGAGGCGGGGGTCGACCTGACCGTCGCCGACCGGGTCGTCGGCACGTCGGCGGGCTCCATCGTGGGGGCGCAGGTCACCAGCGGTGTTGGCCTCGAGGAGCTCTACCGCCGTCAGCTGCTGCCCCCCACCGACACCGACCCGCCGGCGCGGATCGGGGTGGGCGTGGTGGCGCAGTTCGCGCTGGGGCTGCTGGCCTCGCGCGGCGACGTCGAGCGCTTCGGCCGGGTGCTGGGGCGGCGCGCCGTACGCCTGGCGGCCGCGGGGCGCACTCCCAGCGTCGAGGAGCGCTACGCGCAGGTGCGACGCCGCCTCACCAGCACCACCTGGCCCGAGCGCGACCTGGTCGTGACCGCCGTCGAGGTCGCCACCGGGGAGCTGGTGCGCTTCGGGCCCGGCGGCGACGTGGGCCTCGAGGACGCCGTCAACGCCAGCTGCGCCGTGCCGTGCGTCTACCCGCCCATCCCGATCCTCGGGCGCACCTACGTCGACGGCGGCGTGCGCTCGGGCACCAACGCCGACCTCGCCGAGGGCTGCGACCCCGTGGTCGTGCTCGCCCCCGCCGACCGGGGCGTCGGGCCACTGCGCAGCGCGCGCGAGCAGCTCACCGACCTGGGCGTGGCCCACCTGGTGATCACGCCCGACGCCGACGCCCGGGCGGCCATCGGCCGCAACGTGCTCGACCCCGCGGCGCGCCCGCCCTCGGCCCGCGCCGGGCACGCCCAGGCCGCCGCGTGGGTCGACCGGGTGCGCGACCTCTGGGGCTGACCGGCTGCGCGGCGCCACACGACGACGACCCCCGACCGAGGGCCGGGGGTCGTCGTGCGGCGCGGTCGTGCCGCGGTCGTGCTGGTCGCCGAGCGGGGGTCAGAAGACCCGCCGTCGGGTGCCTCCGATCGGCACGAGGTTCAGGACCAGACCGACGACCAGCAGGATGATGCCGATCGTCGTCAGCAGCGGGATGGACGCGAAGATGCCGATGAGCAGCAGGACAAGTCCGATGAGGACCATGTGAGACTCCCTCCAGAGTGTGGAGTCCCAGGTCTACTCCTCGACCACTGTGACGGCGCTCACCTCTGGGGGTGACCGTGCATCGTCGTCCCAGGTCAGGCGGCCGCCGACCGGCTCACGGCCGGGTCACGAGCGGTGCGGCGGCGCCGCTGCGCGCGTCGAGGACGTAGGGCGTCGTGGTGGCGACCGCCCGCAGGCCGAGCCGCTCGAGGATCGGACGGGAGTGGGGCGAGGTGTCGAGGCGCACGTAGCGGTGGCCGCGGTCGCGGGCCAGCGCGGCGCGGTGCGCGACCGTCGCCCGGTAGAGCCCACGGCGCCGCCACTGCGGCAGCGTCGAGCCGCCCCACATGCTGGCGAAGTCGGTGCCGCGGGTGTAGCGCAGCCACCCGGCGCACAGCACCGGTCCCGTGGGCGACTCCTCCGCCACGACGACGTCGACCGCGTCGGGGTCGGCGCGCACCTCGGCGGCGAGCGAGCCGTCGTCGCGGCCCTCGCCCCAGATCGTGCGCAGGAGGTCGTCGACCCGCGCGAGGTCCTCCTCGCTGCTCACCTGCCGCAGGGCGACGCCGTCGGGAAGCGCGACGTCGTGGACCAGCCCGGCGACCTCGCCGAGCAGCAGCGTCTCCTCGTCCTCGGCGACGAAGCCCGCCGCGACGAGCCGGTCGGCGAGGTCGGCGGGGGAGTCGTAGGAGTAGGTCTTCCACTCCACCTGCTCCCCGCGCCCGGAGAAGAACGCCACCTGCCGCGCGATCCAGTGGTCGGGGTCCGCGCCGAGCCCCTCCGGGCACTCGACCATGCAGTACGACGACCCGGGCGTCGCCGGGTAGCGGCGACGCACCGGGCCGTCGCTGTCGAGGACGATGCCGGGCGCGGGCTCGTCCTCCCGCCCGGCGAGGCGGATGCTGGTGTGGAACGCGTCGAGGAGGCTCACGCCGCCATCAGACCACCGCCGGGATCACCGCCGGGGTCACTGCAGCGCGGTGATCGCCTCGTGGATGCGCAGCGTGCGGGTCGCGGACTCGACGTGGAGGTTCTCCACCATCTTGCCGCGGTAGGTCACCACGCCCGAGCCCCGACCGTCCTCCCAGGCCTGGAGCACGCCGCGGGCGTCCTCGACCGCCTCGGGGCTCGGGGCGAAGGCGGTGTTGGCGCCCTCGACCTGGCCGGGGTGGATGAGGGTCTTGCCGTCGAAGCCCAGCTCGCGGCCCTGGCGGCACTCGGCGAGGAATCCGTCGGCGTCCTTCACGTCGTTGTAGACCCCGTCGAGGATCGCGACGCCGGCGGCCCGGGCGGCCAGCAGCGACAGCGACAGCGAGGTGAGCAGCGGCGCGCGGCCGGGCACGTGCTCGGCGTAGAGCTCCTTGACCAGGTCGTTGGTGCCCATCACCAGCACCGCGAGCCGGTCGGAGGCGGCGGCGATCTCGCGCACGTCGAGGATGGCCTGCGGGGTCTCGACCATGGCCCACAGCCGGGTGTGGTCGGGGGCGCCGGCCTTCTCCAGGGCGGCGACCAGGGCACGGACCTCGGCGGCGCTGCCGACCTTCGGCACCACGACGCCGGCGGGGCCGGCCTGGGCGGCGGCCACGAGGTCGGCGTCGTGCCACTCGGTGCCGAGGCCGTTGACGCGGATGGTGACGGTGCGCCGGCCGTACTCGCCCGACGCCACGGCGGCCGCGGCCGCCTCGCGCGCTGCGGGCTTGGCGTCGGGGGCGACGGCGTCCTCGAGGTCGAGGATGAGCCCGT
The DNA here is from genome assembly GCF_023712465.1 of Nocardioides sp. P86. Taxonomy (NCBI): domain Bacteria; kingdom Bacillati; phylum Actinomycetota; class Actinomycetes; order Propionibacteriales; family Nocardioidaceae; genus Nocardioides; species Nocardioides sp. P86. The sequence goes on along the minus strand of NZ_JAMAYE010000001.1, from coordinate 1,500,708 downwards.
CGCACGGCAGCGACTTGGCCTTCTCCAGGGCCCGCTCGTTGGAGCTGGGCATGTAGAGCACCGAGCGCAGCGGAGTGTGCGCGGGGGTCTCGGGGGCGGTGGGGTGCTCGGTCATCTCAGTCCTCCGACCCGGCGGCGGCGTACTGCTCGGCGAGCTCGGGGTCGATGGCGGCCAGCTGCTCGGCCAGCTCCACCATGACCAGGCACTGCTTGAGGGAGGCGTCGTCCTCCATCTTGCCGTCGAGCATCACCGCGCCCGTGCCGTCGCCCATGGCCGCGACCACGCGCCGGGCGTGCGCGACCTCCTCGACCGACGGGCTGAAGACCCGGTGGGCGATGGCGATCTGCTTGGGGTGCAGGCTCCACGTGCCGACGCAGCCGAGCAGGAAGGCGTTGCGGAACTGGTCCTCGCAGGCCACCACGTCGGCGATGTCGCCGAAGGGGCCGTAGTAGGGGTAGATGCCGTGCATCGCGCAGGCGTCGACCATGCGGGCGATGGTGTAGTGCCACAGGTCCTGCTGGAAGACCGAGCGCGGGGCCTCGATCTCGGCGACGCCGAGCTCGTTGCGGGGAGGGTCCTGGCGCACGAGGTAGCCGGGGTGCCCGCCGCCGACGCGGGTGGTCTTCATGCGGCGGTCGGCGGCCAGGTCGGCCGGGCCCAGGCTGAGGCCCTGCATGCGCGGGCTCGCGCCGCAGATCTCCTCGACGTTGGCCATGCCGCGCGCGGTCTCGAGGATGGCGTGCACCAGGATCGGGCGGTCGAGACCGGCCTTGGCCTCGAGCTGGGCCAGCAGGCGGTCGACGTAGTGGATGTCCTCGGCGCCCTGCACCTTCGGCACCATGACCACGTCGAGCTTGTGGCCGATCGCCGGCACCAGCGTGGTGAGGTCGTCGAGGGCCCACGGGCTGTCGAGGGAGTTGATGCGCGTCCACAGCTGCGTGGGGCTGTCGGGCCCGCCGAGGCCCTCGGTCTCCTGGCCGATCCGCACGAGGCCCTCGCGCGCCGCCACCTTGTTGTCGGCCTTGACCGCGTCCTCGAGGTTGCCCAGCAGGACGTCGACGCCGCCGACCATCTGCGGGATCTTGGCCGCCATCTTCGCGTTGCTCGGGTCGAAGAAGTGGATCGCCCGGCTGGGGCGGGCCGGGATGTCGGTGGGCGGGGTGGGCGCACCCACCGCGAGGGGCCGGAAGAAGTCCTTGCTGGGTCGCATGCGCGCGAACGTAGCAGCGCGCGGTTACCGACGGGTATGACCGATCTCTCGCCGGACGGACGGGGATGGGCCGCTGCCGTGGGTGGGCCGGTGGGTGGGCCGGTGGGTGCGCCGGCGGGTGCGCCGGTGGCCGGGTGGGAGGCCGCGGCTACCGGTCGGCTGCGCGCCGGTGCCACCAGCGGCGCCGCGGGGGCGGAGCGGCCGCGGCCTGGGCGGCGAGGGCCCGGCGCTGGGCCTCGCGCCGCTCCTCGCGGCGCGCGCGCCAGCCGGCGAGGGCGGCGTCGACGTCGCGCGGCATGGTGATGAGGGGCGGGCCGTCGGTGGGGGTGTAGCGGGCGTGCAGCACGCGGGCGTTGAAGTCCTCGACCGCCCGGCGGGCCTCGGCCTCCATCGTGAAGGTGTCGAGGCGGGCGTCGAGCTCGGCGTCCTCCTTGCGCAGGGCCAGGCTCGGCGGCAGCACGCCGGTGATCTGCTCGCGCTCGACGAGCTTCTTGACCCACCAGTCGGGGTCGTGGTCGGTGCCGAGGCCCTGGATCGGCTTGCCGGCGCCAGGCAGGTCGTCGAAGTCGCCGCGGGCCATGGCCACGCGGATCTGCTGGTCGACCCAGCTGGACTGGTGCTGGATGCGGGCGGCCGCCGCGCTCTGTCCGCTGCGCTTGCGCCGCTCGCGCTCGTCGGCGGCCTGGTCCCTGCGGGCCGCCCGGGTCTCGTCGCTCATGTGACCTCACCTCCGCGTCCCCCAGCCTACGGACCCCCCGGGGACGAGTCGTCTCGGATCCGAGACGCCTCGGCGGCCCGGTGCGTTGACCCGTCGCGCGGCGGCCGGTGGACTGGCCGGGTGCCGCTACCCGTCGTCGACCGCCGCGCCGAGGTGGTCGCCGTCGTCGTCCCAATCGGCGCCTTCGGCGCCGCCCGTGCCGGCGCCCCAGCGGCCCCGGTGGAGGACCTCCTCCAGCGGCCGGCGCCCACGGCGAGCCGGGGAGCCGGCGCTGCCGGTGTCGGCGACCAGGTGGCCCAGGGTGACGACCCCGATCGGGTCGACCTCGTCGGGCAGTCCGAACGCCTCGCGCAGCGCGGCCTCGCGCCCCGGGGGCACCCCGAAGAAGCAGGCCCCCAGGCCCTCGTCGACCGCCGTCTGGAGGATGAGCAGGCTGGCCATCGCGGCGTCCATGTGCCAGTAGGGCTTGGCCCAGCGCGCCTCCGCGCGGTCCTCCCAGCCCTTGTCGGGCTCGGCGTAGCGGGCCAGGTAGGCCGCCTTGCTGCTGCACGGCACGATCACCACCGGCGCGGTCATCATGCCCGCCAGCCACGGGCCGGGGTCGTCCACGTCGTCGCTGGTGGCCTCCCAGAAGCGGCGCACGTCGGCGGGGTCCTCCAGCACCAGGAAGCCCCAGCCCTGGCTGAAGCCGGCGCTCGGTGCACGGGTCGCGTGCTCGATCGCGCGGGTCACCAGGGCCGGGTCGACCGGCCGGTCGCTGTAGCGGCGCACCATGCGGCGACGCCGCACCACGTCTCGGAACTCCACGGAGGTCACTGTGCCCGACACCCCCGCTGAGCGGCCCGCCGGCCGCCGCCCCGACTTCGAGGCGATGTGGCGCGACCTCGCGCCCGTCGGCCGCTCGGCGCGCACCGGCGGCTACCACCGGCGGCCGTGGGACGGCGCCGAGCGCGAGCTGCGCGCGTGGTTCCTGGAGCAGTGCGCGGGCCGCGGGCTCGACGTACGAGTCGACGGGCTGGGCAGCGTCGTGGCGTGGTGGCGCCCGGAGGGGGCGAGCGGTCCGGGCGTGCTGACCGGCTCGCACCTCGACTCCGTCGACGACGGCGGGGCCTACGACGGTCCGCTCGGCGTCGTGTCGGCCCTGGCCGCGCTGGACCGGCTGCGCGAGCGGGGTGCTCGGCCCGGTCGGCCGGTCGGGGTGTCGGTGTTCGCGGAGGAGGAGGGCTCGCGCTTCGGGCGGGCCTGCCTGGGCTCGCGGTGGGCCACCGGCAGGGCGGCGTGGGCCGACCTGCGCGAGCTCGTCGACCCCGACGGCGTGCGGCTGCCCGACGCGCTGGAGGCGGCCGGGCTGGGGCAGGGGCTCGAGGAGGGGCCGGGCGCAGGGTCGGTCGCGGGGTCGGGTGCCGGGTCGGGCGGAGGGCCGGGGGCCGGTCTGCTCGAGGGCGTCGGGACCTTCGTCGAGCTGCACGTCGAGCAGGGCCGGGCGCTGGTCGACCTCGACGCGCCGGTGGGCATGGCCCGCGGCATCTGGCCGCACGGGCGCTGGCGGCTCGACCTCGAGGGCCGCGCCGACCACGCCGGCACGACCCGCATGGAGGACCGCGCCGACCCGGTGCTGACGTTCGCGATGACCGCGCTCGCGGCCGGCAAGCAGGCGCGGCTGGCCGGGGCCCGCGCCACGATCGGGCGGGTCGAGGTGACGCCGGGGTCGACCAACGTCATCGCGTCGAGGGTCAGCGCCTGGCTCGACGCCCGCGCCGCGAGCGAGCCCGAGCTGGAGGCGCTGGTCGCCGCGATCACCGCCCAGGCCGCCGCCCGCGCCGAGCGCGACGGCACCTCGCTGGCGGTGCACCCCGAGTCGGTCTCGGGAGCGGTGGGCTTCGACCCGGCGCTGGTCGGGGTCCTCGACGCGGCCGCGCGCGGCTGGCCGGTGCTCGACACGCAGGCCGGCCACGACGCGGGCGTGCTCGCCGCGGCCGGAGTGCCGACGGCCATGCTCTTCGTGCGCAACCCCACCGGTGTCTCGCACTCCCCGGCGGAGCACGCCGAGGTCGCCGACTGCCTCGCCGGCGTCGAGGCGCTGACCGACGCGCTCGAGGTGCTGGCGCGGTGAGCGGACTCGTCATCGGCTCCGCGCCCGGCTCCGCGCCCGGCTCTGCGCCCGGCCCTGCGACCGGCGGCGAGTCCCGTGGGGCCACCCGCCCGGCCGGCGCCGGGAGCGGCGCGGCCACCACGGCGTACGTGCTGCGGCGGGCGTGGGTCGGCGGCGCCACCCGCGACGACGTCCTGGTGGAGGTGGCCGACGGTCGCTTCACGCGCGTGGAGCCGGGGGGAGCGGTGGGCGAGGGGCGCGCGGCGGTGGTGCTCGACGGCCTGGTGGTGCCCGGGCAGGCCAACGCCCACAGCCACGCCTTCCACCGCGCCCTGCGGGGGCGCACCCAGCGCGGCCGGGGCACGTTCTGGACCTGGCGCGAGCAGATGTACGCCGTCGCCGCGCGGCTGGACCCCGACTCCTACCACCGCCTCGCCCGGGCCGTCCTCGGGGAGATCGTCGCCTCAGGCGTGACGACCCTCGGGGAGTTCCACTACCTCCACCACCGACCCGACGGCACGCCCTACCCCGACCACGCGATGGAGCTCGCCCTCGTCGAGGCCGCCCGCGCGGTGGGGCTGCGGCTGGCCCTGCTCGACACCTGCTACCTCAGCAGCGGCTTCGGCGCCCCGGTCGAGGGTGTGCAGCGGCGGTGCAGCGACGGCTCCGCGCAGGCCTGGGCCGAGCGGCGCGCCGCGCTGGTCGAGCGGCTGGCCGGGTGCGACGACGTGGTCGTGGGCGCGGCGATCCACTCTGTGCGGGCGGTGCCCCGGGCCGACCTGCCGACCGTGGTGGCCGCGGCCGCCGGCGACCCGCTGCACGTGCACCTCTCCGAGCAGCCGGCCGAGAACGCCGCCTGCCTCGCCGCCCACGGCGTCACCCCGACCCGCCTGCTCGCCGACGCCGGCGCGCTCGGCCCCCGGACCACCGCGGTCCACGCCACCCACCTCACCGACGCCGACGTCGACCTGCTCGGCGGCTCCGGCACCCGCGTCTGCCTGTGCCCGACCACCGAGCGCGACCTCGGCGACGGCGTCGGCCCCGCGCGCCGACTCGCCGACGCGGGAGCGGTCCTCTCGCTGGGCAGCGACAGCCACGCCGTGGTCGACCCGTGGGAGGAGATGCGCGCCCTGGAGCTCGACGAGCGGCTGACCTCGCGCCGCCGTGGTCACTGGAGCGCGGACGAGCTCCTCGCGGCCGGCACCGACCACGCCGGGCTCGGCTTCCCCGACGCCGGACGCCTCGAGGTCGGCGCCCGGGCCGACCTGGTCGTGCTCGACACGTCCTCCCCGCGCACCGCCGGCACCGGCGACGACGAGCACACCGCCGTCTTCGCCGCGAGCGCCGCCGACGTCCTCGCCGTCATGGTCGACGGTCGCTGGGTCGTCGGCCCCGCGGCCCCGGCCCCCGCCCAGCCCCTCGGCGCCGCCCTGGCCGCCGCGATCCAGGAGGTCCTGCCGTGACCGGCGGCCCGCACACCCCCCTCACCCCGCCCGGTTCCACCCCGCCCGGACCTACCCCGCCCGGACCCACCCCAGCCATCCCGACCGGCCCGTCCGGTGCGGGCGGGGCCGCCGGGCCGACCACCCTGCTCACCGGCATCGGGGAGCTGGTGACCAACGACCCCGGGGACGACGACACCCTCGGGCTACGCCACGACGCGGCGCTGCTGGTCGAGCGCGGACGGGTCGCGTGGGTGGGGCCGGCGGCGTCGGCACCGGCGGCCGACCTGCGCGTGGACCTGGGCGGGCGGGCCGTGCTGCCGGGCTTCGTCGACTCCCACTCCCACCTCGTGCACGCCGGCGACCGGGCCGCGGAGTTCGAGGCACGGATGGCCGGGCGTCCCTACGCCGCCGGCGGCATCCGCACCACGGTCGCCGCGACCCGTGCCGCCACCGACGAGCAGCTGACCGCCACGGTGGCGCGCCTGGTCGCGGAGATGCGTCGGCAGGGCACGACGACGCTGGAGACCAAGAGCGGCTACGGCCTGACCGTGCGCGACGAGGCGCGCTCGCTCGCGGTGGCGCGCCAGTTCACCGAGGAGACGACGTACCTGGGGGCCCACGTCGTGCCCGCCGAGCTCGCCGACGACCCGGCGGCCTACGTCGACCTCGTCACCGGGCCGATGCTGGAGGCCGCCGCGCCCCACGCCCGGTGGATCGACGTCTTCTGCGAGACCGGCGCCTTCGACGCCGACCAGGCCCGCGCGGTGCTCGCCGCGGGAGCGGCGGTCGGGCTGCGGGGGCGCCTGCACGCCAACCAGCTCGGACCCGGGCCCGGGGTGCTGCTGGCCGCCGAGCTCGGGCTGGGCGCCGTCGACCACTGCACCTACCTCACCGACGCCGACGTCGACGCGCTGCGCGAGACGGGCACGGTCGCGACCCTGCTGCCGGGCGTGGAGTTCTCCACCCGGCAGCCCTACCCCGACGCCCGCAGGCTGCTCGACGCCGGTGTGCGGGTGGCCCTGGCCAGCGACTGCAACCCCGGATCCAGCTTCACCAGCAGCATGGCCTTCTGCATCGCTCTGGCCGTGCGCGAGATGGGGCTCACCGCGGCTGAGGCCGTGCACGCGGCCACGGCGGTCGGGGCGGCCGCGCTCGACCGCGACGACGTCGGACGGCTCACCGTCGGGGCCCGCGCCGACCTCGTCGTGCTCGACGCGCCGAGCCACGTGCACCTGGCCTACCGGCCCGGGGTGCCCCTCGTGCAGGCGGTCTGGGTCGGGGGTCGGCAGGTGGTGTGAGCGGGCGGCCTGGGGCCCGGGCTGCGCCCGGCCCGCGCTGCGCCCGGCCCGCGCTGCGCCCGGCCCGCGCTGCGCCCGGCCCGCGCTGCGCCCGGCCCGCGCTGCGCCCGGCCCGCCCTGCGCCCGGCCCGCCCTGCGCCCGGCCCGCCCTGCGCCCGGCCCGCGCTGCGCCCGGCTCCGTGCCCGCGCCCGGCCCTGCGCCCCGCGCTCGCCCCTGCGCCCCGTGCCGGATCCTCGCCCATGACCGTGCCGAGGCGCGAGCCACGCCGCGTGGTCTGATGGGCCGGTGGACCTCCGCTGCGCCGCCGCCAGCCTCGCCGACGACGAGCCGCTCGCCGGTAGCGCGCCCACCGACCGTCGCTGGCTCTTCCTCGAGCAGCCCGGGCCGTGGGGGCGCAAGGCGCTCCGCGAGTCGCGCCTGCCCGAGTCCGCCCGCGCCCACCTGGCCGGCCTGCGCGACGTGCGCGTCCAGCTGCTCCGTCGCCCCGGCGCCCGGGCGCCGCTGCCCGGCGAGGTCACACCGGCCCGGGTGGTCGTGGCCCACCTCGACGACGGGGAGGCGCCGCGGGTCTGGTCGGCCACGCTGCCCTCGGCCGACGCCGTCACCGGGGTCGACCCCCACGACCCCGAGGGCTCCGGGCTGCTGCTTCACCGCGACGACGCGGAGCCGCTGTGGCTGGTGTGCACCAACGGCTCGCGCGACCTGTGCTGTGCCGAGCTCGGTCGCCCGGTCGCCGCGGCGCTGGCCGCCCGCTGGCCCGAGGGCACCTGGGAGACCACCCACCTCGGCGGCCACCGTTTCTCCGGGACCCTGCTGGCCCTCCCCAGCGGACTGGCCCTCGGCCGGGTCGGCGCCGATGACGCCGTGGCGGTGGCCGAGGCCGTCATGGCCGGTGCGCTCCCGCCCGGGCGCGTACGGGGGCGCGCCGGGCGGTCCGCGCCCGAGCAGGTCGCCGAGCTGGCGGCGCGCGAGCGGCTCGGGCTGGCCCACGACGTGCCGCTCGCGGTCAGGCGCGAGGAGCTCCCGCCGCTGCGTGTCGAGGGGCAGGCCGAAGCACAGGCCGGCGCACAGGCCGAAGCACAGGCCGGCGCACAGGCCGGAGCACAGGCCGGAGCACAGGCCGACGCACGGGCGGAAGCACAGGCGGAGGGACAGCGGGAGGTGCTGCGGGTCGTCGACCCCGGGGGTGCGTTCGCGGCGACCGTCCACCTGTCGTCCACGGTGGCGCCCCGCCTCGGGTCCTGCGGCGACGCCCGGGCCAAGCCGGCGACGAGCTGGCACGCCGACCACGTGCGGCTCGACCGCGGGGGAGAGACCTGCTGAGCCGACTCCAGGGGTGGTGGATCGTTCGTTCCGTCCGCGCATCCTCATCGCCGCGTTCCCACCGCCGCAGGCACGCCCGGCCCGCGCCGACCGAGCGTGCGTGGTGACTCGGCTCCAGGTGAGGCGCTCGCGGGTTGATCGAACGTGCGTTCAACGGGTTGGGGTGACTGGAGCGGTCCGCCCCTGTGTTCGCTGCTGGTCGGTGTCCTCTGTCGCTCCGGCTTCGCGGGGGAGTCGCTCCCGGGTTGATCGAATGTTCGTTCAACGTCTCGGCATGACTGGAGGGCTCCGCTCCTGGGTTCGCTGCCGGTCGGTGCCGCCTGTCGCTCCCGTTCCGCGGGGGAGTCGCTGACGCGTTGATCGAACGTTCGTTCAACCCGCGGACGCTCACCGAGGACCGCCCGACGAGCGACCGGCGGCCACGAGGGGCGGCCGGCAGCGAGCCGGCCCGTGGAGAGGCGACCGGTGGCGACCGGGCCTGTGGAGAGCCGGCGGCGCGCTGCGTCCGACCGTGCTGGGATGACGTCGTGCCCCGGATCCTCGACACCACCTACCGCGTCGAGGAGCTAACGGCCGCCGTGTCGCGGCTGGTGACGCGTGACGGGGTGGAGGCCCTGTCGCTGCGCCGGATCGCGGCCGAGGCCGACCTCAGCCCGAGCACCGTGCTGCACCACCTCGGCGGACGGGAGCGGCTGATGCAGCTGATGTGCGTCCGGGCCTGGGCCGGTGTGCGAGCGACCAGCGACTTCGGCGGCAGGGGGCGGGGGGACGGTCCCCTCGCGACGCTGCTGCCCGACGGCGAGGAGGGACGCCGCGCGGTCAGGGTGTGGCTGGCTCTCTGCGAGCTCGCCCGGGCCGACGACGCCCTCGCCGCGGCGGTCGCGCAGGCCCGGACCCAGGAGCGCCACTGGATCCGACACCTGACCGGCCTCGACGACGAGGTCGCCCTCGACGTGCTCCACGGTCTGGTCGACGGGCTCCGGGTCGCGCTCTGCGACCGGCAGGACCCGTGCTCGCCGCAGCGGGCGGTCGACGCCCTCGGCTGGGCCACCATCGCGCTCCTGCGCCAGCACGGGCCGGTCCGCGAGCCACGCCGGCCCGCGGCCCCCGGCCAGGCCGACCACCCCGGGCCCGGGCCCACCGACCGACGCCCCCGCGACCCCGGACCCAGCGACCCCGCGCCCAGCGGTCAGTAGCCGGCCGGCTTGCCCGCCTTCTCCAGCCAGGTGCGGAAGAGCGGCGACAGCTCGCGACCGGAGACCCGCTCCGCGAGCCGCACGAGCTGCGCGGTGCGCACGCTGCCGTCCTCGTTGCGCTTCGCCCACAGCCGCACGATCCGGAAGAAGTCGTCGCCACCGACCTCCTTGCGCAGCGCGTGCAGCGTCATCGCCCCGCGGTTGTAGACCGGGCTGCCGAAGAGGTCGGCGGCGTCGGTGAACTCGGTGGGCGCCGGGCGCCACAGGGCGCCCGAGGCCGGGGTGGCGTACAGGTCGTCGAAGTGCTCCTGGGCGGTGTCACCGCCGTGGCGGGCGTCCCAGAGCCACTCGGCGTAGGTCGCGAAGCCCTCGGCCAGCCAGATGTCGTGCCAGTCGACCAGGGTCACGGAGTCGCCGAACCACTGGTGCGCGGTCTCGTGGACGAGGGCACCGTCGGCGGCGCCGACCGAGGGGTAGAACGGGCGGGTCTGGGTCTCCAGCGCGTAGCCCACGTCGGCGTCGTCGACGACCAGCCCGGCGGCGTCGAAGGGGTAGGGGCCGAAGAGCCTCTCCTGGAAGGCGATCACCTTCGGCAGCAGCCGCCGCGCCGCGGCGGCGTCGCCGCCGGTGACGTCGGTGAAGGACCAGATCGGGATCGTGCGGCCGTCGACCGACTCGGTCTGCGACTCGAAGACGTCGAACTGCCCGATCGAGACCATGGCCAGGTAGGTCGCCATCGGGTCGTCGGCCCGCCAGGTCCACGTGGTGGTGAGGCCCTCGTCGCGCTGGGAGACGAGCACGCCGTTGGCGGTGGCCTCGTAGCCGGTGGGCACGGTGAGGCGGAAGGTGTAGCGCGCCTTGTCGCCGGGGGTGTTGTTGGAGGGGATCCAGGTCATCGTGCCGACCGGCTCGCCCAGGGCGGTGGCGCCGTCGGCCGTGCGGACCCAGCCCTCGGTGGACCCGTCGGGGTCGATGTGCTCCTGCGGCTCGCCGGCGTAGTCGACGCGCACCGTGAAGCGCCCCCGGTCGAGCCCGCCGTCGGGGCGCACCGTGAGCTCGTGGCCGTCGCGCGAGAAGGCGGCCTGCTCGCCGTCGACCAGCACGCGCGACACGTCGAGACCCTCGAGGTCGAGGTCGAAGCGGCCCAGGTCGCGCGCCGCGACGGCGACGATCCGCGTCGTGGCGGTGAGCTGGTTGGTCCCGGGCGTGTAGTCGAGCGACACGTCGTAGGACCGGACCTGGTAGCGCGCGTCGCCCTGCCGCGGGAAGAGCGTGTCGCCGCCCGCACCGGCCTCGCTGCCGGCCTGCGCCGCGTACGCCGCCGGGGGCGCGAGCGCCACCACCCCGGTCGAGGCGAGGGCGAGGGTGGCCAGGGAGAGTCCGAGTCGTCGCAGCACGTCTCGGACCCTACGCCCGCCCGACCCCGCCGGCGACCGCCCCGCCCCGCCCCCGGTGGTTGAGGAGGGAGCGCCAGCGACCGTCTCGAAACCTCCGCGGCCCCCACCACCCCCGCAGGCCACGCCGGGACCTCTCAGCCGCGCCGCCGCATCGGTACGTGGGGGATGCCGTCCTCCAGGAACTCCGGCCCGTCGACGGCGAAGCCGAAGCCGGCGTACCAGCCCGCCAGCGGCGCCTGGGCGTCGAGCACGACGTCACGGCGCACCGCGCTCCCGGTCTCGGCCCCGGTCTCGCTCCCGGTCCCGGTCCCGTCGCACAGCGCTACGCACGCCTCCATCAGCGCACCGCTGAGTCCTCGCCCGCGCCCCGCGGGATGCAGCACGACCCGGCCGACGCGCCACGTGTCGCCGTCGTCGAGCACCCGGGCGTAGCCCAGCACCGGCACCTCGTCGGGTCGCTCGGGGTCGGGGAGCACGACGTGGCGGGTGCCGGGCTCGGTGTCTCGGCCGTCGAGGTCGGGGTAGGGGCAGGCCTGCTCGACCACGAAGACCTCCTGCCGCAGCCGCCACACGGCGTAGGCGACCGCCGGCGCGAGCCCCGCGAAGTCGCTCGACCACACCACCGGGCCGCCCGCCGGGCCGCCCGCCGAACCGCCCGCCGAACGGCTCACCGGGCCGCTCACCGGGCCGACCCCCGCAGGAAGGCCTCGACGGTGCGCCGGGCCCGACGTGCCTCGGGGATGAGCGGCAGGATCGGGTAGACGTGGATGAGGTCGGGCTCCTCGACGTAGGTGAGGTCCCACCCGGCCTCGGCGGCCCGCCGCGCCAGCAGCCGTACGCCGGGGACGAGCAGGTCGCGCGTGCCGCAGAGCACGAGCGCCGGCGGCAGGCCGGCGAGGTCGCCCAGCGCCGGGGAGACCTCGGGGCGGGCCAGGTCGTCGGGGGAGCCGGCCCACCACGCGGCGTAGGCGTGCAGCTTGGACTCGAAGAGCCACGGGTCGCGCGCCGCGAACCACCGGGTCGCGGGCGTGGAGGTGGTGAGGTCGACCCAGGGCGAGAGCAGCAGCAGCCGCTCCAGCGACCCCGCCGGGTCGAGACCGCGGTCGCGCACGCTCTGGGCCACGGCCAGCGCGATGCCGCCGCCGGCGGAGTCGCCGCCCAGCAGCACCGGGCCGTGGGCGCAGGCGCGCGCGACGACGTCGACGAGCCGGTCGTGGGAGTCGGCCCAGGTGCTGCCCGGGGCCAGCGGGTAGTCGGGCAGCACGACCCGCACCCCGAGCCGGCGGGCGAGCGCGGCGGCGTAGCGCACGTGGAAGGGGTCGATGCCGGCGATGTAGGCGCCGCCGTGCATCCACACCAGGGTCCGCTCGGGCTCGACCCCACGCGGGGCGAGCACGTGCACGTCGAAGCCGGCGGAGGAGTCGGTGACGAGGGTGAAGCGCCGCGCGAAGCCGGGCACCAGCCCCGTCGCCAGCCCGGGCGCGCGACGTGCCTGCCCCTCGAGCACGCGCTCGCGCTCCTCGGGCAGCGAGCTCAGCTCGCCGGCCCGGCGCAGTCGGGGGATGAGGGTCGCGAGGAGCTGGTGGCGGAGGCTCGGCACGCCGGAAGCCTCTCAGACCCCGCCAGCAGCGCCCACCGACCGGGCGCCGGGTGGCCACGGCCCGGCGCCCGACCGTGCCGGACCGGACGGCGACCCGCCGGCGACCTGCCGGCGACCTACACTGGCCGCAGAAGACAGGGGAGCACGACCGGCCACCGGTGGCGTGCTGAGAGTGCGGACGACGAGTCGCGTCGTACCGCAGACCCTCCGAACCTGCTCCGGCTAGCACCGGCGAAGGGAGGCCACATGAGGCGTGCGCGCGCACTCACCGTCCTGACCACCGCGGTGGTCCTCGGCCTCACCACGGCCTGCTCGCTGGTCGGCAGCGGCGACGACGACCCGACCGCCGCCGACACGGGCGGTGCGGGCTCCTCCACCGGCGCCGGCGGCACCGAGGGGGCCACCGGCGACGGCAGCGAGGTCGTGCTGGTCACCCACGAGTCGTTCGTCCTGCCCCAGAAGGTCGAGCGGGCCTTCGAGCAGCAGTCGGGCTACGACCTCGTGGTCCGCGCCTCCGGTGACGCCGGCAGCCTCACCAACAAGCTGGTCCTGACCAAGGACTCCCCGACCGGCGACGTGGCCTTCGGTGTCGACAACACCTTCGCCTCCCGCGCGCTGGAGGAGGGCGTCTTCGCCCCCTACGCCTTCGACGCCCCCGCCGGGGTCTCCGACTACGCCGTGCCCGGCGACGACGAGCAGGCCCTGACCGCCGTCGACAACGGCAACGTGTGCGTCAACGTCGACGAGACGTGGTTCGCCGAGCGCGACCTCGAGCCGCCGGCCTCGCTCGACGACCTCACCGACCCCGCCTACCGCGACCTGCTCGTCGTGCCCGGAGCCACGACCAGCTCCCCGGGCCTGGCCTTCCTGCTGGCCACGATCGCGGAGTACGGCGAGGACTGGCCCGACTACTGGGCCGACCTCATGGACAACGGCGCCAAGCTCGTCGACGGCTGGTCGGACGCCTACCAGACCGACTTCACCCAGGGCGGCGGCTCCGGCGACCGCCCGGTCGTGGTCTCCTACGACTCCTCCCCGGCCTTCACCCTCGCCGACGACGGCACCTCGACCACCCGGGCGCTGCTCGACACCTGCTTCCAGCAGGTCGAGTACGTCGGGGTCCTGGCGGGCGCGGAGAACGTGGCCGGGGCCGAGGCGCTGGTGCGCTTCATGACCGGGCCGGAGGTGCAGGCCGCGCTGCCGGAGTCGATGTACGTCTTCCCGGTCGTCGAGGGCACCGAGCTGCCGGCCGACTGGGCGCAGCACGCCGAGCGCCCCACCGACCCCTACGAGGTCGACCCCGCCGAGATCGCCACCGAGCGCGCCACGTGGCTGCAGGAGTGGACGGACGTCGTCACCCGGTGAGGCGTGGGCTGACCCTGGTGGCGCTCGCGGCGCTGCCGGTGGCGGTGCTGGCGGTCTTCTTCGTGCTGCCGGTGAGCGGCATGCTCGCGCGGGGCTTCGTCGTCGACGGCGTTGTCGACCCGGGCGCCGTGCTCGAGGTGCTGGGCCGCGAGCGGGTGCACCGGGTGCTGTGGTTCACCGTCTGGTCGGCGACGGTGGCCACGGCGCTGTCGGTGCTGCTGGGCCTGCCGGCCGCCTTCGCCCTGCACCGTCTCGACTTCCCGCTGCGCCGGGTGGTGCGGGCCGCGCTGCTCGTGCCCTTCGTGCTGCCCACCGTGGTCGTCGGCATCGGCTTCCGCCAGCTGCTGGGCGAGGCGGGCCCGCTGGCCTTCCTCGGCCTCGACGGCAGCCCGGTGGCGATCGTGGCGGGCCTGGTCTTCTTCAACGTCGCCGTGGTCATCCGCGGCGTGGGCGCGGCGTGGGAGTCGCTCGACCCGCGCCCGGGCGAGGCGGCCGCGGCGCTGGGTGCGAGCCCGCTGCAGGTGCTGCGCACCGTGACGCTGCCGGCGCTGCGCCCGGCGATCGTGTCGTCGGCCAGCGTGGTCTTCCTCTTCTGCGCCACCGCCTTCGGCGTCGTGCTGACCCTGGGCGGGCTCCGCTACTCCTCGGTGGAGACTGAGATCTACCTGCTCACCACCAACCTGCTCGACCTCCAGGCGGCCGCGGCCCTGTCGATCCTCCAGCTCGTGGCGGTCACCGCGCTGCTGCTGGTGGCCGCGCGGCTGCGGGCGGTGCCCGACCCGACGCTGGCGCGCGTCGTGCCCCGCCCGCGCCGCCCCCGCCGCGGCGACCTCCCCCAGCTGGGCGCCACCGCGCTGCTGCTCGTGGTGGTCGCCGCGCCCGTGGCGGTGCTGGTGAGCGGCTCGCTGCGCGTCGACGACGCCTGGAGCCTGGGCAACTACCGCGCCCTGCGCACCCCCGGCGAGGGCGGCGCCCTGCTGGTGCCGGTGACCGACGCGCTGCTCACCTCGCTGCGCACCGCGGTCGACGCGACCTGGATGTCGCTGACCCTGGGCCTGCTGGTGGCCGTCGTGGTCACACGGGGCTCCCGCGGGCGGGCCGAGCGGCGGGTGCGTGCGGCCCTCGACGGCTTCTTCATGCTGCCCCTGGGCGTCTCGGCGGTGACGCTCGGCTTCGGCTTCCTCATCACCCTCGACTCCCCGCCGCTCGACCTGCGCGACTCCCCGCTGCTGGTGCCGGTGGCCCAGGCGCTGGTGGCGCTGCCGCTGGTGGTGCGCACGATCGCCCCCGTGCTCGGCGGCGTCGACGACCGGCAGCGCCAGGCGGCCGCCTCGCTGGGCGCCGGGGCCTGGCGCACCGTGCTCACCGTCGACCTGCCGGTGGTGTGGCGCCCCCTGCTGGCCGCCGCCGGCTTCGCCTTCGCGGTGTCGCTGGGGGAGTTCGGGGCCACGTCCTTCCTCGCGCGCGAGGAGTCCCCGACCCTGCCGGTGGTCATCTACCGCCTCATCGGCAGCCCCGGGGCCATGAACTACGGCATGGCCCTGGCCGCCTCCGTGGTGCTGGCCGCGGCCACGGCCGGTGTGATGCTGGCCGTCGAGCGGCTGCGCGTGCCGTCGCTGGGGGCCCTGTGACCGGCCCTGTGACCGGCCCTGTGACCGGCCCCGTGACCAGCCCTGTGACCGGCCCGACGACAGGAGGAGCGCGATGCTCGCGCTGAGCGACGTCTCGGTGTCCTACGACGGCCGCCCGGCCGTGAGCGGGGTCGACCTCGACCTCCCCGACGGGCAGGTGCTCGCCGTGCTGGGACCCTCGGGGTGCGGCAAGTCGACGCTGCTGCGCGCGGTGGCCGGCCTCGAGCCCGCGACGGGCCGGATCGCGTGGGACGGCGACGACCTGGCCCGCGTGCCGACCCACAGGCGGGGCTTCGCGCTGATGTTCCAGGACGGGCAGCTCTTCGGCCACCTCACCGTCGGGCGCAACGTCGGCTACGCCCTGCGCCTGCGGCGCCGCTCGCGCTCCGGGGCCCGCGAGGAGGCCCGCCGCGTCGAGGAGCTGCTCGAGCTGGTCGGGCTCACCGGCTACGCCGACCGGCTGCCCGGCACGCTGTCGGGCGGGGAGCGCCAGCGGGTGGCGCTGGCCCGCTCGCTGGCCGTCGAGCCCCGGCTGCTGCTGCTCGACGAGCCGCTCTCGGCCCTCGACGCCGGGCTGCGCGAGCGGCTGGCCGTGGAGCTGCGCGACATCCTGCGCCGCGCCGGCACGACCGCGCTGATGGTGACCCATGACCACGAGGAGGCCTTCACCGTGGCCGACCGGCTCGCGGTGATGCGGGCGGGGCGCCTGGTGCAGCACGGCGACATCGGGGAGGTGTGGCGCCACCCCGTCGACGAGGCCACCGCCCTCTTCCTGGGCTACGCCCGCGTCCTGCACGGCCCCGCGGCCGACTGGGTGCTGGCGGCGGCCGGTCGGCCCGTCGCCGCGGGCGCGGCCACGGCGGTCGCCGTACGCCGCTCCGCGCTGCAGCTGGCCGCCCCCGCGCAGCCGGGCGCGCAGGCCGGTGCGCAGGAGGGCGCGCTGGCGGCGACGGTGCGCTCGCTGCGGGGCACGCCGGAGCAGCTGCGGCTGGTCCTCGACGTCGACGGGGTGGGCGAGGTCGACGCCGTGGCGGGCCTCGACCACCGTGTGGCGCCGGGCGACCGGGTGGGCGTCGTGGTGGACGCCACGCGGCTCGCGGTGCTCCCCGGGGCGCGCGGAGGGGGCGAAGCGTAGGGACAGTCCTTACACTGACCTGCGTGTATCGCCGCGCCTACGTCCTCCTCGTGGTCACCGCGATCGGGATGGGCCTGTGGGCCGTCATCACCGCCGCCGTGCTCGACCAGGGCCTCGTCGACCCCGAGGGCAGCTTCCTCGGCCCGTCGTGGCTGCGCCTGCCGCTGCTGCTGCTCGGCGCGCTGCTGCTCGACCTGCTGCCACGCACGCTGTGGTACTCCAAGGGCCGCCCGACGCTGATGCCGGCGATCGTGCGCGAGCGCCTGCGCTCGCACTGGAACAAGGAGCGCCTGACGCTGGTCGCGCTCGGCATCATCTGCTTCTACGTCGTCTACGTCTGCTACCGCAACATCAAGTCCTACCTCCCGCTCGTCTCCGACCGGATGTACGACCGCGAGCTGCACCTGCTCGACCGCGCGCTCTTCTTCGGCAACGACCCCGCGATCGTGCTGCACGACCTGCTCGGCACCACCGTCGCCGCCCACCTGCTCAGCTACATCTACCTGTGGTTCCTGCCGCTGGTGCCGCTGGCGGTCACGGCCTGGCTGGTGTGGTCGCGCAACATGTCCTACGGCTACTGGTTCGTCACCTCGCAGTGCGTGGCCTGGACCCTCGGCACGATCTCCTACTACGCCCTGCCCACCCTGGGCCCGGGCCTGGAGTACGTCGCGATCTACCAGCCGCTGGCCGACACGCCGACGACGTCGCTGATGGAGTCGTTGGTCTACACCCGGCAGAGCTACATGATCCCGGGCCTGGAGGGCCAGGTGCAGTCGGTCGCCGGCTTCGCCAGCCTCCACACCGCCATCACGCTGCTGGTGGCCCTCATGGTGCAGTTCACGCTGCAGAACCGCATCCTGAAGGTCGTCTTCTGGGTCAACTTCGGCGTCACCGTCGTCGCCACCCTCTACTTCGGCTGGCACTACATCGCCGACGACATCGCCGGCATCATGATCGCGCTGGTCGCCTTCTACGTCGGCGGCCTGGCCAGCGGGCAGAAGTTCGACCGCTACCCGCTCCAGTCGCACCCGACGACCACCACCTCCAAGGTGCCGGTCTCCCGCGACTGAGCCCCCGCCCCGGCCGCGCCCGCCGGCGCGCCCGGGTCTCACCCGTGAGGGCGGCAGATCCGGCGTTTCCCTGGGCGCCCCGGTGACCCGCGAGTAGCGTCGGGGCATGTCAAGCGACACCGTGAGCGACACCGTCAGCACCACCGTCACCCCGTCGGCCGCCACCGAGGCCCCCGCCCCGGCCGCGGGCACGCCCGAGCCGGAGCGTCACCGCCCGGGCTACCGCCAGCCCGAGGTCGACGTGGCGGCGATGACCCGCCTGCTCGACGGCAAGTACGCCGAGGTGCGCCAGCTCGTGCGCGACAGCCTCGTCGACCACGCGCAGGTGCTGCGCGACGCCGAGACGATGACGCCCGACGAGTTCCGCGAGCGGGTCAAGGACGTCGTGGTCGAGATCGCCTCGACCGGCCAGAGCGGCCTCGGGTTCCCCGAGGAGTACGGCGGCGGCGGCGACGTCGGCGCCTCGGTGGCCGCCTTCGAGACCCTCGCGCTGGGCGACCTCTCGGTGCTGGTGAAGACCGGGGTGCAGTTCGGCCTCTTCGGCGGCGCGGTGCTCCAGCTCGGCACCAAGGAGCACCACGACCGCTACCTGCCCGACCTCATCGCCGGGCGGCTGCTGGGCTGCTTCGCGATGACCGAGACCGGCCACGGGTCCAACGTGCAGGCCCTCGGCACCGTCGCGACCTTCGACCTGGCCACCCAGGAGTTCGTGATCACCACGACCTCGGAGGAGGCCGGCAAGGACTACATCGGCAACGCCGCCGTCCACGGCACGGTGGCCGTGGTCTTCGCCCAGCTCGAGATCGGCGGTGAGTCGCAGGGCGTGCACGCCTTCGTGGTGCCGATCCGCGTCGACGGCGAGCCCGCACCGGGCGTGCGCATCGAGGACGACGGCCCCAAGATGGGCCTCGACGGGGTCGACAACGGCCGGCTGTGGTTCGACCACGTGCGGGTGCCGCGCACGAGCCTGCTCAACCGCTTCGCCGACGTCACGCCCGCCGGGGTCTACGAGAGCGCGATCGAAAGCCCCAACCGCCGCTTCTTCACCATGCTGGGCACCCTCATCCAGGGCCGCGTCTGCGTCGGCGGCGCCGGCATCAACGCCGCCAAGGTCGCGATCGCGATCGCGGTCAGGTACGGCGACCGGCGCCGCCAGTTCGAGGCCTCCGACCCCGAGCAGGAGGAGCTGCTGCTCGACTACGGCGTGCACCAGCGCCGGCTGCTGCCGCTGCTGGCCCGCACCTACGCGCTCCACTTCGCCCAGGAGGTCGTCGCCGCCGACCTGCACGCCGTGGCCACCGCCGCCGGCGGCGACGAGGTCGAGGCCGAGACGGCCAAGCGCGAGCTGGAGTCGCGTGCCGCCGGCACCAAGGCGCTCGTCACCTGGCACGCCACCCGCACCATCCAGGAGTGCCGTGAGGCCTGCGGCGGCGCGGGCTACCTCGCCGAGAACCGCTTCGCCGCGCTCAAGGCCGACACCGACGTCTTCACCACCTTCGAGGGCGACAACACCGTGCTCATGCAGCTGGTGGCCAAGGGCCTGCTCACCGGCTACGCCAGCGAGTTCGAGGACATGGACCAGTTCGGCATGGTGCGCTTCGTCGCGGGCCTCGCCGTCGAGACCGTCGTGGAGAAGACGGCCGTGCACAAGCTGGTGCAGCGGCTGCGCGACGTGCTGCCCGGCGGCGACGAGTGGGACCAGGAGGCCGGGCTGCTCGACCCCGAGTACCAGCTCGGCATGCTGCGCTTCCGCGAGGAGCACATGGTCAGCGGCGTCGCGCGGCGCCTCAAGCGCGGCATCGACGGCGGCATGAACGCCGGCCAGGTCTTCTCGCGCGTGCAGGACCACGTGATCGGCGCGGCCCACGCCCACATGGAGCGGCTCGTGCTCGAGGCCTTCGTGGCCAAGGTGCGCGCCCTGCCCGACGGCGACCAGAAGGTGGCCCTCAACCTGCTCTGCGACCTGCACGCGCTCTCGGTCATCGAGGCCGACCGGGCGTGGTTCATGGAGCACGGCCGGCTCTCGGTGCAGCGCTCCAAGGCGATCAGCCGCGAGGTCTCCTCGCTGTGCCGCAAGGTCCGCCCGATCGCGGTCGACCTCGTCGACGCCCTCGGCGTGCCCGAGGAGATGCTGCGCTCGCCGGGCCTGGTCGGCCCCGTCGGCACCCCGCGCGAGTCCTCGGTGCGCGCCGCCGCGGAGCGGGCCGGGGCCTGATGGCGCGCCCGCGCGGGCCGGCCCGCCTGGTCTCCGCCGTCGGCGGTGCGCTCGGCTCGGCGTACGTCGGGGCGCGTGCGGCCGGCGGGCAGGTCGCGCGCCTGCCCGGACGGGTCACCGGCGGCTGGGAGGGCGACCCGCTGTGGGGTGCGTTCTACGACTGGACCGTCGAGCACCCCGGCGTCGGCGGGCCGCTGTGGCGCCTGGGCCTGGGCACCGACCAGCAGCTGCTCTTCACCGCCGCCGAGGAGGTCGGCCACCTGCCCGACGGCGCCCGCGTGCTCGACGTGCCGTGCGGCGGCGGGGTGGCGCTGCGCTCGCTGCGCGCCGACCAGCAGGTGGAGGTGGTGGCCGTCGACATCGCCGAGGTGATGCTCGAGCGGACCCGTCGCGCCGCCCACGACCGCAAGGTCGACCACCTGGTCACCACGGTGGCCGCCGACGTGGCCGACCTGCCCTTCGACGACGCCTCCTTCGACCTCGTCGTCAGCCTCATGGGGCTGCACTGCTTCCCCGACCCCGCCGCGGCGGTGGCCGAGCTCGCGCGGGTGCTGCGGCCCGGCGGCGTGCTCAGCGCCAGCCTGCTGCTGCGCGGCACCGTGCCGGCGCTGTCGCCGGCCTGGCAGGTCGGCCGCGCCAGCGGGCTGCTCGGGCCGGGCTGCTCCAGCGTCGAGCTGCGCAGCTGGCTGGCCCGCGGCGACGTCCAGGACGTCACCCTCCAGGTCAGCGGCGCCGTGGCCTACGTGCGCGGCGTCCGCCGCCGCCCCTGACGCACCGCAGCCCCCGCCCGGGTGACCGGACGGGGGCTGCGGGAGGGCGTCGGCTCAGTGGCCGGTCTTCTTGAAGCGCTCGAAGGAGGCGTGGACCTCGGCCTCGGCCTCGGTGCGGCCGACCCACTCCGCGCCCTCGACGGACTTGCCGGGCTCGAGGTCCTTGTAGACCTCGAAGAAGTGCTGGATCTCGAGGCGGTCGAACTTCGAGACGTGGCTGATGTCGCGCAGGTGCTCCTGGCGCGGGTCGGTCGCCGGCACGCAGAGGACCTTGTCGTCGCCGCCGGCCTCGTCGGTCATGCGGAACATGCCGATCGCGCGGCACTTGATCAGGCAGCCCGGGAAGGTCGGCTCCTGGAGGATGACCAGCGCGTCGAGCGGGTCGCCGTCCATGCCGAGGGTGTCCTCGATGTAGCCGTAGTCGGCGGGGTACTGCGTGGAGGTGAAGAGGGTGCGGTCCAGGCGGATGCGCCCCGACTCGTGGTCGACCTCGTACTTGTTGCGCTGACCCTTGGGGATCTCCACGAGCACGTCGAACTCCAGCACAGTCAGCCTCCGCTTGTGTCGGCCCGTCGTGGGCCGGATGTCGGTGGGCCCTCGACCGGTCGGGTCGGGGGCCAGGTCCTCGGGCCCGACGTGGGCCCGGCGGCGATTGTCGCGCACAATGACCCGAAACGCTGCAGCGGGAAGGGGTTTCGGTGGGTCGACGTGACGCAGGCCACGCTCCGCGGCGGCGTGGCGGGCGTCTGCTGGCGGTGGTCCTCGTGCTCGCGCTCGGCGCCGGCGGGGCCGCGGCGTGGCGCACCGGCGTGCTCGACGACGCCGCCCGCGAGGTCGGCGACCGCCTCGCCGCGCTCACCGGCGACCCCGCGCCCGGACCCGACGACCCCTCCCGCGTCCCGCCGCCCGACGGCCTCGACCTCCCCGACCTCGACGAGCCGGCGCCCGTCGCCGCCGAGGCCGACCCGCGCGCCCTCGACCGTGCCGCCGTACGACGCACGCTCGCGGCCGCGCTCGGCGACCGCGACCTCGGGCGCCACGTGGTCGCCGCGGTGGCCGGCCTCGGCGACGGCGCCGCGGGGTCGGCGCCGGTGGGCCTGGTGGCCCGCGGGCGGACGCCGGCCGCCGTGCCCGCCTCCACCACCAAGCTGCTCACCGCCGTGGGCGCGCTCAGCGTGCTCGACCCCGCGACCACCTTCGAGACGAGGGTCGTGCGCCGCGGGTCGACGCTGACCCTCGTCGGCGGGGGAGACCCGTTCCTGGCCCGGACCCCGGCGGCGGCCGAGGGCGCGGCGTACCCCCGGCGGGCCGACGTGACCACGCTGGCGCGCCGCACGGCCGCGGCGCTGCGGGGCACGGGCGCCGGCCCGCTGCGCCTCACCTACGACGCCAGCCTCTTCACCGGCCCCGCGGTCAACCCGTCGTGGCCCGACGACTACGTGCCCGACGGGGTCGTGGCGCCGATCTCGGCGCTGTGGGTCGACGAGGGCCGTCCCGCCAGCGGCGTCGGCCGCGTGGCTGACCCGGCGCGCGAGGCCGCCGACGTCTTCGCGGCCGCGCTGCGGCAGGCCGGCGTGGCGGTGCAGGGCCGCCCGCGGCGCGCCCAGGCCGCCGTCGGTGCCGACCCGGTGGCCGAGGTGAGCAGCGCGCCGCTGCCCGAGATCGTCGACCAACTGCTCCAGGTCAGCGACAACGAGGCCACGGAGGTGCTGCTGCGCCACGTCGGCCTGGCCAGCGGCGGAGAGGGCAGCAGCACGGCCGGGGTGGCCGGCGTCGCCGAGGTGCTAGGCGACCTCGGCGTGCCGGTGCCGGTGCGCCAGCTCGACGGCAGCGGGCTGTCGCGGGAGAACCTCATCGCCCCCGAGACCCTGGTCGGCGTGCTGCGCGCGGTCGGCACCTCCGCCGAGGACTCCCCGCTGCGCGCCGTGCTCGGCGGCCTGCCGGTGGCCGGCTTCACCGGCTCGCTCGCGCTGCGCTTCGACGACGTGGCTCCGGACGCGGTCGGCGACGTGCGCGCCAAGACCGGCACCCTCACCGGGGTGAGCAGCCTGGCCGGTGTCGCGGTCGACCGCCGGGGCACGCCGCTGGTCTTCGCGCTCATGGCCGACCGGATCCGCGAGGTCGACACCCTCGACGCCCGGGCCGCCCTCGACCGCGCCGCGGCCGCCCTCGCGGCCTGCACCTGCTCGTGACCCGCGCCCGGGTCAGGGCGCCACGGATAGGTTCGGGGCCATGAGCACCCCCACGCCGGAGACCCCGGAGATCATCGACTGGGACCTCGCGGTCTCGCTGGGCTCGCGCCTGGCCGGCGACGGCCCCACGGTCGGGCGGGCCGAGGCGACGGCCGTCGTGGAGGAGCTGCGCGCCGGCGCCCACCGCTCCACCGGGCTGGTGCGCGACTTCACCGGGCTCGACGCCCCCGACGGCACCGCGCCGGTCCTCGTGGTCGACCGTGCCGGGTGGGTGCAGGCCAACGCCGACGGCTTCAAGGCGGTGCTGGCCCCGGTCGTGGCCAAGCTGGTGGAGAAGAAGCCCCCCTCGGGGCTCTCGCTGGCCCTGGGCTCGCGGATCACCGGTCTCGAGGTCGGCGGGCTGCTCGGCTTCCTCGGCGGCAAGGTGCTGGGCCAGTTCGACCCGTTCTTCGCCCCGTCGGGCCGGCTGCTGCTGGTCGCCCCCAACATCGTGCACGTCGAGCGGGAGCTGGGCGTCGACCCCACCGACTTCCGGCTCTGGGTCTGCCTGCACGAGGAGACCCACCGCGTGCAGTTCACCGCCGTCCCCTGGATGCGCGACCACCTCTTCTCCCTGGTCGGCCAGGTCGCCGACACCATGGACTCCTCCCGCATGCTCGACGACGGCCTCAAGCGGGTCAGCGAGGTGCTGCGCTCGCGCGGTCGCGACGGCGAGGGCGGCTCGCTGATGGACCTGGTGAGCAGCCCCGAGCAGAAGGAGCTGATGGACCGGGTCACCGGCGTCATGAGCCTGCTCGAGGGCCACGCCGACGTGGTCATGGACGGCGTCGGCCCCCCCGTCATCCCGAGCGTCGAGCACATCCGCGGCCGCTTCGACGAGCGCCGCAAGGGCGTCGGCGCCCTCGACCGCCTGCTGCGCCGCCTGCTCGGCCTCGACGCCAAGATGGCGCAGTACCGCGACGGCGCCGCCTTCGTGCGCACCGTCGTCGACCGGGTCGGCATGGAGCAGTTCAACGCCGTGTGGGCCGGCCCGCAGAACCTCCCGAGCAAGGCCGAGATCCACGACCCGTCCGCCTGGGTCGCCCGGGTCCTCTGAGACCGGCCGGGTCGAGCGCGATGCCCAGGCTGCACCCCGCGGTCGCCGCGGTCCGCCTCGCCGTACGCCGGGAGCTGGCCGACCTCCCGGCGGGCGCGACGGTGGTGGTGGCCTGCTCCGGCGGGCCCGACTCGCTCGCGCTGCTGGCCGCCACGGTGCACGAGTCGCGGGCGGGGGGCTGGCGCGTCGTCGGGGTCACGGTCGACCACGGCCTGCAGGAGGGCTCGGCCGAGCAGGCCGCCCGCGTGGTGGAGCAGATGGCCGCGCTGGGCGCCGACGAGACGGCGGGGGCGCGGGTGCAGGTCGTGCTCGACGGCGAGGGTCCCGAGGGAGCGGCGCGGCGGGCCCGCTACGCCGTGCTCGACCGGGTCGGCGCCCACTTCGACGCCGCCGCGGTGCTGCTCGGCCACACCCGCGACGACCAGGCCGAGACGGTGCTGCTGGGGCTGGCCCGCGGCTCCGGCGCCCGCTCCCTGGCCGGGATGCGCCGCCGCTTCGACCGCTACCGCCGCCCGCTGCTCGAGGTCGCCCGCGACGACACGGTCACCGCCTGCCAGGTCGAGGGCCTCGACGTCTGGGACGACCCGCACAACCACGACCCGGGCTACGCGCGGGTCCGGGTGCGCCGCGCCGTGCTGCCCGCCCTCGAGGAGCACCTGGGCCCCGGCGTGGCCGCGGCCCTGGCCCGCACGGCCGAGCAGCTGCGCGCCGACGCCGACCTGCTCGACGACCTCGCCGAGGTCGAGCACGCCCGGCTGGTCCGCCCCGACGGCGCCCTGCCGGTGGCCGAGCTCGCCGACCGGCCCGACGCCCTGCGCCGCCGCGTCCTGCGCCTGGCCGCCCTCGACGCCGGGGCCCCGGCCGCCGAGCTCCTCCACGAGCACGTGCGCGCCCTCGACGCGCTCGTCACCGACTGGCACGGCCAGCGCTGGATCGACCTCCCCGGGCCCCTGCGCGGCACCCGCGCCGACGGCCTGCTGCGGATCACGGTGCCCCCGGTGGCCTGAGCCGGCCCGGACCGGCCCGACCGGCCCGACCGGGACGGGCGGTCCAGACCGCTCGACGCCCGGGGGGCGGGGCGGGCCGAACGCCTCAGGTCGGCGACCCGGCGTGCCGATGGTCTGCGTGGCAGCCCCCCGGCCGCCCCCGGCCCACCCCGCCGGACCCGACCCCCTCGGGCCCCCGCCCGCCGCTCCCCCCGGAGACCCCCCGATGAAGATGCTCACGACCTCGCTCGTCGCCGCCGCCACCCTCGCCGCCACGGCCATGCTCGCTCCCGGCACCACGGCCACCGCGTCCAGCCTGGGCGTCGCCCCCCGGGTCGCCGGCACGGGCGGGGCGATGGTGCAGGGCGCGGTCGTCGACCAGCGCGGTCGCCACGTCGACGACGTCGAGGTGCGCGCCGTCGACCTGACCACCGGCGACGTCGTGGCCAGCGACCTGTCCTACGCCTCGCCCGACAACGACATCGAGCACGGCTACTTCGCCCTGCGGGTGCGCAGCGGCAGCTACGAGGTCACCTTCTCCAAGCCCGGCTACGACACGGAGACCGTCGTCGTCGACCGCGCCCGCCGCGAGAAGGCCGGCATCGGCGAGGTCGAGCTGACCAAGCGGCCGGTCGCCTCCGACACCGACGCCCGTGCCCCGCGCCGCGTCGAGCTCGGCGACAAGGTGCGCGTCAGCGTGCGCGTGAGCGCCGCCGGCGACCCCGCGACCCCCAGCGGCTCCGTGGTGCTCACCGCCGGTCGTCGCGTCGTCGAGCGCGGCCAGCTGCGCGACAACGGCACCGTCGTGCTCGACCTGGGTCGTCTCGGCCGGGGCGACTACACCTTCGTCGCCAGCTACGCCGGCAACGACCTGCTCAAGGGCTCCAGCTCCGCGCGGGTGCCGGTCGAGGTCTACAAGCCCCGCCGTCGCCACTGACCCGCCGTCGCCACCGACCCGCAGCGCCCCTAGGCTCTGCGCCATGGACTCTGCCCACGTGGAGAACGACCTCGTCAACGTGCTGTTCACCGAGGCCCAGATCCAGGAGCGGCTCGGTGAGCTCGCCGCCCGGATCGAGGACGACTACGCCGGCAAGGACCTGCTGATCGTCGGCATCCTGCGCGGTGCGGTGATGGTGATGGCCGACATGGCCCGCAGCTTCAGCCGCCACCTCGAGATGGACTGGATGGCGGTGTCGTCCTACGGCTCCGGCACCAAGTCGAGCGGCGTCGTGCGGATCCTCAAGGACCTCGACACCGACATCTCCGGGCGCCACGTGATCATCGTCGACGAGATCATCGACACCGGCCTGACCCTGTCGTGGCTGACCTCCAACCTCACCAGCCGCAACCCAGCGAGCGTGGAGATCTGCACCCTGCTGCGCAAGCCCGAGGCCCTGCAGATGCCCGTCGACGTCAAGTACGTCGGCTGGGACATCCCCAACGAGTTCGTCGTGGGCTACGGGCTGGACTACAAGGAGCAGTACCGCAACCTGCGCGACATCGGCACGCTCGCGCCGCACGTCTACTCCTGACCGCCGCCCCACCGGGCCCGGCCGGGCCGAGCGGGCCGACCCGGCACCGCGTCTCTCAGGCCCCTCTCAACCGAGCGCCTGAGAGACTGGACCACGCCTGCCACCTGTACCGTCGTGGGTTCAGCCGTGCACAAGACGAGAGAAGTCCGTGAAGCGCATTTTCAAGGGTCCCTGGTTGTGGATCGTCGTCGCCGTGGTGGGTGTCCTGCTCGCCCTGCAGTTCCTCGCGCCCAACAGCGGTGGCGACGAGATCGACGCCTCGACGATGAGCAAGTACATCGCCGACGGCGACGTCAAGGAGATCACCTTCGTCGGGGGTGACCAGCAGATCAAGGCCGTCCTCGACGACGGCGTGCGCGACGAGGGCTCCGAGGTCACCACCTACTGGATCAACGGCACCCAGCGCGACCTCGTCAACGCCGCGCAGGCGCAGTACCGCGCCGGCACGATCGACGACGTCAAGACCGAGATCTCGCGACCCAGCCTGCTCAGCTCGTTCCTCTTCTCCGTGCTGCCCATCGTGATCATCGTGATCATCTTCCTGTGGCTGCTCAACAGCATGCAGGGCGGCGGCGGCCGCGGCGTCATGCAGTTCGCCAAGTCCAAGGCCAAGCTGATCTCCAAGGACATGCCGAAGTCGACGTTCAACGACGTGGCCGGCTGCGAGGAGGCCATCGAGGAGCTCGGCGAGATCAAGGAGTTCCTCCAGGAGCCGGCGAAGTTCCAGGCCGTCGGGGCCAAGATCCCCAAGGGCGTGCTGCTCTACGGCCCTCCCGGCACCGGCAAGACCCTGCTGGCGCGCGCCGTGGCCGGCGAGGCCGGCGTGCCCTTCTACTCCATCTCCGGCTCCGACTTCGTCGAGATGTTCGTCGGTGTCGGCGCCTCCCGCGTGCGCGACCTGTTCGAGCAGGCCAAGGAGAACGCCCCGGCCATCGTCTTCATCGACGAGATCGACGCCGTGGGCCGTCACCGCGGCGCCGGCATGGGCGGCGGCCACGACGAGCGCGAGCAGACCCTCAACCAGCTGCTCGTCGAGATGGACGGCTTCGACGTGCGCGGCGGGGTCATCCTCATCGCCGCCACCAACCGCCCCGACGTGCTCGACCCCGCGCTGCTGCGCCCGGGCCGCTTCGACCGCCAGATCCAGGTCGACGCCCCCGACCTCTCGGGCCGCCACCAGATCCTCCAGGTGCACTCGCGCGGCAAGCCCATGTCGCCCGACATCGACCTGCTCTCCGTGGCGCGCCGCACCCCGGGCTTCACCGGCGCCGACCTGGCCAACGTGCTCAACGAGGCGGCGCTGCTCACCGCGCGCACCAACGACAAGCTGATCACCGACGCCGCCCTCGACGAGGCCATCGACCGCGTCATCGCCGGCCCGCAGCGCCGCACCCGCCTGATGAGCGAGAAGGAGAAGCTCATCACGGCCTACCACGAGGGCGGCCACGCCCTCGTCGCCGCGGCCCTGCCCGGCACCGACCCGGTGCACAAGATCACGATCCTCCCGCGCGGTCGCGCGCTGGGCTACACGATGGTGCTGCCCGACGAGGACAAGTACTCCCAGACCCGCTCGGAGATGCTCGACAAGCTGGCCTACATGCTCGGCGGGCGCGCCGCGGAGGAGATGATCTTCCACGACCCCACCACCGGCGCCGGCAACGACATCGAGAAGGCCACCAACCTCGCGCGGGCCATGGTCACCCAGTACGGCATGACCGACCGCCTCGGGGCCATCAAGCTCGGCGAGACCCAGGGCGAGCCGTTCCTGGGCCGCGACATGGGCCACTCGCGCAACTACTCCGAGGACGTCGCCGCGATCGTCGACGAGGAGACGAAGAACTTCCTCGCCGTCGCCCACCAGGAGGCCTTCGACATCCTCGAGGAGAACCGCGACGTGCTCGACGCCCTCGTGCTCGAGCTGCTCGACAAGGAGACCCTCGACAAGGCCGAGGTGGCCCGCGTCTTCGAGCCGCTGCGCCGCCGCCCGGTGCGCCCGGCCTGGACAGGCTCGCCCGACCGTCGCCCCTCCGACATCCCGGCCGTGGAGATCCCTCAGGCCATCCGCGACCGCGCCCGCAGCAACGGCGCCCCCGCCGACCAACCCGCCGGCGTCGTGCTGACCCCGCCCGGGGCCGGCGGCGACGTCCACGGCGACCCCGGCCTCGGCCCCGACGGCACCCCGCCGGCGCCTCCCACCCCGCCGAGCCCCGGCTCGCCCACGCAGCAGGGATGACCTCGTGACCGACCGCATCAGCGCCCCCGAGCGCGCCCCCGAGGACGTCCCCGCCTTCGACCACGAGCGCGCCGAGGCCGCCGTGCGCGAGCTGCTCTGCGCCATCGGCGAGGACCCCGACCGCGAGGGCCTGCGCGAGACCCCGGCCCGCGTCGCCCGCGCCTACGCCGAGCTCACCGCCGGCCTGCGGATGACCCCGCAGGAGGTGCTCTCGACCACCTTCGACCTCGGCCACGACGAGATGGTCCTCGTGCGCGACATCGAGCTGTGGTCGATGTGCGAGCACCACCTCGTGCCCTTCACCGGGGTCGCACACGTCGGCTACATCCCGGCCGCGAGCGGCAAGATCACGGGACTGTCCAAGCTGGCGCGTCTGGTCGACGTCTACTCCAAGCGCCCGCAGGTGCAGGAGCGGCTCACCACCCAGGTCGCCGACGCGCTCATGGACATCCTGGAGGCCCGCGGCGTCATCGTCGTGATCGAGGCCGAGCACCTGTGCATGACCATGCGCGGGGTCAGGAAGCACGGCGCGCGCACCATCACCTCCGCCGTGCGCGGCATCATGCACAGCGGCCCCACCCGCGCCGAGGCGATGGCGCTGATCCGCGGCACCCACTGACGTGACCGGCGACCGCCCGGGCGGCGCTCCGGCCCCGCCGGCCGCTCCGGCCCCGCAGACCACGCCGGGGGCGACCTCCCCGGCGGCCGCGTCGCTGCGGCTGCCGCTCGACCGGCCCCGCGTCATGGGCGTCGTCAACGTCACCCCCGACTCCTTCTCCGACGGCGGGCGCTACGTCGAGCCCGCGGCCGCCGTCGCCCACGGGCGCCGGCTGCTGGCCGACGGCGCCGACGTCCTCGACATCGGTGGGGAGTCGACCCGCCCCGGCGCGACCCGGCCGCTGGTGGCCGAGGAGCTGGCCCGGGTGGTGCCGGTGATCGCCGCGCTGGCCGCCGAGGGCGCCGTGGTCTCGGTCGACACCATGCGCGCCGAGGTCGCCGCGGCGGCGCTGGAGGCCGGCGCGGTGATCGTCAACGACGTCTCCGGCGGGCTGGCCGACCCCGAGATCCTGACCGTGACGGCGGCCGCGGGCGCGACGTACGTCGCGATGCACTGGCGTGCCCACGCCGACCACATGCGCGACTTCGCCGTCTACGACGGCCCCGGCGGGGTGGTGGCGGCGGTCTGCGAGGAGCTGGAGGAGCGGGTCGAGGCGATCCGCGCCGCCGGCGTGGCCGACGACCGGATCGTGCTCGACCCCGGGCTGGGCTTCGCCAAGCGCGGCGAGCACAACTGGGAGCTGCTGCGCGACCTCGACCCGGTGCTGGCGCTGGGCCACCCGGTGCTGGTGGGCGCGAGCCGCAAGTCCTTCCTGGGCGCCCTGCTGGCCGGCCCCGACGGCGCGCCGCGCGAGCCCGAGGGGCGCGAGCACGCCCACGCCGTGGTGCTCGCCCACCTCGCGGGGGCCGGTGCGTGGGGCGTGCGGGTCCACGACGTACGGTCGGCGCGCGACGCGCTGGCCGCGGCCCGGATGCTCCGGGCCCCCTCCGCGCAGCCCGACGACAGGAGTCCCGTATGAGCCCGCGCACGAGTGACGAGCTGGCCGTGCTCGGGGTGGAGTGCTGGGGCCACCACGGGGTCTTCGAGTTCGAGCGGCGCGAGGGCCAGACCTTCGTCATCGACCTCGTGCTGGGCCTCGACACCACCCCCGCGTCCGCCTCCGACGACTTGCACGACACCGTCGACTACGGGAGTCTCGTGGCCGACGTGAAGGCCGCCGTCGAGCGTGACCCGGTCGACCTGATCGAGACGCTCGCAGGACGCGTGGCCGACGTCTGCTTGAGGGATCACCGTGTTGAATGGGCGCGGGTGACGATCCACAAGCCGGATGCACCCATCGAGGCGACGTTCGCGGACGTCGCACTGACGATCACCCGAAGACGCGAGGACGCGACGTGACCGAAACCCCCAACCCGCACATCATCGACGCCGACACCCTCACCGGTGAGATGCGCCCGATCCGTCGCGCGGTGCTGGCCATCGGGTCCAACCTCGGGGAGCGCCTCGCGGCCCTCCAGGGCGCGGTCAACGCCATCGCCGACACCCCCGACGTGTGGGTCACCGGCGTCTCCCCGGTCTACGAGACCGAGCCCGTGGGCTGCCCCGAGGGGTCGGAGAAGTTCCTCAACGCCGTGGTGCTCATCGACACCACGCTGGCCGCCAACCGCCTCATGGACCGCGCGCTGGCCATCGAGGACGCCTTCGAGCGTGAGCGCACCGACGTGCCCAACTCCCCGCGCACCCTCGACGTCGACCTGGTCGTCGTCGGCGACCGTCGCAGCGACGAGCCGTCGCTGCGCCTGCCCCACCCGCGGGCCAAGGAGCGGGCCTTCGTGCTCAAGCCCTGGTTCGACCTCGAGCCCGACGCCACGCTGCCCGAGGCCGGCCCCATCGCCGAGCTGCTCACCGCGGTCGGCATGGACGGCGTCGCCCTGCGCGACGACCTCCACCTCGAGGTCGAGTGAGTCGTGGCCCCCGGGCCCGACCGCACCCCTGACCCCGGCGCCGGACCGGAGCGTCCCTCCGGTGACCCGGAGGACCCCCGGCGGCTGAGGCCGACCTCGCCGGCGGCGCTGACCGCGACGGGCGTGGTCGCCCTCGTCGTGGGCTGGCTGCTGCGTCCGGTCCTCGAGGCGGTCTCGGGCTCGGCGCCGCAGATGTCGTGGGCCCAGCCCGCCACGCTGCTGGTCGTGGCCGCGGCCGTGGCCTGGACGGCCTGGGCCACGTGGCGCGCGCTCCAGGTGCGCCACGAGCGCATGGAGGCCCACCGGGCCGTCAACCGCCTCGCGCTCGGGCGCGCGAGCGCCTACGTCGGCGCCCTGGTCGGCGGGCTCTACGCCGGCTACGCCGTCAGCTGGCTGGGGCTGCGCGCCGAGCTCGCCGAGGCCCGGGCGATCCGCTCGGCCGTCGCCGCACTGGCCGGGGTGGTCATCCTGGTCGCAGGGCTGGTCCTGGAGCGCGCGTGTCGCGTCCGTGGCGACGACCCGTCGCCCTAGTCTGGTCGCCATGACCTCCCCCTCGGCCCCGTCCGTCACACCCGCCACGGAGCCGAGCGCGGGACGCACCCCCTCGAGCAGCCCCACGAGCACCCCTAAGAGCACCCCCACGAGCGCCTCGACGAGCGTGTCGGCCTCGCGGCGACGCCAGCGCAGCACCCGCCTGACGGTTGCCACGCTGCTGCTCGTGGTCGCGGCCGTGGTCGTGCTCGCCGCGGCCCTGTCCGGCTCGTGGGTCGCCGGCGTCGTCGCCGGGGTGAGCGCGGTCCTGCTGGGCGCGGCCGCCACCCGCATCACCTACTCCGAGCTGCTCCAGTCGCGTCGTGACGCCAACCGCGACCGCGCCGAGCAGGCCCAGGCCTACCGCCGCATGGCCGAGGAGCGCTCGGTGGAGCACGCCGCCCACGTCGCCGCGCAGGTCGGCGACGTCCGCTCCGAGCTCGGGGCCCGCCTCGCCGAGCGCGAGACCGCCCTCTCCGAGCTCGAGGCCGAGCTGGCCAAGCTCCAGAAGCACGACGCCGAGACCACCCGCCGCCTGCTCGCCGAGACCAAGCGCGCCCAGGAGCTCGAGCGCGAGGGCGCCCTCACCGCCCGCAGCCTCGACGCCGCCGAGGAGCGCGCCGCCGAGGCGATCGTGCGGATGGCCGAGCTCGAGGCCGAGATCGACGTGCTGCGCGCCGAGGTCGAGACCGTCACCGCCGCCTGGCGCAGCGCCGAGGCCACCCGCCGCCGCCGCGCGTGAGCCCAGCCTCCCGGCCCGGGCGGCCCGCGGGCCCCGCGGGCGCCGCGTCGCTCCACGGGGTGGTCCACCGCGGCCGCGGCGTACGGCAGGATGGCTCCTCGTGATCCCCGAGGAGTCCCGGTTCGAAGAAGACCCCGTCGAGCTGGTCCCCGACCCTCCCGGTCTCCCGGTCGACTGGAGCGTCGACAGCCCCGACCCGGCCGACCGGGCCGACGTCGAGCGGCTCACGACCCTGCTGCGCGCCCACGAGCGCCACGGCCGCGGCTGGGCCGGCGCCAGCGTCGACGACGTGCTCGTCGAGGTCTCCGAGCGCGGACTGCGCACGCGGCAGAACGTCGTGGTGCGCGACGCCGACGGACTGATCCGCGCCTGGGGCAGCGTGCACGACCGCGCCGGCGGCCGGATGCTCTTCGTCCACGTCGTCGAGCGCGACCTGCCCGCCCGCACGGCCGACGCCTGCTCCGACGTGCTCGTCGAGTGGGCCGTGGGCCAGGCCCGTGCCGTCGGCGAGGCGCGCGGCCTCGAGGTGCAGCAGATCGACACCGGCGCCTTCGAGGGCGACGAGCGCCAGGCCCGCTGGCTCACCGAGGGCGGCTTCGCCAAGGTCCGCACCTGGTGGCAGATGAGCCGCCCGGTCACCGCCGAGGAGGCCTCGCTGGTGCCCGACCCCGCGCTGTGGGAGCGCAAGGGCGTGCGCTTCCGCCAGGTGCGACGCGCCGGCGGCGGCATGCCCGACGACGAGGACCTGCGCGACGTCCACGACGTCCTGGAGGAGGCCTTCCTCGACCACTTCAACTCGTGGGAGGAGACCTTCGACGAGTTCCTGCACCGGCTGCGCGAGGACCCCGGCCACCGCTGGGACCACTGGTGGCTGGCCGAGCTGCTCGACGGCGCCGACGACGGCGCCGCACCCCAGGCGGTCGGTGCGCTGGTCGGCACGGTCTCGGAGAGCGCCGACGGGCCCGACGGGTCCTACGTCTCCTACATCGGCGTGCGGGAGGCGGCGCGCGGCCGCGGGGTGGCCAAGGGCCTGCTGCGCACGATCATCGCCGACGCCGCCGGCCGCGACCGCGACCGCGTGGGCCTCGAGGTCGACGCCGACTCCTCCACCGGCGCCGACGGGCTCTACACCTCGATGGGCTGGGTGACGACGTACGTCACCGAGTCCTGGCACCGCGACGTGCCGGTGGCCCCCGCCGACGAGGCCTGAGGGCGCGGCCGGGGCCCGAAGGGCCCTGTCCGTGGGGACGGGGCGTGCCTCAGCCCAGCGAGGCGCGCAGGGCGCGGTGCACGCCGTTGGGCGTGAGCACGCCGACGAAGCGCGCGCCGTCCTTGACCCCGACCATGCCCTTGTCGTCGCGCAGCAGCACGGCCAGCGCCTCCTCCAGGGTGGCGCCGACGTCGACCGCCGCGCCCAGCTGACCGGCGCTGACACCGTCGAGGGGCTCGAGGTGGGCGGGGTCGATCGGGGTGACGGTGAGCCGGCGCAGCCCGCGGGTCGAGCCCACGAAGTCGGCCACGAAGTCGTCGGCGGGGCGGCCGAGGAGCTCCGCGGGGGTGGCGTACTGCGCCAGGCGGCCGCCGGTGGCGAAGACCGCGACGCGGTCGCCCATGCGCACGGCCTCGTCGATGTCGTGGGTGACCAGCACGACGGTCTTGCCCAGGTCGCGCTGCAGGCGCAGGAACTCGTCCTGGAGCCTGACCCGCACGACAGGGTCGACGGCGCCGAAGGGCTCGTCCATGAGCAGCACCGGCGGGTCGGCGGCCAGCGCGCGGGCCACGCCCACGCGCTGGCGCTGGCCGCCGGAGAGCTGGTGGGGGTAGCGGTCGCCGTAGGTCGACGGGTCGAGCCCGACGAGGTCCATGAGCTCCTCGGCGCGGCGGCGGGCGGTCGCCTTGGACTCGCCGTAGAGCAGCGGCACGGTCATCACGTTGGTGACGATGCGCTGGTGCGGGAAGAGGCCCACCTGCTGGATGACGTAGCCGATGCCGCGGCGCAGCTCGACGGGGTCGACGCCCGTGACGTCGGCGCCGTCGATCTCGATGCGCCCGGTGGTCGGCTCGATGAGCCGGTTGACCATCTTCAGCGTCGTCGACTTGCCGCAGCCCGACGGGCCGACCAGGCAGACCAGCTCGCCGCGTCCGACCTCGAGGTCGAGCTCGTGGACCGCCACGGTGCCGTCGGGGTAGGTCTTGCCCACGCCCGAGAGCCGGATCATCGGCTGGCTCGCGGGGGAGCCGGTAGGTTCCATGCGGTGACCCTACTCGTGCAGGCCGCGGCGCTGGTCGTGCCGACCGCCGACGCCGGGCCGTCCTGCTACAGCCGTCTGACCAACGAGTGGTTCTGCTGGCAGTACGTCACCGACCGGCAGTCCGAGATCGTCGACGCCACCGTGGAGCACGTGTGGATCACCGTGGCCGCCGTGCTGGCGGGCCTGCTGATCTCCTTCCCGCTGGCCGTGCTCGCCCGGCGCCTGCCCCGGCTGGAGTCGACCATCCTCGCGGTCTCGACCGGCATCTACACCGTGCCGTCGCTGGCCCTGCTCCCGCTGCTGGTGCCCTTCACGGGCCTGTCGCCCACGACGGTGGTCATCGGGCTGGCGCTCTACGCGCTGACCATCCTCGTGCGCGCCTTCCTCGAGGGGCTGCGCTCGGTGCCCGACGAGGTCCGTGAGTCGGCCACCGGCCTGGGCTACGGCCCGGGCCGCCTGCTGCTGCGCGTGGAGCTGCCGCTGGCGCTGCCGGTCGTCATGGCCGGGCTGCGCGTGGCCACCGTCTCCACGGTCGCGCTCACCACGGTCGGCTCCCTGGTCTCCTACGGCGGCCTGGGCAACCTCATCAAGGACGGCGTGCTGACCGACTTCCGCGCCGAGCTGCTCACCGCGGCGGTGCTGTGCGTCGTGCTCGCGATCGTCCTCGACGTGCTGCTCGTGGCGACCCAGCGGGTGCTGACGCCCTGGACCCGGGGGGTGCGGGCATGAGGGTGCTCCAGGACGCGTGGGCCTACCTCACGACCGCTGGGAGCTGGACCGGCGACGGCGGCATGCTCGAGCTGCTGCTCCAGCAGCTGCTCCTCACCGTCACCGCCCTCGGGCTGGCCGCCGCCCTCGGGCTCCCCGTGGCGCTGTGGCTGGGCCACCTGGGCCGGGGCGGCTTCCTGGCCATCAACATCTCCAACATCGGTCGGGCCGTGCCGACCTTCGCCCTCCTCGCGCTCCTCGTCACCGCCGACGCCTGGGGCTGGACCCAGGGCTGGTTCCCCGGGGTGCGCGAGGCGGGGCCCTACGGCCGCGCCGGCCTCGCGACGCTGGTCGCGCTGACCCTCTTCGCCCTGCCCCCGATCATCACCAACGCCTACGTCGCCGTGCCCGAGGTGCCCGCCGACGTGCGCCAGGCCGCCGACGGCATGGGCATGACGGGGCTGCAGAAGTTCCGCCGCGTCGAGCTGCCCCTGGCCACGCCGCTGGTGGTCTCCGGGCTGCGCCTGGCCCTGGTGCAGGTGTGGGCCACCGCCACCATCGCCGCGCTCGTGGCCGGGCCCGGGCTGGGCCGGGTCATCACCGACGGCTTCGTGCGCAACCAGTACGGCCAGGGCATCGCCGGCGCGGTGGTCGTGGCCGTGGTCGCGCTGCTGCTCGAGCTGGTCGCCGCCCTCGCGCAGCGCCTCGCCACCCCTCCCGGGTCGCCGGGTGCGCGTCCCACGGGTCGGCCTCGCCGGTCCGGGGGAGCCCCGGCGTCGGTCGCGGCGCCTACAGTCTCCTCCTAGCCGACGCCGTCGGCCCCTGACGCGGGTCCGCCCGCCGACCGGACACGCGCGGGCGCCGCCCGCGGGACACAGAAGGTGCACCCCATGAAGCTGCGACGTTCCCTGGCCGCGGTGCTCTCCGCCGGCACCCTGCTGGCCGCGAGCGCCTGTGCCGGCGACGAGCTCGACGACACGGCCTCCGACGACGCCTCCTCGTCGTCGTCCCCCTCGGAGTCCACGGGCTCCGAGCCCGCCGCCGGTGGCGGCCCCGTCACCATCGCGAGCCAGAACTTCCCCGAGGCGGCCCTGGTCGCCTCGATGTACGAGCAGCTGCTCGCCGACGCGGGCTACGAGCCCACCGTCAACCTCGTCGACGCCCGCGACGCCTACCTCGGCACGTTCCCCGGTGACGTCGACGTCGTCCCGGAGTACGTCGGCGGCATCGTCAACGCCCTCAACGCCCGGGAGAACGGCGACGACGCCGAGCCCTTCGAGACCGGTGACGGCGAGGAGCTGAAGGCCGACGGCGCCGACCTGCTCGAGGCCGCCGGCATCACCCTGCTCGACGTGTCGCCCGCCACCGACACCAACGCGTTCTTCGTGACCCAGGACTACGCCGAGGAGAACGACGTCGACGAGCTCTCCGACCTCGAGGGCGAGTCGGTCGTGCTGGCCGCGGCCCCCGACTGCGAGGGACGCCTCGACTGCGAGGGCGGCCTGGTCGACGAGTACGGCATCGACGTCACCGAGGTGCTGCCCCTGGGCTACGCCAGCGACCAGACCTACCAGTCGGTCCTCGACGGCGAGTCGGAGCTCGGCGAGACCAGCACCACCGACGGCACGCTGGAGTCGCTCGGGCTCGTCGTGCTCGAGGACGACCAGGAGATCCAGCCCGCCCAGAACCTCGTGCCGGCCGTCTCCGACGAGTTCCTCGACGCCAACCCGGGCGTCGCCGACGTGCTCAACCCGCTCATGGCCGCGCTGACCACCGAGAAGCTCACCGAGCTCAACGGCCGGATCTCGGTCGACCGCGAGCAGACCGAGGACGTCGCCCTCGACTTCCTGCAGTCCGAGGGCCTGCTCTGACGCACGCCCCCTGAGGCACCACCGGTCCCACCAGCACCACCCGGGCCGTCCGACCCCGCCACCCGCGGCACCTGTCGGCCCAGACCCGCACCTGTCGGCCCGCGCGTGGGCCGACAGGTGCGGGTTTCACCGGTCAGCCGGTGAAACCCGCGGGCGCGCCGTACGCCCCGCCGCCCGCGGCACCTGTCGGCCCGGACCCGCACTGGTCGGCCCGTGCGTGGGCCGACAGGGGCGGGTTTCACCAGCCGGCTGGTGAAACCCGCCGCCGCGCCGATCGACCGCCTCAGACCTCGTGCGCCCGCAGGGCGACGGCGGCGGGGTCGAGGGAGGCGGGGTCGAGGCCGGGCAGCGCGAGCCGCGCCCCGTCGGGGCCGGAGGTGCGGGGGGCGGGGCCGGGGTGCTCGGCCATCCACGCCATGACCGCCGCGGCGTCCTCGCGCCGGCCCTGCTCCACGAGCCACCCGGTCAGCCGGTGCACCGGCGGCAGGCCGGAGGCGGTCAGCGACGTGGGCCCTCGGCCGCCGGGGGCTCCCGCCCCCCACAGCGAGAGCACGCCGGAGCGCAGCAGCTCCCACCACGCGTCGTCGCAGCCGGGGATCTCGGTGAAGTAGCGGTGCAGGTCGCCGGCCAGCACGCGGTCGCGCATGACGTCGACCACCTCGCCCCCCGTCGCGGCCGGGGCGCCGGCCGCCCACTGCTCGACGCTGCGCAGCGAGTCGCGCTTGGTCGACCAGCGGTCGGTGAGGTCGGCCAGCGAGGAGCGCTGCTGGGTGATGGAGCTGCCGTCGGTGCGGATGCGCCAGTGGTAGACCACCTCGGGCAGCACGCTGATGCGCCGCGCGGCCAGGTAGGCCCGGGTCAGCGTGGGCTGGTCCTCGTAGCGCACGCCCTCGGGCCAGGTGAGGCCCGCGGTGTCCCAGAAGGCCCGTGACCAGAGCTTGTTCCAGGCGAAGAGGTCGCCCATCAGCTCGGGCAGCTCCGCGATCCCGAGGGCGCGGCGCTCGCGGTGCAGCCGGCGCATCCAGGGCGGCTCGGTGAGCCGGCCGTCCTCCCAGCGCGCCACCGAGCCGGTGACCAGGTCGCTGTCGTCGCGCCGCAGGGCCTCGAGCATGGTGGCGTAGGCGTCGGGCGGCACGACATCGTCGGAGTCGGCGAAGGCCAGCAGCGCGCCGGTGGCGTGGGCCAGGCCGGCGTTGCGCGCGGCGCCGAGGCCCTGGTTGGCCTGGTGCACGACGCGCACGCGGGCGTCCTGCTCGGCGTAGGCGTCGGCGACGGCGCCCGACCCGTCGGTGGAGCCGTCGTCGACGACGACCACCTCGAGCGCGCGGTGGCTCTGGGCCAGGACGCTGTCGAGGCAGGCGGGCAGGTAGGCGGCGACGTCGTGCACGGGCACGACCACGCTGATCACGGGGCCTTCGGCCGGACCGTCTGCGGCACCGTCCGCAGGCCCGCGTCGGGGATCGCGTCGGCGCAGCCTCACGCGCCCACCGTAGTGGCGGGCCCGATCGGCAGTAGGCTCCCCTCCCGTGACCGCCCTGCCTGACGCCACCGTGCCGCCCACCCCGGACCCCGCCGACCACCCGCGCAAGGTGCTCTTCGTCGCGGGCGCGGGCCGCAGCGGCACGAGCACGATGGCCGGCCTGATGCAGATCCTGGGCCTGCACGTGCCCAAGCCGGAGGTCGTGCCCGACGAGACCAACCCCAAGGGCTTCGGTGAGCCGGCCTGGGCCGTCGAGCACCACACCCGCCTGCTGCGCGAGGCGGTCGTGCAGGTCAGCGACTCGCGACCCGACGCGTGGTTCGAGACCGGCCGCATCTCCACCCGCGAGCCCGAGCGGATCCGCACCGCCCAGTGGCTGGAGTCGCACTTCGAGGTGGCCAGCGAGCTCGTGGTCAAGGACCCCCGGCTGAGCTGGTTCCTGTCGCTGTGGCGGGTCGCGGCGATCCGCAGCGGCGCAACCCCGGTCTTCGCCACCATGCTCCGCCCGCCCGCGGAGGTGGTGGGGAGCAAGCAGAAGTACTACGCCAACCGGCTCGGCTCGGCCCACCTGGCCAGCTCCTGGCTCAACATGCTGCTCCACACCGAGCGCGCCACCCGCGAGTCCGTCGCCGACGGCGGTCGCGTCTTCGTGCGCTACTCCGACCTGCTCGACGACTGGACCCGCGAGACGATGCGCGTGGGCGAGCAGCTGCAGCTCCAGCACGTCCTGCACGCCACCAGCGAGCAGATCCGCGACGGCCACCGCTTCGTCGACCCCGGCCTGCGCCGCGTCACCCAGACCCTCGACGACCTCGCCCTGCCCCCGCGCCTGCACGAGCTCACCGCCGAGACCTGGTCGGAGCTCAACAAGCTCGCCGAGCCCGGCGGCGACCAGCCGGCCGTGCACGAGGCCCTCGACCAGCTGCGCCAGGGCTACACCGACCTGTACGCCGAGGCCGAGGCGATCAGCCGCTCCTCGGTCGTCGCCACGGAGCACCGGATGCGCCAGGGCGGTCGCGGCCCCGGTGGCGGCCAGGCCGGCCCCGGCGGCCAGGGCGGCCCCGGCGGCCCGAAGCCGGGCGACGCGCCGGCCCCCGGCGCCCCGGTGCGCGCCGCCGACCGGGTGCCCCACGGCCTGCGGGCGATGGTGCCGGCCCCGGTGCGCCGCGGGCTGCGCAAGGCCGCCGGCCGCGAGCGCTGAGGACCCCGTCGTGAACGCCATCCGCCACCCCGACGGCCTGCGCAACCTCGAGGGCCACGCCGACTTCGACATCACCTGGCCCTGGCACCGCCCCGGCGGCCTGCGGGCCGGCTCCACCGCCGTGCTGCGCGTCAAGGACGAGGCCCGCGCCCTGCCCTTCGTGCTCCCGCCGCTGCTGCGTGCCTGCGACGAGGTGCTGGTGGTCGACAACGGGTCGACCGACGGATCCCCGGAGGTGGCCGCCGCGACCGCCGAGCGGGCCGGGCTGGGTCACCGGCTGCGCCAGGCGACGTACCCCTTCGCGGTCGCGCGCGCGGGCGCCGAGCACCTCGCCACCCACGAGCTCTCGGTGCACTCGCTGTCGTACTTCTACAACTGGTGCTTCGCCCAGGTCGCCACGCGCTACTCCTGGAAGTGGGACGGCGACATGGTCCTCACCACCGAGGGCGAGGTCTCGCTCGGCGACCTCGCCTGGCAGGTCGGCGACGTGCAGTCGATCATCCGCGTGCCGCGCCACGGGCTCTACCTCGACAGCGACTCCCACGGCTACCTCGACCTCGGCCTGCGCAACGCCGAGGAGTGGGGCTACCCCGTGGGCCCCGACTTCGTCTTCACCAAGGCCTTCGAGTGGGAGATCCGCTCGACCCCGGAGCAGTGCCGCTCGATCGGGCTGCCCCACGGGCTGTGCGTGGAGCTGAAGTTCCTCGACTCCGACGAGTTCGCCCACTGGACCGACCCGGAGTCCTTCGCCACCAGCTTCCGCAACAAGCGCAAGCGTCGCGAGTGGGCGGTCTTCCAGTCGCTGCGCCAGGGCGTCGTGCCCGACGGGGTGCACGAGATCACCGCTCCCGAGGGCGTCCACATCGTCGACCACGTCACGCAGACCTGGCTGCCGCGCGCGCCGCGTCCGCTCCAGGTCGGCTGAGACCCGCGCCCGGTCTGTCGGCCAGGTCACACCCGATCGCCTTACCCCGCGAGGGCGGTCGGCGTAGATTCGTCGTGCATCTGACGAGCTCACCGTTCGGTACCCACCCCGGCCTCCCGACCCGCAGCCAGCACGACCGGCAGCGTGGCGACGGAGGTGGTCGGAGGGACTGAAACGAAAGGTCACGGTCATGGTCACACCCGCGCACAGCCCTGCCCCCGGTCCCGACCCCACCCCGGTCGCCCCGGTCGCCCCCGCACCCCGGCACCCCGCCGCGTCCACCACCGCCCCCCTCCGCATCGGCGTCGTCGGCGCCGGCCGGGTCGGTGCCGTGCTCGCCGCGCGGCTGCGCTCCGCCGGCCACGAGGTCGTCGCCGCCGCGGGGGAGTCGTCCGCCTCGCTCGAGCGCATCGCCACGCTGCTGCCCGGCGTCGCCGGCGCCAAGCCCACCGCGGTCGCCCGCGCCTGCGACGTCCTGCTGCTCACGGTGCCCGACGACATGCTCGACAACGTCGTCTCCATGCTCGCCGCCAGCGGCGCCCTGCGCCCGGGCCAGCACGTCGTGCACACCTCCGGCCGCCACGGGCTCGCGGTGCTCGCCCCCGCCGAGCGCGTCGGCGCACGCGTGCTCGCGCTGCACCCCGCGATGACCTTCACCGGCACCGCCGTCGACCTCGAGCGGCTCTCCGGCTGCGTCCTCGGCGTGACCGCCGCGCCGGCCGAGCGCGCGATGGCCGAGCGCCTCGCCGCCGGTCTGGGCGGGCGGCTGATGAGCGTGCCCGAGGAGATGCGCACGCTCTACCACGCGGGCCTGGCCCACGGCGCCAACCACCTGGTCACGCTGGTCAGCGAGGCCATGGAGATGCTGGCCGCGGCCGGCGCCGACGACCCCGCCGGCACGCTGCGCCCGCTGCTCACCGCGGCGCTCGACAACGCCCTCGACCGGGGCGACGCCGCGCTCACCGGCCCGATCGTGCGCGGCGACGTCGGCACGGTGCAGGCCCACCTCGAGGACCTCGCCGCCAACGCCGCCCACACGCTCCCGTCGTACGTCGCGATGGCGCGCGCCACCCTCGACCGCGCGGTGGCC
Source organism: Nocardioides sp. P86 (assembly GCF_023712465.1). NCBI lineage: Bacteria > Bacillati > Actinomycetota > Actinomycetes > Propionibacteriales > Nocardioidaceae > Nocardioides > Nocardioides sp. P86. The sequence continues at coordinate 1,458,879 of NZ_JAMAYE010000001.1, read as the reverse complement.
GACGCTCGCCTGCTGCCGCTGCGGGCCGTGAAGATCACCCGCGCGCTCGACGCGGCCCTCGCCGGGGCGCCGCACGCCGAGCCGGCTCCACGCCGCCACCGCGCCGGGGACCCCCGGTGACCGCGCCCGGCACGACGACCGGCACCACCGCGACCACCACCGCGACCAGCACCGCGACCAGCGCCCGGCCCGGTCCCCCGACCGGGTCCGGGCCCGTCCTGGCCCGCGACCGCGCCGAGCTCGCCGCGGCGCTCGCCGGGGTGCGGGCGGCAGGGGAGCCGGTGGCGTTCGTGCCGACCATGGGCGCCCTGCACGAGGGCCACGCCAGCCTGGCCCGGCTCGCGCGCGAGCACGCCGGGGCCCGGGGGGCGGTGGTCGCCTCGGTCTTCGTCAACCCGCTGCAGTTCGCGCCGGGCGAGGACCTCGACCGCTACCCCCGCACGCTCGAGGCCGACCTCGAGGTCTGCGCCCGCGAGGGCGTCGACGTCGTCTTCGCCCCGTCGGCGGAGGAGATGTACCCCGGCTGGCCGCAGGTCCGCGAGCCGCAGGTGACGGTCGAGCCCGGCCCGCTGGGCTCGGTGCTCGAGGGCCGGACCCGCCCGGGCCACTTCCGCGGCGTGCTCACCGTGGTGGCCAAGCTGCTCGGCCTGGTGCGTCCCGACGTCGCCGTCTTCGGCGAGAAGGACTACCAGCAGCTCACGCTCGTACGCCGGATGGTGGCCGACCTGTGCCTCGGCGTGGACGTGGTCGGCGCCCCGACCCGGCGCGACGACGACGGCCTGGCCCTCTCCAGCCGCAACCGCTTCCTCGAGCCCGACCACAGGCGCGCCGCCCTCGCCCTGAGCCGCGCCCTGCGGGCCGCGCAGGGCGTGGCGGCCTCGACCGACCCGGCGCAGGCGGCCCCCGCCGCCCTGGCCGCCGCCCGCGCGGAGGTCGACGCCGAGCCCGGCCTCGACCTGGACTACCTCGTGCTCACCGACCCCGACCTGGCCGACCCGCCCGCGCAGCCGGAGCCGGGCGCCCCCGCCCGCGTGCTGGTCGCCGCCCGCGTCGGCACCACCCGCCTCATCGACAACCTCCCCCTCGCCCTCGGGCCGACCGGCCCGGGCCACCAGACCGCAGGAGCCTCCTGATGCTGCGCACCATGATGACCAGCAAGATCCACCGCGCGACCGTGACGCAGGCCGACCTGCACTACGTCGGCTCGGTCACCGTCGACGAGGACCTCCTCGACGCCGCCGACCTGCTGCCCGGCGAGCTGGTCCACATCGTCGACATCACCAACGGCGCGCGCCTGGAGACCTACACCATCGCCGGCGAGCGCGGCTCGGGCGTGCTCGGCATCAACGGCGCCGCGGCCCGGCTCGTGCACCCCGGCGACCTGGTCATCCTCATCGCCTACGGCCAGATGGAGACCGCCGAGGCCCGCACCCACCGGCCCCACGTGGTCTTCGTCGACGCCGACAACAAGATCCTGGCCACCGGCTTCGACCCGGCCGAGGCCGTCGCGGGCTCCGGTCTGGTCCGCGGCGACACCGTGGCCGGGCGCTAGCCTTCGACGATGCCCGACGCGCCCGCCCGACCCGCAGCCCAGCCCGGCGCCCAGCCCGGCGCCCAGCCCGGTGGTCTGCCCGGCCGCCTCGCCGCCCCCGCCCCGGGGTGGACGACGCGGGCCGACGTGGTGGTCATCGGCTCCGGCATCGCGGGCCTGACCGCCGCGCTGCGGCTCAAGGACCGGGTCGAGAAGGTCCTGGTCGTCACCAAGGACGTGCTCGCCGCGGGCTCGACGCAGTGGGCCCAGGGCGGCATCGCCGCGGCCCTCGGCCCGGGCGACACCCCCGCCGAGCACGAGATCGACACCCTGGTCGCCGGGGCGGGCGCCTGCGACGCCGAGGCCGTGCGCGCGCTGGTGACCGAGGGGCCGGAGGCCGTGCGCGAGCTGATCGCGCTGGGCGCGCAGTTCGACCACGCCCCCGACGGCGAGCTGTCGCTGACCCGCGAGGGCGGTCACCACCGCGACCGCATCGCCCACGCGGGCGGCGACGCGACCGGTGCGGAGATCCAGCGGGCGCTGATCGCCGCGGTCGCGCGGGCCCCGGAGATCGAGGTGGTCGAGCACGCCCTGGCCGTCGACCTGCTGCTCGACGGGCCCGTCGGCAGCGGCGGCGTCGCGGGCGTCACGCTGCACGTGATGGGCGAGGGCCAGCGTGACGGCGTGGGTGCCGTGCGCTGCCGCGCGGTGGTGCTGGCCAGCGGCGGCCTGGGCCAGGTCTTCTCCCAGACCACCAACCCGGCGGTCTCCACCGGCGACGGCACCGCCCTGGCCCTGCGGGCCGGGGCCCGGCTGCGCGACCTGGAGTTCGTGCAGTTCCACCCCACCGTCATGTACCTCGGCCCGCACTCGCTGGGCCAGCAGCCGCTCATCTCCGAGGCCGTGCGCGGCGAGGGCGCCGTGCTCGTCGACGGCGCGCCCGAGGACGGCGGCACGGCCTTCATGCGCGGCGTGCACGAGCTGGCCGACCTCGCCCCGCGCGACGTCGTGGCCAAGGCCATCACGCGCCGCATGCACGAGACCGGCCGCGCCCACATGTGGCTCGACGCCCGCCACCTCGGCGAGGACCCCGACGACCCGGCCGCCGTCGCCCGCTTCTGGGAGCGCCGCTTCCCGACCATCCTGGCCACCGCCCGCTCCCACGGCGTCGACCCCGTCACCGACCTGATCCCGGTCGCCCCGGCCTGCCACTACGCCTCGGGGGGCGTCGCCACCGACCTGTGGGGCCGCACCGACGTGCCGGGCCTCTACGCCACCGGCGAGGTCGCCTGCTCCGGGGTGCACGGCGCCAACCGCCTCGCCTCCAACTCCCTGCTCGAGGGCCTCGTATTCTCCCGCCGCATCGCCTCGGTGCTGCCCGGTGAGCTGCGCGGCTGGAGCGAGCCGCTCGACCCCGCCGACGACGGCCGCGCCCCCGGTCTGGTCGACGCCGCCGTGCGACCCCGCCTGCAGGAGACGATGACCGCCCGCGCCGGGGTGCTGCGCAGCGCCGCCGGCCTCACCGCCGCCGCCGAGGAGGTGGCCGCCCTGGCCGCCGAGCCGGCGACCGCCGTCGACGTCGCGGCCTGGGAGACCACCAACCTGGTCACCCTCAGCACGGCGCTGGCCGGGGCGGCGCTGCTGCGCGAGGAGACCCGCGGCTCCCACTGGCGCGAGGACTTCCCCGAGCGCGACGGCGCCCGCTGGGCCGGCCACGTCGACGCCACCCTGCGCGAGGGCGTGCTCGCCCTGCGCCACGTGCCGGCCCCCGCCACCGACCCCGCGGCGGGTCCCACTCCCGCACCCGTGACCACCGGAGGACCGCGATGAGCAGCCACGAGACCGCGACCCGACCCGGCACCCTCCCGGGCCTCACGCCGTACGACGAGCTGCCGGGGCCGCTCCTGGCCGAGCTGGCCGAGGCGGGTCTCGACCCGCGTGCGGTGCACGACGCGGTCGTCGCGGCGCTGGCCGAGGACCTGCCCGGCGGCGTGGCCGCGGGCGACGTCACCTCGACGGCCACCATCCCCGCCGAGGCCCGCGGCGAGGGCGACTTCGGGGCACGCCACGCCGGCGTGGTCGCCGGCCTCGGCATCGCCGAGCTGGTCTTCCGTCTCGTCCTCGGCGACGCCGTCGAGGTCACCCGTCGCGTGCCCGACGGCACCCGGGTCGCCCCCGGCGACGTCGTGATGAGCGTGGCCGGCCCGACCCGCGGCCTGCTCACCGCCGAGCGCACGGCGCTCAACTACGCCAGCCACCTCTCCGGCGTCGCCACCGCCACCGCGGCGTGGGTCGACGCCCTCGACGGCACCCGCGCCCGCGTGCTCGACACCCGCAAGACGCTGCCGACCTACCGCGCCCTGCAGAAGTACGCCGTGCGCTGCGGCGGCGGGGTCAACCACCGCATGTCGCTCACCGACATGGCGATGGTCAAGGACAACCACGTCGTGGCCGCCGGCGGCGTCGTGCCGGCCTACCGCGCCGTGCGCGAGGCGCACCCCGACCTGCGCGTCGAGGTCGAGGTCACCGACCTCGACCAGCTGCGCGAGCTGCTGGAGGCCGGCTGCCGCGAGATCCTGCTCGACAACATGGACGACGCCACGATGGCCGAGGCCGTCCGGCTCACCGCCGGCCGCGCCACCCTCGAGGCCTCCGGTGGCCTGACCCTCGCCCGCGCCCGCGCGGTCGCCGAGACCGGCGTCGACTTCATCTCCTCCGGCGCGCTGACCCACTCGGTCACGGTCTTCGACCTCGGGCTCGACCTCCGGGACGTCTGAGCCGTGAGCCTGCTGTGCGCCGACATCGGCAACAGCCACACCGTCCTGGGGCTGCTCGACCCGGCGGTCGAGCCCGGCGCCCCCGGGCAGGTCCTGGCCGACTGGCGCGTCGGCACCGACGCCCGCCGCACCGCCGACGAGTGGGCGGTGCTGCTGCGCGGTCTGCTGGCCGGCGCTCCCGGCGGCCCTGCCGCCGACGCCGTCTCCGGCGTCGCGGTCTGCGCCACCGTGCCGACGGTGCTGCACGAGTGGCGCGACATGCTCGCCCGGCACTTCCCCGACGTGCCGCACGTCGTCGTGGAGCCCGGGGTCCGCACCGGCGTGCCGGTGCTCACCGACAACCCGCGCGAGGTGGGCTCCGACCGCATCGTCAACGCCCTGGCCGCCGCCACCCTCCACGGCGGCCCCGCCATCGTGGTCGACTTCGGCGGCACGGCCACGACCTTCGACGTGGTCAGTGCCCGCGGTCAGTACGTCGGCGGCGCCATCTCGCCCGGCATCGAGATATCCCTCGAGGCGCTCGGGCGACGCGGCGCCCAGCTGCGCACCGTCGAATTGCTCAGGCCCCGCTCGGTGATCGCCAAGAACACCGTCGAGGCGCTGCAGTCGGGCATGCTCTTCGGGGTCGCGGCCAGCGTCGAGGGAATCGTGAGCCGCATGGTCTCCGAGCTCGGCGCCGAGACCGACACCGTCACCGTCGTGGCGACCGGATATCTCTCCGACCTCGTCGTGGCCGAATGCTCCTGCTTCACCCACCACGACCCGTGGCTCACCCTGCGGGGCCTGGCCCTGGTGCACGCGCGCAATCACTGATCGTCCTCGTGGTCGTTGCGGGACCTTTTAGCCGACGTCGTCGCATTCATTAGTCGCCGCAAGCGCTTCGGCAAAAAGCGGCGTGAATCCTTTACCCGTGACAATTGTTTGTCGACGTCGCCCCTCTGGCATCATCGATCTCGCAGGAATTCAATTCGACGACGCTTCGGCGTCGAATTCACGGAGGTCGCAGAGCAATGGCGCAGAAGATCCACATCGTCCTCGAGGACGACCTCGACGGCAGCGAGGCCAGCGAGACGGTGACCTTCGGTCTCGACGGCACGACCTACGAGATCGACCTCACCGACGAGCACGCCACGGAGCTTCGCGAGGCCCTGGCGCCCTACGTCGGGCACGCGCGCAAGGTGTCGGGCTCGGCCCGCCGCGGCCGCAAGGCCTCCGCCGGCGCCGCGGGCAACGGCTCGGCCGGCTCGGCCGACGGGGGCCCCAGCGCCAAGGAGATCCGCGAGTGGGCCCGCTCCAACGGCTACGAGGTGCCCGACCGCGGCCGCGTCTCCGCCGAGGTGCGCGAGGCCTTCGACGCCGCCAACTGAGACACCGGCTGACACACCGGCTGACACGCCGGCTGACACGCCCGGTCCACCGTCCGCACGGGCGGCGGACCGGGCGTGTTCGCTCTCAGCGGACGCACCTTCTGCGCTGAGGGGGAACGCGTAGGCTGTCAGCGGGGTTGGACACTCCGTACCCTCCCTCCACCCAGGAGCGGACGGCACCCCACCTGCACGAGGAGCGATGCGCATGTTCGAGCGGTTCACAGACCGAGCCCGCCGGGTGGTCGTGCTGGCCCAGGAAGAGGCCCGCATGCTCTCCCACAACTACATCGGGACCGAGCACATCCTGCTCGGTCTCATCCACGAGGGAGAAGGCGTCGCGGCCAAGGCGCTGGAGAGCCTCGACATCTCGCTCGAGGCCGTCCGCGCCCAGGTCGAGGAGATCATCGGCCAGGGCCAGCAGGCCCCGTCCGGCCACATCCCCTTCACCCCGCGCGCCAAGAAGGTGCTCGAGCTGTCCCTGCGCGAGGCGCTGCAGCTCGGCCACTCCTACATCGGCACCGAGCACATCCTGCTCGGGCTGATCCGCGAGGGCGAGGGCGTGGCCGCCCAGGTGCTGCAGAAGCTCGGCGCCGACCTCAACCGCGTGCGCCAGCAGGTCATCCAGCTGCTGTCGGGCTTCCAGGGCAAGGAGTCCTCGCAGTCCGCCGCGGCCGCCACCGGCGCCAGCGGCGAGGCCCCGTCGTCCTCGCTGGTCCTCGACCAGTTCGGCCGCAACCTCACCCAGGACGCCCGTGACGGCAAGCTCGACCCCGTCATCGGCCGCTCCCAGGAGATCGAGCGGGTCATGCAGATCCTCTCGCGCCGCACGAAGAACAACCCCGTCCTGATCGGCGAGCCCGGCGTCGGCAAGACCACCGTCGTCGAGGGCCTGGCCCAGGACATCGTCAAGGGCGACGTGCCCGAGACGCTCAAGGACAAGCAGATCTACACCCTCGACCTGGGTGCGCTGGTCGCCGGCTCGCGCTACCGCGGTGACTTCGAGGAGCGCCTGAAGAAGGTGCTCAAGGAGATCCGCACCCGCGGCGACATCGTGCTCTTCATCGACGAGATCCACACCCTCGTCGGTGCCGGCGCGGCCGAGGGCGCCATCGACGCCGCCAGCATCCTCAAGCCGATGCTGGCCCGCGGTGAGCTCCAGACCATCGGTGCCACCACGCTCGACGAGTACCGCAAGCACCTGGAGAAGGACGCCGCGCTCGAGCGCCGCTTCCAGCCGATCCAGGTCGCGGAGCCCTCGATCGCCCACACGATCGAGATGCTCAAGGGCCTGCGCGACCGCTACGAGGCGCACCACCGCGTCACCATCACCGACGAGGCCCTGGTCTCGGCGGCGACGCTGGCCGACCGCTACATCTCCGACCGCTTCCTGCCCGACAAGGCGATCGACCTCATCGACGAGGCGGGCTCGCGCCTGCGCATCCGTCGCATGACGGCGCCCGCCGAGCTGCGCGAGTTCGACGACAAGATCGGCGAGGTCCGCCAGCGCAAGGAGGCCGCCATCGACGGTCAGGACTTCGAGGCCGCCGCGCGTCTGCGCGACGAGGAGAAGCAGCTGATCCTCAAGAAGTCCGAGCGCGAGAAGGCCTGGCGCGCCGGCGACATGGACGAGGTCGCCGAGGTCGACGAGGAGCTGATCGCCGAGGTCCTCGCCGTCGCCACCGGCATCCCGATCGTGAAGCTCTCGGAGGAGGAGTCCTCGCGTCTGCTCAAGATGGAGGACGAGCTCCACAAGCGGGTCATCGGCCAGGACGAGGCCGTCAAGGCGCTCAGCCGGGCCATCCGCCGCACCCGTGCCGGGCTCAAGGACCCCAAGCGTCCCGGTGGGTCGTTCATCTTCGCCGGGCCCTCGGGCGTCGGCAAGACGTGGCTGTCCAAGACGCTGGCGGAGTTCCTCTTCGGCGACGAGGACGCGCTCATCCAGCTCGACATGTCGGAGTTCAGCGAGAAGCACACCGTCTCGCGCCTCTTCGGCTCGCCTCCCGGCTACGTCGGCTACGAGGAGGGCGGCCAGCTGACCGAGAAGGTGCGGCGCAAGCCGTTCTCGGTGGTGCTGTTCGACGAGGTGGAGAAGGCCCACCCCGACATCTTCAACAGCCTGCTGCAGATCCTGGAGGAGGGTCGCCTGACCGACTCCCAGGGTCGGGTCGTCGACTTCAAGAACACCGTCATCATCATGACGACCAACCTCGGCACGCGGGACATCGCCAAGTCGGTGCACCTGGGCTTCAACCAGAGCGGCGACGCGGCGGGCTCCTACGAGCGCATGAAGAGCAAGGTCTCGGAGGAGCTCAAGCAGCACTTCCGCCCCGAGTTCCTCAACCGTGTCGACGAGATCATCGTCTTCCCGCCCCTGTCGCGCGAGCAGATCGTGCACATGGTCGACAACATGGTCGCCGCCGTGGAGGTCCGCCTCCGCGACCGCGACATGCAGCTCGAGCTCACCCAGTCGGCCAAGAACCTGCTGGCCGAGCGGGGCTTCGACCCGGTGCTGGGTGCGCGGCCGCTGCGCCGCACGGTGCAGCGCGAGATCGAGGACGTCCTGGCCGAGAAGATGCTCTTCGGCGAGGTCGGCCCGGGCCAGATCGTGCTGGTCGACGTCGAGGGCGAGGGCCCCGGCGCGACCTTCACCTTCCAGGGCCAGAAGGTCGCGGCGCTGCCCGACCTGCCGCCGTTCGAGACCGCCGGGGTCGAGGTCGGCGACGCCCTCGGCGAGGGTCCCTCCGACGAGGAGGGCCCGCGCGACGTCCCGCGGGCCACCGGCGAGACCGAGTGACGACCGGCTGACCGAGCACCACACCGCACAGCACGCAGCGCCCCGGGCCGCCAGGTCCGGGGCGCTGCTGCGTCCGGGCGACGGCGGCGCGTCGACCGGGCCGGGCCGGCTCAGGGCCGGGTCAGGGCAGCGCGTAGGCGCTGTCGCCGGCCCGCACGAGCAGCCGGTCGGCCACGAGGCCGGCCAGGCACCGCTCGCGCTGCTCCGGCTCGGGCCAGGCCGCCGCCAGCGCCGAGACGTGCACCGGGCCCTCGGCGTCGCGCACGACCCCCATCAGCCGCCCGCGGCACTGCCGGTCGGTGCCGGCCCAGGCCTGCGCGCGCCGCGGCGGCCCGTCGTACGCCGGCCGCCCGGCCGCCAGCCAGGCGCACTGCGCCGCGAGCGGGCAGTCGGCGCAGGCGGGCTGGCGTGCGGTGCACACGAGCGCCCCGAGCTCCATCACCGCCACCGCCCAGGTCGCCGCCGTGGCCTCGTCGTCGGGCACCACCGAGGCGGCCCGCTCCCGCTCGGCGCGGGTGAGCCCGGCCGGCGGCAGCTCGTCGCCGCCGAGCACCCGCGCCAGCACGCGACGCACGTTGGTGTCGAGCACGACGTGGCGCTGGCCGAAGGCGAAGGACGCGACGGCGGCGGCGGTGTACTCGCCGACCCCGGGCAGCGTGAGCAGGACGGCGTGGTCGCGGGGCACCTCGCCGCCGTGGTCGGCGACGATGGCGGTGGCCGCGGCGTGCAGGCGCAGGGCGCGTCGCGGGTAGCCCAGGCGGCCCCAGGCGCGCACGGCCTCGCCCGTGGGCTCGGCGGCGAGGTCGCCCGGCGTCGGCCAGCGCTCCATCCACGCGGCGTGCACGGGCAGCACCCGGGCCACCGGGGTCTGCTGGAGCATCAGCTCCGAGACCAGCACCGACCACGCCGACGCCTCGGGCCGACGCCACGGCAGGTCGCGGGCGTGCTCGTCGTACCACTCCAGCAGGGGGGCGTGCAGGCTGCTCATCGCCGCCATTCTCACCCGGGCGGGCGCGACCCCGGTGTGGCACCCCGACCGGGCGGGCCGGGCTGGCTACGGTGACGGCCATGACGTCGCTGACCCGCGGACCGCTGCCGGCGCGCGTGTACTGGGTGCGCCGCGGCATCGTGCTCCTGCTGCTCGTGCTCCTCCTCGTGGCCCTGGTGCGGATCGTCGGCGCCCTCACCGGCGGCGACGAGACCCCGCAGGCCGTGCAGACGGCCGCCGACCCGGCCCCGACCGCGGCGCCCGAGGCCAGCCCCTCGGCCACCCCCACCGACGCCGCCACCGACGGCCCCACCGTGGGCGCCAGCGCAGGCCCCACCGCAGAGCCCACCCGGCGCCCCGACCGACCGCGCGCCACCCGCACCCCCGAGCCGGTGCCGGCGCAGCCCGACGGGCCGTGCGACGACGGCGAGCTCGAGGTGGTGCCGAGCGTGACCTCGGCCGTGGCCGGCGGCGAGGTGGGCATCGACGTGGCCGTGCGCTCCCTGGACTCCGAGGCGTGCACCTGGACGACCTCCGCGCGCGAGCTGACCCTCAAGATCACCTCGGGCGACGACGAGATCTGGACGACGCGCGAGTGCCGCCGGGCCGTCGTGCCGCAGGACGTCGTGGTGCGCAGCGCCGAGGCCACCACGGTGGAGGTCGTGTGGTCGGGGCGCCGCTCCGACGCCGAGTGCACCCGCGCGGCCGACTGGGCGCTGCCGGGGTGGTACCACGTCGCCGCGGCCGCGATCGGCGGCGAGCCCGCCGACGTGCAGTTCCGGCTGCTCTCGCCGGTGCAGGAGGCCGAGCAGGAGGCGCAGGACGAGGCCCGCGAGGGCGGTCGCCCTCAGACGTAGCGCTCGAGGATGGTCGACTCCGCCAGGCGCGAGAGTCCCTCCCTCACGCTGCGGGCGCGCAGCTCGCCCACGCCCTCGACGGCCTGGAGGTCGTCGATGCCGGCCGAGAGCAGCTTCTGCAGGGTGCCGAAGTGGTCGACGAGCCGGTCCACCACCGACCCCGGCAGGCGCGGCACCTTGGCCAGCAGCCGGTAGCCCCGCGGCGCCACGGCACCGTCGAGGTGCTCGCCGTTGCCCAGCCCGAGCACCCGGGCGGTGGCGGCCGGGTCGACCAGCTCGGTGGGGCTCAGCGCCTCGAGACGCCCGAGCAGCTCCTCGGGGCTCTTGCTGCGACGCCCGGCGGGCAGGTAGTCGCGCACGACCAGCTCGCGCTCGGCGTCGACCCCGGTGACCAGCTCCTCCAGCTGCAGCGAGAGCAGGCGGCCGTCGGTGCCCAGCTCGAGCACGTAGTCCTCGATCTCGCGGGCGATGCGGATGACCATCTCCAGGCGCTGGGCCACGACGGCCACGTCGCGCACCGTCACGAGGTCCTCGACCTCGAGCGCCGACAGGGTGCTCGACACCTCGTCGAGACGCAGCTTGTAGCGCTCCAGGGTGGCCAGCGCCTGGTTGGCCCGGGAGAGGATCTGGCCGGAGTCCTCCAGCACGTGGCGGGTCTCGCCGACGTAGGCGGCGATGATCTGCATCGACTGCGACACCGAGATCACGGGGTAGCCGGTCTGCTTGGCCACCCGGTCGGCGGTGCGGTGACGCGTGCCGGTCTCCTCCGAGGGGATCGTGTGGTCGGGCATGAGGTGGACGGCCGCGCGGATGATGCGCGTGTTGTCCTTGTCGACGATGATCGCGCCGTCCATCTTGGCCAGCTCACGCAGGCCGGTGGCGGTGAAGGGCACGTCGAGGGTGAAGCCGCCCGTGGCGATGGACTCCACGGTCTTGTCGTGGCCGAGCACGATCAGCGCGCCGGTGCGCCCGCGCAGGATCCGCTCCAGACCGTCGCGCAGGGAGGTGCCGGGAGCGATCGAGGCCAGGGTCGCGCGCAGGCGCAGGGTCTCGTCCGAGCGGTCGGCGACCACGAGGTCCTCCAGGGTGCGGGTCGGCGGCCCCGGCGGCCGCCACGAGGGAGTCTAGGCGCCCGTGCGCCCGCCCGCGCGGTGATGGCGGGGTCGTGACGCCGTTGTGACCCGCGCGGGCGCCGCCTCGGGCCCGGGCTCAGGTCTGGGGCACCCGCGGCGGGCGGACCTCGTCGCGCCCGACCAGCCGCAGCAGCCGCAGGGCGGAGGCGACGTCGGGCACGTCGAGGACCTTCATGCCGTCGACGACCCACGACTCCGGCGAGCGCCGCGCGGCCTGGCCCGGCTCGGAGGGCACGACGGCCACCCGGAAGCCCAGCCGGGCGGCCTCGGCCACCCGCTGCGGCAGGTCGCGCACCCGGCGCAGCTCACCGGCCAGGCCGATCTCGCCCATCGCCACCACCCCGGTCGGCGGCGCGACGCCGTGGCTGGCCGAGACCAGCGCGATCGCGAGGGCCAGGTCGCTGGCCGGCTCGTGGAGCCGGGCGCCGCCGACGGTGGAGGCGAAGACGTCGTGGGCGTGGAGCCTGACGCCGCAGTGCTGCTGGAGCACGGCCAGCACCATCGCCACGCGCGAGGAGTCGAGCCCCGACGTCGTACGCCGGGGACGCTCCAGCGCGGAGGGGGTCACCAGGGCCTGCACCTCGGCCAGCAGCGGGCGCCGCCCCTCCAGGGTGACGGCCACGCACGTGCCGGCGACCTGGCCGTGGTGCTGCTCGACGAAGAGGCCGGTGGGGTCGGTGACCGCGGTGATGCCGTCGGCGGAGAGGTCGAAGCAGCCGACCTCGTCGACCGGGCCGAAGCGGTTCTTCATGGCCCGCACCATGCGGAAGCGGGAGTTGCGGTCGCCCTCGAAGTGCAGCACGACGTCGACGAGGTGCTCGAGCACCCGCGGGCCGGCGATGGAGCCGTCCTTGGTGACGTGGCCGACCAGCACGGTGGTGATGTTGCGGGTCTTCGCCACGCGGATGAGCGCGGCGGCGACCTCCTTGACCTGGGTGACCCCGCCGGGCACGCCGTCGACGCCGGAGGCGCCGATCGTCTGCACGGAGTCGACGACCAGCAGCGTCGGGCGGGTCTCCTCGATGTGGGTCAGCACCGCGCCCAGGTCGGTCTCGGCGGCGAGGTAGAGCTCGGGCTGCACCCCGCCGGTGCGGTCGGCGCGCAGCCGCACCTGCGAGGCCGACTCCTCGCCGGTGACGTAGAGCGTGCGGTGGCGCAGGCGCGCGGTCTGGGCGGCGACCTCGAGCAGCAGCGTGGACTTGCCGACGCCGGGCTCGCCGGCCAGCAGGATGGCGGCGCCGGGCACGAGGCCCCCGCCGAGCACCCGGTCGAGCTCGGGCACGCCGCTGGTGCGGAAGGAGGACTCCTCCACCGACACCTCGCCGATCGGCACGGCCGGGGTCGTGACGGGCGCCGCGGCGGCGCGGTGGACCGGCGCCGAGGCCTCGGCCACCGAGCCCCACGCCTGGCACTCACCGCAGCGGCCGACCCACTTGCCGGTCTCCCAGCCGCACTCGGTGCAGCGGTAGCCGGGACGGGCTGCGCGGGTGGAGGTCTTGGCCATGGGGCGCACGCTAGGCGACCCCACCGACAGCGCCCGCGGCCCGGGCCCCCGCCGCCCCGCGCGCCCCGCGCGGCGGGGCCGGCGACCTCACCCGGGAGAACGGGGGACGGCGCCGCGGCGGCAAAGTTATGCTTCTGCTTGGATCGATCAAGAGCACCGGCCGCCGACGGCCGGAGCGAGCTGTCAGGAGACGCCGGTGGGGGTGCGGAACGCGTCGCGCGGGCCCGGTCGCCCTGCCGTCCCCACGGGTGCGCCGCCCACGCTGGCCGACGTGGCCGAGCGGGCCGGCGTCTCGCGCCAGACGGTCTCCAACGCGGTCAACAACCCCGACCTGCTGCGCGCCGACACCCTGCTGCGCGTGCAGCAGGCCATCGCCGAGCTGGGCTACCTGCCCAACCGGGCCGCCCGCAACCTGCGCACCCGCTCCTCCCACCTGATCGGCCTGCGCATCAGCGCCGCCCAGGAGGGCACGGCCAACGCCACCATGGACCGCTTCGTCCACTCCCTGGTCGAGACCTCGCGCGACGCGGGCTACCACGTGCTGCTCTTCGCAGGGGAGGCCGACGACCCGCTGTCGGGCTACGACGACCTGCTGCGCTCCACCGCGGTCGACGCCTTCGTCGTCACCGACACCTACCTGGGCAACCCCCAGGCGGGCTGGCTCGGGTCGCGGCGGGCTCCTTTCGTGGCCTTCGGCCGGCCGTGGGACGCCCCGGAGGCCCACCACCCCTGGGTCGACGTCGACGGGGCCGCGGGCTGCGAGCTGGCCACCCGCCACCTGCTCGAGCGCGGCCACCAGCGCGTCGCGTGGATCGGGTGGCGCAAGGACTCCCCGATCGGGGAGGACCGGCGCGAGGGCTGGCGCCGCGCCCTGCACGCGCAGGGGCTGTCCTCGGCCGGCCTCGCCGCCCGGGTCGACGACACCGTGACCAGCGGCGCGCAGGCCAGCGCCGCCCTGCTCGACGACGCCGCGCCCACGGGCTTCGTGTGCGCCTCCGACACCCTGGCGATGGGCGTGCTCCAGACCCTGGCCGCGCGCGGGCTGACCCCCGGCCGCGACGTCGCCGTCGTCGGCTTCGACGACTCCCAGGTCGCCCAGGTCGTCACCCCCGGTCTCACCTCGGTGCGCCAGCCGCTGGAGCAGGTGGCGATCGAGATCGTCTCCGCCCTGGAGGGCCTGCTCGGCCACCCGCCCCGCGTCGGCGACGGCGTCCTGCTCACCCCGACCCTCGCCGTGCGCGGCTCCAGCTGACCGCTGCGGCTAGAAGCGCTTCCACCACAGGTTGACGGCGTAGTCGACCTCGAGGCCCTCGTGCTCGCCGAGCACGGCGTCGGCCACCGGGCCCGGCAGCTCGACGCGGGTGACCGCCTCGAGGTCGGCGCGGGAGGTGAAGCGCCAGCAGACGTCGAGCGGCACCCGCGTCCAGCCGCGGGTCGACCAGAAGCGCTCGACGACCGCGGGCGGGTCGAGGTGGGGGTAGCCCCGGCGGAACCAGTCGCCGAAGGTGGAGCGGGTGGGGTCGTTGTCGACCACGAAGGCCGTGCCGCCGCGGGCCACCACGCGGTCGAGCTCGGCCAGTCCCGGCTCGCAGCCGGGTCCGAAGAAGTAGGCCCACCGCGCCTGGACGACGTCGACCGAGGCGTCGGGCAGTGGCACGTCCTGCGCGGTGCCCTGGAGCACGCCGACGCCGGCCAGGCGCGACGTACGCCGGCGCGCCAGCGCCACCAGGTCGGGGTGGGGCTCGACGCCCACGACGCTGCCGGCGCGCTCGGCCCACCGGGGCAGGTGGAAGCCGGTGCCGCAGCCCAGGTCGAGGAAGCGCTGCCCCGACCAGTCGTGCAGCGCGGCCATCGCGGCCTCGATGCGCCGCTCGGGGTCGACCGCGGTGTTCTCGAGCTCGTAGGTGGCGGTGTGGTGCCAGATGTTGGGGCTCGGCACCGCACCGGGCGAGGGGCGGCTCACGAGCCGTCGCCGACCGGTGTCAGAGCCGGACGAGACCCGACGGGGTCTGCAGCTGCACCGCGATGATGCCGGGGGTGCCGTGCGGGGCGACCCACTCCACCTTGACGTCCTCGAGCGGCGCCTCGACGGTCTCGCCGAGCCACTCGCTGACGCGCTGCGGGTCGCCGGCGATCTCCAGGCAGGCCAGCGCGTAGCCCTCGTCGGCGCCCTGGCTGGGGTGCAGCTCGGCGGGCACCTCCCACTGCAGGAAGAACGGCAGCTGCGGGTCGGCGATGAGGCCGTTGAGGCCGATCTGCTTCCAGCGCAGCTCGGTGCCGTCGGGGAGGTGCCGGCTGCCCTGCGCGGCCTCGCGGCCCAGGCGCTGCTCGGCGACGCTGATGTCGTCGACGGCCACGGCCCAGCCCAGCCAGCCGCCGCCGAGGGCGGAGCGGGCGCGGACGGCCTGGCCGAAGGGGGCCTTGTCGGAGGCGGGGTGGTCGAGCACCTCGACGATCTCGAGGTAGGTGCCCCCCGCCAGGGCCAGGGTCATGTTGCGGGTGCCGAAGCGGGGGTGCACACCGCCGTCGCTGAACTCGCGACCGAGCAGGCGCCCGATGCGCTGGGCGGTGCCCGCGAGTCCGTCGGGTCCGGCGGCGTAGGAGAGGTGGTCCAGGCGCATGTCAGGAATTGTGGACAACACGCCCGCAGCGCTTGACACCGGGGTCGGGTTCTCTCGACATCGAGAGTTCTTTACTCGCGGGTCCGGCCCGGCGAGGGGCGGGGCGACGGGTCAGGGCGGGGCGGGGCGCAGGTCAGGGCCGGGGGTCGGCCGGGTGCAGCGCGAGGGCGCTGCGCGAGCGCACGTGGGCCTCGCAGTGGCGCGCGAGCTCGGCGTAGGCCTCGGGGCCCATGAGGGCGGTGAGCTCGGGGGCGTGGGTGAGGTAGACCGGCTCGGGGGCGATGTGGGCCTCGGTGTTGCCCGAGCAGTACCAGTCGAGGTCGTGGCCGCCGGGCCCCCAGCCGCGGCGGTCGTACTCGCCGATCGAGACCTCGGTGACCTCGGTGCCGTCCTGGCGCTCGACCTCGCGGAAGGTGCGCCGGATCGGCAGCTGCCAGCACACGTCGGGCTTGGTCTCCAGCGGCTCGCGGCCCTCCTCGAGCGCCAGGGCGTGCAGCGCGCAGCCGGCGCCGAGGGCGGAGCCGGGCCGGTTCTGGAAGATGCAGGCGCGCTGGCCGTCGACCTCGGTGACCAGCGTCTTGCGCGCCCCCTCGTCGTCGGTCTCGACCCACACCGAGGCGTCGACGGCGCCGGGGGCGGCGTCGGGTCCGCCCGGGTGCTGCTGCCACAGCCGGCCGTCGAGGCGGGCGACGTGGCCGGCCACGCGCTCCTCGTCGCCCTCGTCGGCGAAGTGCGCCCCCAGGGTGCAGCAGCCGACGTCGGGGGCGTCGGCGTAGATGCCGGCGCAGCCCTGGCCGAAGATGCAGGTGTAGGACGAGGTCAGCCAGGTCAGGTCGCAGCGCATCACCTCGGAGGCGTCGGCGGGGTTCTCGAACTCCACCCACGCGCGGGGGAACACCAGGTCGACCTCGGGCACCCGCCGAGCCTACGGGGAGTACGTTGAGGCCATGCGTCTGGGCGTGCTCGACATCGGCTCCAACACGGGCCACCTCCTCGTCGTCGACGCCCACGGCGGGGCGGCGCCGCTCCCGGCGTACTCCTACAAGGAGCCGCTGCGCCTGGCCGAGGTGCTCGACGAGCACGGCGCGGTCTCGCAGGCCGGCATCGACGCGCTCACCGCCTTCACCGCCCAGGCCGTCGTGGTGGCCGAGGACAAGGGCTGCGAGGACATGATCGGCTTCGCCACCTCCGCGGTGCGCGACGCGGTCAACTCCGAGGCCGTGCTCGACCACGTCGAGGCCCGCACCGGCGTGCGGATCGGCGTGCTCTCGGGCGAGGACGAGGCCCGGCTCACCTTCCTGGCCGTACGCCGCTGGTTCGGCTGGTCGGCGGGCCGCCTGGCCGTCTTCGACATCGGCGGGGGGTCGCTGGAGATCGCCGGCGGCGGCGACGAGGCGCCCGACGTGGCGTGGTCGATGCCGCTGGGGGCCGCCCGGCTGGCGCGGCAGTGGTTCGGCGGCGGTCCGCCCGACGACGACGCCATCAAGAAGCTGCGCAAGCAGATCCGCGCCGACATCGCGCGCGACGCCGGCAACCTGCTGCGCGCCGGAGCCCCCGACCGGGCCGCGGCCACCTCGAAGACCTTCCGCTCCCTGGCCCGCATCTGCGGGGCCGCGCCCTCGGGAGACGGCCCGCTGGTGCCGCGGGTGCTGCCGCTGGCCGAGCTGCGCGAGTGGATCCCGCGGCTGGTCACCATGACGCCCGAGGAGCTCGCGGCCCTGCCCGGCGTCTCCCCGAGCCGGTCGCACCAGATCCTGCCCGGCGCGCTGGTGGCCGAGGCATGCATGGACATCTTCGACCTCCAGGCCCTCGAGATCTGCCCGTGGGCGCTGCGCGAGGGCGTCATCCTCGAGCGGCTCGACCAGATCAGCGTGCTGGGCTGACCCGGTGAGCGACCCCGTCCCCGCCCCGGCGGGCGGTCCGACCCGCGTCGGCCTGTCCACCTCGTCGGTCTACCCCGAGTCGGCCGCCCGCGGCTTCGAGCGCGCCGCCGCCCTCGGCTACGACGCCGTCGAGGTCATGGTCGCCCTCGACCGCATCACCCAGGACCCCACCGCGCTGCGCCAGCTCTCCGAGCACCACGGCGTGCCGGTGTGCTCCGTGCACGCCCCCTGCCTGCTGCTGACCCAGGCCGTGTGGGGCGCCGAGCCGTGGGCCAAGCTCCAGCGCTCGGCCGACATGGCCCACGAGCTCGGCGCGGAGGTCGTGGTGGTGCACCCGCCGTTCCGCTGGCAGAAGGACTACGCCCGCGGCTTCGTCGACGGGATCGCCGCGCTGGAGGAGTCGACCGGCATCCGCTTCGCGGTGGAGAACATGTATCCCTGGAAGGCCACCTCCAAGCGCGGCGTCGAGGTCTACCAGCCCGGCTGGGACCCCTCGGCCGAGCCCTACGCCAACACCACGATCGACCTGTCGCACGCCTCCATCGCCGGCTCCGACGTCGTCGCGATGGCCGAGCGGCTCGGCCCGCGGCTGCGCCACGTGCACCTCACCGACGGCAGCGGCTCGACCAAGGACGAGCACCTCGTGCCGGGGCGCGGCACCACCGGCGCCGACCGGTTCCTGCGCCACCTGGGCGCCAGCGGCTTCGCCGGCGACGTGGTGGTCGAGATCAACACCCGCCGCAGCGGCAGCGAGGAGGCCCGCGAGGCCGACCTGGCCGAGTCGCTGGCCTTCGCCCGCGAGCACCTCGCCGGCTGAGCCCGCCGTCGCGGGTGCAGCCGCCCCGCTGCAGCCCGCCCTCGCCACGGGAGCCGCAGGGGCCCGTCGTAGATTGACGTCATGTCCCTGCTCCGCCAGCCGCTCCTGCTCCTCGCGCGGAGCTCCCAGGTCAAGAGGCTCGTCAGCACCATGCCGGTCTCCGCGGGCATCGTCCGCGGCTACGTGCCGGGGGAGAGCACCGACGCCGTGGTCGCGGCCACGGCGGCGCTGGTCGACGACGGCCTGACCGTCACCCTCGACCACCTGGGCGAGGACACCACCGACCGCGCCCAGGCCGAGGCCACCGTCGCGGCCTACGTCGAGGTGCTCAAGGCGCTCGCGGCGCGCGGGCTGACCCGCCACGCCGAGGTCTCGGTCAAGCTGAGCGCGATCGGGCAGTTCCTGCCCGACGACGTCGCCCCCGAGGGCGGTCACCGCCTCGCGCTGGAGAACGCCCGCACCATCTGCCGGGCCGCCCGCAACGCCGGCACCTCGGTGACCCTCGACATGGAGGACCACACCACCACCGACTCGACGCTGGCGATCCTGCGCGACCTGCGCAAGGACTTCCCCGAGACCGGGGCCGTGCTCCAGGCCTACCTCCACCGCACCGAGGACGACTGCCGCCAGCTGGCCTACGAGGGCTCGCGGGTGCGGCTGTGCAAGGGCGCCTACAACGAGCCCGAGTCGGTGGCCTACCAGGACCGTCTCGAGGTCGACCGGTCCTACGTGCGCTGCCTCAAGGTGCTCCTGGCCGGCCAGGGCTACCCCATGATCGCCACCCACGACCCCCGCATGGTCGAGATCGCCTCCTCGCTGGCCAGCCGCTTCGGGCGTCAGCCGGGCAGCTACGAGTTCCAGATGCTCTACGGCATCCGGCCCGAGGAGCAGAAGCGGCTGGCCGGCGAGGGCGAGACCGTCCGGGTCTACGTGCCCTACGGCCAGGAGTGGTACGGCTACCTGATGCGACGCCTCGCCGAGCGTCCGCAGAACCTGTCATTCTTCCTGACGTCCCTCATCTCCAAGAAGTAGCTCCGAAGGAGGCGCCGCGCATGGCGCAGACCGCACCCGCCGCCCAGACCGCGATCATCGGGGCGGGGGTGATGGGCGAGACGCTGCTCTCGGGTCTCGTGCGCGCCGGTCGCCGCGTCGACCGCCTGCTGGTGGGGGAGAAGCGCGCCGAGCGGGCCCGCGAGCTCGAGGAGCGCTACGGCGTCTCCGTGGTCGGCAACCTCGAGGCCGCCACCCGCGCCGACACCGTCGCCCTGGTGGTCAAGCCCCAGGACATGGGCGACGTGCTCGCCGAGATCGCGTCCGGTCTGCGCCCCGGGCAGCTGCTGGTCTCGCTGGCCGCGGGCATCACCACCGGCTTCATCGAGGAGCGGGTGCCCGAGGGCGTCGCCGTCGTGCGGGTCATGCCCAACACCCCGGCCCTGGTCGACGAGGGCATGGCCGGCATCTCGGCCGGCTCGCACTGCAGCGAGGCCGACCTCGCCGAGGCCGAGGCGCTCATGGGGTCGGTGGGTCGCGTGCTGCGCATCCCCGAGCGCCAGCAGGACGCCGTCACCGCCATCTCGGGGTCGGGCCCGGCCTACATCTTCTTCGTCGTGGAGTCGATGATCGAGGCCGGCGTGCACCTCGGGCTGCCGCGCAGCACCTCCACCGACCTGGTCATCCAGACCCTGGTGGGCTCGGCCAAGATGCTGCGCGAGACCGGCACCCACCCCACGGTCCTGCGCGAGCAGGTCACCTCCCCCGGCGGCACCACGGCCTCGGCGCTGCGCGAGCTGGAGCAGCACGGCGTGCGCGCGGCCTTCCTGGCCGCCATGGAGGCCGCGCGCGACCGCTCGCGCCAGCTGGCCCAGGGCCAGTGAGGTCGGGCCAGTGAGGTCGGGCCAATGAGGTCGGGCCGGTGAGGTCGGGCCGGTGAGGTCGGGCCTGCCGTGGGCGTGGGGCACGACGCCGGCCGACCTCGCGCGGTCGCTCCCGGTCGACGCGGTGCTGCCCGAGCGCCGGGAGGGCGCAGCGGTCGCGATGGACCGCGCCGTGCCGGTCGCGGCCCCCGCCGCGCTGACGTGGCGCTGGCTGTGCCAGACCGCGGTGGCGCCGTACTCCTACGACC
This sequence comes from Nocardioides sp. P86, assembly GCF_023712465.1. Taxonomy (NCBI): domain Bacteria; kingdom Bacillati; phylum Actinomycetota; class Actinomycetes; order Propionibacteriales; family Nocardioidaceae; genus Nocardioides; species Nocardioides sp. P86. Next base: position 1,438,485 of record NZ_JAMAYE010000001.1, on the reverse strand, counting down.
TCGTCGACAACCTGGGCCGGCGCAGCCCGCGGGAGCTGACGCCGGGGGCCGAGCGGCTCGAGGTCGGCCAGCGGATGCTGGGGGTCTACGAGCTGCTCGCCGTCGACGAGGGCCGCTCCTGGACCGGGGTCACCACCGCCACGGCCAGCCGCCCGCTCGGCCCGATCGGCGTGACGTACGCCGTCGTGCCCGACGACGACACGGGCGGCGGGCCGTGCCGGCTGGTCTGCCGGATGACCGCCCGCGGGGCGACCCGCCCGCAGCGGCTGCGCGCGGCCGCCCTGGCCTGGGGCGACCTGGTGATGATGCGCAAGCAGCTGCTCACGCTGGCCGCCCTGGCCGAGCGCGACGCCCGCCGCTGAGCAGCGCGGCGTCGCGACCCCGCCCGTGGCGCGCCCTGGCAGGCTGGGGCCATGAGCGATCCCGACGTGCGGTTCTGGTTCGACCCGGTGTGCCCCTTCGCGTGGATGACCAGCCGCTGGGTGCGGCTCGTGCAGTCGCAGCGCGACTACGACGTGGAGTGGCGCTTCATCTCGCTGCGGCTGCTCAACGCCCACGTCGACTACGACGCCCACTTCCCGCCGGAGTACGAGGCCGGCCACACCGCCGGCCTGCGCATGCTGCGGCTGTGCGCGCAGGCGCGCGACGACCACGGGCCCGACGCGGTGGCCCGGCTCTACCCCGCGCTGTCGACCCGCGTCTTCGACGTCGCGCCCGACGCCTACGACCCGACCGACCTCGACGGCCTCGTGGTCGCCGCCCTCGAGGAGGCGGGTCTGCCCGCCGGGCTGGCCGCGCACCTCGACGACACCGACCGCGACGCCCAGCTCCAGGCCGAGACCGACGAGGCCCTCGCCCTCACCGGCAAGGACGTCGGCACCCCGATCCTCCACGTCGCACCGCCCGAGGGCGCCGCCTTCTTCGGCCCGGTGATCAGCCGGATGCCGAGCGAGGAGGAGGCCGGCGAGCTGTGGGACCACGTGGTCGGCCTGGCCCGCTTCCCGGGCTTCGCCGAGCTCAAGCGCAGCCTGCGCGAGAAGCCGCAGCTGCGCTCCTTCGGCGTCGAGCCGGGTGACGTGGGCGGCCAGGAGGACTGGCACGCCGGCAGCCGGCGGCAGAAGAAGTAGGGGAGCGGGCCGTGAAGGTGCTGCGCACGCCCGAGGACCGCTTCGCCGCGCTCGAGGAGGACTGGCCCGCCTCCTACGCCGAGGTCAGCGACCCCGACGACCCGCCCGAGGCCGCCCTGCGGATGGCCTACGTCGACCTCGGCCCGCGCTCGGTGGAGGCGCCGGTCGCCCTGCTGCTGCACGGCGAGCCGACGTGGTCGTTCCTCTACCGCGACGTGGTCGCCGACCTCGTCGCCCGCGGCGTGCGCTGCGTCGTGCCCGACCTGGTGGGCTTCGGTCGCTCCGACAAGCCCGTGCGCGTGGCCGACCACTCCTACGCCCGTCACGTCGAGTGGGTGCGCGAGCTGGTCGTCGACGTGCTCGACCTGCACGACGTGGTGCTCGTGGGTCAGGACTGGGGCGGCCTGATCGGGCTGCGGCTGGTCGCCGAGCACCCCGAGCGCTTCGCCGCCGTGGTCGCCGCCAACACCGGGCTGCCCACGGGCGACCGCGACATGCCCGAGGTGTGGTGGGACTTCCGTCGCGCGGTCGAGCGCGCCGAGGTGCTCGACGTCGGCCGCCTGGTCGCCTCCGGCTGCGCCCGCCCCTTGCGCCCCGGCGCACGCGAGGCCTACGACGCCCCCTTTCCCGACGAGGCCTTCAAGGCCGGGCCCCGCGCCATGCCCCTGCTGGTGCCGACCCGGCCCGACGACCCCGCGACCGCGGCCAACCGTGCGGCCTGGGAGCGGCTGGCCCGCTGGGAGCGGCCGTTCCTCACCGCCTTCAGCGACCTCGACCCGATCACCGGGGCAATGGCTCCGGTGCTGCGCCGCGCGGTGCCGGGAGCGGCCGGCCTGGAGCACCCGGTGGTCACGGGCGCGGGCCACTTCCTGCAGGAGGACGACGGCCCGGCGCTGGCCGCGGCCGTCGCCACCGTGCTCGACCTCTGAGCCGCGGGCCCGGTGACACCACCACCGCTCACAGGCCCATGGCGGCCTCGGCCCGGGCCAGCACGGGCTCGGTGACCTCACGGCACCGAGCCGCCCCGTCCGCGAGGACAGCCTCGACGTGGCCGGGGTCGGCGGTCAGCTCGGCGTAGCGGCGTTGCACCGGCTCCAGCGCCGCGACGACGGCGTCGGTCACGGCGCGCTTGAGGGCGCCGTAGGTGGTGAGGCCCTCGGTCGAGCCACCGCACGCCACCAGCACCTCGAGGAGGTTCGTCACGCCGGGTTTGGTCTCGCGGTCGGCGCGCACGGCGTCGGGCCCGGTGTCGCTGTCGGTGACGGCCCGAGCGATCGTGCGGCGCACCACGTCGGGCGGGTCGAGCAATGCGACGACCCCGGCCGCCGAGGCGGCCGACTTGCCCATCTTGGTGCGCGGGTCGGCCAGGTCCATGACCCGGGCACCGGTTGGCGGCGTCACGATCCTGGGCACGGTGAAGACCTCGCCGTAGGTCCGGTTGAAGCGCAGGGCGAGGTCGCGGGTCAACTCGACGTGCTGACGCTGGTCGTCGCCCACCGGGACCTCGTCGGGGCGGTAGAGCAGGATGTCGGCGGCCATGAGGGCGGGATAGGTGTAGAGCGAGACGCGGCTGCCGCCCGCGCCTCCGGCGCGCTGCTTCTCCTTGAACTGGATCATCCGGTCGAGCTCGCCCACGTGGGCGGTGGACTCCAGGAGGTAGGCCAGCTGCGCGTGGGCCGGCACCCGGCTCTGCACGAAGAGCGTCGCCTCCTCGAGACCCACGGCGAGCAGTGTCGTGGCCAGCTCGCGGGTCAGTGCGCGCAGCCGGTCCGGCTCGTGCTCGACGGTCAGGGCGTGCAGGTCGGCGACGCCGTAGAAGCACTGGGCGTCGCGTTGGCCGGCCACCATCGGCCGCAGTGCGCCGAGAAGGTTGCCCAGCGTCAGGCGGCCGGTCGGCTTGAGCAGGGACAGTCGGCGGGTCGTGCCGGTGTCGGCGGTGGTGTCGGCGTTCGTGCCGACGGGGGGCGTCGTCATGGGGGTCTCCTGGTGAGAGCCCTCGGACGAGGAGTGCCGGTGCGATGGTGCACGAACGGCCGCCCGAGGGCGGCCGTGGTGTGGTGGTGCGTGCTGGTCGGTGGGCCGCCGGTCAGGCGGGCCACCAGGTGGACGGGGACGTCGTGAGCACGAGCGCAGGTTACACCGGGGTAGCGTCGAGGGCGTGCCCGTCTGCCCCGGACCTTCCACGGTCGTCTTCGACCCCAGCCTGACGGCCTATGACTTCGGCCCCGGCCACCCCATGTCGCCGCTGCGGGTCGACCTGACCATGCGGCTGGCCGAGGAGCTCGGTGTCGTCGGCGAGGGCGGGCTGCGCATGGTGCCGGCCCCCATGGCCGACGAGGAGCGTCTGGTCACGGTGCACGACCCCGCCTTCATCGAGGCCGTGGTGCGCGCCGGCAGCTCGGGGCGCGCGGAGCCCGACTTCGGGCTCGGCACCGAGGACGACCCCGTCTTCCGCGGCATGCACGAGGCCTCCGCCCACGTGGTCGGCGCCAGCGTCGAGGCCTTCCGCCAGGTCTGGTCGGGCGACTCGCTGCACTCCGCGAACATCTCCGGCGGCCTGCACCACGCGATGCGCGACCGGGCCAGCGGCTTCTGCATCTACAACGACGTCGCCGTCGGCATCCGCTGGCTGCTCGACCAGGGCGTGGAGCGGGTGGCCTACGTCGACCTCGACGTGCACCACGGCGACGGCGTCGAGCGCGCCTTCTGGGACGACCCCCGGGTGCTCACCGTGTCGCTGCACGAGACCGGGCAGCTGCTCTTCCCCGGCACGGGCTTCGCCACCGACACCGGCGGCGAGGGGGCGGAGGGCTCCGCGGTCAACGTCGCGCTGCCCCCGGGCACCGGCGACGCCGGCTGGCTGCGCGCCTTCCACGCCGTCGTGCCCCCGCTGCTGCGCGAGTTCGCCCCGCAGGTGCTCGTCACCCAGCAGGGCTGCGACTCCCACGCCGACGACCCGCTGGCGCACCTGATGCTCTCCGTCGACGGCCAGCGCGCCGCCTACCTCGCCCTGCACGACCTCGCCCACGAGGTGTCGCAGGGACGCTGGGTGGCGCTGGGCGGCGGGGGCTACGAGCTGGTGCAGGTCGTGCCGCGGGCCTGGACCCACCTGCTCGCGGTGGTGGGCGGTCGCCCGCTCGACGCGCTCTCGGCCACGCCCGGCGGCTGGCGCGAGCACGTCGAGCACACCCTGGGCGTCAACGCGCCGCTGCGGATGACCGACGGGCAGGACCCGGCGTACCGCGACTGGGCCGACGGCTACGACCCCGACACCTGGCTCGACCGCGCGGTGCACCAGACCCGGATGGCGGTCTTCCCGCTGCACGGTCTCGACCCGATGCCCTGACTGGACCACCGCCCCTTCCGGGACGGTCCGATCCGGCCCGTGCAAGCCGACACGCCGAGCCGATCAGTCCAACTCGCGTCTCCTCTTCCCCACGAGTCACTTCTGGCTCTATTCTCACGGCTACGTGGCCGTGGGAGCACTGGCGGGGAAGCTGGTGGCGTGCCGCAACAGAAAGTCGGTGCTCGATGATTGCCAACACGCCCGGAGACATCTCCGACGCCAATTTCCTGACCGTCGCCGAGGTGGCGGCCATGATGCGCGTCTCGAAGATGACGGTCTACCGCCTGGTGCACAACGGCGACCTCGCCGCGGCGCGCGTGGGTCGTTCCTTCCGCGTTCGTGAGGAGGACGCCAACGAGTACATCCGGCGCAGCTTCTACGACGCCGGCTGACGGCCCTGCCGGCGGGGACGGTCTGCTCGGGCGACCCTGATTCTGCGGCTCACCCCCGGGCGGATAGGCTGACCGGGCCCTGCGTCGACACGCAGGGCCTACCAGTCTCGAAAGGTTCACCCGTGGGTTCTGTCATCAAGAAGCGGCGCAAGCGCATGGCCAAGAAGAAGCACCGCAAGCTGCTCAAGAAGACGCGCGTCCAGCGTCGCAAGCTCGGCAAGTAAGACCGGCCGGTCGGTCGAGGTGTCGTGAGCCGCGTCGTGCTCGTGACCGGGGTCTCCCGAGACCTCGGTCGCCGCTTCGCGCGCACGCTGGCCCTCGACCCGACCGTCAGCCGTGTCATCGGCGTCGACGTCACCCCGCCCCGGGGCGACTTCGGTGACGTGTCGTTCGTGCGGGCCGACATCCGCAACCCGGTGATCGCCAAGGTGATCGCCAAGGAGGACGTCGACACCGTCGTCCACATGAGCGTCATCTCCACCCCCAGCGGCGCCGGGGGCAGGAACTCGATGAAGGAGCTCAACGTCATCGGGACGATGCAGCTCCTCGCGGCGTGCCAGCGCGCCGAGAGCGTGAGCCGCCTCGTCGTGAAGTCGACGACGACGGTCTACGGCGCCAGCAACCGTGACCCGGCGATGTTCACCGAGGACATGGAGCCCCGGCGTCCCGCCCGCGCGGGCTACGCCAAGGACGTCGCCGAGATCGAGGGCTACGTCCGCGGCTTCGCGCGGCGCCGGCCCGACGTGGGCGTCACGATGCTGCGCTGCGCCAACGTGATCGGTCCCCACGTCTCGAGCCCGATGACGTCCTACTTCCGCAGCCCCGTCGTGCCCACCGTGCTCGGCTACGACGCCCGGCTGCAGTTCCTGCACGAGCGCGACCTGTTCTCCGCGCTCAGCCACGCCGTGACCGAGGACGTCGCCGGCACCTACAACGTCGCCGGCGACGGCATCCTCATGCTCTCCCAGGCCGTGCGCCGCCTCCAGCGCCCCACCGTGCCGCTGCCCGGCCTGGCCCTGGGGCGGCTCTCCTCGACGCTGCGCTCGACCGGGATCGCCGACCTCTCGCCCGAGCTGCTCGGCATGCTGACCTACGGCCGCGGCGTCGACACCACGCGCATGCGCGAGGGCCTCGGCTTCACCCCCGAGTTCAGCACCGCGGAGGCCTTCGCCGACTTCGCCGCCCTCATGCCCAGCGGCCCCCGGCGCAGCGAGCGCGTGCTCGCCGGGCTCGGCCGGGTCTTCCCCGTGCCCGACCCCGACCCGGTCGGCCCCCGCGCCGTGCCGGCCCTCGGGAGCGACCGTGGGTGACGCCGAGATCATCCCCATCGGCACGCGCGGACGGCCCGGACGAGGCACGGGCACGGCGCCGTCGTCGGCCGCCCGCGGTCTCGCCGGCGGAGCCGGCGGCGAGCCGCGTCCGGTGCGACGCAAGGCCGACGCCGCCCGCCGCGCCGACGCGGCGACCGGGCCGGTGGACGAGGCCCCCGGCGCCGCGGACCCCGCCACCGAGCCCGTCGTGCAGCCGGCCGCCGAGCCCGACGCCGAGTCCCTCGTCGAGCCGTCCGGCACGGAGACCCCCGCCGCGACCCTGCCTGAGGGGGAGTCGCCGCGGCCCGCGGTGACCGCGCGCGAGCGGCACCCCCACGCCGGCATCCCGGCCGCGGACCTGCTCGCGGCCTTCCAGCACGCCAGCCGCGAGCTGTTCGGCGAGCAGTGGGAGGCGCAGCTGGCCCACTTCCTGGCCTTCCTGCGCCGTCGCGTCACCGGCGACTACGCCGTCGACGAGTACGGCTTCGACCAGGAGGTCACGCAGCGCTTCTTCATGGCGGCCCTGCGCCCGATCGCCGAGAAGTGGTTCCGCATCGAGGTGCGCGGCATCGAGAACATCCCGGCCGAGGGCGGTGCCCTGGTGGTCTCCAACCACTCGGGCACGCTGCCGATCGACGGGCTGATGACGATGGTGTCGATCCACGACCGGGCCGGGCGCTTCCTGCGCCCGCTCGGCGCCGACCTGGTCTTCCGGATGCCCGTGGTCAGCTCCCTGGCCCGCAAGAGCGGCGCCACCCTGGCCTGCTCCGAGGACGCCGAGCGGATGCTGCGCGGCGGCGAGCTGGTCGGGGTCTGGCCCGAGGGGTTCAAGGGGATCGGCAAGCCCTACTCCCAGCGTTACAAGCTGCAGCGCTTCGGCCGCGGCGGGTTCGTCTCGGCCGCCCTGCGCACCGGCGTGCCGATCGTGCCGCTGTCGGTGGTCGGCGCCGAGGAGATCTACCCCCTGATCGGCAACATCCCGTCGCTGGCCCGCCTGCTGGGCGTGCCGTACCTCCCCATCACGCCGCTCTTCCCGCTGCTCGGGCCGCTCGGCCTCGTGCCGCTGCCCTCGAAGTGGCTGCTGGAGTTCGGCGAGCCGATCCGCACCGACGAGTTCGACGCCGGTGCCGCCGACGACCCCATGCTCGTCTTCGACGTCACCGACCAGGTGCGCGAGACCATCCAGCAGACGCTCTACACGCTGCTGATGGAGCGCGAGTCCGTCTTCCGCTGATCCTCGTCGCCGTCCGGCACGGGCGGGCCCGGGTGGTCGTCGCGGTCGATCAGCCGCCGGTGAGCGGGTCGGTCAGACCGCCGACGACGCCCCCCACGCCACCGACGACGCCGCCGACGGTGTCCTCGAGGTCGTCGACGACCTCGCCGAGGTCCTCGCCCACGTCGTCACCACCGCCGGGACCCGAGACGGGCTCGTCGCCGTCGAGGAGGTCGGTCAGGGGGTCCTTGCCGCCGCCGGTCGAGGGGGAGCCGTCGTCGCCGCCGCCACCGTCCACGGGGGAGGGGCTGGGGAGCACGTCGGTGGGGCTGGTCTGGCCGCCCTGCGGCGGCACCGTGACACTGCCGGGACCCAGCGGCTGCTGGCGCTGGCGAGGACGGGTGGTCTCGGAGTCGGCGCGCGGGCCGGTGCCGGCGGTGAGCACGTCGTCGCTGAGCCGGCCGACGGCCTGCAGCAGCCACGACGGGATCCGGGTGATCCCCGCGCCGGCGCAGGTCGGGCACAGCTGGTCGACCTGCGCGTCGATGGTGGCGAGCACGTCGCCGGCGCGCACGAGGGAGCCCCGGGTCTCCTCGGGCAGCAGGCCCGAGAGGGCGTCGAGGTCGGCCAGGCTGGTCGCGGTGAAGTCCTTGAGCTCGGTGATCGAGCCCTCCCGACCGGTCGCGGCGTAGTCGCCGAGGAGCAGGTCGCCGGCCTCGGCGGCCTGGACCGCGAAGTCGTCGAGGGTGCGGGTGATCACCGCGGCGTCCTCGACCTCGCCGGAGCGGCTCAGCTGGTCGACCTCGGCCAGACGGCCCGACGCGTTGGCCAGGAGCGTCGCGCCCTTGTCGTCGTCGCCGACGCTGACGCCAGTGTGGGCGTTCTCGATCGCGCGCTTGAGCGGGTAGAGCACGTCACCGGGCAGCGCGCTCTGGGCGGCCACGGCCATCGTGGAGGTGGCGCCGACGACCGCGAGACCACCGATGGCGGCGGCGAGGCGCCGCTCGCGGCGACCGTGGCGGGGAGCGACGGTGAGGCGGTCGACGACCGCGGGGGACGTGCGCGTGGCGACCAGCTCCGAGGCCGCCGCGGTCATCAGCCGCTCGCGCAGGTCGAGCACGAAGTCGGGCCGCGGCTCGGGGGCGGGCTCGGCGCGCAGGGCCTCGACGAGGGCGAGCAGCTCGGCGTGGCGCGCCGCGTCGGCCCGGCCGGTCGAGGCGTCCTCGACGAGACGGGCGAACTCCTCCGCGCGGCGTCGTGCCGGGCGGAAGGCGTCGCGGTGACCGGTGCTCATCCCTGCTGTCCTGTCGTCGTCGCCGAGGGGCTCGGCTGATGGGTCGGGGCGCCGGACGCGCGGTGGGCCGACACCAGGGAGAACGACGCGCCGGGCGCGAAGGTTACGCCCCGTGAGGAGGCGGTTGCCACGGGATCGCAGCAGGGTGCAGGCACTCGGGCAGGCGCGGCGCCGAAGCGGGGGAGGGAGGCGGCGGAGGCAGTCATCAGTCGCGGATCCCCTCGGGCATCAGCTTGGCCAGGTTGCGCACGCCGCGCAGCTGGAGCTGCTTGATCGCGCCGTCGCTGCGGCCGAGCACGGCTGCGGTCTCGGCGATGCTCATCCCCTGCAGGAAGCGCATCACCAGGCAGTCGCGCTGCTCGTCGGGGAGCTCGCCGAGCGCGCTCACCAGCATCTCGTTGGTCAGGCCCGCGAGCACGGTGGCCTCCGGACTCTCGGTCGCGTCGTCGTGCTGACCCATGTCCTCGGTGGTCAGCTCGAGGCGGGTGCGACCGGCCTTGAAGTGGTCGGTGGCCAGGTTGCGCGCGATGGTCATCAGCCAGGCGCCGAAGTCCTTGCCCTGCCAGCGGAAGTTCTGCATGCTCCGCAGCGCCCGGAAGAAGGTCTCGGAGGTGAGGTCCTCGGCCAGCGAGGAGGACCGGGTGCGGTAGTAGAGGAAGCGGTAGACCGCGACGTGGTAGTGGTCGTAGAGCAGGCCGAAGGCCTCGCTGTCGCCGCCGCGGGCCAGCTCGACCAGCGCGATGAGGCGCGTGCGGTCGGCCTCCGACTCCTCCGACGAGGTGGCCAGGTCGCCGTCGCCGAAGCCTCCGGGTCCCCCGGAGCCGGGGACCCCGTGACGGTCGTCGGCGCCGGCCGACTCGGTGCGTAGGGCGGACCAGGCGGGGCCGTCGGGGGCCAGGAGGGGGGCGGGGGCCAGCAGAGTCGCGACCGCGACGCGCAGGGCGTCGAGCCCGCGCGCGACGTCATCGGCGTCCCACGGCATGTCGCTGCGTCCTCCCCACGTGCTCCCCCACAGAGCCACTCGATGGTAGGACGCCGCGGAGCCGGTGGGAATGGAATCGGGCAAATGAAATGTGACACGGAGTTACATCTCCGGGTCGGGCGGTGTCGACGCCGGCAAGCGGCGCCGACGACTCCGGGGGGTCAGCCGCGGCGGCCGCGCACCGCGACGCCGGCGGCGACGGTGCCGCTGACGGCCCCGGCGGCGGCACCGACGAGCAGCCCGGCGCGGGCGGCCTTGCGCCCGGTGCGGTAGTCGCGGACGCGCCAGCCCTGCTCGCGGGCGTGGTGGGCCAGCCGGGAGTCGGGGTTGATGGCGCAGGCGTCGCCGACCATCGAGAGCATCGGCAGGTCGTTGAAGGAGTCGGAGTAGGCCGAGCACAGGGAGAGGTCGAGGCCCTCCCGGGTCGCGAGGGCGCGCACCGCCTCGGCCTTGGCCGGGCCGTGCAGCATGTCGCCCACCAGGCGGCCGGTGTAGACGCCGTCCTCGGTCTCGGCCACCGTGCCCATCGCGCCGGTCAGCCCGAGCCGTCGCGCGATGATGCGGGCGATCTCGACCGGTGCGGCCGTGACCAGCCAGACCCGCTGCCCCTGGTCGAGGTGGAGCTGTGCGAGGGCCCGGGTGCCGGGCCAGATGCGGTGGGCCATGGCCTCGTCGAAGATCTCCTCGCTGAGCTCCTCCAGCTCGGTCACGGTGTGACCGGCGATGAAGCCGAGCGCGGAGTTGCGGGCCTCGGCGACGTGGTCGGGGTCCTCCACGCCCACCACCCGGAAGTAGGCCTGCTTCCAGGCGGCCCCGACGATCTCGCGGGTGGTGAAGAACTTGCGCCGGTGCAGCCCGCGGGCCAGGTGGAAGATGCTCGCGCCCTGCATCACGGTGTTGTCGACGTCGAAGAAGGCCGCACGCAGCGGGTCGGCCGGCATGTGCAGGGCGGTCTCGACCTCGGCGGCCGCGGCCGCTGCCTCGCCGGCCAGCGTCGAGCGCTGCTGCAGGTTGGGGAGCGTGCGCCGCTCGGCCGGGGGTGTCACGAGACCAGACTAGGAGATGTGGCGTCGGTCTCCCACCCTGCGCCGTGTGGGAAGATCGCCCGCATGCCGACGCCGTCCGACGCCGCCTCCGAGGCGGGTCTCAGCGGCCTGCTCGGCCTGGCCGCCAGCCGCAGCCCCGACAAGCTGGCCGTCGTCGAGGCCGAGGGCCCGGAGGCCCGCGGCGTCACCTGGGCCGAGCTCGACGACGAGGTCGGGCGCGTCGCCACCGGCCTCGGGGCCGCCGGTGTCGTGGCCGGGCACCGGATCATGCTGGCCCTCGGCAACCGCATCGAGTTCGTGGTCGCCTACCTCGCGGCCCTGCGGGTGCAGGCCGTGGTCGTGCCCGTGAACCCCCGGGGCAGTCGCGACGAGCTGGTGCGCACGCTCGCCGACAGCGGCTCGCGCATGGTGCTCGCCGACGCCGGCTCGGTCACCCGGGTCCGCGAGGCCGTGGCCCGGCTGACCGCGCTGCTCGACGTGCAGGACCCCGCCGACTCCGCCGACCCCACCGGCGACACCTCGCCGCCCGTGCCCCCCGAGGTGCTGGCGCGGGCCCGTCGCCCGCGGGTGGTCGTCGTGGGAGCCACGCTGCGACCGGGCGAGCGGTCCTACGACCACCTGCGGGCCTCCGCGCCCTCGAGGCCCCACCCACCCCTGCGCGACCCCGAGGCCCTCGCCGTGCTGCTCTACACCAGCGGCACCTCCGGCCGCCCGCGCGCCGCGATGCTCAGCCACCGCGCCCTGCGGGCCAACCTCGAGCAGGTCGCGGCGGTGGACCCGCCGATGATCCACGGCGACGACGTCGTGCTCGGCGCCCTCCCGCTCTTCCACGTCTACGGCCTCAACGCCGTGCTCGGCGGGGTGCTGCGCCACCGCGCCAAGCTGGTGCTGGTCGACCGCTTCGATCCGCTCGACGCGCTCGACCTGATCGAGGACCAGGCGTGCAGCGTCGTGCCCGTGGCGCCGCCGGTCTTCGCGGCCTGGCGCCACGACGAGCACCTCGAGGAGCGGCTCGGACCCGTCCGCCTCCTGCTCTCCGGGGCGGCCCCCCTCGCGCCGGAGCTGGTGGAGGAGGTGTTCGGCCGCACCCGGGTGGTCGTGCACCAGGGCTACGGGCTGACCGAGGCCGCGCCGATCGTCACCAGCACGCTGTGCAGCCGGCGCCTCCAGGCCGGCTCGGTCGGCGCCGCCCTGCCCGGCATCGAGCTGCGCCTGGTCGACGAGGCCGGTGGCACGCCGGAGGGCGAGGACCCCGGCGAGATCCACCTGCGCGGCGCCAACCTCTTCAGCGGCTACTGGCCCGACGGCAGCGACGGGCCCGACGCCGAGGGCTGGTGGGCCACGGGCGACGTCGGCTTCCTCGACGCGAGCGGCGACCTCTTCCTCGTCGACCGGGTCAAGGAGGTCGTCATCGTGTCGGGCTTCAACGTCTACCCCGCCGAGGTCGAGGACGTCGTGCGCGAGGTCGTCGGCGTGCGGGAGGCGGCCGTCGTGGCCAGCCCCGACCCCGCCACGGGCGAGACGGTCGTCGCCTACGTGCGCGCGCCCGGGCAGGTGCCCGAGGAGGTCGTGGCCGCGATCCGCTTCCGCTGCGACCTGCGCCTGGCCCGCTTCAAGCGCCCGACCCGCATCGAGGTCGTCGACGCGCTCCCGCTGACGGTGACCGGCAAGGTGCAGAAGGGCGTGCTGCGCGCCGCCGAGCGCCGCCGGGCCGAGGGGTCGGCCCCGTGAGCCCTGCGGCGCCGCGGGTGCGGATCTACTCGCGGCCGGGCTGCCACCTGTGCGAGCAGGCGCGCGAGGTCGTGGCGCAGGTGTGCGCCGAGCTCGGCGAGCAGTTCGAGGAGGTGTGGATCGACGACGACCCCGCCCTCGTCGAGGCGTACGGCGACGAGGTGCCGGTCACGACGGTCGACGGTCGGCGCCACGACTTCTGGCGCGTCGACCCGACCCGGCTGCGGGCCGCGCTCACCCGGGGCTGACCCGCCCGGGGCCGCCGGGGACCGCCCAGGACCGACCCCGTGCGCGTGGGTCATCTCACATGTGCTAGCCCGGGTCGCGCCCGTGCGGCGCGAGGCCCCGCGGCACGGCGCGGGAGAGGCAGCGGGCGGGCCGCGGGAGCGGCGTACGGCCGGTTTGTTCTCCCGTTCACAAACTCCTACAGTGAATTCGCCGCGAAGCGAATCCGGGCTGTCAGGCCCCCGCCGTCCGCGGCTGGGCATGGAGACAGAGCAGTGACCGCACGGACTTCCCCCGAGGCGTCCCGGGACATCCCCGAGGCCACCGTGGCGCGACTCCCCGTGTACCTGCGCGCGCTCACGAGCCTCGTCGAGGCCGGCACCCGCACCTGCTCCAGCGAGGAGCTGGCCGGCGCGGCCGGCGTCAACAGCGCCAAGCTGCGCAAGGACCTGTCCTACCTCGGCTCCTACGGCACGCGCGGCGTCGGCTACGACGTCGACTACCTGCGCTACCAGATCGCCCGCGAGATCGGCGTGGAGCAGGACTGGCCCGTCGTCATCGTCGGCATCGGCAACCTGGGCCACGCGCTGGCGAACTTCTCCGGCTTCCGCAGCCGTGGCTTCCGGGTGGTGGCCCTGCTCGACGCCGACCCGAGCCGCCACGACGAGGTCGTCGCCGGCATCGACGTGCGCCCCTTCGCCGACCTGGAGGCGATCGTGCGCGAGCACGGCGTGGCGATCGGCGTCATCGCGACCCCGGCCGTGGCCGCCCAGGACGTCGCCGACCGCATGGTCGGCTGCGGCATCACCAGCATCCTGAACTTCGCACCGACCGTGCTGTCGGTGCCCACGGGGGTCGACGTGCGCAAGGTCGACCTGTCCATCGAGCTGCAGATCCTCGCCTACCACGAGCAGCGCAAGGCCCAGGGCGAGGCGACGCCCGCGACGACGGGCCCCGGCGACCCGGCTCACCACGAGCTGGTCCGAGAGGAGACGGCATGAGCGTCCTGGTCGTGGGGATCTCCCACAACTCCGCCCCGGTCTCGCTGCTGGAGCAGGTGGCGCTCGACCGCGACGGGGTGGCCAAGCTCGTCCACGACGTCGCCTCGTGCGACCACGTCACCGAGGCCACCGTCATCTCCACCTGCAACCGGCTCGAGGTCTACGCCGACGTCGACCGCTTCCACGGCTCGGTCGAGGAGCTGTCGACGCTGCTGGTCGACCGCGCGGGCGAGGCGACCGAGACGATGCTGCCGCACCTCTACGTGCACTACGACGACGGCGCGGTCTCCCACCTCTTCCAGGTCGCGGCCGGCCTCGACTCGATGGCGGTCGGCGAGGGCCAGATCCTCGGCCAGACCCGCGAGGCGCTGCGCCTGGGCCAGGAGCTCGGCACGGTCGGCACCTCCCTCAACGTGCTCTTCCAGCAGGCCCTGCGCGTCGGCAAGCGCTCGCGCGCCGAGACCGACATCGACCAGGCCGCCCCCTCGCTGGTGACCGCCGCGCTCGCGCGCGCCCGCGACGAGATCGGCGAGGTCGCCGGCCGCCGCGTGCTGGTGCTCGGCGCCGGGGCCATGGCCGGGCTGTCGGTGGCCACGGTGAGCCGACTGGAGGCCGGCGAGGTCGTCGTGCTCAACCGCACCCCCGAGCGCGCCCGCCGCCTGGCCCGCGAGTACGACGCGCGCCCCGCCTCGCTCTCGGAGCTCGGCGCCGAGCTCGCCCACGCCGACGTGGTCGTCACGTGCACCGGCGCCACCGGGGTGCTCGTCACCCGCGACATGGTCGAGGCGGCGCGGCCCGACGGCCGCCCGCTGGTGCTGCTCGACCTCGCGCTGCCCCACGACGTCGACCCCGCGGTGGCCGACCTGCCGGGCGTCACCCTGGTCAACCTCGCCGAGCTGGCCTCCGAGGTGCAGGACTCCGACGCGGGCCTGGAGGTCGCCGCCGTGCGCAGCATCGTGACGCAGGAGGTCGCGGCCTTCCTCACCGCGCGTCGCCAGGCCAGCGTCACCCCGACCGTGGTCGCGCTGCGCTCGATGGCCACCTCGGTCGTCGACGCGGAGATGACCCGGCTGGGCAACCGCCTGCCCGACCTCGACGAGGCGGCGCGCGCCGAGATCCTCCACACGGTGCGCCGGGTGGCCGACAAGCTGCTCCACGAGCCGACCGTGCGCGTGCGCGAGCTGGCCAACGAGGCCGGCGCGGTCTCCTACGCCGCGGCGCTCGCCGAGCTCTTCGCCCTCGACCCCGAGGCGGTCTCGGCCGTGACCCGCCCCGCCGTGCCCGACGACGCCCGCCGGGGCTCGGCGTGAGCGCCCCCGTGCGCGTGGGCACGCGCCGCTCGCTGCTGGCCACCACCCAGGCCGGCACCGTGGCCGACCTGGTCCGTGACCTGCTGGGCCGCGAGGTGGTGCTCGTCGAGGTCACCACCGAGGGCGACCGCAGCCAGGCCGCCGGCACCCCGCTGGTGCAGTCGAGCTCCACCGGGGTCTTCGTCGGCGCCCTGCGCGACGCCCTGCTGCGCGGCGACGTCGACGTGGCCGTCCACTCGCTCAAGGACCTCCCCACCTACCCCGCCGCCGGCATCGCGCTGGTCGCCGTACCCGAGCGCGAGGACCCGCGCGACGTCGTCGTGGGCCGCGACGGGCTGACCCTCGGCGAGCTGCCGGTCGGCAGCCGGGTCGGCACGGGCTCGCCGCGGCGCGCCGCCCAGCTGCACGCGCTCGGCCTCGGTTTGGACGTCGTCGGCGTCCGTGGCAACGTCGACTCGCGCATCGCCAAGGTGCGCGCGGGCGACGTCGACGCCGTCGTCCTGGCGCGGGCCGGGCTGGCCCGGATCCACCGGCTCGAGGAGGTCAGCGAGGTGCTCGACCCGCTGCAGGTGCTGCCCGCCCCCGGGCAGGGCGCGCTGGCCGTGGAGTGCCGCGCCGAGGACCCCCTCGCCACCGACCTGGCCGCGCTCGACCACGCCCCCACCCGGGCCGCGGTCGAGGCGGAGCGCGCCGTCCTGGCCACCCTCGAGGGCGGCTGCTCGGCCCCCATCGGCGCCCTCGCGGACGTCGTCGAGGGCGAGGACGGCGACGAGCTCTGGGTGAGGGCCGTGGCGCTCTCGCTCGACGGAACCCTCTCGGTGCGGAAGTCCGCATCCGGGAGCACCTCCGACGCCGTCGGCGTCGGCACCCGGTTGGCGCAGGAGATGCTCGCCGACGGGGCAGGACAGCTGGACCAGCCAGGCCCAGCCATCGATACCGATCCAGACAGGGACTCATGAGCATGACGCGAGCCAAGTCCAGCCAGACCAGCGCCACGACCAGCCCGAGCCGGGGCTGGGTGTCGTTCGTCGGCAGCGGCCCGGGTGACCCCGACCTGCTGACCGTGCGCGCCGTCGACCTCGTGCGCCAGGCCGACGTGGTCGTCACCGAGTCCCCCGAGCACGTCGCGCTCGTGCGCACGCTGCTCGGCCTGCCCGAGCCCGTGGAGCCGGTCGACGGCGAGCCCGCCCCCGAGCCGGTCGGGCCCGAGATGGTCGACGGCGGCTTCGGCGAGGACGGCCAGCCGCTGACCCACGCCGCGCGCGCCAAGGTCGTCGTCAAGCAGGCCAAGCGCGGTCGCCGCGTGGTGCGCCTCATGACCGGGGACCCCTTCCTCTACGCCTCCGGCCCCGAGGAGGCGCAGGCCTGCGCCAAGGCCGGCCTCGGCTTCGAGATCGTGCCGGGCGTCTCCTCGGTCAGCGCCGTGCCCGCCTACGCCGGCATCCCGCTGACCACCAAGGACCACCGCGAGGTCGCCGTGGTCACGTGCGACGCCAGCGTCGACTGGAGCCAGTACGCCGACGACCGCACCCTCGTGCTGCTCTCCGGCGTCGGCATGATCGGCGAGATCAGCAAGGCCCTGATGGCCGCCGGTCGCCCGGCCTCGACGCCGGTCGCCATGACCCGCGTCGGCACGACCACGACCCAGTCGACGGTCTGCTCGACGCTGGAGCACATCGCCGCCGACGCACGCGCCGCCCGGATGAGCCCGCCGGCCGTCACGGTCATCGGCAAGGTCGTCGACCTGCGCGAGACGCTGTCGTGGTTCGAGACCAAGCCGCTCTTCGGCTGGCGCGTGCTCGTGCCGCGCACCAAGGACCAGGCCGGCGTCCTCTCCACCCGGCTGCGCGGCTACGGCGCGGTGCCCGAGGAGGTCCCGACGATCTCGGTGGAGCCGCCGCGCAACCCGCTGCAGATGGACAAGGCCGTGCGCGGCCTGGTCGAGGGCCGCTACGAGTGGATCGCCTTCACCTCGGTCAACGCCGTCAAGGCCGTGCGCGAGAAGTTCGAGGAGTACGGCCTCGACGCCCGCGCCTTCTCCGGGCTGAAGATCGCCGCGGTCGGCGACAAGACCGCGGCCGCGATCGCGGCCTGGGGCCTGAGGGCCGACCTGGTGCCCTCCGGTGAGCAGTCGGCCGCCGGCCTGCTGGCCGACTGGCCCGAGTACGACGACGTCCTCGACCCGATCAACCGGGTCTTCCTGCCCCGCGCCGACATCGCCACCGAGAACCTCGTGGCCGGCCTGATCGACCTGGGCTGGGAGTGCGACGACGTCACGGCCTACCGCACGGTGCGCGCGACACCGCCGCCGGCGCCGACCCGCGACGCCATCAAGACCGGCAAGTTCGACGCCGTGGTCTTCACCTCCTCCTCCACGGTGCGCAACCTGGTCGGCATCGCCGGCAAGCCGCACCCCTCCACGGTGATCGGCGTCATCGGCCCCGCCACGGCCAAGACCGCCGAGGAGCACGGGCTGCGCGTCGACGTGATGTCGCCCAAGCCCGACGTCGAGGAGCTGGTCGACGCGCTGGCCGACTTCGGCGCCGCGCGCCGGGCCGCCATGGTGGAGCAGGGCCAGGCCGTCACGCGGCCCTCCGACCGCAAGCCGTCGGCGCGCTCGCGCAAGGTCCGCGCGGAGTGAGCCCGGCTGCGCCCGGGGGCCCGACGGACCCCGTCGTCCACCCGCCGGTGGCCGGACCGACCATCCGGCCCCGGCGGCTGCGCACGACGCCGGCCCTGCGCCGCATGGTCGCGGAGACCTCCCTGGAGCCGCGCCAGCTCGTGCTGCCGCTCTTCGTGCGCGAGGGGCTCTCCGAGCCCGTGCCGATCTCCTCGATGCCCGGCGTCGTGCAGCACTCGCGCTCGAGCCTGCTCGGCGCGGTCGCCGAGGCCGCCGAGCTCGGCCTGGGCGGGGTGATGCTCTTCGGCGTGCCCGAGCACAAGGACGCCACCGGATCGGGTGCGCTCGACCCCGCGGGGATCCTCAACCTGGCCATCACCGACGTGGTGGGCGAGGTGGGCGACGCCCTGACCGTCATGAGCGACCTGTGCCTCGACGAGTTCACCGACCACGGCCACTGCGGGGTGCTCACCCCCGACGGGCGCGTCGACAACGACCGCACGCTGGCGATCTACGCCGAGATGGCGCGCGCCCAGGCCCACGCCGGCGTCGACATGGTCGGCCCCAGCGGCATGATGGACGGCCAGGTGCGGGTCATCCGCGAGGCGCTCGACGCCGCCGAGCACACCGACGTGTCGATCCTGGCCTACTCCACGAAGTACGCCTCCGCCTTCTACGGCCCCTTCCGCGAGGCCGTGGACTCCTCGCTGCAGGGTGACCGGCGCACCTACCAGCAGGACGGCGCCAACGCCCGCGAGGGCGTGCGGGAGGCGCTCCTCGACGTCGAGGAGGGCGCCGACATGGTGATGGTGAAGCCGGCGCTGGCCTACCTCGACGTGCTGCGCCAGGTGCGCGACGCCGTGCGGGTGCCGGTGGCGGCCTACAACATCTCGGGGGAGTACTCCATGGTCGAGGCGGCCGCCGCGCGCGGCTGGATCGACCGCGAGCCCGCGATCCTGGAGACGCTGACCTCGATCCGGCGCGCCGGCGCCGACGTGGTGCTCACCTACTGGGCCGCCGAGGCGGCCCGGCTGCTGCGCCGCTGACCTCGTGCCCGGGCCGGCCCCGCCGGTGGGGCAGGGGTCGGACCGGGGGCCGAGCGGGCCCCGGGCACGGTCAGGGCGTCGTGTAGTCCTCGACGCACTGGTCGAACTTGTCGGTGCTGCTCAGCGGGTTGTCGAGCAGGCCCTCGAGGGTGCACTGCACGATCGCCTGGGCCACGGTGAGGACGTCGTCGACGGGCTCGACGCCGGTCTCGGGCAGGTCGGGGAGGTCGGGCACCGGCAGCTGCGGGCCGTTGCCGCCCCCACCGGGGTTGGTGGGGTTGGTCGGGCCGGTGGGCCCGCCGTCGCCCTTCGGCGGGGTGGTGGGAGCCGGGTCCTCGGCCTGCGGGGTCGAGTCGACCTGGGGCTGCTGCGGCTGCGCCTGCGGCTGGCCGCCGCCCTGGCTGGGGCCGCGGGCCGGCGGCGGCTTCGGCGGGGTGTAGTCGGGGTCGGGCATGATCACGCCGGCCGCGGTGGTCGAGCTCGGCACCGAGGTGTAGTCGCCGTCGGTGTAGGCGTCCATGATCGACAGCACGAGCTGCACGTAGTCGTCGGAGCGGTTGTAGCGGAAGACCGAGGCCTCCTGGCCCGCGGTGGTCGACAGGTCGTCGCTGCCGGAGCAGAGGTAGACCGCCGTGCCGAGCGCGGCGTCGTCGACGTCCTGCGGGTCGCGCCGACCGTCGCCGTCGGCGTCGACGCCGACCGAGCGCCAGGTGGACGGGATGAACTGCATCGGGCCGACGGCGCGGTCCCACTGCGTGTCGTTGTCCAGCTCGCCGGCGTCGGTGTCGGAGATGGCCTCGGTGTTGTTGCGCCCGTTGAGGGCGATGCCGTAGATCCCGGGCTGGGCGACGCCGTCGGCGTCGAGGGTGTTGCCGGCGTACTGGCCGTGGTTGGACTCGACGCGACCGATGGCCGCGACCAGCTGCCAGGGCAGGTTGCAGGACTTGTCGGCGGCGTTGATGACGGTCTCGGCGCGCTGGTAGGCGGCGAGCGCGGCCGACGGGATGCCGGAGCTGGAGGCGGTGGAGACGGCCTGCTGGGCGCGGCGGCCGTCGAGGCCGTCGGCGAGCCCGGCGAGGGAGCCGCCGCCGGAGACCGAGGCCGGCGCCTCGATGGCCTGCGCCGGCACGGTCGAGCCGTCGGGCAGGGAGGTGGGGTCGGCGAGCTCGGCCGACACGGGGACGGTGGTGGCCGCGGGGCCGACCAGAGAGGCGGTCCAGGCCGCCGACACGAGCGCGAGCGGGACCAGGGCGGTCATGCTCTTGACGCGTGCGGTCTTCTTCGCTGCCATGCTTCTCGTCTCCCGGTGGTGTCGCTCGTCGTGCTCCCTCAAGCACCTGTGACGGACCTAACGGAGGATGTCACGTCCAGGTTACGGACCGGTAGGAATCCCAGGATCCGTCGCGTGGGTCACATTCTCCGTCCGCCCGGGCAGCCTCCCCGGCCCGGTCGGCCCGCAAACGCCCCCTTCGGCGTGCCGCGGAGGTGTCCGGCAGGTGGTTCGGTGTGCTCCCGGTCACGGCTTGGTCGCCCCGGGGCCCGCCGCGACTTCGTGTCGTTGGCGCCGCGAGGGATGATGAGGACGTGAGTCCCGCACCCACCGACGCCCACCCGCCCGCACCGCCCACGGCCTCCGGAGAGCTCTTCGCCCGGGCCCACGCGGTGACCCCCGGTGGTGTGAACTCCCCGGTGCGCGCCTTCAACGCCGTCGGAGGCACCCCCCGCTTCATCCGCTCGGCCAGCGGGGCCTGGCTCACCGACGTCGACGGCAACGACTACGTCGACCTCATCTGCTCCTGGGGCCCGATGCTGCTGGGCCACGCCCACCCCGAGGTGATGGCGCAGGTGCAGGCCGCGGTGGCGCGCGGCACGTCGTACGGCACCCCGACCGAGCCCGAGGTCCTGCTGGCCGAGGAGATCGTCGCGCGCACGCCGGTCGACAAGGTCCGCTTCGTCTCCTCCGGCACCGAGGCCACCATGTCGGCCATCCGGCTGGCCCGCGGCTTCACCGGTCGCGACGTCGTCGTGAAGTTCGCCGGGTGCTACCACGGCCACGTCGACGCCCTGCTGGCCTCGGCCGGCTCGGGTCTCGCCACCTTCGCCGTGCCGGGCACCCCCGGCGTGCCGGCCTCCTCGACCGAGCTGACGCTGGTGCTGCCCTACAACGACCGGGCGGCGGTGGAGAAGGTCTTCGCCGAGCACGGCGACCGCATCGCCTGCCTGGTCACCGAGGCCTCGCCGGGCAACATGGGCGTGGTGCCCCCCGAGCCGGGCTTCAACCGCTTCCTGGCCGAGACCTGCACCCGCCACGGCGCGCTCTTCGTGAGCGACGAGGTGATGACCGGCTTCCGCGTGACCCGCGAGGGCCAGTGGGGCCTCGACGGCAAGGCCGAGGGCTGGCGCCCTGACCTGATCACCTTCGGCAAGGTGATGGGCGGGGGCTTCCCGGCGGCGGCCTTCGGGGGTCGAGCCGACGTGATGTCGCAGCTCTCGCCCGAGGGGCCGGTCTACCAGGCCGGCACCCTGTCGGGCAACCCGGTCGCGACCACGGCCGGTCTGGCCACGCTGCGCCTGGCCACCGACGAGGTCTACGCCCACATCGGCGCCGCCGCCGAGACGATCAAGGTCGCGGCCGCCGAGGCGCTGACGACGGTCGGCCTGCCGCACGTCGTGCAGGCCACCGGCACGATGTTCTCGGTGTTCCTCACCGAGGGCCCGGTCCGCGACTTCGAGGACGCCTCGCGCACCGACGCCCCCGCCTACGCCGCCTTCTTCCACGCGATGCTCGAGCGCGGCGTCTACCTCCCGCCGTCGGCCTACGAGGCGTGGTTCCTCTCCGCCGCCCACGACGACCGCGCCGTGCAGACCGTGCTCGACGCCCTGCCCCACGCCGCCCGTGCGGCCGCCGCCGCGAGGAGCGTCGCATGAGCAGCCCCGACACGATCGTCCACCTGATGCGCCACGGCGAGGTGCACAACCCCGAGGGCGTGCTCTACGGACGCCGCGACGGCTTCCACCTCTCCGCGCTCGGGGTGCGGATGGCCGAGAAGGTCGCCGACACGATCAAGGACCGCGACATCGTCCACCTGCGGGTCTCGCCGCTGGAGCGGGCCCAGGAGACGGCGCAGCCGCTGGCGCAGGCCCGCGGCCTCGACGTCGTCACCGACCCGCGGGTCATCGAGTCGACCAACAAGTTCGAGGGCGAGCAGTTCGGGGCGGGCAGGAACGCCCTGCGCAACCCCGCGACGTGGCGCCACCTGTGGAACCCCTGGAAGCCGTCCTGGGGCGAGCCCTACACCGACATCGTCGCGCGGATGATGTCGGCGGTCCACGACGCGCGGATCGCCGCGGCCGGTCACGAGGCGGTCGTGGTCTCCCACCAGCTGCCCATCTGGACCACCCGGCTGGCCGCGGAGAAGCGCTCCTTCCTCCACCACCCCAAGAGCCGCACCTGCACGCTGTGCTCGCTGACCTCGCTGCACTTCGTCGGCGACCGGCTGACCCAGGTCTCCTACTCCGAGCCCGCCGGCGACCTGATCCCGGTCGGCGACCGGTCGGCGCCCTTCTCCGCCGGCGGCACCACGGAGGAGTCGAAGCCGTCATGACCCCTCGCGCGCGCCGGCTCACGGCCGGCCTGGCCCTGGCCTGCTCGGTGGTGCTCGGCACCGCGGGCTGCTCGTCGCTGCGCGGCACCGACGACGGGGTCACCTACATCCAGGGCGGGGGCGCGGTCTCCGAGTACGCCCCCGACGAGCGCGAGGACCCCGTGGTGCTGCGCGACCAGCCCACGACCACGGGCGGCACGGTCAGCATCGAGCCGGGCACCGTGACGGTGGTCAACGTGTGGTGGAGCGGCTGCGGGCCCTGCCGCACCGAGATGCCGCTGCTGACCGAGGCCGACCGCGAGCTCGGCGACAGCGTCGACTTCGTCGGCATCAACATCCGCGACACCAGCGCCACGCAGGCGGCGACCTTCGAGCGGGCGCGCGGCGTCGACTACCCCTCGATCTACGCCCCCGACGGGCGGGCGCTGCTGGCCTTCTCGGGCTCGGTCGCGCCCCAGACGATGCCCTCCACCGCGGTGCTCGACACCGAGGGCCGGGTGGCCGCGGTGATCAGCGGCGAGATCCCGAGCAAGCAGACCCTCCTCGACGTGGTCGAGACGGTCGTCGAGGAGGGCTGAGGCGTGGGTGACTGGTTCGGCCAGACGGCCTTCTCCGGCTCGCTGCTGCTCGCCGTCCCGGTGGCGGTCATCGCGGGGCTGGTCTCGTTCTTCTCGCCCTGCGTGCTGCCGCTGCTTCCCGGCTACCTCTCCTACGCCACGGGGCTCTCGGGCGCCGACATCGCCAGCGGCGACGTGCGCCGCGGGCGCATGCTCGCGGGCGCGGTGCTCTTCGTGCTCGGCTTCTCGGTGGTGTTCGTGCTCATCGGCATGGCCAGCGGCTCGGTCGGGGGCTGGCTGATCGTCAACCAGCGGCTGCTCGAGGTCGTGCTGGGCGTGGTCACCATCGTGCTGGGCCTGGCCTTCCTCGGGCTGGTGCCCTTCCTGGCCCGCGACCTGCGGGTGCACAAGGTGCCCGCGGTCGGCCTGGCCGCCGCACCGGTGCTGGGCTTCCTCTTCGGCGTCGGCTGGGCGCCCTGCATGGGCCCGACCCTGGGCGTCATCTTCACCCTCGCCTTCAACGAGGGCACGGCCGCCCGCGGGGGCCTGCTGATGGGGCTCTACTCCCTCGGCCTGGGCCTGCCCTTCATCGTCGCCGCGCTCGTGTGGCGCCGGGCGCTCGGCGCGCTGGCCTTCGTGCGCCGCCACCAGCAGGTCGTCACCCGCATCGGCGGCGGCATGCTGCTGCTGGTGGGCGTGCTCCTGCTCACCGGTGCCTGGGGCGAGATGGTCGCCTGGCTCCAGATCCACCTCGTCTCGGGCTACCAGGTGAGCGTGTGAGCACCGCGACGAAGGAGCGCGCCTCCGGCGCCACGCCCCCGCCGCGGCGGGCCGGCGAGCTGACCCTGGGCGAGCTGCTGCGCTTCGGCTGGCGCCAGCTCACCTCGATGCGCACCGCGCTCATCCTCCTGCTGGTGCTGGCCCTGGCCGCCGTACCGGGCTCGATCGTGCCGCAGGAGGGCGTCGACGCGCTCAAGACGTCGAACTGGAAGGACGCCCACCCCACGCTCACGCCGATCTACGAGCGGCTGAGCCTCTTCGACGTCTACGGCTCGCCGTGGTTCGCGGCGATCTACATCCTGCTGATGATCTCGCTCATCGGCTGCATCATCCCGCGCACGTTCCACTACTGGCGCGGCCTGCGCGCCGTGCCGCCGGCGGCCCCGCGCAACCTGACCCGGCTGCCCGACAGCACCAGCTACACCACCGACGAGGACGTCGCCGAGGTCGAGGAGCGCGCCCGGCGCCTGCTGGCCAAGCGGGGCTACCGCGTGCGCCCGGCCCGCGACGGCGAGGACGCCGTGAGCGCCGAGCGCGGCTACCTGCGCGAGGCCGGCAACCTGGTCTTCCACCTCTCGGTGGTGGTGGTGCTGGTCGGCTTCGCCGTGGGCAGCCTGCTGGGCTACAAGGGCGGCGTGATCCTGCTCGTCGGCGACGACGCCGGCTTCACCAACCGGCTCACGCAGTACGACGACTTCGTGCCCGGCACCCTCTTCGGGGCCGACCAGCTCGACGACTTCGCCTTCGACGTCGACTCCTTCGACGTGGACTGGCTCGACAGCGGCCCGGCCCAGGGCCAGGCCCGCGGCTTCGTCAGCCACGTCTCCTACGTCGAGGGCCTCGACGACGCCCCCACCGAGTACGACCTGCGCGTCAACCACCCGCTGCAGATCGACGACACCGAGATCTTCCTCATCGGCCACGGCTACGCCCCCGTCATCACGGTGCGCGACGGCGAGGGCAACGAGGTCTACAGCGGGCCGACGATCTTCCTGCCGCAGAGCCCCGACTTCCTGTCCTTCGGCGTGGTCAAGGCCGCCGACGCCCAGCCGGGGCAGATCGGCCTGGAGGGGTTGTTCTACCCCACCTTCATCAACGTGGAGGGCGACCCGGTCAACGTCATGGGCGAGGCCAACAACCCCACGCTGTCGATGCAGGTCTACACCGGCGACCTCGGCCTCGACCAGGGCCAGTCGCAGTCGGTCTACGTGCTCGACAAGGCCGACGCCGAGCTGGTCACCAAGGCCGACGGCTCGCCCTTCCGCCTCGACCTGCAGGAGGGCCAGACCGAGACCCTGCCCGACGGGCTGGGCACGGTGACCTTCGAGGGCCTCGAGCGGTGGAACCGCATCCAGATCAGCCAGACCCCCGGCAAGGAGGTCGCCCTCATCGGCGTCTGCCTGGCCCTGCTCGGCCTGCTCGGCTCCCTCTTCATCCGCCCGCGTCGCGTCTGGCTGCGGGCGCGTCGCGAGGGGGGGAGCACACTGGTCGAGGTGGCCGCGCTCGACCGCTCCGGCGGCGGCGACGTGGGCGTCGTGCTCCAGCAGCTGGTCGCCGACCTCCGTCCCGGGGCCACCCCCGGCCACACCCCCGGTGCCGACGGCGCCGGACCCGCAACCACCGAGGAGAAGACGTCGTGAGCGACAGTGCATGGGAGGCCCTGAGCAACCAGGCCGTGGCCGCCGCAGGTCTGGTCTACTTCCTGGCCCTGCTGGCCCACCTGGTCGAGTGGAGCGCGCTGCGCAAGGTGCCCGTGGAGGCCGGCGCGCGGGAGACCGCGACGGTCGGCGCGGGCGGCCCGGCCGCCCCGGCGTACGGCGCGAGCGCCGAGCCGGCCGCGGGGTCCGAGGGCCCCGACCACGAGCACCGCATCGACCTCTTCGGGCGCATCGGCTTCTCGCTGACCGTGGTCGCGGGCCTGGTGCACGCCGTCTCGCTGCTCGCGCGCGGGATGGCCGCCGACCCCAACCGGGTGCCGTGGGGCAACATGTACGAGTTCACGCTCTCGGGCACCTTCGTGGTGACCCTGCTCTACGTCGTGATGCGCCGGCGCCTCGGGCTGAGCTGGATGGCCCCGCTGGTCGTCGGCTTCGTGCTCGTGCTGCTCATGGTCGACGTCATCTGGCTCTACGCCCCGGTCTCCCCGCTCACCGAGGCGCTGAACTCGCCCTGGCTGGTCATCCACGTGGTCTCGGCCGTGATCGCGACCGGCGCCTTCAGCCTGGGCGGCATCTGCTCGGTGCTCTACCTGCTCAAGGAGCGCTCGATCACCAAGGGCCGCGAGTCGTCCACCGGCTACCTCTCGCGGGTGCCGTCGCTGGCCGTGCTCGACCGGGTGTCCTACCGCCTGCACGCCTTCGCGTTCCCGGTGTGGACCTTCGCGGTGCTCATCACCGGCCCGATCTGGGCCCACCAGGCCTGGTCGAACTACTGGAACTGGGACCCCAAGGAGGTGTGGGCGTTCATCACCTGGGTCGTCTACGCCGCCTACCTCCACGCCCGCTCCACGGCCGGCTGGAAGGGCCGCAACGCCGCCTACCTCGCGCTGCTCGGCACCGCCACCCTGTGGTTCAACTTCATCGGGATCAACTTCTTCTCCACGACCTCCCAGCACAGCTACGCCGCCCCGGAGCCGGCCCCCGTGGTCGCCGAGGCGCCGGTCCTGGCCGGCGGGGCCTGACCCCCTGCGGTCCGCCCTGACGGGCGGCACCCGCGCGAGCGCCCGTGGGGCGGCTCAGGAGGTCGCGGCTCAGGTGGTCGCGGGCGGGTTGTCCGGGTCGTCGGGGTGCAGCCGCTTGCGGTCGAGGTCGCGCAGGAAGTCCTCGTCGTCGTCGGGAGCGACGATGCGGGGCTTGGGCTTGGGGCCCTTGGGTGCGGGCCGCGACGGCCGCGCCGAGGGGCGCTGCGGGCCCTGCTCGAGCAGGCCGCGGCGCTGGATGACGCGGATCGTGAGGTACGTCGCGAGGGCGAAGACGGCGATCACCAGCAGGAACTTGAGCACCCCTCCAGCGTAGGTGCCCGGTGGTCACCGGGCCCGCGACCGCGAGCGGTCGCCTCGGGGCCGGTGCCGGGCGCGGGCTACCCTGGGGGCGTGAAGGAGTTCGTCGTCTACACCGCCCTGCGCCTGGTGCTCTTCGCGGCGTCGCTGGCCGTCGTCATGGGCGTGTGGCTCAGCGTCGCCGGTCAGGCCAACCTGCTGTGGTCCTTCGTGCTCGCCTTCGTCATCAGCGGCATCGGCTCCTACTTCCTGCTCAACGGCCCGCGCGAGGCCTTCGCCCGGCGCGTCGACGAGCGGGCCCGCCGCGCGGCCAGCCGCTTCGAGGAGCTCAAGGCGCGCGAGGACGCCGAGGACGCCGAGGACGAGCAGCGGCGCAGCGACGCCGGCGAGGCGCCCCGCGCCTGATCCGGCGCCCACGTCCCACCTCGCGCGCGGCCGACCCGGCCGGCGCCCGCGAGGCCGGGGCTCAGCGCTTGCGGCGGTCGATCGAGCGCTGCACGCGGCTCTCGGACTGCCCGAGCACCTTCGCCATCAGCGGCACCCGGAACTTCCAGGCGGCGACGGCGGCGACCACGACGAGGACGAAGATCAGGAAACCCATGCCGCCAGCGTAGGTCGGGCCAGGTCAGGCCCGGTCTGCCCGGTGGCGCCGGGTCAGGCGAGGACGAGCAGCGGCACGGCGGTGAGCACGGCCCAGGCCAGCTCGCCGGCCCCGGTCGAGGCCAGCACGGGGATCAGGCCCGGGCCGACGGCCCCGCCGAGCACGGTGCGCACCCCGCGGGCGGCCACGACGAGGAAGCCGAGACCGAGCAGCGCCCACCAGGTGGTGAGCGCGGCGAGCGCCACGACGGCCAGGGCCGCGAGCCCCACGAGCCCGACGTAGAGCTGGCGGGTGCGGCGCTCGCCGAGCTTGACCGCGAGGGTGCGCTTGCCGGCGAGGGTGTCGGAGGGGATGTCGCGCAGGTTGTTGACGACGAGGATGGCGCAGGCCAGGGCACCGATGCCGACGGCGGCGGCGAGCGCCGCGGCGAGGTCGCCGGCCGCCAGCGACGCGGTCTGCACGTAGGTCGTGCCGACGACGGCGACGAGGCCGAAGAAGACGAAGACCATGACCTCGCCCAGGCCGAGGTAGCCGTAGGGGTTCGAGCCGCCGGTGTAGTACCAGGCGGCCACGATGCTGACCAATCCGACCGCGACGAGCCACCAGGCGGTGGTGGCCGCGAGCACCAGCCCGGCGACCCCGGCCACGCCGAAGGCGAGGAAGGCGGCCCGCTTGACCGCGGCGGCGGGCGCCGCGCCCGACCCGACCAGCCGCATCGGCCCGACCCGGTCGTCGTCGGTGCCGCGGATGCCGTCGGAGTAGTCGTTGGCGTAGTTGACCGCGACCTGCAGCGCCAGGCTCACCACGAGGGCGAGCACGGCCTTCCACCACACCGCCTCGTCGACGAAGGCGGCGACGCCCGTGCCGGCGAGCACCGGGGAGACGGCGGCGGGCAGGGTGCGCGGGCGCGCGCCGGCGATCCAGTCGGAGGGGGTGGCCACCGGAGGATTCAACCAGCCGCGGCCCGCGCGACCGCTCAGCGGGCGGGGTCGAGGTCGTGGCGCACCAGGAAGCGCTGCGCGGCCCGGGCCGAGGGGTGCAGGGCGGCGGCTGCGGCCACGGCGATGGCGGCGATGGCCAGCCAGCCCAGGGTGCCGACCTCCAGGGCGAGGAAGGTGTAGAGGGCGGGGGCGCCGATGTAGCCCAGCTGGCGGCCCAGGTTGCGGGCGCCCTGGTACTCCCCGCGCCGGTCGGGGTCGGAGAGCTCGGAGTCGAAGGACCAGCTCGCGGCCGAGAGGTAGAGCTCGGCGCCGGTCACGGTGACGTGGCCCAGCCAGATCAGCGTGATGGTGACCCAGCCGACGGTCTCGTGGGTGACCAGGGTGATCACGCACGACACGACGAAGAAGAGGCTGCTGAAGCGGGCCGCCCGCAGGGCGGTGCTCACGTCGCGCACCCCCCGCGCGGCCCGCATGGGCAGGAAGATGCACATCACCGTGTTCGTGGCGAAGAGCAGCGCCAGCAGCACGCGCGGCGCGTCGGTCTCCTCCACCAGCCAGAGGGGGATGACCAGGTGCAGCAGCACCTGGTTGGTGTCGAGCACCCCGCCGAAGAACGACGTGGCCAGGAAGCCGCGGTTGCGCAGCGCGCCGGGCACCGTCCCGCCGGGCCCGGTCGCCCGGGCGTCGGAGGGGGCGGGTGCCACCGGCTCCGGGTCCTCGAGGGCGGCCTCGACCGCCTCGACGAGCGGGTCGGGGTGGTGCTGGTGCGAGGTGGCCGGCAGCCGAGTGATCCACCAGGCGTTGGCCGCCACGAGCACCGCGGTCAGCCAGGGCAGGGCGCGGATGACCGAGTCGTCCTCGAAGGCCAGGGCGATCCCGCCCAGCGCGGCGCCGAGGGTGAAGCCCAGGTTGAGCGCGGAGTACATGTAGGCCTGTGATTGCACCCGCTCCGCGCGCGGCAGCAGGTCGAGCACGTAGGCGCCGCGCCCGGCGTTGCCGGCCCCGTTGACGACCTCCAGCACGACGCTCATCGCCAGGAAGGCGGTGAAGCCGTCGATGAAGGGCCACACGGCGTACATGAGGGCGGTGCCGAGGGCGCCCAGCGCCCAGGTGCGCTGGGGGCCCAGCCGGTCGGCGAGGCGCCCGGCCGGCACGGCGACGAGCATCGAGACCACCCCGGCCACGGTGATGCCCAGGCCCACCTGGGCGGCGGAGAGCCCCACGACCTGGGTGAAGAAGACGGCGCTCGCGGTGAGGAAGGTGCCGTCGCCGATGGCGTAGAGCACCGACTGCACCGAGAGCCGTCCGGCCAGCGGGGTGGGCGGGGCGGCCTTCCGGGCTCCCGCCCGGGCGACGTCGACCAGGGTGCTCACGCCCCGCAGTGGATCACGCCTGGCTAGGGTCGGTCGCGTGGATATCGGCGGCACGACCCGCGAGGTGGTCGACTCCCTGCGCGGCTGGCTGGCCGGCGCGCCCGAGCCCGAGCCGCTGGTCGTCACGACGTCGGGGTCGACGGGGCGGCCCAAGCGCGTGGCCCTCTCGCGCCGCGCGGTGCTCGCCTCCGTGCAGGCCACCGAGCGACGACTCGGCTCCTCGGGCGCCTGGCTGCTGGCGCTGCCCGCCTCCTACGTCGCGGGCGTGCAGGTCGTGTGCCGCTCGCTGGTCGCGGGCCACGACCCCGTGCTGCTCGAGGAGCACGACGGCTTCGCCGCGGCCACCGCCGAGCTCGTGCGCCGCGGACCCTTCGCCCTCGGCGCCGCCGAGCGCGGCGACCGCTTCGTCTCCCTGGTGCCCACCCAGCTGCACCGCCTGCTCGGCGACCCCGACGACGTCTGGGCCCTGCGCAGCTACCACACCGTGCTGCTCGGGGGCGGCCCGCTCGACCCGGCCCTGCGCGACCGCGCCGAGACCGCCGGGGTGCGCGTGGTGGCGACGTACGGCTCGGCGGAGACCGCGGGCGGCTGCGTCTACGACGGGGTGCCCCTCGACGGCGTCGCGCTGGCGCTGGGGCGCGACGGGCGGGTCCGGCTCGGCGGGCCGACGCTCTTCGAGGGCTACGACGGCGACCCCGACCTGACCCGCGAGGTGCTGGTCGACGGGTGGTTCCTCACCTCCGACGCCGGCCGCCTCGACGACGACGGCCGGCTCGAGGTGCTCGGGCGCCTCGACGACGTGGTCGTGAGCGGCGGGGTCAACGTGCCGGCGCCCGCGGTGGCGGCCCGGCTGCGCGAGCACCCCGACGTGGTGGCGGCCGAGGTGCTCGGCGTGCCCGACGAGGAGTGGGGCCACCGGCTCGTCGCCTTCGTCGTCGGACCGCTCGACCTCGACGCCGCCCGCGCGTGGGTGGCGGGCGCGCACCCGCGCGCATGGGCGCCGCGCCAGCTCGTGGGCCTCGACGACCTGCCGATGCTGGCCAACGGCAAGCCCGACCGGCTGCGGCTGCGCGCGCTGGTCGAGGCGGGCGGGTCGGCGTGAGGCACGTCTGGTCGGTGCCGATGACCACCCGCTTCCGCGGCATCACCGTGCGCGAGGGCGTGCTGCTGCGCGGGGCCGGCGACGGCGACCCGGGGCGGGCCGGCTGGGGGGAGTGGAGCCCGTTCCTGGAGTACGACGCGGCCGTCGCCGAGCCCTGGCTGCGCTGCGCCGAGGAGGCGGCCGCCGGCGACTGGCCGGAGCCGGTGCGCACCGAGGTGCCGGTCAACGTGACGGTGCCCGTGGTCGACCCCGAGCGGGCCCACGCGCTGGTGCTGCGCGGCGGCTGCCGCACCGCCAAGGTCAAGGTCGCCGACCCCGGCTCGAGCCTGGCCGAGGACCAGGCCCGGCTCGAGGCCGTGCGCGACGCCCTGGGGCCGAGCGGTCACGTGCGCATCGACGTCAACGGCCTGTGGAGCCTCGAGGAGGCCCTCGCCGCGATCCCGGTGCTCGACCGCGCCGCCGGCGGCCTGGAGTACGTCGAGCAGCCCTGCGCCTCGGTCGAGGACCTGGCCCGCGTGCGCCGCGGGGTCGACGTGCCGGTCGCGGCCGACGAGTCGATCCGCCGGGCGGCCGACCCCTACCGCGTGCGCGACCTAGAGGCCGCCGACGTGGCGGTGCTCAAGGTGCAGCCCCTCGGCGGGGTGCGGGCGTGCCTGCGCATCGCCGAGGACATCGGCCTGCCCGTCGTGGTGTCC
This sequence comes from Nocardioides sp. P86, assembly GCF_023712465.1. Lineage (NCBI taxonomy): Bacteria > Bacillati > Actinomycetota > Actinomycetes > Propionibacteriales > Nocardioidaceae > Nocardioides > Nocardioides sp. P86. The sequence goes on along the minus strand of NZ_JAMAYE010000001.1, from coordinate 1,407,190 downwards.
TCGGCGCTGGAGACCTCGGTGGGCATCGCCGCCGGTCTCGCGCTGGCCGCGGCGCTGCCGGAGCTGCCGCACGCCTGCGGCCTGTCCACCGTGCAGCTGCTCACCGGCGACCTCGTCGCCGACCCCCTGGTGCCCGTCGACGGGGTGCTGCGGGTGCCGGGCACGCCCGGGGTGCCCGGCACCGTGGTCGACGAGGACGCGCTCGCGCGGTGGGCGGCGCCGCCGGAGCGGGTGGCGCACTGGGAGGCGCGCCTGGCCGAGGTCAGGGCCCTGCGGCAGGATCGACGTCCGTGAGCACCCACGCCGAGCCCACCGGGCCCACCGGGCCCACCGGGCCCACCGAGACCACCGAGCCGCCCTCGGCCCTGCTGGCGCGCGCGGTGGTGACGGCCCTCCTGGCGCACGGCGTGCGCGACGTGGTGGTCGCCCCCGGGTCGCGCAACGCCCCGCTGTCCTTCGCCGTCCACGACGCGGCGACCGCGGGGCTGCTGCGTCTCCACACCCGCGTCGACGAGCGGTCGGCGGCCTTCCTCGCACTGGGGCTGACCCGGGCCGGGGCCCGGGCGGCGGTGGTGTGCACGTCGGGCACGGCCGTGGCCAACCTGCACCCTGCGGTGCTGGAGGCCGCCCACTCCGGCCAGCCCCTCGTCGTCGTCACCGCCGACCGCCCGGCCCGGCTGCGCGGCACCGACGCCAACCAGACCACCGACCAGGTGGGCATCTTCGGCGCCCTGGTCGCGACCCACGACCTGGCCGGTCCCGACGACGTCCCCGTGCTCGACGACCCGTGGGGCCCGGTGCACCTCGACGTCCAGCTCGACGACCCGCTGCTTCCGGCCGCGCCGTGGCGGCCGGGCGTCGTGCCGGGGGAGCGCCCCGCGCGGGTGCGCCCCGCCGGGGTCGACCGCATCCCGCTCGGCCCGCGCACCGTGGTCGTCGCCGGCGACGACGCCGGCCCGCCCGCCCGCCAGCTCGCCGAGCGCGCCGGCTGGCCGCTGCTGGCCGAGCCCTCCAGCGGCTCGCGCACCGGCACCCACGCGCTGCGCTGCTACCGGCTGCTGCTCGACACCGACCTCGCCCGCAGCGTCGAGCGCGTCGTCGTGGTCGGTCACCCCACGCTGTCGCGTCCGGTGATGCGCCTGCTCGGCCGCGACGACGTCGAGGTGTGGGCCACCCCGGGCCGCGGCGCCTGGCCCGCGCGGCCCTACCGCGTCGACCGCCCGCTGGGCGGCGGCCGCTTCGAGCTGGTCGACCCCGCCGCCCCGGTGGGGCCCGGCGCCGCTGACCCGGCCGCCGAGGCCGCGGCGGGGCCGGTGCGCACGGCGTGGCTCGAGGCGTGGCTCGAGGCCGACCGCGCGGTCGCCCGGCGCCTCGACGCGCTCGTGGCCGCGGAGCCGGGGCTCACGGCGTACGCCGTGGCGGGGGCCGTCGTGCGGGCCACGCCGCCCGGCGGGCTGCTCGTCGTCGGGCCCTCCAACCCGGTGCGCGACCTCGACCTCATGCAGACCGGCTTCGGGGTCGGCGCCCGCCGCTTGGTGGCCGCCAACCGCGGCCTGGCCGGCATCGACGGCATGGTCTCGACCGCGATCGGCGCCGCGCTGGGCCGTCCGCACAGCACCCGGGCGATCGCCCTGCTGGGCGACGTCACCTTCCTCCACGACAGCAACGGCCTGGTGCTGGGACCCGACGAGCCCCGGCCCGACCTGACCCTGGTGGTGGTCAACGACGACGGCGGGTCGATCTTCGCCACGCTCGAGCAGGGCGCCCCCGAGCACGCCGACCGCTTCGAGCGGCTCTTCGGCACCCCGCACGGCGTCGACCTCGCCGCCCTCTGCGCGGCGACCCGCACCCCCCACTGGCGGGTGGAGAGCCTGCCCGAGCTCGAGCAGGCGCTCGCCTCGCCCGCCGGCGGGATCGAGGTCGTCGAGGTGCGCGTGCCCCGCCAGGACCGCCGCGAGGTCGACGCCCGGATCCGCGGCCTGGCCGCGGACTGACGCCACCGGCCGCCACCGGGGGATGATGGGGCGGTGGAGATCGCCCTGCTGCTGTGTGGACTCGCCGTCGGCGTGCTGGTGTGCACGGCGCTGGCCGACCGGCTCGAGGTGCCGGCGCCCTTCCTGCTGATCGCGGTGGGGGTGGCGGCCTCCTACGTGCCGCAGGTGCCCCAGGTCTACCTCGACCACGACGTCGTGCTCCTCGGCCTGCTCCCGCCGCTGCTCTACGCCGCGGCCCAGCAGACCTCGCTGGTCGACTTCAACGCCAACCGCCGACCGATCCTGCTGCTCTCGGTCGGGCTCGTCGTCTTCACCGCCGCCGGCGTGGCCTGCGTCGTACGGCTCTTCCTGCCCGACCTGCCGTGGGCCCTGGCCCTGGCCATCGGAGCGGTCGTGGCCCCGCCCGACGCGGTCGCCGCCACCGCCATCGGGCGCCGGATCGGTCTGCCCCGGCGGGTGGTCACGATCCTCGAGGGCGAGTCGCTCTTCAACGACGCCACCGCGCTGGTCTTCCTGCGCACGGCCCTGGCCGTCGCGGCGGGCAGCGGCCTCGACGCCGGCGGGGTCGCGCTCGACTTCGTGCTCGCCGCGGGCGGCGGGGCCCTGGTCGGCCTGGCCTTCTTCGTCGTGGTCGGCAAGGTGCGCCGGCGCATCACCGACCCGGTCATCGACTCGGCGATGTCGCTGGTCGTGCCCTTCGCGGCGTACGTGCTGGCCGAGGAGATCCACGCCTCGGGCGTGATCTCCGTCGTGGTGGCCGGCCTGCTGCTGGGCCACAAGGCGCCGGTGCTGCAGACCGCGCAGTCGCGCATCGCGGAGCGGCTCAACTGGCGCACCATCGCCTTCGTCCTGGAGAACGCCGTCTTCCTGCTCATCGGGCTCCAGGCGTGGTGGATCGTCGAGGGTGCGGTCGACTCCGACATCGGGCTGGGGCGCATCGCGGCGGTCTGCGGGGCGACGCTGGCCGCGGTGATCGTGCTGCGGCTGCTGTGGGTCTTCCCGGCGCGCTACCTGCTGGTGCGCCCCGGGCCCGACCCCGACCTCGGCCAGGACGCGCCGTGGACCTACACCTTCGTGCTCGGCTGGGCCGGCATGCGCGGGGTCGTGACGCTCGCGGCCGCCTTCGTCGTCCCGGAGGGCACGCCCTACCGCGAGGTGCTCCTGCTCATCGCCTTCACCGTGGTGGCCGGCACCCTCTTCGTGCAGGGGCTGACGCTGCCGATGGTGGCCCGCCGGCTGCGGGTGCCCTCGCCCGACCCCGCCGAGGACGCGCTCGCCCGCGCGACCCTGCTCCAGCAGGCCTCCAAGGCGGCGCTGGAGGAGCTCGACCGGCTGGAGTACGACGACCGGCACGGCGCCGTCGACCTCATCCGCCAGCGCCTCGACCAGCGCAACTTCGCCGCCTGGGAGCGCCTGGCCACCGTCGGCGACCAGGAGTCGCCCAGCGACCTCTACTCCCGCGCGCGCCGGGCCATGATCGGTGCGGAGCGCCGCCGGGTGCTGGAGATCCGCAGCGGCGGCACGGTGCCCGCGGAGGTCGTGGCCGACGTGCTGGCCATGCTCGACGTCGAGGAGTCGATGCTCGACGTGGCCAGCGAGGAGCGCGAGGAGCTGCGCGCCACCGCCGTCGGCCGCCGCCTGGGCGAGGTGTGCGCCGACCTGGAGCGCTTCCCGGCGGTCCTCACGGCCCAGGACCCGGTGTGCGCGCGCTGCCTGGAGGACGGCACGACCTGGGTGGCGCTGCGCCAGTGCCTGGAGTGCGGCCACGTCGGCTGCTGCGACTCCTCACCGCAGCAGCACGCCACCGTGCACTTCCACGAGACCACCCACGCGGTGATGCAGTCGGCGGAGGAGGACGAGAGCTGGCGCTGGTGCTACGTGCACCACCTCACCGGCTGAGCGTGCGGTGCCCGGGCCTGCGAGAGCCGGACCCGGGACGGCCGGGCCGCGACAGCCGGGCCGTGACAGCCGGGCCGGCGGCGGCTCAGGCCAGCGCCTGCTCCAGGGTGCGGGCGTCGTGGCCGGTGACGCGCCGCACGTCGTCGGTGACCCGGGCGCACGAGCCGTCGGCGATGGCGGTGTAGGTGCTGACCCAGGCGTCGAGCTGCCAGTCCTCGGCGTCGTAGGCAGCGCGCCGCGAGGCGTAGGCCTGCTCCACGCCCTCGTCCTCGAAGCGCAGCTCGCGGCCCAGCACGGCGCCGGCGCGGGCGGCCACCTCGGTCATGGTGAGCGCCTCCGGCCCGGTCAGCACGTACGTCGCCCCCGCGTGGGCGGCCGGGTCGCGCAGCACCGTGGCGGCGACGTCGGCCACGTCGGCGCGGGCCACGGCGGCGACCCGGCCCTCGCCCGCGGGGCCGCGGATGACGCCGGCCTCGTCGGCGAAGAGCGGCAGCACGTCGACGTAGAAGTTGTCGCGCAGGAACGTGAAGCCCATGCCGGTCTCCGCGGCCGCCTCGCGGATCGCGGTCTCGGCGTCGTGGTGGTCGCGCCCGAGGGTGAAGGTGGCCTCGGGGTCGGCGCCGGCGAAGGAGGTGTAGACGAGGTGGCGCACGCCGGCGTCGGCGGCGGCGCGCACGAAGGTGCGGTGCTGCTCGCGCCGGTCGACGGCCTCGGCCGCGGAGACCATGAGGAGGGTCTCGACCCCGCGCAGGGCCTCCAGCGACGCGGCGTGGTCGGCGTAGGTGCACTCGCGCACGTCGCAGTCGACGTCGGGGGCGCGCGAGGCGTCGCGCACGAGCAGGCGCAGGTCGAGGCGGAAGTCGGCGCCGGCGAGCTGCGCGGTGACGAGGCCGCCGAGCGCCCCCGTCGAGCCGGTGACGCCCACGGTGCGGGTCAGGTCGGTCATGCGTCCTCCTGGACGTCGAAGCGGATCGGGAAGCGGAGCGCGCCGGTGTTGCCCGACACGGGCAGCCAGGTGCCGGGGCCGTCGGGGCGGGCCCCGGGCAGCCGGCGGGCGAGCAGGGGCAGGGCGACGGCCATGTCGGTGCGCGCGACGAGGTGGCCCAGGCAGTGGTGCACCCCGGCCCCGAAGCCGGCGTGCGGCGGCCGCTCGCGCCGCGCCTGGGCCTCGATGTCGAAGGACGGGTCGGCCATCGCGGCCGGGTCGGTGCCGGCGGCGTGGGAGAGCACCTGCACGATGCCGCCGGCCGGCACGCGCAGGCCGCCGAGGTCGACGTCCTCGAGGGCCTCGCGGGTCACCCAGGTGACGGTGGGGTTGACCCGCATCACCTCCTCGACGGCGGCGGCGCCGAGGTCGGGGCGCTCGCCCAGCAGCCGCCACTGGTCGGGGTGGGCCAGCAGCGTCTGCACGGCCAGGCCGATCTGGTTGCGGGTGGTCTCCATGCCCGCGAAGGCCAGGAAGACCAGCGCCACGCTGAGCTCGCGCCCGGTGAGCCGCTCGCCGTCGTCGGCGGCGCGCACGAGCGTGGTCACGAGGTCCTCCGGTGGGTCGTCCGGACCGGGGGCCGGGCCGGAGGCGATCCGGGCCCGCCGGTCGGCGACGACCTCGTCGACGTAGCCGGTCAGCCCCTCCAGCGCGGCCTCGATGCGCGGCAGCCGGGCGGCCACGTCGACCGAGAACGACGCCCCCAGGTCGTCGGCCCAGCGGGCCACCTGCGGCCAGTGCGCCTCGTCGAGGCCGAGCAGCACGCAGATGATGCGGGCGGCGTAGGGCTCGGCGAAGTCGTGGACGAGCTCGACGCGGCCGGTGGCGGCGAAGGCGTCGACGAGCTCGTGGGCCAGCGCCTCGAAGCGCGGGCGCATCGCCGCGATCATGCGGCCGCGGAAGGCCGGGGCGAGCAGCCGGCGCACGCGGGCGTGGTCGTCGCCCTCGAGGCTCAGCAGCGTCTCGGCCCACCAGTCGGAGAAGAGCCCGGAGTGGATGCCGTTCTGCGCCGGCCAGCGGGCGTTGCCCTGCGCGAAGCGGCGGTCGCGCAGCACCGCGGTGCCCTCGGCGTGGCGCAGCACGGCCCAGCCCCACGTGGTCTCGACGTACCAGTCGCGCTCGCGGGCCTCGAGCACCGCGGCGGAGGTGACGTCGAAGGACGGGTCGCCCAGGTCGAGCACGCTCACGTGCCGGCCCGCAGCATGCGCAGGTGGCGCCCGTCGTCGAGCTCGTCGACGGTGCCGTCGAGGCGGAAGCCCTGCCGCTCGTAGAAGCCGATGGCCCGGTCGTTGCCCGCCAGCACCCACAGGTACGCCGCGCGGTCGCCGATCGCCGCGTGCAGCAGCGCGTAGCCGACCCCGGTGCCCCACAGCCGGGCCCGCACGTAGAGCGACCACAGCTCGGTCGCGGTGTCGACGTCGCCGTCGCGGGCCGGGCCCGCGCTGGCGAAGCCCACCAGCTCCTCCCCGCCGCCGGGACCGGCCTCGACCGCCAGCCACAGCGGCTCCTCGCGCGGGCCGGCGAGGATGCCGCGCCAGCGCTCCACGCGGGCCGGCACGTCGGCACGGCGCTCGTCGAGCACGTGCTGCTCCACCAGGCCGGTGTAGGCGTCGTCCCAGACGTCGAGGTGCAGGTGGGTCAGGGCCTCGGCGTCCTCGGGCGTCGCCTCGCGCAGCCGCACGGCGGGAGCGGGTCGGGGGCTGCTCGTGCTCACCCCTGCATCGTAGGGACCACCCGGGTCGCGGGATGGCTACGGTGGGGGCCATGCGCATCACCAAGCTGGGCCACGCCTGCGTGAGGGTCGAGCACGAGGGCGGGGTGCTGGTGGTCGACCCCGGGGTCTTCACCGACGCGGCCGCGGCCCTCGACGGGGCCGGCGCGGTGCTGCTGACCCACGAGCACCCCGACCACTACCTCGCCGAGCACCTGCGTCTCAGCGACGCGCCCGTCGTCACGATCGAGGCGGTGGCGGCCCGCATCCGCGAGGACGCCCCCGACGTCGCCGAGCGGCTCGTCGTGGTCGCCCCGGGCGAGCGCTTCACCGCCGCGGGCCTCCCGGTGCGCGCCGTCGGCGAGCGCCACGCGGTCATCCACCCCGAGCTGCCCCGCATCGACAACAGCGGCTACGTCGTGACCTGCGGCGACCAGCGCGTCTACCACCCCGGCGACGCCCTCACGCCGCCCGGCGAGCCCGTCGACGTGCTGCTCTGCCCGGTCAGCGCGCCGTGGCTCAAGGCCGCCGAGGCCATCGACTTCGCCCGCGCGGTCGGCGCCCCCCGGGTGCTGGCGATCCACGACCGCGTCTACTCCGAGGCCGGCCTCGACATCGTCGACGGCCACCTGCGCCGCTTCCTCGAGCCGGCCGGGAGCGCCTACACCCGGCTGCCCGACGGCGCCGACCTCTGAGCGGGGCGGCCGTGACGGCCTGGGTGCGACTCGAGCTCGACCTCGCGGCCTTCGACGAGACGCCGTTCCTGCCCTGCCTCGACGCCGCGACCGCCGCCGGCGTCGCCCTCACCACGATGGCCCGCCTCGGCGACGGCGCACGGCAGCGTCGCCGCCTGGAGGCGCTCTGGGCCCGCTGCGCCGCCGACGACCCCGGCGCCGACCTGTCCGCGGGGGTGCCCGAGCGGTGCGCGGCGGCCTCCTACGACCCCCACGGCGCGGTCGTCGCGGTCGAGGGCGAGCACTGGGTGGGGCTCAGCCTCACCTCGCTGCGCCCGCTCGAGGGCTACGCCTTCGGCGAGATGACCGGCGTGGTGCCCGAGCGTCGGGGCCGCGGGCTCGCGGTGGCGATGAAGCTGGAGGCGGTGCGCTGGGCGCGCTCGCGCGGCCACACCCGGCTGCGCACCTTCCACCACCCCGACAACGCCGCGGCGATCGGGCTCAACCTGCGGCTGGGGGCGACGGCTCCGTCGCCGTGATGGCGTCGCGCACGGGCACGAACTTCGCCTGGGCCTCGGCCAGCTCCGACTCGGGGTCGGAGTCGCCGACGATCCCGCAGCCGGCGAAGAGGCGCACGGTCGAGCCGTCCACCGACGCCGAGCGCAGCGCGATGCCCCACTCGCCGTCGCCGGAGGCGTCCATCCAGCCGACGGGCGCGGCGTAGCGACCGCGGTCCATGCCCTCGATCTCGTGGATCAGCGCGGTGGCCGCCGCCGTGGGCGTGCCGCCGACCGCCGCCGAGGGGTGCAGCGCCTCGGCCAGCTGCAGCGACGAGACCGTCGCCGCGTCGTGCACCACGCCGGCGACGTCGCTGGCCAGGTGCATGACGTTGGGCAGGTGCAGCACGAAGGGCGCCTCGGGCACGTTCATCGACGAGCAGTGCGGCTCGAGGGCGTCGGCGACCGAGCGCACGGCGTACTCGTGCTCCTCGAGGTCCTTGGAGGAGCGGGCCAGCGCGGCGGCCAGCGCCAGGTCGCGCTGGTCGTCGCCGCTGCGACGGATGGTGCCGGCCAGCACCCGCGAGGTCACCAGCCCGCGCTCGCGGCGCACCAGCATCTCGGGGGTCGCGCCGAACATGCCGTCGACGTGGAAGGTCCAGCACATGGGGTAGCTCTCGGCCAGGCGGCGCAGCGGCCAGCGCACGTCGACCGGCGCGTGGGCGGTGGCGAGCAGGTCGCGGGCCAGCACGACCTTCTCCAGGTCGCCGGCCTCGATGCGGGCCACCGCGTCGGCCACCACGCTCATCCAACGCTCGCCGTCGAGGGCGCCGTCGACGAAGCTGATCCCGACCGGCACCGCCGGGTCGTCGGCGGGGGCCAGGTCGGGCGACCCGCCCTCCTGCTCGGCCGGGCCGATGGTCGTCACCCAGGTCAGGTCGCCGCGGCGACCCACGACCACCGACGGCACGACCAGCACGGAGTCGCCCGGCTCGTGGGCGAAGGCGAAGGACCCGAAGCACACCAGGCCCGTGCCCGGCTCGTCGACCGCGTCGTGCTCCACCGACCGCGCGACCAGCTCCGACCACCACTTCGCGGCGTCGGCGAAGCGGGTCGGCCCGTCGGTGCGCAGCTCGGCGGCGACACCCCAGCCGACCAGGCCCTCGCCTCGACGCAGCCACGTCACCGGACGGTCCGCGGGCAGCAGGGACAGCAGCGAGTCGACGTGGCCCGGCTCGACCACGACGGTGCGAGCGACCAGGGGACCGGCGGCCAGACGGCCCGCGGTCGCGCCGGAGGTCTCGCTGGTGCTCACGTCTCGAGGGTACTCAGCCGATGGGCGATCCCGACCGAGGCGTGGGTAACGTCACCGCCGTGACCACCACTCCCACCATCGCTCGTACCCGCGTCGCCGGCGTCGTCCTCGGCGCCGTCCTGCTGGCCCTCATGGTCGTCTTCGCCGTCGTCCTGCCGAGGATCGACAGCGGCGCCGAGGAGCTCTCCGGCGCCGACGGCGTCGCGGCCCTGCCCGACGAGCTGCCGGGCGGCCTGCGGGCCCTCGACCTCGGCGTCGAGGCCCCCGAGGGCCAGGACCCGGCCCAGGCCGAGGAGTTGACGCAGCGCCAGACCGAGCTCCAGGAGTCGGCCGGCGAGCGGCTGGGCGAGGTCTTCGACGCCCCCGCCGAGGTCCGCATCTACGCCGACGAGGCGCTGCAGCGCCAGGCGGCCGTGGCCGTGGTCGGCGTGCCCGCCGGGCTGTTCATCCCCGGCGCCCTGCCGGTCGACCCGGCGCTGCTCGACCTCGCCCGCAGCTCCACCGAGCTCGAGCGGGTCGGCGACGCGGTGTGCCAGCTCACCTACGGGCAGAACGTGCCGGCCGGCCAGCCCGTGCCCGAGGACGACCCCGCCGGCGTGACCTGCCAGCTGGGGGCCGAGGGCACGACGTACTGGATCCAGGGCGGCGGGATCACCGCCGAGGAGGCCGTGGCCGTGCTCGACGACCTCGCCGGCTCCGAGGACTGACCCGGCCCGACCGGCCCGCTCAGGGCAGGCGCGTGCCGTCGTCGGCGTACGCCGCCAGCACGGCGCGCACGTCGACGAGCCGCGGGCGGCCCGCGGGGTCGGGGTCGCCGCAGGCCGCCAGCAGCCTCGCCAGCTCCGCCGGCGCGTGGGACGCCACCCGCACCGGGGCCGGGCGCCGCGCCCGCCACCGCGCGGGGGGTGTCGGCTCCTCGCCGCTGAGCGCCTCGCGCAGCAGCACGCCGAGCCCCCACACGTCGGTCGCGGGCGCGAGGCCCTCGCCGGTGACCTGCTCCGGGGCGAGGTAGCCGGGGGTGCCGGCGCCCGGGCGGCCCGCACCGGGTCGCGCGGCCAGGCTCAGGTCGAGCAGCACCGCCTTGCCGTGCTCGACCACGACGTTGCCCGGCTTGAGGTCCAGGTGCAGCCAGTCGTGGCGGTGCAGGTAGCCCAGCACCGAGACCAGCTGCAGACCGAGCAGGGCGGTGTCCTCGACCCCCAGGGCGCCCTCCTCGACGACCGCGGCCAGGGTGGCGCCGCGCAGGGTCTCGAGCACGACCGCCGCACGCGGGTCGGTGAGCACGGCGTAGCCGCGCACCAGGTGCGGGTGGGTCAGCGTCGTCACGATGCGGCCCTCGCGCAGGACCCCGTCGACGACCTCGCGCTCGTGGCGGCGGTCGGTGCGCACGACCTTGACCACGCAGCGGCAGCCGCGCTCCTCGTCGTAGGCGTCCCAGGTGTCGAGGCGGCGTCCGTGGGCCAGGCGCTGCACCGCGCGGTAGCCGGGCAGCAGCGGCTCGCCGGGGGCGACCTCCGGCACGGGTCCCGGCACGGCGTCGCGACCGCCCGCGAGGAGCCTGGCCGGGCGCGGCCCGCTCACCGGGACGCCGCCGCGGCGACGGGCACGGGGTCGGCCGGGTCGGCCGATGGGTGGCCGGCGTCGGCCGGTGGGTGGTCGGCGAGGTCCTCGAGCCGCACGACGCGGTCGACGTACTCCAGGGCGAGCGGGTCGTGGGTGAGCAGCAGCACCGTGCGCCCCAGCGCAGGGTCGGTGACGGCCTCCAGCAGCCGGCGGGTGGCGTCGGGGTCGAGCCCGGTGGTGGGTTCGTCGAGCACCAGCACCCGGCTCTCGCGCAGCAGCGCGCGGGCCAGCGAGAGGCGCTGGCGCTGGCCGCCCGAGAGCGTGCGTCCGCGCTGTCCGATCCGGGTGTCGTAGCCCTGGGGGAGCCGCTCCACGAAGGCGTGGGCGTCGGCGGCCCGGGCGGCGGCGCGCACCTCGGCGCGGGTGGCACCGGGCCGGGCGTAGGCGATGTTGTCGTGGACGCTGGCGTCGAGCAGCAGCTGCTCCTGCAGCAGCAGGGTGACCGCGGCGCGCACGGAGGTGGCGGTGTGGTCGGCGACGTCGTGGCCGTCGACGGCGACCACACCGGCGTCGGCGGTGACCTGACGGGTCAGCAGCCGCGCGAGGGTCGACTTGCCCGAGCCGCTGGCCCCCACGACCGCGACCCGCTCGCCCGGCGCGACGTGCAGGTCGAGCCCGCTGACGGCGTCGCGTGCTGCGCCGGGGTAGCGCACGGTCACGGCGCTCAGGTCCACGGCGCCCCGGCCGCCGGGCAGCGCGGTGGCCCCCGCCCGGTCTCCCGCGCGGGGCTCGTCGAGCAGCTCCACGAGGCGCTCGACGCCGGCGGTGGCCGAGAAGAGCGACGGCACCAGGTCGCTGAGGTCGCGCACCGGGCGGTAGCACTGCATGAGCAGGGTGAGGAAGGCCAGCAGCCCGCCGAGGGTGAGGCGGTCGGTGGAGAGCGCCCAGACCCCGAGGGTCACCACGAGCAGCACCCCGACCAGCTCGGCCAGGTCGACGAGCGGCAGGAAGAGGCCCCGCACGCGGCTGCCGGCCAGCTCGGCCGCGGCGATCGCGCGGTTCTGCCGGTCGTAGTCGGCGACGGCCTCGCGCTCGCGGCCGTAGGTCTGCACGAGCGTGGCGTTGGCCAGGCTCTCCTCGGTGATGCTCGACAGCGAGCCGCCGCGGCGGCGGCGCTCGCGCGAGACGTCGCGGGTGAAGCGGGCGAAGTGGCTGGAGACCCACCAGAAGACGGGCACGACCACGAGCGAGGCGAGCGCGAGCTCCCACTGCAGCCACAGCAGCGCGCCCACGAAGAGCACCAGCCGCAGCAGGGCGCCCAGGCCGGTGGCGAGCTGGCCGACCATGAAGCTCTCCACCGCGCTCACGTCGGAGGTCAGGCGGGCCATGGTGTCGCCGAGGCGGCGCCGGTCCTGCACCGTGGCGGGCTGGTGCAGGACGTGCTCGAAGGCGTCGCGCCGCAGGTCGACGAGGAAGCGCTGGGAGACCCAGGTGGACAGGTAGTCGTCGGCGCTGGAGACCAGGCCGCTGGCGAGGTTGAGCGCGAGGTAGGCCACGGCGAGGGTGAGGAGCGGGGAGAAGTCGGCCGGCACCAGCACGTCGTCGACGAGGCGCTGGAAGAGCACGATCTCGACGACCTCGATGGCCGGGGCGGCCGCCAGGAGCACCAGCCCGAGGGCCAGCCAGCCGCGCAGCGGACGCAGTCGTGGCCAGAAGCGGCGTACGACGGCGAGCACGGTCAGCTGCCGGGCCGCGTCGACGACGGGCGCGGCGTCGGCCGCGGGGCGCAACGAGGCGATCAGCCTCCGCCAGGCTCGGCGCATCGGGGGTCTCCTCCGGTGGTGGGAACGGCCGCGACGGGGGTGGCTCGCTGCGTGGGAGCCACCCCCGTCGTCCGGGTCCGCCGAAGGGGGGTCGGCGGACGGGTGAGCCGAGGCCTCAGTTGGTGCGCGAGCGCGAGCGGCTGCGGTTGCGACGGTTGCGACGGCGGCGCCGGCGACGGCCGCCGTCGCGGCTGTCGGTGTCGGCGCGGCGGGCCATGGTGGCCGGCTTGACGGCGGTGAAGATGCTGGAGCGTGCCATGACGGTCTCTTCTCTCTCGTGCGGTCCGCCCGGCCCTGAGGCCGGGTCGGCCACCCCGGTGGGGGTGACGAGAAGAACTCTGCGGCGGTGCGGTGAGGCACGCGTGAGGCGCCGATGAGAGGGCTCTCACCCGTCTCATCGACGCCTCACGGTCGGTCACGCGGCCGGCCCCGACCGCCGCCGGCACGGTCTCAGGACCAGTACACGACCACGTCGTCGCCCAGCCGGACCTCGTCGAAGAGTGCGGCGACCCCGGCGAGGTCGCGTGTGTTGACGCAGCCGTGCGAGGCGCCGGCGTAGCCGGTGGCGGCGAAGTCGGGGGAGTAGTGCACGGCCTGGCCGCCGGAGAAGAACATCGCGTAGGGCATCGCGGTGTCGTAGAGGCTCGAGACGTGGTCGCGGCTCATCCGGTAGACCTCGAAGACCCCCTCGCGGGTGGGGGTCCCGGCGGCGCCGAAGCGGGCGTCGAGGGTGCGCAGCACCTCGCCGTCGACGACCCAGCGCAGCGTGCTGGTGCTCTTGTCGACGCAGATCACCCGGCCCTGGAGGCAGCGCGGGTCGAGCGCACCGGCCTGCTGCGTGCGGCCCTCGAGCTCGGCGTCGGTGGGCTCGGTGGTCATGGCCAGCAGCCGGTCCATGGTGCGCTGGTCGACCTCGCCGGTGACCGGGATCGCGCGCTTGTCCTGGAAGCCGCGCACCGCCGCCTCCGTGATCTCGCCGTAGTGGTCCGTGAGCCCGGCGTCGAACCAGTCGATCTGGGCCAGCCGGGCCTGGAGCTCGCGCACCTCCGCGCCGTCGTCGCCGGGAGAGAGGAGTGCCGGACCGGGCACCAGCTCGGGTGTGGGGGACGGCGTGGCTGTGGCTGTGGCTGTCGGCGGCGGCGGCGGCGTGGGCGCGGTCGTGGCCGTCGGCGTCGACCGGGGGGCGGGCTCGGCCGCGGGACGGGCGGGCCGGCGCTCGGCCGCAGCGCCGGGTCGCGGGTCGGCGGCCCCCGCGCGGTCGGAGCGCTCGTGCCCACCGGATCCGCCGAGGGCGGTCGCGCCGAGCACGGCGACCAGGACGAGGGCCACGGCCAGGCCGAGGGCGAGAGAGAGGCGGCGCAGCAGGGGCATGGGAGGTCCTCGTGGTGTGTGGGTGGCCGACCGGGTCGAGCCGGTCACCAGGGAGACGCACGAGGAGGGCCTCCGGTTGCCCGGGTCCCGGCGGTGATCGCCCGGCGCCCTCCCGATGGTGCGGTGCGGTGGTGCGGTGCGGGTGGTGGTGTGCGGTGGGGTGCGGCGCCTGGACGCGGGCTAACCTCGGGGGCGTGGCCCGCGCGCAGCTCGACAAGCAACCCATCGACGTCCGTCGCATGTTCGACACCGTGGCGCGTCGCTACGACGTCACCAACGACGTGCTCTCGCTGGGCCAGGACCGCCGCTGGCGCCACGACGTCACCGAGGCCGTCGCGCCGGTCGCGGGCGAGCGCGTCCTCGACCTCGCCGCCGGCACCGGCACCTCGAGCGAGCCCTTCCACGACCGTGGTGCCACCGTCGTGCCGTGCGACTTCTCCCTCGGGATGCTCCGGGTGGGCAAGCAGGCCCGGCCCCACCTGCCCTTCACCGCGGGCGACGGCACGCGGCTGCCCTTCGCCGACGCCACCTTCGACGCCGTGACCATCTCCTTCGGGCTGCGCAACATCGTCGACCCGCTGGCGGGCCTGCGCGAGATGCGCCGCGTGACCCGGCCCGGTGGCCGGCTGGTGGTCTGCGAGTTCAGCCACCCGACCTGGGCGCCCTTCCGCACCGTCTACCTCGAGTACCTGATGAAGGCCCTGCCGCCGATCGCCCGGGCCGTCTCCTCGGCCCCCGACGCCTACGTCTACCTCGCCGAGTCGATCCGGGCCTGGCCCGACCAGCAGGGCCTCTCCGACCTCGTCGCCGAGGCGGGCTGGACCGGCGTCGAGTGGCGCAACCTCACCGGGGGCGTCGTCGCCCTCCACCGCGCCACCGCCTGAGCCCACCCGGGCCCAGCCGGGCCCGACCCGGGACCGGCAGCGACCGACCGGGCCGGCCATGCCGTCGTCGACGGCCATTAACGCAAGTCCGGGGTGCGTTAAATCCGCAGGTCAGCGCCGCGCACGACTCCTCGCCGACGCGGAATGTGACCGGGACCACCCCCGGGTCGCCACACCCGCGAGCGAGTGGCAGTATGTGTCCTGCGCCACTTAGTGATTCTCTTCACAAGGCCACAAGGGGCTTTCGTCGGGCATCGCTCGGGGCGCGTCGACACGGACGTGTGCCACGGGAGGTCGGACGATGGAGCTCTACACACCGGTGCTGGTGCTGGCGGCCCTGGCCGCCGGCTTCGCCGTCTTCTCGGTGGCCGTCAGCACGCTGACCGGGCCCAAGCGCTACAACCGCGCCAAGCTCGACTCCTACGAGTGCGGCATCGAGCCCACTCCGCAGCCCGTCGGCGGTGGCCGCTTCCCGGTGAAGTACTACATCACCGCGATGCTCTTCATCGTCTTCGACATCGAGATCATCTTCCTCTACCCGTGGGCCGTGCGCTTCGACGCGATGGGCCTCTTCGGTCTGGTCGAGATGGTCATCTTCATCGCCACCGTCTTCGTCGCCTACGCCTACGTCTGGCGTCGCGGCGGCCTCGAGTGGGACTGATCCGCGTGGGACCGAGAGGACAGCACTGATGGGTATCGAGGAGAAGCTCCCCAGCGGCGTCCTGCTGACGACCGTCGAGGGCGTCGCGGGCTACATGCGCAAGGCCTCCTTCTGGCCCGCCACCTTCGGCCTGGCCTGCTGCGCCATCGAGATGATGACCAGCGGCGGCCCGAAGTACGACCTGGCCCGCTTCGGCATGGAGGTCTTCCGGGCCAGCCCCCGCCAGGCCGACCTCATGATCGTGGCCGGCCGGGTCAGCCAGAAGATGGCGCCCGTCCTGCGCCAGATCTACGACCAGATGGCCGAGCCCAAGTGGGTGCTCGCCATGGGCGTGTGCGCCAGCTCCGGCGGCATGTTCAACAACTACGCGATCGTGCAGGGCGTCGACCACGTCGTGCCCGTCGACATGTACCTCCCGGGCTGCCCGCCGCGCCCCGAGATGCTCATCGACGCCATCCTCAAGCTCCACGACCAGGTCCAGGCCACCAAGCTCGGCGCCAACCGCGCCGCGCAGATCGCCGAGCTCGAGGCCGAGGCGCTGACCGCGCTGCCGACCTCCGACCGCACGGGCCTGCTGCGATGAGCCCCGACGAGCCCACGCAGGGCGGCGCCCGCGGCACGGTCGACCAGGCCGCCACCGACCAGTCCCCGGAGAACCTCCCAGCACCGCCCGAGGGCCAGCCGGGCTCGCAGACGGTGCGCCAGGTCGGCGAGCGGCGCGGCATGTTCGGCGTCAAGGGCTCCGGCGACACCAGCGGCTACGGCGGCCTGCGCGCCGCCGTCCGCCACCCCGCCGCCACCGCGCGGCCCTACGGCGGCTGGTTCGACGAGGTCGCCGACGCCCTCGAGGTCGCGGCGCGCGACGCCGGCGTCGAGCGGGCCGTCGAGAGCGTCGTGGTGCACCGCGGCGAGATCACCTTCCACGTGCGCGCCGACGACCTCCTGGTGCTGGCGCGGCTGCTGCGCGACGAGCCCCGGCTGCGCTTCGAGCTGCTCTCGAGCGTGAGCGGCGTGCACTACCCCGCCGACACCGGCCACGAGCTCCACGTCGTGCACCACCTGCTGTCGATGACCCACAACCGCCGCATCCGCCTCGAGGTCGCGGTGCCCGACACCGACCCGCGGCTGCCGTCGCTGGTGCCGGTCTACCCCACGGCCGACTGGCACGAGCGGGAGACGTGGGACATGTTCGGCGTGCTCTTCGAGGGCCACCCCTCGCTGACCCGGATCCTCATGCCCGACGACTGGCCCGGCCACCCGCAGCGCAAGGACTACCCCCTCGGCGGCATCCCGGTCGAGTACAAGGGCGGCACCGTCCCCCCGCCCGACCAGCGCCGCTCCTACAGCTGATGCTCGCGCCGCACCGGGCCGTCCGGCCCCCCAGCCACCCCCTCGCCCACCGTCCCCGGAGGTCAGCATGACGACCCAGGAAGACCTGTACGCCGGCACCAGCGAGACCGCCGAGGGCCGTGTCTTCACGGTCACCGGGCAGGACTGGGACCAGATCGCCGAGGGTCTGGCCGAGGACGCCGAGGAGCGCGTCGTCGTCAACATGGGCCCCCAGCACCCCTCGACCCACGGCGTGCTGCGGCTGATCCTCGAGCTCGAGGGCGAGACGGTCACCGAGGCCCGCTGCGGCATCGGCTACCTCCACACCGGCATCGAGAAGAACATGGAGTACCGCTCCTGGGTGCAGGGCGTGACCTTCTGCACCCGCATGGACTACCTCAGCCCGTTCTTCAACGAGGCCACCTACGTCCTCGGCGTCGAGCGGCTGCTCGACATCGAGGCCGACGTGCCCGAGAAGGCCCAGGTCATGCGGGTGCTGCTCATGGAGCTCAACCGCATCTCCTCCCACCTCGTGGCCATCGCCACGGGCGGCATGGAGATCGGCGCGCTGACCGTGATGACGATCGGCTTCCGCGAGCGCGAGCTGGTGCTCGACCTCTTCGAGCTCATCACCGGGCTGCGCATGAACCACGCCTTCATCCGTCCCGGCGGCGTGGCGCAGGACCTCCCCGCCGGAGCCCTGGACGAGATCGCCTCCTTCGTGGCGCTGATGAAGAAGCGCCTGCCGGAGTACGCCGCGCTGTGCAACGCCAACCCGATCTTCAAGGCCCGCCTGGAGGGCGTCGGCCACCTCGACCTGGAGGGCTGCCTGGCCCTGGGTCTCACCGGGCCCCCGCTGCGCGCCAGCGGCTACCCGTGGGACCTGCGCAAGACCCAGCCCTACTCCGGCTACGAGGACTACGACTTCGACGTCCAGACCTGGGACACCGCCGACGCCTACGGCCGCTTCCGGGTGCGCCTGGCGGAGATGTGGGAGTCGCTGAGGATCGTCGAGCAGGCCGCGGCCCGGCTCGCCGGCCTCGAGGGCGCGCCCGTCATGGTCGCCGACCGCAAGATCGCCTGGCCCAGCCAGCTGGCCATCGGCTCCGACGGCATGGGCAACAGCCTCGACCACATCCGCCACATCATGGGCGAGTCGATGGAGGCCCTCATCCACCACTTCAAGCTGGTCACCGAGGGCTTCCGGGTGCCGGAGGGCCAGGCCTACGTGCCGGTGGAGTCGCCTCGCGGGGAGCTCGGAGCCCACGTCGTCTCCGACGGCGGCACCCGCCCCTTCCGCGCCCACTTCCGCGACCCGTCCTTCACCAACCTGCAGGCCACGAGCGTGATGAGCGAGGGCGGCATGGTCGCCGACGTCATCGTCGCGATCGCGAGCATCGACCCCGTCATGGGAGGCGTGGACCGCTGATGATCAGCCAGGAGACCTACGACGAGCTCACGGCGATCGCCGCGCGCTACCCCGAGGCCCGCTCGGGCCTGCTGCCCATGCTCCACCTCGTGCAGTCGGTCGAGGGACGGGTGACCCCCGAGGGCATCGAGACCTGCGCCGACATCCTCGGGATCTCCGCGGCCGAGGTCAGCGGGGTCGCGACGTTCTACACGATGTACAAGCGCAAGCCGGTCGGCGACTACCACGTCGGGGTCTGCACCAACACGCTGTGCGCGGTGATGGGCGGCGACGAGATCTTCGCCCGGCTCAAGGAGCACCTCGACGTCGGCAACGACGAGACCACGCGGCTGCGCGACGGCGACCGGGCCACCGTGACGCTGGAGCACCTGGAGTGCAACGCGGCCTGCGACTACGCCCCGGTGATGATGGTCAACTGGGAGTTCATGGACACCATGACGCCCACCTCGGCGGTCGACCTGGTCGACGACCTGCGCGCCGGGCGGGAGGTCACCTCGACCCGCGGCCCGCGCATCTGCACCTGGCGCGAGGCCGAGCGGGTGCTGGCCGGCTTCCCCGACGGCCGCGCCGACGAGGGCCCGTCGGCCGGACCGGCCTCGCTGGTCGGGCTCGGCATCGCCCGCGAGCGCGGCTGGTCGGCGCCCCCGGCCGACCGTGACGCCGACGCCGTCCCGGAGGAGCCGGGCGAGGAGCTCGCGGCCGCGCGCGAGTCCGACGACAACCAGGCCGAGCAGGCCGTCGTGGAGGCGGAGAGCGGCTCGTCCGAGACCGCCGCCGAGAAGGGAGAGGCGTCATGACCGCACCGGACACCCTGACCCCCGTGCTCACCGCCACGTGGGCCGACGAGCGCAGCTGGACCCTGGACTCGTACACCGCCAGCGGCGGCTACGAGGGCCTGCGCCGCGCGCTCACCATGAGCCCCGACGACGTCATCGCCGAGGTCAAGGACTCGGGCCTGCGCGGGCGGGGAGGAGCGGGCTTCCCCACGGGCATGAAGTGGGGCTTCATCCCCCAGGACAACCCGAAGCCGAAGTACCTCGTCGTCAACGCCGACGAGTCCGAGCCGGGCACCTGCAAGGACGTCCCGCTGATGATGGCCTCGCCGCACACCCTGGTCGAGGGCGTGATCATCAGCTGCTTCGCCATCCGGGCCCACACCGCCTTCATCTACATCCGCGGCGAGGTGCTGCACGTGGTCCGCCGGGTGCAGGCCGCGGTGGCCGAGGCCTACGCCGCCGGCCACCTCGGTCGCGACATCCACGGCTCCGGCTTCGACCTCGACGTCGTGGTCCACGCCGGCGCCGGTGCCTACATCTGCGGTGAGGAGACCGCGCTGCTCGAGGGGCTCGAGGGCCGCCGCGGCCAACCGCGCCTGCGCCCGCCCTTCCCGGCGGTCGCCGGCCTCTACGCCAGCCCCACGGTCATCAACAACGTGGAGTCGATCGCCTCGGTGCCCAGCATCGTGCGCCACGGCGCGGGGTGGTTCGCCTCGATGGGCACCGAGAAGTCCAAGGGCTTCGGCATCTTCTCCCTCTCGGGCCACGTCACCCGCCCCGGGCAGTACGAGGCACCGCTCGGCATCACGCTGCGCGAGCTGATCGGGCTGGCCGGCGGCATCCGCGAGGGCCACGAGCTGAAGTTCTGGACCCCCGGCGGGTCCTCGACGCCGCTGCTCACCGCCGAGCACCTCGACCTGCCGCTCGACTTCGAGGGCATGGCCGCGGCCGGCACGATGCTCGGCACCCGCGCCATCCAGCTCTTCGACGAGACCACCTGCGTGGTGCGCGCGGTGCTGCGCTGGACGGAGTTCTACAAGCACGAGTCCTGCGGCAAGTGCACCCCGTGCCGCGAGGGCACGTGGTGGCTCGTGCAGACCCTCGCCGCGCTCGAGCGCGGGCAGGGCAGCGAGGCCGACCTCGACCTGCTGCTCGACCAGTGCGACAACATCCTGGGCCGCTCCTTCTGCGCCCTGGGCGACGGCGCCACCAGCCCCATCACCAGCTCCATCAGGTTCTTCCGCGAGGAGTACCTCGCCCACCTCACCCACGGCGGCTGCCCCTTCGACGCGGCCCGCTCCACCGCCTGGGCCGGACAGGAGGCGCTCGCATGAGCGACGTCGAGCAGCGCACCGACCTGGTCTCGGTGACCATCGACGGGATCCAGGTCAGCGTGCCGCGCGACACCCTGGTCATCCGGGCCGCCGAGCAGGTCGGCGTGCAGATCCCGCGCTTCTGCGACCACCCGCTGCTCGCGCCCGTCGGCGCCTGCCGCCAGTGCCTGGTCGACGTGCCCGACGCCGGCAACGGCCGCGGCTTCCCCAAGCCGCAGGCCTCCTGCACCCTGCCGGTGGCCGAGGGCATGGTCGTGCAGACCCAGGCCACCAGCGAGGTCGCCGACAAGGCCCAGCAGGGGGTCATGGAGTTCCTGCTGGTCAACCACCCGCTCGACTGCCCGGTGTGCGACAAGGGCGGCGAGTGCCCCCTGCAGAACCAGGCGATGAGCAACGGGCGCGGCGAGTCGCGCTTCGCCGGCTCCGGCAGCGGCGGGGTGAAGCGCACCTTCCCCAAGCCGATCAACCTCTCCCCGCAGGTGCTGCTCGACCGCGAGCGCTGCATCGTGTGCCAGCGCTGCACCCGCTTCGCCGAGGAGATCCCCGGCGACCCCTTCATCGCGCTGGTCGAGCGCGGCGCGCAGCAGCAGATCGGCATCGCCGAGGACGCGCCGTTCCTGTCCTACTTCTCCGGCAACACCATCCAGATCTGCCCGGTCGGCGCGCTGACCTCGGAGTCCTACCGTTTCCGCTCGCGGCCCTTCGACCTCGTCTCGAGCCCGTCGGTGGCCGAGCACGACGCCTGCGGTGCCGCGATCCGCGTCGACCACCGCCGCGGCAAGGTGATGCGCCGTCTCGCCGGCAACGACCCCGAGGTCAACGAGGAGTGGATCACCGACAAGGACCGCTTCGCCTTCACCTACGCCACGCAGCCCGACCGGATCACCTACCCCCGGGTGCGCGACCGCGTCGAGGACGGCGGCGACGGCTCGCTGCGCCCCGCGTCCTGGCCGGAGGCCTTCGCGGTCGCCGCCCGCGGGCTCGCCGCGGCCGGTGCCTGCGCCGTCCTGCCCGGCGGCCGGGTCACCGCCGAGGACGCCTACGCCTACGCCAAGCTGGCCCGCGTCTCGCTCGGCACCAACGACGTCGACTTCCGCGCCCGCCCGCTCTCGGCCGAGGAGGAGTCCTTCCTGGCCGGCCACGTCGTGCTCACCGGCCCCGGCGACGGCGGCGTCACGTACGCCGACCTGGAGCGGGCCTCCAGCGTGGTGCTCGTCGGTCTCGAGCCCGAGGAGGAGGCCGGCACGCTCTTCCTGCGCCTGCGCAAGGCCTCGCGCCGCGGGCTGCGCGTGGTGTCGATCGCCCCCTTCGCCACCCGCGGCCTGCGCAAGCTGTCCGGCACCCTGGTGCAGACGGTGCCGGGTCGCGAGCCCGGCGCGCTGCGCGACCTGCTGGGGCACGCCGACCACGGCATCGACTCCCGCGCCGTCGTGCTGCTGGGCGAGCGGCTGGCCACGGTGCCCGGCGCCTACACCGCCGCGGCCGAGCTGGCCGCCCGCACCGCTGCCCGCCTGGCCTGGGTGCCGCGCCGCGCCGGCGACCGCGGCGCGCTCGAGGCCGGCTGCCTGCCGAGCCTGCTGCCCGGCGGCCGTCCGGTCGCCGACGCGGCGGCCCGCGTCGACGCCGCCACGTCCTGGGGCGTCGAGAGCGTGCCCGAGACGCCCGGTCGCGACGCCGACGCCATCGTCGCGGCGCTGCTGACCGGCGAGGTCGGCGGTCTGGTCGTCGGTGGCGTCGACCCCGACGACACCGCCGACCCCGACGCGACCCGCCGTGCCGTGGAGGCCGCCCGCTTCGTCGTGGCCCTGGAGCTGCGCGAGACCGAGGTGACCCGCGCGGCCGACGTCGTGTTCCCGGTCGCGCCGGTGGTCGGCAAGGCCGGCACCTTCGTCACCTGGGAGGGGCGGCCCCGCCCCTTCGAGGCCGTGCTGGCCGAGGCCGGCGCGCTGCCCGACCTGCGGGTGCTCTCCGGCATCGCCGAGGAGCTCGCCCGGCTCGGCCGCGGCGCCCCCCTCGGCTTCCGCACGGTCGCCGAGGTGCGCGCGGAGATGGCCGAGATCGGGCCCTGGGACGGCGAGCGGGCGGCCTTCGCGCCGGTGAGCGCCCTGGACACCCCGAGCACCGACGACCCGCTGACCACCGCCGGGGGCGCCCCCGGCTCGGTGCTCGCGACCTGGAAGCAGCTGCTCGACGACGGCGCGATGCAGGCCGGCGACAAGCACCTCGCCGCCACCGCGCGGCCCGCCGTGGCCCGCGTGCCGCGCACCGTGCTCGACGCCCTCGGGCCGGTGGTCACCCTCACCGGCGACCGCGGGTCCGTCACCCTGCCCGCCGAGGCCGCCGACCTGCCCGACGGCGTGGTGTGGGTGCCCACCCGCTCCAGCGGGCGGGGCGTGCTGGCCGACCTGGCCTCGCCGGGTGCCCGCGTCACCGTGAAGGGAGCCGAGCTGTGACCCCCGACGACCTCTCCGCCTTCGGGCAGGACCCGTGGTGGCTGGTGCTGGTCAAGGCCGTGGCCATCTTCGTGGTCCTGGTCCTGCTGACGCTGTTCAACATCTGGTGGGAGCGGCGCGTCGTCGCGCGCATGCAGCACCGCATCGGCCCCAACCGCAACGGTCCCTTCGGCCTGCTGCAGTCGCTGGCCGACGGCGTGAAGCTGGCGCTGAAGGAGGACATCATCCCCAAGGCCGCCGACAAGGTGGTCTTCGTGATCGCGCCGGTCCTGGCCGTCATCCCGGCCTTCGTGACCTTCGCGGTGATCCCCTTCGGCCCCGAGGTGGGGGTGCCGTTCAGCGACCGCACCACCCCGCTGCAGCTCACCGACATGCCGGTCGCGGTGCTGTTCGTGATGGCGATCGCCTCGATCGGCATCTACGGCATCGTGCTGGGCGGCTGGTCGAGCGGCTCGACGTACTCCCTGCTCGGCGGGCTGCGCTCGAGCGCCCAGATGATCTCCTACGAGGTCGCGATGGGCCTCGCGCTGGTGGCGGTGTTCCTCTACGCCGGGTCGATGTCGACCTCGCAGATCGTGGAGGCGCAGAGCGACGTGTGGTTCGGGCTGATCCTGCTGCCCTCCTTCGTCATCTACGTCATCGCGATGGTCGGCGAGACCAACCGCGCGCCCTTCGACCTCCCCGAGGCCGAGGGCGAGCTGGTCGGCGGCTTCCACACCGAGTACTCCTCGCTGAAGTTCGCGCTGTTCTTCCTCGCCGAGTACATCAACATGGCCACGGTCTCGGCCGTGGCGACGACGCTGTTCCTCGGCGGCTGGCGCGCGCCCTTCGGCATCGAGCGGGTCTGGGAGGGCGCCAACGAGGGCTACGTCCCGGTGGTCTGGTTCTTCGCCAAGATGCTCGTCTTCATCTTCTTCTTCATCTGGCTGCGCGGCTCGCTGCCGCGGCTGCGCTACGACCAGTTCATGGCCTTCGGGTGGAAGGTGCTCATCCCGGTCGCGCTGGTGTGGACCGTGGCCGTGGCCACCATGCGCCTGGCGCGCAACGAGGGCTGGTTCGCCGAGCTGCGCGACCCGGTCAGCCTCGCGATCGCCGTCGGCGTCGCGGTGGTCCTGCTCGGTGCCCTGTTCGCCTTCTCCGCCCGCGAGGGCGAGCCCGAGGAGGCGCCCGACACCGCCGCGGCCCGCCCCGGCGGCTTCCCGGTGCCGCCCATGCCCGCCGGCGGCGCCCGCCGCGGTGCGGCCGCGCCGCTGCGCTTCGCGTCCACCAGCCCGTCACCGGGAGCCGCGTCGTCCGACCCGGCGCCCGCGACCGTCCCCGCCGGTGCGGGGGAGGAGCACTGATGTCCGCCTCGACACCCGCCCAGCCCGCGAAGCGGGACCCGGAGAAGGGCCCCACGCTCAAGGAGCAGTTCTGGGACCCCGTGGCCGGCTTCGGCGTCACGTTCCGCACGATGTTCCGCAAGGTCGTCACGGAGCAGTACCCCGAGGACAAGCAGCCCACCGCCCCGCGCTTCCACGGTCGCCACCAGCTCAACCGCTGGCCCGACGGCCTGGAGAAGTGCATCGGCTGCGAGCTCTGCGCCTGGGCGTGCCCGGCCGACGCGATCTACGTCGAGGGCGCCTCCAACGTGGACGGTCCCGGCCCCGACGGCGAGACCTCCGGTCGCTTCAGCCCCGGCGAGCGCTACGGCCGCGTCTACCAGATCAACTACCTGCGCTGCATCCTGTGCGGGCTGTGCATCGAGGCCTGCCCGACCCGCGCGCTGACCATGACCAACGAGTACGAGCTGGCCGACGACAACCGCGCCGACCTCATCTACGAGAAGTCCGACCTCCTCGCGCCGCTGCTGCCCGGCATGGAGCAGCCGCCCCACGCGATGCTGCTCGGCGACGACGAGGGCGACTACTACCGCGGTGCCTACGCCGCGCCGGCGCCGTCCTCCACCACCGAGGAGACCCCCGCGTGACCGCCTTCTGGATCCTCGCCCCGGTGATGGTGCTGGCGGCGCTCGGCATCCTGTTCGTCCGCAAGGCCGTGCACGCAGCGCTGCTGCTGGCGGTGGTGATGATCAGCCTCGCCGTGCTCTACGCCGCGCTCGACGCGCCGTTCCTCTTCGCCGTGCAGATCATCGTCTACACCGGCGCCATCCTCATGCTGTTCCTCTTCGTGCTCATGCTGGTCGGCGTCGACGCCTCCGACTCGGTCGTCGAGACCATCCGCGGCCAGCGCGTGCTCGCGGTGGCCGGCGGCCTGGTGCTCGGGGTGCTGCTCGTCCTCGGGCTCAGCCAGCTGACCCTCGGCACCGTCGTGGGCCTCGACGAGGCCAACGCCGGCGGCAACATCGAGGCGCTGGCCAACATCCTCTTCAGCCGCTACGTCTTCGCCTTCGAGACCACCAGCGCGCTGCTCATCACCGCGGCGGTCGGCGCGATGGTGCTGGCCCACCGCGAGCGGCTGACCCCGAAGGCCGGCCAGGCCGAGCGGGCGGCCCAGCGGGTCCGCGACTTCAGCGAGAAGGGCACCCACCTCGGTCCGCTGCCCTCGCCGGGCGTCTACGCGCGCCACAACGCCGTGGACACCCCGGCGCTGCTGCCCGACGGCACGCCCGCCCCCGACTCGGTCTCGCGGGTGCTCTCCTCGCGCGGCACCGTGCGCTCCGCGCCGGCCCTGGCCGACGACATCGAGCAGGTGCGTCGCTCCATCGACGGCGTGCCCGGCGGTGCCAGCGGCGAGCAGGCGACCGCCACCGGCCACAACACCGAGCAGCACTCGCTCGAGGAGGAGGGCCGCTGATGGACACCACGCCCTACGTCGTCCTGTCCGCGATCCTGTTCACGATCGGCACCGTCGGCGTGCTCACCCGCCGCAACGCCATCGTCGTGTTCATGTGCGTGGAGCTGATGCTCAACGCCTGCAACCTCGCGCTGGTCGCCTTCGCGCGCCAGCACGGCAACCTCGACGGCCAGATCGCCGCCTTCTTCGTGATGGTCGTCGCCGCCGCCGAGGTCGTCGTGGGCCTGGCCATCATCATGACCATCTTCCGCACCCGTCGCTCGGCCTCGGTCGACGACGCGAGCCTGCTGAAGTACTGAGACAGGACCGGTGACACCGCAGATGTACCTCATGTCAGAGGGCGGCCACACGATCCCCGTGGTCGCCCCCCTCGAGGCCGAGGGCGCCTTCACGCTGCTGTGGCTGGTGGTGGCCCTGCCGCTGCTGGGCGCCGCGGTGCTGCTCGTCGGCGGTCGCCGCACCGACCGCTGGGGGCACCTGCTCGGCACGGCCACGGCGCTCGCGTCGTTCGTGCTCAGCGTCGTGCTCTTCGTCGACCTGCTGGGGCGCGAGGAGTCCGAGCGCCAGGTCGCCCAGCGGCTCTGGGAGTGGATGGAGGTCGGCGGCTTCTCCGTCGGCATGGACCTCCTCTACGACCCGCTCTCGGCGCTCTTCCTGCTGCTCATCACCGGTGTCGGCACGCTGATCCACGTCTACTCGATCGGCTACATGGAGCACGACCCGCGCCGCCGGCGCTTCTTCGCCTACCTCAACCTCTTCGTCGCCGCGATGCTCACGCTGGTCCTGGCGGAGAACTACGTCGTGCTCTTCCTCGGCTGGGAGGGAGTGGGCCTGGCCTCCTACCTCCTCATCGGCTTCTGGCAGCACAAGCCGTCGGCGGCCGCCGCGGCGAAGAAGGCCTTCGTCATCAACCGCGTCGGCGACATCGGCCTGAGCCTGGCCATCGCCCTGATGTTCGTCACCTTCGGCACCACCAGCTTCACGCAGGTCAGCGAGCTGACCTCCGGCGCGGGCGAGGGCACGCTGACCGCGCTCGGCCTGCTGCTCCTGCTGGGGGCCTGCGGCAAGTCGGCGCAGGTGCCGCTGCAGGCCTGGCTGCTCGACGCCATGGAGGGTCCCACCCCGGTCTCGGCCCTCATCCACGCCGCCACCATGGTCACCGCGGGGGTCTACCTCGTGGTGCGCTCCAACTTCGTCTACGAGCTCGCTCCGCACGCCCAGACCGTCGTGGTCGTGGTCGCCACGGTCACGCTGCTGTGGGGTGCGGCGATCGGGTGCGCCCGCGACGACATCAAGAAGGTCCTGGCCGGCTCGACGATGAGCCAGATCGGCTACATGATGCTGGCCGCCGGCCTGGGCGTGTACGGCTACGCCTTCGCGATCTTCCACCTCATCACCCACGGCTTCTTCAAGGCCAACATGTTCCTCGGCGCCGGCTCCGTGATGCACGGCATGGCCGACGACGTCGACATGCGCCGCTACGGCGCGCTGCGCAAGGCGATGCCGGTGACCTTCCTGACCTTCGCGATGGGCTACCTCGCGATCATCGGGTTCCCGCTCTTCTCCGGCTTCTGGTCGAAGGACAAGATCATCGAGACCGCGCTGGTCGAGAGCCCGGTCGCGGGCGTGTGCGCCCTCGTCGGCGCCGGCGTGACCGGCTTCTACATGACCCGCCTCATGCTGATGACCTTCTTCACCGACAAGCGGTGGAAGGAGGGCGTGCACCCCCACGAGTCGCCCTCGGTGATGACCGTGCCGCTCATCGTGCTGGCCGCCCTCTCGGTGCTCGGCGGCATCCTGCTGCTCGGCGACTGGATCGTCGGCTGGCTGGCCCCGGTCGTCGGCGAGGCCCCGCACCACGAGCCCCCGGTGCCGGTCATCGTGCTCACGGTCCTCACGGTCGCGGTCGTCGCGGTCGGCGTCGCCGCCGCGTGGTTCCTCGTCGGTCGCCGCGAGGTGGCCCGCACGGCCCCGCAGGACGTCTCGTTCGCGGTCCGCGCGGCTCGCGCCGACCTGTACGGCGACGCGATCAACGACGCCGTCGTGGTGCGGCCCGGCCGCCGGCTGGTCACGCTGCTCCTCGGCGTCGACCACCGCGGCGCCGACGGGCTCTTCACCGGCGGCGGCTCGGCCGTGGCCGGGGTCGGCGGGCTGCTGCGCCGCGTGCAGAACGGCTTCGTGCGCTCCTACGCGCTGTCGGTGCTCGCCGGCGTCCTGATCGTCGTGATCGCCCTGATGGTGGTGAACTCCTGATGTCCGACTTCCCTTGGCTCACGGTGCTCGTGCTGGTGCCGCTGGTCGGCTCCGTCGCCGTGGCCCTGCTCCCGCTGCCCGCGGCGCAGGCCAAGCAGGCCGGTCTGGCCGTCAGCGTGGTCACCCTCGCCCTGGCCGCGGCCGTCGCCGCGCAGTTCGACGTCGACGGCGGCATGCAGCTCACCGAGACGCACGACTGGATCTCGGCCTTCGGGGTCCACTACGCCCTCGGCGTCGACGGCCTCGGCCTGCTGCTGATCCTGCTCACCGCCGTGCTGGTGCCGCTGGTGCTGATCGCCGCCTGGTCCGACACCGACCAGCCGCTCGGCCCCGACGGTGAGGACGAGACCACCCGCCAGGGCTCCGGCCGGGCCTTCGTCGCCTGGACCCTCGCCCTGGAGGCGCTCTCGCTGGCGGTCTTCGCCGCGACCGACGTCTTCCTCTTCTACGTCGTCTTCGAGGCGACGCTGATCCCGGCCTACTTCCTGGTCGGGGGCTTCGGCCGCGAGGGTCGCAGCGCCGCGGCGCTGAAGTTCCTCATGTTCCAGCTCGCCGGCGGCCTCGTGCTGCTGGCCTCGGTGATCGGGCTCTACGTCGTCTCCGCCCAGCAGGGCAGCCCGTCGTACCTCCTCTCCGACCTCGAGCAGCTCGACATCGGCACCGAGGCCGGTCGGTGGCTGTTCCTGGGCTTCTTCATCGCCTTCGCGGTCAAGGCCCCGCTCTTCCCGGTGCACACCTGGCTGGCCGACACCACGGAGCGGGCGACCCCGGCCACGAGCGTGCTGCTGGTCTGCGTGCTCGACAAGATCGGTACCTTCGGCATGCTGCGCTTCTGCCTCGGGCTCTTCCCCGAGGCCTCGCAGTGGGCCACGCCGGTCGTGGTCGCCCTCGCCCTGGTCTCGATCGTCTACGGCGCGCTCATCGCCATCGGCCAGGACGACATCCTGCGCCTGATCGGGCTGACCTCGCTGAGCCACTTCGGCTTCATCACGCTGGGCATCTTCGTGCTCAACACCCAGGGCGGGTCCGGCGCCGTGCTCTACATGGTCAACCACGGTCTCGGCACCGCGGCGCTCTTCCTGGCCGCCGGCTTCGTCATCCGCCGCCGCGGCACCACGCTGATCAGCCAGATGGGCGGGGTCGAGAAGGTCACCCCGGTGCTCGCCGGGCTGTTCCTGGTCGCGGGCCTGGCCACCCTGGGCCTGCCCGGGCTGAGCACCTTCGTCTCGGAGTTCCTCGTCATCATCGCCGCCTTCCAGTACCAGTGGTGGGTCGGCGCGATCGCGGTCACCGGCATCGTCCTGGCCGCCATCTACGTCCTGTGGATGTACCAGCGCACGATGACCGGCCCGACCGTGCCCGCCCTGCCCGGCAGCGGGACCGGCGCCGACCCCGACGCGACCGGGTCCACCCGCACCGACCTCACCGTGCGCGAGGGCGTCGTCCTGGTGCCGCTGGTGGTCGGGCTGGTCCTCTTCGGCTTCTACCCCGGGCCGCTGCTGGAGGCCAGCAACCCCTACGTCGGGACGCTGCTGGAGCGGGTCGGGGTCACCGACGACGCGCCCACCGTCACCTCCCCGGAGTCCGAGACTCCGGCGTCCGCCGAGGAAGGCAGCTAGACCATGGACTCCACGACCTTCGTCAAGCCCACCCTCGACTACTTCCACCTCTGGCCGATCCTGGTCGTGCTGGGCGTCGCGGCCCTGGGCGTCGTCGTCGAGGCCTTCGTGCCCCGCGCGCGCCGCTTCGCGACCCAGACCGTGCTCGCCCTCGCCGGCCTGGTCGCGGCCCTGGTCGGCACCGTGCTGGTCGGCCTCGACCTCACCGAGGTCGGCGACGGCGCCGCGCGCGGCCTGCTCACCGCGGGCGGCACCCTGGTGATCGACGGCCCCGCGGTCTTCCTGTGGGGCCTGGTCCTGATCTTCGCGGTCGGCGGGGTGCTGCTCTTCGCCGAGCGCCGCCTGGAGGGCGGGGTCTCGGCCTTCGCCGGCCAGGCGGCCGCGCTGCCGGGCACCGAGGCCGAGCGCCAGGCCCAGGGCCTGGACCACACCGAGGTCTACCCGCTGATGATGTTCGCGGTGGCCGGCATGATGATCTTCCCGACCGCGGGCGACCTGCTCACGATGTTCGTGGCCCTCGAGGTCCTCTCGCTGCCGCTCTACCTGCTCTGCGGTCTGGCCCGCCGCCGCCGCCTGCTGAGCCAGGAGGCCGCGATGAAGTACTTCCTGCTCGGTGCCTTCTCCTCCGGCTTCTTCCTCTACGGCGTCGCCCTGGTCTACGGCTTCGCGGGCTCGATGGACCTCGCCGCGATCGACCAGGCCGTGCGCGCCGACACCGGCAACCACACCCTGCTGGCCATCGGCATGGGGCTGCTCGCGGTCGGGCTGCTGTTCAAGGTCGGGGCCGTGCCCTTCCAGTCCTGGACCCCCGACGTCTACCAGGGCGCCCCGACGGCGGTGACGGCGTTCATGGCCGCCGGCACCAAGATCGCCGCCTTCGGCGCGATCCTGCGGCTGTTCTACGTCGGCTTCGGCTCCGACCGCTGGACCTGGCAGCCGATGCTGTGGGTGGTCGCGATCCTCACCATGGTCGTCGGCGCCGTGCTGGCGATCTCGCAGTCCGACGTGAAGCGGATGCTGGCCTACTCCTCCATCGCCCACACCGGCTTCCTGCTCACCGGGGTCCTCGGCGTCCAGACGAGCGCCGAGCTGGCCGACGGCCAGGTCACCTCGCTCCAGGCGATCCTCTTCTACCTCACCACCTACGGCTTCTCGATGGTCGCGGCCTTCGCCATCGTCACGCTGGTGCGCGACTCCGGCGGCGAGGCGACCGCCTTCGACCGCTGGGCCGGCCTGGGCCGGCGCTCGCCGTGGGTCGCCGGGGCCTTCGCGTTCCTGCTGCTGTCGATGGCGGGCATCCCGCTCACCGGCGGGTTCGTGGGCAAGTGGGCGGTCTTCACCGTCGCCTTCTCCGCCGGGGCCTGGCCGGTGGTGCTGGTGGCGATCTTCTCCAGCGTCGTGGCCATCTACTTCTACGTCCGCCACATCCGCCTGATGTTCTTCACCGCACCCACCGCCGACTCGGCCGCGGTGGTCGCGCCCTCGCTGCTGACGTCGGCGACCATCGCGGTGGGCGTGCTCGCCACGGTCGTGCTCGGCATCGTGCCCGGCCCGGTGCTCGACCTCGCGGGCCATGCGGGAGAATTCATCAGGTGACGTCCTCTCCCGCGCCGGCCGCCCTGGCCCTCCCGGTCACCGACGAGGCCCTGGCCGCCCGTCTCCACGGTCGGATGGCGGAGGTCGAGGCGCTCCTGGCCGGCCACGTCGAGGGCCGCACCCGCTACGTCTCCGAGGCCGCGCGGCACCTGCTGCAGGCCGGCGGGAAGCGGTTCCGCCCGCTGCTGGTGCTGCTCGCGGCCGAGGCCGGGCCCCACCCGGAGGCCGCGGAGGTGCTGACGGCGGCCTGCGTCGTGGAGATCACCCACCTCGGCTCGCTCTACCACGACGACGTGATGGACGAGGCCGACCTGCGTCGAGGCGCCGACTCCGCCAACGCCCGCTGGGACAACCTGGTCGCCATCCTCACCGGCGACTTCCTCTTCGCCCGCTCCTCCGAGCTCACCGCCACCCTCGGCGCCGACGCCGTGCGCATCCAGGCCGAGACCTTCACCCGGCTCGTCGAGGGCCAGATCATGGAGACCGTCGAGCCGGGCCCCGGCGAGGACGCCCTGCAGCACTACCTCGACGTGGTGGCCGGCAAGACCGGCTCGCTGATCGCCACCTCCGCGCGCTACGGCGCCCGCTTCTCCGGCGCGCCGCGCGAGGTCGAGGAGGCGCTCGCGGCCTACGGGGAGATCGTGGGCAGCGCCTTCCAGCTCTCCGACGACATCCTCGACGTGGCCTCGGAGTCGCAGGAGTCGGGCAAGACGCCCGGCACCGACCTGCGCGAGGGCGTGCCGACGCTGCCCGTCCTCATGGCCCGGGCCTCCGAGGACCCCGCCGACGCGCGCCTGCTCGAGCTCCTCGCGGGTGACCTCACCGACGACGCCCGCCACGCCGAGGCCCTGGGCCTGCTGCGCGCCCACCCCGCCATGGAGCAGGCCCGTTCCTACGTCGTGGCCCGCGCCGACGAGGCCAAGGCGCTGCTCGACGTGCTGCCCGACAGCCCCGTGAAGGAGGCCCTGGAGGCCTTCGCCGACCTCGTGGCCCTCCGCACGGCCTGAGGCTCCGGGGCCCGCACCGGGCGGGCGGTGCCGCTCAGGCGGCGCTCGAGGCCGCGACGGTGAGCCGCAGCTGACGTCGGTGGTGCCCGACCGCCTCCACGGTGAAGAGCACCAGCGCGACCCAGACCAGGACGAAGCCGGCCCAGCGGCCGGCCGGCATGTCCTCGCCGTACCAGAGCACGCCGAGCGCGAACTGCAGGATCGGCGCGAGGTACTGCAGCAGCCCCAGCGTCACCATCGGCACCCGTGTGGCGGCCGCGCCGAAGCACAGCAGCGGCACCGCCGTGACGACGCCGAGGGTGGTGAAGAGCAGCGCGTGGCCGACGCCGTGCTGCCCGAACTGCGCGGTCCCGGTGGTGGCCAGCCACGCCAGGTAGGCCCCGGCGAAGGGCGCGATGAAGGCCGTCTCGACCGCGAGGCTCTCCACCGCGGGTGCACCGGCGGTCTTCTTGGCCAGGCCGTAGGTCCCGAAGGAGAAGGCGAGCACGAGGGCCACCCACGGCGGTCGGCCGTAGTCGAGCGTGAGCACGGCGACCGCGGAGGCGGCGATGCCCACGGCCACCCACTGCAGCGGACGCAGCCGCTCGCCGAGCAGCAGGACGCCCATGAGCACCGTCACGAGGGGGTTCATGAAGTAGCCCAGCGAGGTCTCGACCACACGGCCGTTGGTGACGCCGTAGATGTAGGTGGCCCAGTTGCAGGTGATGGTCACCGCGGCCAGGGCCAGCAGGGCGGTGGTGCGTCGGGAGGCGAGCAGGGCCCTGACACCGGCGGCTCGCCGCAGCGCCAGCACGAGCACGCCCATGGTGAGCACCGACCAGACGATGCGGTGGGCCAGGATCTCGAGCGCACCGGCGGGCTCGAGGAGGGGGAAGTACAGGGGGAAGGCGCCCCACATGAGGTAGGCCGCGGCCCCGAGGGCCACGCCGCGGCGAGAGTCGGACACCGGGGGAGCATAAGTCCGGTCGAGACCGGTGTTTACCGCGGTCCGCGCGGGGCAGGTTCGAGGCGTCCCCCACACCTGAACCCAGGAGACCCCATGCGGATCACCCGCCTCGTCGCCGGCCTCGCGTCGCTGCTGCTCGCCCTCTCGATCTCCCTCGTCTTCACCTCCCCCTCGACCGCTGCGCCGGCCCCGGCCAAGGAGGCTCGCACCGTCGAGCTGAAGGGCGACCAGAAGGGTCAGAAGTTCTTCATCAAGGGCCGCATCACCCCCGGCTCGGGCCCGATCAAGTACATCGTCGAGCGCAAGGTCTGCCAGCGCGACACCAACTGCAAGAACTCCTACAAGACCTGGGCCAAGGCCAAGACCAACGACGCGGGCCGCTACACCAAGCGGGTCTACGGCCCCCAGGGCGGCGCCCAGCGCGTCTACTACCGCGTCAAGGTCCGCGCCACCGAGCGCTACAAGGCCGCGGTCTCGCCGAACGCGATCTACATCTACAAGCTCTGAGCCGGGCGCCCCTGAGGCGCGCGACCACGCAGGGCCCCCGCCGCACCAGCGGTCGGGGGCCCTGCTGCGTCGCGAGGGCGCCGGTGCTCAGCCGCGGCGCCCACCCGCCCGGCCTCAGACGACCGTCCAGGTGTCGCCGCCGCCGATGAGGCCGGCCAGCCGCTCGGCCGGCTCGCCCGGGGCGGCGTCGCGGGCCGCCGACACCTGTGCGCGGGTCTGGTCGTCGTAGGTGGGGCGCTCCACCTGGCGGAAGACGCCGATGGGTGAGCGGTTGAGGTAGCCCGCGTCGGTGAGCCGGCTGATCGCGAAGGCGGTGGAGGGGTCCTCGGCGTGGGCGTCGTGCACGAGCAGGTCGGCCTCGTCGACGTCGCCCACCTCGACCACCGCGACCCCGCCGGAGGCGGCGTCGCGCGCCAGCCCCAGTGTCCCGCCACCGAAGGTGATCCGCTCGCCGTGCACGAGGGGGATGACCGCCCGCTCGGCCGAGTCGCGGTCCTTGAGGCCGTCGAAGGCGTGGTCGTTGAAGATCGGGCAGTTCTGGTAGATCTCGACCAGCGAGGTGCCGCGGTGGGCCGCCGCGGCGGCGAGGACCCCGGTGAGGTGCTTGCGGTCGGAGTCGATGGTGCGGGCCACGAAGGTGGCCTCCGCGCCCAGCGCCAGCGACACGGGGTTGAAGGGCTGGTCGACCGAGCCCATCGGGGTCGACTTGGTGATCTTGCCGACCTCGGAGGTGGGGGAGTACTGGCCCTTGGTGAGGCCGTAGATCCGGTTGTTGAAGAGCAGGATCGTCATGTTCACGTTGCGCCGCAGCGCGTGGACCAGGTGGTTGCCACCGATCGACAGCGCGTCGCCGTCGCCGGTGACGACCCACACGGAGAGGTCCTCGCGGGCGGTGGCGATCCCGGTGGCGATCGTCGGGGCCCGGCCGTGGATGGAGTGCATCCCGTAGGTGTCGAGGTAGTAGGGGAAGCGGCTGGAGCAGCCGATGCCGGAGACGAAGACGATGTTCTCGCGGCGCAGGCCGAGGTCGGGCAGGAAGGACTGCACGGCCTTGAGCACGGCGTAGTCGCCGCAGCCGGGGCACCAGCGCACCTCCTGGTCGGAGGTGAAGTCCTTGCCGGTCTGGCTCTCGCCCTCGGCCAGGGTGGGCACGCCCTCGGTGCCGCGCATCGTGGGCACGGGCAGGTCGGTGGTGGTCATCGCTCAGTCCTCCGGGTGGTCGGCGGGGTCGCCGGCGGGTGCGGACAGGTCGACCTCGACGCCCTCCGCCTCGGCCACGAGGGCGCCGATGGCCTCGGCGAGCTCGGCGGCCTTGAGCGGGAGCCCGCGCACGTGGTTGTAGCCCACGGCGTCGACGAGGTAGCGCGCACGCAGCAGCAGCGAGAGCTGGCCGAGGTTCATCTCCGGCACGAGGACCTTGTCGTAGCCGCGCAGGATCTCCCCGAGGTCGTCGGGGAAGGGGTTGAGGTGGCGCAGGTGCACCTGGGCCACG
Source organism: Nocardioides sp. P86 (assembly GCF_023712465.1). Lineage (NCBI taxonomy): Bacteria > Bacillati > Actinomycetota > Actinomycetes > Propionibacteriales > Nocardioidaceae > Nocardioides > Nocardioides sp. P86. The sequence continues at coordinate 1,372,276 of NZ_JAMAYE010000001.1, read as the reverse complement.
CGGTGGCCGGCACGGCGCACGCGACGCACGCCCGCGCCGATGGGGCCGTAGGTGGAGCCCCAGCCGATGACCAGGACCGAGGCCGCGCCCGAGGGGTCGTCGACCTCCAGCGGCGGCAGCGAGGCGGCGATGCGGTCGACCTTGGCCTGCCGGGTGCGGACCATGCGGTCGTGGTTGGCAGGGTCGTAGGAGATGTTGCCGTGGCCCTCGCCCTTCTCGAGCCCACCGATGCGGTGCTCGAGTCCGGGGGTGCCCGGCACGGCCCAGGGGCGGGCGAGGGTGTCCTCGTCGCGCAGGTAGGGCCAGAAGTCGCGGGTGTCGGGGTCGTCGGGGGAGACCACGTGGTTGGGCTCGGTGGCGAAGCCCGGGTCGATGCGCGGGAGGTCCTCGACGTCGGGGATGCGCCACGGCTCCGAGCCGTTGGCGAGGTAGCCGTCGGAGAGCAGGATGACCGGCGTGCGGTAGGTGACCGCGATCCGGGTGGCCTCGAGCGCGGCGTCGAAGCAGTCGCCGGGCGACCGCGGCGCGACGACCGGCACCGGGGCCTCGCCGTTGCGCCCGAACATCGCCTGGAGCAGGTCGGCCTGCTCGGTCTTGGTGGGCAGCCCGGTGGAGGGTCCGCCGCGCTGCACGTCGATGACGACGAGGGGCAGCTCGGTCATGACCGCCAGGCCGATCGCCTCCGACTTCAGCGCCACGCCGGGCCCGGAGGTCGTGGTCACCCCGAGGTGGCCCGCGAAGGAGGCGCCGATGGCCGAGCCGACTCCCGAGATCTCGTCCTCGGCCTGGAAGGTCGTGACGCCGAACGCCTTGTGCTTGCTCAGCTCGTGGAGGATGTCGGAGGCCGGGGTGATGGGGTAGGACCCCAGGAAGACCGGCAGCTCCGACTGCACGCCCGCGGCGACGAGGCCGTAGGACAGCGCGAGGTTGCCGGTGATGTTGCGGTAGGTGCCGGGGGCCATCGGCGCCGGCTTGACCTCGTAGCGCACCGCGAAGGTCTCGGTGGTCTCCCCGAAGCTCCAGCCCGCGGAGAAGGCGGCGAGGTTGGCGTCGCGGATGGCCGGCACCTTGGCGAAGCGCTTGGCCAGGAACGCCTCGGTCGAGTCGGTCGGCCGGCCGTACATCCACGACAGCAGCCCCAGGGCGAACATGTTCTTGGCGCGCGCCGCGTCCTTGCGCGAGAGCCCGAACTCCTTGACCGCCCCGACCGTCATGCCGGTGAGGTCCACGGGGTGGACCGCGAAGTCGGCCAGCGGCGAGCCGGGGGACTCGAGGTCGGCCAGCGGGTCGGAGTCGTAACCGGCCTTGGTGAGGTTGCGGCCGCCGAAGTCGTGGGTGTCGACGATGATCGTGGCCCCGCGGGGCAGGTCGGGCAGGTTGGCCCGCAGGGCGGCGGGGTTCATGGCGACCAGGACGTCGGGGGCGTCGCCGGCGGTGAGGATGTCGTGGTCGGCGAAGTGCACCTGGAAGGACGACACGCCCGGCAGCGTGCCCTGGGGGGCGCGGATCTCGGCCGGGAAGTTGGGCAGGGTGACCAGGTCGTTGCCGAAGGCCGCCGACTCCTGGGTGAACCGGTCGCCGGTCAGCTGCATGCCGTCACCGGAGTCCCCGGCGAACCTGATGATGACCCGGTCGAGCTGCTTGACCTGCTTCGACACCTCGCGACACTCCTCGCCTCGGACGTGTTCGGACTGTAGCCCGCGTCACGTGAGGCGCCCTGGGTTTCCAGGTGCTGGACGACCCTCTGGACGACCCTCTGGGCGTCCCCGGCGCGAGACCGCGCGACGCGCCGGACGACTCTGTCCAGACCAGTGGTCACTTAAACCTCATTTGTGCAGTAATCTACGCGAGATTGGTTGTTCACTCCTGTTCCGTCGGGAGTGGTGAGCAGCCTCTGGGTGCAGGGGCGGACAAGGGACACACGATGAACAAGCAGCTCAAGGCGGCGCTGGCGCTCGGTGCGACGGGGGTGCTGGCCCTGACCGGGTGCTCCACCTCCAGCGGCAGCGAGTCGGGCGAGACCATCAGCGTCAACGCCTTCTCGGTCATGGAGGCGGCCAACGAACCGGTCTTCGAGGACTTCGTCGGCACCGACGCCGGCGAGGGGATGTCGGTCGGCGACTTCACCACCTCCTACGGCGCCTCCGGCGACCAGAGCCGTGCGGTCGAGGCCGGTGCCGACGCCGACGTCGTGCACTACTCCCTCGAGACCGACGTGACCCGCCTGGTCGGCGACGGCCTCGTGGCCGAGGACTGGAAGGACAACGCCACCAACGGCATCGCGACCTCCTCGGTCGTCGTCTTCGTCGTGCGCTCGGGCAACCCCGAGGGCATCGAGACCTGGGACGACATCGTCGAGCCCGGCGTCGAGGTCATCACCCCCAACCCCGGCTCCTCGGGCTCGGCCCGGTGGAACATCCTGGCGGCCTGGGCGCACATCGCCGGCAACGGCGGCACCGAGGACGAGGCGCGCGACTTCGTGACCTCGCTGCTCGACAACACCATCGCCCTGCCCGGCAGCGGCCGCGAGGCCACCACGGCCTTCACCGACGGCAGCGGCGACGTGCTGCTGTCCTACGAGAACGAGGCCATCCTGGCCAAGCAGAGCGGCGCCGACATCGACTACGTCGTGCCGCCGGACACCCTGCTGATCGAGAACCCCGCCGCCGTCACCGTCGACGCCGACGAGACCGCCCAGGCCTTCCTCGACTTCATGACCAGCCCCGAGGCGCAGGCCGACTACGCGCAGTCGGGCTTCCGCCCCGTCGTCGACGGCGTCGACGTGGGCGAGGTGGAGGGCGCCAACGACCCGGCCGACCCGTTCCCGACCCCCGAGGAGCTCTTCACCATCGACGACGACTTCGGTGGCTGGGGCGAGGCGGCCGACCTCTACTTCGGCGACGGCGAGGACGGCAACCCGCTCGGCATCATCACCGAGCTGCAGCAGGAGACCGGCAAGGTCGGCGAGGAGTGACCAGCACCCCTGTGCTCGAGCGGCCGGCGTCCCCCGAGGGACGCCGGCCCCGGCGCGTGCGCCGTACGACGCCCCGCAGCACGCTGACGCGTGGTGCGGGCCTGGGCCTGGGCATCGCGATGCTGTGGTTCAGCATCCTGGTGCTGCTCCCGCTATCCGCCGTGGTCGCCGCGGCCGCGGAGGGGGGCTGGGGCCGCTACCTCTCGGTCCTGCAGAACGACCAGACCTGGGCCGCGGTCACCCTGACCGTCTCCCAGGCCGTCCTGGTCACGCTGGTCAACGTCGTGGTCGGCACCGTCATCGCCTGGGTGCTGGTGCGCGACCGCTTCTGGGGCAAGCGCGCCCTCGACGTGGTCATCGACGTGCCCTTCGCCCTGCCCACCATCGTCGCCGGGCTCGTGCTGCTCTCGCTCTACGGGCCGAACAGCCCGCTGGGCCTGCACTGGGCCTTCACGCCCAACGCCGTCACGCTGGCCCTGGCCTTCGTGACGCTGCCCTTCATCGTGCGCACGGTGCAGCCGGTGCTCGAGGAGCTCGAGACCGACGTCGAGGAGGCGGCCGCCTCGCTGGGGGCCAAGCGCTCGACGATCTTCCGGCGCATCATCCTGCCCAGCCTCGTGCCGGCCATCACCGCCGGTGCGGCGCTGTCCTTCGCCCGCGCGATCTCGGAGTACGGCTCGCTGGTCCTGCTGAGCGGCAACAAGCCCTACGAGACCGAGGTGGTCTCGGTGCGGGTGCTGACCTTCATCGAGAACGGCAACACCGCCTCCGCGGCGGCGCTGGCCTCTGTGATGCTGGCGATCGCGCTGGTGGTCATCGTGCTGCTCGACGTGCTCCAGCGACGGGTGTCGCGCCGTGGCTAGCCGGGGCACGACCACCGCGATGGTCTCGCCGCCGGTGAAGTGGGGCCTGCGGGTCCTGGCCGTCGGCTACGTGTTCTTCCTGGTGGCCTGGCCGCTGGCGCTGCTGGTGCGCCAGACCTTCGGCAACGGCCTGGGCAACCTCGTCGACGCGCTCGGTGACGAGCAGGTCACCGGGGCGCTGCAGCTGACGGCGATGATCGCCTTCTGGGCCGTGGTCATCAACCTGGTCTTCGGCGTGACGATCTCGATCCTGCTGGTGCGCTACGAGTTCCCCGGCAAGCGGGTGCTCTCGGCTCTCATCGACCTGCCGCTGTCGGTGTCGCCGGTCGTGGTCGGCCTGGCGCTGGTGCTGGCCTACAACGGCCGCAACGGCCTGGTCGGGCCCGAGCTGGAGGCCCGCGGCGTGCAGGTCATCTTCGACTCCCCGGGCATGATCATGGCCACCTGCTTCGTGGCGCTGCCGCTGGTCATCCGCGAGGTCGTGCCGGTGCTGGTCGAGGTCGGCGACGACCAGGAGCAGGCCGCGCGCAGCCTCGGCGCCAACGCGCCGCAGACCTTCTGGCGGATCACCCTGCCCAGCATCAAGTGGGGCGTGGTCTACGGCGTGGTGCTCAGCCTCGCCCGCTCGGTCGGCGAGTTCGGCGCGGTGAAGATCGTCTCGGGCAACATCACCGGCCGCACGCAGACCGCCACCCTCGTCGTCGAGCAGAAGTACCAGAACTTCCAGCAGGAGACGGCCTACGCGACGTCCTTCCTGCTGATCCTGGTCAGCATCGCCTGCCTCCTCGTCGTCGCCTTCCTCCGCCCCAAGCACGACTCGTGACCTCCCGAAGGAGCCACCCATGAGCATCGAAGTCTCAGGTCTCACCAAGAAGTTCGGCGACTTCGTCGCCCTCGACGACGTGTCGGTCTCGCTGCCCACGGGCCAGCTCACCGCGCTGCTCGGCCCCTCGGGCGGCGGCAAGTCGACCCTGCTGCGCATCATCGCGGGCCTCGACACCGCCGACTCCGGCACCGTCTCGATCGAGGGCGTCGACGCCACCGGGCTGCCGGCGCAGAAGCGCAACGTCGGCTTCGTCTTCCAGCACTACGCCGTCTTCAAGCACATGACGGTGGCCAAGAACGTCGCCTTCGGCCTGGAGATCCGCAAGCGGCCCAAGGCGGAGATCGCCCACCGGGTGGAGGAGCTGCTCGAGCTCGTCCACCTCTCGCAGTTCTCCCACCGCCTGCCCTCCCAGCTCTCCGGCGGCCAGCGGCAGCGGATGGCCCTGGCCCGGGCCCTGGCGGTGGAGCCGAGCGTGCTGCTGCTCGACGAGCCCTTCGGCGCGCTGGACGCCAAGGTCCGCAAGGAGCTGCGCGACTGGCTGCGCCGGCTGCACGACGAGGTGCACGTGACGACGGTCTTCGTGACCCACGACCAGGAGGAGGCCCTCGAGGTCGCCGACGAGATCGTGGTGATCAACGAGGGCCGCGTCGAGCAGGTGGGCTCGCCCGACCAGCTCTACGACGAGCCGGCCAACGACTTCGTCATGGGCTTCCTGGGCGAGGTCACCACGCTGGGCGGCGTGGTGCTGCGCCCGCACGACATCGAGGTCGCGCTCCAGCCCGGCCTCGCCGGCGCGGTGCGCGGCACGGTCACCCGCGTGCTGCGGGTCGGCTTCGAGGTCCGCGTGACGGTGCGCACCGGTGACGGTGACCCGACCGCGGTCTCGGCCCAGGCCAGCCCCGACACCACCGTGGTGCTGACCCGCACCCACGCCCGCCAGCTCGGCCTCGACGCCGGCACGCAGGTGTGGCTGACGCCGGCCTCCGGCGCCACGACGGTCTCGTCGATGGCGCCGGCCGGTCGCCGCGCGGCCGTCACCTCGGGGGTCTGATACTCCCGGTCGCGGGTGGGAACGCACCCTCCCATCCGCGACCGGGTTCCTCCTCCGGGCCCCGTGCCCGGACCGTGCGTCAGCGGTAGTTGGTGAACTGCACCGCGAAGTCGTAGTCCTGGCCCCGCACGAGAGCCTGCACGGCCTGGAGGTCGTCGCGCTTCTTCGACGACACCCGCAGCTCGTCGCCCTGGATCTGGGCCTTGACGCCCTTGGGTCCCTCGTCGCGGATCAGCTTGGAGATCTTCTTGGCGTCCTCGGAGGTGATGCCCTCCTTGAGCGCGATCGCGATCTTGCTCTGCTGGCCCGACTGGCGCGGCTCGGAGGCGTCGAGCACCTTGAGGCTGACGTCGCGCTTGACGAGCTTGCCCTTGAAGACGTCGAGCACGGCGCTGGCCCGGTCGTCGGCCGAGGCGCTGATCTCGATGGCCTGGTCGCCCTGCCACTCGATGGTGGCGCCGGTGCCCTTGAAGTCGAAGCGGGTCGCGATCTCGCGGGCGGTCTGGCCCAGGGCGTTGTCGACCTCCTGGCGGTCGAGCTTGCTGACGATGTCGAACGACGAGTCGGCCATGTCGGTCCTCTGCGCTGGTGGCAGCTGGTCGCTGCGGGTGATCGGGTCGGCCCCGGCCGGTGTTTTCCTCCTGTGCCGGGGGCTGCGCTATTGTTTCGCCTCGTCGTCCTCCGGCCAAGCCGGGGCGAGCGACGCCCGGCAGGTTGCCCGAGCGGCCAATGGGAGCGGACTGTAAATCCGTCGGCTTTGCCTTCGAAGGTTCGAATCCTTCACCTGCCACGAGCGCCCCCGGTCTCCACCGACCGGGGGCGTTCCTCGTCTGCGGCCCGGCCCTGGTCGGCCCGGCGCCGTCCGGGTCAGTCCTGCGTGCCGGCGGGGCGCCGCGAGAGCAGGTCGAAGGCCGGCCCGATCGCTCGGTCCCACACCGCCGGGGCGAGGGTGAAGGCCGCGACCAGGGCGTAGTTGGTCAGGCCGGTCTGGGCCCGCGGCCCGGGGGCGTCGAGGCAGGCGACGAGTTGGCGGCCCACCCGCTCGGGGCTGATGCTCGGCGGCGGGGGCCGGTTGACCATGCCGGCGGAGTCGAGGGCGCTGTCGTAGATCGGGGTGTCGACGCTGCCCGGCGAGACGTGGCAGACGTGCACGTGCGGGAGGTCGGAGCTCTCGATCTGCAGCTGGCGGGCCAGGGCGCGCACCCCCCACTTGCTCACGACGTAGGGCGTCATGTCGGGCACGGCGACGTGACCCAGCAGGGAGCCCACCAGCACCAGCACGCCACGCTCCTGGCGTCGCAGCACGCGCATGGTGTGGCGGGCCACGTTGGCCGAGGCCAGCAGGTTGGTGCGCACGACGGCGTCGAAGGTCTCGGCGTCGAGCTCCTCGGCGCGCCCGTAGGCCACGACCCCCGCGGAGTGCACGAGGGCGTCGACGCGGCCGTGGCGCTCGAGCACGAGGTCGACCAGCGCGGCGACGTCCTCGTCGACGTCGAGGTCGGCGGGCAGCACCAGCGCGGAGGCGGCGCCCTCGTCGCGGCACACCTCGGCGACCTCGTCGAGCACCTCCTCGCGGCGCGCGACGAGCACGACGTGGTCGCCGCGGCGCGACAGCTCCAGGGCGGTGGCGCGGCCGATGCCGCTCGAGGCGCCGGTGACCACCACGACCCGCGGGTGGGGTCCGGCGTCGGAGCGGCGCAGCAGCCCGGCGGCGCGGGCGACGGCGGCCGGGGCCGGCAGGAGCAGCGGTAGGGGCAGTCGCGGGAGCTGGGGGAGGAAGGAGGGGAGGGGCGGCACGGGGACTCCTGGTGCGGTGGGTTCGGGCTGCGGGTGGTGCCGGGACGGTGCGGGGGGCGGGCCGGTTGCGTGGCGGGCTCAGCGCCGCCAGCGGGCCCCGCTGCCCTCGCGGGTGCGGCGGCGACCGAGGAGGGTCCAGACGCCGCGCTCGGTGTGGCCGCCGGGGGCGGCCTCGAGGACGTTGCCGCCGTCGGGGCCCACGGCGGGCCCGCGCAGCACCACGGCGCGCACGGCGGGGCCGACGACGCGGTCGTAGACGAAGGGCGCGAGCCGGAAGCCGAGGATCGTGGCCAGGTTGGCGGGGCCGACCTCGACGTGACGACGGCGCGGGTGGTCGAGGCACCGCTCGACCGCACGGGCCACCCGGTCGGGCCCGACCACCGGCGGCGGGGCCGAGCCGCGGCTGCCGGCGTAGGTCGCCGCCTCGTCGTAGATGGGGGTGTCGATGGCGCCGGGGGAGACCAGGCACACGTGGAGGCCCGGCTCGTCGCGCAGCTCGAGCTGCAGCGAGCGCACCAGCCCGAGCTGGCCCCACTTGGCGGTGACGTAGGTGCTCATCGAGGGCACGGCCACCTCGGCCAGCAGGGAGCTGACGACGACGAGGGTGCCCGCGCCCTGGGCGCGGAAGACGGGCAGCGTCGCCCGCACGAGGTGGGCGGTGCCGTGCACCGCGGTCTCGACGACGTGCTCGAAGACCTCGCGCGGCACCTGCTCGACGGTGCCGTAGGCCATGCCCTGCGCGGTGGTGACCACCGCGTCGAGCCGACCGTACGCCGCCACCGCGGCCCTCACGCACGCCTCCACCTGGGCGGGGTCGGTGAGGTCGGTGGGCACCACCAGGGTGGCGGCGGCCCCGGCGTCGCGGCAGGCGGCAGCGGTGCGGTCGAGCGCCGCGGGGTCGCGGGCGGCCAGCACGAGGCGGGCGCCACGGGCCGACAGCCGCCGGGCCGTGGCCAGGCCGATGCCGGAGGAGGCCCCGACGACGAGCACGGCGGGGCGGGCGGCGCGGTGGTCGCCGCTCAGGCCGCCGGGCCTGCCCGACGACGGGCGCCCGGGGGCCTCGGTGGACGGGCCGGGCGAGGGATCGTGCGTGGGGTACATGCGGACCTCCGCACGAGGGGACGGGTCGTCCCCGACGCTACCCGCGTGCGCCGCGACCTCCCCCGCCCCGAGGGGTGGGCCGGAGGCGACGGGGCGGAGCCGGACCAGACCTCTGGGCGGCGACACGCCGGCGGCACCCATCCGTGACGACGGCGGCTCCGAAGCAGGGTCAGTCACGCCTCCGTGGCCCGGATCACACCCTCCTCGAAAGGCCGTCCTGTGAACCTCCCTCGCCTGCGTCGCCCCACCCCCTCCATGGCCGTCTCCGTGATGGCACTCGTCGTCGCCATGGGCGGCACCTCCTACGCCGCGGTCAAGATCAGCTCCGAGGACGTCGTCAACAACTCGCTGACCGGCCAGGACATCAAGAACGACTCGGTGGCCTCCATCGACGTCAAGAACGGCACGCTGCAGGCCAAGGACTTCCGCGACGGCACCCTGGTCCAGGGCCCGGCGGGTCCCGCCGGGGCCGACGGTGCGGGCCGCTGGGTGCTCGTGGGCGCCGACGGCAGCATCGTGGACCAGTCGGGCGGCTTCTCGATCGTGGCGGCCTACCCCACGCTCCCCAACACCGCGCCCGCCGGCTCGCCCGACAACAGCCTGCGCGCCAACGGCAACGTCTACATCAGCGCCGGCGACGACATCTCCGACAGCGGCTTGGTCGCCACCATCTCGCTGCAGAACACGGTGGACCAGAACGGCGACGGCGTGACCACCGGCCGCGCCCCCGGCGCCGACGCCAACCCGGAGTTCTCCGGCGAGATCTCGGTCAGCCGCTGCAACGTCGGCGCGCCGACCACCCCGCCCTCGGGCCCGACCAACTGCGCGCCCGCCGGCGCCCAGAACGCCCAGAGCTTCGTGGTCTCCCCGCGCAACAGCGACGGCTCCGTCACCACCGACGGCACCCGCAAGCCGTTCTACGTCGTCCTCACCGAGGCCCCGGTGCCCGCGGGTCGCTGACCCCCGGTCCCACCTGCACGACCGCACCACCCGCTCGACCACGCAGCACCCCCGGCGACCCCGCGGGGAGCGAGTTCGGCTGACGTTCACCGACCGCTCCTCGCGGGGTCGACCTGTGTGCGGGCGGCGGCCCTCCGGGCTCCCTAGCCTGCGCTGGTGCTGACTCGAGGGCTCGCCGGCAGCCTGCTCGTGCTCCTGGGGGGCCTGGTGGTCTCGACGCTGCCGGCCAGCTCGCCCGTGCTCGACGCCGACGCGCTGGTGGCGCTGCGCGCGCACCCGGCCGGGCGCATGCTCGGCCTGGCCGTGGTGCTCACCGGTCTGGGGCTGCTCGCCGCCTCCTGGCTGCGCCTGTGCCGTCGCGTCGCGCTGCCCCACGGTGAGAGCGCCGCCGACCGGCTGGCGCTGGTGCGCCACGCGTGCGTGGTCTGGTCGGCCCCGCTGGTGCTCGCACCGCCCCTGTTCTCCCGCGACGGCTGGTCCTACGCCGCCCAGGGCACGCTGGCCCACCTCGGGCTCTCTCCCTACGACCACGGCCCGTCGGTGCTCTCGGGCCCGGTGGTCGAGGCCGTCGACCCGATGTGGCTCGACACCCCCGCGCCCTACGGCCCGCTGCCGCTCGCGCTGGGCGACCTCGCCGCCGCCCACACCGGCAACCCGTGGGTGCTGGTGGTCGCCCACCGGGGCGTGGCGCTGGTGGGGCTGCTCCTGCTGGCCTGGGCGGTGCCGCGGCTGGCCCGCTGGAGCGGGGTCGACCCCGCCCTGGCCAGCGCGGTGGTGCTCGTGTCGCCGCTGATGCTGGCCAACGGCGTGGGCGGCCTGCACAACGACCTGCTGATGGTCGGCCTGATGGCCGCGGCCCTGGTGGTGGCCGCCGAGCACGGCTGGGCGGCCGGTGCGGTGCTGGGCGGACTCGCCGCCGCGGTCAAGGTGCCGGGCGGCCTGGTGTGCCTGGGCGTCGTCCTGGTCGGGCTGCCCGCGGCCGCGGGGACGCTCGAGCGGGTGCGCCGCGCCGTGGCGGTGGCCGGCGTCGCGGTCGGCACGCTGGTGGGCCTCGGCGCCGTGACCGGACTCGGACTCGGATGGGTCGCCGCGCTGGGCGTGCCGGGCACCGTGAGCACCCCGCTGTCGACGACCACGCTGGTGGGCGGCGCGCTCGACCGCGTCGCCGGACTGGTCGGGCTCGGCCCGGGCCCGCTGGACCTCGTCGACGTGCTGCGCACGGCGGGCACGCTGGCCGCCCTGCTGCTGGGCGTGTGGGCGCTGCTGCGCCGGCCCGCGGGCGACCGCGCCTCGGCGGTGGCCACCGTCGCCCTGGTGGTCGGGGCCACGGTGGTCCTCAGCCCCGTCGTGCACCTGTGGTACTTCCTGTGGGCCGCACCCTTCCTCGCCGTGCTGCGCCTCGACCGGCTCGGGATGGTCGCGCTGCTCGCGGCCTCCACCGTGCTCGGGCTGGTCGCCCCCCTCGACTCCTCGCTGCACGGCGCCTACCTCGCGATCGTGCTGGGCTGCCTGCTCGTGGCGGCGCTGCTGCCGGTGCTCCTGCTCACCCGCCGCGCCCGCGCCCGGCTCGGGCGCATCGCCCACGCCAGCCCGGCGCGCGCGCCCGCCCGGGGTGCGGGGCCCGCGTCGGGCGCTCAGCCCGCGGCGGGAGCGACGGTGCCGCGCACCTCGCCGAGCGTGATCCGACCGCCGGTGGTCGACGGCGCGGAGTAGCGCAGCACCACCTCGTCGCCGTCCTCGAGGAAGCCGCGCCCCGCGACCTCCACGCGCCCGCCCCGGGTCAGCTCGAGCAGGCAGCCCCGCTCGTCGTCACCGGGGCCGCTGATCGTGCCCGAGGCGAACAGGTCGCCGGTGCGCAGCGCGGCGCCGTTGGAGGTCAGGTGGGCCAGCATCTGCGCGGGCGCCCAGTAGGTCGTGGCGTACGACGGCCGGCTCACCACCGTGCCCGCCACCTCGACCTCGACCTGGACGTCGAGCCCCCGCGGGGTGGAGCCGTCGGCGTGGCGCAGGTGCGGCAGCGGGGCGGGCTCCTGGCCCGGGAGGTCGCACCAGGCCGCGTCGAGCGCCGCCAGCGGGGTCACCCACGCCGAGACCGAGGTGGCGAAGGACTTGCCGAGCATCGGACCGAGCGGCACGTACTCCCACGCCTGGAGGTCGCGCGCCGACCAGTCGTTGACGCCCACGACGCCGAAGACGTGGTCGGCCAGGGCGTCCACGCCCACCGTGCTCCCCAGGGCGCTCGGGACCCCGACCACGAAGCCGAGCTCGGCCTCGAGGTCCAGGCGCCGCGTGGGGCCGAAGGCCGGCCGGTCGGGCTCCTCGCGGGAGGGACGACCCTGGCCGCGGGGGCGGACGACCGGGGTGCCGCTGACGACCACGGTGCCCGCGCGGCCGTGGTAGCCCACCGGCAGGTGGCGCCACTGCGGGGGCAGCGGGTCCTGACCGGGCCGCAGGATCTCCGCCACGCGGGTGGCGTGGTGCTCGGAGGCGTAGAAGTCCACCAGGTCGGCCACCTCGAAGGGCAGGTGCAGCACGACGTCGGCCAGGTCGTGGGAGGGCGCGACCCCGGTGGCGGCCAGGTCGCGCACCTGCTCCCGGGTCTCGGCCCACACCGCCGGCCCCAGGGCCATCAGCGCGTTCAGCGACGCCGTGGCGAGCTCGGGACGCCCGGTGGACTTGGCCAGGTCGACCACCCGGTCGCCCAGCCGCGCCCCGACGCGGCGCGGACCGCCGTCGCGGGAGAAGACGCCGTAGGGCAGGTGGTCGAGGCCGAAGCCGTCCGCCGCGCCGTCCCCGGCGCCGTCGGGGCTCACAGGGCTCACAGGGTTCACAGGGCTCACAGGGCCACGCCCAGGTCGCGCAGGGCCGCGCCGAGGGCCTCGACCTCGGCCGGTGAGGCGAGGTCGGCGCCGGTGAGCCAGCGTCGGGCCCCCGCGAGCCCGTCCAGGCCGAGCAGCGCGGCCGCGTCGGCCGTCGTGAGCGCCTCGACGACCTCGCCGCGCGAGGCGCCGTCGAAGGCCAGGCGGGTGGCGGCCAGCAGCGCCAGCGGACCGGGGGCGGGCACGGGGGCGGCGCCGCACCCGCCGGCGTGCCACGGTGTCTCGCGGTCGAGGGCGGCGTCGACCAGCGCCACGAGCAGCCCGGGCTCCGTGGCGGCGGGCAGCAGCAGGCCGAGCTCGGCGGCGGCCAGCTCGTCGAGCGCCGCCAGCCAGGCGGCCGTGGGGCCGGTGGGGCCGAGGTCGCCCGCCGGCACGCCCACCTGCACGACGACGTCGTCGGCGAGGGCGCCCTCCCCGCGCGCCGCGTCGACCGCGGCGACGACCCGGCGGGCGTTGCCGGCCAGGTCGTCGAGGTCGCGCAGCGTCACCGCCAGCCTCGTCAGGCGCACCTGCGGCCGGCGCGCGCACCACCCGGCCGGGCCGGCCAGCTGGCCGGCCCCGCCGGTGACCGCGACGGCCACGGCGAGCCGGCCCTCCTGCGGCAGCGCCAGCCGCGGCAGGTCGGTGTCGGCGACCAGCGCCGCGCCCGGCAGGGAGCCGAGGCGCTCGTCGTACGACGGGGGGAGGGCGGGGTCGCTCACGACCGTGTCGGCGAGGGCGTGGGTCCACGGTGCGGGCACGACCGGCAGCCTAGAGGGCCGGAGCCGGCCACGCCGGGGCCACGGCGACGTCGCCGTCCGTTCACCGCGTGCCGCCACGGTGACCCGCGTGCGCATCGCCCAGCTGGCCAACTTCATCGGCCCGTCCTCCGGCGGCATGCGGACCGCCGTCGCCGCGCTCGGGCAGGGGTACGCCGCGGCCGGCGCGCGACGGCTGCTCGTCGTGCCGGGCCCGGTCGACGCCCGCACCGAGACCCCGGAGGGCGACGTCGTGCAGCTGCGCGCGCCGCGTGTCGGTGGCGGCTACCGCCTGATCGTCGAGCCCTGGCGCGTCACCGACGTGCTGGAGGACTTCGCGCCCACCTCGGTGGAGCTCAGCGACAAGACGACGCTGCTGCCCGTGGCGCGCTGGGCCCGTCGCCGTGGGGTCGGCAGCGTGCTCTTCTCCCACGAGCGCCTCGACGACATGCTCGCCCTGCGCACGGGCCTCGACCTCGGGGCCAAGGCCTCGGTGCGCGTGCTCAACCGGTTGCTCGTGCGCAGTGTCGACACCCTCGTGGTGACCTCCGACTACGCGCGCCGCGAGTTCGCGCAGGTCGCCGCGGCCGCCGGCTGCCCCGTCGCGCAGGTGCCGCTCGGGGTCGACCTCGCGACCTTCCGCCCCGACCCGTCGCGCGCCCCCGCGGGGCCGGAGCTGCGCCTGGTGCACGTCGGCCGGCTCTCGCGGGAGAAGTCGCCGCACCTGGCCGTCGCCACCGCCGTGGAGCTCCACCGTCGCGGGGTGCCCGTGCGTCTCGACGTCTACGGCGAGGGCCCGCACCGCGACGAGCTGGAGGCGCTGGCCGGCGCCTCACCGGTGCGCCTGCACGGCTACGTCGCCGGTCGCGCCGAGGTCGCCGGTCGGCTGGCCGCGGCCGACGTCGCCCTGTCGGTCTGCCCGGGGGAGACCTTCGGGCTGGCCGTGCTCGAGGCCCTGGCCTGCGGCACGCCGGTCGTCACCGCCGACCGCGGTGGCGCCCGCGAGCTGGTCGACGCCGCCTCGGGCGCCTGGGGCGCGCCCGACGCCGCCTCCCTGGCCGACGCGGTGCTGGAGCTCGCCGCCCGGCCGGAGGGTGCGCGCCGGGCGGCCGCCCGGGCCCGCGCCGAGCTCTTCACCTGGCCACAGACGGTCGAGGCGATGCTCGCCGTGCACGCACGCGTGTCGGGGCGGGCCAGGCTGTCGGCCTGACCCGCCCCGAGGCGGTGCTGCTGGGTGCTGCTGGGTGCTGCTGGGTGCTGCTGGTGCTGTCGGGTCAGCCGACCTTGACCACGTGGGTGCCGCCGGCGAACTTGTCGTGCCAGCCCTGGCGCTGGGCCTTGTCGCCGTTGATCTGCACGGCGATGACGATGACGGCCACGAGGGTCGCCAGGCTGCCGATGATCCCGAGGAACGGCACCAGCCCGGCCAGGCCGAAGGCGAGGAAGATGTTGCGCTTCACCGCGGTGGCGAGGGTCGGGTTGCCGCCCTCGGGGGCGACCACGCGCAGCTTGAGCAGCTGCTTGCCCAGCGTGGCGCCGCGGGAGGACTCCAGGAAGCCGAAGTAGGCGAGGTTGACGATGACGCCCAGCAGGGTCGCGGCCGCGGCGGCGGCGTAGCTCTGGCCGTCGGTGCCGGTGCCGCCGGTGGCGACCACCGCGCCGCCGAAGACCAGGCCGATGATGAAGCTGACGATGCCCATCAGCACACCGTCGATGAGCCGGGCCAGGAAGCGCTCGAGCAGACCCGCGGGCACCGGGCCGCCCGGCTGGCCGCCGTACTGCGGCGCGCCGTACTGGGGAGCCCCGTACTGGGGTGCGCCGTACTGCGGGGCGCCGTAGCCGGGCTGGCCGGCGCCCTGCTGGCCGTAGGGGTCCTGCGGGTTCGGGGGGTTCGGCGGGTCGTAGGACGACATGGTCTCTCCTGGGTGGGGCTCGGTGGGTGCTCGCACACCTCGGAGCCCGCAATCTAGCGGCGCGGCGCGGGCGTGAGCCAGGTCTGCCACCCGGGCAGGTGTGGTGGCGCTGGTGCGCCGGAGCATGATGGTGCCCATGAGCCGCACCGCCCCCCGCCACGACATCGACGAATCCGACCTCGAGGTCGGCGGCACCGCCCACGCCGCCGCCGGCAAGACCGCGGTCGCGGTCTCCATGAAGCGCTCCATCGAGCAGATGGGTGTCGTGCGCACCGCGCAGACCCTCCTCAAGCTCAACCAGGCCGACGGCTTCGACTGCCAGGGCTGCGCGTGGCCCGACCCCGACCCGTCGCACCGCCACACCGCCGAGTTCTGCGAGAACGGCGCGAAGGCGGTCACCGAGGAGGCCACCAAGCGCACCATCGGCCGGGAGTTCTTCGCCGCCCACCCCCTGGCGGAGCTGCGTGAGCGCACCGACTACTGGCTGGGCCAGCAGGGACGCCTCACCGAGCCGATGGTCGTGCGGGCCGGCGGCACCCACTACGAGCCGATCAGCTGGGACGACGCGTTCGCCCTCATCGGCGGCCACCTCACGGGTCTCGACAGCCCCGACGAGGCGGTCTTCTACACCTCGGGCAAGACCTCCAACGAGGCGGCGTTCGCCTACCAGCTCTTCGTGCGCGCCTTCGGCACCAACAACCTCCCCGACTGCTCCAACATGTGCCACGAGTCGACCTCGGTCGGCCTGGCCGAGGTGATCGGCATCGGCAAGGGCTCGGTCAGCCTGGAGGACATCCACGTCGCGAAGCTCATCGTGATCGCCGGCCAGAACCCCGGCACCAACCACCCGCGCATGCTCAGCGCGCTGGAGATCGCCAAGAAGAACGGCGCGAAGATCCTCGCGATCAACCCGCTGCGCGAGGCCGGCCTGGTGCGGTTCAAGAACCCCCAGACGCCCAAGGGCATGGCGCTCAACGGCACCGAGATGGCCGACATGCACCTGCCGGTCAAAATCAACGGCGACCAGGCGCTCTTCCAGGCCATCGGCTCGCTGCTCCTGGAGTGGGACGCCCTGGACCACGACTTCATCGAGCGCCACACCACCGGCTTCGAGGCCTGGGCCGAGACCGCCCGCGCGCTCGACTGGGACCTCGTCCTGCGCGCCACCGGCCTGAGCCGCGAGCAGATCGAGGCGGCCGCGCGGATGTTCGCCGAGTCCGACGCCACCACGATCTGCTGGGCCATGGGCATCACCCAGCACCGCAACGGCGTGGCCACGGTCAAGGAGATCTCCAACCTCGCCTTCCTGCAGGGCAACATCGGCAAGCCCGGTGCGGGTCTGTGCCCGGTGCGCGGGCACTCCAACGTGCAGGGCGACCGCACGATGGGCATCTGGGAGCGCCCGCCGGCGCACTTCCTCGACGCCCTCCAGGCGGAGTTCGGCTTCGACCCGCCCCGCGAGCACGGCGTCGACGCGGTCGCCGCCGTGTGCGAGATGCGCGACCACAAGATCAAGGTCTTCTTCGGCATGGGCGGCAACTTCGTCTCGGCGATGTCGGACACCACGGTCACCGAGGCGGCCATGCGCAACGCCGACCTGACCGTGCACGTCTCGACCAAGCTCAACCGCTCGCACGTCGTGCACGGCACGGAGGCCCTCATCCTCCCCGTGCTGGGCCGCAGCGAGAAGGACCACACCGGCGGCCGCGAGCAGCGCATCACCGTCGAGGACTCGATGTCGGCCGTGCACGCCTCCAAGGGCCCGCTCAAGCCGGCCTCGGAGCACCTGCGCAGCGAGGTCGACATCATCTGCTCGATGGCCCAGGCCACCATCGGCGATCGCCACGACCTCCCCTGGGACGCGTTCCGCTCCGACTACAGCGAGATCCGCCACCGCATCGCGCGGGTCGTGCCCGGCTGCGAGTCCTACGACGAGAAGGTCGCGCAGCCCGGCGGCTTCGTCCTGCCGCACCCGCCCCGTGACACCCGCACCTTCCCCACGAAGGTCGACAAGGCCGTCTTCACCGCGATCCCCACGGAGATCCTCGAGGTGCCGCAGGGCCGGCTGCTGCTGCAGACCATGCGCTCGCACGACCAGTTCAACACCACGATCTACGGTCTCGACGACCGCTACCGCGGCGTCAAGAACGGTCGCCGCGTCGTGTTCGTCAACCCCGAGGACATCACCGAGCTGGGGCTGGTCGACGGCCAGATGGTCGACCTGTGCAGCGAGTGGGAGGACGGCTCGCGGCGCGAGGCGCCGGCCTTCCGGGTCGTCTCCTACGAGCAGCCCCGCGGCTGCGCGGCGGCCTACTACCCCGAGACCAACCCCCTGGTCCCGCTGGAGTCCAAGGCGCTCGGCAGCAACCAGCCGGCCTTCAAGTCCGTGATCGTCACGCTGCGGCCCACCGACGCGGTCGCCGGCGACGAGGTCAACAGCAACGCCGGGGTGCTCTTCGACCCCAGCGTCGACGCCGACGACGAGACCAAGCACTGGGTCGAGCCCGACCAGCTCTCCTGACCGGCGCGGTCCAGGACGCAGCAGCCGTGAGCAACCTCGAGGAGCGACCCGACGAGGTCACCTGCGCCGCGGGGTCGACGACCGTGGAGGTCGTCGCCCCGCGGCTGGTGCCGCTCGGCGGCCCGCGGGGCATGACGGTGCGCCGCACGCTGCCCCAGCGGGGGCGCTCCCTCATCGGCGCGTGGTGCTTCCTGGACCACTACGGGCCCGACGACGTCGCCGCCACCGGCGGCATGGTCGTCGCACCCCATCCCCACACCGGCCTGCAGACCGTGAGCTGGCTGTTCACCGGCGAGGTGCAGCACCGCGACAGCCTCGGCACGGCCGCGATGGTGCGACCCGGTGAGCTCAACCTCATGACCGCCGGTCGGGGCATCAGCCACTCCGAGGTGTCGCCTCCCGGCACGACCACCCTCCACGGCGCGCAGCTGTGGGTGGCCCTGCCCGACGGCGCCCGCTCCGTCGACCCCGCCTTCGCCCACCACGCACCCGCACCGCGCACCGGGGACGGCTGGGTGGCCCGGGTGTTCCTCGGGTCGCTGCTGGGGGAGACCTCCCCGGTCTCCACCCACACCCCGTTGCTGGGCGCCGAGCTGCTGCTGGAGCCCGGGGCGCGGCTCGACCTCGACGTCGACCCCTCCTTCGAGCACGGGGTGCTGGTCGACACCGGCTCGGTCCACGCCGCGGGGGAGGCGGTCGAGGCCCACGAGCTCGCCTACGTGCCACCCGGGGCGGGCGCCCTGCCCCTGCACGCCGGTGCCGAGGGGGCGCGCCTGCTGGTGCTCGGCGGCCCGCCCTTCGGGGAGGCCATCGTGATGTGGTGGAACTTCGTGGGCCGCGACCACGACGAGGTCGTCGCCCACCGCGCCGCCTGGCAGGCCCAGGTCGAGGCCGGCGCGGGCCCCGACGGCGCCCCCGACCACGCCGCCGACGGTCCCTTCGGCGTGGTGCCCGATGAGTCGCTGGCGCCGATCCCGGCCCCCGACCTGCCGCGGGTGCGGCTGCGCGAGCGCCGGTGAGCGGCACCGGGGTGGGGCCCGTCGTCGGGGAGGACGGCGTGGCGCGGTGCCCGTGGGCGGGTGCGCCCGGCACGATGCGCGACTACCACGACCAGGAGTGGGGTCGGCCGGTGTCCGGGGAGTCGGCGTACTTCGAGCGGCTCACGCTGGAGGCCTTCCAGTCGGGTCTGTCGTGGTCGACGATCCTGGCCAAGCGTCCGGCCTTCCGCGAGGCGTTCCTCGGCTTCGACGCCGAGCGGGTGGCCGCCTTCGACGTCGCCGACACCGAGCGGCTGATGGCCGACGCCCGCATCGTGCGCAACCGCCGCAAGATCGAGGCCGCGCTCACCAACGCCGCGGCGACGGTCGCGCTGCGCTCCTCCGGTGGCCTGGAGGCGCTGGTGCTCGAGCACGCTCCGCAGGCTCCTCCGGCCCCGCACGACACCGGGGAGCAGCAGACCACCTCGCCGGAGTCCACGGCGCTGTCGAAGGCGCTGAAGCGGCACGGCTACGCCTTCGTGGGGCCGACCACGATGTTCGCCCTCATGGAGGCCGTCGGCGTCTTCGACCCCCACCTGCTCGGTTGCCACCGCAGGGGCGAGGTCACGCAGTAGCGTCCCGGCATGCGCGTGCACGCCTTCACCGACGACGCCCTGGCCGACCACGACGCCGTCGGCCTGGTCGCCGCGCTGCACAGTGGCGAGGTCTCGGTGCGTGAGGTCGTCGACGCGGCCGTCGCCCGGGTGGAGCGGGTCGACCCGGTCCTCGGCGCGGTCGCCCACGCCGCCCACGACCGGGCCCGCGCCGAGGCGCTCGACCCCCGGCCGGGCTTCTTCGCCGGGGTGCCGACGTACCTCAAGGACAACGTGGCGGCGGCGGGGATGCCCACGGGCGACGGCACCGACGCCTACACCGCGCCGGTGGCCAGGCGCGACGGCGACGTGGCCCGGATGGTCCGTGCGACGGGGCTCGTCGTGCTGGGCAAGACCCGGCTCTCGGAGTTCGGCTTCAACGCCGTCGCCGAGCACCCGCGTCTGGGGCCCGTGCGCAGCCCCTGGTCGACCGACCACCCGGCCGGGGCCTCGTCGGCCGGCGCCGCTGCGCTCGTGGCCGCAGGGGCCGTGCCGCTGGCCCACGCCAACGACGGAGGCGGCTCCATCCGCATCCCCGCCTCGGTCAACGGCCTGGTCGGCCTCAAGCCCACGCGCGACCGGCTGGCCCAGGACCGTGTGCACCGCGGCATGCCCGTGCGCATCGTCAGCGACGGGGTGCTGACGCGCTCGGTGCGCGACACCGCCGCCTTCCTGCGCGAGGCCGAGCGGGTCTACCGCGCGCTCCACCTCCCGCCCGTCGGCGACATCACCCGCCCCGGCCGTGCCCGGCTGCGTGTGGCGTTGAACACCACCGGCATGCGCCACGGCGCCAGCCCCGAGGTCGCGGCGCTGACGCGGGGCGTGGGTGCGCTCCTGGAGGAGCTGGGCCACCACGTCGAGGAGGTCGCCGAGGTGCCCGCCGACGCCTCCCTCCCCGACGACTTCCTGCTCTACTGGGCCTTCCTCGCCTGCGCCGTGGTCCGCACCGGCCGCCTGGCCCACCGCCGCGACTGGCACCCGAGCGGCTCGACCACCTCACCCGCGGGCTCGACCGCCACCTGCGCCGCCACGTGCACCACCTGCCCGCGTCACTGCTGCGGATGCGCCGGGCCCCCGACCGCTCCGCGGCCTTCTTCGCCCGTCACGACGTCCTGCTGACCCCCACCGTGGCCCACGAGACGCCGCTCCTGGGACACCTGTCACCGACCCTCGACCACGCCACGATCGTGGAGCGGCTGCTGGCCTGGGTGGCCTTCACCCCGGTGCAGAACGTCACCGGCGACCCGTCCGTGTCGCTGCCCCTGGCGACCACCTCCTCAGGGCTCCCGCAGGGGGTCGTGCTGTCCGCCGGCGCGGGGCGCGAGGCCCTGCTGCTCGAGCTGTCGCTGGAGCTCGAGCAGGCCCGTCCGTTCGCCTCCGTGAGGGGGTCTGGAGCGGCTCCCGGGGCCGTGTCCTGAGCGTCGCCGCGGGCCGATTTTTCGATCCCGCCCGGCGTGTGTATGGTTCTCGGTCGTTGCCCCTTTAGCTCAGTCGGCAGAGCGTCTCCATGGTAAGGAGAAGGTCTACGGTTCGATTCCGTAAAGGGGCTCTGGCACAGGCGTGACGCCCCCCGGGCTACTCTGGGGGGCGCACTCCTGCCCGTGTGGCGGGGTAGCTCAGGTGGTTAGAGCACACGACTCATAATCGTGGTGTCGCGGGTTCGAGTCCCGCTCCCGCTACCAATCTCCGCACCCATCGACGACCCGCAAGGACTTCCCGTGGCCAGCAAGAGCTCCGACGTTCGCCCCAAGATCACGCTCGCCTGCGTCGAGTGCAAGGAGCGCAACTACATCACCAAGAAGAACCGCCGCAACGACCCCGACCGGCTCGAGCTGGCGAAGTTCTGCCCCCGCTGCCGTCAGCACCAGGCTCACCGCGAGACCCGCTGACACCGCGTCCCCGACGCTCCACGACCCGCCCGGTCCGACCGGGCGGGTCGTCTGCTTTCCACGGGCCACCCTCCAGGGTCACGCCGCGTCGTCCCGGCCGCCGGCTGCGACTAGGTTGGGGCGCATGCCAGTCGACTCCTCGCTCGTCGGTCGTGCCTACCCGCCCACCCGGCCCTACCCGGTCTCGGAGGAGCGCCTCCGGGCCTTCGCGGAGGCCTCGGGCGGCTCCTGGGAGGGTGGCCCGGCCCCCGCGACGTTCCCGATCGTGCTCGCCTTCGACGCCATGAACGACTTCCTCGAGGCCGAGCAGGTCGAGCTGCGCCGCATCGTCCACGGCGAGCAGCGCTTCACCTACGCCCGCCCGGTGGTCGCCGGCGACGTGCTCACCGCGACGCTGACCGTGGCCACGCTGCGCCAGATCGGCGGCAACGACATCATCGGCACCAGCAGCGACATCTCCGACGCCGACGGTGCGCTCGTCTGCACCGCCACCGCCACCCTCGTCCACCGGGGCGAGGCGTGAGCGCGGCGCCGGGGGCGGGTGCCCTGGAGAAGGGCGCCGTGCTGGAGCCGCGCACCTTCTCCGTCACCCGTGCCGACCTGGTGCGCTACGCCGGCGCCAGCGGCGACTTCAACCCGATCCACTGGTCCGAGCGCGTGGCGACGTCGGTGGGTCTGCCGGGGGTCATCGCGCACGGCATGTTCACGATGGCCCTCGCCGCGCGGGCGGTGGCCGACTGGACCGACGGTGCCGAGGTCGTCGAGCTGGGCTGCAAGTTCACCCAGCCGGTCGTCGTGCCCGACGACGAGGACGGGGTCGAGGTCGTGGTGGGCGCGAGCGTCAAGGACGTCGCCGACGGTCTGGTCACCCTCGCCCTCGAGGTCACCTGCGGGGGCACGAAGGTGCTCGGCATGCCCCGTGCCGTCGTGCGCGCATGAGCGAGCGGCTGGCCGACCACACCACCCTGCGCGTCGGGGGCCCGGCGCAGCGCTTCGTCACCGCGACCACCGAGGAGGAGCTCCTCGCCGCCGTGCGCGAGGCCGACGCGGACGCCACCCCGGTGCTCGTGCTCGGCGGCGGGAGCAACCTGGTCGTCGCCGACGAGGGCTTCGCGGGCACGGTCGTCGCCGTCGCCACCCGCGGCGTGCGACCCGACGTCGACCCCGAGGAGGCCGCTTCCTGCGGCGGGGTCATGGTCGAGGTCGCCGCGGGGGAGGGCTGGGACGCCCTCGTCGCCCGTGCCGTCGAGGCCGGGTGGGCGGGCATCGAGGCCCTCGCCGGCATCCCCGGCGCGGTCGGCGCCACCCCGATCCAGAACGTCGGCGCCTACGGCCAGGAGGTCGCCTCCACCATCGCCTCGGTGCGCGTCTGGGACCGGGTCGACTCCCGGGTCCTCACGCTGGCCAACGCCGAGTGCGGCTTCGGCTACCGCCACTCCCGCTTCAAGGCCGAGCCCGGGCGCTTCGTCGTGCTCAGCGTGACCTTCCAGCTGCGCGTCGGCACCCTCGGCGAGCCGGTCCGCTACGCCGAGCTGGCGCGCGCCCTCGGCGTCGAGGTCGGCCAGCGCGCCCCGCTCGTCGACGTGCGTGCGGCCGTGCTCGGACTGCGCCGCGGCAAGGCGATGGTGCTCGACGCCGCCGACCACGACACGTGGAGCGCCGGCTCGTTCTTCACCAACCCCGTCGTGGCCCCCGGCGACCTCCCCGAGGGCGCCCCGGCCTGGCCGCAGCCCGACGGCCGCGTCAAGACGTCGGCGGCCTGGCTGATCGAGCACGCCGGCTTCGGCAAGGGCCACGGCTCGGGCCCCGCGACGCTGTCGACGCGTCACACCCTCGCCGTCACCAACCGCGGTGCGGCGCGGGCGGCCGACGTCCTGGAGCTGGCCCGCGAGGTCCGCGACGGCGTCGAGGCGCGCTTCGGCGTACGCCTGGTCAACGAGCCGGTGCTGGTGGGCTGCTCGCTGTGACCCCGCGCCGGGTCCTCAGACCGAGGAGCCGGCGACCGCGAGCGTGACCAGCAGCACTGCCGCGAGCACGCCCAGGCCGAGCAGCACGGTGCCGACGATGCCGAGGACCATGCCGGTGTTGGCCTCGCTGCGCCCGCTCCAGCGGCCCGGCTCGGCCTCGATCTCCCGCTTGGCCTTCGCCCCGACGTACCACGCGAAGGGCGACACCAGCACGGGCAGGCCGCACACGAACATGCCGCCGATCGCCACGATGCCGAGCACGAGGGCGGTGTTGGCCTGGGGGTGGGTGGTCGTCGGGGCTGCATACCCGTAGGGCTGGCCGTAGGGCTGCTGTCCGTACGGCTGGCCGTAGGGCTGCTGGCCGTAGGGCTGGGTCGCGGGCGGCTGGCCGTAGGGGCCCTGGGCGGAGGAGGCCTGTCCGTAGGGGGCCTGCGGCTCGGGCGGCCGGCCCTGCCCGGACGCCGGAGCGTCGCCTGACCGTCCCGCGCCGCCGTAGGGCTGGTGCGTGGGGGGCATCGTCTCGTCGGGGTCGCTCACGGGGCGATCCTCCCATCCGGGGCGCGTTCGCGGGGGCCGCCGCGGCGATCGGGACCGGGTGGCCGGGAGCAGCCGACCGGGTGCCGGGCGCGGGAGCCTAGGGCGCAGGGGCCCGCAGCCAGTCGTCGACCTCGGCGAGCGCGCGCTCGCGCAGGTCGCCGGGAGCCCGGGAGGCCCGCAGCGACATCCGGGCCAGGTCGGCCAGCCGGGTGTCGTCGAGGTCGTGGGCGGCGCGCATCGTGGCGTACTGCCCGGCCAGGCGCGAGCCGAAGAGGAGCGGGTCGTCGGCGCCGAGGGCGACCTGGGCACCGGCGGCCAGCAGGGTGGGCAGCGGCACCGAGGTGAGGTCGCTGTAGACGCCCAGGGCGACGTTGGAGACCGGGCAGACCTCCAGCGCCACACCGGCCGCGACCAGCTCGTCGAGCAGGCGCGGGTCCTCGGCCGAGCGCACGCCGTGGCCCAGGCGGTCGGCCCCCAGGGCGTCGAGGCAGCGGCGCACCGATGCCGGCCCCAGCAGCTCCCCACCGTGGGGGGCGAGCAGGAGGCCGGCGCGGCGGGCGATGGCGAAGGCCGGGCCGAAGTCCTCGGTCACCCCGCGGCGCTCGTCGTTGGAGAGCCCGAAGCCGACCACGCCCCGCCCGGCGTACTGCGCGGCGAGCCGGGCCAGGGTGCGGGCGTCGAGCGGGTGGCGGGTGCGGTTGGCGGCGACGACCACGCCGATGCCCAGGCCCGTGGCGCGCGAGGCCTCCGCCACGGCGTCGAGCACCAGGTCGGTGAAGGCGGTGATGCCCCCGAAGCGGGCGCCGTAGCCGCTCGGGTCGACCTGGATCTCCAGCCACCGGCCGCCGTCGCGCACGTCGTCCTCCGCGGCCTCGCGCACGAGCCGGCGCACGTCGGCCTCGGTGCGCAGCACCGAGCGCGCGACGTCGTAGAGCCGCTGGAAGCGGAACCACCCCTTCTCGTCGGCGGCGCTCAGCCGGGGCGGCCAGTCCTCCACCAGGGAGTCGGGCAGTGCGATGCCGTCGCGCTCGGCCAGCTCCAGGAGCGTGGCGTGGCGCATCGACCCCGTGAAGTGCAGGTGGAGGTGGGCCTTGGGCAGGGCCTGGAGGTCGCGCACGCCGGCCATCGTAGGGCTGGTCGCCCAGGGCGCCCGGACCGGTTTTTGGCGCCTGCCGGGTGCAGTGCGTAGAGTTCTCGTCTGGCGGTCTGTCCACATGCTTCGGCATGCCCGCGGTCCGCCGGAGGGCACTAGCTCAACTGGCAGAGCATCGGTCTCCAAAACCGAAGGTTGGGGGTTCAAGTCCCTCGTGCCCTGCAGGACAACCGGTCGGACCCGACCGGTCGGACTCAACGAGGAGAGGTGACGGTCGTGTCGGACAGCAAGGCGGTCCGCGACCCGGGCGACAGCAGCACCGCGAAGCGCACGAGCCTGCCGACGTTCTACCGCCAGGTCGTCGCCGAGCTCCGCAAGGTCGTCTACCCGACCCAGGAGCAGCTGGTCACCTACTTCTTCGTGGTGATGGTGTTCGTCCTCGTGATGATGGCGCTCGTGTCGGCCCTCGACCTCGGCCTGGGCCGCCTGGCGTTCGCCGTCTTCACCGGCAACGCCGCGCAGTAGCGACGCGCACCCACCGCTGGCCCCCCGGGGCGGGCACCCGGCACCGGCCGACGCCGTGCCGACGACGAGACACAGACCTGATGGAGCACTTGTGACGGAGCAGCACGACTCGATCGAGACCGAGGAGACCGACGCGGCCCTCGAGACGTCGGGCAACCCCGACGAGGCGCCCGGCGCCGTCGACGAGCTGGGTCTGCCCCTCCAGGCGACCGAGCCCGTGGACGTGGTCGAGGACACCAGCGACTCCGAGGGCCTCCCCGGTGACGACGCCGAGGCCGACGCAGCCGATGAGGCCGACGGCGGGTCCGACGGTGACGAGCCCGACGAGGACGACCCGCTCGAGCGCTTCCGCCGCGAGCTGTGGGCCAAGCCCGGCGACTGGTTCGTCGTGCACACCTACTCCGGCATGGAGAACCGGGTGAAGTCCAACCTCGAGAACCGCATCATCTCCCTCAACATGGAGGACTACATCCACGAGATCGTGGTCCCCACCGAGGAGGTCGCGGAGATCAAGAACGGCCAGCGCAAGATGGTGCGACGCACCGTCCTGCCGGGCTACGTCCTCGTGCGCATGGACCTCACCGACGAGTCGTGGTCGGCCGTGCGCCACACGCCGTCGGTCACCGGCTTCGTCGGCAACAGCCACCAGCCCGTGCCGCTGACCATGAGCGAGGTCGAGGACATGCTCGCCCCCGCCGTCGTGGCCCGCGCCGAGGCCGAGGCCGTCGCGACCGGCACCTCGACCCCCGGCAGCGCCACCACCGCGAAGAAGCCCGTCGAGGTCGCCGACTTCGACGTGTCCGACTCCGTCATGGTGGTCGACGGTCCGTTCGCCACGCTCCACGCCACGATCACCGAGATCAACGGTGAGTCGCAGAGGGTCAAGGCCCTCGTCGAGATCTTCGGCCGGGAGACCCCGGTCGAGCTGAGCTTCAGCCAGATCCAGAAGGTCTGAGGCCCGGCCGCCCCCGAGGCGGCCAGCACCACGCACATGTGGCAGGGGGACCGCCCCCGTCATGACCACGGAAGAGAGAAGTAGAGATGCCTCCGAAGAAGAAGATCGCCGCACTGGTCAAGGTGCAGCTCCAGGCCGGCGCCGCGACGCCGGCCCCGCCGGTCGGTACCGCCCTCGGTCCGCACGGTGTCAACATCATGGACTTCTGCAAGGCCTACAACGCCCAGACCGAAGCCATGCGCGGCAACGTGATCCCGGTCGAGATCACCATCTACGAGGACCGGTCCTTCACCTTCATCACGAAGACCCCTCCGGCCGCCGAGCTGATCAAGAAGGCCGCCGGCCTCAAGAAGGGCTCGGGCGTCCCGCACAAGGAGAAGGTCGGCAAGCTGACCAAGGACCAGGTGCGCGAGATCGCCACGACCAAGCTCCCCGACCTGAACGCGAACGACATCGACGCCGCGATCAAGATCGTCGAGGGCACCGCCCGCTCCATGGGCATCACCACCGACTGACGCACCACCTCCACGCACCACGTGGCAGGGCCGCGCTGGCCCACCTGACCACACCTGGCATTCGACGAAAAGAGACCCAGACATGCAGCGCAGCAAGACCTACCGCGCGGCGGCCGAGTCGTTCGACAAGGACGAGATCCACGCCCCGCTGGCCGCGATCAAGATCGCCAAGACCACCAGCAAGAAGAAGTTCGACGAGACCGTCGACGTCGTGATGCGCCTCGGCGTCGACCCCCGCAAGGCCGACCAGATGGTCCGCGGCACGGTCAACCTGCCCCACGGCACCGGCAAGACCGCCCGCGTCCTCGTCTTCGCGAACGGCGACAAGGCCGAGGCCGCCCGCGAGGCCGGCGCCGACGTCGTCGGCGGCGACGACCTCATCGAGAAGGTCTCCGGCGGTTGGCTCGACTTCGACGCCGTCGTGGCGACCCCCGACATGATGGGCAAGGTCGGCCGCCTCGGCCGCGTGCTCGGCCCCCGCGGCCTCATGCCGAACCCGAAGACCGGCACCGTCACCCCCGACGTGGCCAAGGCCGTCACCGACATCAAGGGCGGCAAGATCGAGTTCCGCGTGGACCGTCACGCCAACCTGCACTTCATCATCGGCAAGGCCTCGTTCTCCGAGACCCAGCTGGCCGAGAACTACGCCTCGGCGCTCGAGGAGGTGCTGCGGCTCAAGCCCGCCAGCTCCAAGGGCCGCTACATCAAGAAGGTCACCGTCTCGACGACCATGGGCCCCGGTGTCCAGGTCGACCCGAACCGCGTGAAGAACGTCGCCTCCGACGACGAGGCCACGGCCTGAGCGCTGCGGTCCCGCGCGCCGCTGGCGCGCGACCGGCCTGACGACGAAGGCCCGGCGCCCCCGCGGGGGGGCACCGGGCCTTCGTCGTACGCCGGGAGCGCCGGCTCAGCCGCTGAGCGACTCGGCGGCCGCGAGCGCCACGCAGGTGGCGACGCCGGCCATCGCGGTCTCGACCTCGCCCAGCGAGGGGAAGGTGGGGGCCAGGCGGATGTTGCGGTCGCGGGGGTCCCGGCCGTGGGGGAAGGACGCCCCTGCCGGGGTCAGGGCGATGCCGGCCGCCTTCGCCAGCTCCACCACCCGCGACGCGGTGCCGTCGAGCACGTCGAGGTTGACGAAGTAGCCGCCGGTGGGACGGGTCCACTCCGCGACGTCGAGGCCCTCGAGCTCGGCGGTGAGGGCCGCGTCGACGGCGGCGAACTTCGGCGCGATGATCTCGCGGTGCTTGCGCATGTGCGCGCGCACCCCGTCGGCGTCGCCGAAGAACTCGGCGTGGCGCAGCTGGTTGACCTTGTCGGGGCCGATGGAGGCCATGCCGAGGTGGCGCAGGAACCACGCCTTGTTGGCCTCCGAGAGCGCCACGACGGCGACACCGGCGCCGGCGTAGGTGATCTTGGAGGTCGAGGCGAACATGATCGGGCGGTCGGGGTGGCCGGAGGCGGCGGCGAGGCTGAAGGCGTCGGCGCTCTTGACCTCGGCGTCGGTGAGGTGGTGCACCGCGTAGGCGTTGTCCCAGAAGACGCGGAAGTCGGGCGCGGCGGTCGGCATCGCCATGAGTCGCGCCGCGACCTCCTGGGAGCACACCGAGCCCGAGGGGTTGGCGTAGGTGGGCACGATCCACAGCCCCTTGACGCTCGGGTCGTCGGCGACCAAGGCGGCGACGGCGTCGACGTCGGGGCCGTCCTCGTGCATCGGCACCGTCACCATCTCGATGCCGAAGTCGGCCAGCATGGAGAAGTGGCGGTCGTAGCCGGGCACCGGGCAGACGAACTTCACGACCTCCTCGTCCTTCCAGGGGCGGTCGACGCCCGGCGCCCCCCACAGCAGCAGGTCGGTGACGACCTGGTGCATCAGGGTCAGGCTCGAGTTGCCCT
Source organism: Nocardioides sp. P86 (assembly GCF_023712465.1). Classification (NCBI taxonomy): domain Bacteria; kingdom Bacillati; phylum Actinomycetota; class Actinomycetes; order Propionibacteriales; family Nocardioidaceae; genus Nocardioides; species Nocardioides sp. P86. The sequence goes on along the minus strand of NZ_JAMAYE010000001.1, from coordinate 1,343,650 downwards.
GGCACAGCACCTGGGCGGTCTCGACGCCGAGGAGGTCGGCGAAGATCTCACGCAGCTCCAGGAGGCCCTCGAGACCGCCGTAGTTGCGCACGTCGGTGCCGGACCGGTCCGTGGTGGTGGTCGGCAGCGAGAGCAGCCGGTCGGAGAGGTCGAGCTGCTCGCTCGACGGCTTGCCGCGGGTCAGGTCCAGCTTCAGGCCGCGGGCCTGGAGGGCGGCGTAGTCGTCGGCGCGTGCCGAGCGGTAGGCCGCGAGGTCGTCGGCGGACAGGGTGCTGAGCGGGGCTCGCTGGGTCATGCCCCGATCCTGCCAGCGTCGCGGTCCGCGGGCACGCGCGGTCCGCGGCGGGAGGGGTGCGGTAGCGGCGCAGCGACGGGCCACCCGCGATTTGGGTGCGCCCCGCCGGGCGGCGTACTGTCCTGCCTTGTAACCAGAGACCGCCGGTTGTCGTGTCGCACCAGCAGCACGATCGAAGGCTCCGCGAGAGCGGACGACCCGCGCAGGATGCAGAGCAGCTGATCGTCACGATCCTCGCCCTGAGCCTGCGCTCGGGGCGTTCGTCTTTTCCGGGGATCGGGCGGTGGTCTCCCAGATCGGAAGGAGACCCATGTCGCGAGCTGACAGGCAGGCGGCTGTCGCGGAGATCGTGGAGTCGTTCAACGACGCCGCGGGCGCCGTGCTGACCGACTACCGCGGTCTCACCGTGAAGCAGCTGCAGGAACTGCGGCGCTCCCTCGGCGAGAACGCCAACTACGCCGTGGTCAAGAACACGCTGGCCAAGATCGCCGCCAACGAGGTGGGCATCTCCGGCTTCGACGACCTGCTCGCCGGCCCGACCGCGATCGCCTTCATCCAGGGCGACGTCGTCGAGGCGGCCAAGGGTCTGCGTGACTTCGCCAAGGCCAACCCCGCCCTGATCATCAAGGGCGGTGTCCTCGACGGACAGCCCCTCGACGCCGCCGAGATCGCCAAGCTGGCCGATCTCGAGTCGCGCGAGGTGCTCCTGGGCAAGATGGCCGGCGCCATGCTGGCCAGCCTCAGCCAGGCCGTCTACCTGCTCAACGCCCCCCTCGCCCAGGCCGCCCGCGTCGCGGGTGCGCTCCAGGCGAAGGCCGAGCAGGACCCCTCGATCCTCGCAGGTGGTGCCGGCACGCCGGCCGCCGCCGAGGAGGCCCCGGCCGAGGCTCCGGCCGACGCCGATGCCCCCGCCGACGAGGCGCCCGCTGCCGCGGACGTCTCTGACGAGGGCGACGCCACCGAGGCCTGATCCGTCCAGGATCCGGCTCCGGCTACCCACCACCTGAAACCCGGCCCGGCGCGCGAGCGCCGAGCCACCGAATGGAAGGAACCGCCACCATGGCGAAGCTCACCACCGACGAGCTCCTCGACGCGTTCAAGGAGATGACCCTCATCGAGCTCTCCGAGTTCGTGAAGCAGTTCGAGGACACCTTCGGCGTCACCGCTGCGGCCCCGGTCGCCGTGGCCGCCGCCCCCGCTGCCGGCGGCGCCGCCGGCGGTGCGGCCGAGGAGGCCCAGGACGAGTTCGACGTCATCCTCGAGGCTGCCGGCGACAAGAAGATCAACGTCATCAAGGAGGTGCGCGCCCTCACCTCGCTCGGCCTGAAGGAGGCCAAGGAGCTGGTCGAGGCCGCGCCGAAGGCCGTCGTCGAGAAGGTCGACAAGGCCACCGCCGACAAGGCCAAGGAGGCCCTCGAGGGCGCCGGGGCCACCGTCTCCCTGAAGTGACCTCGGCGTGACCCCTGTGGTCACGCCACCGCCGGCCCCGGCCGGCACCGCTGCACCCGCTGGGGGCGGCTCCGCGCACGACGTGCGCGGGGTCGCCCCCAGCGTCGTTCAGCGACGTCTCCGCCGTCGCGCCCGGCGCCCTCGCGCGAGGCGGGACCGGTCCGGTGTGCCGACCGGTCGGGTGCACGGTCGTGCACCGGGTCTCGGGTCGGTCTCGGTTCCTGGGTTCGCCGTGACGGAGGTGACAATATTGCGTAACCTCACCGCGGTAACCCCGTTGTTACTCATCAGTGTGCTGCGCGGATTGGGACGCGCGTCACGCGGAGGCAGCGGTCGGACGGTCGAGGGGAGATGCACGTCATGGGCGTGGAGATCAAGGTCAACGAGCTCACGAAGTCGTTCGGCAAGCAGCTCATCTGGGGCGACGTCACGCTCACCATCCCGGCCGGGGAGATCTGCGTCATGCTGGGCCCCTCCGGCACCGGCAAGTCGGTCTTCCTCAAGACCCTGATCGGGCTGCTCAAGCCCGACCGGGGCTCGATCATCATCGAGGGCACCGACATCGCCTCGTGCTCCGAGCGCGAGCTCTACGAGATCCGCAAGCTCTTCGGCGTGCTGTTCCAGGACGGCGCGATGTTCGGCTCGATGAACCTCTACGACAACATCGCCTTCCCGCTGCGCGAGCACACCAAGAAGTCGGAGTCGGAGATCCGCGCGATCGTCATGGAGAAGATGGACCTCGTCGGCCTCATCGGCACCGAGGACAAGCTGCCCGGTGAGATCTCCGGCGGCATGCGCAAGCGCGCGGGCATCGCGCGCGGCCTGGTCCTCGACCCCGAGATCGTGCTCTTCGACGAGCCCGACTCCGGCCTCGACCCCGTGCGCACCGCGTTCCTCAACCAGCTCATCGTCGACCTCAACGCCCAGATCGACGCGACCTTCCTCATCGTCACCCACGACATCAACACCGCCCGCACGGTGCCCGACAACATCGGCCTGCTCTACCACAAGCACCTGGCGATGTTCGGGCCCCGCGAGATGCTGCTGAGCTCCGACGAGCCGGTCGTGCGCCAGTTCCTCAACGCCCAGCGGGTCGGCCCGATCGGCATGTCGGAGGAGAAGGACGCCGACGAGCTCGCCGCCGAGGCCGACCAGGAGCTCCCGCCGATCCCGCCGATCCCCATGCAGCTCGAGCCCTCCAACGGCATCGCCCGGCGCTCCCAGCGCGAGCCGGGCGCCTGGTGCCGGGAGAACGGCATCACCCCGCCCCCCGGCTCCTTCGAGGACAACATGTCCATGGTCACCGGGGTCTGAGGTGGCATCTGGCACCGCCACCCGGGTCCTCGCCCCGATCGGCACCGCGGGCAAGCTCTTCGCCTTCGGTCTCGACGTCGGGCGCGGGCTCTTCCGACGTCCCTTCCAGCTGCGCGAGTTCCTGCAGCAGGCGTGGTTCATCGCCTCGGTCACCATCATCCCGACGGCGCTCGTGGCCATCCCCTTCGGCGCGGTCATCGCGCTGCAGGTGGGCGGCCTGATCAAGCAGTTCGGTGCGCAGTCGTTCACCGGCTCCGCGGCCGTCCTGGCGGTGGTGCGGGAGGCCGGGCCCATCGCCACCTCGCTGCTCATCGCCGGGGCCGGCGGGTCGGCCATCGCGGCCGACCTGGGCGCCCGCAAGATCCGCGAGGAGCTCGACGCGATGATGGTGCTGGGCATCGACCCCATCCAGCGCCTGGTCGTCCCCCGGGTGCTGGCGTGCATGCTCGTCGCGGTCTTCCTCAACGGCCTGGTCAGCGTGGTCGGGGTGGCCGGCGGCTACGTCTTCAACGTCGTCCTCCAAGACGGCACACCAGGGGCCTACCTAGCGAGCTTCACCGCGCTCGCCCAGCTGCCCGACCTGTGGCAGGGCATGATCAAGGCGCTGGTCTTCGGGCTGATCGCCGCCATCGTGGCCTGCTACAAGGGCATGAACGCCGGTGGCGGCCCCAAGGGCGTCGGCGACGCCGTCAACGAGTCGGTCGTCATCACCTTCATGCTCCTGTTCCTCGTCAACTTCGTGATGAGCGCGATCTACCTCCAGCTCGTCCCCCCGAAGACGGGATAGCCCATGGCCTCCGTGAAATCGGTCTACGAGCGCCCGCTCAAGACCCTCGACAACCTCGGCTCCGAGCTCGCCTTCTTCATCAAGGCACTGGCCTGGACCCCGCGCACGATCCGGCGCTACAAGAAGGAGATCCTCCGCATCCTCGCGGAGGTGACCCTCGGCTCCGGCTCGCTGGCCGTCATCGGCGGCACCGTCGGCGTCATCACCGCCATGTGCTTCTTCACCGGCACCGAGGTCGGCCTCCAGGGCTACGCCGCGCTCAACCAGATCGGCACCGCCGCGCTGTCGGGCTTCGTCTCGGCCTACTTCAACACCCGCGAGATCGCGCCCGTGGTGGCGGCGATCGCGCTGGCGGCCACCGTCGGCTGCGGCTTCACCGCGCAGCTGGGGGCCATGCGGATCTCCGAGGAGGTCGACGCGCTCGAGGTCATGGCGATCCCGTCGCTGCCCTTCCTGGTGACCACCCGCATCGTCGCCGGGCTCATCGCCATCGTGCCGCTCTACGTCGTGGGCCTGTTCATGTCGTACTTCGCGACGCGGTTGACGATCACGCAGTTCTTCGACCAGAGCACCGGCACCTACGACCACTACTTCTTCCTCTTCCTGCCACCCGGCGACGTGCTGTGGTCCTTCGGCAAGGTGCTGATCTTCGCCGTCGTGGTGATCCTGGTGCACTGCTACCACGGCTACAACGCCTCCGGCGGACCCGCCGGCGTGGGCGTGGCCGTGGGCCGCGCGGTGCGCACGAGCATCGTGGCCATCAACGTCATCGACCTCTTCCTGTCCATGGCGATCTGGGGCACGACCACGACGGTGAGGTTGGCGGGCTGATGGCGATCCTCAAGTACGTCAAGGTCCTCGGCGTGGTCTTCCTGGCCCTCGCCGTGGGGGCGGTGTGGCTGACCTACGCCGTCTTCACCAAGAAGTTCACCGACTACCAGGAGGTCTCGCTGGAGACCTCCAGCATCGGCCTGCAGCTGCCCAACCGCGCCGACGTGAAGATCCGCGGCGTCATCGTGGGCGAGGTGCTCGACGCCGAGACCACCGCCTCGGGAGCCACGCTTACGCTCGGGATCTTCCCCGACGAGATCGACACCATCCCCGCCGACGTGACCGGCTCGATCGTGCCCAAGACCCTCTTCGGCGAGAAGTACGTCTCCCTGGTGGTGCCCCAGGACCCCGCCCGCGACCACATCGAGGCCGGCGCGACCATCGACCGCACCGTGGTCTCCACCGAGGTCGAGCGGGTGCTCTCCGACCTCTACCCGCTGCTGCGCACCGTGCAGCCGGCCGAGCTCAACATGACGCTCAACGCGCTCGCCACCGCGCTCGAGGGTCGCGGCGAGGACCTCGGCGAGACGATCGAGACCCTCGACGCCTACCTCAAGCGCTTCAACCCCCAGGTCCCGGCCCTCGTCGAGGACCTGCGCCTGACGGCCGAGGTCTCCGACATCTACTCCGACGTGCTCCCGGAGGTCGGTCAGATCCTGCGCAACACGATCACGACCACCTCGACCCTGGAGGACCGCGAGGAGCGGCTGCAGGCGGTCTTCACCGACGTCACCGCCTTCTCCGACACCACCCGCGGCTTCCTGGAGACCAACGGCGACAACCTCATCCGTCTCGCCGACCTCTCCGTGCCCCAGGTCGGGCTGCTGGCGAAGTACGCCCCGGAGTTCCCCTGCCTGCTGGGTGGAGTCGTCAACGCCGGCTCGCGGCAGGCCGAGGCCTTCCGCGACTACACCCTCCACATCGTGCTCGAGACGATCCCCAACCAGCCCCGCAAGTACACCGCCGCCGACGCGCCCCGCTACGGCGAGTCGCGAGGCCCGAGCTGCCTCAACCTGCCGAACCCGCCCTGGGACCAGGACAACCCGCTGCGCTCGGTGCCGAACTTCGACGACGGTGTCGACGAGCCGACCGGTAAGGGCACCTCGCGCGTCGCGCCGAGCTACTGGCTGCGCTCCGGCGACGGCTACGCCGGCAGCGCGGCCGAGACCGACCTGATCAACTCGCTGCTGGCGCCCGGCATGGGTGTGGCGGCCGACGACGTGCCCGACCTCGGCGGCCTGCTCGTCGGTCCGCTGGCGCGCGGCGCGGAGGTGGAGCTGCGATGAAGCTGCTGGACAAGAAGACCACGGGCGACCTCGTCCGACTGCTGATCTTCATCGTGGTGACGACCCTGGCCACGGGCCTGCTGGTCATCACGATCGGCAACATCTCCTTCAAGCCCAGCACCGACTACCGCGCGGTCTTCGTCGACGCCACCGGCGTGGTCAAGGGCGACGACATCCGTGTCGCCGGCGTCAAGGTCGGCTCGGTCAAGGACGTGCAGATCGTCGACCGCACCCGCGCGGTCGTCAGCTTCTCGGTCGAGGAGGACGTGCGCCTGACCGGGGCCACCCAGGCCAGCATCCGCTACCGCAACCTCGTCGGGCAGCGCTACATCTCGCTGACCGAGGGCGTCGGTGACACCCAGCCGCTCGAGGACGGCGACACCATCGAGGTCGCCAACACCTCGCCCGCCCTCGACCTGACCGTGCTCTTCAACGGCTTCAAGCCCCTCTTCCAGGCGCTGTCGCCCTCCGACATCAACAAGCTCTCCTACGAGGTCGTCCAGGTCTTCCAGGGCGAGGGCGGCACGCTCGAGAGCCTGCTGGCCTCGACCGCCTCGGTGACCAAGACGCTGGCCGCACGCGACGACGTCATCAGCGCCCTCATCGAGAACCTCGACGGCGTGCTCGACAACCTCGGCGACCGCGACCAGCAGCTGAGCCAGCTCATCATCAACTTCCGTCAGCTCGTCGGCGGGCTGAAGGACGACCGCGTGGCCATCCTCGACTCCCTCGACCAGATCTCCGAGCTGTCGGTGCAGACCGCGGGCCTGGTCTCGGGCATCCGTGAGCCGCTGACCGAGGACGTCGAGCAGCTGCGGCGCTTCGCCGGCAACATCAACGCCAACCGCGGCGAGCTCGACCGGGCGCTCCAGGTGCTGCCGATCAAGCTCAACAAGGTCGGCCGCACGGCGACCTACGGCTCGTACTTCAACTTCTACCTGTGCCAGTTCCAGGGCCGGGTGCGACTGCCGGGCGGCTCGAGCGTGCCGCTCACCTACAACACCGGGGGAGCGAGGTGCGACCTCGGATGAGTCCCGCCGCCCACGCACCGACACCGACACCGACACCGACCAGCGACACGACCACGAGGGGAGCCCGGCGATGAGCAAGCCCTTCCGGGAGCGCAACCCCGTGATGATCGGCGCGATCAGCATGTCCGTGATCGTGCTCATGGTGCTCGCCGCCTTCCGTGCGCAGGACCTGCCGCTCATCGGCGGGGGCGACACCTACTACGCCGCCTTCTCCGAGTCCGGCGGTCTCAAGGTCAACGACGAGGTGCGGATCGCGGGCGTCCGCGTGGGCAAGGTCGAGAGCATCGAGCTCGACGGCGACCAGGTGCGGGTCGGCATGCGGGTCGACACCCCCTCGGAGTTCGGCCCCGAGACCCGGGCCGCGATCAAGGTCAAGACCCTGCTGGGGGCGATGTTCGTGTCGCTGGAGCCGGCCGGCTCCGGCCAGCTCGAGGAGGGCTCGACCATCCCGGTCGCGCGCACCAGCTCGCCCTTCAACGTGGTCGACGCCTTCGAGGGCCTGGCCGAGACCTCCGAGGGCATCGACACCGACCAGCTCGCCCAGTCGCTCACCACCCTGGCCGACCTCACCCGCAACACCCCCGAGGAGTTCAAGGGGGCCCTCGACGGCGTTTCGGCGCTCTCGACCAACATCGCCGCGAAGAACGACCAGATCAACAGCCTGCTCAAGAACCTCCAGCGGGTCTCGTCGGTGCTCGACGACCGCGACGAGGACATCGTCGCGCTCATGCAGGACGGCGACGTCCTCTTCCGGGCCCTCATCGCCCGCCGTGATGCCGTGCACCGGCTGCTGGTCTCGACCTCGACGCTCTCGCGCGAGCTGACCACGCTCGTGCGCGACACCCGCAGCGACCTCAAGCCGGCCCTCGACCAGGTCGAGGACGTGCTGGCCGTGCTCAACAAGAACGAGGACAACATCGACAACGCGATCCGACTCGCGGCGCCCTTCTACCGCGTCTTCGCCAACACCCTCGGCAACGGCCCCTGGTTCGACACCTACATCCAGAACCTCCCGCCCGTGCCCGACCTCGCCAACGGAGGTGGTCTGGGATGAACGTCCTCCAGCGGCTCATCGCCCCCGTGATCCTGCTGCTCGTCGTGGTCACCGCCGTGGTGTTCCTGACCGGTCGCGAGGAGCTCAAGACCCTCACCGCCCACTTCCCGCGCACCGTGTCGATCTACGAGGGCAGCGACGTGCGCGTGCTCGGCGTGCCGGTCGGCACGGTCGACACCGTGACCCCGTCGGGCACCGACGTGGTCGTCACGATGTCCTACGACGCCGAGGTGAAGATCCCGGCCGACGCGAAGGCCCTCATCGTCGCCCCGGCGGTGGTGGGTGACCGCTACATCCAGCTGACCCCGACCTTCGCCGAGGGCGACCAGGAGATCGGCGACGAGGAGATCCTGGGCGAGGACCGCACCGGCGTGCCGCTCGAGCTCGACCAGATCTACTCCAGCATCGACGAGCTCACCGTGGCCCTGGGCCCCAACGGCGCCAACGCCGAGGGCGCCCTCACCGACCTGCTCCAGGTCACCGCCCGCAACTTCGGCGGCGAGGGCGAGCAGCTCAACCAGACCATCTCCGACTTCGGCAAGCTGTCGACCACCCTCGACGACAACAAGGAGGAGCTCTTCGCCTCGGTCAACGAGCTCGAGAGCTTCATCGGCACGCTGGCCCGCAACGACCAGACGGTGCGCGACTTCAACCAGTCCCTCGCGGGTGTCTCCGAGGTCCTCGCCGGGGAGCGCCAGGAGCTGGCCTCCTCGCTGGCCAACCTGTCGACCGCTCTCGGCGAGGTGTCGACCTTCGTTGAGACCAACCGCGAGGTGCTCGGCCGCGACATCGAGGGCCTCAACCGCGTGGCCAAGGTCCTGGTGCGCCAGCGGGCCGCGCTGGAGGAGGCCCTCGAGGTCGCGCCGCTGGCGCTGAACAACCTCGCCCTGACCTACAACCCGCAGGCCGGCACCCTCGACGTCAGCGCCAACATCCAGAACCTGCTCGGTCAGGTGACCAACGACCCGGCGCTCTTCCTCTGCACCGTCGTCGACCAGGTCGACGACACCGGGGGCCTGTGCGACCTCCTCGACGGGGTGCTCCCGCGCCCGGGGGCGCTCAAGGCCCTGCGCGGCGGGGGAGACGGGGCCGCCCGCAGCGGTCCGCTGTTCGACTCCTCGCTCGGTGGACTGGTGGAGGTGCCCTGATGAGGCGACACGCGACACGGCCCGCCGAGCGCCGTCGCCCGGTGCGCCGCGGCGCCCGGGCCCTGGTGGGCCTGGCGCTCGGCTCGATGCTGCTGAGCGGCTGCGACTTCGACGTCTACCAGATCCCGCTGCCCGGCGGCCCCGACGTGGGCGACAACCCGATGGAGATCGAGGTCGTCTTCTCCGACGTGCTCGACCTCGTGCCCCAGTCGACGGTCAAGGTCAACGACGTCACGGTGGGCCAGGTCAAGGACATCGAGCTGGAGGACTACGCCGCCACGGTGACGCTGGAGATCCAGGACGACACCGAGCTGCCGGCCGACGCCGTGGCCACCATCCGCCAGACCAGCCTGCTCGGCGAGAAGTTCGTCTCCCTGGCCGCTCCCACCGACGGCGGCAGCGGCCGGCTCGAGGACGGCGACGAGATCCCGATCGAGCGGACCGGGCAGAACCCCGAGGTCGAGGAGGTGCTGGGTGCGCTGAGCCTGGTGCTCAACGGTGGCGGCGTCGCCCAGCTCAAGACCATCGCGGGAGAGCTCAACAACGCCCTCGAGGGCCGCGAGGACTCCGCCCGCTCCGTGCTGACCCAGGTCGACACGCTGGTGAGCAACCTCGACGACAACAAGGCCGAGATCGTCGACGCGATCGAGTCCCTCAACCGGCTCGCGCTCGCGGTGAAGAAGGAGCAGCCGACGATCAACGCCGCGCTCGAGGAGCTGCCGAGCGCGATCACCTCGCTCGACCGCCAGCGCGACGACCTCGTGCGCATGCTGCAGTCGCTGAACCGGCTGGGCGACGTGGGCGTGCGGGTCATCCGCGCCTCGAAGGCCGACACCATCGAGGTGGTGCGCCAGCTCCAGCCCGTGCTGGGGCAGCTGGCCGCCTCGGGCGACAACTTCGTCAAGGCCTTCAACGTCTTCCTCACCTACCCCTTCGTCGACGAGGTCGTCGGCCGCGACCCGCAGGTCGCACGCAACCTGCAGGTCGGCGACTACACCAACCTGTCGGTGCAGCTGGACCTCGACCTCTCCCTCGGCATCACCGGCATCCCCACCGAGCTGCCGACCCTGCTGCCCACCGAGCTCGACCCGACCGCGATCGTCGACAACGTGCTCAAGTGCCTGCAGAGCGGCGACCTCACGAGCAAGGCCTGTCGCGACGTGCTCAACACCCCGGCCGCGCTGCTGGAGCTGCGCGAGCTGTGCCGCAAGCCGAAGAACAAGGACAAGGCCGTGTGCACGCTGCTCAACCAGGTGCCCGGGCTGCCCGAGCTCCCCGGGCTGCCCGACCTCCCCGGCCTCGGTGGCAGCACCGGCGGTGGCGGCCTGCTCGACGGCCTGCTGCGCCCGGGCGCGCTGCCCGGCGACGGCACCGCCTCGCAGGCCTTCGGCGAGCGCGGCCCGACCATGCAGGAGATGACGCAGATGTTCGATCCCGGCCTGGTCCAGCTGCTCGTGCCCGCGGCGGTGGTCCGGTGATCACCCGTCGCACGAAGATCCAGCTGCTGGTCTTCGTCATCATCACCATCGTCGGCGTGAGCTACGTCGGGGCCCGCTACGCGCGTCTCGACCGGCTGTTCTACGACAGCTCCTACACCGTCGTGGCGCACTTCCCGGAGTCCGGCGGCATCTTCGCCGGCGGCGAGGTGACCTACCGCGGCGTCGGCATCGGCAAGGTCGAGAAGCTCGAGCTCACCGACAGCGGCGTCGACGTCTACCTCGACATCGAGAACCGCTACGACTCGATCCCGGCCGACACCCTCGCCCTGGTGGGCAACCGCTCCGCCGTGGGCGAGCAGTACGTCGAGCTCCAGCCGCGGACCGACTCCAAGCCCTACCTCTCCGACGACTCCCAGATCGACGTCGCCGACACCGAGACGCCCATCCGCACCGAGAAGCTGCTGGAGGACCTCTCAGACACCGTCTCCTCCGTCGACCGGCCGGCCCTCAAGACGACGATCACCGAGCTGGGTGCGGCGTTCTCCGGGACCGGCGAGGACCTCCAGCGGATCCTCGACACCGGCAACTCCTTCATCCAGGCCGCCGACGACAACTTCGAGGTCACCACCGACCTCATCCGCGACGCCAACACGGTGCTCGGCACCCAGATCGACTCCGAGAGCTCGATCCGCACCTTCGCCGACCAGCTCGGCCTCTTCAGCGACACCCTCGCCGACGCCGACCCCGACCTGCGCCGCCTCATCGACAACGCCAGCCCGGCGGCCACCCAGCTGCGGCGTCTCATCGAGGACAACCAGGTCGAGCTCGGCGACCTCATCAACAACCTCATCACCACCGGCGAGGTGGTCACGCGACACCTCGACGGCATCGAGCAGCTCCTGGTGATCTACCCCTACGTCGTCGAGGGCGGTGTCACGGTGGTCTCCAAGTCGCCCGACACGGGTCTCTACGACGCCCACTTCGGCCTGGTGCTGACCCCGGCGCAGCTCTGCGAGCGCGGCTACCAGGGCACCGACACCCGCCCGCCCGACGACCGGGGCAACCGGCCGCTCAACGTCGACGCGCGCTGCGACGAGCCCCCGACGGTCACCAACCCCCGCGGTGCGCAGAACGCGCCCCGCCCGGCCGCCGACTACTCGGCTCCCGCCGCGACCTACGACCCCGCGACCGGCGAGCTGGTCTGGGGCGCCGAGCGTGCGCAGCGTCTGGAGAGCCGGGGTACGGTGGCGCCTCCGACCTTGGGAGAGGAGTCGTGGAAGTGGCTGTTCCTCCAGCCCCTGATGTCTCAGGACTGATGGACGACAGCCGCACCGACGACCCCGCACGCACCCAGCCGGCACCGGCGGCGCCCTCCCGCGCGTCGGCCCGGTTCCGGTTCGCCCTGCTGGTGGTCCTCGTCGCGGTCGCGCTGGCCTCGGTCGCCTCGCTGGTGACGCTGGCGGCGACCCGCGCCGACGGTGGCCTGGGCGAGCGCCTGGGCAGCCTCGTCGGGTCCTCCAACGACGGCGAGCAGGCCCAGCGCGAGGAGGTCATGGACGCCGCGACCCAGTTCGTGCTCCGCCTCAACAGCTACGGCCCCGACGACCTCGACGACTCCGGTCAGATGCCGGGCTACCGCGCCTCGGTGTCGGAGGTCATCACGCCGAAGTTCCGCACGGAGTTCGAGCAGAGCGTCAACCTCGCCGAGCAGACCGTGGCCCAGGCCGACCTCGAGCGCACGTGCGACGTCTTCGCCTCGGGGGTCTCCTCGATGGACGAGGACTCCGCCGAGGTGCTCGTCGCCGGGGAGTTCACCAACACCTACACCCAGGCGGACGACGGCGAGCCCTTCCAGGACCGGCCGGCGCAGTTCCGCCTCGTCGTCACCGTGCTCCTGGTCGACGGCGAGTGGCTGGTCGACGACTTCGTCCCCGCGACCGGCGACGGCGTCGAGCTGCCCTCGGGCGCGGCTCCCGGCGCCTCCACCGCGCCGTCGCCGGGCCAGGGCGGCGGCAGCGGACGACCGAGCGGAGGAGCCACCCCGTGACCCCGAGCTGGTACGACGTCCTGGGCGTCGACCCCGACGCGAGCACCGACGAGGTGCGCGCCGCCTGGCGCGCGGCCATCGCCGACCTCGACCCCGCCGACCGGCGCTTCCGCTCGCTCAACCAGGCCGCGGAGGTGCTGCTCGACCCCGAGCGCCGCGCCGCCTACGACGCCACGCTCGAGCCCGACGCCGACGCCGACGCCGACACCGACACCGACGCAGCGGACGGCGGCACCGCTGCGCCGGTCACCGCCCGTGGGCCCTCGGGGCCGCGCCCGCCGCGCAGCCCCCGGGTCGTCCCGGGCTGGTCGCTCGTGGTGGCGGGGGTGCTCGCGGTGGCGCTGGCGGCGCTGACCGTGCTGGCCCTCGTCAGCCCGGCCGCCTCGGGAGAGGCCGACGCGGAGGAGGCCCGCGAGGTGGCGGTCCGCGCGATCGTGCCGGTGCTGTCCTACGACTACCGGTCGATGGACGAGAGCGCGGCGGCGGCGAGCACCTACATGACCTCGGCGTTCAAGACGCGCGACTACGACCCGCTCTTCGCGGTGCTCCAGGAGAACGTCGCCGAGACCGAGACCGTGGTCGAGGCCGAGGTCGTCGACTCCGGCGTCGTGCGCACCGGCGAGGACCGCGTCGAGGTGCTGCTCTTCGTCGACCAGCCCACCACCAACGTGCGCTTCACCGAGCCGCAGACCTACCAGAACCGGGTGGTCGTCACCATGGTCAAGGACGGCGAGGACTGGCTCATCGACAAGCTCGTCACCACCGGCGCCGGCCCGGCCGCGGGGGAGTAGCGCGCAGCCGTCGGCGACCGGACCGTCCACAGCCTCGCCGCGGCGGTGCTTGACCTCGCCGGTGCCGGCAGTCATCATCGTCGCGAACGCTCACCTGCGAGGTGCCTGCCGCAGTTGTCGCGCGCCCTCTGTTCGGGTACTGTTGCGCTTTGCGCCTGCCCTCAGATGCCCTCAGCCTTCCCGGTGGCTGACGTGTGGTCGGTCGGCGCCTCTCGCCCAGCGTTCTCTCGAAGGACTCCCTCTTGGCCGCGCGCAGCACCACTGCCTCCTCCGTCGCAAGCAAGTCCCGCATCTCGTTCGCGAAGATCACCGAACCGCTCGAGGTGCCGCAGCTCCTCTCCCTCCAGACCGACAGCTTCGACTGGCTCGTCGGCAACGAGAAGTGGGACGCCGTCGTCGAGCGTCGCCGCTCCGAGGGCGAGGACGTCTCCAGCAAGTCCGGTCTGCAGGAGATCTTCGAGGAGATCTCGCCGATCGAGGACTTCTCCGAGACCATGTCGCTCTCGTTCGAGAACCCGGTCTTCTACGACCCCAAGTACACCGTCGACGAGTGCAAGGAGAAGGACTTCACCTACTCCGCACCGCTCTACGTCTCCGCCGAGTTCACCAACAACGACACCGGTGAGATCAAGGGCCAGACGGTCTTCATGGGCGACTTCCCCCTGATGACCGACAAGGGCACGTTCATCATCAACGGCACCGAGCGTGTCGTCGTCAGCCAGCTCGTCCGCTCGCCGGGCGTGTACTTCGAGCGCTCGGCCGACAAGACGTCCGACAAGGACATCTACACCTCCAAGATGATCCCGAGCCGCGGCGCGTGGCTGGAGTTCGAGATCGACAAGCGCGACATGGTCGGCGTGCGCCTCGACCGCAAGCGCAAGCAGAACGTCACGGTGCTCCTCAAGGCGCTCGGCTACACCAACGAGCAGATCCGCGAGGAGTTCGGGCAGTACGAGTCGATGATGCTGACCCTGGAGAAGGACAACACCCAGGGCCAGGACGACGCGCTGCTCGACATCTACCGCAAGCTGCGCCCGGGCGAGCCGCCGACGCGCGAGGCCGCCCAGACGCTGCTGAACAACTACTACTTCAACCCCAAGCGCTACGACCTGGCCAAGGTCGGTCGCTACAAGATCAACAAGAAGCTGGGGCTGACGCAGGCGTTCGACCAGCAGACGCTGACCGTCGAGGACATCGTCGCCGCGATCAAGTACATCGTCGCGCTGCACGACGGCCAGGAGCAGCTGGAGACGCCCCAGGGCGAGCTCCCGATCTCCCCCGACGACATCGACCACTTCGGCAACCGCCGCATGCGCACCGTGGGCGAGCTGATCCAGAACCAGCTCCGCACCGGCCTGGCGCGCATGGAGCGGGTCGTGCGCGAGCGGATGACGACCCAGGACGTCGAGGCCATCACCCCGCAGTCGCTGATCAACATCCGCCCCGTCGTCGCGGCGCTGAAGGAGTTCTTCGGCACCTCGCAGCTGAGCCAGTTCATGGACCAGACCAACCCGATCGCGGGCCTGACGCACAAGCGTCGCCTCTCCGCGCTGGGTCCCGGTGGTCTGTCCCGTGACCGCGCCGGCATGGAGGTCCGCGACGTCCACCCGTCGCACTACGGTCGCATGTGCCCGATCGAGACCCCTGAGGGTCCCAACATCGGTCTGATCGGCTCGCTGGCCTCCTACGGCCGGATCAACCCGTTCGGCTTCGTGGAGACGCCCTACCGCAAGGTCGTCGACGGCACCGTCACCGACCAGATCGACTACCTCACCGCCGACGACGAGGACCGCTTCGTCATCGCCCAGGCCAACGCGGCCATGGACGACGCCGGGAAGTTCGTCGAGGAGCGCGTGCTGGTGCGCCAGCGCGACGGCGAGGTCTCGGAGATCCTGGCCGACGAGGTCGACTACATGGACGTCTCGCCGCGCCAGATGGTGTCGGTCGCGACCGCACTGATCCCGTTCCTCGAGCACGACGACGCCAACCGCGCGCTCATGGGCGCCAACATGCAGCGCCAGGCCGTGCCGCTCATCAAGAGCGACTCGCCCTTCGTCGGCACGGGCATCGAGTTCCGCGCCGCCGTCGACGCCGGTGACGTCGTCACCGCGACCGCCGCCGGTGTCGTCTCGTCGGTCTCGGCCGACCTGATCGAGACCATGAACGACGACGGCACCTACTCCAGCTACAAGCTGGCGAAGTTCCGCCGCTCCAACCAGGGCACCTGCATCAACCAGCGCCCGCTGGTCGCCGAGGGCGACCGCCTCGAGGTCGGCAGCCCCATCGCCGACGGCCCCTGCACAGACGACGCGGAGATGGCGCTGGGCACCAACCTGCTCGTCGCCTTCATGCCGTGGCAGGGCCACAACTACGAGGACGCGATCATCCTCAGCCAGCGCCTGGTGCAGGAGGACGTCCTCACCTCGATCCACATCGAGGAGCACGAGGTCGACGCCCGCGACACCAAGCTGGGCCCCGAGGAGATCACCCGCGACATCCCCAACGTCTCCGAGGAGATGCTGGCCGACCTCGACGAGCGCGGGATCATCCGCATCGGCGCCGAGGTGCAGACCGGCGACATCCTCGTCGGCAAGGTGACCCCGAAGGGCGAGACCGAGCTGACCCCCGAGGAGCGCCTGCTGCGCGCGATCTTCGGCGAGAAGGCGCGCGAGGTGCGCGACACCTCGATGAAGGTGCCCCACGGTGAGTCCGGCACGGTCATCGGCGTCCGTGTCTTCGACCGCGAGGACGGCGACGAGCTGCCCCCGGGCGTCAACCAGCTGGTCCGCGTCTACGTCGCCCAGAAGCGCAAGATCTCGGTGGGCGACAAGCTCGCCGGTCGTCACGGCAACAAGGGCGTCATCGCCAAGATCCTGCCGATCGAGGACATGCCGTTCATGGAGGACGGCACCCCCGTCGACGTCGTGCTCAACCCGCTGGGTGTGCCGCGACGCATGAACATCGGCCAGATCCTCGAGCTCCACCTCGGCTGGCTGGCCAAGCAGGGCTGGGACCTCGACCTGTCGGACGACAAGAACGACGCCGACTGGAAGCAGCGCCTGATCAAGATCCACGCCGACAAGGCCGCCGCGAACTCCAAGGTCGCGACCCCGGTCTTCGACGGTGCGCGGGAGGACGAGATCACCGGCCTGCTCGGTGCGACCATCCCCAACCGCGACGGCGTGCGGATGATCGACGAGACCGGCAAGGCTGACCTGTTCGACGGCCGCTCCGGCGAGCCGTTCCCCGACCCGGTCTCGGTCGGCTACATGTACATCCTCAAGCTGCACCACCTCGTGGACGACAAGATCCACGCGCGCAGCACCGGCCCCTACTCGATGATCACGCAGCAGCCCCTGGGCGGTAAGGCCCAGTTCGGCGGCCAGCGGTTCGGCGAGATGGAGGTCTGGGCGATGGAGGCCTACGGCGCCGCCTACGCCCTGCAGGAGCTGCTCACGATCAAGTCCGACGACGTCCCCGGACGCGTCAAGGTCTACGAGGCGATCGTCAAGGGCGAGAACATCCCCGACTCGGGCATCCCCGAGTCGTTCAAGGTGCTCGTCAAGGAGATGCAGTCGCTCTGCCTGAACGTCGAGGTCCTGAGCCAGGACGGCTCGTCGATCGAGCTGCGCGACGCGGAGGAGGACGTCTTCCGCGCCGCCGAGGAGCTGGGCATCGACCTGTCGCGTCGCGAGCCCAGCAGCGTCGAAGAAGTCTGAGCGTGACGGCGGGGCGCCCCCAGCGGCGCCCCGCCCCCGCCAGTCCACGACTCGTTTCACACAGATCTAACGAAGGACAACAGCCACCGTGCTCGATGTGAACTTCTTCGACCAGCTTCAGATCGGCCTGGCCACCGCGGACGACATCCGCACCTGGAGCCACGGCGAGGTCAAGAAGCCGGAGACCATCAACTACCGCACGCTCAAGCCCGAGCGTGACGGCCTCTTCTGCGAGAAGATCTTCGGTCCCACCCGGGACTGGGAGTGCTACTGCGGCAAGTACAAGCGCGTGCGCTTCAAGGGCATCATCTGCGAGCGCTGCGGCGTCGAGGTGACCCGCTCCAAGGTGCGTCGCGAGCGCATGGGCCACATCGAGCTGGCCGCTCCCGTGACGCACATCTGGTACTTCAAGGGCGTGCCCAGCCGGCTGGGCTACCTGCTCGACCTGGCCCCGAAGGACCTCGAGAAGGTCATCTACTTCGCGGCCTACATGATCACCTCCGTCGACGAGGAGGCCCGCCACAGCGACCTCTCCTCGCTGGAGAACAAGGTCGGCCTGGAGCGCGAGCGCCTCGAGAAGCGTCGCGACCAGTCGCTGGAGGACCGCAGCAAGAAGCTCGAGGAGGACCTCGCCGCGCTCGAGGCCGAGGGCGCCAAGGCCGACGCCCGTCGGAAGGTGCGCGACGGCGCCGAGCGCGAGATGAAGCAGCTGCGCGACCGTGCGCAGCGCGAGATCGACCGCCTCGACGAGGTGTGGAACACCTTCAAGTCCCTCAAGGTCCAGGACCTGATGGGCGACGAGATGCTCTACCGCGAGATGAAGAACTGGTTCGGCAAGTACTTCGAGGGCCACATGGGCGCCACGGCGATCCAGAAGCGCCTCCAGGACTTCGACATCCCCGCCGAGGTGGAGTCGCTGCGCGACACCATCGCCAACGGCAAGGGCCAGAAGAAGGTCCGGGCGCTCAAGCGCCTCAAGGTCGTCGACGCCTTCCGCAAGACCGGCAACAAGCCCCAGGGCATGGTCCTCGACGCCGTCCCGGTGATCCCGCCGGACCTGCGCCCGATGGTGCAGCTCGACGGTGGCCGCTTCGCGACCTCCGACCTCAACGACCTGTACCGCCGCGTCATCAACCGCAACAACCGCCTCAAGCGGCTGCTCGACCTCGGCGCGCCCGAGATCATCGTCAACAACGAGAAGCGGATGCTCCAGGAGGCCGTCGACTCGCTGTTCGACAACGGCCGCCGCGGTCGTCCCGTCACCGGTCCGGGCAACCGGCCGCTGAAGTCGCTGTCCGACATGCTCAAGGGCAAGCAGGGCCGCTTCCGTCAGAACCTGCTCGGCAAGCGCGTCGACTACTCGGGCCGCTCGGTCATCGTCTCGGGCCCGCAGCTCAAGCTGCACCAGTGCGGTCTGCCCAAGCAGATGGCGCTCGAGCTGTTCAAGCCCTTCGTGATGAAGCGCCTGGTCGACCTGTCGCACGCGCAGAACATCAAGTCGGCCAAGCGCATGGTCGAGCGCGCCCGTCCGGTCGTGTGGGACGTGCTCGAGGAGGTCATCACCGAGCACCCGGTGCTGCTGAACCGTGCGCCCACGCTGCACCGCCTCGGCATCCAGGCCTTCGAGCCCCAGCTGATCGAGGGCAAGGCCATCCAGATCCACCCGCTCGTCTGCTCGGCCTTCAACGCCGACTTCGACGGCGACCAGATGGCGGTGCACCTGCCGCTGTCGGCCGAGGCCCAGGCCGAGGCCCGGATCCTGATGCTGTCGACCAACAACATCCTCAAGCCGTCGGACGGCCGTCCGGTGACCATGCCCACCCAGGACATGATCATCGGCCTGTTCTTCCTGACGACCGACCGTGAGGACCAGGTCGGCGACGGCCGGGTCTTCTCCTCCCCGGCCGAGGCGATCATGGCCTTCGACCGCGGCGAGATCTCGATCCAGAGCAAGGTCCGCATCCGCCTCGACGACATCGTCCCGGCCGCCGACCAGGCCCTGCCCGAGGGCTGGGAGCAGGGTCAGCCGCTCATCGTCGAGACGACGCTGGGTCGCGCCCTCTTCAACGACACGCTGCCCGCCGACTACCCCTTCGTGAACTACGAGGTGGGCAAGAAGCAGCTCGGCGCGATCGTCAACGACCTCGCCGAGCGCTACACCAAGGTCGAGGTGGCCGCCTCGCTCGACGCGCTGAAGGACGCCGGCTTCCGCTGGGCGACCTTCTCGGGTGTCACCGTCTCGATCGACGACGTCACCACCCCCGCCGACAAGCTCCAGATCCTCGAGAGCTACGAGGCGCAGGCCGCCAAGGTGCAGAAGCAGTTCGAGCGCGGTCTGGTCACCGACGACGAGCGTCGTCAGGAGCTCGTCGAGATCTGGACCGAGGCCTCGAAGAAGGTCGGAGACGCCATGGAGAAGGCGTTCTCGAAGTCGAACCCCATCTACATGATGGTCGACTCGGGTGCGTCCGGAAACATGAACCAGATCCGTCAGGTCGGCGCCATGCGTGGTCTGGTGGCCAACCCGAAGGGCGAGATCATCCCGCGCCCGATCAAGGCCAACTTCCGCGAGGGCCTGACCGTGCTGGAGTACTTCATCTCCACCCACGGTGCCCGCAAGGGTCTGGCCGACACCGCCCTGCGCACCGCCGACTCGGGCTACCTCACCCGTCGTCTGGTCGACGTCTCGCAGGACGTCATCATCCGCGAGGACGACTGCGGCACCGAGCGCGGTCTGCCCAAGGTCATCGGCGAGCGCCGTCCCGACGGCACCGTGGTCAAGCACGAGAACGCCGAGACCGCGGCCTACGCCCGCTCGGCGGCCACCGAGGTCACCCACCCGGAGACCGGCGAGGTGCTGGCCACCGCGGGCGAGGACCTGGGCGACGTCAAGATCGGTGAGCTGGTCGAGGCCGGCATCGAGTCGGTCAAGGTCCGCTCCGTGCTGACCTGCGACGCCCGCACCGGCACCTGTGCCAAGTGCTACGGCCGCTCGCTGGCGACCGGCAAGCTCGTCGACATCGGCGAGGCCGTCGGCATCATCGCGGCCCAGTCGATCGGTGAGCCCGGCACGCAGCTGACCATGCGCACCTTCCACACCGGTGGTGTGGCCTCGGCCGACGACATCACGCAGGGTCTGCCCCGCGTGGTCGAGCTCTTCGAGGCCCGCTCGCCCAAGGGTCTGTCCCCGATCTCGGAGGCCGCCGGCCGCGTCGAGATCGAGGAGACCGACAAGGCGCGCAAGGTGCTGGTGACCCCCGACGACGGCTCCGACGTCATCGAGTACGTCGTGAGCCGCCGCTCGCGCCTGCTCGTCGGCGACGGCGACCACATCGAGGTCGGCCAGATGCTGACGCTCGGCACGCCCGACCCGAAGGAGGTGCTGCGCATCCTCGGCGTGCGTCGCACCCAGCAGCACCTCGTCGACGAGGTCCAGCAGGTCTACCGCAGCCAGGGCGTGTCGATCCACGACAAGCACATCGAGATCATCGTGCGGCAGATGCTGCGCCGGATCACGGTCATCGAGTCGGGCGACACCAACCTGCTGCCCTCCGACCTGGTCGACCGCGTGCTCTTCGAGGAGGAGAACCGTCGCGTGGTCTCCGAGGGCGGCAAGCCGGCCTCGGGTCGTCCCGAGCTCATGGGCATCACCAAGGCCTCGCTCGCGACCGAGTCGTGGCTCTCGGCGGCCTCCTTCCAGGAGACCACCCGCGTGCTCACCGACGCCGCGATCCACGGCCGCTCCGACTCGCTGCGCGGCCTGAAGGAGAACGTGATCATCGGCAAGCTGATCCCGGCGGGCACCGGCCTGGAGCGCTACCGCAACATCCGGGTCGAGCCCACCGAGGAGGCACGGGCCGCGGCGTACTCCGTCACCGGCTACGACTCCTACGACTACGAGTTCGGCAACGCCGGAGCCGGCCAGGCCGTCGCCCTGGACGACTTCGACTTCGGGTCGTACCAGAACTGACCCCGGCGTAGTCCCGCACCACCGACGGACCCCCGTCGCCCACCCGGGCGGCGGGGGTTCTTCGCGTCTTCTCAGGCTCCTGCGCCAACCAGCCCGCACCTCGGGGCGTCCCATGTCAGTGGGTGAAGGTCACCCACTGTCGAAGGAGGCACCATGACAACCCCCCGCAGCTCGTTCCGGCTCGTCCTCGCCGCGGCTCTCGCCGCCGGCACGGTCGTCCTCGCCGGACCCGCCGGCGCGTCCCCCGCACCGGCGGTGCGCACGTGCGGCAACGCCGACCTCACCGCGTCCTACCGCGGCGGGGAGGGCGCGGCCGGTCACACCTACGGCCGGATCCGGCTCACCAACACCTCCGACCGCAGCTGCCGCGTCGGCGGCTTCGGCGGTCTGTCGTACGTCGGCGGAGGTGACGGCACGCAGGTGGGCGCGGCCGCCGACCGCACGGGCGAGGCCGCTCCCGCGGTGACCCTGCGACCCGGTCAGCGGGTGGTGAGCCGGGTCGACGAGCTCGACGCCGCGAACTTCCCGCGCAAGGAGTGCCGCCCCACCGCGGTCGACGGCTTCCGGGTCTACGTGCCCGACGCGACCCGGTCGCAGTTCGTCGAGCACGCCACCACCGGGTGCCGCGACGACGAGGTGCACCTGCTGTCGCACCGCTCCTTCCGTCGACCGTGACGGTTGACACGCAGCAGGGCGCGTGAGGCGATGGCCCCATGAGCCAGCCCCACGACGAGCCGACCGCCGAGGCGAGCCCCGAGGAGGTGGCCGCCGAGCGCGACGAGCGCCTCGACCCCGACCACCGCCCGGAGAACGCCGAGGTCGACAACACCGACCGGGAGTTCGACGCCGAGAAGGCGATGTTCACCGACGCCGAGGGCTACGACGAGGCCCCCGCGGTGTTCCCGCCGGTGGAGGAGCAGGACACCTGAGCCCGCGCACGCCACCCCGACCCCGCAGCGGGTCGAGGCGGCGTGGCCCGGTGCCCACCCGCCTGCGAGAATCGGGGCGTGAGCACCACTCCGGTCGAGACCGACGTCCTCGTGGTCGGCGCAGGGCCGGCGGGGTCCGCCGCGGCGGCCTGGGCCGCGCGTGCCGGCCTCGACGTCCTCCTCACCGATGCGGCGACCTTCCCGCGCGACAAGACCTGCGGCGACGGCCTGACCCCGCGTGCGGTCGGCGAGCTGCAGCGCCTGGGCCTGGAGCCCTGGCTGCGCGAGCGGGTCACCAGCCGGGGCCTGCGCGCCCACGGCTTCGGCCAGACCCTCCACCTGCCCTGGCCCGGCGGCACCCTGCCCGACTGGGGCAGCGCGGTGCCGCGCACCGAGCTCGACGACCACCTGCGCACCACCGCGGTCTCCTGGGGCGCCTCGGCCCTCGACGGCGTCCGCGCGGTCGACGTGCGGCGTGAGGGTGACCGGGTCGCCGCCGTCGTCTTCGAGCGCCGCGGCGACGGCAGCCGCGAGCGCTTCGAGGTGCGCTGCCGCCACCTCGTGGTCGCCGACGGCGTGCGCTCGCCGCTGGGCAAGGTCCTGGGCCGCGAGTGGCACCGCGAGACCGTCTACGGCGTCGCCGGGCGGTCCTACGTCGACTCCTCGCGCTCGGAGGACCCCTGGATCAGCTCCCACCTCGAGCTGCGCGGCGAGGACGGGGCGATCCTGTCCGGCTACGGCTGGATCTTCCCGCTCGGCGGCGGCCAGGTGAACCTCGGCGTCGGCACGCTCGCCACGGCCAAGCGGCCGGCCGACATCGCCGTGAAGCCCCTCATGGCCTTCTACGCCGAGCAGCGCCGCGAGGAGTTCGACCTCGACGGCGACCTGCGCGCCCCGACCTCGGCGCTGCTGCCCATGGGCGGCGCGGTGAGCCACGTGGCCGGCCCCAACTGGGCGCTGATCGGTGACGCCGCGGGCTGCGTCAACCCGCTCAACGGCGAGGGCATCGACTACGGCCTGGAGACCGGTCGCCTCGTGGCGGAGATGATCGCCGACGGCGGCGACCTCGCCGCCGGCTGGCCGGCGCTGCTGCGCGAGCACTACGGCGAGTCCTTCTCCATCGCCCGGCGCCTGGCCGGACTGGTCACGGTGCCCCGGCTGCTGCCGACGCTCGGGCCGGCGGGCATGCGCTCGGACTGGCTGATGACGCTGGCGCTGCGCTGGATGGGCAACCTGGTCACCGACGACGACCGCGACCGGGCCGCGCGCGTGTGGCGCTGGGCCGGGCGGCGCTCGCTGGCGGTCGACCACCGTCCGCCCTTCTCCTGAGCCGTCGGGAGCCGGCGGTGGGGGATCGCACCTACGACCTGACGATCGCGCTGGGCCGGGTGGCCCTGCGCGCCCTCGACGTCACCACCCGCGTCCGCGGCGCCGAGCACCTGCCTCGCACCGGCCCGGCCGTGATGGCCAGCGTGCACGTGGGCTACCCCGACTTCCTCTTCGTCGGCAAGGCCGGGCTCGAGCAGGGGCGCCACGTGCGCTTCCTGTGCCGCCACGACATCTGGCACAGCCCGGTCGCGGCTCCCATGACGGCCATGGGCCACGTGCCCGTCGACCGGGAGGCGCCGGCGGCGGCGTACCTGCAGGCCCGCCGGCTGCTGCGCGCGGGGGAGGTGGTGTGCGGCTTCCCCGAGGCCGGCATCTCGTGGTCCTACACCGTGCGCTCCCTGATGCGCGGCCTGCCCGCCCTGGCCCGCGAGACCGGGGCGCCACTGGTGCCGGTGGCCGTGTGGGGCACGCAGCGGATGTGGTCGGTGGGCCTGCCGGTCGACGGGCGCAAGCCCGCGCCGAGCCTGCGCCGGGGGCGGGTGGTGGACGTGTCCTTCGGCGAGCCGATGAGGGTGGCGCCGGAGGACGACCTGGTCACGACGACCCGGCGGCTCGGCCACGTGCTGACCGGGCTGCTGGAGGACCTCCAGCAGCGCCCCGAGCACCGGCCGCGGCCCGGCGAGCGTGCCGTGTGGCACCCGGCCCACCTCGGCGGCGCCGCGCCCGACCGGGAGGCGGCGCGGGCCTGGGACTCGGTGCCCCGCGCGGCGCTCGCGCCCACCTGGGGGCCCGGCACGGAGCCCGGGGGCCGCGCGCGGCTACGGTGAGGACATGGGGGGTCTGCCGCGCACGCAACGGGTCGCGGCCTACGCCGTGGTCGTGCGCGACGAGCAGGTCCTGCTCAGCCGCCTCGCGCCGCGCCTGAGCCGCTCCGAGCTCTGGACGCTGCCCGGCGGGGGTCTGGAGCACGGCGAGGACCCCCGTGACGCGGTCGTGCGCGAGGTGCACGAGGAGACCGGCCTCGACGTGCGGGTCGGTGACACCTCCCGGGTCTACTCCCAGCGCCAGCGCCGCGACCGCCGGGGCGGGCGCCGGGTCGACTCCTGGTCGCTCCGCATCGTCTACGAGGGCTGGGTGCCGCGCGACGCACCGGCCCCGCGCGTGGTCGAGGTCGACGGCACGACCGTCGACGCCGCCTGGCACCCCCTCGCGGCGGTGCGCTCGGGACGGGTGCGGGTCAGCGCGCTGGTGCGCGAGGCCCTCGTCGACCACACCCCCGCCCGACGGCAGCGGGTCGGCGCCTACGCGCTGGTCACCCGCGCCGGCGGCGCCCAGGTGCTGCTGACCCGGATCTCCGCGCGCGGGCACCACGCCGGCTGCTGGACCCTGCCGGGCGGCGGCGTCGACCACGGCGAGGCCCCGCGCGACGCCGTGCGCCGCGAGCTGGCCGAGGAGTGCGGGCTCGTGGGCGTGGTCGGCGACGTGGTGGCCGTCGACGACGTGCACCTCGCCGGCACCGCGCCCTCGGGGCGCCACGAGGACTTCCACGGCGTGCACCTGGTCTTCCGGGCCGAGGTGGACCCCGACGTCGCGCCGCGGGTCGTGGAGGCCGACGGCACCACCGACGCCGTGGCCTGGGTCGACGTCGCCGAGGTCGAGGCCGGAGCGGTCGACGTGCTCGAGGTCGTGCGCGCCGCGCTCACCCGCCGCTGACCCGCCGCTGACCCGCCGCTGACCCGCCGCTGACCCGCCGCTGACCCGCCGCTGACCCGCCGCTGACCCGCCGCTGACCCGCCGCTGAGGCGCTCCACGGCGCGGACGGCCGAGACGGTGCCGGCCTGGTGGGACCCGGCGGATATCGTGGCCTGGACCCAGGAGGCACACCTTGAGCGAGACCATCTTCACCTACGCCGCACCGGCCCTGAAGTTCGGCAGCGGGTCCTCGGCCGAGGTCGGCCACGACCTCGCCGGCTTCGGCGCGCGTCGCGTGATCCTGGTGACCGACCCCGGCCTCGCGGCCACCGGCCACCCCCAGCGCATCGCCGAGCAGGTCCGGGCGAGCGGCATCGAGGTCGTCGTCTTCGACCAGGCCCACGTCGAGCCCACCGACGAGTCGCTGCAGCTGGCGATCGACTTCGCGCGCGACGCCGGGCCCTTCGACGCCGTCGTGGCCGTGGGGGGCGGGTCGTCGATCGACACCGCCAAGGCGGTCAACCTGCTCACCACCAACCCCGGCGAGCTGATGGACTACATCAACGCCCCCGTCGGCAAGGCGCTCGCCCCGGTCAACCGGCTGCTGCCGCTCGTCGCGGTGCCGACCACCACCGGCACCGGCAGCGAGAGCACCACCATCTGCGTGCTCGACGTCCTGAGCCTCCACGTCAAGACCGGCATCAGCCACCCCGCCCTGCGCCCCACCCTGGCCGTGGTGGACCCGCAGCTCACGCTGGGCCAGCCGTCGATGGTCACGGCCGCCTCGGGCATGGACATCCTGTGCCACGCCCTGGAGAGCTACACCGCGAAGTGGTACGCCGACTTCGACGCCAAGCGCCCCGAGCAGCGGGTGCCCTACTGCGGCGCCAACCCGATCGCCGACCTGTGGTCGGAGCGCGCGATGGGCCTGCTGGCGGGCTCCTTCCGCGCCGCGGTGGCCGACGGCACCGACCAGCTGGCGCGCGAGCAGATGGCGATGGCCGCGACCTTCGCCGGGCTGGGCTTCGGCAACGCCGGCGTGCACATCCCCCACGCCAACGCCTACCCGATCGCCGGGCGCGTGCGCGACTACCGCCCCGCCGGCTACCCCCAGGACGAGGCGATGGTGCCGCACGGCATGGCCGTCTCGCTCACCGCGCCCGAGGCCTTCCGGTTCACCTACGAGGCCGCGCCCGAGCGCCACCTGGCCGCCGCCCGCCTGCTCGACCCCTCGGCCACCGGCACCGGCCCCGACGTCCTGCCCGACGTCATCTCGACCCTGATGCGCGACATCGGCCTGCCCAGCGGCCTGGCCGAGGTCGGCTACGGCGACGGCGACGTCGACGACCTCGTGGGCGGAGCCCTGCAGCAGCAGCGCCTGCTCGCGACCGCGCCGCGCGAGGCGACCCCCGACGACCTGGCCGCGGTGTTCCGCGGCTCGATGGAGCACTGGTGACCCTGCACCTCCCCGACCACGCCGGCCCCGACAGCACCTCCGGGGGCGCAGGGGTGGGCGACCTGCTCGGCGAGCTGCGCCGCCGGGGCGTCACCGACGTCGACGACTCGGTGCTGACCCGGGCGCTCTACTCCACCGACGCCTCGCTCTACCGCGTGCTGCCCCAGGTGGTGGCCCGGCCGCGCCACACCGACGAGCTGCTCGCCGTGCTCGACGTCGCCCGGGCGAGCGGCACCCCGCTGACGATGCGCGGTGCCGGCACCTCGATCGCCGGCAACGCGGTCGGTCCCGGCATCGTCGTCGACACCTCCCGCCACCTCGGCCGCGTGCTGGAGATCGACGCCGAGGCCCGCACGGCGCGCGTCGAGCCCGGCGTGGTGCACGCGACGCTGCAGAAGCAGGCCCAGGCCCAGGGACTGCGCTTCGGCCCCGACCCCTCCACCCACACCCGCTGCACCATCGGCGGCATGATCGGCAACAACGCCTGCGGCTCGCGCGCCCTGGGCTA
Organism: Nocardioides sp. P86; assembly: GCF_023712465.1. Lineage (NCBI taxonomy): Bacteria > Bacillati > Actinomycetota > Actinomycetes > Propionibacteriales > Nocardioidaceae > Nocardioides > Nocardioides sp. P86. The sequence continues at coordinate 1,316,575 of NZ_JAMAYE010000001.1, read as the reverse complement.
CGGCCGCACCTCCGACAACGTCGAGTCGCTGCGGGTCGCCTTCGGCACCGGCGAGGTCTGGTCGGGCGGCGGCGGTGCGGTGGCCGACGGCCTGGCCGCGATCACCGACGCCAGCCTCGAGCACGTGCGCACCTCCTTCGGCCGGTTCACCCGCCAGGTCAGCGGCTACGCCATGGAGCAGCTGCTGCCGGAGAACGGTCGCCGCCTCGACCGGTTCCTCACCGGCTCGGAGGGCACCCTGGGCCTGGTGCTCGACGCCACCGTGCGGCTGGTCGTGGACGAGACCTCGCGCCAGCTGGTCGTGCTCGGCTACCCCTCGATGGTCGAGGCCGCCGACGCCGTGCCGGCCCTGCTGGCCGCCGCCGGCACCCCCGTCGACAGCCCCGCCGGCATGGAGACCGCGGGCGCCGGGCTCGTCGCCTGCGAGGGCATCGACGCTCGCATCGTCGACCTGGTGCGCGCCCGCGGCGCCGTGCCCGACCTGCCCCGCGGGGCAGGCTGGCTCTTCGTCGAGGTCACCGACCCGGGTCTGGTCGCGCCGCTGGTCGCGGTCTCCGGGGCCCTCGACCACCGCCTGGTCACCGACCCCCGCGAGGCCGCCGCGCTGTGGCGGATCCGCGAGGACGGAGCCGGCCTCGCCGCGCGGAGCACACAGCGTCAGGCCCTCTCGGGCTGGGAGGACGCGGCCGTGCCCCCCGACCGGCTCGGGGCGTGGCTGCGCGACTTCGACGCGCTGCTGCTCGAGCACGGCCTGCAGGGCGTGCCCTACGGCCACTTCGGCGACGGCTGCGTGCACGTGCGCATCGACTTCGACTTCACCGACCGCGAGAGCGACGCCGCCGCCGGCCCGCGCCGCTTCCGGGCCTTCGTGGAGGACTGCGCCCGCGAGCTGTCAAAGCACGGCGGCTCGCTCTCGGGCGAGCACGGCGACGGCCGCGCCCGCTCGGAGCTGCTGACCCACATGTACGACGAGGAGTCGCTGCGGCTCTTCCGCGCGGCCAAGGCCGTCTGCGACCCCGACGGCCTGCTCAACCCGGGCGTGCTGGTCGACCCCGACCCCTTCGACGCCTCCCTGCGCCCGGCCCGGCCGCGCGCGGGGGTGCGCCCGCTGCTGCGGCTGGCCCACGACGGCGGGTCCTTCGGTGACGCCGTGCACCGCTGCACCGGCGTCGGCAAGTGCGTGGCGCCCTCGGCGACCGGCGTGATGTGTCCCTCGTGGCAGGCCACCCGCGACGAGAAGGACTCCACCCGCGGCCGCGCACGCGTGCTCCAGGAGGCCGTCGACGGCTCCCTGGTCGGCGGCCTGGGCGACCCTGCGGTCTCCGAGGCCCTCGACCTGTGCCTGGCCTGCAAGGGCTGCGCGTCGGACTGCCCGACCGGGGTCGACATGGCGACCTACAAGGCCGAGGCGCTCCACCAGAAGTACGACGGTCCCGACGCGACCGCCCGCCGCCCGCGCAGCCACTACCTGCTCGGTCGGCTGCCGCGCTGGGCCGCCCTCGCCGCGCCCGTGGCGCCGGTGGCCAACGCGATGATGCGCCTGCGCCCCGTCGCCAGCGCCGCGCGGGCGAGCGCCGGCATCGACCAGCGCCGCTCGATCCCGGCCTTCGCCCCGAAGACGCTGCGCCGCACGACCAGGGGCCGCGGCGGCGACCGGGCGCCCGACGTGTGGGTGTGGGCCGACTCCTTCACCGACCACTTCTTCCCGCGCAGCGGCCTCGCGGCCATCGAGGTGCTGGAGGCCGCCGGGCTGCGGGTGCGGGTGATCTCCGACGACGCCTGCTGCGCGCTGACCTGGATCACCACGGGTCAGCTCGACAAGGCCCGGGCGATCATGGAGCGCACGGTGGCCACGCTCGCGCCGTACGTCGCCTCCGGGGTGCCGGTCGTCGGGCTCGAGCCGTCGTGCCTGGCCACGCTGCGCAGCGACGCGACCGAGCTGACCGCCGACCCGCGGGCCGCGGAGGTCGCCGCCGGGGTGCTGACCTTCGCCGAGCTCGCCACCCGCCTCGACCTGCCGCTGCCCGACCTCACGGGCGTCGAGGTCGTGGCCCAGCCCCACTGCCACCAGCACGCCGTGCTCGGCTGGGAGGCCGACCGCTCCCTGCTGGAGCGGGCCGGGGCCTCGGTGACGAAGGTGTCGGGCTGCTGCGGCCTGGCCGGCAACTTCGGCATGGAGAAGGGCCACTACGAGGTGTCGGTGGCCGTGGCGGAGACCCACCTGCTGCCGGCGGTGCGCTCGCACCCCGACGCCGTCGTGCTCGCCGACGGCATGTCGTGCCGGGTCCAGCTCGACGACCTCGCCGACGTGCCGACGATGCACCTGGCCGAGCTGTGGGCCTCCCGGCTGCCGGCCGGCGCCCGCGGGGACCGCGCGTGAGCCCCCGCCAGCGCCGCTGGATCATCCCGGTCGCCCTCGCCGCGCTGCTGCTCATCGTGGTCGTGACCTCGGTCCTCGACCGGTGAGCGGCGCGACGGGAGGGGCCCTGGAGGAGGCGCTCGCGCGCCTGCGGGCGCCCTTGCTCGACCCCGAGCGGCTCGTGCGCGCGGTCGCGTCGGGCCGGCGCAAGGGCCAGGAGCCGCCGCGGTGGCGGCGCCTCGAGCTGCGCCACGTCGACCTTAAGGCCGGGCCCCACCTGCAGGTCACGGCGTACGACGCCACGCAGGCCCACACCTCCAACCACGCCCTCACCGGAGCTGACGCCGCCGACGCCCTCGACGCGCTGCTGGCGCTGCCCTTCGGCAACTGGCACGTCGAGACCACGACCGAGACGGTGCAGCTGCGGGTGACCAAGAAGCTCGACGCCGTCGTGCACACCGCGCGCCGTGACGAGGCCGTCGCGGTCGACCGCGCCCACGACCGCGACAAGCCCCGGCTGCTGGCCGAGGACGACCCCGTCTTCCGCGAGCTCGGCCTGACCGACGCCCAGGGCCGGCTCAAGCCCACCCGACAGGCGAAGTACCGCCAGGTCGAGGAGTTCCTCCGGCTGCTCGACGCCTCGATCACCGAGGCCCGGTCCAAGGGTCACCTGCGCCGGCCGACGCCCGAGGACCCGCTGCGGATCGTCGACCTCGGCTGCGGCAACGCCTATCTCACCTTCGCCGCCCAGCGCTTCCTCACCGCCACCCGCGGCCTGCCGGTGGTCGTCACGGGGGCCGACGTCAAGGAGCAGTCGCGCGAGCACAACAGCGCCGTGGCCGCCCGCCTCGGCGTCGACGCGGAGTTCGTGGTCGGCTCGATCGCCGACGTCGAGCTCCCGCAGCCGCCCGACGTGGTGTTGGCGCTGCACGCCTGCGACACCGCCACCGACGAGGCGCTGGCGCGGGCCGTGGGCTGGGAGGCGCCGCTGGTGCTCGCCGCGCCCTGCTGCCACCACGACGTCGCCGCCCAGCTGCGACGCCTGCCCACCCCGGCGCCCTGGGCCATGCTCACCCGCCACGGCATCCTGCGCGAGCGCCTCGCCGACACCCTCACCGACGGCCTGCGCGCCTCGCTGCTGCGCCAGCGCGGCTACCGCGTCGACGTCGTGCAGTTCGTGGAGAGCCAGCACACCCCGCGCAACACCATGCTGCGCGCCGTGCGCACCGGGGGCGAGGCCCCCGAGGCGCGCGAGGAGTACGACGAGCTCGTGGGCGCCTGGGGCGTCCGGCCCCGCCTCGCCGAGCTGCTCGAGGCCGACCGGGCCGGTGCGTGAGCGCGTGATCGACGGCCTGCTCGCCGCAGCGGTCGCGCTGCCCTTCGCCGTGGGCCTCGGGGTCGGGCCGGGCGGACCCGACGCCGAGGTCGCCTTCGCCTTCCGCGACCCCGCCGTCGTGGAGTCGAGCGGCCTGGTCGCCCGCGACGGGCTCGTGCTCACCACCAACGACTCCGGCGACACCGGGCGCGTCTTCGCCGTCGACCCCGCCACGGGCCGCACCGTGGGGGTCACCACCTGGAGCCAGGACCCCGTCGACGTCGAGGCGCTCGCCCCCGCCGACGGGCCCGGCGCGCGACCCGGCGAGGTCTGGGTCGGCGACATCGGCGACAACCCCGGCGAGCGGACCTCGGTGTCGGTGACCCGCGTGGCCGTGGGCCGGGGCGCGCTGGGGGCCGCGGGCACGACGTACGAGCTGGTCTACCCCGACGGCGGGCAGGACGCCGAGACGCTGCTGGTGGAGCCGCGCAGCGGGCGGCTGCTGGTGGCCTCCAAGGCCTTCCTGGGCGGCACGCTCTACCGCGCCCCGGCGCGGCTCTCGCCCGACGCCCCCAACCGGCTCGAGCCGGTCGGCTCGGTGCTGTCGATCGCCACCGACGGCGCCTTCTTCCCCGACGGGCGCCACCTCGTGGTGCGCGGCTACGGCGGCGCGGTCGTCTACGCCTGGCCCTCGATGGAGGAGGTCGCCGACCTCGACCTGCCCACGCAGCAGCAGGGCGAGGGGATCGCGGTCGACGAGGACGGGCGGGTGCTGCTCTCCAGCGAGGGGCAGTACGCCGAGGTGCTGGAGCTCGACCTGCCCGCGGACGTGCGGGCCGTCGTCGACGGCACCGTCGCCGACCGGGCCGACCGCGGCGACCAGGCCGACCGCGCCGGGCGGGAGGCCGGGCGCGACCCCGACCTCGTCACCGTGACCGACACCGCGGAGCTGACCCTGCTCACCGGCTGGATGCTCGGGGGCGCGCTGGCGGTGCTGGGCCTGCTGGTGGGGCTCGTGGTGCTGCTGCGCCGTCGCCGCTGAGGGTGAGCCGCGGGCGCGGGGGCGCTCCTAGTCTCGGGCCATGGTCCGCCTGCGCCGCACCTCACCCGACCAGCCGGGGTGGACGCGTCGCCGCGCGGGCAGCGGCTTCAGCTACCTCGACGCGGCCGGCGACCGGCTGCCGGCCGACGACGCCCAGCGGGTGCGCGACCTGGTGATCCCGCCGGCGTGGCAGGACGTCTGGGTCACCCCCCACGCCAACGGCCACCTGCAGGCGGTCGGCACCGACGAGGCCGGGCGCCGGCAGTACCTCTACCACCCCGAGTGGCGCACCCGGCGCGACGCGGAGAAGTTCGACCGGATGCTGGAGTTCGGGAAGGCCCTGACCCGGGCCCGCGAGCTGGTGGTGGCCGACCTCGGCCGCGAGGGCATGCCGCTGGAGCGCGCGTGCGCCGCCGCCGTCCGGCTGATCGACCTGGGCTACTTCCGCATCGGCAACGACGTCTACGCCGACACCAACGGCAGCTTCGGGCTCACCACCCTCGAGCGTCGGCACGTGCGACGGCGCCAGGAGCAGCTGGTGTTCACCTTCGTGGGCAAGTCGGGGGTCTCCCACGAGATCCGCATCGACGACGCCGTGGTCATCGAGGCGATCGAGGTGATGCGGCGCCGCCGCGGCGAGGACCTGCGGCTGCTGTCCTACCGCACCGGGCGCTCGTGGCGCTCGGTGCTGCCGGAGCTGGTCAACGAGTACGTCCGCTCCTCGACGGGGATCGAGGCCACGGCCAAGGACTTCCGCACCTGGCACGCGACCGTGCTGGCCGCGGCCGCCCTGGCCGAGACCCCCGAGCATGGGGAGACCCGGGCCTCGCAGAAGCGGGCGGTGTCGGGGGCGATGAAGGAGGTCTCCTCCTTCCTCGGCAACACCCCCACGCTGGCGCGCTCCTCCTACGTCGACCCCCGCGTGATCGAGGCCTACGAGGACGGCCGCACCATCGTCGGCACCACCCGGCGCCACCACGACAGCCCCGACGTGCGGCAGGCCGCCCTGGAGCGTGCGACCCTGAGGTTGATCAAGGAGAGCTGAGCCCCCCGTCGGGGGGCCGCTCCTGGTCGACCGTCCCGGCTACCGGGGCGGCAGGACGGAGCACCATGCAGCTCAACGTCGTCGAGGGCGACCTCACCACCCAGCGCGTCGACGCGGTCGTCAACGCCGCCAACACCGCGATGCGCGGCGGGGGAGGCGTCGACGGCGCCATCCACCGCGTCGGCGGGCCCGCGGTGCTCGCCGACTGCGTCGCGCGCTTCCCCGACGGGCTGGCCACCGGCGACGCCGGCTGGACCACCGCCGGCGACCTGCCCGCCCGCTGGGTCATCCACGTCGTGGGTCCCGACCACGCGGCGGGCCAGACCGACCGCGGGCTTCTCGAGTCCTGCTACCGCCGTGCGCTCGAGGTCGCCGACGAGCTCGGGGTGCGCACGATGGCCTTCCCGCTGGTCAGCGCCGGGGTCTACGGCTGGCCCCGCGCCGACGCCGTGGCCGCGGCGATCGAGACCCTGCGCGCGACCCCCACTCAGGTGGAGACGGCCACCATCGTCGCCTTCGGCCGCACGGCCTACGTCGACGTGCGCTCGGTGCTGGGCCGCTAGGCGCGTCTGCTCAGGAGTGCTCGACGACCCAGTCGACGCAGGCGGTGAGGGCGCGCACGTCGTCGGGGTCGATCGCGGGGAACATCGCCACGCGCAGCTGGTTGCGGCCCAGGCTGCGGTAGGGGTCGACGTCGACCACGCCGTGCTCGCGCAGCGTCGCGATCACCGCGGGGGCGTCGACGGCCTCGTCGAGGTCGATCGTGCCGACGACCAGCGAGCGGTGGTCGGGGTCGGCGACGAACGGCGTGGCGTAGGACGAGGCCTCGGCCCAGGCGTAGAGCGCGCCCGAGGACTCCGTGGTGCGCGCGACCATGGCGTCGAGCCCGCCCCGGGCGTGCATCCAGTCCAGCTGCTCGGCCATGAGGAAGAGCGTGGCGACGGCGGGGGTGTTGTAGGTCTGCTGCTTGCGCGAGTTGCTGATCGCGGTGGGCAGGTCGAGGAACGCCGGCACGTGGCGCCCGCCCGCCGCGATCTCCTCGGCCCGCGCCAGGGCCGCCGGCGACATCAGGGCCACCCAGAGCCCGCCGTCGGAGGCGAACCCCTTCTGGGGCGCGAAGTAGTAGACGTCGCTCTGGGCGACGTCGACGGGCAGCCCGCCCGCACCCGAGGTGGCGTCGACGAGCACCAGCGACCCCGGGTCGGTGCCCTCGGGTCGCAGCACCGGGGTCATCACGCCCGTCGAGGTCTCGTTGTGGGCCCAGGCGTAGGCGTCGACGCCGGCCTCGGCGGCCGGGGCCGGCCGCGAGCCCGGCGCGGAGGAGATCACCGACGGCTCCTCGAGCCAGGGTGCGGCCGTGGCGGCCGTGGCGAACTTGGAGGAGAACTCCCCGCAGACCAGGTGCTGGCTGCGGCGGGTGAGCAGGCCGTGGGTGGCGACGTCCCAGAAGGCGGTGGACCCGCCGTTGCCCAGCACGACCTCGTAGCCCTCCGGCAGGTCGAAGAGACCTGCGACGCCCTCCATGACCCGGCCGACCAGGCCGCGCACCGGCGCCTGGCGGTGCGAGGTGCCCATGAGCGTGGACCCGGTGGCGGCCAGGGCGTCGAGGTGGGACTGCTGCACCTTGGAGGGGCCCGACCCGAAGCGCCCGTCGGCGGGCAGCAGGTGGTCGGGGATGCGCGGCGAGCGGGTCATGTGCTTCTTCCGTCGAGGGCGGCACGGCCGGGGCCGCCCGGTGGATCGGCCGGTGGATCGGCCGGTCCTATTCTGTCACCGCGCCACCCCCGGCCCCTCGCGCCGCCAACCCTCGGGAGAGCCCGTGACCCAGCCCGCCCAGCCCGTGACCCAGCCCGTGACCCACGACGGGACCCCCACCGCGAGCCCCCACGACCTCGAGGTCGTGCGCGTGCCGGCCGACCACCCCGATGCGGTGCGGCTGGTCGAGGAGGTCCAGGCCGAGTACGTCGCGCGCTACGGCTCGCCCGACGCCAGCCCCTTCGACCAGGAGGTCTTCGTGCTGCCCTCGGGCGCCTTCTTCGTGGGCTACCTCGACGGTGACGCGGTCGCCACCGGCGCCTGGCGCCGCAGCCCGGTGGAGGTGTTGGGATCGGCGGTCACCGCCGAGGTCAAGCGGATGTACGTCGTGCCGCGCGCCCAGCGCCGGGGCCTGGCCCGCCGGATGCTGGCCCACCTCGAGGCCACCGCGGCCGAGGCCGGCGTGGAGGTGCTGGTGCTGGAGACCGGCACGCTGCAGCCCGAGGCGATCGCGCTCTACACCTCGGCGGGCTACGTGCCGGTGCCCGGCTTCGGCCACTATCGCGACTCGCCGCTCTCGCGCTGCTTCGCCACCGACCTGCGCGGGCGCGCCACCACGAGGTAGCGGTCGTCGCTGATCTCGCGGCCCCACAGCGCGGGGTCGACGAGCGGGGTGTGGGCCGGCTCGAGGTCGGCCGCCTCGGCCAGCGCCACGCACTCCGCGCCGGTGACGCCGGCTCCGGTCGACCAGCTGCCCTCGACCAGCACGAGCACGCCGCCGGGGCGCAGCAGCGCCGTCCAGCGCCGCAGCACCGCCGCCGGGTCGGGCAGGGCCCACAGCACGTGGCGGCACAGGACGACGTCGTAGGAGTCGGCCGTCAGGGGCGGGTGGGCGGCGTCGCCGGCGAGCACCCGCACGGGCGACCCGGGCAGCCCGGCCACCTTGGCCCGGGCCCGCTCGAGCATGGCGGGGGAGAAGTCGACGGCGTCGACACGGTGACCGGCGCGGGCGAGCAGCGCGCTGAGGGTGGCGGTGCCGCAGCCGAGCTCGGCCACCCGGGCCGGGGCCGGCGGCAGCAGGGGCAGCAGCAGCGCCGACCACGCGGCGCGCACCGCCGGGTCGCGCAGGCCGTGGTCGGCGGGGTCGTCGTAGGCCGCCGCCTCGGCGTCCCACACCGCGATGCGCCCGGCCAGCCCGGGGTCGTCGGCCGGCTCGGATCGGGGCGGTCCGCTCAGGTCGTCCACGCCGCGACCGTAGTGACGGTCACCGACACCCGCCACCCGGCGCCCCCGCGCCGCCCCCTCCCTGGACCGACCATGACCCAGCACCAGCACACGCACGCGCATCAGCACCGCCACCTGAGGGCCGCCGCGGTGGCCCTCGTGACCCTCGTCGTCCTGCTCGGCGCCGCGCTCGTGCCGGGCGCGGCGCAGGCCGAGCCCCGCCCGCTGGAGGACTACGCCTCCTACCAGCCGCAGACCCGCTGCGCGCCCGGGGCCAAGCCGGGCACGGTGGCGCTGGGGCGCTGGCTGGTGCGCCACCACGGCGGCGGCTTCGGGCGGATCGGGTCGACCTGCTCGAAGCACACCACCTCCGAGCACCAGGAGGGCCGCGCCTTCGACTGGATGATGAGCGCGCGGACCAAGGCCGACCGCCGCGAGGTGAAGGAGGTCTTCGAGCGGCTCTTCCGCGCCGACCAGGCCGGGCGCGAGGACGCCTGGGCGCGCCGGATGGGCATCATGTACCTGATCTGGGACGACGAGATCTACAGCGCGTGGAACGCCTTCGAGCCCGAGCCCTACCTCAGCTCGTCGTGCGCCACGAAGAAGAAGTGCAGCCAGACGCTGCGCCACCGCGACCACGTGCACGTCTCCCTCACCCGCCGGGCCGGGCGCGGCCTCACCAGCTGGTACGACGGCCGGCTCCCCGCGAAGGACTGAGCCCCCCGTCCCTGTCGGGGCGGGGGGCTCGGGGACGGGCGGCGCGGCGTGACCGGGCGCCCGTCAGGAGGTGCGGAGCGGGCTCAGCCGGCCCACTCGGCCTTCCAGCCGTCGACCTCGTCGGCGCCGCGGGCGGCGGGGCCGGTGTAGATCGCCGAGGGGCGGATGAGGCGGCCCGTGCGCTTCTGCTCGAGGATGTGCGCCGACCAGCCGCCGGTGCGGGCGCAGGTGAACATCGAGGTGAACATGGTGGCCGGGACCTCGGCGAAGTCGAGGACGATCGCGGCCCAGAACTCCACGTTGGTCTCGAGCACACGGTCGGGGCGACGCTCGCGCAGCTCGGCCAGGGCGGCCTTCTCCAGGGCCTCGGCCACCTCGTAGCGGGGGGCGTCGAGCTCCTTGGCGGTGCGGCGCAGCACGCGGGCGCGGGGGTCCTCGGCGCGGTAGACGCGGTGGCCGAAGCCCATCAGCCGCTCGCCGCGGTCGAGCAGGCCCTTGACGTAGGCCTCGGCGTCGCCGGACTCCTCGACGTCGGCGATCATGCCGAGCACGCGGCTCGGGGCGCCGCCGTGCAGCGGGCCGCTCATCGCGCCGATGGCTCCGGAGAAGGCGGCGGCGACGTCGGCACCGGTGGAGGTGATGACGCGGGCGGTGAAGGTGGAGGCGTTCATGCCGTGCTCGGCGGCGCTGCTCCAGTAGGCGTCGATGGCCTTGACGTGCTGCGGGTCGGCCTCGCCCTTCCAGCGGAGGAGGAACTTCTCGGCGAGGGTGCTGCCCTCGTCCACGAGCTTCTGGGGCACGACGGGGGCGTGCAGGCCGCGGGCGGACTGCGCGGCGTAGGAGAGGACCATCACGGCGACGCGGCCGAGGTCCTCGCGGGCCTGCTCGTCGGAGATGTCGTAGGTCTGGCCGAAGCCGAAGGCCGGCGCCAGCATGGCCACGGCGGCCTGCACGTCGACGCGCACGTCGCCGGTGTGCACGGGCAGGTTGTAGGGCTCGGCGGGGGCCAGGCCGGGGGCGTAGGTGCCGTCGATCAGCAGGCCCCAGATGTTCTCGAACGGCACCCGGCCGACGATGTCCTCGATGTCGACGCCGCGGTAGCGGAGCGCGGACCCCTCCTTGTCGGGCTCGGCGATCTCCGTCTCGAAGGCGACGACGCCTTCCAGTCCGTGGTGTACCTCGGGCATGCGTTCGACTCCTGTGTCGGGTGGTCAGAGGGGGTCGCCGCGGTGGGCAACCTCGGCATTGTGTCAGCCGTCCTACTGTCAGGTACATGGCCACCGACCTGCGAACGCTCCGCCACGAGTACGCCGCCCGCGGCCTCGCCGAGACCGAGCTGACCGACGACCCGCTCGAGCTCTTCCGCACCTGGCTGGAGGAGGCCGTGGCGGCCGGGATCGGCGAGCCCAACGCCGTCGTCGTCTCGACCGTCACCGCCGCCGGCACCCCGACCTCGCGCACCGTGCTGCTCAAGGGCCTGAACGGCGCCGACGGGGACGGCCGCGAGGGGGGCTTCGTGTTCTACACCAACCACTCCTCCGCGAAGGGCCGCGACCTCGACGCCCGCCCCGGCTGCGCGCTGCTCTTCCCCTGGCACGACCTGGAGCGCCAGGTGCGCGTGGAGGGCACGGCCGCCCGGCTCCCGCGGGCCGAGGTCGAGGCCTACTTCGCGGTGCGCCCGCGCGGCTCCCAGCTGGGCGCCTGGGCCTCCCACCAGTCCTCGGAGGTGGCCGACCGCGCCGAGCTGGAGCGGGCCTACGCCGCCGCCGAGCAGCGTTTCGCGGGCGGCGACGTGCCCGTGCCGGAGGAGTGGGGCGGCTACGTCGTGCGCCCCGAGGTCGTGGAGTTCTGGCAGGGCCGGCCCAGCCGCCTGCACGACCGGCTGGTCTACCGGCGCGAGGGCGCCGGCTGGACCACGCGGCGCCTCGCACCCTGAGCGTCTCTCGCCCGGCCGTGGCCCCACGGTCGTGCCGCCCGGTCGTCTCAGACCGGGCGGGTGGCGGTGATGCCGCCGTCGACCGGCAGGTCGACCCCGTGGAGGTAGGCGGCTGCGGGGGAGACCAGCCACGTGACCGCGGCGGCGACCTCCTCCGGTCGCCCCGCGCGACCGGCGGGGGTGCCCGCGACCATCAAGGCGATGACGTCGCCGTCGGAGTCGTTGATCGGGGTGCGGGTCGGGCCCGGTGAGACGGTGTTGACCCGGACGCCGCGCGGGCCGAACTCGGCCGCCCAGCTGCGCGCCAGCTGCGCCTCGGCGGCCTTGGTCGCGGAGTAGAGGCCGACGAAGGGGTGCCCCACGCCGGCCATCCAGGAGCCGATCACCACGATGCAGGCGCCGTCGCGCCCGAGCATGCCCGGCGCCAGGGCGGCCGTCAGCACGTGCGGCGCGCGGACGTTGACCGCCAGCGCGGTGTCGAGGTCCTCGTCGGTGAGGCCGAGCGTGTCCACCGGCGGGCACACCGCGGCGTTGTGCACGAGGACGTCGACACCCCCGCCGAGCACCTCGGTGACCTCGCCGGCGAAGCGGCGCAGGACGGCGTACGACGCGGTGAGGTCGGCCGCGACCCAGTCGGCGCGGCCGCCGGCGGCACGCAGCCGCTCGACCACGGCCGTGCCGCGGGCGACGTCGCGACCGCTGACGACGACGTGGGCCCCGGCGGCGGCCAGGTCGGTCGCGATCGCCGCGCCGATGCCGCTGCTGGAGCCGGTGACGAGGGCGGTGCGGCCGGCGAGGAAGCGGTCGGGGTCGGTGGCGGGGTCGGGGTCGGGGTCGGGGTCGGGGTCGGTGGCGGGGGACGTGGGGGCGCTGGTGGGTCCGGTGGTGGTCACGGCGCCAGCCAACGGGCTCGGTGGGCCGTGCGCCAGGGCGGCTCCGACCTGGGCACGCCAGGACCAGGCAGGGGCCGGGCGGCGCGCCTAGGCTGGGGTGATGGGACGGGACCGGGCGGAGCTGGGGGCGTTCCTGCGCTCGCGGCGTGACCGGCTGACCCCGGCGCAGGCGGGGATGGACCCGTTCCCGGGGCCGCGGCGCGTGCCGGGCCTGCGCAAGGAGGAGCTGGCCGTGCTGGCCGGGGTCAGCCCCGACTACTACAGCCGCCTCGAGCAGGGGCGGCAGGCCAACGTCTCGCGCGAGGTGCTCGACGCGCTCGCCCGGGCGCTGCGACTCGACGAGACCGAGCAGGCCCACCTGGCCGACCTGGCGGGACCGCCCGCCCGCACCGCGCGGTCCACCACCGCGTCGCAGCGTCCCGACCCGGGACTGCTGCGGCTGATGACCGCGCTCGACCACCTGCCCGTGGTGCTGCTGGGCCAGCGCACCGAGGTGCTGGCCGCCAACGCGCTGCTGGCTGCGGTGCTGAGACCGCTGGCGCCGGGCACGTCGTTCGTGCGCTTCCTCTTCCTCGATCCGCTCGCCAGGGAGCGAATCGTGAACTGGGAGCACTTCGCCGCCACCGCCGTGGCCGCGCTGCGCCGTGACCTCGGCCGCCATCCCCACGACGCGCGGCTGCGCGACCTGGTGGCCGAGCTGCGCCGCGACGCCGACGTGGAGCGCTGGTGGGTCGACCACGCCGTGCGCGACTACGCCTCGGTGGCCAAGCAGATCGCGCACCCGGTGGCGGGCGACCTGGCCTTCGACATCGAGATCGTCTCTTCGCCCCACGACCCCGACCAGCGCCTGGTCGTCTACACCGCGCAGCCCGACTCGCGCACCGCGCGGGTGCTGCCGATGCTGGCCAGCTGGCAGGGCACCTCGGCGCCCGCCTGAGCCGACCCGTGCCGTCGCTCAGGCCTCGGGTGCGGCGCTGAGGGCGGCGAGGGTCAGGGCGACGTGCCACACCAGGGGCAGCGACCCCGCCTCCTGCGGCGTGGCCCACCGGTGGGCGTCGTGCTCGTGCGCGCTGAGCCGCACCTCGACGGGCGGTCCGGTCTCCTCCAGCGCGTAGGTGAGGGTGTGGAAGACCAGGTCGCGGCCCTCGGTGTCTCGGTTGCGGTGGTGGCTGACCTCGGCGCCGGCGCGCACCCGCAGCCCCGCCTCCTCCCAGCACTCCCGGACCGCGGCCGCGGCCGGTGACTCGCCGGGCTCGACCGTGCCGCCGGGCACGTCCCACTGCCCGCCGAGATAGCGCCCCTCACGACGCCTGAGCAGGAGGTACCGCCCGCTGCGCTCCACGAGGCCGTGGGCCACGACGTGGTCGGTCGCGTCGCTCGACCGCTCCGCGGCGCTGGTGTCCTCCACGCCTCGAGGGTAGACCGCTCCTACCCCCTAGGGGTATATGTTCGGTGCGTGGGACCACCCGAGGAGGAGACGATGAGCACCACCCAGGACCACCAGCACGACCACCAGCACGACCACCAGGGCGACGCGGGGCACGACCTCGGGTCGCGCTCGATGGCCGTGAGTGCGACGCTGCACTGCCTCACCGGCTGCGCGATCGGCGAGATCGTCGGGCTCCTGGTCGGCACGGCCCTCGGCCTCGCGACGTTGCCGACCGTCGTCCTGAGCGTCGCGCTGGCGTTCGTGTTCGGCTTCGCGCTGTCCTCGCTGCCCCTCGTCCGTGCCGGCCTGGGCGTCCTCGCCGCTCTCGGCACCGTGGTGGCCGCCGACACCGTGTCGATCGCGACCATGGAGGTCGTCGACAACCTGGTGATGGCGCTGCTGCCCGGCGCGATGGGCGCCGGCCTGGTCAACAGTGTCTTCTGGATCGGCATGACCCTCTCGCTCGCGGCCGCCTTCGTGGCGGCGCTCCCGGTCAACCGCTGGCTGCTGGCCCGCGGCAAGGGCCACGCCCTCACCCACCGGTTCCACGGCGCGCAGGTCGTGGGCCGTCGCCGGTGGATCCCCGACCCGCCCACCTCGACGCTGGTGGCGGTCATCGCGGCGTTCATCCTGGGTGGGCTGGTCGTGTCGGTGGCCGACGAGCTCGGCGCCGGCGAGGGTGCCCACGCCGACGCAGCGCCGACCTCGGTCGTCGGGCGGTCGCACGCGGTCCGGTGAGGCCGGCGGTCATGCGCCGTCCCGACGCCGACGGCCCGGCGTCGGCGTCGTGGGCCCGGTCAGGACCTCCGGCGGGCCGGACCTGCCCCACGGGCCCCGCGCCCCCTCGGCCCCTCGGTCGGTGCGGGGGGCCGGTGCGCCCGGTGAGCTGGCCCAACCGCAGGTGGAGGCGCCCAGTGCCACGACCGCCGCGCCCACGAAGGCCGCCGGGAGCCCGTGACCGCCCGCGGCCGCCCCGACGAGGGTCGAGCCCACGGCCTGGCCCAGCACGAGGGTGACGAACAGGGTCGCGGTGGCTCCGGCCACCGACCCCGGCAGCACCTCCCCGGACCAGCTGATGAGCGCTGTGGTCGCTGCGACGAAGGACCAGCCCGCGAGCACGCACGCGAGGAGCGCCGCCGTCCGTGACGACGGGGCGACGCCGAGCAGGCCGAGCGCGGCGGCGAGCCCCGTGCAGGTGAGCGTCCAGGCGGTGGGGGCGGGGCGGCGTGACAGCAGGCCGGCGGTGGCAGCGGTCACCGTGCCGCCCACGCCGACTCCGATCCAGGCCGCCGTGGACCACCCCGCGCCGAGACCGGCCCCGACGAGGAGGCTGCGACCGTAGGTCCACAGGGCGGCCGAGGCCGCCCCGAGGAGCAGGGCCCCTCCCGCGGGTCGCGCCAGGCGGGACCACGCGGCCGGCCCGGTCCGCTGCGGGCGAGGGGCGAGGACGCCCCGCGCCTCGGGGCCGTGGGCGCGCGCCCGGGCTCCGCGCGGTCCGTCGAGCAGCAGGACGGCGAGGCCGGCCGCCGCCGAGACGGCGGCGCTGACGACGAAGGCCGTGCGCCAGTCGGGCGAGAGGGCCGCGGCGAGCACGCCGGCCGCGACGAGGCCGGGGCCGGTCCCGGAGTTCACGACGCCCTGGGCCCGGTCTCCCCGGGGTCCGTCGAGGTGGTGCTGCACCACCGCGACGAGGGCGGGGGAGGCGAGGCCGGCGGAGGTCGAGGCCACGACGGCCGCGGGCGCGAAGCTCGTCACCCCGCTCGCGGTGGCCATGCCGAGCGAGCCGGCGACCGCGGTCGTCAGCGCGGCGGCGACCAGGACGCGACGACGGCGTCCGGCCGCGGAGCCGCACAGGGCGCCGACGCAGTAGGCGACGGAGGCGGCCGAGGAGACCGCTCCCGCGGTGGCGGTCGTCAGCCCCAGGCTGGCCTGCACGTCGGGGAGGAACAGTCCGTAGGCCAGCCGCACCAAGCCGTAGGTCGCCGCGATGAAGCAGGTCGCGGCGATGACGAGGGAGGTGTCGTGCGACGACGCTGACGATAACGACCGTTTCATTCTTGGGAGTCTAGGGTCTCGTCATGGCGATCCGCGCGAGCACCGAGGCCCGACTGCTCGACGCCGCCGACGCGCTGCTCTTCCGGAGGGGCGTGGCGGCGACGCCCGTCGACCGCGTGCTCGAGCTGGCCGGCGCCTCCCCGGCCACGCTCTACCGGGCCTACGGCAGCAAGGAGGGCCTGGTCGCCGCCGCGCTCGCCCGCCGCCACGAGCGGTGGCTGGCGGTCTGGGACGAGGCGGTGGCCGAGGCCGCCGACGACCGGGGTCGGCTGCTGGCCGTCTTCGAGGCGCTCGACCGGTTCCGGGCGCGCCCCGACGGTGCGCGCTGGTGCGCGGTGCTGGGCACCGCGGCGGAGTACGCCGAGGCCCCGCTCGAGATCGACGCGGCCGTGCGTCGCGACACCGACGCCCTCCGGGCCCGCCTGCAGGCGCGGGCCGCGCCGCTGGTCGGCCCCGCGGCGGCGGAGGGGCTCGCCGAGGCGCTGCTGCTCGTGGTGTCCGGTGCGCTCGCCATGCGGCTGCGCGACGGGGCCGGCGGACCCGGTCGGGCCGTGGCCGAGGTGCTGGTCGACGCGGCGGTCCGCGACGCCGGCGGGGCGTCCGCCTGACGCGTCGCGCCTTCCGGCGCCGCGGGCGCCGGGGTGGCTGACCCCGCGTCGACGTGCGCGGACCGTGTCGCACCGTCCTCCGCTGGGCTGCGGGGCCGCGGGGCCGCGGAGTAGCGGGGCTGCGGAGTCGCGGAGTGGTGGCGAACGACAGGCTGGTGACCCTCTGGCTCGTCGTCTGCCGCCACTTGCCGCGGGTGTCGGCGGGCACGGCAGCTGCGGGCGTCCCTTGGGGGCGCCGCGACTCCACTGCTGGCGCGCCGCGCCGCGGTGGGTGTCGGGGTGCGCCCGCCCCGGTGGAGGTCGTCCGCTGGTCAGGAAGTGGCGGCGAACGACAGGCTGGTGACCCTCCGGCTCGTCGTTTGCCGCCACTTGCCGCGGGTGCGGTGATGCGCCGGCCGCCGCGGGCGTCCGTCGACTCCACTGCTGGCGCGCCGCGCCGCGCCGCGCCGCGGTGGGTGTCGGGGCTCGCCGGACCCGGTGGGGATCGTCCGCTGGTCAGGAAGTGGCGGCGAACGACAGGCTGGTGACGCTCCGGCTCGTCGTTTGCCGCCACTTCGTCGGGGGTGTCGGCGCGCGCCGGCAGCCGCGGGCGTCCGTCGTGGGCGACGCGACCCCACCGCGGGTCTCGCGCCGGCCCCGGCGGGGGTCGTCCGCCGTGGGACCCGGCGCGCCACTGCTCCGGCGGGTGGTCGCGGCGGGTGGCGGAGGGGCGGCGTACGGCGGGTCGGCGGCCTCGAGCCGTCCTGGGCCGCGGTGCCTCCGAAGGGGCCGCGGACCTCCTTGTGAGTGAGCGCTCACTCATCTACGCTCGACGGCATGCCTCCCCGCGCCGCGCCGATGACCCCGCAGGAGCGCCACGACCAGCTGGTCGACGTCACCCTGCGCCTGCTGCGCGAGCACGGGCGCGCGGTGACCACGAAGCAGATCGCGGAGGCCGCGGGGATCGCGGAGGGCACGATCTTCCGGGTCGTGGCCAGCAAGGACGAGCTGGTCGACGCCGCGCTCGCGCGGGCCTTCCACCACGGCGCGATCTTCGACCGCATCGCCGAGATCGACCCGGCGCTCGACCTGCGCGACCGGATGGTGCGCCTGGTGTCGATCCTGCAGCAGCGCTTCCGCGCGACCTTCGGGCTGATCCGCAAGGTCGGGATGCTCGGGCCGCCCGCCCACCTGCACGACTCCGCCGAGGCCGACGCCGTGCGGGCCCGGCTCGAGCGGGCGTGCGTCGAGCTGGTCGGCGCCGACGCCGAGCACCTGAGCGTCGAGCCGGGGGAGATGGTGCACCGGCTGCGCCTGCTCACCTTCGCCGGCAGCCACGAGCAGGTGGCCGACGGCCGCCTGCTGAGCCCCGAGGAGATCGTCGACACCGTGCTGACCGGGCTGCTCGCCCCCGCTGCGAGGCCGACCTGCGCCGACCCTGTCGGCCCGGCCGAGCGCGCCACCACGCCGACGCGGCCCGCGCGGCCGGTGCGTGAGGAGACGTCGTGCTGATCCCGCTGCTGCGCGAGCGCCTCGCGGCGTACCGGCCCTGGCTGCTCGCCGTGGTCGGGCTCCAGTTCGTCGGCGTGCTGGCGATGCTCTACCTCCCCAGCCTCAACGCCGACATCATCGACCGCGGGATCGCCACCGGCGACACCGCCTACATCTGGCGCGTCGGCGCCATCATGCTCGCGGTCTCGGTGGTGCAGATCGTGTGCTCGGTGGGCGCCGCCTGGTTCGGGGCGCGTACGGCGATGAGCCTCGGTCGCGACCTGCGCGGGGAGCTCTTCGCCCGGGTCGGCACCTTCTCCAAGCGCGAGGTCGACCACTTCGGTGCGCCCTCGCTGATCACCCGCGGCACCAACGACGTGCAGCAGGTGCAGATGCTCGTGCTGATGGCCTGCCTCATCGCGGTGTCGAGCCCGATCATGATGGTGGGCGGCGTCGTGATGGCGCTGCGCGAGGACGTCGGGCTGGGCTGGGTGCTCGCCGTGGTCGTGCCGGCGCTCTTCGTGACGGTCGGCTTCGTGGTGAGCCGCATGGTGCCGAGCTTCCGGCTGATGCAGTCGCGCATCGACGAGGTCAACCGCGTGCTGCGCGAGCAGATCACCGGGGTGCGCGTGGTGCGCGCCTTCGTGCGCGAGCCCCACGAGACCGAGCGCTTCGCGGGCGCCAACGCCGACCTGACCGCCGTGGCGACCCGGGCCGGGCGCTGGCTGGCCGCGATGTTCCCGCTGGTGATGATCGTGGTCAACGTCTCCAGTGTGGCGGTCATCTGGTTCGGCGGGCAGCGCGTCGACAGCGGCCAGATGGAGGTCGGGGCGCTGACGGCCTTCCTGTCCTACCTGATGCAGATCCTGATGTCGGTGATGATGGCGACCTTCATGCTCATGCAGGTGCCGCGCTCGGCGGTGTGCGCCGACCGGATCGCGGAGGTGCTCGGCACGTCGAGCTCGGTGGTGCCCTCGGCCGCGCCGACCACGCCCGACCCCGCCCGCCGCGGCCACCTCGACCTGGTCGACGTCGGGTTCTCCTACCCCGGCGCGGAGTCGCCGGTGCTCGCGGGGGTCACCGTCTCGGCCCGGCCGGGGCAGGTGGTGGCCGTCGTCGGCTCGACCGGCTCGGGCAAGTCCACCCTGGTCAATCTCGTGCCCCGCCTGGTCGACGCCACGGCCGGCCAGGTGCGGGTGGCAGGCGTCGACGTGCGCGACCTCGACCCCGACGTGCTGTGGGAGCAGATCGGGCTCGTGCCCCAGCAGGGCTACCTCTTCAGCGGCACCATCCGCTCCAACCTCCGGCACGGCCGCGCCGACGCCGGTGACGAGGAGCTGTGGCGCGCGCTCGAGATCGCCCAGGCTCGCGACTTCGTCGAGCGGCTGCCCGAGGGCCTGGAGGCGCCGGTGGCCCAGGGCGGCACCAACTTCTCCGGGGGGCAGCGCCAGCGCCTCGCCATCGCGCGCGCCGTGGTGCGCCGCCCCGGGCTCTACCTCTTCGACGACTCCTTCTCCGCCCTCGACCTGGCCACCGACGCGCGGTTGCGCGCCGCGCTGCGGCCCGTGACCCGCGACGCCACCGTCGTGGTCGTGGCGCAGCGGATCTCGACGGTGCGCGACGCCGACCTCGTGGTCGTGCTCGACGACGGGCGGGTGGTCGGCCAGGGCACCCACGAGGAGCTGCTCGCCTCGTGCCCGACCTACCAGGAGATCGTGGCCTCGCAGGAGAGCGCGACCGCGGGGGTGGGCGCGTGAGCACGACCGAGGAGCGCCCGGGCCAGCTGCGCGCGACCGACCGGCCCCCGCCGCCGGCGGGAGGCCCCGGCCGCGGCCCGATGGGCGGCGGGGGCGTGGCGCAGAAGGCCATGGACTTCGGCCCGTCGGCCAGGCGCCTGGTCGCGCGGCTGCGCCCGGAGCGCGCCGCGGCGCTGCTCGTCGTCGCCCTCGGCGTGGTCAGCGTGCTGCTCATGGCCGTCGGACCGCGCATCCTCGGGCGCGCCACCGACCTCGTCTTCGCGGGCCTGCTGGGCCGTCAGTACGCCGGGGCCGACGCGGCCGACCTCCCCGACGCAGCCCGCGGGCTCGACGTCGTGCCCGGGCGCGGCGTCGACTTCGACGCCGTCGGCCAGGTGCTGCTGCTGGCCCTCGGGGTCTACGTCGCGGCCTCGCTGCTGGCCTTCCTGCAGGGCTACGTGCTCAACGGGGTGGTGCAGCGCACCGTCTACCGGATGCGCGAGGAGGTCGAGGAGACCCTCCACCGGCTGCCCCTCACCTACTTCGACCGCAGCCCCCGCGGCGAGCTGCTCAGCCGGGTCACCAACGACATCGACAACGTCAGCCAGACCCTCCAGCAGACGATGAGCCAGCTGCTCACCTCGCTGATGACCGTGGTCGCCGTGCTCGCGATGATGCTGTGGATCTCCCCGCTGCTGGCCCTCGTGGCGCTGGTGTCGGTGCCGCTGTCGCTGCTGGTGACCCGGGCCATCATGCGCCGCTCGCAGGGCCAGTTCGTGGCCCAGTGGAAGCGCACCGGCCAGCTCAACGCCCAGGTCGAGGAGGCCTTCTCCGGTCACGAGCTGGTCAGCGTCTTCGGTCGTCGCCGCGAGGTCGAGCAGCGCTTCACCGAGGAGAACGACGCGCTCTTCGACGCCAGCTTCCGCGCGCAGTTCGTCAGCGGCCTGATCATGCCGGCGATGATGTTCATCGGGAACCTCAACTACGTCGTCGTCGCCGTCGCGGGCGCCCTGCGCGTGGCCAGCGGCTCGCTGACCCTGGGCGAGGTGCAGGCCTTCGTGCAGTACACCCGCCAGTTCACCCAGCCGCTCACCACCGTCGCCTCGATGGCCAACCTGCTGCAGTCGGGCGTCGCCTCGGCCGAGCGGGTCTTCGAGCTCCTCGACGCCGACCTCGAGCGCCCCGACCCGGACGAGGCCGGGGACGAGGCCGGGGCCGGGGGCACGGCGGTGGCCGCGGGCTCCGGCGTACGACGCGGTGAGGTGGCCTTCGAGCACGTGTCGTTCTCCTACAGCCCCGACCGCGAGCTCATCACCGACCTCTCCCTCGTGGCCCGGCCGGGCCAGACCGTGGCCATCGTCGGGCCCACCGGGGCGGGCAAGACCACCCTGGTCAACCTCGTCATGCGCTTCTACGAGCTCGACGGCGGCCGGATCACCCTCGACGGCGTCGACGTGTCGTCGATGTCGCGGGCGCGGCTGCGCGGGCAGATCGGCATGGTGCTCCAGGACACCTGGCTCTTCGAGGGCACCATCCGCGACAACATCGCCTACGGCCGGCCGGGGGCGTCGGCCGACGACGTGCTCGAGGCCGCGCGGGCGACCTTCGTCGACCGCTTCGTGCGCTCGCTGCCCGAGGGCTACGATACCGTCGTCGACGAGTCGGGCTCCAACCTCTCGGCGGGGGAGCGCCAGCTCGTCACGATCGCCCGGGCCTTCCTCACCGCGCCCGCGCTGCTCATCCTCGACGAGGCGACGTCGTCGGTCGACACCCGCACCGAGGTGCTGGTGCAGCACGCGATGGCGGCGCTGCGCGCCGACCGCACGTCGTTCGTCATCGCCCACCGGCTCTCCACCATCCGCGACGCCGACCTCATCCTGGTGATGGAGGACGGGGCCATCGTCGAGCAGGGCACCCACGAGGAGCTGCTCGCCGCCGCCGGGGCCTACGCCCGGCTGCACGCCAGCCAGTTCGCGGCGGTCGAGGCCCCGGCCGACGGGGCCGTCCAGGGGGCGGTCCGGGGGTCGGTCCAGGGGCCCGACGAAAACCCCTTGTGACGCCGCCGACGTCGACCTACCGTGGTCGCACACGGGAAAGGAGGTGGTCCGAAGAATGAGTTCTTCCAGGACGCGTGAGGTGGCTGCCCGCTAGCAGCCCAGCGCCAACGAGGGGTGGAAGTCCCTCCGGCTGCTGGTGAATCCTCAGCAGTCACCCGACCCGCAGGTGATCCGGTCGCACGTCCGCCGGAGCGGCTCCCCGGAGCCACACCTGCGGGTCGTCCCATGTCCGGGCCCGTTCAGCGGACCCACTCCACCGGACCCACTCCACCGGACCCACTCACTGGGCGGGCAGCTCCTCGGTCGGCGCCTCGTCGGCCGGCACGACGGCCGGCTGCGCGGCCGACGGCTCGCCGACCATCATCGCCACCAGCGAGATCGCGACCCAGCAGACCACGACGGCCACGAGCCAGCGGGTGACGGCCACGTCGACGGTGACCGCGCCCGAGACGAACCCGCCGTAGAGCGCGGGGGACGCGACGAGCGCCGCGGCGCCGAGCACCGGGCCGGAGAGCAGGTTCACGAGGTGACCTCCATGACGCGCTCGCCGCTGACCACGCCCGCGGAGCGGACCTGGGCGGTGCCGGTGAGCTCGGGGTAGGACAGCACGGGCAGCCGGTCGACCGCCGGTCGGATGAGACGGCGTACGGCGGGCCGCAGCCCGGGCGCGCACACCAGCACGGGGCGCACGTTGCGGTTCTCGGCGTCGACCAGCAGCTGCGCCAGCCCGCCGATGACCGTCTGGAGGGTCACCGGGTCGAGCGCGATCATCGCGCCCTGCTCGGTGATGCGCAGGCACTCGAGCATCCGCTGCTCGAACTGCGGCTCGAAACTGATGACGTGCACGACGCCGTCGACCAGGTGCGGCGCGACCACGGCCGGGCCGAGCGCGGCCCGGGCGGCCTCGACGAGGCCGTCGAGGTCCTTGCTCGACTGCGCCTTGAGCGAGAGCGCCTCGTAGATGCGCACCAGGTCGCGGATCGAGATGCCCTCGTCGAGCAGGTGCTGGAGCACCCGCTGCACCTCGCCGAGCGACAGGGCGCCCGGGGTGAGCTCCTCGACGACGTTGGGGTGGCTGCGCTTGACCACGTCGGTGAGCATCCGCACGTCCTCGCGGCCCAGCAGGCGCGCGGCGTGGGAGGAGACCACCTCGGCCAGGTGGGTGGTGATGACGGCGCTGCGGTCGACGACGGTGGCGCCGCTGAGCTCGGCCTGGCTGCGCAGCTCGGCGGGGATCCACTTGGCGTCGAGGCCGAAGACCGGCTCCTGCGTGGGCTCGCCGGGCAGCGAGCCCAGGAAGTCGCCGATGGCCAGCACGGTGCCCGGGGGCGCCTCGCCGCGCGCGACCTCGATGTCGAAGAGCTTGATGACGTAGGTGCGCGAGGGCAGGTCGAGGTTGTCGCGGGTGCGCACGAGCGGCACCACCACGCCGAGCTCGCCGGCGACCTTGCGCCTCAGCGCCTTGACCCGCTCGAGCAGGTCGCCGCCGGAGCCGACGTCGACGAGGTCGATGATGTCGGCCGAGAGCTCCAGGCCCAGCGGGTCGACCTGGATCTCCTCGGCGAGGGTCTCGGGGTGGTCGCGCGAGGGCGCCTCGATCGCGGCGGCCTCCGCGGCGGCGGCCAGCGCGGCCGGGCTGCCGGGGGTGGCGGGGGCGTCGTCGGGCACGCGCGTCGACAGCAGCAGCAGCGCCCCGCCGGTGAGCAGGAAGGGGATCTTGGGCAGGCCCGGGATGAGGCAGAGCGCCATGCCCGCGAAGCCGGCGATGCGCAGCGGCATCCGGTTGGCGGTGATCTGGCGGACGATGTCGGAGCCCATGTCGCCCTCGCCGGCGCTGCGGGTGACGACCAGGCCGGTGGCCACCGACAGCAGCAGGGCGGGGATCTGGGAGACCAGGCCGTCGCCGACCGTCAGCAGCGAGTACGTCGTCACCGCGTCGCCGGCCGACATGCCCATCTGGGCCATGCCGACGGCGAAGCCGCCGACGAGGTTGACCAGCGTGATGATGATGGCCGCGATCGCGTCGCCCTTGACGAACTTCGAGGCGCCGTCCATCGCGCCGTAGAAGTCGGCCTCGGCGTGTACCTCGGCGCGGCGCTGGCGGGCCTGGTCCTCGTCGATGAGACCGGAGTTGAGGTCGGCGTCGATGGCCATCTGCTTGCCGGGCATCGCGTCGAGGGTGAAGCGGGCGCCGACCTCCGCGACGCGGCCCGCGCCGTTGGTGATGACGACGAACTGGATGATCAGCAGGATCGAGAAGATGATCAGCCCGACGATCAGCGAGCCGCCCACCACGAAGTGGCCGAAGGTCTCGATCACCTTGCCGGCGTAGCCGTCGATGAGCACCAGCCGGGTCGCGCTCACGTTGAGTGCCAGGCGGAAGAGCGTCATCACCAGCAGCAGCGCCGGGAACGACGCGAAGTCGAGCGGGCGGGTCACGAACATCGCCGTGAGCAGGATGAGCAGCGCGCCGGTGATGTTGGCGGCGATGAGGAGGTCGAGCACGGCGGCCGGCAGCGGGATGACCAGCATCACGACGATCATGACGATGCCGACGGGCACGCCGAGCTGGGTCAGCCGCTTGAGCGAGCCGTCCATGGAGCCGCCTTCCGGGGTCGTCTGCGTCAGGGGCGATCGGGTCGATCGCGGGTCCCCGCCGTCCGTGGCGCAGCCGACACCGTCCTGGCGTCGCCCGGCCTATCGGCTGCTTGGCGCCGGGCCTGAGGAAATGGCCGGGACGACCGGAGCGGTACGCCGCCGGCGCCGGCCCGCCCGGGGCACGGTGGGCAGCGCGGCGTCGAGGCGCGGGCTGCGGTGGCTGCCGCCGCGGCGGCCCTGGCGCTTGCGGCTGATCACGAAGGCCAGCACGTGGGCCACCGCGCCGAAGAGCTCGGCGGGGATCTCGTGGCCGACCTCGCAGGAGGCGTGCAGCGCCCGGGCCAGCGGCACGTCCTGCACCAGCGGCACCTCGGCCTCGGTGGCGACCTCGCGGATGCGCGCCGCGACCGCGCCGGCCCCGCGGGCCACCACGAGGGGGGCGCCGCGCTGGGCGTCGTACCTCAGGGCCACGGCGACGTGGGTGGGGTTGACGAGCACGACGTCGGCGGTGGGCACGTCGG
The DNA here is from genome assembly GCF_023712465.1 of Nocardioides sp. P86. Taxonomy (NCBI): domain Bacteria; kingdom Bacillati; phylum Actinomycetota; class Actinomycetes; order Propionibacteriales; family Nocardioidaceae; genus Nocardioides; species Nocardioides sp. P86. The sequence continues at coordinate 1,291,815 of NZ_JAMAYE010000001.1, read as the reverse complement.
CGATCATGCGGTTGCGGGCGGCGGCGAGCTGGCGGGCGCGGATGGCGCTCTTCACCAGCGGGTCGCCCTCCGACATCTTGTGCTCCTGCTTGACCTCGTCCTTGGTCATGCGGGTCTGCTTGCCGACCCGGCGCCGCTGCATGCCGTAGTCGACGCCGGCCAGCAGCACGCCGGCGACGGCGACGTTGCGCAGCAGGGCGAGCGCGTGCTCGCCGCCCGCGGTGAGCACGACGCCCATCGGCACCATGCCGCCCAGCAGCGGCATCAGCGCCTTGATCGAGGACCAGACCAGGATCGCGACGACCGAGCACTTGGCCAGCATCTTCACGCCCTCCCACAGCGCCTGCGGGCCGAAGATGCGCTTGGCGCCCTTGATCGGGTCGAGCTTGGAGAAGGTGGGCTTGACCGCCTTGGTGGCGAGGTAGAAGCCGCCCTGGGCCAGGGTGCCGGCGACGCTGACGACCGCGACGGCCGAGGCGAGCACGACCAGGGCCAGGAAGGCCCCGCCCACGCCCTCGCCCAGCAGCGCCATCGCCCGCTCCGGGGAGGGGTCCTCCACCGCGCGCAGGCAGGCGGTCATCAGCCGCTGCATCGCGTCGAGCTCGCGGGTCAGCAGCAGCGGCATCACCATCGCGGCCAGGGTCAGCGCGATCCACGGGCCGAGCTCCTGGGTGCGCGCGACCTGGCCCTCCTTGCGCGACTCCTTGAGCTTCTTCGGTGTCGGCTTCTCGGTCTTCTCCCCGCTGGACCCGCTCACCTCAGCCTCCTCCCGCGAAGGCCGCGGTGAGCTCGAGGGAGAGCTCGACCAGGCGGCGCACCAGGCCCGGCAGCACCGGGAACGACAGGCCGAGCAGCATGAGGGTCAGGCCGATCTTGGCCGGGAACATCACGTTGATGGCGTTGAGCTGCGGCGCGACCTTGGTCATCAGGGCCAGGCCGAGGTCGGCGACGAAGAGCACCGCGATCATCGGCAGGGCGACCTGCACGGCGGTGACGAAGAAGACCCCGAAGGCGCGCAGCAGCAGGTCGGCGCCGCCGTCGAGGTCGGGCGTCCGGCCGATGGGCAGCATCTCGAAGGTCCGCAGCAGCCCGCCCACGACGAGCAGGTGGCCGCCGCTGACGAAGAGCAGCACCGTGGCCAGCATCTGGTGGAACTTGCCGAAGACGGTGTTCATGTTCATCGCCAGCGGGTCGAAGGCGGCGGCCAGCGCGAACCCGCCGAAGACGTCGATGATGCTGCCCGCCGCCGCCACGGCGGCGAACAGCAGCGAGGTCAGGAAGCCCATCGACAGCCCGATCATCACCTGGGTCAGCACGGTGGTGAGGAGCCCGAAGGTGTCGACCGGGATGGTGGAGTCGGCCATGAGCGGCGCCACGGCGAAGGCCAGCCCCAGGCTGAGGACGACCTTGGCCGTGGTCGGGATCGACCGCGACGCGAAGGGCGGCACGACCACCAGCCACGCGACGATGCGCACCGCGGCCAGCACGAAGGCCAGCAGCGGCTCGCCCGCGACGGTGACGGTCATCTGGTGCTCGCTCGGTCTCGGTCTGGGTCTCGGTCTGGGGCGGGGTCTGGTGCGGGTCGGGGGCTGGTCCGGTGGCCGGCTCAGGCGAGCAGGCGCGGGATCATGTCGAAGAGGTCCTGGGTGAAGACCACGAGCGTGTGGAGCATCCAGTTGCCGCTGACCAGGATGGCGATGCCGACGGCCACGACCTTCGGCACGAAGGCGAGCGTGAACTCCTGGATCTGGGTCATCGACTGGAACAGCGAGACCGCGAAGCCGACCGCGAGGGCGGTCACCAGGATCGGCGCGGAGAGCTTGAGCGCGACCATCATGGTCTGCATCGCGATTTCGATGATGGCGGTGTCGGTCATCGGCGTGGGTCCCTCGGACAGGCGGCGGTGGCGCGCGGGGTGGTGGCGGGGTGGTGGGCGCGGGGCGGTGGGGGCAGCTAGGTGGTGCCGTAGCTCGACACGAGCGCCTTGATCACCAGGGCCCAGCCGTCGACCAGCACGAAGAGCAGCAGCTTGAAGGGCAGGGAGACCATCACCGGCGGCATCATCATCATGCCCAGCGCCATCAGCGCCCCGCTCACGACGATGTCGATGACGAGGAAGGGGATGAAGATGATGAAGCCGATGATGAAGGCGGCCTTGAGCTCGCTGAGGATGAAGGCCGGCACGAGGGTGGTCATGCCGACGTCGTCGCGGTTGTCCGGCAGGTCGCGGCGCGCGACGTTGGTGAGCAGCCGCAGCTCCTCGTCGCCGGTCTGGTCGAGCATGAACTCGCGCAGCGGCTCGATGCCGTCCTCGAAGGACTGCGCCGAGGTCTTGTCGCCGTCGAGGTAGGGCTGCACGCCCGCGTCGTTCATGGCCGACAGCGTCGGGGTCATGATGAAGAGGCTGAGGAAGAGCGCCAGCCCGGCGAGCACCTGGTTGGGCGGGGTCTGCTGCAGGCCCAGCGCGTTGCGGGTCAGGCCCAGCACGATGAGGATCTTGGTGAAGCTGGTGCAGGTCAGCAGGATCGCCGGCGCCAGCGACAGCAGGGTCAGCGTGACCAGCAGGGTCACCGAGGAGCTGGGCTTGTCGGTGAGGCCGGTGAGGTCGATGGTGACGTCGCCGCCGGGGTCGGCGGTCGGGCCGGCGGGGCCGGTGGGCCCGGCGCCGGGCCGCTGGGCGCCCGTGCCCGCCGGTGCGGGGTCGGTGGCTCCGGCGGTCGGGGCGGGGGAGGCCGGGGCGGTCGGCGCCGGGGCGAGGTCGGTGGCCGAGGCGGGAGCGGACGCGCCGAGCAGCAGCACGGCGGTCGCGGCGAGGGTGACGAGACCGGTCACGAGGGCAGCGGCGACCAGCGCGCCCACCCGTCGGGGGGCCCGGGTCGCGCGCCCGAGGCGCGCCGGGGTCACGACGCGCGCCCCGACACCGCGGCGAGGGCCTGCCGCCAGGTCTGGGGGGAGAGGACCGATCCGGCCAGCGGGCCCGACGTGGTGGGCGTCGCCGGGGCCGTGCCGCGGGCAGCGGGCCGGGCGGGGGCGGGGGCCGGCGCGGGGGTCGCGGGGGCGGCCGGGGTCGCGGCGGGCTCCGGGACCGTACGGCGCGCGCGCCGCACCAGGCCGCGGGCCGAGCGGCGCTCGGCGCGGGTCGCGCGCCCGGGGCCGGCCGCCGGTGCCTCGGTGCCGGGCGTGGCGCCGGTGGTGGCGGTGCCGGTCGCGTCGGCCGCGGTGGTGGTGAGGGGCGTGGGGTCGGCCAGCCACGCGGCGAGCTGGGCCGCGAAGTCGTCGGCCGCGGGGGCCGCGGTGGCCGGGGTCGCTGTGTCGACGGTGACGGTGGCTGCCGTGGTGGCGGCGGTCGCGGTCTCCTGGGCGAGCAGCAGCTCGGCGGGGTTGACGGCCGGGACCGCCACGGCCGCGGCCGCGGGGAGCCCGGAGACCGTGGCAGGCGCGGTGGCTCCGAGCGGGGTAGCGGGGACGGCGGCGGTGCCCGCCGCGGGCACGACCGCCGGCGCGTCTGCGGGCACGTCTGCGGGTGCCGCGACGGCGGGAGCGACCGGGGTGGCGCCGGCGCCGAGGGCCGGGGCGGTGGTGGCGACCCGGTGACGGGCGACGACGCGAGGCGCGGTCGGGTCGGGGCGCACGGGCTCGAAGGCGGCCGCGGGGGCCGGGCCGGTGAGGGCCGGGTGGTCGGAGCGGTGGCGGCCCGACACAGCGGCCGCGGCGAGCGACCCGGTGTTGACGGCGGTGTCCGGAGCGGTGAGCCCGCCGGTGAGGTCGCCGGTGAGGTCGCCGGTGAGGTCGTGGGCGGCCTCGGCGGCCGTCCCGACGGTGGCCTCGCCCGAGGGGCGGGGGCCGGCTCCGGCGCTGGTGCCGGCCGGGGCGAGACGGCCGAGGATCGCGGCGGCGTGGCCGGCGTAGGGGCCCGGCTGCTCGCCGAGGGCGGGCAGGACCGCCGCGACGGCCGGAGCGGTCGACGCGGACGGGGCGGACGGGACCGGAGCGGCGTCGTCGGTGACGACGGTGACCGCCGTCCCCTGCTGCTGCGGGCCCTCGCTCCTGTGGTCGACCGGGTCCCCGAGGTCGGTGGGGGAGGTCTGCTCGGGCTGCTCGGTGGCGGGCTCGGGCTCGTCGGCGGGGGCGGGCACGACGCTGAGCGAGGGCAGCGCGGTCACGGTGGCGAGCCGGGGCGACCGCGTCGTCACGTCCTCGCGGTCGCCGTCGCCGGTGCCGGTGCCGGCGTCGGCGTCGGCGTCGGTGTCGAGCGCGGCGCCGTCCTGGCCGGCGACGGTGGCGGCCTCGTCGGCGTCGAGCTCGGCGAGCACGCGCACCTGCTGCTCGGTGGTGCCGAGGACCAGGGTGCGGCCGCCGACGGTGACCACGGTGAGCGCGGAGCCGCGGCCCAGCTGCTGGCGGTGGAGCACCTGCACGGCGGCGCCGGCGCGGCCGGAGAAGCGGCGCGCGCCGAGGTGGGCGATGAGCAGCAGCAGCCCCACGACCACCGCCAGCGACACCACCATCCGGAGGGCGAGCTCGGCCATGCTCAGCCCACCGCGCCCTGGTCGAGGATCTCGGTGACGCGCAGGCCGAAGTCCTCGTCGACGACGACGACCTCGCCGCGGGCGATGAGGCGGCCGTTGACCAGCAGGTCGGCGGGGCTGCCGGCGGCCCGGTCGAGGGCGAGCACGGCGCCGGGGGCCAGCGCGAGGAGGTCGCGCACGGGCATGCGGGTGCGACCGAGCTCGACGGTGACCTCCATCTCCACACCGTGGAGCATCTCGATGCCGCGGCGGCCGTCGGCGATGGAGCGGACGTTGTCGGCCCGGCCGGTGGCGGGCAGGGGGCGGCCGGCCACGGGCTGGCCGAAGGGGTCCACCGTGGTGGCCGCCGGGCCGCCGGCCGGTGAGCCCTGGCCCGCCTGGCCCGCCTGGCCGGCCTGGGACGCCTGGGCCGCCTGGGCGGCGAGCGCGGCGGCCAGGGTGGTGTCGGGCACCAGGAGGGCGGCGACGATGCCGGCGCCGAGCAGCGGCACGGCGGTGAAGCCGCCGCCGGTGGGCCCGGTCAGCTCGGGGACGAGCAGCTCGAGGTCGACCGAGCGGGCGGCCTGGGCGGTGGCACCCAGCGCGGCGGCGGCGGCGTCGAGCGCCGGCTGCACGGCGGCGCCGAGGTCGAGGCCGCCGAGCGGGCTGGCCTGGAGCGCGGAGACGAGCTCCTCGCCCACGAGCACCGAGACCCGGCCGCCGGCCGGGCCGCTGAGGTCGGCGACGGCCGCGCCCGCGAAGACGCCCACGACGTGCTCGGTGCCGGGCTGCGGGTCGCCGGCCGAGAGCGGCTCGCTGGCGGGGAGCACGGTGGCGCAGGCCTCCGCGGCGGCCAGGGCGAGGGCGTCGGCGGGGGAGCCCCCGGCGGGCAGGGTGCTGGTCATCGGTTCTCCTGGGTGTGAGCGGCGCCGGCCGCGACGATGAGGGCGGCCAGACGCGCGCCCTGGGTGCCCGCGGTGGCGTGGGCGAAGGCCTGCTCGTCGACGGTCACGTCGAGCGGGGCCGAGGCCGGGTGGGCCAGGCGCAGCACGTCGCCGGGCCGCAGGTCGGACAGCGTGGCGGGGTCGACCGCGGTGCTGCGGAAGCGCACGGCCACGTCGACCGGCACCTCCTGGAAGGTCTCGTGCAGCAGCGCGGCGGCCTCGGCGCGCTGGGTCCGCTCACGGCTGGAGACGGGCGCGGGCGCGGCGGCCGCGGTGAGGTGCGGCAGCAGCCCGCCGAAGGGAAGACACAGCGACATCCGGTGCGCGCGCTCGTCGATGCGCAGGTCGAGGCCCACCGAGACCATGACGTCGGCGGCGCCGGCGACCTGGGCGAACTGGGGGCTGTACTCGACGCCGGTCACCTCGGGGTCGAGGGTGACGATGGCGGCCAGGGAGTAGCGCATCTCGGCCAGCAGGCGCTCGACCAGGCCGGCGATCACGCCGCTCTCGATCTCGGTGAGCGGGCGCTGCGGCTGGTCGGCCTGGCCGGGCCCGCCGAGCATGTGGTCGACGCACGACATCACCGCGTTGAGCGGGAGGTCGAGCACCCCGCGGCCCGGCACCGGGTCGAGGGCGAAGAGCGTGAGGTAGGTGGTCGGCGCGAGGCTGTCGACGTACTCGGCGTAGGTGCGCTGGTCGATGCCGGCCAGGCTCACCTGGCACACCGAGCGCAGCGCGGAGGTGAAGACCGTGGTGGCCTGCCGGGCGAAGCCGTCGAAGCCCACCTGGAGGATGCGCAGGTGCTCGCGCGAGAGCTGGATCGGGCGACGGAAGTCGTAGGGCACGGCCGTGGCGGCGCGGTCGCGGCGGCGCGAGCGACCCGTCGCTCCGAGCCGTCGGGGGTCGGCGACCGGGGAGGACGGCAACGCGGTCGGCAGGCTCACGCCCCGCCCATCGGCGGCGCGTGGGAGCACCTGAGGAGAAACGGGTCGACGGACCCCCGGCCGTCGTCGCGACGGCCGTCTGAGGAGGGTGGAGCGGCGGGGCTACTGGGTGACGAACTCGGTGAAGTACACCTCCATCACGTCACCGTGGTACTCCTCCTCCAGCGTGTGGTTGAGCTTCTCCTTCAGCTTCTCGCGGTCCTCGCCCACCGCCAGCTCCTCGACCGTGCGGCCGCTGAAGAGCTCGATCGTGGCGTCGAGGGCCTTGCTGCCGTCGGCCTCGGGGGCGTCGGCGGTGAGCTGCAGCGCGATGCCGACGCGCAGGTAGTGCCCCGACTCGAGGTTGACCTGCACCGGCTCGAGCACGAGCACCTCGCCGGGCTCCGGCGCGGCCTCGGCGCCCGAGGGCTTGAGGACGAACCAGTACGCCGCGCCCGCGGCCAGCACCAGCACGAGGGCGATCACGATCAGCTTCTTCTTGCTCTTCTTCGGCTCGGCCGCGGTCGCCTCGGCCGCCGGCAGTGTCGTGGTGGTCATCGGGGGGCTCCCTGGGAGGGGTCGGTCGGGTCGGTGGGATCGGCGGGCAGGCCGTCGGCGCGCACGGCGCCGTCGTCGGTGGACCCGCCGGGGGTCGGGGTGGCGTCCTCCTCGCGGGGCTCGCCCGCCCCGCGCCGGTCACCGCCGGGCGCGCCGTCGCGGGGCAGGGCCCCGGCGGCGTCGGGCAGCAGCTGCGCGACCTCGCGGGGCAGGCGGGTGAGCACGACGATGTCGACGCGCTTGTTGACCGCCTGGGAGCCGGGCTCCGACGGGTCGACCAGCGGCTTCTCGTGGCCGTAGGCGGCCAGGGAGAGCCTCTCGGCCGGCACCCCGAAGCGCTCGTCGAGCCGACGCAGCACGGTGAGGGCGCGGGCGGCGGAGAGGTCCCAGTCGGTGGCGAAGTACTTCGGCTGCACGTCGACCTGGTTGGTGTGCCCGTCGATCTGCAGCCGGTCGGGGATGGCCAGCAGCACCGGGGCGAGGGTGTCGACGACCTCCTCGCCGCGGGCGGTGAGGGTGGCGAGGTCGGACTCGAAGACGACGTGGCGCGAGACCAGGCTGAGCACCAGGCCGCGCTCGTCGTAGGTGGCCTTGACGTCGTCCTGCAGGCCCTGGGCCCGCAGCGCCCGCTCGAGGCGCTCGCGCACCTCGTCGAGGCGCTCGGCCTCCGACCGGGCCTCCGCGCGGCGGCGGTCCTGCTCGAGGCGCTCGGTCTCGGCCAGCGCCTCCTCGACGACGGCGCGGTCCTTCTCCGACAGGTCGGCCAGCGCCAGCTGCGGACGCACCGGGGCCACGGCGGCCGAGCCGGGCTGCTCCTGGATCGACGAGGCGCCCTGGAGCACCTGGTCACTGGCGCCGAAGCCGGCGGCGAGGCCCTCCTTGAGCTCGGCGAACTTCTTCTCGTCGACCTGGCTCATCGCGAACATGACGATGAAGAGCACCATGAGCAGGGTGACCATGTCGGCGTAGGTCACCAGCCACCGCTCGTGGTTCTCGTGCTCCTCGTGCTCCTCGTGGCGCTTGCGTCGGGCCGACACGGCTCAGGCCGCCTGGGCCTGGCCGGGGGCGACGGCCGCGGGCTGCTCGCCGGCGGGCAGCAGCGAGGTGAGCTTGGCGGCGATCACGCGGGGGTTGGAGCCGGCCTGGATGGCGGCGACGCCCTCGATGACGATCTCCATGCGGGCGACCTCGAGCTCGCCGAGGCGCTTGAGCCGGTTGCCGAGGGGGAGGAAGAGCACGTTGGCCGACATGACGCCCCACAGCGTGGCGACGAAGGCCGCGGCGATGAGGTGGCCGAGCTCCTCGGGGCTGGCGAGGTTCTCCAGCACGTGCACGAGGCCCATGACGGTGCCGATGATGCCGATGGTGGGGGCGTAGGCGCCCGCGTCGGCCCAGAACTTCGCCGACTGCTTGTCGGCCTTGCGCTTCGCGGCCACCTCGGCCTCGAGGATGTCGCGGACCTCGTCGGGGTCGGTGCCGTCGATGGCCATCGTGACGCCCTTGACCAGGAAGGGGTCGTCGACGTCCTTGACCATGTCCTCCAGCGCCAGCAGGCCCTCGCGGCGGGCCTTCTCGGCCAGGGAGACGACCGCCGGGACGACGTCGCCGGCGGGCTTGACGTCGCCGCCGGTGAAGGCGCGCTTGAGCGAGGCCACGGCCCCCTTGGCGTCGGCCATGGTGCCGCCGGCCACCGTGACCAGCAGCGTGGTGCCGAAGACGAGCAGCATCGGCGGCAGCAGCAGCAGGCTCATCGGGTTGCCGCCCTCGAGCACGTTGGCGGTCACGATGACCACCAGGCCCAGGCCGATGCCGATGGCTGTGGCGGCGTCCTTCATCGGGTGGCTCCCGGTCCGAGCGGCGCGAGCGCCGAGTGGTCCGCGCCGACGTCGAGCCCCGTGTCGAGACCCGTGGCCAGCCCGGCGTCGGGCCCCGTCTCGGCGGCGCGCGGCGCGTGGTGGGCCACCACGCTCAGGGCGGGGCGACGGCCGGCGAGCTGCTCGCCGAGGTCGACGTCGAGGGCGGCCCGGGCGCTGCCGAGGGCCTCGGGGGTCTGCTCCCCGATGCGCACGTAGCCGCTGAGGGCGATGAGCTCGGCGCGGTGGTGCCGGATGATCGAGACGACAGCGGTCATGCTCTCCGCGACGACGTACTTGGACCCGTCGACCAGCGTGATGACGGTGTCGGGGGTGGAGTCGATGCGCTCGATCAGGTCGGAGTTCAGGGCGAACACCGAGCCCGAGAGACGGGTCAGCGAGATCATGCGGGGCACCATCCTTAGTGCGGTCGAGCGACAGCCGTCCGTGGCCGTCACGATGTCCATCGGTCGGGGCGGGGCCGACCTGAGGGGTCGGCGCGGGATCAGTGCGGTCCTGCCGCGACCGCGGCCGGCCGCCCGGGTGGGCGACCGGCCGCGGGCCGGGGCGGGGACGAGCGCGCCGTGCGACGGCGCGGGCGCGTCAGCGCTTGATGTTGACGAGGTCCTCGAGCACCGAGTCGGAGGTGGTGATGACGCGGCTGCTGGCCTGGAAGCCGCGCTGGGCGAGGATCAGGTTGGTGAACTCCGCGGCGAGGTCGACGTTCGACATCTCCAGCGCACCGGCCATGAGCGTGCCGCGGCTGCCCTCGCCGGAGACGCCGAGGTCGGCCGGGCCGGAGTTGGCCGACTCGCGGAAGGCCGTCTCGCCGACGCGCTCGAGGCCCATCGGGTTGTTGAAGTCGGCCAGCGCCAGCTGGGCCATGTCGCGCTGCACGCCGTCGGAGAAGACGCCGCGGAGCTTGCCGTCGCTGCCGAAGGAGTAGGAGGTGAGCTCCACGCCCGCGGGCACCGCGGGGGTCAGGCCCGCGGTGTCGCGGGTGATGTCGACCAGGCCGCCGGTGCGGTTGCCGGCGGCGTCGAGCTCGTAGCCCTGCACGCGGGCGCCCGACGGGGTGACCAGGGTGCCGGCCTCGTCGAAGGTGAAGGCGCCGGCGCGGGTGTAGAGCTGCTCGTTGCCGAAGCGCACCACGAACATGCCGTCGCCCTGGATCATCAGGTCGGTCGAGCGGCCGGTCATCTGCGCCGAGCCCTGGCCGAGGTTGCTGGCGGTGCCGGCCACCTGCACGCCGAGGCCGACCTGGATCGGGTTGGTGCCGCCGCGGTTGGCGTTGGCGCCCGACGCGCCGGTCAGCATCTGGCTGAGGGTGTCGCTGAAGACGGTGGTGCTGGACTTGAAGCCGGTGGTGTTGGCGTTGGCGATGTTGTTGCCGGTGACGTCGAGCATCGTCTGGTTGACGCGCAGGCCGGAGATGCCGGCGAAGAGCGAGCGAAGCATGAGGGGGTCCTCTCGGAGGTGCTGGTCAGGGTCGGGCGGGGGTGGCGGACGTGCTGGCGGAGCTGGTGCCGCTGCCGGCGGACGTCGCGGCGGAGGCTCCGCCCGCGACGGTGAGGACGTTGACGAGGGGTACGTCGGTGCCGTCGACGTCGAGCACGGGGCCGCTGGCCTCGAACGTGACGCCCTGCACGGTGCCGGTGCCCTCGGTGCCGTCGGCGAGGGTGTAGCTGACCTCGCGCCCGACCAGGCTGCTGGCCCCGAAGGCCATCTGCGCGCCGAGCACGAGCGCGGTCTGGTCGGCGACGTCCTGCATCTTCTCCAGGGCGGTGAACTGCGCCGACTGGGAGAGGAACTCCCCGGTGTCGGCGGGGTTCATCGGGTCCTGGTAGCGCAGCTGCGCCACGAGGAGCTGCAGGAACATGTCCTTGTCGGGCGACGACGCGGACGTGGTCGCCGGCGCGAGCGCCTGCAGACCACCCCCGGTGACCGCCTCCGTGGCCGAGATCGACACGGGTCCTCCTCACATGCTGACATCGAGGGACCGACGGGCCCCTGACGTCTGCGGGTCGGCTGAGCCGGCTCCCAGGGATCCTGGGTGGGCCGGTCTCGTGGTGCCATCCCTGGCGATGTGGTCGGCAGACGTCCGTGCCTGCCGTTCCTGCTGCCGGCTCGCGTCGCCCGAGGGACGCTCTCCGGAGTCGGTGTGGTCGGAGCCCGACCAGGAGCCGGGGGCGTCGCCGCGCGCGTCCTGCGCGCTCGCGCTCCCGGGGGTGGCTGCCGCGGCTGCCGGCGCACCGGCGGCGTCGCGCACGCTCACGCGGGTCTCGCCGAGGTGCTCGAGCAGCCGCTGGAGCTCGGGCGCGCCCTGCTGGAGCGCGTCGCGCGCGCCCTCGTGGGCCGCCACCATCCGCACCCGCAGGCCGTGCTCGCCCATGCTCAGCGTCACCCGCACCTCGCCCAGCGTGCCGGGGTCGAGACGCAGCGTGAGGTGCTGGGTGGTGCGCTGCCCCGGGCCGGCCTGGGTCTGCGCGAGCCGCACCACCTCGGGGAAGACCTGGCCGGTCACCTGGCGGGTCACCTGGCGAGTCGACGGGGACGGCGGGGCCGGCGTCGTGCCGGCCGGCGCGGTCGTGGCGGTCGTGGCTCCCGCGGCGTCCGGGGCGGTGGCGGGTGACGCGCCGTCGAGCGCCGCGAGGTCCGCCCTTCCCGGTCCCGGCTGCGCTGCCCGGTCGGCCCGGTCGGCCCGGTCGGCCCGGTCGGCACGGGTGGACGCCGTGTCCTGCGGTCCGGTCTGCGCCGGGGCCGCGGTCTCCGCCCCGTGCTGCGGCCCGTGCTGCTGCGGCCCGGCGGCGGTGGGCGCCTCGGGGGCGGTGGGGGCGGTGGGGGCGGTGAGCTCGATGAGGTCGGTGGGGGCGGACCCGTCGGCGCTCGAGCCGGTGGTCGTCGCGGCCGCGTCGGTCGTCGCCTGCTGCCCGGTGGCCCCGGGCTGCTGCGGCAGCGGCAGGGCGGCGAGGAGCACCGCGGTGGGGTCGACCACGGCCGGGGTGCCCGCCTGCTCGGCCCCGGTCTCGCCGTCGGTTTCGCCCTCGCCGCCGCTGTCGGTGCCGGTGCCGGTGCCGGTGCCGGTGCCGGTGCCGGTGCCGGTGCCGGTGGCACGACCTGCCGCGGTGGCGGTCCCGGGCGCACCGCGTCCGCCGCCGTCCTGCCCGGCCATGGCGTCGACGAGGCCGGCGACGAGGGCGGCGAAGCCCCCGCCGGCGGTGGCGCCGTCGGCCGCACCCGCGCCGGCCGGGCCGGCCGGGCCGGGCGTCGTGGCGCTGGTCGGCGTACCGGGGCGGGAGGCGGCGCGGGCCGTGGCGGGCAGGGCGGCGCCCTGGGGCATCACGCTCATGCGGCACGCACCATGGCCATGACCGAGCGCACGTAGTTCTGCGTCTCGGGGTAGGGCGGGATGCCGTCGTAGCGCAGCACCGCTCCGGGCCCGGCGTTGTAGCCGGCGAGGGCCAGGTCGGTGCGCCCGAAGCGGTCGAGCAGGTCGCGCAGCAGCCGGGCGGCGCCGTCGACGGCCTGGGCGGGGTCGAAGGAGTTCGTGACGCCGAGGCCGTCGGCCGTGCCGGGCATGAGCTGCATGAGGCCCTGCGCACCGGCGGGGCTGACCGCCTTCGGGTCGAAGCCCGACTCCTGGCGGGCCACGGAGGCCAGCAGCACGGGGTCGACGCCGTAGCGCTGGCCCGCGGCGTTGAAGAGGTCGCTGAAGGGGACGCCGCTGACTCGGCTGCTGCCCGCGGCGGCGGGAGCGCCGGCCGCCCCGACGGGGGCGTCGGGCAGCACCCGGCGGATGTAGTCGGGCGTGCTCGGCACGTCGACGATGCGGATGTCGAGGCCGGTGCGCGGTGCCTCGAGCATCTTGCCGCCGCCGAGGTAGATGGCGATGTGGTCGGCGCCGTTGTTGCGGCTGGAGTTGTCCCAGGCGATGAGGTCGCCGGGGCGGGCCTCGGCCATCGAGGCCACCGGCTGCCCGGCACGGGCCTGGTCGGCCGAGACCCGGGGCAGGTCGACGCCGAACTTGCCGTAGACGTACTGCACCAGCCCCGAGCAGTCCATGCCGCCCGCGGCCGGGCTGCTGCCGCCCCAGACGTAGGGCATGCCGACGTACTTCTTGGCCTCGGCGATGACGTCGGCGGCCAGGGCCGAGCCGCCGCCGGACGACGAGCCGGACCCCGCGGCGCCGGTGGCCGAGGCGCCCGCCGCGGAGGAGGCCGCGCTGAGGCTCGCCGCGAAGGCGCTGCCGCTGCTCTGCGACGGGCCGAGCAGGGCGAGCTGCGACTGGATCTGGGCGATCCGGGAGGTGATCTCGCTGACGCTCACGACGCGGCCCTCTCGGTGCTGGCGGTGCTGGGGGTGCTGGCGGTGGTGGCGGCGCCGGGCTCGCAGGCCTGCGCGGCCTGATCGGCCTGCTCGGCGCGCAGCCACAGCCGGCCGGCGACCTCGTCGAGCTCGACGGCCTCGCCGCGGGCGGTCTCGGCGGCGCGCTCGTCGGCGCGCCGCTCCAGCAGGCCCTCCACGGCGCCGAGGCGGGCCTTGTCGGCGCGCCACCAGGCGCCGGCGTCCAGGGCCAGGCGGCGGGAGGTGTCGAGATCGGCGCGGGCCTCGACCGCGGCGTGGCGCAGCGCGGCCAGCGACTGGCGCAGCGCCACGAACTCCGCGAGGTCGCCGGAGACGAAGCCGGCGTGGTCGCGCACGGCCTGCTCGAGCTCGGCGACGCGCCGCTCGTGGGTGCGCTGCTCGCGCAGGGCGGTCTGGAGGCCGAGGCGGCTGTCGCGCTCGCGCACGCCGCGCACGCGGGCGACGGCGCGCAGCCCGGGGTCGTGGACGGTGCGGCTCACGGCGCCACCAGCTCCTGGAGTCGGGACCAGGCCTCGGGCAGCGGGGTGCTGTCCTCCATGTCCTGGCGCAGGAAGGCCTCGATGCGGGGCATCCGGGCCAGGGCGGCGTCGGCGTCGGGATCGGTGCCGGCGACGTAGGCGCCGATCTCGACCAGCTCGCGCACGTCGCGGTGGGCGGCCAGCATGCGGCGCAGGGCCACGGCGTCGGCGCGCTGGGCCGGGCCGGTGACGGCGCCGGTGGTGCGCGAGATCGACTCGAGCACGTCGATGCTGGGGAAGTGCCCGGCGGTGGCCAGGCGGCGGGTGAGCACGACGTGGCCGTCGAGGATCGAGCGCGCGGTGTCGCCGATGGGGTCCTGGAGGTCGTCGCCCTCCACCAGCACGGTGTAGAGCCCGGTGATGGAGCCGCCGGGGGCGGTGCCGGCGCGCTCGAGCAGGCGCGGGAGCAGGGCGAAGACGCTGGGCGGGTAGCCGCGGGTGGCGGGCGGCTCGCCGGCCGAGAGCCCGATCTCGCGCTGGGCCATGGCCACGCGGGTGAGGCTGTCCATCATCAGCACGACGTGGCGGCCGGCCTCGCGGAAGGACTCCGCGATGCGGGTGGCGACGAAGGCGGCGCGCAGCCGCTCGACGGGCGGGGCGTCGGAGGTGGCGACGACCACCACCGAGCGGGCCAGGCCCTCGGGGCCGAGGTCGTTCTCGATGAACTCGCGGACCTCGCGGCCGCGCTCGCCGATCAGCGCGATCACCGAGACCTCGGCGTCGGTGCCGCGGGCGATCATCGACAGCAGGCTCGACTTGCCGACCCCGGAGCCGGCCATGATGCCCAGGCGCTGGCCCAGGCCGCAGGGCACCAGCGTGTCCAGGGCGCGTACGCCGAGGCCGAGCTGCCGGTCGATCCGCGGTCGCGAGAGCGCGTCGGGGGCCGCGTGGTCGACGTCGACCAGCGCCAGCCCGGGGAGGGTCTCGAGCACGGGGCCGCCGTCGACGGGGCGGCCGAGGCCGTCGAGCACCCGCCCGCGCAGGGCGTCGCCGACGCGCACCCGCAGCGGCCCGCCGGTGTGGTGCACCGGCGCACCGACCTCGATGCCGGCGGTGCGGCCCAGCGGCAGGCAGACCAGCCCCTCGGTGGAGCTGGCGGCCACCTCGACCAGCACGGGCGCACGGTCGGCGGGGCGCACCTCGAGCAGGTCGCCCACGGCGCCGCGCAGGCCGACCACGCGCAGGTGCAGGCCCACGGTCTCGCTGACCCGGCCCAGCCGCAGCGGTGCGGCGGCGCGCAGGGCCTGCTCGCGGCCGAGGTCGAGGCGCTCGCGCAGCGATGTGGCGCCGGCGGGGTGCGCGACGGGGTGCGCGACGGGGGAGGTCGTGACGGGGGAGGTCGTGACGGTGCTCATCGCAGGGCCTCCGCGACGCGCTCGAGGGCGGCGCCGACGCGCAGGTCGACGACCTGCTCGGCGGTCTCGACGACGGCGTCGTCGCGCTCGAGCCCGGCGTCGGGCACGACGGTGAGCTGCTGGCCGGCCGGGCCGGCCAGACCGGCGAGGTCGGCGGCCACGGTGCTGGCGGCGACCTCGGGGTGCAGGCGCACGGTGACCGGCACGCCGGAGGGCAGCACGGCCAGCGCGCGCCGCACGACGTCGGCGGCGGGGTCGGGGGAGGTGCGCAGCTCGTGGCCGACCAGCTCCCGGGTCAGCTCGCGGGCCAGGCGCAGCGCCTGCTCCTCGAGCTCGGCGGCCACCGTGGCGCTCGTGCGCTGCAGGGCGCTCGCGGCGCGCTCGAGCCCGGCGAGCGCGGCGCGGTGCTCGACCTCGCGGCGGGTCTCGGCGGCCACGCGCTCCTGCTCGGCCCGGGCGGCGACGGCGGCGGCCTCGGCGGCGGCCTCGCGGCGTCCCTCGGCCCAGCCGGTGGCGTAGCCCTGGGCGCGGGCGGCGGTGCGGGTGCTCTCGGCCAGCCCGGCCAGCGCCTGCTCGGTGACCAGGTCTCCGAGCACGCTGCTCCCGCCGAGGCGGGTCCAGGAGCCGTCGCGCAGCTCGGGGGTGGCCGCGACCGTGGCGGTCTCGGCGGCGGCGCCGCGCAGCAGGGCCTCAGTCGACGAACTCAACGTCGCCCCCTCGCCGCACCATGATCTCGCCGCGCTCCTCGAGCTGGCGGATCGTGCGGATGACGCCCTGCTGGGCCTCCTCGACCTGGGTCAGGCGCACCGGGCCGAGCAGCTCGATCTCCTCGACCAGGCCCTCGGCGGCGCGGCTGGAGAGGTTGCGGGTGATCTTGTCCCGCACGGCGTCGGCGACGCCCTTGAGCGCGAGCGCCAGCTGGGCGGTGTCGACCTGGCGCAGCACCTGCTGCACGGAGCGGTCGTCGAGGTGCACGACGTCCTCGAACATGAACATCCGGCTCTTGACCTCGTCGGCCAGCGCGGCGTCGAGCACCTCGAGGCCCTCGACGATCTGGCGCTCCGTGGAGCGGTCGGAGGCGTTGATGATGTTGACCAGCGGGTCGAGGCCGCCGACGCGCGACATGTCGGTGGGCTGCAGCATCGAGGAGAGCTTGCGCTCCAGGGTGGCCTCGACGGCCCGGACGATGTCGGGGGAGGTGCGGTCCATCACCGCGATGCGGTGGGCGACCTGGGCCTGCTGCTCCGGGGGCAGCCCCGAGAGCAGCAGCGAGGCCTTGTCGGCGGTCATGTGGGCCAGCACCAGGGCGATGACCTGCGGGTGCTCGTCGACGATGAAGGAGCGCAGCTGCGCGGGGTCGGCCTGGTGCAGGAACTGGAAGGGCATCTGCACCGCGGCGGCGTGGAGCCGCTCGATGATCTGCGCGGCGCGCTCGGAGCCCATCGACTGCTCGAGCACCTGCTGGGCGAAGGCCAGGCCGCCGCGGCTGATGTGCTCGCGGGCGGTCATGGTGTCGCGGAACTCCACCAGCACGGCCTCCGACTCGGCCGCGGAGATCGAGTCGAGCCGGGCGATCTCGGCGGTGATGGCCTCGACCTCGTGCTCCTCCAGGTGGCTGAGCACGGTCGCGGCGCGGGTCTTGCCCATCTGCACGAGCAGCACGGCGGCCTTGCGGGCCCCCACGCCGGCCAGGGTGCTGGCCAGTGCGCCGCCCATCAGCCGCGCTCCGTCAGCCAGCCGCGCAGCAGCGCGGCGACGTCCTCGGGCTGGCGCTCGATGAGCGCGTTGAGCTCGTCACGCATGTCGTTCTCCTCGCTGCGCTCGGACTCCTCCAGCGCCAGGGCGGCGGGCACGGCCTCGGTGAGCTGGCGTGCGGCGGACTGCTCGCGCAGCTGCTCCACGACGTAGGTCGTGGCCTGCTCGCGCTGCTTGGCGCGCTTGCGGCCCTTGAGCACGGCGAGCAGCAGCACCAGGGCGACCAGCAGGGCCAGGCCGACCTTGCGAATCAGGTCGTTGCGCGCGGCGCTGGCGTCGGCGGCGGCGGCGGCCTCCAGCTCGGCGGCGGCGGCCTCCTCGGCGGTGCGGTCGAAGGGCATGGTCACCACGCGCACCGAGTCGCCGGCGGCCTGGTCGAGACCGACCGCGTCCTCGACGAGGCCGCGCACGTCGGCGGTGGAGATGGCCTGGGTGCTGTTGGTGTCGAGCACCACGCCGACGTGCATCGACTCCACCGAGCCCGGGGTGGACTCGACGTGCTCGACGGTGCTGCCGACGGCACGGTCGGTGGTCGTGACCTCCTTCTCGTACGACGAGTCCGCCGAGCCGCCCGTGGCGCCGGTGTCCATCTGCCCGTCGGGGCCGACCACACCCTCCGCGCCGCCGGTGGGCGAGCCCGGTCCGGCGTAGGTCTCGGTGCTGGTGGAGGAGGACGTCGCGGGGTTGTCCTCCTCGGGGGTGAAGGTGGTGGTCTGGGTGGTGCGCTTGTCGAAGTCGAGGTCGACGGCGACCTGCACGGTGGAGTTGCCGGGGCCCACGACCCGGTCGAGGGTGGCCTGGATGTCCTGGCGCAGCTCCTCCTGGCGGGCCTCGATCTCCTGGTTGCGGGTCGTGGCGTCGACACCGGTGCCGTCGGCGCCCGAGAGCAGGCCCTCGGTGTCGCTCACGGTCACGTCGGCGGGGTCGAGGCCCTCCACGCTGGAGGCGACCAGGTGCACGATGGCCTGCACCTGCTGGGCGCCCAGGCGGGTGCCGGCGCCGGTCTCGACGAGCACCGACGCGGTGGGCGGGTCCTGCTCGTCGGCGAAGACGTCCTTGGCCGGCATGGCCAGGTGGACCACGGCGGTGTCGACCTCGTCGATGCCCTCGATGGTGGCCGAGAGCTCGCCCTCCATGGCCCGCTTGTAGTCGGTCTGCTCCTGGAACTCCGAGGTCGACAGGCCGTTGTCGTCGAGGATGGAGTAGCCGCCGTCGCTCTCGGAGGGCAGGCCCTCGCCGGAGAGGTCGATGCGGGCCTTGTAGACCGCGTCGCGCGGCACCATGACCGTCGCGCCGCCGTCGGCGAGCTCGTAGGGCACGCCCTGGGAGTCGAGCTGCTCGACCACGGCCGAGGCGTCGCTGGCCGAGAGGTCGGAGTAGAGGGGCGAGTAGGTCGGGGCCGAGGCCCAGCGGAAGACCAGGAAGCCGCCCAGCAGCAGGGCCAGGGTGCCGACGATCGCGACGACCTTCTGGCCCGCGGTGAAGCCGGCGAACGACTGGCGCCAACCGCCCAGCGTCCGGGTGATCGTGTCCTTCATCCGACCTGCATCCGCATGATCTCGGTGAAGGCCTCGACGGCCTTGTTGCGCACGGCCACGGTGACCTGCGTGGTGACCTGGGCCTGCGTGGCCGCGATCGTGTAGTCGTGGAGGTTCTCCAGCTGACCGGTGGCGGCCTGCACGGCCATGCCGTCGGCGGTGCGCTGGGTGGCGTCGAGGCGGTCGAGGCCGTCGACGACCATGCGGCCGAAGTCGCTGCCGGCACCGCCCGCGGCCGAGGTGCCGGTGGGGGAGGGCGCGGCGCTGGCGGCGACCGTGGGGGCGGCGTACGGCGTGAAGCCGGCGGCGCCGAGGGACTCGATCCCGCTGACGCTCATCAACGGCTCCCGATGCCGATGGCGGTGGAGTAGGTGTCCTGGGCGAACTTGGTGACCTGCGCCGAGGCCTGGAAGCCGCGCTGGGCCATGATCAGCTCGCTCATCTGGGCGCTCATGTCCATGGCGGGGGCGCGCACGTAGCCCTCGGCGTCGGCCAGCGGGTGGTCGGGGTCGTGCACGAGCATCCCCTCGGGGTCGCTGAGGGCGATGCCGGTGACGTCGACGCCGCCGTCCTGCCGGGCGCCGGCCATGACCAGCTGCGCCTGGAAGGCGGTCTGGTCGGTGGAGACCACCGTGTTGGCGTTGGCGATGTTGGAGGCCAGCGCGTCGAGCCAGGTCTGGTGCATCCCCAGGCCGGAGCCGGCGATGCGCAGCACGTCGAAGGCGCCCATCAGGCGCCTGCCGCGGTGCGCACGAGCTCGAAGCGGTCGGTGACCGCACGGGCGACCATCTGGTACTGGAACTGCGACTGCATCGCGGCCAGCGTCTCCTTGCGCAGGTCGACGTTGTTGCCGTTGGCGCCCACCGGGGTGTCGGTGGCGACCATCGACGGCACGGCGCCCGCCAGGCGTCCGGTGATCGCCGCGTCGGCGTCGGCACCGCCGCCGGCCCCGGAGATGGCGGCGGCCAGCGTGCTCTCGAAGTCGACCGAGGTGGCCCGGAAGTCGGGGGTGTCGACGTTGGCGAGGTTGTCGGCGATGGTGCGCTGGCGCAGGGCCAGGCCGTCGAGGGCGAAGCCCAGCACCGACGACACGGAGTCGACGGAGGCGTAGGACGGTACGGACACGGTGAACCTCCCGCTGTGAGGCGAGTCAGTGCCGGTCCGTCGGCGAGGGCGAGCGAGCAGTCCCTGCTCGCGGGGTCTGATCGGTCCCCTCCGGGGGGACCTGAGGAAAAGTCCGGACCGCTTCCCAGGTGGTCCGGACGGGTGGTGCAGACGGGTGGCGCGACTCAGGTCAGGACGACCGCGAGCCGCCCCGTGCCGTAGCCGGCGACGTCGACGACGAAGTCGCCCCGCCGGCCCAGCACCTGCGTCCGGGCGCGGGCGTCGGCCGGGAGGGCCTGCCCGGCGGGCACGCTGGCGTAGAGGCGCAGGTGCGCCGAGCCGGGGGCGTTGAAGAGCGACGCCATCACGTTGAAGACCTCGCCCAGCGCCTCCGCGATCGACGCCGACAGCCGGCCCTCCTCGATGGCGGTGGTCGCCGCCCCGGGCGGCACGAGCGCCAGCGCGGCCCCGGCGTACGCCGAGAGGGGCAGGTCGCAGGCGACGACGGCGCGCACCACCAGGGAGTCGTCGACGTAGCTCGCGACGCTCGCGGGGTAGTAGGCGCTCACCGCGAAGGGCGGGCCGGGCCGCAGGTCGACCTGCTTGTCGACCAGGTCGCCGAGGAGGTCGCGGACCTCCTTGGGGCCCGGCAGGTGCGTGGGCAGGCCGGTGGTCGCCGCGGTCACGACAGGGCTCCCACGACGGGCGCGAGCGCGGCGTCGAAGGCCTCGGGGGTGAAGGGCTTGGCGATGAGGAAGGCGGCGCCCGACGCCTCCGCGCGCGCCCGCATGTCGGGGGAGCCCTCGGAGGTGACGAAGCCGAAGGGCACGGCGCTGCCGCCGGCGCGCAGCGCGTCGAGGAAGTCGATGCCGGTCATCTCGGGCATGTTCCAGTCCGAGAGCACCAGGTCGGGCGCCTCCGCGCGCACCTTCTCCAGGCCGTCGCGGCCGTTCTCGGCCTCCACGACGTCGTGGCCGCCGTGGCCGGCCTGGCGCAGGGTGCGGATGACGATCTGCCGCATCACGCGGCTGTCGTCGACGACCAGGATCTTCATCGGGTCTCCTCGGAGGTGCTGGTGCTGGTGCTGGTGCTGGTGCTGGAGTCGGGGGTGGGACCGGGCTCGGGGCTCGCGCCGGTGGGCACGCAGACGGAGACGCACAGCGACTGGCGCCGCCAGCTCAGGTCGAGGCGGCAGACCTCGCGGCGCTGGTGGGAGGCCGGCACGGCGCCGCTGGCCACCAGCGGCAGCGAGAGGGTGCTCGGCCCGGGCATGAGGCTCTTGACGTTGCCACCGATCACGTTGACGAGCTCGCCGAGGGCGTCGCTGACGTCCTCGGGGGCGAGGTCGGCGGGGTCGAGGGCGAGCATCGCCGCGGCGACGTCGCGGGCGAGGCGGTCGGTGACGGCGACGAGCACCGCGCCCTCCCAGGCCCCGCCGACGGTCGTCATGGCCGTCCACTCCTGCGGGCGGTCTACGGGGGCCACCTCGGGCAGGATCGGCTCGTCGGTGCCGAGGAAGGTCGACCAGACCTCCTCGACGACGGCGTAGACGTCGCCGATCTCGGGCTCGACGGCGGCGATCACGCCGGCACCTCCTGCACGACCAGGCCGAGCAGCTCGAGCTTCTCGACGATGGCGTCGGGGGTGAAGGGCTTGATGACGTACTCGTGGGCCCCGGCGGCGAGTGCCCGCACGATCTGGCCGTGCTCGGACTCCGTGGTGACCATCATCAGGGTCACGTTGCGCCAGCGCGGGTCGGCGCGCACCCGTGTGACGAAGGTGTAGCCGTCCATGAGCGGCATGTTCCAGTCGATGAGGCACAGCTCGGGCTCGAGCCCGGCCTCGAGGGCGTCGAGCGCCTCCTGGCCGTTGCCGGCCTCGGTGGTCTCGAAGCCGAGCTCGGTCACGATCCGGCGCAGGATCGTCCGCATCGTGCGGGAGTCGTCGATGATCAGGGCGTGCATGCGCGGGCTCCTGGGAGTGCGGTGGACAGGGCGGAGGCTGGACTGGACGCCGCGGCGGCGGGTGCCGAGCGGCGGACGGCGGCGCGCGGGCGGTGGAGGGCGACACGGCCCGCGGGCTCGCGGACCCAGGCGTCGTCGAGGTCGAGGGTGGTCTCGGAGGAGCCGAGCAGCAGGTAGCCGTCGGGGGCGACGCGCGGGCTGACCCGACGCAGGATGTCGCGCTTGGTGTCGAGGTCGAAGTAGATGAGCACGTTGCGCAGGAAGACCACGTCGAAGACCGGCATCGGCGGGAAGGCCGCGGCGAGGTTGAGCGGGGCCGTGGTGACGTGGGAGCGCAGCTCGGCGCCGACCTCCCACTCGCTGCCGACCCTGGAGAAGTAGCGCACCAGGCGGGTGGCCGGCATGCCGCGGTTCATCTCGACCTGGCTGTAGCGGCCCGCGCGCACCCGCTCCAGCATGGTCGGGGAGACGTCGGTGGCGTGGATGCGCCAGGTCCAGCCCGGCGGCAGCGACTCGTCGAGCAGCATCGCGAGGCTGTAGGCCTCCTGCCCGCTCGAGCAGGCCGCCGACCAGATCTCCAGGTGACGGGTCGCGGCCCGCGCCTGGAGCAGGTGGGCCAGCATGACGTCGGTGAAGGCCTGGTAGGGCGCGAGGTCGCGGAACCACGAGGTCTCGTTGATGGTCAGGGCGTCGACGGCGCGGGCGCGCTCGGCGACGGCGTCGGGCCCGGTGCGGAGCCGGGCGACGTAGCGGTCGACGTCGGCGTCGCCGGCGGACCGGGCGAGGGGCAGCAGCCTCGCCTCGACGAGGTACTCCTTGCCCGGGTCGCAGAGCATGGCCGTCTCGCGCCGCAGCAGGTCGGCGACGTAGGCGAAGCTGGACTCGGAGATCACGCCGCACCCATCGACCACGCAGGCCCCGCACCTGAGCGGTCCGCCCCAGATTCGCACCCACCGGACCGGACCACCCCGCCGCCGCGACGGCCCCGGGCAGGGGCCCACCCCGTGGCGTCGGCGTACTGCTCAGGGTGGGTGCGCTCCGGCCGATCGTCCCTGCGTGATCCGGGTCCTGGTCGTCGACGACTCCGCCGTGCTGCGCCGCCTCATCACCACGGTGCTGGCCGCCGATCCCGACATCGAGGTGGTCGGCACCGCCGTCGACGGCCTCGAGGCGATCGAGAAGGTCGACGAGCTGGCCCCCGACGCGGTCACCCTCGACGTGGAGATGCCCCGTCTCGACGGCATCGGCGCGGTCGAGGTCATCCACCGCAACCACCCCCGGCTGCCGGTCGTCATGTTCAGCACGCTCACCGAGCGCGGCGCCGCAGCGACGCTGCAGGCGCTGTCCAACGGTGCGTCCGACTACGTCGCCAAGCCCACCGGGGCCGGCAACGTGGGGGAGTCGATGGCCCGCGTGCGCGAGGACCTCGTGCCGCGCCTCAAGGCCCTGGTCGGCGCCCGCCGCATGGTCGCCGCCGTCCCCGTCGTACGCCGCGCCGCGCCGCGCGCCGCCGCGCCGCCGCAGGTGCTCGTCGTGGCCTGCTCGACCGGTGGGCCCGACGCCCTCTCCCGGGTGCTCGCGGCGCTGCCGGCCGCCTTCCCGCTGCCGGTGCTGGTCACCCAGCACATGCCCCCGGTGTTCACCACCCAGTTCGCGCAGCGCCTCGACCGGGTCTCGCCGCTGGAGGTGCGCGAGGCCGCCGACGGCGACCAGCCGCGCCCCGGGCTGGTGCTGATCGCCCCCGGCGACCACCACCTGACCCTCGTGCGGCGCGGGGCCTCGGTGCGCGCGCAGCTCGACCAGGGGCCGCGCGAGAACTTCTGCCGCCCCGCCGCCGACCCGCTCTTCCGCAGCGCCGCGGGCGTCCACGGCCCCGGCGTGCTCGGCCTGGTGCTCACCGGCATGGGCCAGGACGCCCTCGAGGGCGCCCGCGCGGTCGTCGACGCCGGCGGCCGCGTGGTGGTGCAGGACGAGGCCACCTCGGTGGTCTGGGGCATGCCGGGCGCCGTCGCCGGCGCGGGCCTCGCCCACGAGGTGCTCCCGCTCGACCGGATCGCCGGCGCCCTGACCGGCCTCGCCGGCCGCGCCCTCACCCCTGCTCCCTGAGCTGTCCACGGTCCTTTCGCAGCCTCGCCGGCCTCTTGACGCAGCCGGCCGTGCACCGGACGCACGACACCCGGCGCCCCCTGGACGGGGACGCCGGGCGGCGGCGGGGGGAGGAGAGTGGTCTGGTGGGCCCGGAGGCCGGTGGCTCAGGCCGAGACGTCGACGTAGACGGGGCCGCTGTGGCGCGCTGAGGAGCGGTCCAGGGCGGTGGCGACGGCCTGCTGGCGCAGTGTGCGACCGAGGGTCTCGGCGATCGCGGCGAGCACGACCTGCTGGCGGGCGTGGATCTCCTCGGCCCGCTCGCGCAGGGCCTCGGGCAGCGGACCGTGGTCGTCGGGCACGTGCCACGGGTCGGTCTGCAGGACGGTGCCGTGGGCGAGCCCACGCTCGGCGCGCATGACGTCGAGCTCGACGCGGTCGAGCTCGATCTGCCACGACTTCAGGTCGGCGTCGGGGTCGCGCGGCCGCAGCGTGCGGCGCGCGCCGCCGAGCACGGGTCCGGCGTCGTAGGGCATGGCCGGCTCAGGCCACCGACGCGGCCTGCAGGGCCGCCGCGCGCCAGGTCTGGCACAGGTCGGTGACCAGGGCCAGGCAGCTCTCGGTGACGGTGCTGTCCTTGCCCACGTTGGCGCGGACGAGCTGGGTGTGGAGGAAGTCGTAGATCGAGGCCAGGCCCGGGCCGCCGTCCCACTCCTCGGTGCGCAGGCTGGAGCGCAGCTCGAGGACGATGTCCTGGGCGTGCAGCAGCTGCTGGTGCGCCGCCTGCACGTCGCCGGCGCGCTGGGCGTCGAGACCGCGGGTGACGTCGAGCACGAGGCGCTCGTAGAGCATCACCAGCAGGCGGGCGGGGCTCGCGGTGGCGATGGAGGCGTCCATGTAGGTGCTGCGGGCGTTGATCATCTCAGTGCCTTCCTTGGCTGCTGGTCGATGTCGGGTCGGACCCCGGCGTCGTGCCGGGGGCGGTGCAGGAGGTGGCGCACGCGCGGGTCACGAGGAGCTCGAGGGCAGCGAGGAGATCTGGCCGGCCAGCCAGCTGGACTGGCTGCTCATCTGGCCCAGCGCGGTCTCGAGGGCGGTGAACTGGCGCTGGAGCGTCGTACGCCGCAGCTCGAGGCGCGTGTCCCACGCCTCGATGCCGTCCTGGAGCCGCTCGATGCCGGTGCGGCGCCCCGTGATGGCCGCGGTCAGGGTGCCGGTGGTGCTGTTGCTGGCGCCCTTGGCGACGGTCGCGACCCGGGCGGCGAAGCCGTCGCCGGCCGTGGAGAAGCGCTCGGCGACCCCGGCCGGGTCGGCGGCGTAGGCCTGGGTGAAGGCGCTCTGGTCGAAGGTCAGGGTGCCGGTGCGCGACACCTGGATGCCGAGCGAGGCCAGCGAGGTGCCGTCGCTGGGGTAGACGGCGTTGAGCAGCGCCGAGCGCAGCGACCTGGCGGTCGCGTCCCCGGCCAGGGCGCCCGACTTCTTGGTGGCGCTGTCGTAGGAGGTCTGGGCGTCGATGTCGGCCAGCAGCGAGTTCACCGTGTCGACCAGGTCCTTGACCGACGTCGCCAGCTTCGAGGTGTCGCGGGCCAGGGCGACCGAGGAGGTCGTGCCCGTGGTGGCCGCGGCGCCGAGGGTGAGCGTGACGCCGGGCAGCACGTCGGTGAAGGTGTTGGTCGTCGAGGTGACGACGATGCCGGCGCCGAGGTCGATCGAGGCGTCGCTGCCGGCGCGCACCGTGGCGCCGCCGAGCAGAGCCGAGCCGTCGGAGCCGGTGAGCGTGAAGTCCTGCGCGGCGCCCGTGGCGGTCGACTCCACGAGCAGCTGGTAGGAGCCGTCGGCGACCTTGACCAGGCTCGCGGCGAGGCCGGTGGCGTTGGCCGGGTCGTTGATCGCCCGGGCCAGGCCCGACAGCGTGCCGTCGGTGGCCAGGTCGACGGGCGAGCCGTCGAAGCGGTCGAGGCGCACGCTCGTGGAGGCCCCGGTGACCTGGTCGGTCAGGGCGTGGGCCTGGGCGAAGCCGAGCTGGTGGCTGCGGGCCACCGAGGTGACGGTGACCGACAGCGAGGCCGGGCCGGCGCTGGTGCCGGCGGTCACCGACACCGCGGCGTTGCTCGAGGTCGCGGTGAGCGGCGACCAGGCGGACGGCTTCGCGAGGGCCTCGGCCTTGCTGGCCAGCAGCGCGACCTTGGTGTTGAGGGTCTGCAGCGTCGTCACCAGTGACTGCTCGCTGCTCACCTTCGCCTTGAGACGGGTCTGCGGCGCCGCCTCGAGCTGCATGAACTGGTCGACGAGTGTCGCTGTGTCGAGGCCCGAGGCCAGGCCGCTGATGCTGCTGGTGGCCATCGGACCTCCTCGGGTCGGTGCGGGTGCCTCGGGTGTGTCGGGTGGTGCGGTGCCGGGGGCCGGTGCGGGGTCGGGGGTGCCGACCCCGCACCGGCCGTCCGGATGAGCGGGCGCTCAGCCCGCGGGTGGTGCGGGTGCGTCAGCCGCGCAGCAGGCTGAGCACGCCCTGGGGGGCCGAGTTGGCCTGGGCGAGCATCGCCGTGCCGGCCTGGGAGAGGATCTGCGAGCGGGTGAAGCTCATCATCTCCTGGGCCATGTCGGTGTCGCGGATGCGGCTCTCGGAGGCCGACAGGTTCTCGACGGCCACGTTGAGGTTGTTGATGGTGTGCTCGAAGCGGTTCTGCACGGCACCGAGGTTGGCGCGGGCCTCCGAGATCGACTTGATCTGCTGGTCGATCACGCCGATGGCGCTCTGGGCCGCGGTGTGCGACCCGAAGCCGATGGCGGCCGAGGTGGCGGTGGTGGTGTCGAAGCCGGCACCGTCGCTGGACACGTCGACCGTGCCGCCGGCCTTGGAGACGACCTCGAGCTGACCCTGACCGTTCACCGACGCGGAGAAGTTGTCGGTGAAGGTGGAGTCGGCGTTGAGGGTGTCGACCAGCTCGCCCAGCGACGCGGGCACGGCCGCGGTGGTGAGGTTGTAGGTCGTGGTGCCGTTGGTGACGGTCACGACGTCGCCGGCGGTGATGTCGGAGACGTTGACGTTGTTGGTGCCCTTGGAGACCGACCCGAGGGCGGTGGCCACGGCGGAGACGTCGGCGGAGTTGAAGTCGACCGCGATCCGGCTGTCGGCACCGGTGCCCGCGCCGACCTGGAAGCTCATCGTGCCGGCGCTGCCGTCGAGGAGGTTCTTGCCGTTGAAGTTGGTCGAGTCGGCGATCCGGGTCAGCTCCGACTGGAGCTGCGTGGCCTCGGTGGCGATCGCGGTGCGAGCGTCGGCCGAGTTGGTGTCGTTGGCGCCCTGGACGGCCAGGTCGCGCATGCGCTGGAGGATCGAGTGGACCTCGTTGAGCGCGCCCTCAGCGGTCTGCACGACCGAGATGCCGTCCTGCGCGTTGCGCACGGCGACCTTGAGGCCACCGGTCTGGGCGCGCAGGCCCTCCGAGATCGCGAGGCCGGCGGCGTCGTCGGCGGCGCGGTTGATGCGGAAGCCGCTGGACAGCTTCTCCAGGGACTTGGACATCTGGCCCTGGGTGACCGACAGGTTGCGGTACGAGTTGAAGGCGTCGGTGTTGGTGTTGATGCGAAGACTCATGATGGGTCCCTCCTGGGTGTCGAGTCGTGGAGCCCGTCCATGGGCTCACGGGGTGCTGATCGGCCCGGACGGTCCGGGCCTGAGCGGTTCGCCGATCTTTTTCGGCGGGTCGGTGGGGGCGCTGCGCGGGCGCACCGCGAGGCCGCCGGCTCCGTCGTACGACGGGACGGCGCGGGCCGGTGCCGGCCGGTGCCGGCCGGGAGCGCAGGGCTCAGGCGGTACCGCTGAGCCGGGCGGTGACGCGGGCCGGCTGGCGGGTGGCGGCGTGGCGGGCGGCGACGGCCTGGAAGTAGGCGGCGCGGCGCTGGGCGGCGCAGCCGTCGGGGCGCGGGTGGGGCGTGACGAGCTCGGGGTCGAGGGCGCTGTTGAGGGCGTCGCGCAGCAGCACGAGGGCCTCGGCGCGGATCTGGGAGACCCGCGACTCGGTGACGCCGAGGGTCTCGGCGATCTCGGCCATGGGCCGCTCGGCGAGGAAGTACTCGCGCACGACGACCTGGAGCCGCTCGGGCAGCTCCTCGATGGCCTCGGCGAGGTAGTCCAGGCGCTCCTGGTGCTCGACCGCGGCCTCGGGGGAGGGGGAGGTGCTGACGAGCATCTCCTCGTAGGGGGTCTCGCTGCCGCCCTGGAGGGAGAGGACGTTGGCGCGGGCGACGTCGCCGTCGTTGCTCTCGACCTCGGCCAGGGTCAGGCCCAGGGAGGCGGCGACCTCGGCGTTGTCGGGCACGCGGCCGAGGGTGGCGGCCAGGCGGGTGCGGGCCTGGTCGAGGTCGCGACCGCGGCGGCGCACCGAGCGCGAGGCCCAGTCGATCTGGCGCAGCTCGTCGAGGATCGCTCCGCGCACGCGGCTCGCGGCGTAGCGCGTGAAGGGGACGCCGCGGTCGGCCTCGAAGGCGTGGGCGGCCTTGACGAGCGCGGTGAGGCCGGCGGAGTGGAGGTCGTCGCGGTTGACGTGGCTCGGCACCCGGCTCATGGTCTCGCGGACGATGTGGCCGACGAGCCCCATGTGGTCGACGATCATCTGCTCGGAGTCGGCGGTGCCCGTGGGCGTGTCGAGACCGTGGAGCGCCTGCTCCTGGTCGACGGACCGGTCCTGCGTGTGGTCGTGAGTGCTCACGGTGTTCCCCCTCGTCCTGCGGCGCGCGCCCTCCCTGACGTGCGACGGCTCGAACCCTGCCGTCCCGGGGACGGGTCTGAAAGGCGATCCGGCACGAATGACCCGAGGGGGCTATACCGGGTCGCCGATCGACTGAGGTAGGGACTCATCCGTCCGGTTGGTCCCGTCGTTCCGCTCAGGTGGTCGCCGCCTGCGCCGATCTGCTCCGTCGACGAGGCACGACCACCCCGGTCGGGCCCGCACGGTGCCGGGAGGCGATGACGTGGTCGACGCGGTGGAGAGACTCTCCCTCACGCTGTGGCGCGAGCGTGAGCTGCTCGACACGCTGCTCTACCGCCTCGAGGTGGAGCAGCTGGTCCTGGCGAGCGGGCGCACGGCGTGGCTGATGCGGGCCGCCCGCGAGGTCGAGGCGACGCTGCAGGTGCTGCGCGAGACCGAGGTGCTGCGCGCGGTCGCCGCCGACGAGGCGGCGGCCCAGGTCGGCTGCCCCGACAACCCCTCCCTCAAGGCGCTGGCCGAGGCCACCCACGAGCCGTGGCGCACGATCCTGCTCGACCACCGCGAGGCCTTCGTCTCGGTGACCCGCCAGGTCACCGAGCTGGCCGACTCCAACCGCGACCTCATCACCAGCGGCTACCGCGCCGCCCGGGAGACGCTGCTCTCCCTCGACGACTCCACCCACAGCTACACCCCGGCCGGCGCCGCCGTCGCGGCGAGCGGCACGGCGCGCCTGGTCGACCGGAGCATCTGACGTGAGCGGCTCGTTGTCCTCCCTCAACACCGCCCTCACGGCGCTGCGCTACCAGCGCGTCGCCCTCGACGTCGCCAGCAACAACGTCGCCAACGCCACCACCGAGGGCTACACGCGGCGCCGCGTCGTCGGCGAGACCATCGGCAGCGCCTCCGTGCCGGCGCTGTGGTCGCGCTACGAGGGCGCCTCGGGCAGCGTCGGCGCGGGCGTGACGACCCGCTCGGTCGACCGCATGACCGACGACCTCCTCGACGCGCGCTCGCGCCGGGAGAACGCCAACCAGTCCTACCTCGACGTGCGCTCGGCCACCCTCCAGCGCGTCGAGAGCGGCATCGGCGAGCCCGGCGACTCCGGGGTCTCGGCCGCGCTGACCTCCTTCCGCAGCAGCTGGCACGACCTGGCCAACGACCCCGGCAGCGCGGCGGCCCGCGAGGTCGTGCTGGCCCGCGCCACGGCGCTGGTCGACTCCGTGCACGCCCAGGCCCGCCAGGTCTCCGACGAGCAGGCCGACCAGCGGGTGCGTCTCCAGGGGGTCGTCGCCGACGTCAACACCACCGCCACCGAGCTCGCCGCCACCAACCGTGCCCTCGCCGCCGCCTCCCTCGACGGCGTGGACACCTCCGACCTGGCCGACCAGCGCGACGCCCTGGCCCTGCGCCTGGCCTCGCTCACCGGCGGCACCGCGAGCCCGCGCAGCGACGGCGGCTTCGACGTCTCCCTCGGCGGCGTGCCGCTGGTGGAGGGCGGCACGGCCCACACCCTGCAGATCGCCAGCGGCGTCACGGCCGGCGGCGGCGACGACGGCCAGCCGGTCACCTTCTCGATCACCACCGGCGGGGCCGCGCCGACCACCACGGCGGTGCCGGCCGGTCTCAAGGGCGAGACCGGCGCGGTGGCCGACCTGCTGACCACCACCCTGCCGGCCTACGCCGCCGGGCTCGGCGCGGTCGTGGCCACGCTGGCCGGCGAGGTCAACGCGCTGCACCAGGCCGGCTACGACCAGGGCGGCGCCGCAGGCGGGCCGTTCTTCTCCTTCGACCCCGCCGACCCGGCCGGCAGCCTGGCCGTCGCGGTCACCTCCGCCTCGGGCGTCGCCGCCTCGGCCGCCGCGGGCGGCGGGCTCGACGGCACCCAGGCCGACCGGCTCGCCACCGCCGGCGCCGCCGAGGGCGCCTACGCGCGCCTGGTCACCGGCTTCGGCACCGAGGTCGCCTCGGTGCAGCGGCTCGCCACCACCCAGCAGCTGCTCACCGCACAGGTCGACTCCGCCCGGGAGCAGCTCTCGGGCGTCAACCTCGACGAGGAGATGGTCTCCATGCTCTCGGCCCAGCGTTCCTACGAGGCGGCGGCCCGCGTGATGACCGTCGTCGACTCGGTGCTCGACACGCTGATCAACCGCACCGGGCTGCTGCGCTGATGGGCATCTCGCGCGTCACCCAGTCGATGCTCGCCGACCGGTCGGTCGGCTCGCTGCAGGGCAGCCTGACCCGCCTGGCCAAGATCCAGGAGCAGCTGGCGACCGGCAAGGTCGTCAACCGTGCCTCCGACTCCCCGACCGCGGCCGGCGCCGCCATGCGCTTCCGCGGGTCGATCGCCGACCAGCAGCAGTACGTGCGCAACGCCGAGAACGGTCTCGGGTGGCTCGGCGCCGCCGACACCACCCTCTCCAGCGTCAGCGACTCCGTACGCCGCGCGCGCGAGCTCGCCCTCCAGGGCGTCTCGGCCAGCAGCAGCCCCACGGCCCGCGCGGCGCTCGCCGCCGAGGTCGACCAGCTGCGCGAGCAGGCCCTCGCCGACGCCAACACCGGCTACCTGGGCCGCCCCGTCTTCGGCGGGGTCACCGCGGGAGGCGCGGCCTACGACGCCACCGGCTCCTGGGTGGGCGCCCCGGGCGCGGTCAACCGCACCGTCGGGGCCGGCGTGCAGGTGCGTGTCGACGTGCCCGGCCCGGACGTGTTCGGCGACGGGGCGACGTCGCTCTTCGCGGAGCTCGACGCCCTCTCGACCGCCCTCACCAGCGGCGACGAGGCCGGCATGCGGGCGGGTCTCGACGCGCTCGCCACCCGCCTCACCACGGTCGCCACGGTGCAGGCCGGCGTCGGTGCGGCGTACAACCGCATCGAGGGGGCGGTGGAGTCGGCGAAGGGCCAGGTGGTGTCGCTGTCGGCGTCGCTGTCGGAGATCGAGAACACCGACCTGCCCAAGGCCATGGTCGACCTCAAGCTCCAGGAGGTCGCCTACCAGGCGGCGCTGGCCTCGACCTCGCGCGTCATGCAGCCGAGCCTCGTGGACTTCCTGCGATGATCGCCACCGTCGCTCCGACCCGATCCACGAGCCAGCCCGACACCCAGCCCGTCACCCAGCCCGTCACCGTGAGGACCCCCATGCCCGAGGCGCCCGCCCCCGACGCCGCGGTGCTCGACATCCCCGTGATCGAGCTCGTGCACCCGATGCCGGGGTTCCCCGACCGGCAGCGCTTCGCGCTGGTGCAGCTCGACGACGACGGGCTGCTGTGCGCACTGCGCTCCCTCGACGACCCCGAGCTGCGCTTCCTGGTCGTGCCGCCGCAGGCCTTCTTCCCCGACTACGCCCCCGAGGTCGACGACGCGGTGGTGGCCGACCTCGCCATCGACGCGCCCGGCGACGTCCTCGTGCTGGCGGTGGTGACGCCGGCGCAGACCCTGGCCGGCACGACCGCCAACCTGCTCGCGCCGGTGCTGGTCAACACCGTCAACCGGCGTGCGTGCCAGGTGATCCTCGACGACACCTCGCTCTCGGTCAGCACCCCGCTCGTCGCGTGATCCCCGCGCGCACCGCGCACGACGGCAGGGCGCGGGCCGCGACGTCTTGCGCCGCGGCCCGGCCGGGTGCGGGTAGCGTGGCCCCATGCTGGTCCTGAGCCGCCGCGTCGGCGAGAGCGTCGTCATCGGCGACGACGTGACCGTCACGATCCTCGAGGTCCGTGGCGACGTCGTCCGGGTCGGCATCGACGCGCCCCGCTCGGTCGCGGTCAACCGCGCCGAGCTGCTGGCCGAGCTCGAGTCGTCGAACCAGGCGGCCGCCTCGCCCAGCGAGGAGGCCGTCGCCTCGCTGGCCCAGGCGCTGCGCACGCGCCCGGCCGGCCCGTCGGGATCGGCGGCGCGCGAGCGCACCTGAGCTGGTCCGGTCCACCCCGGCCCATCCGTCCGCGACCGCGGACGACCGCTCAGTTCGCCCCCGGCCCCGCCGATGGGGCGGGCATGGATGACGACGCCGAGATCGTGGCCGAGTTCCTCGTGGAGAGCCACGAGAACCTCGACCAGCTCGACCGCGACCTGGTCGCCCTCGAGCAGGAGCCCGGGTCGCGCGAGCTGCTCTCGAGCATCTTCCGCACGATCCACACCATCAAGGGCACGAGCGGCTTCCTGGCCCTCGGCCGGCTCGAGGCGCTGACCCACGCGGGGGAGAACCTCCTCTCCCGCCTGCGCGACCGCAAGATGGACCTGACGACCGAGGTCACCGAGGTCCTGCTGCGCACCGTCGACACGGTGCGGGCGCTGCTGGAGGTCATCGAGCGCTCCGGCACCGACCAGGACCCGACCGTCGACGTGCAGGTGGTCGTGGCCGAGCTCGAGCGGGTCCTCGCCGGCGGCAGCGCCCCCGCCCCGACCCCCGACCCGGTCGCAGCCCCGGCGCAGGCCCCGGTCGCGCCCGAGCCCGTGGCGCCGTCGTACGTCGACCCGGCGCCCGCCGCGCCGACGGCGGCGCAGCAGCTGCCCGCAGCCGCAGCTCCCGCGTCGTCACCCGCCCCGCCCGCCGCCGTCGCCCCAGCAGCGGCACCCGCGCCCGCACCTGCGCCCGCACCCGTCGCGCCGCCCGCGCCGGCCGTCGTCGCGGAGCCGCTCGACCCCGACGCCGACCCGGCGCCCCGCGGCGTCGTGGACTCCTCGGTGCGGGTCGACATCGAGCTGCTCGACGGCCTGGTGCAGCTGGTGGGGGAGCTGGTGCTCACGCGCAACCAGATCATGCAGCGCACCGACGCCACGACGGCCGCGGCCGGCGACGCGGAGCTGGTGCGCGCCGCGCAGCGCCTCGACCTGGTCGCCAGCGAGCTGCAGGAGAGCGTGATGCGCACCCGCATGCAGCCGATCGGCCAGGTCTGGTCGAAGATGCCGCGGATCGTGCGCGACCTCGCCCACCTGCTCGGTCGCGAGGTGGCCCTGGAGATGGAGGGCCACGACACCGAGCTCGACCGCTCGCTGCTCGAGGCGCTGCGCGGGCCGCTCACCCACCTCGTGCGCAACGCCCTCGACCACGGCCTGGAGCCCCCGGAGCAGCGGGTCGCGCTGGGCAAGCCGGCGGCCGGGCGGCTGCACCTGCGGGCCTTCCACGAGAGCGGCCAGGTGGTCGTGGAGATCTCCGACGACGGTCGCGGCATCGACCCTGCCGTCATCGGCGCGGCCGCGGTCTCGCGCGGCGTCGTCACGCGCGAGCAGCTGGCCCGCATGGAGCCGCGCGACGTGCTCCACCTGATCTTCCGTCCCGGCTTCTCGACCGCCGAGCAGGTCACCAACGTCTCGGGGCGCGGCGTCGGCATGGACGTGGTGCGCACCTCCATCGAGCGCATCGGTGGCAGCGTCGACATGCTCTCGGTGGTCGGCTCCGGCACGACCTGCCGGGTGCGGATCCCGCTGACCCTGGCCATCATCCCCGCACTGGTCATCGGCGAGGCCGACGAGCGCTACGCCATCCCGCAGGCCAACCTGGTCGAGCTGGTGCGCCTGGAGGGCCAGGACCTGCGCGACAACGTCGAGGTGCTGGCCGGCGCGCCGGTGCTGCGGCTGCGCGGACGGCTGCTGCCGCTGGTGTCGCTGTCCGAGACCCTCGGGCGCGACGGCGCTGGCGTCGGCTCCGGCGTCCGGTCCGCCACCGACCCGCTCACCGTCGTCGTGGTGCAGTCCGACGACGTCCGCTTCGGCCTGTGCGTCCAGGACGTGCACGACACCCAGGAGATCGTGGTGAAGCCCATCGGGCGGCAACTCAAGCAGCTGGCCATGTACGCCGGCGCCACGATCATGGGCGACGGCCGGGTGGCGCTGATCCTCGACGTCGGGGGCATCGCCCGCGAGCGCGCGCTGACCTCGGTCGAGACCGTCGAGCCGGTCGCCCGCGTCGACGAGGCCGACAGCCGAGCGCTGCTGGTGCTGGAGATCTCCCACGGGCGGCGCGCGGCGCTGCCCCTCACCGCGGTCTCGCGGCTCGAGGAGTTCGACCTCGACCGCGTCGAGCGCTCCGGGGCGGTGGAGGTCGTGCAGTACCGCGACGGCATCCTGCCGCTGGTGCGCCTGGCCGCGGCCATCGGGCTGCCCGAGTCGCCGCCGCCCGAGGAGCAGCTCTCCGTGGTGGTGCACGAGGAGGAGGGCCGTCGCGTCGGCATCGTCATCGACCGCGTGCTCGACGTGGTCGAGGAGCACGTCGTCCTCACCGAGGTCGGCCGCCGGCCCGGCGTGCTCGGCTCCGCCGTCGTGCAGGACAGGGTCACCGACCTGGTCGACCTCGACGCCGTCGTGCGGCCGGTGCTCGGCTCCCGCGAGCTGGTGGGTGCCCGATGACCGCGACCACCACGCCGACCCCCGTGGCCACCCGTCAGATGTGCACCTTCTGGGTCGACGGGCTCTTCCTCGGCATCAGCGTCGAGCACGTTCAGGAGGTGCTGCGCTACCAGCAGCTCACCGTCGTGCCGCGCGCACCCGCCGCCGTGCTCGGCCTCATCAACCTGCGCGGGCAGATCGTCACCGCCCTCGACCTGCGCTGCCGGCTCGGGCTGCCGCCGCGGGCAGGGGAGGACCTGCCGATGAACGTCATCGTCCGCAGCCGCGGCGAGGTGGTCTCGCTGCTCGTCGACGACATCGGCGACGTCATCGACACCGACGACCACCTGCTCCAGCCCACACCCGCCAACCTGCCGCCCGGTGTGCAGGACGTCGTCACCGGCGTCTTGCCCCTGGCCGGCTCCATCCTGCTCGTCGTCGACGCCGACCGCGCGGTCGACGTCTCGTCCCACCTCACCACCGGAGGAACCCCGTCATGACCGAGCTCGACGTCGCACCCAGCCCGAACGGACAGGCCCCCCACGGTCAGAGCCCCCACGCCCACGTGGGCGCGGTGCCGCAGCAGGAGGCCGCCACGGCGCCGGCCCCCGGCGCCGGCGTCGACCTGGCGAGCCTGCCCGGCGTGCTCGCCGCGATCCCGAGCCGGGTCATGCTCGCCGACCGCGACTTCACCATCACCTACGTCAACGAGGCGACGCGCGAGGGCCTGGTCCGCCTGGCCGACTGGCTGCCGATCCGCCCCGACCAGATCGTCGGGGCCAACCTCGACATCTTCCACAAGAACCCCGCCTACCAGCGCATGATCCTGGCCGACCCCAGCCTGCTGCCGCGCCGGGCCGACATCAGCGTCGGCCCGGAGACCCTCGACCTCCAGGTGCACGCCATCCACGACGAGGACGGCCAGTACGTCGGGGCCATGGCGACGTGGGAGAACATCACCGACAAGCTGCGCAGCGAGCGCGAGCTGGCCGAGTCGATGGCCGACGCGGCCGCGGTCAACAAGGTGCTCGCCGGCCTCTCCGCCGCCCAGAGCGTCGACGACGCCGTCCGTACGGCCCTCGACGCGGTGCGCGAGGAGTTCGGGTGGGCCTACGGGTCGTACTGGAGGATCGACGAGGCCGACCGCACCCTGAAGTTCGCCCTCGAGTCCGGCGACGCGGGGCCCGAGTTCCGTGCCGTCACCCTCGAGGCCTCCTTCGCAGAGGGTGTGGGGCTCTCGGGGCGGGCCTGGCGCAGCCGCGACCTGTTCTTCACCCCCGACCTGGGTGAGATGACCGACTGCGTGCGCGCCCCCGTGGCGCAGCGGGTCGGCGTGAAGTCGGGGGTCTGCTTCCCCGTCACCGAGTCGGGCCAGGTGGTCGGCACCATGGACTTCTTCGCCACCGAGACCCTCTCGCCCTCGCCCCAGCGGCTCGACGCCCTGCGCAACGTGGGCCGCCTGGTCTCCTCCACGCTCGAGAGGCTCGCCGCCGAGCAGGTCGAGCGCGAGCGGGCCGCCGAGATGGCGGCGAGGGTCGAGCAGGTGCTCGAGGTCGTGCGCGCCGCCTCCGCCGGCGACCTGACCCGCGAGGTCACCCTCACCGGCACCGACGCCATCGGCCAGCTCGCCGCCGGCCTCTCCACCCTGCTCACCGCCCAACGCGACTCCATGATCGCCATCGGCCGCACCGCCGACTCCCTGGCCATCGCCGCCGAACAACTCACCATCCTCTCCCAAGGCATGGGCGACGGCGCCACCCTCACCTCGGATCGCGCCGCCTCGGCCACCGGCTCCGCCGGCGAGGTCTCCGCCTCCATCCAGACCGTCGCCTCCGCCGCAGAAGAGATGACCGCCTCCATCCGCGAGATCGCCCAGAACGCCACCGAAGCCGCCACCGTCGCCACCGGCGCCGTCACCGTCGCCTCCTCCGCCCAAGGCACCGTCGCCTCCCTCGGCGAGTCCTCCGCCGAGATCGGCCAAGTCATCAAGGTCATCACCTCCATCGCCCAACAGACCAACCTCCTCGCCCTCAACGCCACCATCGAGGCCGCCCGCGCCGGCGACGCCGGCAAGGGCTTCGCCGTCGTGGCCAACGAGGTCAAGGAACTCGCCAAGGAGACCGCCCGCGCCACCGAGGACATCGGCCGCAAGATCGAGGCCATCCAAGGCGACACCACCGGCGCCGTCACCGCCATCGCCGAGATCTCCGAAGTCATCGGACGCATCAACGACATCCAGACCACCATCGCCTCCGCCGTGGAGGAACAGACCGCCACCACCAACGAGATCGCCCGCTCCGTCACCGAAGCCGCCGGCGGCGCCAACGGCATCGCCGACGACATCGCCCAAGTCGCCTCCGCCGCCGACGACACCCGCCACGGCGCCCACAACACCCTCGAGTCCGCCACCGCCCTGGCCACCATGGCCACCGAGCTCAAAGCCCTCGTGGCCCGCTTCCAGGTCTGAGGAGGAGACGACGCCGGGGTCGGGTGACCCGACCCACACGAGGAATGGTTGTCGGGGACAACGGTCGGGAATACCGTTGCCCCCGACAACCTTCTACCCGTCGTGAAGCGAGCAGACCCCGTGACCCAGACGTCCCCGTCCACCCCGGCCTCCCCGGCCTCCCCGCCCGTGGCGGACGCTCCGATGACGCACCGCCAGATCCTGGAGGCCATGAGCGGCCTGCTGCTGGCGATGTTCGTGGCGATGCTCTCCAGCACGGTGGTCACCAACGCGCTGCCCACCATCGTCGCCGACCTCGACGGCAGCCAGACCGGCTACACCTGGGTCGTCGTCGCCACGCTGCTGGCCATGACCGCCACCACCCCGATCTGGGGCAAGCTGGCCGACCTGTTCAGCAAGAAGCTGCTGGTGCAGCTCGCGCTGGTGGTCTACTCGGTCGGCTCGCTCATCGCCGCCTTCGCGCCGTCGATGGAGGTGCTGATCGGCTCCCGCGTCATCCAGGGCCTCGGTGTCGGCGGCCTGACCGCGCTGGTGCAGGTCGTCATCGCCAGCATGGTCTCGCCGCGCGAGCGCGGTCGCTACTCCGGCTACATCGGCGCCACGTTCGCGCTGGCCACGGTCAGCGGGCCCCTCATCGGTGGCCTGATCGTCGACTCGCCCCTGGGCTGGCGCGGCTGCTTCTTCGTTGGTCTGCCCGTCGCCGCGCTCGCCTTCGTGCTGCTCCAGAAGACCCTGCACCTGCCCGTCGTGCGCCGCCAGGTCTCCATCGACTACCTCGGCGCCACCCTCATCATGGCCGGCGTCAGCATCCTGCTGATCTGGGTCAGCCTCGCCGGCAACCAGTTCGCCTGGGCCTCGGCCACCACCGCCGCCATGGTCGTGGGCGGTCTGCTGGTCATCGCCGCCGCCCTCTACGTCGAGGGCCGGGTCGCGGCGGAGCCGATCATCCCGCTGCACCTGTTCAGGGACCGCACCATCGCCCTGGCCACCGTCGCCTCCACCCTCATCGGCGTGGCGATGTTCGGCTCCACCGTCTACCTCAGCCAGTACTTCCAGGTCGCCCGGGGCATGAGCCCCACCGAGGCCGGCCTGATGTCGATCGCCATGGTCGGCGGCCTGCTGGTCTCCAGCATCGTCACCGGCCGGATCATCTCCGAGACGGGCCTGTGGAAGCGCTACCTCGTCGGGGGCATGGTCCTGGTCGTGGTGGCCCTCGGCCTGCTCGGCACCATCGACGACACCACCAGCCTGGTCGTCATCGGCCTGTTCATGGCCGTCCTGGGCGTCGGCCTGGGCGCCACGATGCAGAACCTCGTGCTCGCGGTGCAGAACAACGTGGCGCTCAAGGACATGGGCGCCGGCAGCTCCGTCGTCGCCTTCTTCCGCTCCCTCGGTGGCTCCGCCGGCGTCTCGGCCCTCGGCGCGCTGCTGAGCGTGCAGGTGGCCGACAAGGTCGCCAGCGGCCTCGCGGCCATCGGCGTGAGCGGGGGCAGTGAGACCGAGAGCCACTCCATCCCCGACCTGGACACGCTGCCCGGGCCGGTGCGCGAGATCTTCCAGTCGGCCTTCGGTGAGTCCTTCGGCCACCTGTTCCTCGTCGCCACGCCCTTCGCGGTGCTCGCCCTGGTCTGCGTGCTCTTCATCGAGGAGGTGCCGCTGCGCACCACCAACGACCTGGTGCCCGACACGGCGCCCGGAGCCGACGAGGGCAGCGACCTGCTCGAGGCCTCGACGCGCCGGGCGGCCGGTGCCGCCACCGGCGCCGACACCACGCCCGGGTCGCTGGTCGAGCGCGAGCAGCCCACTACGCTGCGGTCCTGATGACCGCGCGCACGGAGCACCTGATGAAGCTCGAGCAGGAGGTCGGCGTGCTGATCCGCCGGGTCCGCCGCGTGATCGGCGAGCGCGCGCTCGCCGTCCACGAGGAGCTGCAGCCGGCCTCCTACCTCATGCTCAGCTACCTCGCCGACCACGGCGCCATGCGCTCCTCGTCGATGGCGGAGGCCTTCCACATCGACAAGGGCGCCATCAGCCGCCAGGTGCAGCACCTCGCCGACCTGGGTCTCGTGGAGCGCACCCGCGACCCCGAGGACGGCCGGGCCTCGCTGGTCGCGGCGACCGACGAGGCGGTGCGCCGCCTCACCGACGTGCAGGAGCACCGCCGCAAGTTCCTCGACGAGCGGCTCGGCGACTGGGACGAGAGCGAGCTGGCGGCCTTCGCCGAGGTCCTCCACCGCTACAACAGCGCTCTCAACCAGCCGACCGACCGCTGAGCGAAGGCACGCGGGCCGCCGACCCCGGCGCGGGGTCGGCGGCCCGTGGCCTGTTGCTCAGTCGCCGGTGGTGAGCCAGACCGCGGTGTCGACCGGCAGCAGGTCGGAGACCGGACCGCTGCTGGCCACGACGTCGCCGGCGGGGCGGGTCACCGGCGTCGCGCCGCAGTTGACCACGACGGTGAGCGGGCCGCGGCGGAAGGCCAGCACGTCGCGGCCGAGGTCGAGCAGCTCGACCTGGTCGCCCGCGGTCTCGGCGAAGGCGCGGCGTGCCGCGAGCGCCTTCTGGTAGAACGCCAGCGTCGAGTCGGGGTCGGCCTGCTGGGCGGCCACCGTCAGCGGGGCCCAGTCGTCGGGCTGCGGCAGCCACGGCTGGGCGTCGCCGGGGCCGAAGCCGTAGGGGGCGGCGTCGCCGCTCCACGGCACCGGCACGCGGCAGCCGTCGCGGCCGACCTCGCCGGTGCGGAACCACGACGGGTCCTGGCGGTGCTCGGGCTCGACGTCGACCTGCTCCAGGCCCAGCTCCTCGCCCTCGTAGAGGTACGACGAGCCCGGCAGCGCCAGCATCGCCAGGGTCGCGGCACGCGCCCGCGCCAGGCCGACCGCACCGCCGCCGTAGCGGGTCACGTGGCGCACGACGTCGTGGTTGCTCAGCACCCAGGTGGGGCTCGCACCCACGCCGGAGAGCGCCTCGAGGGTGCCGGTGACGACCGAGGCGAACTCCTCGGCCGACCAGGGGGCCAGCAGCCAGGAGAAGTTGAAGGACTGGTGCATCTCGTCGGGGCGCACGAAGCGGGCCATCGACTCGGCCGACTGCGTCCAGGCCTCGGCGACCATCATCCGGTCGCCGTCGTAGGAGTCGAGGACCGTGCGCCAGCGGCGGTAGACCTCGTGCACCT
Organism: Nocardioides sp. P86; assembly: GCF_023712465.1. Classification (NCBI taxonomy): domain Bacteria; kingdom Bacillati; phylum Actinomycetota; class Actinomycetes; order Propionibacteriales; family Nocardioidaceae; genus Nocardioides; species Nocardioides sp. P86. The sequence goes on along the minus strand of NZ_JAMAYE010000001.1, from coordinate 1,251,673 downwards.
CGGGCTGGTCCCACATCGGCTCGTCGCGCATGGTCCGCTCGACCATGCTGGAGACCGCCTCGGGGTTGATCTCGCCGCTGGCCGGGGTGTCGCCCTCGTCGACGACCTGGTCGCGCAGCGACTCCTCCTTGACCAGGCCGTGGGCCACGTCGACCCGGAAGCCGTCGACGCCGCGGTCGAGCCAGAAGCGCAGGACGTCCTCGAACATGTCGCCGACCTCGGGGTTGCGCCAGTCGAGGTCGGGCTGGGTGGAGTCGAAGAGGTGGAGGTACCACTGCCCGTCCTCGACCCGCGTCCAGGCGGGCCCGCCGAAGACCGAGCTCCAGTTGTTCGGCGGCTGCGAGCCGTCCTCGCCCCTGCCCTCGCGGAAGAGGTAGCGGGCGCGCTCCGCGCTGCCCGGCCCGGCGGCCAGGGCGGCCTGGAACCACACGTGGGCGTCGGAGGTGTGGTTGGGCACGAGGTCGACGATCAGCTTGAGGCCGAGCTCGTGCGCGGTGGCGACGAGACGGTCGGCGTCCTCGAGGGTCCCGAAGAGGGGGTCGATGTCGCGGTAGTCGGCCACGTCGTAGCCGTGGTCCTTCTGCGGCGAGGTGTAGAAGGGCGAGATCCACAGCGCGTCGACGCCGAGGTCGCGCAGGTAGGGCAGCCGCGAGGTGATGCCCGGGAGGTCGCCGATGCCGTCGCCGTCGCTGTCGGCGAACGAGCGGGGGTAGACCTGGTAGATGACGGCGTGGCGCCACCACTCCGGGGCCTCGGAGCTCTTTGGATCGTTCAAAGTCATGCCCACAAGTCCATCACACGATCCGGCCCCGTGCCCAGCCCTCGCGCCGGGGCCGGGCGGCCCCGTGGTCAGCGGTCCTTGATCGCCCCGTAGCGGTCCAGCGCCTCCAGCCGCTCCGCCTTGTGGTCGACGATCGGCTCGGGGTAGCCCGCCGCCTCCCGGTCCTGCGAGGACGGCTCGTGCGGGTCGGCGGCGTCGGCCAGCTCCGGCACCCAGCGGCGCACGTAGTCCGCCTGCGGGTCGAACTTGCGGCCCTGGGTCGTGGGGTTGAAGACCCGGAAGAAGGGCGAGGCGTCGGTGCCGCTGCCGGCGGTCCACTGCCAGCCGTGGTTGTTGCTGGCCAGGTCGCCGTCGACGAGCCAGTGCAGGAAGTGGCCGGCGCCCAGCTGCCACTCCAGGTGCAGGTCCTTGACCAGGAAGCTCGCGGTGATCATCCGCACCCGGTTGTGCATCCAGCCGGTCGCCCGCAGCTGGCGCATGCCGGCGTCGACGATGGGGAAGCCCGTGCGGCCCTCCTGCCAGGCGGCGAGCTGCTCGCCGGGGGAGTCGTAGGCCATCCGGGCGTACTCCGGCTTGAGGTACTCGCGCGCCGTCTCGGGGCGCCGCGCCAGCACGTCGGCGTAGAAGTCGCGCCACGCCAGCTCGGTGCGGTAGGTCGCCGCGCCCCGCGAGCGGCGCTGCGCCAGGTCGGCCAGCAGCGTGCGCGGGTGGACCTCGCCGTACTTGAGGTGCACCGACATCCGGCTGGTGCCCTCCACCCCGGGGCGGTCGCGGTCGTCGTCGTAGTCGTCGACGCGGTCCAGGAACTCCTCCCAGCGGGCGCGGGCGGCCCTCTCCCCGGCCTCGGGCAGCTCGAGCCCGGCGGGGAGGTCGGGGTCGGGCACGTCGGTGGTGCCGTCCTCGAGCTCGACCCAGCCGCCGCCCGACGGCGGGTCGACCGGCGCCCGCCAGCCGTGGTCGTTCCAGGCGCGGGAGAAGGGCGTGAAGACCTGGTAGGCCTTGCCGGAGCCGTTGACGACCCGCCCCGGCGCCACGGCGTACGGCGAGCCCGTGCGCACCAGCTCGATCCCGGCCTCGCCGAGCGCCTCCTCCACCCGCTCGTCGCGCTCGCGGCCGTAGGGCCCGAAGTCGGCCGCGACGTGCACGCGCCGCGCGCCGACCGCCTTCGCGGCCAGCACCACCCGTCGCACCGGGTCGCCCCGCACCACCGAGAGCCGCGTGTGCCGCTGCCGCAGCTGCGCGTCGAGGGCGCGCAGCGACGCGCCGAGGTAGGCGCGGCGGCTCGGCCCGGCCGGGCCCCACAGGTGCGGGTCGAGCACGAAGAGCGGGAGCACCGCCCCGTCGGAGGCGGCCTCGAGCAGCGCGGGGTTGTCGCCCAGGCGCAGGTCGCGGCGGAACCACATCACGGAGGTCGTCGAGTCAGCCACCCGGCGACCCTGCCACCCCCGCGTCGCCGTGGCCTCCCCCCTCCGGTCCCGTTCCGCCGTGCCGGGCGCCGGTCGGGACGAGGTGCGCGATGGGGGACAATGGGGGTGTGAGCGACCTCATCGACACCACCGAGATGTACCTGCGCACGATCTACGAGCTCGTCGAGGAGGGCATCGTCCCGCTGCGCGCGCGGATCGCCGAGCGGCTGCACCAGAGCGGGCCCACCGTCTCGCAGACCGTGGCGCGCATGGAGCGTGACGGCCTGCTGACGGTGCAGGGCGACCGCCACCTCGAGCTGACCGAGGAGGGCGACCGGCTCGCCACCCGTGTCATGCGCAAGCACCGCCTCGCCGAGCGGCTGCTCATCGACGTGATCGGCCTCGACTGGGAGCTGGTGCACGAGGAGGCCTGCCGCTGGGAGCACGTGATGTCGGAGACGGTGGAGCGCCGGCTGCTGGAGCTGCTCGACCACCCGACCGAGTCGCCCTACGGCAACCCGATCCCGGGCCTGGAGGAGCTGGGCCAGAGCCGGGTCGGGGAGGAGTTCATGGCCGGGGTCGAGTCGCTGGCCGACGTCGCCTCGGCCGAGGAGGGCCGCGTGCTCGTGCGGCGCATCTCCGAGGAGATGCAGAAGGACGAGGCGCTGATGAGCGCCCTGCGCCGGGTCGGCGCCCTGCCCGACAAGACCGTCACGGTGGTGCAGACCGGCGAGGGCGTGCTGGTCGGCTCCGGTGGCGAGACCGCGGAGGTCCTCCTCGACGCCGCCGACCACATCTTCGTCAAGCGGCTCTGAGCCTCGGCCGTCGCCGACCGGGCCGTCCCCGCACCGTGGGGATGGCCCGTTGCTTTACCCCCGTGCTGCGGAACGCGCACCACCTGCGGTGTCGGGTGGCCGAAATCGCGGCGCGCTCAGGGTCGGGCGGGCATGATGGTGCTCGACGCACGACTCTCGGAGCACTGGTCCAGACCGGTGCGGTGCGCCGTGACCGCCGGCGTCCCCCCTCGTTGTCCCTGCACACACGCACACGCCTGGACCTGAGGGAGGTCGCCATGAGCATGGCGAGGGGAGTGCTCGAGATGGAGCTCGTGGAGGTGCCGGCGACGGCGCTCGAGCTCGGTGTGCTCGAGGGAGACATCGTGGTCAGCCACGTCGGCACGCGCCTGACGCGCGGCCTGGAGATCGACGAGGAGGTCGTCGTGCTCACCGCCGACGGCGAGTTCCTCAGCGCCCGCGTGGTCGACCTGGAGTTCGACCTGGCCGACACCCGCTACGTCCTGCGCCGCGGCGTGCGGATGCCCCCCGAGCTGGCCTGGGAGCGCCTCGAGCAGGGCGACGGCCTCGCGCCGCGCGGCCCCGCCGCCGGGTCGGGCGAGTCGGTGCAGTCGCTGCTCGACCTGCTGGGCGACCTGCGCGACCGCGACCAGCGCGACTGACCGGGCGCAGGGCCCGACCCGGGTCCGCCCCGGGGCTCAGCCGACGCGCCGCGCGGCGAGGTCGGCCAGGAAGCCCGAGCACCCGGCCTCCACGGCGTACGTCGCGAGCGCGTCGCCGCGCGTGGCGCCGCGGTTGACCACGACCACCGGGGTGCCGGCGCGCGCCGCCCGGCGCACGAACCGGAACCCGCTCATCACCGTCAGGCTCGACCCGACGACCAGCAGCGCACCTCCCGCGCCCAGCGCGTCGACGGCGTCGTAGCAGCGCTGCACCCGCGGGGCCGGCACGTTCTCGCCGAAGAACACCACGTCGGGCTTCAGGGTGCCGCCGCAGTCGCAGTCGGGCACGACGAAGGACTCCGTGAGCGACGCCTCGAGCTCGACGTCGCCGTCGGGCCGGGTCTCGGCGTCGTCGTGCCCGGCGCCGAACTCGGGGTTGAGGGCGCTGAGCCGCTCGTGCAGCGCCGCGCGCGAGGTCGTGCGGCGGCAGCCCAGGCAGACCACGTCGGCGATGCGTCCGTGCAGGGCCACCAGGCGCGGGCTGCCCGCACGCTCGTGCAGTCCGTCGACGTTCTGGGTGATCAGCAGGTCGGGGTCGACCTCGACGAGCGCGCGGTGCCCGGTGTTGGGGTCGGCGTGACGCATCCGGCCCCAGCCCAGGTGGCTGCGGGCCCAGTAGCGGCGGCGGGCCTCGGGGGTGGCCACGAACTCCTGGTAGGTCATCGGGGTGCGGGTCGGCGCCTGCGGCCCGCGGTAGTCGGGGATCCCGGAGTCGGTGGAGAGCCCGGCGCCGGTCAGCACGACGAGGTCGCGGTCGGCGAGCAGGTCGAGCGCGGCGGCACGGGTGGCCGGGTCGTGGGCGGTCGCGTCGGGGTCGCGCTGCTGCGACGGGGAGGTCGCGGCGGGGGAGCGGGTGGGCAGCAGGCTCACCGGGCGTACCTCACCTCGGCCCGCGCACGCGCCTTGGCCGCCTCGACCTCGCGGTCCTTGGGCGGCGCGGCGGTCACGAGGTCGTCGAGGAGGTGCTGGGTCACGTGGGCGATCTCGCGCACGGCGCGGTCGAAGGCCTCCTGGTTGGCCTGCGAGGGCTTGGAGCTGCCGCTCACCTTGCGCACGTACTGCAGCGCCGCCGCCGTGACCTCGTCTCGCGTGGCCGGCGGCTCGAAGTTGTGGAGCTGGCGGATGTTGCGGCACATGCGACGAGCCTACGCCGCCCTCAGCGGGCCGGCGGCTGCTCGGAGCCCGGTGCCGGACCGGGCACGGGGGCGAGCCGGGCCGCATCGAGCAGGGTCGTGGACCGGTCGGTGAGCAGCACGACCCGGCGGTCGGCCAGCAGCACCGTGCGCACGCCGCGGGCCTCGACGCCACGCGGCAGGGGCAGGGTGCGGGCCGAGACGCGACCGTCGGCGAGCGACACCACGGCCAGGTGCGGTCGGGTGCGTCCTGGTCCGTAGACCACGCTCAGCGCGGTCCGGGCACCGGGCAGCCAGGTCAGCTGCCGCGGGTCGACCGACGCGCCCAGCGTGGTGCCGGCGGCGAAGTGGTGGACGCCCAAGGGGCGGGGGTCCGCGAGGTCGCCCAGGTCGAAGAGGCCGACCTGCGCACCCCACGCGCCGCGGTCGGGCCCCTCGCCGATCCCCAGCAGCCGGCGCGGTCCGAGCGGGTGGAGGTGGGCGGAGAACCCGGGCACCGTCAGGGTCCCGAGCAGCCGCGGCCGGTCGGGGTCGGAGAGGTCGACGGTGTGGAGCGGGTCGACCCGGCGGAAGGTCACCACGATCGCGAGGTCGTCGAACCACCGCACCGACTCGATGCTCTCGAAGCGGCCCAGCCCGTCGACCCGGCCGGCCTCGACGAGCCGGTCGCCGTCGCGGCGCAGGGTGGCCACGGCGTTGGCCGGCCCGGTGCCCTGGGCCGGTCCGAGGGCCAGGCGGAGCACCCCGTCGACCTCGTCCATGGCCCACCGGTCGGCGAGGGTGCCGAGCACCTCGCCGGAGGCGACGTAGGAGGTGGAGACGCCCTCGAGGTCGAGCTCGTGCACCGTGGTGAGGCCGGCGCCGGCCGCGCCGGTGGGGTCCCAGCCCGCCCAGGCGGGGGCGGTGGCGACGTAGAGCCGCTCGGCGGAGGCGTAGGCGAGGTCGGTGTCGACCAGCAGGCCGGAGCCGCTCGGGTCGACCAGGCTCCGCGCCGCCGACTCCGGGGTGGCCGCGTCGAGGCCGAGCACCGCCAGCGTGCCGAGACCGGCCTCCTGCGACGGCACGGCGACGTCGTCGCAGGCCACGGCGGGCGCGGTGGTCGACGCGCCGTCGGCCGTCAGGTCGTCCACGGTGGCCCCGGGCAGCCAGTCGGCCGCGGTGGCGGCGCGCACGACCTCGCGGTTGGCCAGGGTGGCCGCGGTCCTCCCGCCCGCGCGGCGCGGCGTGGTGAAGGGCAGGTCCGGCCGGTCGGAGGACAGCACGAGCCGCACCACCGTGCCGTGCTGCACCGCCCGCACGAGCCCGGCGTCGTACGCCGTCGACGCGGTCACCCGCGGGTCGGTCGGGTCGGAGACGTCGACGGTCAGGACCCTGGTCGACGTCGCGGTCGAGGTCGAGGTCGGCGTGCCGGCGATCCGCGGGGTGGTCGCCGCGCCCCGGTCGCGACCCACGACCACGACGGTGTCGCCCACCAGCAGCAGCTCGGGGTCGACCAGCGACGTCGCGGTCAGGTCGAGCGAGCCGAGCCCGACGACCTCCGAGCCGCCCACGTCGTGGGTGCTCAGCGTGCCGCCGGCGACGCGCACCAGCAGGGAGCCCTCGGTCTTGACCGTGTCGGGCTCGTCGACGCCGGCTTCCTGCACCGTCGTGCCGGTGGCGCTGGGGTCGGCCCGGGTCATGCCCGCGGTGGGGCCGCTCGCCGTCCGGGTCGACGCGGCGAGCTCCAGCGCGCCGTCCCGCGCCGCGAAGAAGGGCGAGTCGAGGAAGAAGTACGGGTCCTCCCAGCCGTGGGGGCCGACGAGGTCCTCGCCCAGGTCGGCGTACGCCGCCGCGAGGTCGGCGCACGAGTCGGCGGGCGCGAGGTCGCCGCCGAGCCAGGTGGCCCGTGCGGCCCCGTCGCCGGTGGCTCGGAGGCCGCCGGTCCCGAGGTCGGGGCCGGCCGGGCCGGCGGGCCCGTCGCCCGCCGGCGCTGCGCCGCACCCTGCGGCGAGCGCGCCGGTGAGCAGCACGGCGAGCAGCGTCGCGACCGCGGAGCCGGGCCGCCCGGCGCGGGCCCGACGGGGCGCGACGACGGGACGGAGGAGGCGGGGCGTGGGGGTGACGGGCACGGGGCTGTGACGGCGGGTGGCCCGCGCTGGTTCCCGGCGACGACGCGGTGCGAGGATGACGGGCATGCCCGACTCCCGCGAGCTCGACCTCGTCCTCTTCGGCGCCACCGGCTTCACCGGGGGCCTCACCGCCGAGTACCTCGCCCGCACCGCGCCCACCGGGCTGCGCTGGGCCCTGGTGGGTCGCAGCCGCGACAAGCTCGAGCGCGTGCGCGCCCGCCTGGTCAGGATCGACCCCGCCCTCGCCGACCTGCCGCTCCTCGAGGCCGACGCCACCGACGCCGCGGGCCTGGCCGACCTGGCGGCACGCACCAAGGTGGTCGTCACCACCGTCGGGCCCTACCTCCAGCACGGCGAGCCGCTGGTGCGCGCCTGCGCCGAGGCCGGCACCGACTACGTCGACCTGACCGGCGAGCCGGAGTTCGTCGACCGCATGTACGTCGCCCACCACGCCACGGCTGCCCGCACCGGTGCCCGGATCGTGCACGCCTGCGGCTTCGACTCGATCCCGCACGACCTCGGTGCGCTCTACACCGTGCAGCAGCTGCGGGCCAGCGGCCCGGTGGCCATGCGGGGCGTGGTCCGCGCCAGCGGCATGGTCTCGGGCGGCACCTTCCACTCCGCCATCGGCGCCTTCGCCCGGGCCAAGCAGATGAGCGAGGCCCTCAAGGCCCGCCGCCGTGCCGAGCCGCGACCCGAGGGCCGCTCCTCGCGCGCGGTCGCCGGCAAGCCCCACCGCGACAAGGCCCTCGGTCTGTGGCTGCTGCCGATGCCCACCATCGACCCCCAGGTCGTCGCGCGCAGCGGGGCGGCGCTGGAGGCCTACGGGCCGGAGTTCCGCTACTCCCACTTCGCCGGCACCAAGACGCTGCGCTACGCCGCCGGCGGTGCGCTCGGCGTCTCCGCGATCGGCCTGGCCGCCCAGGTGCGCCCGCTGCGCAACGCGCTCCTCGGCCGGATCAAGCAGGGCGAGGGCCCCGACGAGAGCCGCCGTGCGCGGTCGTGGTTCACCGTCGACTTCGTCGCCGAGAGCGAGGGACGCTCGATCCACACCCGCGTGTCCGGCGGCGACCCGGGTTACTCCGAGACCGCGAAGATGCTCGCCGAGTCGGCGCTGTGCCTGGTGCTCGACGAGCTGCCCGCCACCGCCGGCTGCGTCACCACGGCCCAGGCGATGGGTGACGCGCTCATCGCGAGGCTGGTCGCCGCCGGCCTCACCTTCGAGGTCGTGGCCTGAGCCCCGCCTCGGCGGGGTGCGCCGGCGGTTAGGCCCACAGCGACCCGGGGCGGCCCCCGTCGAGGGTGACCACGCCGCCGTTGACGATCGCGGCGTGGGGCGAGCAGAGGAACGTCACCGCCGTCGCCACCTCGTCGGCGGTGATCGCACGCCCCAGCGCGTTGTCGGCGGCCTTGACCAGGTAGTCGCCGTCGTCGGCGTTGCGCTCGGTGACGGTGAGGCCGGGGTGCACGCACACGGCGCTGACGCCCTGCGGCCCGAGCTCGTCGGCGAGGTTCTTGGTGAGCGCCACGACGGCGATGTTGCGCACGGAGCCGGTGATCGAGCCGGTCTTGCGGGCGTTCATGCCGGAGACGTTGACGATCCGCCCGCCCCCGTCGAGCAGGTACGCCGCCGCCGCGCGCACGACGCGGGCGTAGCCCAGCGCCTTGGTGTCCATCTCCACCAGGAACTCCGCGTCGTCGAGGCCGGCCAGCCCCGGGGTGCGCCCGCCGCTCGCCCGCGGAGCGGCGGCGTTGACCACCACGTCGAGGCCGCCGAGCCCGCCCGCGGCGCGCTCCACCGCGGCCCGCACGGCGGCGTCGTCGGTGGTGTCGGCCTGCACCGTCACCGCCCCCTCGAGGGAGGCCGCGGCCCGCTCCAGCGCCTCGCCGTCGCGGGCCAGCAGCGCCACCCGCGCCCCCTCCGCGCTGAGGCGACGCGCCGTCGCCAGGCCGATGCCGCGGTTGCCGCCGGTGACGAGCGCTCGGGCGCCCGAGAGTCCCAGGTCCATGCGCCGAGCCTAGGTCGCCGCTGCCAGCGCGGCGCCGTGGCCGGACGGCCGGTCGTGTGGACCGCCGACCGGCGAGCCGTGGGTGCCCCAGGCAAGAGTCGAACTTGCGACCTTTCGCTTAGGAGGCGGCTGCTCTATCCACTGAGCTACTGGGGCGGGTGCGTCGTGCGCGCCGACATCCTGCCACGTCACCGACCTCCGTCCGCGCGCAGACCGCGATGTGCGGCACGTCCGGCGCGGCGGTTGGGCGCGCGAGGTGATTTGGGTGTAACGCGGCTGTCGCCGCACACTAGGTCGACCCGTCTACCGTGGGTCCGCATCCCCGACTCCCGAGGTGACAGTGCCCGACCAGACCGAGCACGGCTCGACCGGCCAGCCCGACGTGGCGACTCCCGACACCGCCGTGACCCGCACCGGGAAGCGACGCGCACGACGACGCCGATCCCACACGGTCCTCAAGGTCGTGCTCACCACGGTGCTCGTGCTCGGCATGGTGTCGGGGCTGTCGGTCACCTACCTCTACCGCCACCTCAGCGGCAACCTCACGGTGCTCGACATCGACGACCAGATCGTGGGTGAGCGCCCTGACAAGGTCGAGGTGGCCGGACCCCAGGAGCCGCTCAACATCCTCGTCATGGGCTCCGACAGCCGCGACGGTGAGGGCAACAACATCGACGGGCTCACCGGCGGGGGCGAGCGCTCCGACACCACGATCTTCCTGCACCTCTCGGCCGACCGCGAGCGCGCCTACGGCGTGAGCATCCCGCGCGACTCGATGGTCGACCGCGCCAGCTGCAAGACCGGCGACGGCGAGACCATCCCGGCGGCGTCCTACCAGATGTGGAACACCGCCTTCGAGCTCGCCGGGCCCGCCTGCACGGTCCAGCAGTTCGAGCACCTCACCGACATCCGCCTCGACCACTTCGTCGTCGTCGACTTCGAGGGCTTCGAGGACATGGTCGACGCCGTGGGCGGCGTCGAGATGTGCATCCCCGAGACCATCGACGACCGGGCCCACGGGATCTACCTCGAGGCCGGCACCCGCGAGCTCGAGGGCCGCGAGGCGCTGAACTACGTGCGCGAGCGCTACGCCGTCTCCGGCGGCAGCGACATCGGTCGCATGAAGCGCCAGCAGGCGTTCATCGCCTCGATGGCCCACACCGTGGTCTCGGCCAACACCCTGGCCAACCCCGCGCGGCTGCTCGGTTTCCTCGAGGCCGCCACGGAGTCACTCACCCTCGACGACGACATGGGCAGCCTGGCCAAGATCGCCAAGCTGGGCTACGAGTTCCGCGACATCGGGCTGGACAAGATCCAGTTCCTCACCATCCCCAACACCGTCGACCCCACCGACCCCAACCGGCTGGTGTGGACCGATCAGGCCAACGACGTCTGGAACGCGCTGCGCAAGGACGAGCCCCTCACCAAGGAGCTCAGCAGCACCGCGATCAGCGCCGGCAACGTGCCCGGCACGACCGGGGCCGGCGGCTCCGGCGGCAGCGGCGGCGGGGCCGGCGCCGAGGCGAAGGCCGAGGAGCTGCGCGCCGCCGGTCTGTGCGCCTGATGGCGACCGCGGGCGACACGCCGGGCGACCTCCCGGCCGAGACAGCGTGGCAGCGCCGCAAGCGCCTGGCCGAGATCTTCGGCGACGCGCTCCCCGAGACGACCCGCGACGAGCGGGACGCCTCGGGGGAGCGCGAGCGCCGCGACGGCGACACCTGGCTGCGCGAGCAGGTGCCGCCGCACCACGGGTCCTGACCGACGGGTCCCGGCCCGCCGGGCGGGCCGGGCCCGGGTCAGACGCCGGGGGTCTGCTGGCCCTTGAGCGCGTCGCGGATCTCGCGCAGCAGCATCGTGTCCTCGGGCGTGCCGGGAGGGGCGCTGGGGAAGTAGCGCTCCTTGGCCTTGGTGAAGGGCGTGACGATGAAGAAGTAGACGACCGCGGCCATGATCACGAACGAGATGAGCGCGGTCAGCCACGCGCCGACGGAGACGCCGCCGGGCTCGTAGCTGGAGAAGTTCGGCGTGCCCCCGATCTTGCCGATCAGGTCCATCAGCACGTCGACGGTCGCGGTGACCACGGCAGCGAAGGCGGCGGCCATGATGAAGGCCGTGGCCAGCTCGACCAGGTTGCCGCGGAGCAGGAAGTTCTTGAATCCACCGAGCATGGGCTCTCCCTCGGGTGCGCGGGACGGGCCGGTCCCGCCCCCGGGCGGCACGCTAGCGGGCCCAGGCCCAGGTGAGGAAGGTGCGCACGGCCGCGTCGGCCAGGCCCGCGACCAGCACGTCGGGGGCTGCGACCACCACCACGCGACCCGTCGTGCCCAGGCCCGCTCCCGTCTGGCCGCCGGCGCCGGCCGACCCGTCGCCCGGCAGCGCGACCACCTGCACGCCCGGAGCCACCACCCGGGGCTCGGCGCCCTGCGGGTCGGTGGCGATGAGGTCGATCCGGTCGCCCACGCGCAGCAGCCCGGCCATCTCGGCGTCGGGCAGCCGCACCGGCACCGCGGTGAGGCCCTCGGGGGCGAGGGCGGGCCCGACCAGGCGCACGTCGGTCACGGCCTCGCCGCGGCGCAGCGGCGCCGCGAGCACCCGCCCCACCGGGTCGGGCGCCAGGCCGGCCGGCTGCGTGCCCGGCACCTGCTCGACGCGCACCAGGTCGGCGGCGGTGAGCTCGGTGCCGGCCGGCAGGTCGTGCGCCGCCACGAGCAGCGGGCGGGTCGGCGCCGCCGGGGCGGTCGCGGCCCGGAGGCCGGCGACCACCGCGATCGCGGTCAGCAGCGCGGCGAACCCCCGGCGGCGGGCGAGCACGGAGCGCCGGACGGCGCGCAACGGCTCCCGCCACCGGCGACGCGACGGGCCGTGGGGCCCGTCGGCAGCCGTCGTGCGTGACCGGTCGGCGACGGGAGCCGGGAAGGAGCGCATGACCCGACGCTAGGCCGGATCACCGGGCTGTGCGGCGGCCTCTCCACAGGCGCGGTGCGGGCCGGTCGGCCCGGGTCAGCTCGAGCTGGCGGCCGGCTTCGCGGACGAGGACGAGGACGACGACGAGGTCGACGGCGTGGAGGACGAGCCCGACGAGGACGAGCCGGAGTCCGACCCCTTCGACGAGCCCGACCCGCCCGAGGCGGCCGGCGCGGCGGGCGTGGTCGAGGACGACCCGGCGTCGGAGGAGGTCGTGGTGGAGCGGCTGTCGTTGCGGTAGAAGCCGGAGCCCTTGAAGACGACGCCCACGGCGTTGAACACCTTGCGCAGGCGCCCGTGGCACTGGGGGCACTCGGTGAGCGAGGCGTCGGAGAAGCTCTGGAACTGCTCGAAGGCGTGCCCGCACTCGGTGCAGGCGTACTGGTAGGTCGGCACGGTTCTCCCCGGTCGGACTCGACGGCTTCCGGGGGAGGGATTGGCACTCCGACCCGGCGACTGCCAATGCTACGTCAAGGCACAATGAGGTCCACCATGACCGACCCCGCCGCCCCGTCCTCGCCCGATCCGACCCAGGTCGGCCCGGCCTCGTGGCCGCGGCGCACCCGCCGGGCCTGGGCCTCCGGCTGGGGCGTCTTCCGCGGCCTGCCCCGCTCGCTGCGCGTCTCGACGTACGTCGTGGTGGGTCTCGTGCTGGTGCTGCTCGCGGGCCTGGTGACGGCCACGGTCGTGGTGCGCCGGCCCTTCCCGCAGACCACGGGCGAGGCCAGCCTGCCGGGCCTGGAGGGCGAGGTGGAGGTCGTGCGCGACGACCACGGCGTGCCGCAGCTCTACGGCGACTCGGTGGAGGACCTCGTGCGCGCCCAGGGCTACGTGCAGGCCCAGGAGCGCTTCTACGAGATGGACGTGCGCCGCCACGCCACCGCCGGCCGGCTGGCCGAGCTCTTCGGCGAGGCCGCCCTGGAGAGCGACCTGGTGGTGCGCACGATGGGCTGGCGCCGGGTGGCCGAGGAGGAGCTCGGCCTGCTCGAGCCCGAGACCCGCGCCGCGCTCGAGGCCTACAGCGAGGGCGTCAACGCCTACCTCGACCAGCACGACCCCTCCGAGATCGCGATCGAGTACACCCTGCTCGACCTCAGCGGCCTCGACTACCGCCCCGCCGACTGGACGCCGGTGGACTCCCTGGCCTGGCTCAAGGCCATGGCCTGGGACCTGCGCGGCAACATGTCCGACGAGATTGACCGGGTGCTCACCGCCGCCGACGTCGGCCCGGAGCGCGCCGCCGAGCTCTGGCCGCCCTACCCGTACGACGAGCACGCGCCGATCGTCGACCAGGGGGCGGTGGTGGACGACGTCTTCGAGCAGGACGCCGAGCGGGGCGGCTCCCGCAACCCGGTCCGCCCGCCGTGGCGCGCCGACCAGGTCGCGGCCCTGCGCGCGGTCGGTCGCGGTCTGGAGGACCTGCCGGCGTGGCTGGGGCGCGGCGACGGCGTCGGCAGCAACTCCTGGGTCGTCGACGGCGAGCACTCCACGACCGGCGCGCCGATCCTGGCCAACGACCCCCACCTCGGGGTCGGGCTGCCCGGGGTCTGGATGCAGATGGGCCTGCACTGCCGCACGGTGTCGCCCGCCTGCGCCCTCGACGTCGCCGGCTTCACCTTCTCCGGGGTGCCGGGGGTGGTGATCGGCCACAACGCCGACATCGCCTGGGGCTTCACCAACCTCGGCCCCGACGTCACCGACCTCTACCTCGAGCGCATCGACGGCGACAGCTGGATCCAGGACGGCGAGCGCCGCCCGCTGCGCACGCGCACCGAGACCGTGGAGGTGCGCGACGGCGACGACATCACCCTCGAGGTGCGCGCCACCGCCCACGGGCCGATCCTCTCCGACGTCTCCGAGGCGATCGGCCGGGTCGCCGACGCCGAGGCGGCCGACCCGCCCGGGGGAGCGGTGCGCGAGGGCGAGGAGCTCGCGGTGTCGCTGCAGTGGACTGCCCTGCGCCCGGCCCCGACCGCCGACGCGATCCTCCAGCTGAACCTGGCCACCGACTGGGACTCCTTCCGGGCCGCGGCCTCCTCCTTTGCCGTGCCGGCGCAGAACCTCGTCTACGCCGACCGCGAGGGCCACATCGGCTACCAGGCGCCGGGGCGGATCCCGATCCGCAAGTCGGGCAACGACGGGCGGCTGCCCGCCGCGGGCTGGCGCTCGGAGAACGACTGGACCGGTGACTACCTGCCCTTCAGCTCGCTGCCCCACGTGCTCGACCCCGAGGACGGCTTCGTCGTCACCGCCAACCAGGCCGTGGTCGCGCAGGACTTCCCCTCCTTCTTCACCGACGACTGGGACCGCGGCTACCGCTCCCAGCGCATCCGCGACGTGCTGGAGGACCGCTTCGCCGACGGCGGCACGGTGTCGGTGGCCGACATGACCGACCTGCAGCTCGACACCGCCAGCGCGCTGGGGCCGGTGCTCACGCCGTACCTGCTCCAGCAGCGGATGCCCGGCGGCTACTACACCGGCGGGCAGCGCCAGCTGCGCGACTGGGACTTCACCCAGCCCGCCGAGGGCCCGCAGAGCGCGGCGGCGGCCTACTTCAACGTCGTGTGGCGCACGGTGCTGCAGCAGACCTTCGACGACGAGCTCTCGCCCGAGGTGCGCCCCGACGGCGGCCAGCGCTGGTGGGCCGTCATGGAGCGGCTGCTGCGCGAGCCCCGGGACCCGTGGTGGGACGACGTCACCACCGAGGACGTGGTCGAGACCCGCGACGACGTGCTGCGCCAGTCGATGCTCGACGCCCGCGACGAGCTGACGCGCCTCGACGCCCACGACGCCGACGACTGGGAGTGGGGCCACCTGCACCGCCTCGAGCTGCGCGAGCAGACCCTCGGCGACTCCGGCATCGCGCCGGTGGAGTGGCTGGTCAACCGTGGCGGGTGGAAGGCCGGTGGCGGCGGCTCCGCGGTCGACGCCACGGCGTGGGACGCGGCCGAGGGCTACACCGTGACCGCGGCCCCCTCGATGCGGATGGTGGTGTCGCTGGCCGACCTCGACGACTCGCGGTGGATCAACCTCACCGGCGTCAGCGGCCACCCCTTCCACCCCCACTACACCGACCAGACCGACCTGTGGGCGCGCGGGGAGACCCTGGCCTGGGCATTCAGCCCCAACGCCGTGCGCGCCGCCGCCGACGACACGATGACGCTGGCGCCCGCCGAGGAGTAGACCGGAGACCAGGCCGGTGGAGCAGGCCGGGGCTCAGCGCAGTCGCACCACGCCGGCGGGGCTGACGGCGGCGGTGACGGGCAGGTCGTGGGCGTCGACGGGCACGTCGAGGCCGACCTCCTCGTCGTGCAGCAGCACGCAGGTGACGGTGCCGACCGGCACCCGTGCGAGCGCCCGGTCGTAGGAGCCGCCCCCGCGGCCGAGCCGGTCCCCGCGCGGTGAGACGGCCAGGCCCGGCACGAGCACCACGTCGGCGGTCGCGACGGCCTCGGGGCCCAGCCGCCGGCCCACGGGCTCCAGCAGGCCCCGGCCGGCGCGGGCGAGCGAGCCCGGCCCGGCGTACGCCGCCCAGTCGAGGTCGTCGTCGGGGAGCAGCACAGGCAGCAGCACGCGGCGCCCCGAGGCCTCGAGGGCGTCGAGCAGGGGAGCGGTGCCGGGCTCGTCGCCGACCGCGACGTAGGCCGCGACCGTGGCCGCGCGGCGCACCTCGGGCGCGGCCAGCAGGTGGGCCGCCACGGCCGCCGCGACCTCCGCCCGCTCGCTCAGCGGGCGCCGACGACGGGCGGTGACGAGCCGGTCGCGCAGGGCGGTCTTGGCCGCGGATCGGGCGGGAGGTTGCGAGGCGGCCACCCCGGAAGCCTACGATCGACATCATGGGTTCACCTGGCTTGCACATGGCGCGCGACAAGATGGCCGCCGCGGGGGTCGACGAGGTCGCGATCGACACGTTCTCCCACTACTACCGCCTCCTCGAGCACGGCGAGACCGGGATGATCCCGGAGTCGACCATCGAGCCGGTCGACATGGAGTCGCTGGCCGACGTCGAGGTCTCCGACGAGGTCGCCGCGCAGGCCATCCGCACCACCGCGGTGATCAAGCTCAACGGCGGCCTCGGCACCTCGATGGGCATGGACCGCGCCAAGTCGCTGCTGTGCGTGCGCCGCGGGCTGTCCTTCCTCGACATCATCGCCCGCCAGGTGCTGCACCTGCGCACGCAGTACGACGCCACCCTGCCGCTGATCTTCATGAACTCCTTCCGCACCTCGGGCGACACCATGGCCGCCCTCGCGCGCTACGACGACCTGCCGGTCGCCGGTCTGCCGCTGGAGTTCCTGCAGAACAAGGAGCCCAAGCTGCGGCTCAAGGACCTCGCCCCGGTCGAGTACCCCAAGGACCCCGACCTGGAGTGGTGTCCGCCCGGGCACGGTGACCTCTACACCGCGCTGCGGGGCACGGGCCTGCTCGACGAGCTGATCGCGGCGGGCTACGAGCGCGTCTTCGTCTCCAACTCCGACAACCTCGGCGCCGTGCCCGACGCCCGGGTCGCCGGCTGGTTCGCCGCGAGCGGCGCGCCCTTCGCCATCGAGGCCGTGCGCCGCACCCCCTCGGACCGCAAGGGCGGCCACTTCGCGCGCCGTCGCTCCGACGGCCGGATCGTGCTGCGCGAGACCGCGCAGACCCTCGACGCCGACAAGGACGCCCTGGCCGACCTCGACCGGCACCGGTTCTGCTCGACCAACAACCTGTGGTTCGACCTGGCCGCGATGAAGGCGGCCCTCGACCAGCGCGACGGCATCCTCGGCCTGCCCATGATCCGCAACGTCAAGAACGTCGACCCCGGCGACAAGTCCACCACCGAGGTCGTGCAGATCGAGACCGCGATGGGCGCCGCGATCGAGGTCTTCGAGGGCTCCACGCTCATCGAGGTCGGTCGCGACCGCTTCGTGCCGGTCAAGACAACCAACGACCTGCTGGTGCTGCGCTCCGACGTCTACGACCTGGGGCGCGACTTCGTGCTCGACCAGACCGCCGACGAGGTGCCCTTCGTCGACCTCGACGGCGACTTCTACAAGCTGGTCGGCGAGTTCGACAAGCGCTTCCCCGAGGGCGCGCCCTCGATGAAGGCAGCCTCCTCGCTGCGCGTCGAGGGCGACTTCACCTTCGGCAAGGGCGTGCAGGTCGTCGGCGACGTCGCGCTCTCCGCGCGCTCGGCGCAGCGCCTGCCCGGCGGCGAGGTCCTCACCGGCGAGGGCTCCACGGCCGGCGCCACCGACGGTCGTGCCCGTGGCTGACGCCCCGATCACCGTCGAGCAGCACCTCGCGCGGGTGCTGGAGGCGATCACCCCGCTGGGCCACGTGCAGCAGCCGCTGATGGAGACCCTCGGCCTCGCGGCCGCCGAGTCGGTCACCGCCGGCATCGCGCTGCCCTCCTTCGACAACTCCGCCATGGACGGCTACGCCGTGCGCCACGCCGACGTCGCCGACGCCGGCGAGGAGTCGCCCGTCGAGCTGCCCGTGGTCGGCGAGATCGGCGCCGGCAACGCCCAGCTGCTGACGCTGCCCCCCGGCACGGCGGCCAAGATCATGACCGGCGCGCCGGTGCCCAGCGGCGCCGACTGCGTCGTGCCCTACGAGTGGACCGACCACGGGGTCGCGCGCGTGCGCATCGAGCGCTCGCCCTCGCCGGGCCAGCACGTGCGGGTGGCCGGCGACGACGTCTCGGTGGGCGACCTGCTCATCGAGGAGGGCACCGTCCTGGGCCCGCGCCACCTCGGGCTGCTCGCCTCGGTGGGCCGCGCCAGCGTCGCCTCCCGGCCCCGCCCGCGGGTGGTCATCCTCTCCACCGGCACCGAGCTGCGCGAGCCCGGGCAGCCGCTGGGCCACGACTCGATCTACGACGGCAACTCCTACCTCCTGGCCGCCGCCGCGCGTCGCGCCGGGGCGCTGGCCTACCGCGTCGGGATCGTGCCCGACCAGCCGCGCGCCTTCCTCGACGCGCTGGCCGACCAGCTCGTGCGCGCCGACGTCGTGGTGACCTCGGGCGGGGTCTCGATGGGCGACTTCGACGTGGTCAAGGAGGCGCTGCGGCCGCTGGGCACGGTGTGGTTCGGCCCCGTGGCGATGCAGCCGGGCAAGCCCCAGGGCTTCGGCACCGTGGGTGACGACGCCACGCCGATCTTCTGCCTGCCGGGCAACCCGGTGTCCTCCTACATCTCCTTCGAGATGTTCGTGCTGCCGGCGCTGCGCAAGATGATGGGGATCACCCCCCACTCCCGCCCCCTGGTGCAGGCCCGGCTGACCCACGCCATCACCTCGCCGCCGGGTCGGCGCCAGTTCCTGCGCGGGGAGTACGACGCCGCCTCGGGGCAGGCCACCGTCACGCCGGTCGGCGGGTCGGGCTCGCACCTGGTCGGCGACCTCGCGGCCTCCGACGCGCTCATCGTGGTGCCCGAGGACACGCTGTCGATCGGCGCCGGCGAGCCGGTGCAGGTCATCCGGCTCGACGAGGAGTTCTGATGGGCGAGCGCCCGGGCGGGCTCACCCACGTCGACGAGACCGGCGCCGCGCGCATGGTCGACGTCTCGGCCAAGGCCGTCACCGCCCGCACGGCCTCGGCCTCGGGGCGTGTGCTCGTCTCGCCCGAGGTGGTCGGCCTGCTGCGCGGGGAGGGCGTGCCGAAGGGCGACGCGCTGGCCGTGGCCCGCATCGCCGGCATCATGGGCGCCAAGCAGACCCCCGCCCTGATCCCCCTGTGCCACCCGCTCGCGGTCTCCGGCGTCACCGTCGACCTCGCCGTGGCCGACGACGCCGTGGAGATCCTCGCGACCGTGCGCACCACCGACCGCACCGGCGTGGAGATGGAGGCGCTCACCGCGGTCTCGGTCGCCGCGCTCACGGTCGTCGACATGGTCAAGGCGGTCGACAAGGGCGCGGTGATCACCGACGTGCGCGTCGAGACCAAGACCGGCGGCAAGTCGGGGGACTGGGCGCGATGACCCCCGAGCCGACGACGCCCGCCGCACCCGCGCCCGCCCACGGCCTCCCCGCCGCGGTGGTCGTGGCCTCCAACCGCGCCTCCGCCGGCGTGTACGCCGACACCACGGGCCCGCTCATCGTCGAGGCGCTGCTCGGGCTGGGTTTCGAAGTCGGTGAGCCGGCGGTCGTGCCCGACGGGGAGCCGGTGGCCGCGGCGATCCGCGCCGCGGTCGAGGCGGGGGCCCGCGTGGTTCTCACCACCGGCGGCACCGGCCTCACCCCCACCGACCGCACCCCGGAGGCCACCCGCAGCGTGGTGGAGCGCGAGGTGCCGGGCATCGCCGAGGCCATCCGTGCGCACGGCGTGGCCAAGGGCGTGCCGACGGCGATGCTGTCGCGCGGGCTCGCCGGCGTCGTCGGCACCACCCTGGTCGTCAACCTCCCCGGCTCGCGCGGCGGCGTCAAGGACGGCCTGGCGGTGCTGACGCCCGTGCTGGTGCACGCGGCCGAGCAGGTCGTGGGGAGCGACCATTGAGCCGTGACCAGCGACCCCCGCGGTCGGCCTGGCCCGTGGCCCTGCGCCACGAGGAGGTCACCGTGCGTCCGCTGCGCCGCGGCGACGCCGACGCCTGGCGCGCGACGAGGCGTCGCAACGCCGCCTGGCTGATGCCGTGGGACGCCACGGTGCCGCCGGGCGGCGACGACCGGCCCACGACCTTCCGGGCGCTGGTGCGCCGGCTGCACCGCCAGGCCCGCCACGACACGACGTACCCCTTCGTGGTCGAGGTCGACGGCCGCTTCGTGGGCCAGGTGACCGTCAACAACGTGGTGCGGGGCTCCGCGCTCTTCGCCTCGGTCGGCTACTGGCTCGACCGCGACGCCGCGGGTCGCGGCATCATGCCGCGCGCGGTGGCGATGGTCATCGACCACTGCTTCACCGGGCTGGGCCTGCACCGCATCGAGGTCGCGATCCGCCCGGAGAACTCCAACTCCCTGCGCGTGGTCGAGAAGCTGGGGCTCACCGAGGTCGGCTACGCCCCGCGCTACCTCCACATCGACGGCGCCTGGCGCGACCACCGGCTCTACGCCATCACCGCCGAGGACTGCCCCGACGGGCTGCTGCGCCGGGTGGTCTGAGCCCGCTCCCAGCAGCTGATCTGCGACACACGGGTTGACATCCGAGAGCCCCTGAGGCAGTGAACCTAGGCTGCGGGGGTGGACCTGAGCGCATTCATCTTCCTCGCCCTCGCCGTGGCGTGGGCCGTCTACCTGGTCCCGAAGGCCCTGCGCCACCACGACGAGGTGACGCGGAGCCGCTCGGTGGAGCGCTTCTCCCAGAGCATGCGGGTGCTGGCCCGGCGCGAGCCGGTCGACCGGCGCGACGCACGCCTGGTGGTGCAGCCCGGCCGGGCCCCCTCGGGCCCCGTGGTGACCACCAAGGGCGGTGCCGCGGCCGGCCCCGCCGGCGAGGCCGTGCGCCTGGAGTCCACGGTGTCCGTCTCCTCCCCGGCACCCGCGCCCCCGACCGACGCGACGGTCGACGCCGCCGGTGCTCCGACCCGTACGCCGTCGCCGGTGGCCCGTCGCGCGGCCGCGCGCAGCGCCGCGCGCCGCCGTCGCAACGTGCTGGCCGTCCTGCTGCTGGCCCTCGTCGTGGTCGGCGTGCTCGCCGCGACCGCGGTGGTCTCCTGGTGGTCGCTCACCGCCCCCGGCGCCCTGCTGGTGGCCTGGCTGGTGGCCTGCCGGCTGATGGTGCGCCAGGAGCGCGGTCTGGGCCGCGCCCGCCGCGCGCCCGCCACCCCGGCCGGCACCGCTGCCGAGACCGGCGGGACCGGCGCGACCGAGGACGCCCCCCACGCCGCCGTCACCTTCGTCTCCGAGGTCGTGCTCGACGTGGCCCTGGCCGCCGGGCCCCTCGAGGCGCCCGCGCCCGAGCCGCGCGAGGAGTTCGAGCTGCCCGGCGAGGTGACCGAGGAGATCAGCGCCGTGCAGGCCGACCCCACCCCGGACGCCGCCCTGTGGGACCCCGTGCCGGTCACGCTGCCCACCTACGTCTCCAAGCCCGCCGCGGCCCGCCGCACGGTGCGCACCATCGATCTCGACGACACCGGCGTGTGGACCTCCGGGCGCTCCGAGGCCGACTCGGCGCTGGCCCGCGAGGCCGACGACCAGGCCCGCGCGGCCAAGGCCGCCCGCGCGGAGGGGTCCTCCCGCCGCACGGGCTCCTGACGGGCATCGGATTCGTGACGACGCCGCGACGGTGCTAACGTTTCCCACCGCATCGCCCGCCGCTCGTCGGCGGTGACGCACCCGGGGCTGTGGCGCAGTTGGTAGCGCGTCTCGTTCGCAATGAGAAGGCCAGGGGTTCGAATCCCCTCAGCTCCACCGATCGACGCAAGGCCCGCAGCCCTCAGGCTGCGGGCCTTCGTCGTGCCAGGCGCAGGGCGTCGGCGATCGCGGGCCAGGCCAGCGCCCCGAGCCGCTGCGGCGCGCCCGCGTCGCCGCCGACCTGGTAGGGCCGGCGCAGGTCGGGCGCGTCCTCGCCGGGCAGCACCACGGGGTGACCGGCGGCGGGATCGACCAGCACCGTGGTCGTGAGTCCGGCCGAGGCGCGGCGCGCGGCGATCCGCCGGGCCTGCCCCTCGCTGTCCCACACCCGGTCGTCGCCGCCGGCCACGAGCAGCACGTCGCCGCCGATCCGCTCCACCGGGAGGGTGGCCGCGGCCACCGCCTCGGGGGCCGCCCGCGCGCGGCTGCGCTCGTAGACCTCCAGGAAGGCCGGGTCGGGCAGCGGGGTCCAGGTGCGGTCGAGCGGCACGAACGGCACCGGCTCGCCCCGGAGTGTCCACTTCGTGCGCGGCGGGTCGTCGTCGCTCTCCCGGGCGCCCTCCCAGGCCACGTCGGTGGGCGCCAGCGCCACCACGGCGTCGATGCGCTCGTCGTGGCAGGCCAGCAGCAGCGCGGCCTCCGCGCCGTACGACGTGCCGAGCGCGGCCACCCGCCGGCACGACGCGGCGAGCCGGTCGAGGGCGCCGGCGAAGGTCTCCAGGGGCACCTCGCACGGCTGGGCCGGCTGGCCCTGCCCGCCGAACCACCGCAGCGCCACCGCGGTGGCGCCGCGGGCGGCGAGGAGGTCGGCGCGCCCGGTGTCGAGGCGGCCGCTGGAGCCGGCGAGCACCAGCACGCCGGTGCCGCAGTCAGCCGCGGGCACGGGGGCTGACCAGTGGATGTCGGGGCTGGGCCTCACGTCCTCAGCGTTGCACGATCCTCACGCTGACCAGCTCGTGGCCGTCGGGGGCCTCGGCGTCGAGCAGGGCCAGGAAGTCGGCGGCGGAGCGGGGGTCCGGGCCCTCCACGTGGCGCTCGACCTCCTCGCCCCCCGCGTCGCGCGGTCGGTAGGTGCAGGTGAGCCTCATCGTGCGACCGTACGCGTCTCGCCGAGCCGCCGTGGCCCGCCGCCACCGGCGTGACGCTGCCGTGACGGAGGGCTGACGCGTGGGTGCCGCCCCGCGCCCGCCGCACCGCCCGGCCCGCCCTCGCCCGGGGTCCGCCGGGTCCGTCGAGCAGGTGACCTCCAGGGCGCGGCGGCAGGACCGTCGGCCCTCGGTGCCCCCGGCGGTCCGCCGCTGGCCGGGCTCGCCCAGCACCGCGACCACCTGACCGCGAGGGGGCCGGCTCAGGGCGCCGACACCGGCACGACGGCGACGGCTCCGAGGGCGTGCTCGACCACGATGGGGGCCACCGAGCCGTAGAGGAGGTCCTCCAGCGGTCCGTCGACCTGGTGGCCGACGACCACCAGGTCGGCGTCGCGTGAGGCCTCGACGAGGTTGTGGTCGGCGAAGCCCCGGCCCAGCCTGACCTCCACGTCGACCTCGGGGAACTTCTCGGCCATCCCGGCCAGCGACTCGGCCACCAGGGCCTGCTCGTCGGCGAGCTCGGGGGCGGGCAGCCCGCGCTGGATCGCCAGGGCCTCGGTGGCGTCGAAGTAGGAGTGCTGCACGATCAGGGGGCGCCCGCGGAAGGACGCCATCCGGAAGGCGAACTCGACGGCCGGGAGGGAGCGCGCGGTGCCGTCGACACCGACCAGCACGCCGGTCCGCGGGCGCTGCGGGTGGTCGGGTCGGCGCACCACCACCGGGCAGGAGGCGTGCTTGGAGACCGAGACGCTCACCGAGCCGAGGAGCAGGCTGCGCAGCGGGCCGCGGCCGCGGGAGCCGAGGACGACCATCGCGGCCTGGCGCGAGAGCCCGAGCAGCACGCCACGCGGGTCCGCGCTCGACATCACGCGGTGCACGACCACGCCGGGCGCCCGCTCGTGGGCGGTGGCCTCGGCGGCGGCCAGCAGCGCGACCCCGCCCTCGCGCACCTGGTCGAGCAGCAGGCCGTAGTCGATCGCCGTGGTGGCGTACATGCCGGACGCCGGCACCTGCACGGGCTCGAGCACGTGCACCAGGGTCAGCGGGCGCTGCTCGAGGTCGGCCTGGTCGCAGGCCCACACCAGCGCCTGGGCCGCGGTCTCCGACCCGTCGACGCCCACGACGATGCTGCCCGGTGGCACGTGGGCGGTCTCGCCGGCGCTCGCGGCGGGCAGGGTCTGGTCGTCGGGGCGAGGGGAGAGGTCCATGCCCCCAGCCTCGACGCACCGTGCGCCGCGGGGCAGGGGCGGACGTCCTGACGTCGGGGGTCGTGCGTCCCGGCCCCGCCGTGAGTCGAACCCGAGTAACTCACGTGTGTCACTATGGTTTGGTACGCCACCCGACCCGACGCGCGCAGGAGCAGCCATGACCAGCACCCTCGACCGCCCCGAGGCCGCCCTCGGCGGCGACCGGCTCGACGTCCACCGGCTCGACCTCCACCAGCTCGGCGCCCGCATCGGGGCGCGCGTCGACGGCGTGCGCCTCGGGGGCGACCTCGACGCGGCGACGGTCGCGGCCGTGCGCGGGGCCCTCCTGCGTCACAAGGTCGTCTTCTTCCGCGGCCAGGACCACCTCGACGACGCCGCGCACCAGGCCTTCGCCGAGACCATGGGCCCCCTCACGACCGCCCACCCGACCGTCAACACCGGTAGCGCCCGGGTCTTCACGGTCAGTGCCGACAAGGGCATGGCCGCCAACGCCTGGCACACCGACGTGACCTTCGTCGACCGGGTGCCCGCGATCAGCGTCCTGCGCGCCGTGGCGCTCCCGCCCTTCGGGGGCAACACGGTGTGGGCCAACACGGTGGCCGCCTACGACGCGCTGCCCGCCTCGCTGCGCGCCCTGGTCGACGACCTCTGGGCCGTCCACACCAACTCCTACGACTACGCCCAGCACGAGGAGGACTCCGAGGAGCCCGACGCGCGCTACACCCGCGCCGACTTCACCTCCCAGCTCTTCGAGACCGAGCACCCCGTGGTGCGCGTGCACCCCGAGACGGGGGAGCGCTCGCTGGTGCTGGGCCACTTCGTCAAGGCCTTCAGCGGCCTCAGCTCCGCGGAGTCCGTGGCGGTCTTCACCCTGCTCCAGAACAGGATCACCCGGCTGGAGAACACGATCCGCTGGACCTGGCAGCCCGGTGACGTGGCCATGTGGGACAACCGCGCCACCCAGCACTACGCCGTGGCCGACTTCGGCACGGCCTACCGCGAGATGCGCCGCATCACCGTGGCCGGTGACGTGCCGGTGAGCATCGACGGGCGTCGCAGCCGGGTGCTGCGCGGCGACGCGCAGGCCTACTCGCGCATCGACGAGCTGATCAGCTGATGCCGCTGCTCGACCTCGTCGACCCCGCGACCGGCGGCGTGCGCTCGAGCCTGGCGACCAGCGACACCGCTGCGGTGACCCGCGCGGTCGACGCCGCCGCCGCGGCCTTCCCCGACTGGTCGCGCAGCACGCCGGGGGCACGTGCCGACGCGCTCCTCGCCCTCGCCGGCCTCGTGGAGGAGCACGCCGAGGAGCTGGCGCTGCTGGACTCCGAGGACGTCGGCAAGCCGGTCCACCACGCCCGCGAGGAGCTGCCCGGGGTGGTCGACAACCTGCGCTTCCTCGCCGGCGCGTCCCGGGTGCCGAGCGCCGGCTCCGCCGGGGAGTACGCCGCCGGTCGCACCTCCACGCTGCGCCGCGAGCCGCTCGGTGTGGTCGCCCTCGTCACGCCGTGGAACTACCCGCTGCTCGAGGCCGTCTGGAAGGTCGCCCCGGCGCTGGCCGCCGGCAACACCGCGGTGGTCAAGCCCTCCGAGCTGACCCCGCGCTCGACGCTGCGACTGGTCGAGCTGGCCTCCCGCGTGCTGCCCGCGGGGGTGCTCGGGGTGGTGCTCGGCGGGGCAGAGGTGGGCCAGGCCCTCGTGCGCGACCCGCGGGTGCGTCTGGTCTCGCTGACCGGTGACAGCGCCACCGGCAGCGCGGTCGCGGCGACCGCGGCCGAGTCGCTGACCCGGGTGCACCTCGAGCTGGGCGGCAAGGCGCCCGTCGTGGTCTGCGACGACGCCGACCTCGACGACGCCGTCGCCACCCTGGTGCCGGCCGGCTTCCTCAACGCCGGCCAGGACTGCACCGCGGCGTGCCGGGTGCTGGTGGCCGACTCCGTCCACGACGCCTTCCTGGCGGCGTACGTCGAGGCCGTGCGCGACCTGCGCGTCGGCGACCCCGCCGACGAGGACACCCGGCTGGGCCCGCTGGTCAGCCGGCGCCAGCTCGAGCGCGTGGCCGGCTTCGTCGACCGCGCGGTCGCGGGCGGGGCCCGGGTCGAGGTGGGCGGGCGCCGGCTCGAGCGCCCCGGCTGGTTCTACGCGCCCACCGTGCTGACCGGGGTCGGGCAGCGCGACGAGGTGGTGCAGCGCGAGGTCTTCGGCCCGGTGGTGACGGTGCAGCGAGCCCCCGACGACGAGGCCCTGCTGGCCATGGCCAACGACGTCGAGCAGGGACTCGCGGCCAGCGTGTGGACCGCGAGCCTGGCCCGGGCCGACCGCTTCACCCGAGGCCTCGACTTCGGCACGGTGTGGGTCAACGACCACCTGACGACGGTCTCGGAGATGCCCTTCGGCGGATTCGGTGCGTCGGGCTACGGCGCGGAGCTGTCGACCCGCTCGATCGACGACTACTCCCGCTTCAAGCACGTGATGACGCGCGCGCCGCGCTGAACGACGCGCGCGCCGCGCCGACCGGTGCCGCCCCGGGTCGGGAGCCTCAGGAGACGGCGCGGAAGGGGTCGTGCTCGGCGAGCAGCCTGTCGACGCGGGCCTGGTCGAGACGGGTGGTGACCGCGCTGTTCTCCTGGTTGTCGCGCACGACCTTGGCCAGGGTGAAGGAGGAGGAGACCAGGAAGAGCGTGGTCATCGCGAGGAAGGCCCGCACCCACGGGTCGACCGGCAGGTAGAGCACGGCGATCGCGAGGCCGAGCAGGGCGGCGCCGAAGGAGATCGCGGCCTGGGCGAAGAAGGCCGCGGTGTTCTGGGTGCTGCGGGGGTTCGGCGAGCTCATGGTGGTCCTCCTGGTCGGGGCCGGGGTGGCCGGTGTGCCCACCAGCCTGGCGGCGCCCGCCGCGCCGCGCCTGAGCCCGAGTGCTCAACCGGCCCGGGTGCGGCTACCATGGTCGCGGCGCCTCCGGGTGCCCCGGCGCCCGTGGCGCCAGGGGCGGCCCGCAGCCGCCAGGCGGTCACCACCCGGTGACCGCGGCTCCACGCCGAGACCGGCAGCAGCCCCTCGGCGTCCCGAACCCCCGTGGTCGGGTCGGGGCCGAGACACGCGATGGACACGTGACGCAGCGGCCGCCCGGCCCGTGCGTCCGAGACGGTCGCCGCGCCGCCGGCGCGGGCCGCCACCCCGCGACGGGGTCGTGCACGCCGGGCGCTCCAGAGGAGGAGTACGTGGCTCGACGAGACCAGCGCCGCTCAGGCGGGTCCCGCACCGCGACGCGCCAACGGCGCGTGCGCGACATCGACAACGAGGGCATCATCCCGGTGCTGGCGCGTGCCGTGCGCGAGGTCGAGAACGGCGTGGCCCGCGGGTCGGTCGCCTCCTCGCTGCGCACGAAGTTCCAGGTCGTCGCGATCCTGGTGCGCGAGGAGCGGGCCCGCGTCAAGGCCGACGAGGAGGTCACCGAGGCCCAGCGCGCCGAGCAGCTCAAGCGCCTCGACGGCGTGGCCACCATCCTGGCCAAGACCGCGGCGCGCGACACCTCCCTGCTGCAGCTGCTCGCCGAGGACGCGCGGCTCTCGGAGTCGGCCGCGCTGCTCAAGCGCGAGATGCTCGAGGCCGCCGGCATCGAGCAGCGCGTCGTGGCCGACCGCGAGGAGACCCCGGCGACCGGCCTGGCCGAGAAGCGGATCGTGCCGCAGTCGGTGATCGCCCGGAAGCTGGCCAACCCCTTCCTGGTGCCCGACTTCGCCAACGCCGAGCCCACCGAGCCGCGCCCGCGGCGCCTGGCCGGCTGGGAGCTCATCGGCCCCCTGCTGCGCTCCTTCGAGTACGCCGGCGGCCACTCCGCGTGCATGCCGCTGCCCGACACCGCGTCCGTCGCGGCGCCGGGCCGCCTGGAGCTGATGCACCACCAGGCGCAGGTCGTGCAGGCCGCCGCCGACGGCCACCGCACCTTCCTGCTGGCCGACGAGCCGGGCCTGGGCAAGACCGCCCAGGCGCTGCTGGCCGCGCAGGCGGCGGGGGCCTACCCGCTGCTCGTCGTGGTGCCCAACGTGGTGAAGACCAACTGGGCCCGCGAGGCCGAGCGCTGGACGCCGCACCGCGCGGTCACGGTGGTCCACGGCAACGGCGACACCGTCGACGGCTTCGCCGACATCGTGGTGGTCAACTACGAGATCCTCGACCGCCACGTGGGCTGGCTGGGCGACCTCGGCTTCCGCGGCATGGTGGTCGACGAGGCCCACTTCATCAAGAACAAGACCTCCCAGCGCTCCCAGCACGTGCTCCAGCTCTCCGAGCGGATCCGCGCCCGCATCGCCCGGCCGCTGCTGATGGCGCTCACCGGCACGCCGCTGATCAACGACATCGAGGACTTCCGCGCCATCTGGCAGTTCCTCGGCTGGACCGACGACAAGACCCCGCGCGCCCGGCTGATGGAGAAGCTGGAGGAGACCGGGATGACCCCGGCCGACCCGGCGTTCTACCCCGCGGCCCGCGCGGCCGTCGTCGACATGGGCATCGTGCGGCGCCGCAAGGTCGACGTGGCCTCCGACATCCCCGCACGTCGCGTCGCCGACCTGCCCGTCGAGCTCGACGACGAGATCGGCCGCTCCATCCGCGAGGCCGAGCGCGAGCTGGCCCGCCGCATGGTCGCGCGCTACGACACCGCGCTGGCCACCCGCACCTCGGGCCGCACCGTGGCCGGCATCGACCACGAGCTGGTGCGCCGGGTCGCGACGTGGGAGCGCGAGGACACCACGACCACGAAGACCGACGAGAACGTGTTCTCGATGATGCGGCGCATCGGCCAGGCCAAGGCCGGTCTCGCGGCCGACTACGCCGCGCAGCTGGCGCGCAACGTCGGCAAGGTCGTCTTCTTCGCCAAGCACCTCGACGTCATGGACGTCGCGGAGGAGACCTTCGCCAAGCGGGGCATCAGCTACGCCTCGATCCGCGGCGACCAGACCCCGCGCGTGCGGCAGAAGAACATCGACGCCTTCGTGGAGGACCCCGACGTCCAGATCGTCGTCTGCTCGCTGATGGCGGCCGGCGTGGGGCTCAACCTCCAGGTGGCCTCCAACCTGGTGCTCGCCGAGCTGTCGTGGACCGACGCGGAGCAGACCCAGGCCATCGACCGGATCCACCGCATCGGCCAGGCCGAGCCGGTGACGGCGTGGCGGATCATCGCGGCGCAGACCATCGACACCAAGGTCGCCGAGCTCATCGACAGCAAGGCCGGCCTGGCCGCCCGGGCGCTCGACGGCTCCGACGACGAGGTGTCCAGCTCGGTCGACGTGCAGCTCGAGGCGCTGGTGGCGCTCCTGACCGAGGCGCTCCAGGCGCGCGGCTGAGAGTCGTCCCGGGGCGCGGCCCCGGGACGGCTCAGCGAGCGGTCGCGGGGCTGCCGGTGCCGAAGACCAGCTCCGGGCCGGTCGGCAGCTGGAACTCCGCGCTGACCGGTCGGCACCGCGGTGCCCTGACGTCGCAGGCGACGACCACGGTGCGCCCGCTGGGCCCGGCCGAGGAGCCGTCGGCGCTCGCCGCGCCGTAGTAGGTGTCCTGGTCGATCCAGCCGCCGAGCTGGAACCACCGCTCGCCCGGGTCGAAGCGCACCGGCACCCCCGAGGCGGCGTCGTAGGCCCGGGGCGGGGTCGCTGCGCCCAGGGGGTGGATCAGGTCGCCGGCCGGCGACAGCAGGGCGCGGGCGTCGGGCCGCTCACCGTCGCGGGCCAGCCTCAGGTGGCCCGCCGTCGTCCGCACGACGTCGACCTCGGAGCCCAGGGAGCGGTCCACCCGCAGGTCGTCGGGGGCCGGCCCGCCCGGCCCGCCGTCGAGCGGCAGCCGGGTGACGCCCTCGACCAGGGGGTCGGCGACGTAGGCGGCGTCCTCGTCGAACCCGACGAACGTCGGGGGCTGCGCGGCGTAGAGCGCGGCGACGTCGACCGTGGGCCGCGCGGGACGGGTCCGCAGCACCTCCTTGCCGGTGGTCACGTCGAGCACGACGGCGACCGCCGCCGCGACGCCGGCCGCGTCGGTGGGCCCGTGCACCCGGTCGAGCAGGCCCAGGTGCCGCCCGTCGGTGGACAGGGCCAGCCGGTCGGTGTCCACCTCCGCGACCGCCACGGGGTCGGCGCCGTCGGTGAACCACAGCGTGCCGCGGGCCAGGTAGTAGACGCCGGCGGTCGTCACCACGAACGCCTCGGGCGCGGGGCGCACGTCGAGCTCGACGTCACCCACGTGCAGCGACCGGCCGACGGCCCACGCCGGCGCGGCGACGTCGTAGGTCGGGGCTCCGACCGGCACCGTCAGGTCGCCGGCCGCGCCCTCCTCACCCGCCGGTGCGCACCCGGCGAGCGCCGCGGCGAGTGCGAGCACGAGGGCCGGCACCTGGGTGCGCGTGCGTCGCGAGAGCATCCGCCACCGCCGTTCCTCGGCCCGTGCGGGGGCTCCGAGCAGCTCCCGCGTCGACGCCTCCCTTCCTACCCGGCGACCCGCCCCTGGACCCGCGGATCCCAGCGGGCGGCCATCACGATCCGGTCTCGATCCGCGGCGCCGGACCGGTGGGGTCGACAGGAACGCTGCCACCGATCTGCCGGATCGATGTGGGAAACGGCCCGCCGCGGTTGATAATCGACGCCATGACCTCGCCGTCGACGATCCCCGGAGCCCCTCGGCGTCGCTCGTCGGTGCCCAAGCGCGTGGCCCAGGCCGTGCTCGCCGGGGTCCTCGCCCTGGGGCTCGTGCTCGCCACGACCGGGGCCAGCGGCGAGCACCCCGGCGAGCAGGTCACCTCGGTGCTGGCGGGACAGCCGGTGCGCCTCAACCTGCCGCCCACCGACGAGCCCAAGGGCGTGGCCGTCTTCTTCCACGGCCAGGGCGGCAACGTCAACGACAAGATGGACGGTCCGTGGCTCGACGCGCTGCGGCGCGACGGCTGGGTGGTCGCCTCGTCCCTCTTCCACCGGGAGGCCTGGGGCAACCCCGCCTCCACCGAGGACACCGAGCGCCTCATCGCGTGGGCCGAGGAGCAGGGCGGCGCGGAGGTCAAGCTCTTCATCGGCACCTCGATGGGCGCCACCACCTCGCTCAACGCCGTCGTGCACGGCATCGAGTCGCCGCCGTGCTGGTACGGCGTGAAGGCCGCCGTCGACATGCGCACGATGGGCAACGTGCCGGGCGCCGACGGCTTCATCCGCGCCGCCTACGACGGCGAGCCGTGGCCCTTCGTCCGCAACCCCGTGGACAACGCCTCGCGCTTCCCCGCCGACGTGCGCTACCGCTTCGTCGCCTCGCCCGTCGACCCCTACGTGCCCTTCGAGGACAACACCGAGGTCATGGCGGGGCGGCTGCGCGAGGCCGGCGCCGAGGTCACGGTGCGGCCGGTGCAGGGCCCCCACGACGACCCGTCGCACTACAGCGCCTTCGACCTGGTGCGCTTCGCGAACTCCTGCGCCTGAGCAGGCCCAGCGACAACCCCAGCGGGCGGGCCAGCTGCTCGGCGTACTGCGTGGTGACGTGCCCGCCGTCGCGGTAGGGCACGGTCGAGCCGACCACGGCGGGGCAGTCGTCGCCCGCGCAGAACCACTGCCGCGTGCGCACCGAAGCGACACCGACGGCGTCCGCCGCCCGCACCTGTGCGGCGGCCGCGGCGCGGTGGTCGGGACGCTCGTGGGTCAGGCAGGCCCGCAGCGACCGCGGGCGCGAGGACAGGCACGGCCCCGGGTCGTCGGCCAGGATCGGCACGTCGGCCAGCAGCACCGTCCGCCCCGCCGCGGCGTCGAGTCGTTCCAGCAGGGCGGTCGTGCCGCGGCGCACCGCGCGGGCGGTCTCCTCGGGGTCGTCGACCACCTCGCCGTCGACGAGCACGCCCCTGCTGGTGCCCGGTGAGCTCGAGACGACCACGAGGTCGGGCCGGAGCCGCTCGACCTGCTCCAGCGCCCAGCGCTTGAAGTCGTCGCAGGCGGTGAAGGGCTCCGTGGTGCCGCCGCGCAGCGAGGTCACCAGCCACGGCACGCACTGGGGCTTGGCCAGGTAGTAGGCGCGGTAGCCGGCCTGCTCCGCGATCGGCTCGAGCGCCGGGATCCAGTGGCGGGCGTGGGAGTCGCCCAGCAGCACCACGGTGCGCTCGGCGTCCTGGTCGCCGCGGGGACACAGCTCGCGGTTGGTGTCGTCGCGGTAGTCGCAGCCGGCGAGGTCGGCGGTGGAGTCGAGCAGGCGGGTCAGCGGGGGACTGAGGCGACGCGGCACGGCGCGCCCCTCACGGCTGGCCCGCGCCGAGGCGCGCACCAGGGCGGTGGCCGGGTCGTCGGTGCCGAGCTCGCGCCGCCAGTCGTCGGGCAGCGTGATCGCCGCGCCGCGGCCGACCTCGCCCTGCGTGCGCTGCACGTAGGCGCCGGCGGCCACCGCCGAGGACACGACGAGGGCCAGCGTGGTGGGGTAGAGCACCAGCCCGCGCCACGGCAGCGCGAGGCCGCGGGCGCGGCGTACGGGGTCCTCGACGAGGCGCGTGGTGAGCGCGGCGAGCAGCAGGGTGAGCCCGGCCAGGGCGATCTTCTCGCCGAGCGTGAGCGCCCGGTCGACGTGCACGGAGGGGATGACGACGAGCGGCCAGTGCCACAGGTAGATCGAGTACGACCAGCCGCCGAGCAGCTGCAGCGCACGCAGCGACAGCGCCCGGTCGACCAGGGAGCGCGTGGCCGTCGCGCCGGCGAGCAGCACCGCGAGGGTGCCGAGCACGGGCACCAGCGCGGCGGTGCCGGGGAAGGGGGTGGCCGGCGTCAGCCGCAGGCAGGCCCAGCCGACGGCGGCCAGCCCGGCCAGCGCCAGCGGCTCGACGACCGCGCGGGGCAGGGTGCGCCTCGCGGGCCAGGCGGCGACGGCCACCGCACCGAGCGCCCCCAGAGCCAGCTCCCACGCGCGGGTGAGGCTCGAGAAGTACGCCGCCGTCGGGGTCTCGCCCGTGCGGTGCGCCGACCAGGCCAGGCTGGCGGCGGCCACGACCACCAGCACACCGGCCAGCGCTCCCAGCGGCACCGGCTGGGCGGGCTGGGCGGGCTGGTCGGGCCCGGCGGCCCGGTCGGAGGCACGGGCCCGGTGCCGGCGCCGGGCCAGGAGCACGACGGCGAGCAGCAGCAGCGGCCACACGACGTAGAACTGCTCCTCGACCGCCAGCGACCAGTAGTGCTGGACCGGCGAGGGGGAGAGGTCCAGCGCGAAGTAGTCGGTGCCGCGCTCGGCGAAGCGGACGTTGGCCGCGAAGGCCGCGGCCCACACGACGTCGACGAACGCCTCGGGGGCGCGCAGCGGGCCCAGCCACAGCGCCGAGGCGACCGCGGTGGCCACCAGGACCAGCGATGCCGCCGGCAGGATCCGTCGGGCGCGGCGGGCGTAGAAGTCGGTGAGCGAGAGGCCGCCCGTGCGGGCGACCTCGCGCAGCATGAGCTGGGTGATGAGGAAGCCCGAGACGACGAAGAACACGTCGACGCCGACGAACCCCCCGGTGAGGGGGCCGAGGCCGAGGTGGCCCAGGACGACGGTGACGACCGCGACGGCACGCAGTCCCTGGACGTCGGTGCGCAGGTGCGTTGCGCGCGCGGGGGACGGGCTCACTGGCCACCACGCTAACCGCCGCGCGCTCGGTGAGCCGGGCGGGGGACCCTCGGCGCGGCGGCGCCCGGGTCAGGCGGCGCGCAGCAGGCCGGGGCCGAAGACGAAGCGGGCGACCTCGATCCGCAGGGCCACGCGGGCGGGGTTCTCCCGCGGCTGGCGGTAGCGCGCGGCGTACCGCTCCTCGGCCCGGGCGACCTGCTCGCGGTCGTCGACCACCTCGGCGGTGCCCTCCACGGTCGACCACCGCGCGCCGTCGACCTGGCAGGCGGCCACCAGCCGGGAGCCGGCCGGGTCGGCGAGGTTGAGCGCCTTGCGGCTGGTCACCGAGGTGATCACCCACGCACAGGCGCGCTCCGGGTCGAGCGCGACCCCCACCGGCACGACGTGCGGGCGCCCGTCGGGCCGCAGGGTGGTCAGCGTGCACAGGTGGCGCTCGGTCCAGAAGGCCAGCAGCGGCTCGGGCAGGCTGTCCCAGCCGGGGGTGAAGGCGCTCATGACGGGCAGCCTAGGCGTCGCCGGCCACCGTGGCCGGCCCGACCTCAGATCCAGCGGGCGAACCACATCCGGTCCAGCCACTCGCCGTTGGTGAGCAGCCCGTTGGTCCAGATCGGCCAGAACCACGCGAAGTTGACCAGGGTCAGCACGAGGAAGGCCCCGGCGACGACGACGCCGACGGTGCGGCGGGTGGAGGGGCCGCGCCGCCGGCCGACCAGCGCCCCGATGGCCAGCGTCAACGACAGGACGATGAAGGGCAGGGTGACGATGGCGTAGAAGGAGAAGATCGGCCGGTCGTCGTAAGCCAGCCACGGCAGCCAGGTCGAGGCCACGCCGACCACGGCGAGGCCGTGGCGCCAGTCGCGGGCCCCGAGCCACATCGCGGCCGAGAACACCAGGGCCAGGATGCCGGCCCACCAGATCGTCGGGGTGCCCAGCAGGAGCACCTGACGCAGGCAGTCGCTGCCCTCCGGGGCGGTGCAGCCGCGCGTGCCGGGCTGGATGCCGGTGTCGGCGGCCACGCCGACCGAGCGGTTGAGCAGCAGCCACCCCGCGGGCTTCGAGGCGTAGCTGTGGGTGGAGCAGTCGAGGAAGTTGGTGTGGAAGGTGTAGACGTCCTGGTGGTAGTACCAGAGCGAGCGCAGCGACTGCACGACCTCGGCCGGGCCGGAGGCGTCGGGCTCGGTGGCGGTGGGCCAGCGCGCGTCGGGGTCGGGGTCGTCGGAGACGAAGGAGTCGCCCTCGCAGTGGCCCTGGCCGGTGAACTGCGTGTACTGCGTGGAGGAGAGCGCCTCCTCGTACTGCCCGGCGTGCACCAGCCACCCGCCCCACGTGCCGACGTAGACCACCGCGGCGACGCCGACCAGCTGCACGAAGGCCGGCAGGCCGTCGACCACCGCCGAGCGGAGCACGGCCGCGCGCACGCCGAAGGAGCGCCGCGCCCCGCTGCTCCACAGCCACACCAGGACGCCGAGTGCGGCGAGGGGGTAGAGCGCGGTCCACTTGGTGCCGATCGCCAGGCCGAAGCAGATCCCGCCCAGCAGCAGCCACGGGCGCAGCAGCAGCCCGCGCACGGGTCCCCACCCCCCGGTGAGCGGCACGGGCTGCAGGCGGGCCATGCGGGCGCGGTGCCAGTCGCGGTCGTTGACCAGGCACGCCACCGCGCAGAGGGTGAAGAAGGCCAGGAAGATGTCCAGGAGCGCCAGGCGCGACAGCACGAACTGCAGCCCGTCGAGCATCAGCAGCAGCCCCGCGACCAGACCGAGCACGGTCGACCCGGTGACCCGTCGCGCCAGGCGGCACATCACGAGCACCATGAGGGCGCCCACGACGGCCGAGGCGACCCGCCAGCCGAAGGGCTCCATGCCGAAGACCTTCTCGCCCAGCCCGATCAGCCACTTGCCGACCTCGGGGTGCACGATCATCGACGGATCGCCCTTCCACACCCCCGTGGTCGTGCCGGCGAGGATCTTCTCGTCGGCACCGTCGACGTACTCGCGGACGTAGCCGTGGTTGACCAGCGACCAGGCGTCCTTGGCGTAGTAGGTCTCGTCGAACTCGAAGACCTTCGGCTCGCCCAGGCGCCACAGCCGCAGCACGAGAGCGAGCAGGGCGAGGCCCAGCGCGGCCGACCAGCCGATGAAGGGGTCCTCGACGCCCAGCCGGCCCCTGGCCCGCTGCCACGCGGTCGGGAGGGTCTCGCCCGCCGCGGTGCCGGAGAGCCCGCGTGCCGCTCCCGGGTGCGGCGCCTGCGTGGTCGTCACGGGGGTGGACTCTACGGGGCGCCACCCCGGCGCCGTGGGGCTTCGGGGCCGAGGGGCGACCGCGACGGGGTGCGGGATCGGGCATGATCGGCCCATGCCTGCCGCCCCCGACCCCGCCCGCACCGGGCCGCCCCGGGAGCCGGGGGAGCCGGGAGTGCTCGTGCTGGCCGCGACCCCGATCGGTCGCGTCGCCGACGCCCCGCCCCGGCTGTCGCAGGAGCTGGCCGACGCCGACGTCGTCGCCGCGGAGGACACCCGCCGGCTGCGGCGCCTCACCACCGACCTCGGGGTGACGGTGACCGGGCGCGTCGTGTCGTACTTCGAGGGCAACGAGAGCGCCCGCACCCCCGCGCTGCTCGAGAGCCTGCTGGCCGGCGACCGCGTGCTGCTGGTGACCGACGCGGGCATGCCGAGCGTCTCCGACCCGGGCTACCGCCTCGTGGCGGCCGCCGTGGAGGCCGGGGTCCTCGTGACCGCCGTGCCGGGACCGAGCGCCGTGCTCACCGCGCTCGCGGTGAGCGGGCTGCCGGTCGACCGGTTCTGCTTCGAGGGCTTCCTGCCGCGCAAGGCCGGCGAGCGGGCCCGTCGCCTGGCCTCGCTGGCCGCCGAGGAGCGCACGATGGTGTTCTTCGAGGCCCCCCACCGCACCGAGGCCGCGCTCGCCGCGATGGCGCAGGCCTGGGGCGAGGACCGCGCCGGCGCGGTGTGTCGCGAGCTGACGAAGACCCACGAGGAGGTCCGGCGCGGGCCGCTCGGCGAGCTGGTGACCTGGGCCGCCGAGGGCGTGCGGGGCGAGGTGACGATCGTGGTGTCGGGGGCGGCTGTCACCATGGCCGTCGACAACGACCCCGCCAGCCTGCGGGCCGCCGTGGCGGACCTCGAGGCCGGCGGCACCCGCCGCAAGGAGGCGATCGTGGAGGTGGCCCGCATGGCCGGAGTGCCCAAGCGCGAGGTCTACGACCTCGTCCACAAGCAGGTCCCCCAGCAGACCGGGGAGCGGTCCGGGGAGCAGCACGGACCCGCCGGGGGTGGGGTCCGGTGAGCACCCGCCACCCCGACCGCGTCACCGAGGTCCACCGCGACGGGCTGGTGCTCGACGTCCTCGACGAGGGCCCCCTCGACGGCGACCCCGTCGTGCTGCTGCACGGCTTCCCCGAGCGCGCCACCTGCTGGCGCTCGGTGGCTCCGCTGCTGCACGCGCAGGGCCTGCGCACCTTCGCCCTCGACCAGCGCGGCTACTCCCCGCGCGCCCGTCCCCGCGGCCGCCGCGCCTACCGCGTCGCCGAGCTCTCCGCCGACGTCACCGCCCTGCTCGACCTGCTGGTGGGCGAGCCCGGGCCCGGCGGCGTGCGCGGCCAGGAGAGCAAGGTCCACGTCGTCGGCCACGACTGGGGCGCCATCGTGGCCTGGCACGTCGCCACGACCCGCCCCGACCTGGTGCGCTCGCTCACCGCCTTCTCCGTGCCCCACCCCGCTGCCTTCGTCTCCTCGCTCGTCTCCTCGCGCCAGGGCCTGCGCAGCTGGTACGTCGGGGCC
This sequence comes from Nocardioides sp. P86, assembly GCF_023712465.1. Taxonomy (NCBI): domain Bacteria; kingdom Bacillati; phylum Actinomycetota; class Actinomycetes; order Propionibacteriales; family Nocardioidaceae; genus Nocardioides; species Nocardioides sp. P86. Next base: position 1,214,798 of record NZ_JAMAYE010000001.1, on the reverse strand, counting down.
TTCCAGCTCCCGGGCGGTGCGGAGTGGCTGGCGGGACGCGGCACGTTCGAGCGGCTGCTGCGCCGCGGGGGGATGAGCGCCGACGAGGTGGCCCGCTTCCGCCGCGAGATCCTCGACGACGGCGCCCTGCCCGGGGGCCTGGCGTGGTACCGCGCGCTGCCCTGGACCGACCGCGACGCCGCCCGGCAGCAGGTCACCGTGCCGACCACGATGGTGTGGAGCGACGGCGACTCCTTCATCGACCGCGGCGCGGTCGAGCGCTGCGGTCGCCACGTCGACGCGCCCTACCGCCTGGTCGTGATGCCGGGGGTCACCCACTGGATCCCGACGCAGGCCCCGGAGCCCGCCGCGGCCGCGATCCTGGCGCGCGCCGAGGCCTCGTGACCGGGCCCGACCCCGCGGCGGGGCCGGCGGGCCCCACCCGTGCCCGGGCCGCGGTCGACGAGCGGGGCAGCCGGCGCAACCGCGAGCGGCCGCCGGCTCCCGACCCGCTGCCGCACCCGGTGGTCGACAACCACTGCCACCTCGACATCGCCGACGCGGGCGAGGGCGACGACTGGCTCTCCACCGCCGACGCCCTGGCCGCGGCCGCGGAGGTGGGCGTGACGCGCATCGTGCAGATCGGCTGCGACCTGCCCGGTGCCCGCTGGGCGGTGGAGGCCGCCGCCGCGCACGACGCGCTCGTCGCCGGCGTCGCGCTGCACCCCAACGAGGCCCCGCGCCTGGCCGCGGAGGGGCGCCTGGAGGAGGCCCTCGCCGAGATCGAGGAGCTGGCGCGGGCCCACGACAAGGTCCGCGCGGTGGGGGAGACGGGCCTCGACTTCTTCCGCACCGGCGAGGACGGCCGGGCGGCCCAGGAGGAGTCCTTCCGCCGTCACGTCGACCTGGCCAAGCGGCTCGACAAGACCCTGGTCATCCACGACCGCGACGCCCACCAGGCCGTCCTCGACGTGCTCGACTCCGAGGGGGTGCCGGAGCGCTGGGTGATGCACTGCTTCTCCGGCGACGCCGCCTTCGCCCGGGCCTGCCTCGACCGCGGCGCCCACCTGAGCTTCGCCGGCACCGTGACGTTCAAGAACGCCGACGCGCTGCGCGAGGCGCTCGTCGTGGTGCCGCGCGACCGCCTCCTGGTGGAGACCGACGCGCCCTTCCTCACCCCGACGCCGTGGCGGGGTCGACCCAACGCCTCCTACCTCGTGCCGCTGACCGTGCGGACGATGGCGCAGGTGCGCGGCGACGACCTCGAGCAGCTCTGCGCGGCGCTCGACGCGGCCACCGAGGCCGCCTTCGGCGGCTCCTGGTGAGCGTTTTTACCTTCCGCCCCGCCCCACCGGGCGGGTCACGGCGTTCTGCCTGGTGAGGCGGGCTGAGACCGGTCCCTACCCGGGCCCCGACCCGGGGAGAGCCTGCTCACGTTTTCCGCAAGATCCGCCCGACGGGTTTGCGTGACCCCCGTGCCGGCTGGTCCTCTGGAGCACAGACCGCCGGGATCGGGACCGATCCGGCCGGGCCTCCGACGCTCGCACAGCGAGCGCGGGCAGCGCCCCCGCACCCCTCTCGCCGCCGCGCGGGAGTGGCGCGCGGGAGCAGGCCGGGCCTCCCGAGAACCGGAGAGCACGACGTTCGGAGCAGTGTGCCTTCCCAGCAGACGAGCAGCCTCGCCCACCGTGTGGGCGCCCTCATCGCCGCAGCAGGGCGCAGCCGCGCCCTGGTCGTCGGACTCACCGCCGTGGTGGTGCTGGCCGTGGCCGGCACGACCCTCGGCTACGCCTCCCTCGGCAAGTCGGTGACGGTCTCGCTCGACGGCCAGGAGCGCGAGATCACCTCGCGCGCCGGCACCGTCGGCGAGGTCCTCGAGGCCGAGGGCATCGAGGTGGGCCAGCACGACGAGGTCGCCCCCGACCTCGGGGAGTCCGTCGAGGACGGCAGCGCGATCAGCGTGCGCTTCGGCCGCCCGCTCGAGGTGAGCGTCGACGGCGAGGAGGAGACCTACTGGGTCACCGCCACCGACGTCGCCGGGGCCCTGGACCAGATCGGCCGCGGGTTCACCGACGCCGACCTGTCGCTGAGCCGCGGCGGCTTCATCGACCGCAGCGGCGCCTCGCTCGAGGTGGTCACGCCCAAGCGCCTCACGCTGGCGCTGGCCGGCAAGAAGCCGGTGGAGCGCGAGATCACCGCGCTCACCGTCGAGGACGCCCTCGACGAGCTCGGCGTCGAGGTCGACCGGAGCGACAAGGTCCGTCCCTCCCTCGACACCGCGCTCGAGGACGGCGACAAGCTCGTCTTCACCGACATCCGACGTGTCGAGCGCACGGTCAAGGGCGAGAGCCTGCCCTTCGGCACCGTCGAGCGCTCCGACTCCTCGCTCTACGACGACCAGACCTCGGTGGTCCGCGAGGGCCGCGCCGGCAGCCGCAACGCCACCTACGCCGTGACCATCCGCAACGGCGAGGTCGTGGCCCGCAAGCTCGTGCGCAGCACCCTCACCTCGGCGCCGGTCGACCGCGTCGTCGCGGTCGGCACGAAGGAGCGCCCCGCCCCGGAGCCCGAGCCCGCCGCCCCCGTCTACAGCGACGGCGGCACCGTGTGGGACAGCCTCGCCCAGTGCGAGTCGGGCGGCAACTGGGCCATCAACACCGGCAACGGCTACTACGGCGGCCTCCAGTTCAGCCTCGGCACCTGGCAGGCCTACGGCGGCACCGGTCTGCCGAGCAGCGCCTCGCGCGAGACCCAGATCGCCATCGCCACCAAGGTGCGCGACGCCTCCGGCGGCTACGGCGCCTGGCCGGGCTGCGCGGCGTCCCTCGGCCTGCCGACCTGAGTGCTGGCACTACGCTGACCCGCATGTCCCACCCCCCCGCCGGTCCCGCGGTCCCACGACTGCTCGGGCCGGCGGAGGTGCGTCTGCTGGCGGCCGAGCTCGACCTGCGCCCCACCAAGCAGCGCGGCCAGAACTTCGTCATCGACGCCAACACCGTGCGTCGCATCGTGCGCGCGGCCGAGGTCACCGCCGCCGACACGGTGCTCGAGGTCGGCCCCGGCCTCGGCTCGCTCACGCTGGCCCTGCTGGAGACCGCGGGCCGGGTCGTGGCCGTGGAGGTCGACCCCCTGCTGGCCGGTCGCCTGCCCGCCACGATCGAGGAGTTCGCGCCCGGCCGGGCCGACCGCTTCGAGGTCGTGCTCGCCGACGCCATGCGCGTCGCGGAGATCCCCGGGCCGCCGCCGACCGCCCTGGTGGCCAACCTGCCCTACAACGTCTCGGTGCCGGTGCTGCTGCACCTGCTCGGGCTGCTGCCCAGCCTGGAGCGCGGCCTGGTCATGGTGCAGGCCGAGGTCGCCGACCGGCTCGCCGCCGAGCCCGGCTCGAAGGTCTACGGCGTGCCCTCGGTCAAGGCGGCGTGGTACGCCGACGTGCGCCGCGCCGGCTCCGTGGGCCGCAACGTGTTCTGGCCCGCGCCCAACGTCGACTCCGGGCTGGTGGCCTGGACCCGCCGCGAGCCGCCCGCCACCACCGCGACCCGCGCCGAGGTCTTCGCCGTGGTCGACGCCGCCTTCGCCCAGCGTCGCAAGGCCCTGCGCGGTGTCCTGCGGGGCCTGGCCGGCTCAGCGGAGGCCGCGACCGCCGCGCTCGAGGCCGCGGGGGTCGACCCGATGGCTCGCGGTGAGTCGCTGCGCGTCACCGACTTCGTGCGGATCGCCGAGGCCCTCGGGGCCGTCGCCGGGCCCGGCGCTGACGGCTCCGTCGGCTCGGGCCCGGGGGAGGCGCCGGCGTGAGCGTCACGGTGCGGGCCCCCGCGAAGATCAACCTCCACCTCGGCGTCGGCTCGCTCGGCGCCGACGGCTTCCACCCGCTCGCCACGGTCTACCAGGCCATCGGCCTCTACGACGACGTCACCGTGCACGACGCTCCCTCGTGGGCCGTGGAGGTGCGGGGCGAGCGCCACGTGCGCGTGCTCGACGTGCCCGCCGACGACGACAACCTCACCGTGCGCGCCGGGCGCGCCCTGCTGGCCCACCACGGCCTCGAGCGGGCCGCACGCATCGAGATCCACAAGGGCATCCCGGTGGCCGGGGGCATGGCGGGCGGCTCGGCCGACGCGGCGGCCACCCTGGTGGCTCTCGACCGGCTCTGGGACCTGCAGACCCCCGACGACGACCTGCTGGAGGTGGCCGGCCGGCTGGGCAGCGACGTGCCCTTCGCCCTCCTGGGCGGCACGGCCCTCGGCGAGGGCCACGGGGAGCAGGTCAGCGCGGTCGACGACGCCGGTGCCTGGTGGTGGGTGGCGGTGCTCAGCGACCGCGGCCTCTCCACCCCCGAGGTCTACCGGCGCTTCGACGAGAGGCTCGACGGCCTGCGCCTGCCGGCGCCCGAGGTGCCCGGCGCGCTGCGGGTCGCGCTCGGCCAGGGCGACCCCGGCCGCCTGGCCCAGACCCTCGCCAACGACCTGCAGGCGCCCGCGCTCGACCTGCGGCCCGACCTGGCCGCGGTCTTCGAGGCAGGCGCCTCGGTCGGTGCACTGGCCTCGCTGCTCTCCGGCTCCGGGCCCACGGTCCTCATGCTGTGCGACGGGATGCCCCACGCCCAGGAGGTCACCGCCGGCCTCACCGCGCTGGGTCACGAGTCCGTGCTGGCGGCCCCCGGTCCGGTCGCCGGCGCCCACGTGGTCGAATACGCCTGACATGCCCAACCTCCTCAACCTCGAGCGCGTCTCGAAGTCCTACGGCGTGCGGCCCCTGCTCACCGACGTCTCGCTCGGCATCGGCGCCGGCGAGCGCATCGGCATCGTGGGCCGCAACGGCGACGGCAAGACCACGCTGCTCGAGGTCATGACCGGCCTCGAGGAGCCCGACACCGGTCGCGTGTCGCGCCAGCGCGGGCTGCTGGTGGGCTACCTCCACCAGGGTGACGAGCTGCTCGACACCCACACCGTGCGCGAGGCCGTGCTGGGCGGGCGCTCCGACCACGAGTGGGCCGCCGACTCCCGCACCCGCGAGGTGGTCGAGGTGCTGCTGGCGGGCGTCACCCTCGACCGCTCGGTCGCGGGCCTGTCCGGTGGGGAGCGCCGCCGCTGCTCGCTGGCCGCCCTGCTGCTGGGCGAGCACGACCTGGTCGTGCTCGACGAGCCCACCAACCACCTCGACGTCGAGGCCGTGGCCTGGCTGGCCGCCCACCTGGTGCAGCGCAGCTCGGCCATGGTCGTGGTGACCCACGACCGCTGGTTCCTCGACGAGGTGTGCCAGTGGACCTGGGAGGTCCACGACGGCCAGGTCGACGCCTACGAGGGCGGCTACGCCTCCTTCGTGCTGGCCAAGGCCGAGCGCTCCCGCCAGGCGGCCGCCGCCGAGACCCGTCGCTCCAACCTGGCCCGCAAGGAGCTGGCCTGGCTGCGCCGCGGCCCGCCGGCGCGCACCTCGAAGCCGAAGTTCCGCATCGACGCCGCCAACGCCCTCATCGAGGACGTGCCGCCGCCGCGCGACCGGCTCGAGCTGCAGCGCTTCGCGACCCAGCGCCTGGGCAAGGACGTCGTCGACCTCGAGGACGTCGACCTCGTGCGCGGCGAGCGACGTCTGCTCCACCACGCCACCTGGCGCCTGGGCCCGGGGGACCGCGTCGGGATCGTCGGCGTCAACGGCGCCGGCAAGACCTCCGTGCTCTCGCTGCTCTCCGGCGCGCTGGCCCCGGCCTCGGGCAAGGTCAAGCACGGCCGCACGGTCGCGCTGCAGCACCTCACCCAGCAGCTCGACGACCTCGACCCCGACGGTCGCGTGCTACCCACGCTGGAGTCGATCCGGCGCGTCAGCAAGACCCTCGACGGGGTGGAGCTGACCGCGACCTCGCTGCTCGAGCGCTTCGGCTTCACCGGTGACAAGCTCACCACCCGCATCGGCGACCTCTCCGGTGGGGAGCGCCGCCGCTTCCAGCTGCTGCGGCTGCTGCTGACCGAGCCCAACGTGCTGCTGCTCGACGAGCCCACCAACGACCTCGACATCGACACCCTCAACGTGCTCGAGGACTTCCTCGACGGATGGCCCGGCACCCTCGTCGTGGTCTCCCACGACCGCTACTTCCTCGAGCGGGTCACCGACTCGGTGTGGGCCCTGCTCGGCGACGGCCAGATCGCGATGCTGCCGCGCGGCGTCGACGAGTACCTCGAGCGGCGCACCGCGGCCCTCGCGGTCTCCACGACCCCCACCACGAGCGAGGCCGCGGCGACGGCCGCCACCGCCGCGGCTGCTGCAGCGTCCCCGGCGGGCGCCCCTCCGGCGGCGGCGTCCTCCACCCGCGCCAAGGCGGGCTCGGCCGAGGAGCGCGCCGCCCGCAAGGCGGTGGCCCGGATCGAGAAGCGCCTGGCCCGCATCGCCGAGCAGGAGGCCGCCCTCAACGCCCAGGTGGTCGAGCACGCCCAGGACTACGCCCGCCTGGCCGACCTGGGCGCCGAGCTCGCCGTGCTGGCCGACGAGCGCGACGAGCTCGAGCTGGAGTGGCTCGAGGCCGCCGAGGTGCTGGAGTAGCCACCCGCGTGGCCCTCTCCCCCGGGAGGGTGACCGGGCCCCGATTTTCCTGGCGTGAGGTGCGTCACTCAGGTCTCATGGGGGTACGCCGATGAGGACGGTGTACCCCCGACCGCGAGGAGGCCCGATGGCGACCACCCGTCACCGCGACGTGCTCGTGCTCTCCGGTGGTGCCTCGCGGGGCGCCGTGCAGGTCGGCATGGTGCAGGCGCTGCTCGAGTCGGGCGTGCGCCCCGCCGCCTACGTCGGCACCTCGGTGGGCGCCCTCAACGCGACCTTCCTGGGCAGCCACGACGGACCCGACGCGGGCGAGCAGCTGGCGCGACGCTGGCGCGGCATCGACACGCGTGAGGTCTTCGCGGTCAGCCACGGGACCCGTCGGGGACACCTCGCGCGACACCCGGCCCCGCTCTGCGCCGCCGACGGGGTCGCGCGGCTGGTGCGGCGCTGGGCGCCGTACGTGAGGCTGGAGGACCTGCCGGTGCCGGTGCGGGTGGTCACCACGCGCCTCGACAGCGGGGTGGCGGTCTACCACGACCGCGGCGACCTCCTCGACGTGCTGCTCGCCTCGACCGCGCTGCCCGGTGTCTTCGACCCGGTGCGCCTCGCCGACCCGACCTCGGGCTGGCAGGTGCCTCACGTCGACGGCGGCCTCGCCGACCTCGTGCCCGTCGCCGGCGCCCGCGCGCTGGCGCCGACCCGGGTCTGGGTGCTCGACGCCACGGTCCCGACCCGCATCGAGCGGGTGCGCTCTCCGCTCGACGCCCTGCTGGCCGGGCTCGCGGAGTCGTTGCGGGTGCGCCCCGCGGTCGACCTCGGCGACGTCGAGGTGCACCACCTGACCGCCCCCGACCTGGGCGTGAGGATGCACGACTTCCGCCGCACCGAGGAGCACATCGCGCTGGGCCGGGCCTCGGTCGCCGCCGCCCTGGCCGGGCCGGCCGACCAGGTCGAGCCCGTCGCTGTCCCGGCGGCCGAGGCCCCGGTGACCGGGCCCGCGGCCCCGGTCGCGCCGCAGCGGCCCGAGCCGTCGGTCGCCGCCTGACGCGGGCCGGTCCGCGCGCGGACGGGCGCGGGTCAGGAGAAGGGCACGAGCAGGGTGCGCAGCAGGCGGGCCAGCTGCTCGCGCTCGCGCACCGGGAGGTCGACCAGCAGCGCGTGCTCGGCGGCGATGAGCGCCCCGAAGGCCTCGTCGACCGCCGTCTTCCCCTGCGGGGTGAGTCGCACGATGACCCCACGCCGGTCGTCGGGGTCGGGGGAGCGCTCCACGAAGCCGCGGGCGGCGAGCCGGTCGACCCGGTTGGTCATGGTGCCGCTGGTCACGAGGGTCTCGCGCAGCAGCCGCCCGGGGGAGAGCTCGTAGGGGGCGCCGGCGCGACGCAGCGCGGCCAGGACGTCGAACTCCCACGACTCCACGTCGGCGGCGGTGAAGGCCTCGCGGCGGGCCAGGTCGAGGTGGCGGGCGAGGCGGGAGATCCGGCTGAAGACGGCCACCGGGGCGAGGTCGAGGTCGGAGCGCTCGCGCGCCCACGCCTCGATCAGCTCGTCGACCTCGTCCCGCATGGGGCCAGCCTAGGCCACATCGAGAATCTTGACGTCAAGAGGTGTTAGTGTCTTGACGTCAAGACACTTCTCACGCGTGACGACCCGACGGAGCGAGGACGACGTGCACGACCTGACCTGGGACCCCGAGCGCTACCTCACCTACGCCGACCAGCGCGGTCGTCCCTTCGTGGAGCTGCTCGCCCGCGTCGGCGCCACCACCCCCGACCTCGCCCCCGCCGACGTGCTCGACCTGGGCTGCGGCCCGGGCAACCTCACCGAGCTGCTCGCCCGGCGCTGGCCCGACGCCACCGTGCGCGGCCTCGACAGCAGCGCCGAGATGGTCGCCGCGGCCCGCGAGCGGGGCGGGCCGGTCGACTACGAGGTCGGCGACCTGCGCGACTGGGCCGAGCGCGCCGAGGAGCAGGTCGACGTGCTGCTGACCAACGCCACGCTCCAGTGGCTGCCGGGCCACCTCGAGCTGCTGCCGCGCCTGGTCGCGCGCGTGCGCCCGGGCGGCTGGTTCGCCATGCAGGTGCCGGGCAACACCGGCGAGCCCAGCCACGAGCTGCGCCGCGAGCTCGCCGCGGAGGCGCCGTACGCCGCCCACACCGCGGGGGTCTCCTCGCCCGCCAGCCACGACGCCGTCGCCTACCTCGACGCGCTGGTCGCGGCCGGCTGCGTCGACGTCGACGCGTGGGAGACCACCTACGTGCACGTGCTCACCGGCGAGGACCCCGTCTTCACCTGGATCTCCGGCACGGGCGCGCGACCGACCCTCCAGGCCCTGCCCGACGCGCTGCGCCCCGACTTCGAGGCCGAGCTGCGCCGTCGCCTGGCCCGCGCCTACCCCCGTCGCGCCGACGGGTCGGTGCTGCTGCCCTTCCGTCGGGTCTTCGCCGTCGCGCGGGTGCCGGAGGCCCGGCGGTGAGCGCCCGGCTCCACCACGTGCAGGTGTCGTGCCCGCCCGGGGGCGAGGACGACGCGCGCCGACTCTGGGTCGGGGCGCTGGGGCTGGTCGAGGTCGAGAAGCCGCCGGCGCTGCGGGCGCGGGGTGGGGCGTGGTTCCGCTCCTACGACGAGCAGGGCCGGGTCGTCGCCGAGGTGCACGTGGGCGCCGAGGCCGACATGGTGCCCGCCCGCCGCGCCCACCCGGCGCTGCTGCTCGACGACGAGGCGGCCCTCGAGGGCGCCGCCGACCGGGTCGCCGCGCTGGGCCTGGAGGTCGACCGCAGCGAGCGCGGCACCTTCCCCGGCTACCTGCGCCTGCACGTCAGGGACGCCGCGGGCAACCGCGTCGAGCTGCTCGCCCCGGGGCCGGACTGAGGGGTCGGACCGGGGATCTGACCGGGCGCCTGGCCGGGGTCCGGGGCTGGACGGCAGCGCCGCCCGAGGGCGACCCCTCGGGCCAGGCGGGGGGAGCCCGTCCCGAGGGGCCGTCCACGTGCGGCGCCGCCGGCGCCGGCCGTGACGGCCGTGGTGCCGGGGCGCGGTGGGGGCACGACCCGGCCGGTGCGGTCGACGGTAGCACCGGCGGGGCCTCCCGGTCCGACCGGTCGAGACCTGCGGTGCGGCGGTCCCGGACGTGCCGCGCGGGCGGTGGGACAGGTGCTGGCGGCAGAAGTTACCGTCGAGTAATGTGCGGCCCATGAGTCAGGTCCTCTCCCTGTGGCGCACCACCAGCAACCTCCCCGTGATCGGCCGGAGCGTCGGCACCCGGGTGTTCTCGGTCCTCTTCGGTCAGAAGGCGCCCTACTTCGCCTCGATCCGCCCACGCTTCACCGTGCTGGAGCCCCACCGCGCCGAGCTCGTGATCCCGAAGCGTCGCGCCGTGCACAACCACATCGGCACCGTGCACGCCATCGCGCTGTGCAACGGCCTCGAGGCGGCCATGGGTGCCCTGGCCGAGGCCTCGATCCCCTCCGACAAGCGCTGGATCCCCCAGGGCATGGAGGTCCGCTACACCGCCAAGGCGACCAGCGACATCACCTGCATCGCCGAGACCGACCCCGAGCAGTGGTCCTCCGAGACGCTGCCCGCCGCCGGGGGCGAGGTGCCCGTGCGGGTGCGCGGGGTGCGCGACGACGGCACCGTCGTCATCGAGGGCGTCATCCGGCTCTGGGTCACCCCCAAGCCCGCCCGCGCCTCCTGACTCGGCGGCCGGGCCGGGGCCGGGCCCGGGGCCGCGGCGCGCGTTGGGTGGGCGCCACGGTGCCGCCGTACCCTGGGACGGCCATGACTGCTGCCCCCGAGACCGTTCCCGCCACCGAGAAGTCCGCCGAGGCCGCGGCCGACGTCGCGACGGCCACCCGCACCTACGAGGTCCGCACCTACGGGTGCCAGATGAACGTCCACGACTCCGAGCGGCTCACCGGCCTGCTGGAGGACGCGGGCTACGCCCCCTTCGCCCGCCCCGGGGCCGGCGAGGCCGGCACCACCGCGGAGGCCGTGCCCGACGTGGTGGTCTTCAACACCTGCGCCGTGCGGGAGAACGCCGACAACAAGCTCTACGGCAACCTGGGCCACCTCGCCTCGGTCAAGGCCCGCCACCCCGGCATGCAGATCGCCGTCGGCGGCTGCCTGGCGCAGAAGGACCGCTCGACGATCACCGAGCGCGCGCCCTACGTCGACGTCGTCTTCGGCACCCACAACATCGGCTCGCTCCCGGTGCTGCTGGAGCGGGCGCGGGTGCAGGAGGAGGCACAGGTCGAGATCCTGGAGTCGCTCGACGTCTTCCCCTCCACGCTGCCGACCAGGCGGGAGTCGGCGTACGCCGCCTGGGTGAGCGTGTCGGTGGGCTGCAACAACACCTGCACCTTCTGCATCGTGCCCGCGCTGCGCGGCAAGGAGCGGGACCGCCGCCCCGGGGAGATCCTGGCCGAGATCGAGGCGCTGGTGGCCGAGGGCGTCAGCGAGATCACCCTGCTGGGGCAGAACGTCAACGCCTACGGCGTGGAGTTCGGCGACCGGCAGGCCTTCTCCCAGCTGCTGCGCGCCTGCGGGAGCATCGAGGGGCTCGAGCGGGTCCGCTTCACCTCGCCGCACCCCGCGGAGTTCACCGACGACGTCATCGAGGCGATGGCCGAGACCCCCAACGTCATGCCCTCGCTGCACATGCCGCTGCAGTCGGGCTCCGACAAGGTGCTCAGGGACATGCGCCGCTCCTACCGCTCGGCGAAGTTCCTCGGGATCATCGAGCGGGTGCGTGCCGCGATCCCCGACGCCGCGATCACCACCGACATCATCGTCGGCTTCCCCGGGGAGACCGAGGACGACTTCGCCGAGACGCTGCGCGTGGTCCGCGAGTCGCGCTTCGCCAGCGCCTTCACCTTCCAGTACTCCAAGCGCCCCGGCACCCCCGCCGCGACGCTGCCCGACCAGGTGCCGCCCGCGGTCGTCAAGGAGCGCTACCAGCGCCTGGCCGCCCTGGTCGACGAGATCGCCTGGGAGGAGAACAAGGCCCTCGTGGGGCGCACCGTCGAGCTGATGGTGGCCGAGGGCGAGGGCCGCAAGGACGCCGAGACGCTGCGCCTGTCGGGCCGGGCGCCCGACAACCGTCTCGTGCACTTCGCCGCCCCCGAGGAGCGCGTGCGCCCCGGCGACCGGGTCACGGTGGAGATCACCCACGCCGCTCCGCACCACCTGGTCGCCGACCGCGTGCTCGGCTCGCGACGCACCCGGTCGGGCGACGCGTGGGAGGCCCGCACCGCCGCCCCCGCCGCGAGCGCCGGCGTGGGGCTCGGCATGCCGGGCGTCGGCGTGCCGGCCCCGCTGCCGCCCGTCAACGCCTGCGGCTGACCCGCTCCAGCGCCGGCGGGCGGGGTAGCCGAACGGGCACAGTGCCTGTGCCCGGGGTGCCGAACCGTCCCTGACCCGCGCGACGTCGCGGGTCGACCACCGTGCGGGCCGGGCTGATCGGCACTGTGCCCGTTCGTCTCCGGCGACGTCCGGCGGGAGCGACGCTCAGACGGGGGCGTCCTCGTCGTCGGCGTCGGGACCCTCGTCCTCGCCGCCGGGGGAGCGGGTGGCCTTGGTGCTGGTGTCCTCGCGCTCGCGGGTGGCCACGGGGGAGTCCTCGGTGGCCGGGTTCGACTCCGGGGGGAGGTCGGGCACGATGACCTCCTGCTCGCCGGTGTCGAGGGCGTCGGCGCCGCCGGGGTTGGGCTCGCCGGGCTCGATCGAGGGCTCCGGCATGGGGCCCAGGTCGCCCTGGTCCTGCGCGGTGTTCTCGTCGGTCTGGTCCTGGGGGGTCTCGCTCATCGGGGCCTCCTGGGTGTCGGGGGTCGGGTGTGCGGGGGTCGGGTGGAGTGCTGCGGCGGAGGGTCCGCCGGCTGCGTCAGAAGCCGAAGGTCGAGTACGGCGTGGTCGTGCCGGCGCCGAGGGCCGAGAGCACGGCCCGCTCGTGGGGCACCACGGGCTGCGGCAGCTCGCCGAGCTCGCCGAGACCCACCCAGCGCAGGCCGGCGCACTTCTCGGGCTCGACGACGCGCGGCTCCCCGGTCCAGGCGCGCGCGGTGAAGAAGAAGTCGATGCGCTCGTCGATCGGCTCCCCGCCGCGCGTGCGGTGCATCGCGGTGACGAAGGTGAGGTCGAGGCCGCTCACGCCGAGCTCCTCGGTGGCCTCGCGCTGGGCGGCGGCGTAGGCCGTCTCGCCCTGCTCCACGTGGCCGGCGGCGGCCGCAGCCCAGTGGTCGTCCATGTAGCCGGTGCCCCGGCGCAGCTGCAGCAGCACCTCGGTGCCGTGGGCCCCGTCGCGGGTGAGGAAGACGTAGGCCGCCGGGACGACCACGAAGCGACCGAGCTCCTGGGGGGTGCGGCCGGCCGGGGTGGAGGCGGTGGTCACTGGGACGGCTGGTCCAGGGAGGTCTCGGCGTTCTCCTCCTGGGCGGCCTCGGCGGCCTGGTCGCCGTCGCCGCCGCCGGGCAGGTCGCTGGAGTGCTCCCCGGGCGGCTCCTCGGTGAGGTCGTAGGCGTCGTTGCGCTCCTCGGGCACGGGCTGGCTCATCGGGGGCCTCCTGCGGGGCCGGTGGGCCCGGTCGGACCCGCGGGGCCGGCGGGCCCGTCGCGGAAGTCGTCGTTCTTGCCGTCGAGCTTGTCGAGGCCGTCCTTGGCCTTGGCCACGCCCTTGGCGATCTTGTCGCTGTGCTTGCCGCCGGTGCGCTTGTCGGCGGCCGCGGCGGCCTTGTCGATGCCACCGGAGATCTTGTCGCCGTGCTTGTCGACGGCGTCGCTGACCTGGCGCTTGACCTTGTCGAGCCTGGCCTTGTCGAAGAGGCCCATGTCGTCTCCTGTGTCGCCTCGGGATGGCTGGGATGTCGCGTCGTGCCGGGTGGTCGCCGCGGGGGCGGTCCGTGCTTGCCACACTAACGACATGACCAGCGCCGACGGGACGCCCGAGGGGGTGTGCGGACCCGTGCCCGTGGTGGCGGTCGTCGGGGCGACGGCCTCGGGCAAGACCGCGCTGTCGCTCGACCTGGCCGAGGCGCTGGGCGGCGAGGTGGTCAACACCGACGCCATGCAGGTCTACCGCGGCATGGACGTCGGCACGGCCAAGCTCCCCGTCGGGGAGCGCCGGGGTGTGCCGCACCACCTGCTCGACGTGCTCGACGTGCGCGGGTCGGCCAGCGTCGCGCAGTTCCAGCGGTGGGCCCGCGACGTGGTCGACGACCTCCGTGGGCGGCGCCGCGTGCCGGTGCTGGTGGGCGGCTCGGCGCTCTACACCCGCGCCGTGCTCGACCGCTTCGACTTCCCGGGCACCGACGAGGCGCTGCGCTCGCGGCTGGAGGCGGAGCTGGCCGAGGTCGGGCCGGCGGCGATGCACGCCCGTCTCGCCGCCGTCGACCCGGAGGCCGCCTCCCGCATCCTGGTCGAGAACGGTCGGCGCACGGTGCGCGCGCTCGAGGTGGTCGAGCTCACCGGTCGCCCCTACAGCGCCTCCCTGCCCCGCCTGGAGTACGTCGGGCCCGCGACCGTGCAGGTGGGCGTGGACATCGACCGGCCGACCCTCGACGCCCGCATCGAGCAGCGGGTCGACGCGATGTTCGCCGGCGGCCTGGTGGCCGAGGTGGAGCGGCTGCTGGGCGAGGGCCTGGCGGAGGGGCGCACGGCGGTGCGGGCCATCGGCTACCGCGAGGTCGCGGCGTACCTCGCCGGGGAGCTGGGGCTCGAGGAGGCGCGCGAGCGCACCGTGAGCGCGACGCGGCGCTTCGCGCGGCGCCAGGACGGGTGGTTCCGCAAGGACCCCCGGGTCGTCTGGGTGCGCCACGACGACCCGGAGCGGCTCGACCGCGCGCTGGAGGCCGTGCACCGCGCCGTGGACGGGGCAGGATCGACCCCGTGACCCGGGTGACCTACTACACCGCGACCACGCTCGACGGCTTCCTCGCCGACGAGCACGACTCCCTGGACTGGCTCTTCACCCAGGACACCGACGCCGACGGGCCCATGGGCTACACCGGCTTCATCGCCGGCATCGGGGCGATGGTGATGGGCGCGACCACCTACCAGTGGCTGCTCGACCACGCCGCCGCCACCGGCGAGCCGTGGGGCTACGACATCCCGTGCTGGGTCTTCACCCACCGCACCTTCCCCGAGGCCGAGGGCGACGTCCGGTTCGTCGGCGGCGGGGTGGAGGAGGTCTGGCCCGAGGTCGTGGCGGGAGCGGCCGGGGGCGACGTGTGGGTCGTCGGCGGCGGCGACCTGGCGGCGCAGTGGGCGCTGGCCGGCCACCTCGACCGCCTGGTGGTCTCGATCGCGCCGGTCACGCTGGGGGCGGGGCGCCCGCTCTTCCCCCGTCCCTTCGACCTCAGGCTGGTCGACCTGGCCCGCAACGGCGACCTGCTCTGCGCGACCTACGACGTGGTGGGCCCGCGCGGCTGAGGCCGCGCCGAGGGGTCGCCACCGCGGGCCGGTGAGGCCTGCCGTCGGTCGGCGACCTGGTGCAGGATGGGCGGCACCCGCAGGCCGCCCCCGGGCCGCCGCCGACCACCCCACCTCTCGGAGCCCCGTGATGCGACGCCCCCGCCCGCCCCGTCCCTCCCGCCTGGCCGCCGCGGTCGCGGCGCTCTCCTGCGCCCTGGTGGCCGCGCCGGCCCTCGCCGCGCCCGACGCCCCCGACACCGGCTCGGACGTCGGCCCCGTCGGCCCCGTCGGCCCCGTCGGCCCCGTCGGCGTGGTCGGACCGGCCGACGCGCCCGCCGCCCGCGCCGGGGTGCCGCCCAAGCAGGCCACCGCGGTCGGCACCGGGGGCGCCGTCACCTCGGTCGACCCCTACGCCACCCGCGTCGGCATGGCCGTGCTCAAGCGCGGCGGCAACGCCGTCGACGCCGCCGTCGCCACGGCGGCGGCGCTGGGCGTGACCGAGCCCTACAGCGCCGGCATCGGCGGCGGGGGCTACTTCGTGCACCTCGACGGGCGCACCGGGAAGGTGTCCACCGTCGACGGGCGCGAGACCGCCCCGCTGTCGATCCCGCGCGACGCCTTCCTCGACCCCGGGACCGGTGAGCCCTACCCGTTCACCCCCGACCTGGTGACCAGCGGCGTCTCGGTCGGCACGCCCGGCACCCTCGCCACCTGGGAGCGGGCCCTCGAGCGGTGGGGCAGCGTGCCGCTGCGCCGCGCGCTGAGGCCGGCCGCCCGGCTGGCCCGCACCGGCTTCGAGGTCGACCAGACCTTCGCCGACCAGACCGAGGACAACGTCGAGCGCTTCTCGGCCTTCCGGTCCACCCGGCGGCTCTTCCTGCCCGGGGGCGAGGTCCCGGCCGTGGGCTCGACCTTCCGCAACCCCGACCTGGCCGCCACCTACGACCTCGTCGGCCGGCGCGGCCCCCGGGAGTTCTACCGCGGCGACCTGGCCGGCGACGTCGTGCGCGCCGCGCGGCGCCCACCGGTCACGGCCTCGACCGACCTGCCGGTGCCCCGCGGGCACCTCCAGCGCCGCGACCTCGCCGCCTACCGCGCGGTCGACCGGGCCCCGACCCGCGTCGACTACCGCGGCTACGACGTGTGGGGCATGGCCGGGTCCTCCAGCGGCGGCACGACCGTCGGCGAAGCGCTCCAGGTGCTCGAGCGGTTCCCCCTGCCGGAGCTCGACGACGTCGACGTGCTCCACCACTACCTCGAGGCCAGCGCCCTGGCCTTCGCCGACCGCGCGGAGTACGTCGGCGACCCCGCCTTCGTCGACGTGCCCCGCCGGCGGCTGCTCTCGGAGGGGTTCGCGGCCTCCCGGGCCTGCCTGATCGACCCCGACCGCGCCGCGACGAAGCCCGTGGCCGCGGGCGACCTCGACGCCACCGGGGCCGACTGCGACACCGCCCGCGCCGGGGCGGTCGCGGAGGACCACGAGAACGTCGAGACCACCCACCTCACCACCGCCGACCGCTGGGGCGACGTCGTCTCCTACACCCTCACCATCGAGCAGACCGGCGGGTCGGGCATCGTCGTGCCCGGGCGCGGCTTCCTGCTCAACAACGAGCTCACCGACTTCAGCCTCGAGTTCGACCGCACCGACCCCAACCGGCTCCAGCCCGGCAAGCGCCCGCGCAGCTCCATGGCGCCCACGATCATCACCGAGCAGGTCGGCGACGGCGCGGGGGAGCGCACCGTGCCGGTCCTGGCGATCGGCTCGCCCGGCGGGTCGACGATCATCACCACGGTGCTGCAGAGCATCGTGGGCTACCTCGACCGCAGCCTGCCGATCACCGAGGTCGTCGCCGACCCGCGCGGCTCCCAGCGCAACACCCCCGCCGTCAGCGCCGAGCCCGGGTTCATCGACCTCTACGGCGCCGCCCTGGAGGCCTACGGCCACGACCTCCAGCCCGCCGGCGACGCCTTCACCTCGCAGGCCGAGATCGGCGCCCTCACCGCGATCGAGTTCGGCCCCCGCAGGCGGCTCACCGCCGTCGCGGAGCCGGAGCGCCGCGGCGGGGGCTCGGCCCGGGTCCTCGACCCGACCGGCTGAGCGGGAGGATCGACCCATGCCCACGCACCGCACGCCCTACCCCTTCCTCAAGGGGCACGGCACCGAGAACGACTTCGTGCTCCTGCCCGACCACGACGGCACGGTCCACGGCGACCTCGACCCCGCCAGGGTCAGGGCGCTGTGCGACCGCCGCGCGGGCATCGGGGGCGACGGCGTGCTGCGCGTCGTGCGCACGGCGGCCCTCGACGGCGGGGTGGCCGGCCCCGGCTCGCCCGCACCGGAGGGCTCCCCGGAGTGGTTCATGGACTACCGCAACGCCGACGGGTCGGTCTCGGAGATGTGCGGCAACGGCATCCGGGTCTTCGCCCGCCACCTGGTCGAGGAGGGCCTCGCCGACCCGGCGCGCCCCCTCCCGGTGGCCACGCGCGACGGGGTCAAGACCATCCGGCTCGAGGGCGACCTGGTCACCGTCGACATGGGCCCGCCGGCCCTGCTCGGCCACACGGAGGTCACCGTCGGCGCGACCCGCTGGCCGGCGCGTCACGTCGACATGGGCAACCCCCACGCGGTGGCCTTCGTCGACGACCTCGCCCCCACCGGGCCCGTCGGGGCCCTGCGCGAGGCCCCCGGGCACGACCCCGCGGTCTACCCCGCGGGCGTCAACGTGGAGTTCGTCGTACGACGGGGGGAGCGGCACGTCGCGATGCGGGTGCACGAGCGCGGCTCCGGCGAGACCCGCTCGTGCGGCACCGGGGCCTGCGCGGTCATGGTGGCGGCGGCCGAGGCCGACGGGCTCGGGCCGGCCAACGGTGCGGAGTACCGCGTGGACCTGCCGGGCGGCACGCTCACGATCGCCTGGACCCCGCAGGACCGCGTGCTGATGACCGGCCCGGCCGTCGTGGTCGCCCGCGGCACCACCGCGCTGTAGCACCCGCGCCGACCGTGACAGCGGCGCTGTCGCGGGAGTACCAGGAGGTGGGAGCGGGTACTCCGCGCCCACTATGCTCGCGGCCATGGATATCAACGGATGCAGTGCCATCGTCACGGGCGGGGCGTCGGGCATCGGCGCGGCCGCCGCCCGCCAGCTCGCCGCCAAGGGCGCGGTCGTCGTGGTCGCCGACCTCCAGGCCGACAAGGGCGAGGCCCTGGCCCACGAGATCGGGGGCGTCTTCGCCCAGGTCGACGTCACCGACACCGAGCAGATCAAGGCCGCCGTCACCGCCGCGGCGCAGATCGCGCCGCTGCGCGCGGTGGTCAACTCCGCCGGCATCGGCTGGGCGCAGCGCACGATCGGTCGCGACGGGGAGTTCGACTCCGCCCACGACCTCGAGGCCTACACCCGCGTCATCGCGATCAACCTCATCGGCACCTTCGACATGACCCGGATCGCCGCCACGGCGATGAGCCGCAACGAGCCCGACGCCGACGGCTGCCGCGGCGCCATCGCCAACCTGACCAGCGTCGCGGCCTTCGACGGCCAGATCGGCCAGGCGGCCTACTCCTCCTCCAAGGGCGGCGTGGTCGGCATGACCCTGCCCGTGGCGCGCGACCTCTCGGCCTCCGGCATCCGTCTCAACACCATCGCGCCGGGCCTGGTCGACACCCCGATCTACGGCGAGGGCGAGGACGCCGAGGCGTTCAAGGCCAAGCTGGGCCAGAGCGTGCTCTTCCCGCACCGCCTGGGTCGCCCCGAGGAGCTGGCCAGCATGGTGGTCGAGACGATCACGAACTCCTACATGAACGCCGAGGTCATCCGCGTCGACGGTGGCATCCGGATGCCTCCGAAGTGACGCTCCCGGGCCGCTGCGGCGGCCCTCCCTCGGCCGGCGGGGTGGGGCGCGGCTCGAGCGCTCCCGGGAGACTGGGGCGGTGACCGGTCCCCTGGAAGCCGCCCCCCGCCTCGTGGCGACCCACGCCCCCCGCGACCCCGAGGGCGTCGTGGTCGTGCTCCACGGCGGCGCCAACCGGCAGGGCGACCCGCGGGTCAGCCCCACCCAGCTCTCGGTGCTGCGCATGGTGCCGACCGCGCGGCGGGTGGCTCGCGCGGGCGGCCGACGCCTGGCCGTCGTACGACTGCTCAACAGCCACCGGGGCTGGGCCGCCGACCACACCCCCCTCGACGACCTGCGCTGGGCGATGGCCCGGCTGCGCGAGCAGTACGGCGACCTGCCGGTCGGCCTGGTCGGTCACTCCCTCGGCGGCCGTGCCGCCCTCCTCGGCGGCGCGCAGGACGGCGTGGTGAGCGTGGTGGCCCTCAACCCGTGGGTCTACCCGACCGACGGCGTGCCGCTGCCGGGGCGCCGCGTGCTGGTGGTGCACGGCCAGCAGGACCGCATCGCCCAGCCCTCGCACGCCGAGGCCGTCGCCCGTCGCATCGCCGCTTCCACCGACGTGGGCTTCATCCGGGTGCCGGAGGGCAAGCACGCGATGCTGCGCCACGGCGGGGACTTCGATGGCTACGCCGCGCAGTTCAGCGTCGCCTCCCTGCTCGGCGCCGACGCCGTGCGCCTCGACCCGCCCGTCGCCCAGGTCCTCGCCGGCGAGGAGTGGGTCACCGCCTGACCGGCCCGGTGCGGCCGCTCAGCCGAGCCGCAGGTCGCTGAGGTCCAGCACGAGGTCGGCGCGGGACGCGGCGGCCTCCACGAGCCGGGCGTTGGGCCCGTCGACCCGGTCGACCCACGCCCGCGCCTCGGCGGGCGACTTGCCGAACTCCTCGTGACGCGCCACCAGGCGCGCGAGCCGCAGCGGCTCTGCGACGCGCAGGTGCCACACCGCGTCGAGCTGGTCGTGCACCCGGGCCCAGGCCCCGTCGAGCAGCAGGTAGTTGCCCTCGACGACCACGAGGTCGACGCCGCCGGGCACCGGCAGCGCGCCGGCCAGCGGCTGCTCCAAGCCGCGCTCGAAGGCCGGTGCCATCACCAGCGACTCCCGGCCGCGCACCCGGGTCAGCAGCGCCGCGCAGCCCTCGGGGTCGAAGGTCTCCGGTGCGCCCTTGCGCGCGAGGAGCCCGCGGCGCCGCAGCTCGACGTCGGCGAGGTGGAAGCCGTCCATCGGCACGACCGCCGCGCCCGAGCGCGCCGCCAGCAGCGCGGCGAAGGTCGACTTGCCGGCCCCGGGCGCGCCGGTGAGGCCGAGCATCCGCGCCCCACGCTCGCGCAGGCCCGTGAGCAGCGCGTCGAGGGCGGTGTCGAGGGCGGGTCCGTGGGAGGGCAGCCGGGTGACGCCGGGAGCGCCCGGGGCGTCGGGGCGGCTCGCGGCACCGGGGCCGGCAGCGGTCGGGTGGGGCACCCGCCGATGATCGCGCAGCGCGGGCGCCGGTGGGCGGATCCGGCGCGGCCGGGGGAGTAAACCCGCTCGCGGTGTTGTTCCCCCACACCTACCCTGGAGGCATATGACCCACGCACACGACCTCACCCTCGACTCCGACCTCGCGCCCCGCCTCGATTCCGGGCTCGACTCCGGGCTCGACTCCGCGCTGGCCGAGACGGCCGACTGGGAGGACCCCGACGTCGAGTCGGGCTACGCCGCCGACGGGCCCGACCCGGAGGACGACCCCACCACGGGCGCCATGGACCTCGCCGAGCGTCACCAGCTGCGCCGCGTGGCCAGCCTGCGCACCGAGCTCGAGGACATCAGCGAGGTCGAGTACCGCCAGCTGCGCCTCGAGCGCGTCGTGCTGGTCGGGGTGTGGACCGAGGGCACCACGCAGGACGCCGAGAACTCCATGGCCGAGCTGGCGCTGCTGGCCGAGACCGCGGGCTCGGAGGTCCTCGACGCGATCTACCAGCGTCGCCAGTCGCCCGACCCGGCGACGTACGTCGGTCGTGGCAAGGTGGAGGGCCTCAAGGAGATCGTCGCGGCCACCGGCGCCGACACCGTCATCTGCGACGGCGAGCTGGCCCCCAGCCAGCTGAGGAACCTCGAGGACCGGCTCAAGGTCAAGGTCGTCGACCGCACGGCGCTGATCCTCGACATCTTCGCCCAGCACGCGAAGTCCAAGGAGGGCCAGGCCCAGACCGAGCTGGCCCAGCTCAACTACATGAAGCAGCGCCTGCGCGGCTGGGGTGGCAACCTCTCGCGCCAGGCCGGTGGCCGGGTCGCCGCCGGCGCCGGCATCGGTGGTCGCGGTCCGGGTGAGACCAAGATCGAGACCGACCGCCGCCGCATCAACACCAAGATCGCCAAGCTGCGCCGCGAGCTCAAGGAGATGAAGGGCACCCGCGACACCAAGCGGGCCGACCGCAAGCGCCACCAGATCCCCGCGGTCGCGATCGCCGGCTACACCAACGCCGGCAAGTCCTCCCTGCTCAACCGGCTCACCAGCGCCGGCGTGCTCGTCGAGGACTCCCTCTTCGCCACCCTCGACCCGACCACGCGCCGCACCACCACCTCCGACGGTCGCGTCTACACGATGAGCGACACCGTCGGCTTCGTGCGCCACCTGCCCCACCAGCTGGTCGAGTCCTTCCGCTCCACGCTGGAGGAGGTGGCCGACGCCGACCTGCTGCTCCACGTCGTTGACGGCTCCCACCCCGACCCCGAGGGCCAGCTGGCCGCCGTGCGGGAGGTGCTGGCCGAGATCGACGCCGGCGACGTGCCCGAGCTGGTGGTCATCAACAAGGTCGACGCGGCCGACCCCATGGTCATCGCCCGGCTGCGGGCCCGTGAGCCCCACTCCGTGGTCGTCTCCGCCCGCACCGGCGAGGGCATCGCCGAGGCCCTGGCCGTGATCGAGGCCGAGCTGCCCCACCCGGAGGTCGCCTTCGAGGCGCTGCTGCCCTATGACCGGGGCGACCTGGTCAACCGGCTGCACCAGGAGGGCGAGATCGACAGCATCGAGCACACCGCCGACGGGTCCCTCGTGCGCGGCCGCGCGACCGAGGCGCTGGCCGGCGAGCTCGCGCCCTACCTCCTCGACGCGGGCGTCGGCACCGCCACGATCGGGTAACGACCGGGCCCGATGTGCTGCGCGGCCCCCGGGTCGTGCCGCACCCTGGTCGCGTGGGGATCCTCGAGACGCGCCGTCGGCGCCTGCTCGCCGGCGTGGCCGGGCTCGGCGCCGTCGTGGCGACGCTGCCGCTGTGGCTGGGGGCCGGCGCGACCGGTGAGGGCGCCTCGCGCTGCGAGACCTTCGCCGCGCAGTCGGCCGCCCGCGCCGCGGCCGTCTCCGGCAGCGGCGCGCCGGTGCTCGTCGTGGGTGACTCCTACTCCGCCGGTCTCGGCCTCGACGACCTCACCACGTCGTGGCCCGCCCGGCTGCCCGGCGAGGTGCACGTGGCGGGCTTCTCCGGCTCCGGCTTCAGCCCCGGTGCCTCCTCCTGCGGCGCCCGGGTCGCCTACGACCGCCGCGCCCCCGAGGCGCTGGCCCGCCTCGCCGCCGACGACCCCGCCGGCGCCGACGACGCCGTCGTGGTGCTCGAGGGCGGCCTCAACGACGTCGACCAGCCCTCGGGCGAGATCGCGGCCGGCTTCGAGCGGCTCCTGGCCGGTCTCGAGGGCCACCGCGTGGTCGTGGTCGGCCCGCCGCTCGCGCCCGAGCGCGCCGCCGCGGTGCCCCGCGTCGACGCGCTGCTGGGCGAGCTGGCCCGCGCCCACGGAGCGGCGTACGTCGCCACCTCGGGGCTCGACCTGACCTACCTGCCGGACCGGCTGCACCTCACGCCCGAGGGCCACCGGGTCTTCGGCGACCACGTCGCCGCGGCGCTCAGCGCAGGCCAGCCAGCCCGGTGAGGTCGGCCAGCACCTCGTCGAGGCGCGCCACCAGCGACAGGTGGCCCTCGTCGTCGAACAGGTGCGCCCGCGCCCCGGGCACGTGCTCGGCCAGCCACGCGCCGTGGGAGTAGGGGACCATCGCGTCCTCGCGGCCCTGCCAGACCGCCACCGGCACGGTGATCGAGGCCAGGTCGAAGCCCCACGGCGCGACGCAGGCCAGGCCGTCGTCGCGCACCCCGACCACGCCCTGGGCACCGGCGCGGCGGAAGGTCTCGGCCAGCCACTCGGCGTAGGTGTCGTCGAGGGCCGCCTGGTCGACGGGGGTGAGCAGACCGCCCATGGCCTCGGTGAGGTCGGCGGGGGAGGCCTGGAGCACCGGCAGGAACTCGCGCTCGAGGTAGGCGGCGTAGGCCTCGGGCCCCGCGGCGGCCGCGGTGTACTCCGCGACGTTCTCCGGGGCCATGCCCGCCGACCAGTCGAGCCCCGCGCCGTCGTGCGGCGCCACCCCGGCCAGGGTGGCCGCGGCCCGGCAGCGCCCGGGCAGCAGCGCCGCGGTGGCCAGGGCGCGCGGCCCGCCGCCCGACCAGCCGAGGGTCACCAGCTCGTCGACGCCGAGGTGCTCGAGCAGCTCGACGGCGTCGGCGACGTCGTCGGCCATGCGCGGCGGGCCCTGCTCGGGACGCCGGGGGCTCGAGCCGCCGTAGCCGGCCCGGGAGAAGGTGATCAGGCGCAGCCCCGCCCGGCGCGCGGCCTCGTCGACGGGGGCGTAGGCGACGGCCGCGCTGGGGGAGCCGGAGTGGTAGAGCCACGGGAAGCCGTCGGGGTCGCCGCCGGTGAGGTGCTCCAGGGTGCGGCCGTCGGCCAGCGTCAGGGTGTCGGTGAGGGTGTCCACCTCGGCAGCCTAGGTGGTGCGGCGCCGGTGCGGCCCCGGCCCGACGGGGGTTCTCCACCGGTGCCGCTCGGGGCCCGTCGGGCTGTCGGCGAGCGCGGTTAGGGTTCTCTGGTGCCGCAGACCCCCGCCCCCAGCCAGACCGCCCCCGCGGCGCCCGCCGCGAGCCCCGGCGACGCCCGCGCGGTCACCCGGGTGCTGTCGGCGGCCGTGGCCGCGCTCGGCGGGCAGGAGCGGGCGGGTCAGGTGCAGATGGCCGAGGCCGTCTCGCGCGCGCTGGAGTCGGAGGAGCACCTGCTCGTCCAGGCCGGCACCGGCACCGGCAAGTCGCTGGGCTACCTCGTGCCGTCCCTGGTCCACGACGGCCGGGTGGTCGTCGCCACCGCCACCCTGGCCCTGCAGCACCAGCTCGTGGAGCGCGACCTGCCCCGCCTGGTCGAGGCGGTCAAGGACCAGCCCGGCGTCGACACCTCCTACGCCGTGCTTAAGGGCCGCTCCAACTACGCCTGCCTCCACCGCATCCGCGAGGGGGTGCCCGACGACCAGGGCGCGCTCGTGCAGATGCCCGAGGGCTCGATGGGCCAGAAGGTGCTCGAGCTGCGGGCCTGGGCCGAGGAGGAGGCCGAGCAGGGCGGGTCGGGCGAGCGCGACGCCGCGCCGCGCCACACCGACCGCGAGTGGCGCCAGGTCAGCGTCGGCCACCGCGACTGCCTGGGCGCCAGCAAGTGCCCCTTCGGCCAGGAGTGCTTCGTCGAGCTCGCGCGCGAGAAGGCCCAGCGCTCCCACCTCATCGTCACCAACCACTCGCTGCTGGCCATCGACGCCATCGAGGGCGTGCCGATGATCCCCGACTACGACGCGGTGGTCATCGACGAGGCCCACGAGCTCACCGCCCGGGTCACCCAGGCCGCCACCGACGAGCTGGCCGTCGGCGACGTCGAGCGCGCCGCGCGCCGCTCCCAGCGCTGGGTCGACGGCAGCGAGGCCGACGACCTCGCCGACGCCGCCGGCGCGCTGCGCGACGCCATGGACGCCTCCACCCCGGGGCGCTTCGAGCAGCTGCCGCAGCGGCTCGGCGACGCCCTCGAGCTGGTGCGCGACGCCGCGCGCACCTGCCTGTCGGCCTACCCCCGCGAGCAGAAGGAGGCCGGCGAGGGCGGCGACGCCGGGCGCGCGCAGGCCCGTGGCTCGGTGCAGGAGGTCTTCACCACCGCCGAGCGGATGGCGGGTCTCTCCGAGCACGACGTGCTCTGGCTCAATGAGGGCGGCCAGGCCGGCGCCTCCCGCATCCCTCCGCGGCTCCACGTCGCGCCGCTGCAGGTGTGGGGCCCGATGCGTGACAAGCTGCTCTCGGAGAAGACGGTGGTCTTCACCAGCGCCACCCTCATGCTCGGCGGCGACTTCAACAACGTCGCGACCGGCGTGGGCCTCAAGCCCTCCGAGCGCGTCGACGTCGGCAGCGACGTCACCGGCTCGGGAGCGCTGCCCTGGCGCGGCATCGACGTCGGCAGCCCCTTCGACTACGGCCAGCAGGCGATCCTCTACGTCGCCCGCCACCTGCCGCCCCCGGGGCGCGACGGTCTCGCGCAGGCCCAGCTCGACGAGATCGTCGACCTCGTCGACGCCGCCGACGGCCGCACCCTCGGGCTCTTCTCCAGCCGCCGGGCCGCCGAGGCCGCGGCCGAGGCGGTGCGCGAGCGGCTGCCGCACCTGACCACGCTGGCGCAGGGCGACGCCCAGCTGCCCGAGCTGGCCAAGCAGTTCGTCTCCGACCCCCACACCTGCCTCTTCGGCACGCTCACGCTGTGGCAGGGCCTCGACGTGCCCGGCGAGACCTGCCAGCTCGTGCTCATCGACCGGATCCCCTTCCCGCGGCCCGACGACCCGCTGATGAGCGCCCGGCAGCGCGCCGCCGACAAGGCCGGCGGCAACGGCTTCATGCAGGTCGCCGCCACCCACGCCGCCCTGCTCATGGCCCAGGGCGCCGGCCGGCTGATCCGCACCACCAGCGACCGCGGCGTCGTGGCCGTGCTCGACCCCCGGCTGGCCACCGCCCGCTACGGCGGCTTCCTCAAGGCCAGCCTGCCGCCGATGTGGACCACGACCGACCCGGCCGTGGTCCGCAAGGCCCTCGCGCGCCTCGCCGCCGGCTGAGGGCTCAGATCCGGGCGCGACCCTCGTAGAGCGCCGCGCCCGACGGCAGCCCGAAGAACGACGCCACGGTGGGGGCCACGTCGAGGGTGCGGGCGTGGGCCGAGGACGCCTTCCCCCGCGGCACCCGCGGGTGGCCGCCGGCGAGGAAGAACGGGATGGCCCGGGTGGCCGGGTGGCCGTGGTTGCCCGGGATCGGGTTGGAGGTCAGCGGGTCGGGGTCGCTGAAGCGCCACCCCGCCCGGCAGAAGACCACGACGTCGCCGGCCTCGGGACCCAGGCGCAGCCACTCGGCGCGGCGGTCCCACGCCCTCAGCACGCCCTCGGTCTCCTCCGCGATCGCGCGGATGCGGCGTACGGCCTCGGCGCGCCGGCTCGACGGGCCGGTCCAGTAGACGAGGTCGGCGCCGCCGTTGTCGGCGATGACGACGTTGCCGGCGAGGAGGGGGTCGGCCTCGAGCGGGGCCTGCAGCGAGACGACCTGGGTGGGCAGCGACCAGTCCATCGAGTGGTCGGCGAGCACCACGAGCATCGAGTGCTCCCAGCGGCCCGAGCTCTTGAGCTCCTCGACGAACCGACCGACCAGGGCGTCGGTGGCCGCCAGTGCGGTGCGGCGCGCGAGCTGGAGGGTCGTGCCGGTGAGGTCGGAGTGGCCGAAGCGGTCGATGTCGCCGAGGTTGACGAAGACCAGGTGCGGGTCGAACTCCTCCAGCATCGCGAGCGTGGCCTGCATGGTGAAGACGTCGGGGGCGTAGCCGGCCACCGGGACGATCGGCATCGGCTCCCAGCGGTGGGTGGCGCGCTCGCCGAAGACGCCGTAGAGGTATTCCTTCGACAGCACCATGCCCGTGCGCAGGCCGCGGCGGTTGAGCCGCTCGATCACCGTCGGCACCTTGATGTCGCTGGCGCGGTCCATGTTGCGGATCGCGCCGAGCTCGCGGTCGAGGATCGCGTTGGCCGGCACGCCGGTGCGGTCGGGGCGCTGGCCGGTCATCATCATCACGTGGTTGGGGATGGTCTCCATGACCGGCATCGAGGAGGCGCGCGGGAAGCGCAGTCCGCCGCCGCGCAGGGCGTGGAGGTTCGGGGTCAGGCCGCTGTCGATCTCCTCGGGCCGGCAGCCGTCGACGACGAGCACGTAGGCCCGCCTGCGGGTGTCGGCCCCGCCGGCGGCCCGGGCGACCTGCGTGCCGGCGAGGGTGGAGAAGAGCAGTCCGGCGGCGCCGGCCGTGATCGCCGTACGCCGACCGGTGCGCAGCTCGCCGAGGCCGCGGGCGAAGGGGCGCTCCTCGTGGCTGTCGTGGTGGTCGGCGTGGGGGGTGGGTGTGCACATCAGGCGTCACCCCCGACGGGGGCGTCGACCTGCTCGATCCGGCTGGTGCCGGCGGCGGTGGCGAAGGAGACCGACCAGGTGATCGCGGTGTCGCGGTCGTCGCGGGCCCCGATGACGTACCAGTCCATCTGGGCGCGGGCGGGGGTGACGTCGAGGACCGAGAAGCCGTGGTCGTCGAAGTCGAGGTACTTGATGTGGCGGTTGTTGGCCAGGATGACCTGCTCGACCAGGGTGGAGGTGGTGTCCGGCGGGGTGCCGGTGATGTCCTTGAGGTTGTTGGAGGTCACCGAGGTGCACACGAACTCCACACCCAGGGAGTCGCCGACCACCGGGTAGGTGGAGGTGTCGAGCGGCAGCTCGCAGGCCCAGGCGGAGTGGATGTCGCCGGTGAGGAACACGGTGTCCTTCACCTGGTGGTCGTCGAGGTGGGTCAGCACCTCACGGCGGTCGGCGGTGTAGCCGTCCCACTGGTCGACGTTGTAGGGCGCACCGTCGCCGGGCAGCAGCCCCGTCACGTCGTTGACCGGCTGGACCAGCGCGTCGGGCAGGTCGGCGAAGGTCACTGGCGCGATCATCACCGGGTTGCCGATGACCTTCCACTGCGGCCGGTGGTCGCGGCTGAGGGAGTCCTTGAGCCAGGCCATCTGGCGCGCGCCCGTGATCGTGCGGTCGGGGTCGCTCACGGCCGGGTCGACCGCCGGCGTGGCCACCTGCTGGTCCCGGTAGGTGCGCAGGTCGAGCATGCTGATCTCCAGCAGCGTGCCGAAGCGCAGCCGCCGGAAGAGCCGGGCGCCGTCGCCCAGCGCGGCCGTGCCGTCCAGGCGCACGGGCATCCACTCGTCGTAGGCGCGGTGGGCGCGGGCCCGCCGGCGCCGGTAGTCGCCCTCACCGCCCTCGCCGGTGCCGGGGGTGTGGTTCTCCGCCCCGCCCCGCCACTGGTCGTTGGTGACCTCGTGGTCGTCCCAGGTGACGATCCAGGCGTAGCGGGCGTGGGCGTCCTGGAGGTCGGGGTCCTGCTTGTACTGCGCGTGGCGTTGGCGGTAGTCGGCCAGCGAGACCATCTCGTGGTCGGGCACGTGGCGGCGCACGTCGACGTTGTCCGCGCCCATGCCGTACTCACCGGGGCCGTACTCGTAGAGGTAGTCGCCGAGGTGCACGATCGCGTGCAGGTCCTCGCGCGCGGCGAGCCCGCGGTAGGCGGAGAAGAAGCCGGCCTGGAGGTTGGCGCACGACACCACGCCGAAGCGGAGGTGGTCGGGGGAGGCCTGGGGCGCGGGAGCGGTGCGGGTGCGACCGGTGCGACTGGCCTGGCCGTCGAGGCGGAAGCGGTAGTAGTAGTCGGTCGCCGGGCGCAGGCCGGTGGCGTCGACCTTGACGGTGTGGTCGCGGCTGGGCCCGGTGCGCACACGTCCGCGGCGCACCACGCGGCGGAAGCGGGGGTCGGTGGCGACCTCCCAGACCACCTCGACGGAGGGGCCCCGGCCCGAGCCGGGGGTGCTGCCCGGGGTCGGGGTGACCCGGGTCCACAGCACCACGGCGTCGGGCAGCGGGTCGCCGGAGGCGACCCCGTGGCGGAAGACGCGGGCGCGGCGCGCCGCGGGCCGCGAGGGGGCCGCGGTGGCGCGGTCGGCGCCGACGCGCAGGCCGAGGGCGCCGACGCCGACCGCGCCCCCGGCCAGGACCGTACGCCGGCGCGGGGCCGGGCCGGTCGAGTCAGGCACGGGGGAGGACTGCGGGGTGGTCTCGCTCGTGGTCACGTCTCGTTCAACGACGCGGTGGCGGCGCCGTGACGGCCTCGCGGCTACCCGCACCGATCGTTCACCTGCCGGGCGCGGTCCCGTCACCCGGCAGGGACGGCCCTCCCGGTGAGGGTGAAGCGGAGCCCGTCGTCGACCGGGCGACCACCGCAGGGCCACGTGCTCGTCCCGCCGTTGCTGCAGTTGCGGTAGCGGGCGCTGCCGTTGACCAGCGTGACCTCGACGTAGGAGGTGCGGGCCGAGGAGAAGCCGACCCGGGTGACGGCGTCGCCGGCGCGGTCGAGCCGCAGGACCCGGGTGGAGGGGGTGCCGGAGGTGGGCACGACGGTGACGACCGCCGCAGAGCCGCGCGTCGGTGACGGCAGGTCGAGGGACAGCCGCAGCCGCCAGCCGCCCCCGAGGCCGGCGCCCGGGGTGAAGCGCTGGCTGGCGCTGCTGAGGTGGTCGAGGTAGACCCGCTGGGCGCCCACGGAGCGCTTCGAGCCCGTCAGGGTCGTGCGCTTCCACAGCGGGGTCTTGGGGTAGGACTGCGCCCTGCCCTCGGCGTAGGCGCGGCCGGGACGCAGGTTGGCGTCGGCGAAGCGGGCGAAGGACTCGCTCAGGGACACGTCGTGCTGGCGGCGCAGCACCTGCTCGACGGCCTGGGTGGAGTACTCGTCACGGTCGCCGGCGGCGGCGCCGGCGCGCTCCCAGATCGTGCGCACCAGCACGGGCAGTCCGCCGACCGCGGCGGGGTGGCGCTCGGTGAGGTGGCGGAAGAAGATCCAGTCGCCGTAGACCGCGAGGTCCTCGTCGCGGTCCATCGACTGCCGCGGGTGGGAGAGCGGGCTGTCGGCGAGGTACTGCACGTTGTCGTCGACGGAGTCGAAGAGCTCGTCCTCGGCCCAGGTGGCGGTGGCCTCGATGAGCCAGCCGTCCTCGCCGGCGTCGTAGGCGTACTGGACGGCGTGGAAGTACTCGTGCGCCGCGGTCACCTGGAGGTTCTCGGTCGGCAGGTTCGTGGGGAACTGCCCGGTGCGGTAGTCGTTGTCGAGCACGCAGTAGGCGGGCACGTCGCGCGCGTCGTCGGGCACGTCGTCGTCGGAGGTGCAGTAGCCGTAGAAGCCCATGCTGCCGACGTCGCCCAGGTAGACGTCGGTGCGGGCGTCGCCGCCCTTGGCGCCGTCGGGCAGCGGCGTGCGGTAGCCCGCGCCGGCGTAGGTGTCGTGCACGTCCTGGAGCGTCGAGAGTGCGAAGTCGACGTAGTCCGGGACGCCGTTGCCCGCACCACCGGCGCCCCCGCTCGCGTCCTTGGCCGGCACGTTGTTGCCCGAGGCGCCGCCGACGACGTAGTGCACGCACAGGTCGTCGGTGCAGATGCGCCGCACGGCGTCGCCCTCGTAGTCGAGGTAGCCGTCACCGCGCCTGTCGGTCGGCCGGGCGAGGTAGGCCGCGGCCTCCGCGCGGTCGTCGGGGGAGAGGGCGTCCATGCTCAGCGCGAGGTCGCGCAGCGCACCCGTGAGGTCGGCCTCGCCGGCCTGCGCCAGGGTCTGCTGGGCCTCCGCGGGGCTGGTCGCCGGGTCGACCAGCGTCTCGACCACCTGGAGGGCCGCGAGGGCCTGCTCGTCCGGCGTCCCGGTCTCGTCCGGGCCCGGCAGTCCAGGCATCCCCGGGAGCCCGGGCACCCCGGGGAGGTCGACCTGGGGGGCTGCGACGGCCGTGCCGGGCAGGACCGGGACGCACAGGGCGCCCGCGAGGAGCAGGGCGGACAGGGGACGAAGGCGCACGTCGGGCACTCCAGTGGGTCGAGGGTTCCGGCTGTCCGTCCAGGCTCTCACGGGTCGCCGACACGCACGCCGGCCCGCCCTCCGTGGGGGAGGACGGGCCGGCGCCGGGTGTCCCGGGTGGGTGCGCCTCGGGCTAGACGCTGCGCAGGACGGCGGTGACGACGCCCAGGATCGTGGCGTGGGTGCCGTCGATCGGGTCGTAGGCCTCGTTGTGCGGCATCAGCCAGACCTGGCCGTTCTTGCGCTGCAGGGTCTTCACGGTCGCCTCGCCGTCGATGAGGGCGGCGACGATGGTGCCGTTGTCGGCGGTCTGCTCCTTGCGGATGACGACGTAGTCGCCGCTGCAGATCGCCGCGTCGATCATCGAGTCGCCCACGACCTCGAGCAGGAAGAGCTGCCCCTCGCCGACGAGCTGCTTGGGCAGGGGGAAGACGTCCTGCACCTGCTCCTCGGCCAGGATCGGGCCGCCGGCCGCGATCCGGCCGACGACCGGGACGTAGGTGGCGGCCGGCACGGAGTCGCCGACCCCGGTCTCGTCGTAGCCGCTCTCCTCGGCCGCCGAGATCGACCGGCGTGCGGCCATCACCTCGGGCAGGAAGACCTCCAGCGCCCGGGGGCGGTTGGGGTCGCGCTTGAGGAAGCCCTTCTCCTCGAGCACCTTGAGCTGATGGGCGACGCTCGAGGTGCTGGTGAGGCCGACCGCGTTGCCGATCTCGCGCATGCTCGGCGGGTAGCCGCGCTTCTCGATCGCGTCGCGGATGGTGGCCAGCACCCGCAGCTGCCGCGGCGTGAGGCCGGTGGCGTTGGGCGCGCCGTCGGGCAGCTCGGTCACCGTGCCGTCCGCCGTGCCGCCGGTCGGGCCCTGCGTGGGACCGCCCCCGGTCCGCCCCCGGGTGTCCTTGGTCGCCATCGTCTGCCTCTCCGCTGGTCGGTGCCACCGATCGGTGTCGCTGGTCGCCCGGTCGGGCGATGTGCTCACCATGCCAGGAGGCCCCGAGGGTTTCAAACACCTGTTCGAACGGCGTGTCGGACCGTCCGCGCCGCTCCAGGGCAGCAGGTCCGGGCCTCCGTGTCGGGCCGGCGGTCGAACAGATGTTCGCTCGACCCCTTGTGCTGTTCGAACGCGTGATCTAACGTCGTACACATGTTCGATCGAACGTGTGGTCGAGCCGGTGCGCGACGGCGGTCCTCCAGGACTGTCGGTGGTCACCACTAGACATCACCTCGTCCACCTCGAGCTCCACCCCACGGCTGACCGCCCCCTTCCCCAGGAGGTCCCCATGAGCACCACGATCCAGCACCCCGCCGCATCCCGTGTCGCCACGCACCACGTGCGGCTGACCCGGCGTGGGCGACTCGTGGTGTTCACGCTCTCGCTCCTGGCCATCCTCGCCGTCGGCGTGTGGTTGGCCGCCGGGTCGGTGG
The DNA here is from genome assembly GCF_023712465.1 of Nocardioides sp. P86. NCBI lineage: Bacteria > Bacillati > Actinomycetota > Actinomycetes > Propionibacteriales > Nocardioidaceae > Nocardioides > Nocardioides sp. P86. The sequence goes on along the minus strand of NZ_JAMAYE010000001.1, from coordinate 1,182,791 downwards.
CCACCTCCCAGGCGCAGCCCACCGAGGTGATCGTGGTCGGCACCGGCGAGACGCTGTGGGACATCGCGGCCGACGTCGCCGACGACGGTGACGTGCGCTCGACCATCGCCGAGATCCAGCAGCTCAACGACCTCGACGGCGGCATGGTCGCCGCGGGCCAGCGTCTGCGCATCCCGCTGGCGTGACCTCGGGCGCCGTCGTCGGCGCCCCCATCGACATCACCGGTCGCCTCGACCCCGGCCGGTGAGCAGCGGGGAAAGTGCAGGAGGGCGGGCCCCACCGGGCCCGCCCTCCTCTGCCGTCCAGGGGTGCTGCCGGCCGGTCAGCGCGCGGCGCGGCGCCCGCCGGGCGGGCGGGGCGCGGCCGGCTCGAGGTCCTCGCCGCCGCTGCCGTCCGGGGCGGCACCGGTCGGTGCGGTGGTGATGCCGAGCTCGCGGAGCAGGCGTGCCACCAGCAGGAGGCCCACGAAGAGGCACGCCACCGCTCCGACCGAGGCCAGGGCGAGGAACGCCCACGAGCCGGAGTCGCCGTCGCGGGCGGCGGTGCCGAAGTCGATCGCGGCGTAGACGAGGTAGCCCCAGGCCACGACGGCCGCCGTCACGGCCAGGGCCAGCGCCAGCAGGCGCGGGCGCAGCTGGCGGGGCGCCCGGGTGCCCTTGCGCGAGCCCGCTCGCTTGCCCGCTGTCGCCACGGGCTCATTCTGTCCGATCGGCAGGGACTTCGCAGCGCGACACCACCATCGCGTCGCGCCCGTCGACCCGAAGCCCTGACCCGGTGCCCTGACCCGGTGGCTGGCACGGTGGGGGCATGGAGGTCCTCCCCGACATCGTGGCCACGGAGCCGGCGATCGTGTTCTGCGGCCTGGCCGGCGCCGACTCGACCCGCACCCGGGAGCACTACTACGACTCGCCCGGCAACTCCTTCTGGGAGTCGATGCACCTGTCCGGTCTCTCGCCGCGTCGGTTGCGCCCGGAGGAGGACCGTGAAGTGGCCACCCTCGGTCTCGGCCTGACCGACCTGGTCGGCCACTGGGACCCGCGGTGGGTCGAGGTCGACGAGCTCGTCGCCAAGGTGGAGCGCTGGCGGCCCGACTGGCTGGCCTTCACCAGCAAGGGTGTCGCCCACGAGGCCGCGCGTGCGCTGGGTCGACGCGCGCACCCCCGTCTCGGCGCCCACGACTGGTACGTCGGGACCGCGCAGGTCTTCGTGCTGCCCGGGACGAGCGGGGCCAACCATCGTCGTGACTACGACGGTCGGCCCACGCGCGTCGCGTGGTGGCGCGAGCTGGCCCAGCTGGCCGGTCGCGCCTGAGTCGTCAGCCGACGGTGAGCACCATCCGGAAGCGGGCGTCGCCGGCCATCATCCGGGCGTAGGCCTCGTTCGCCTGCTCCAGCGGCATGGTCTCGATCTGCGCCTCGACGCCGGTGAGGGCGCTGAAGTTCAGGGTGTCCTCGCTGTCGGCCGCAGTACCCGAGGCGTGACCGGCCACGGAGCCGTTGATCGGGATGAGGGCGGCGGCCGGCACGGGGATCGGCTGCTCGGCCGCACCGACCACGACCAGCTCGCCGTCGACGCCCAGGCCGGGGATGGTCGAGGCGACGGCGTCGCCGTTGGTGACGGTGGAGAGCACGACGCGGGCGCCGCCGAGCTTGGCCAGCTCCTCGCCGGGGTCGGTGGCAGTGGAGTCGATGTAGGTGTGCGCGCCCAGGCCCAGGGCGAGGTCGGCCTTCTCGGTGCCGCGGGCGATGGCGGCGACGCGGAAGCCCATCTTGGCGGCGTACTGCACGCCGAGGTGGCCCAGGCCGCCGACGCCGAGCACGGCGACCAGGTCGCCGGGGCGCGCGCCCGTGCGGCGCAGGCCGTTGTAGGTCGTGACGCCTGCGCACATCAGGGGGGCGGCGAGCTCGGGGGCGAGCTCCTCGGGCATGGCGGCCATGGCCGCGGCGGGCACCAGCACGTAGTCGGCGTAGCCGCCGTCGCGCTGGACGCCGGGGATCTGGGTGTTCTCGCAGGCGATCAGCGCGCCCATCCGGCAGGGGCGGCACCAGCCGCAGGCTCCGCCGTACCAGCCGACGCCGACGCGCTGGCCCTCGCGCCAGCCCTGCACGCCCTCGCCCAGGCTGTGCACGGAGCCGGCGACCTCGTGGCCGGGCACCACGGGGAAGCTGACGCCGGGGTAGACGCCCTCGCGGGCGAACATGTCGCTGTGGCAGACGCCGCAGGCGGCGACCTTCACCACGGCCTCGCCGGGTCCCGGGGTCGGCACCGGGCGCTCCTCGAGGGTGAACTCCTGGCTCTTGGCCTTGACCACCATGGCTCGCATCGTCTCGCTCATGGCACGGACGCTAGGCCGAGCGGGGCGCCGACCGGCTCACCCCATGCGGCAGGACGGGGAGCCCGATCGAGCCCCGTGGAGCCGCGACACGCCCGGACCGCGGTCGGTACGGCCACCGTGCGGTCACCGTCGCACCCCGCTGACCTGCGGGTTTGGCGGAGCCCCCGACGCGACCCGGCGGGACACGCCGAACAGGTTGCGCGGTGTGCGCGACGGGCGTACGGTTCCCCTACATCTAGTACTTACACGGATGTAGTTATCCACATCTAGTGCACAGCGCCAGGGTGGATGGTTCACAACAGGCCCGGTGTTCTCCACATGACCGGGCGTTTTATCCACAGCTCCTGGCCATCCGACGAGGGTGTCACAGGCGCGCCGCCACGCTCCCGCAGCCGTCCCGCACCGTCCGTTCGACCCGTCCGAGAGGAGACCTGTCGTGCACTGCCCGTTCTGCCACCACGCCGACACCAAGGTCCTCGACTCGCGGGTCGGCGACGACGGCGGCTCGGTGCGCCGGCGTCGGCAGTGCCTGGCGTGCAAGGAGCGGTTCACCACCGTCGAGCTCATGCCGCTCGCCGTGGTGAAGCGCTCCGGCGCGACCGAGCCGTTCCACCGCGAGAAGGCCGTCGCCGGTGCCCGCAAGGCCTGCAAGGGCCGGCCGGTCACCGAGGACGACCTGGCCTGCCTCGGCCAGGCCGTCGAGGACGCCCTGCGCGGCCTCGGCCAGGCCGAGGTCCCCGCCCACGAGGTGGGGCTGGCCATCCTCGCGCCGCTGCGCGAGCTCGACGAGGTGGCCTACCTCCGCTTCGCCAGCGTCTACAAGGCCTTCGAGTCCGCCGAGGACTTCGAGGCCGAGATCGCCCAGCTGCGCACCCACCGCGCCGAGCAGCTCACCGAGCTGGTCGAGGGGCGCGACCCCCAGCCCACCACGGGCTGACCCAGACCGCCCGGCAGGCAGTGGGGAAGCTGCCTGCCGGGCGCACCACCTCCTCCCCACCGGACCGACCCCCACGCCGGTCCGCCCGCCGAGTGTCGGTGGTCAGCGCGACCATCGACACGAGCCCGACCACGCACCACAACGACCAGCAAGCACGCGACACAGGGAGAGCAGCACATGACGGAGACGATGAGCGGGGCCCAGACCGGCGCCTCGGCGGCGGGCAAGGGCCTGACCTTCGAGCGCACGTTCAGCACCGCCGGCGTGCACCCCTACGACGAGATCACCTGGGAGCGCCGCGACGTCGTCCAGACCAACTGGAAGACAGGCGCCACCGTCTTCGAGCAGAAGAACGTGGAGTTCCCCGACTTCTGGTCGGTCAACGCCTCCACGATCGTCACCACCAAGTACTTCCGCGGCGCCGTCGGCTCCGACACCCGCGAGCAGAGCCTGCGCGAGCTCGTCGACCGGGTCGTGAAGACCTACCGCAAGGGCGGCGAGGACAACGGCTACTTCGCGTCCCCGGCCGACGCCGAGGTCTTCGAGCACGAGCTGACCTGGCTGCTGGTGCACCAGTACTTCTCGTTCAACTCCCCGGTGTGGTTCAACGTCGGCACGCCCTCCCCGCAGCAGGTCTCGGCCTGCTTCATCCTCTCGGTCGACGACTCCATGGACTCGATCCTGAACTGGTACAAGGAGGAGGGCTTCATCTTCAAGGGCGGCTCCGGCGCCGGCCTCAACCTCTCCCGCATCCGCTCCTCCAAGGAGCTGCTCTCCTCCGGCGGCACCGCCTCGGGCCCCGTCTCCTTCATGCGCGGCGCCGACGCCTCCGCCGGCACCATCAAGTCCGGCGGTGCCACGCGCCGCGCGGCGAAGATGGTCGTGCTCGACGTCGACCACCCCGACATCGAGGAGTTCGTGGCGACCAAGGCGCGCGAGGAGGACAAGATCCGCGCCCTGCGCGACGCCGGCTTCGACATGGACCTCGGCGGCGACGACATCACCTCGGTGCAGTACCAGAACGCCAACAACTCCGTGCGCGTCTCCGACGAGTTCATGCGCGCGGTCGAGAACGGCACCGACTTCGGCCTGCGCTCGCGCAAGGACGGCTCGGTCATCGAGACCGTCGACGCCCGCGACCTGTGGCGCAAGATCGCCACCGCCGCGTGGGAGTGCGCCGACCCGGGCATGCAGTACGACGACACCATCAACGACTGGCACACCAACCCCGAGACCGGCCGCATCACCGCGTCCAACCCCTGCTCGGAGTACATGTCGCTCGACAACTCCTCGTGCAACCTCGCCAGCCTCAACCTGCTGAAGTTCCTCAAGGACGACGACACCTTCGACGGCGCGCTGTTCGCGAAGGCCGTGGAGTTCATCATCACCGCGATGGACATCTCCATCTGCTTCGCCGACTTCCCGACCGAGTCGATCGGCCAGACCACCCGCGACTACCGCCAGCTCGGCATCGGCTACGCCAACCTCGGCGCGCTGCTCATGGCCATGGGCCTGGGCTACGACTCCGACGGCGGCCGCGCCATGGCCGCCACCATCACCTCGCTGATGACCGGCACCTCCTACAAGCGCTCGGCCGAGATCGCCGGCGTCGTGGGCCCCTACACCGGCTACGCCCGCAACGCCGACGCCCACAAGCGCGTCATGCGCAAGCACCAGGCCGCCAACGACACGGTGCGCCCGGTCCACATCGCCGACGAGCAGGTCCACAAGCTGGCCACGGCCGCGTGGGCCCAGGTGCAGGAGCTCGGCGCGAAGCACGGCTTCCGCAACGCGCAGGCCTCGGTGCTCGCGCCCACCGGCACCATCGGCTTCATGATGGACTGCGACACCACCGGCATCGAGCCCGACTTCTCGCTGGTGAAGTTCAAGAAGCTCGTCGGTGGCGGCTCCATGCAGATCGTCAACCAGACCATCCCGCGCGCCCTGCGCAAGATGGGCTACCAGCCCGAGCAGGTCGAGGCGATCGTCGACCACATCGCCGCCGAGGGCCACGTCATCGACGCCCCGGGTCTGCGCCAGGAGCACTACGAGGTCTTCGACACCGCCATGGGCGCCCGCGCCCTGGCCCCGATGGGCCACGTGCGGATGATGGCGGCCTGCCAGCCGTTCCTCTCCGGTGCGATCTCCAAGACCGTCAACCTCCCCGAGACCGCCACGGTCGAGGAGATCGAGGACGTCTACTTCCAGTCCTGGAAGCTCGGCCTCAAGGCCACCGCGGTCTACCGCGACAACTGCAAGGTCGGCCAGCCCATGTCGAGCGGCAAGGGCGACAACAAGGGCACCGACTCCAACAAGAGCGCCGACGCCGCCCCGGTCGAGACCAAGGTCGTCGAGAAGGTCGTCTACGCCCCGACCCGCAAGCGCCTGCCCAAGTCGCGCGTCTCGCGCACCACCTCCTTCACCGTGGGTGGCGCCGAGGGCTACATGACCTCGGGTGCGCACGCCGACGGCGAGCTCGGCGAGATCTTCCTCAAGCTCGGCAAGCAGGGCTCGACCCTGGCCGGCGTCATGGACGCGTTCTCGATCGCGGTCAGCATCGGCCTGCAGTACGGCGTGCCGCTGGAGACCTACGTCTCGAAGTTCACCAACCTGCGCTTCGAGCCCGCCGGCCTCACCGACGACCCCGACGTGCGGATGAGCCAGTCGATCATGGACTACATCTTCCGCCGCCTGGCCCTGGACTACCTGCCCTTCGAGCAGCGCCAGGCCATGGGGATCTACTCCGCCGACGAGCGTCAGCGCTACCTCGAGACCGGCTCCTACGAGCCCGTCGTCGAGACCGGCGGCGCCGCGGAGCTCATCGACGAGCCGGTCGCCTCGGCGCCGGTCGCCGAGCCCGAGACCGTCGAGGGTGTCGTCACCCACGACACCGAGGGCGCCTCGCAGCGCGAGGTCCCGGCCCAGCCGGCCAAGGAGGCCCACACCTCCGCCGAGCTGATGGAGAAGATCACCGGCACCGCGATCGACTCCCCGCTGTGCTTCACCTGCGGCACCAAGATGCGCCCCGCAGGCTCCTGCTACGTCTGCGAGGGCTGCGGCAGCACCTCCGGCTGCAGCTGAAATCAACCGAGGGTTCCGTGTCCCCTGCGGGGGCCGGATCTGCTCGAACAGGAAGTGAGAACTGCCTTGAACTAACCAAGATGCGGTGTCCCCCTTGGGGGGCTAGCTCCCCGACAGTGGGACACCGCATCCCCGGGGTCGAACTTGGTTGGGCCAGTCGCCGACTGGCCCGCGAACCTCCGTCAACGACCCCAGGTGGAAGAGGAACATCGTGATCAGCCAGACCCAGCACACGAACCAGGGCGACGCCTCGGCGCTGGATGCTGCCTCGAACGACGGCGCTGATCCGATCCGACTCATCCCCAACCTTGACCGGCCCGGCCTCCCGCAGTGTGGGGAGCCGGGCCGGCCCCACGTCTGGCACCTGTCGAGCGCTATCCGCTCTCGTGCCGCGGCCTGCGTCGTCGCATCGCGCTGGCCCACGAAGCTCTCGCCGACGGTTCAGCGTCGGTGCGAGGTGATCAACTGCACGCGGGCCATCGAGGCCCACACAAGAACTCGAGGCCCGGTCCTGGCAGACCGGGCCTCGGGGGCACCGACCGAGTGGCCGAGTGCGGGGCGTTCACCCGTATGTGACCACCCCCGGTGCCGGCTTGTCCATACGGCATCAGGGGCGGGGGTGAAGAGAGAGATGACCAAGAGGAACACGAGGCAGACGAGCGCGAAGGCTGCGTCGGCTGCCAGCAAGGTGCTGAGCAACCCGAAGGCGGGCAAGGCCGCGAAGTCGGCTGCCGCCAGCGCGTTGTCGCAGACGCCGAAGCGGAAGTGACTCTCGGCGGCCCTCCCTACGGGGAGGGCCGCCACCACGGCCGTGCCGTCCGGCACGACCACTCTCTTCAACCTCTAGGAGGCCCGCATGAAGCGGACCGTGGACAACTCGTTCATCAAGCTCGACGAGAACCTCAACCTCGACCCGTTCGTGCGCCAGAAGGCGCAGACGCTGCACAACACCATCCGCGACGACCTCACCAAGGCCGGGCTCATCGCGGGCAGCTTCCTGCAGGGGTCGTTCGCCCGCAAGACGATGCTGAAGCCGCTAAAGGACGTCGACATCGTGTGCCTGCTGCCCCCCTACCTGTGGGAGCAGCTGCGCGGCCCCGACGGCCCGGGCAGGGCCATGGAGTCGTTCAAGGCGCCCATCGTGGACCGGTGGCCCGACGTCCAGTTCGACGTGGGTGACGAGCCGTCCGGCAAGGCGCTGCGGCTGACGCTCAGCGACGTCGACTTCACCATCGACCTCGTGCCGGCCTTCGACACCGACAACGACTACGTCCTCATCGGTGACCGCTTCGAGGGGACCTGGGAGCAGAGCAACACGCGCATCCAGCTGAAGCGTGTCTCTGACCGGAACCAGGCCACGGACGGCCGGTTCGTCCACCAGGTCCGCGAGGTCAAGGCGTTCACGAAGCACCACGAGGAGCTCGACTTCGTCTCCGGCATCGTCGTGGAGTCGCTCGCGTACGCAGTCGTCGGCCGCAAGATGCTCGACAAGGACGCGGTGGCTGCCGTCCTGGCGTACGCCAAGGACGGCGTCAAGGGTCCGGTTCTTGAGCCGGCCGGAGAGGACGACGTCACCATCAAGTGGACCGACGAGGAGCGGGAGACCGCTGCCCGGGTGTACGCCGAGGCCTCCCGCAAGGCGTCCGAGGCGCTCCGGCTCGAGCGTGCCGGCGACATGGACGGCGCCATCAGCGTGTGGCACTCCCTGTTCGGGGACGCGTTCCCCGACGCGCCGATCCGCCCCGTCCTCGACGTGATGACCGCCTTCGCGGCCGGCAGCGTGTCGAGTGCGGGACGTCCGAGCACCACGACGGTCGCGCAGCAGGCCGCGGCCCCGGGCCGCTCCTGGACCCGCGGACCGGACGGTGGCCAGGGCTCGGTCTTCGGCCTGCCGGGCACGTGGCCCTCGCGCTGAGCGACGTCCTGGACGACCCGGCGCGCGTGCGCCGGGTTCTCCAGGACGAGGTGTTCGGCGTGACCGTCGACGACCTTCGTGAGCCTCGGTACGGCGGCCTGGTCATCGACCTCACGTTCGCGCCCCTGCCCGAGCTGGGAGTGGCCGGCTACGGCGTCGAGCGCGGCCGGGTAAGCGTCCGACCTGACGGCGCCATCTACGCGTTCCCACTCGGGCCGGACCGCACCTGGCACCACCGCAACCCGTCCCCGCTCGGGCCCCGGTTCGGGAAGCTCGCCGGCGACCTGTGCCTGTGGTACCCGAAGGACCCCCGGGCGCTGCGATGGGAGTGGGACGACGGCCTGGAGCAGTACGTCACCCGTGTGCATCGCCACCTGCTCTTCGAGGAGTACTACCGCCGCGAGGGTCAGTGGCCGGTCGAGGACGCCCCGCACGCTGAGCCTGTCAACGGCGCGCACCCCATCCGGAGCGCCTTCATGCGCGAGGAGGAGCGACGATGGGCGTCCTGACCATTCACCTGTTGGCCGCCGAGGTCGTCACCCACGTGGCTGAGGCCGGCGGGGCACCCGCAGCGCCCGGGAGTGAAGACCCCTCGACGAGCGTGTGGCTCCTCGTCGTCATCACCTTGCTCGGCTCATCCGTCCTTGCTGGGCTCATCACCAGCGTGCTCGGGAATCTGCGGGCCGCCGCGACCGCTCGTCGCGAGGGGTACGCGAACGCAGTCCGGTCGCTCATCTCGCGTGGGGAGTACCCGTACCGGGTCCGGCGCCGGGTCTCCGATGACCCTGCCGTGCTCGCCGCGCTGGTGGAGCGGGGCCATGACCTGCAGGAGCAGTTGGCTGCGTGCCGGACCTGGGTGGCCTCCGAGCACGGGGACCTCGGGGACATGTTCGAGCAGGCGCTCGCCGCCGTCGACGCAACGGTGAAGCAGGCGACGGGGGACGCGTGGAACCAGCCGCCCATCACAGCCGCCTCCGGGATGAACCTCAACGGCTGGGGACCGGGGGACCAGTGGCCGCACGTCGCCAAGCTGGAACGTGCCATCATGTATCGCTTCGGATGGCGTCGACTGCTGCCTCGGAGACTTTGGCGCCTCCAGCCCTGATCCGACTTCGACAGGCGGCACGCCGCATCTGGGTAGTCCGGATGTGATCCCCCGCAACTACGGTGATCTTGACGAGTTCGACTCCTCATCAGGGTCACCGTTCGTCGCGGGGGGAGATCCCGTGGCACACGAGGTCAAGGTCCGGCAACCGCTCGCGGCCCTAGACCTCGACATCGCCGAGCGGGCTCTCGGCGAGCGTCCCCTGGACCGGCGCAAAAGGGACCACGTCCCGGCTCATCGACCTGTCACGATTGCCCGCCGGTTTCGGCTAGTTCGCTGCGGCGAAGCGCCGAAACGCGGTGACCTGCGGGAACGCGGCCGCACACGACTTCCCCGCTAGTGAGATCTGGAACCGCGTTCACCGCGTTCCCGGAACGTGGGAACGCCCGGACATTCTGATGAGCGGGCGTCACCACGAGCCAACGACTGCCGCCGGGGGGCCACCAGGCATCATGAGGACCTGTGTCAGCACTCATGATGCCCGGAGCCCCCGTCGCCGACGCCGTGCTCGCCGACGTCCGTGCCCGCGCCGCGGTACTGGTCGCTGCTGGCCACGTCCCCGGCCTGGCCACGTTGCTCGTCGGTGACGACCCAGCTAGCGCTGGGTACATTCGGATGAAGCAGGAGAAGGCCGCCGAGCTGGGCTTCACCTCTCCACATGTGCACCTACCGAGCAGCGCGACCCAGGCCGACGTGCTCGCGGTGATCTCGGAGTTCAATGCCGACACGGCGGTGGACGCCATGCTCTTCCAGCACCCTGCGCCCCGGCACATCGACTACGACGCGGCGCTCGCGACGGTCGACCCCGACAAGGACGTCGACGGGATGCAGCCAGTCAACGTCGGACGTCTCGCCCTGGGGCTGCCCGCGCCCGTCGCCTGCACACCGGCTGGTATCGAGGCGCTGCTGGCCCACTACGAGATCCCTGTCGCTGGCCAAGACGTCTGCATCGTCGGACGCGGTGCCACCATCGGTCGTCCGTTGGCGCTGTTGCTCTCCCAGAAGCGGGACGCCGCGAACGCCGCAGTCACCGTCGTGCACACCGGTGTACCCGACTGGGCCGAGTACACCCGCCGCGCCAGCATCGTCGTCGCCGCCGCGGGCGTTCCCGGCATGATCCGGCCCGAACACCTGACCCCCGGCGTCACGGTCGTCGGCGCGGGCGTGCGCTATAAAGGGCGACGTCTACTGCCCGATGTCGACGAGTCCTGCGAGGCCGTTGCCGGTGCTATCACGCCGCGGGTCGGCGGAGTCGGCCCGACAACGATCGCCATGCTGTTCCGAAACGCAGTCGAGGCCGCCGAGCGGCACGCCCGAACCTGAGCGGCTGCGTCTACCGGGGGTCTACCCCTGTCCCCACGCGGTCGTCCCCTGCCCGCGGTCGTTGGGAACCGCCAGGCTGACGGCTCGCCCGGCCGGGGACATCAACTCTCCTGTCCGGTGCAGGACTGGCCGAGGTTTCCTCGAGGGTTGCACCCATGCTCCGTTCGCTGTTGCTTCCGGGGGATCACTCCCACTCGCTGTCGGGCCGGCAGGTCTGGGCTGCGATCCGCCCGAGACCGGGGATACTAGGTGCATGCGAGGGGATCGAAATGCGGGGGGACAGGGGCCCTTCGCCCAAGACCTCGTGACGCCTCCAGCATCGCCACCGGCTCGATCCCTCCAGCACACAGGGACCGGGCCGGTGGCCGTTGCGGACCAGACGAGGCCCAGCTGCTGTGCGGTGACGATGGGCTCGCGCAGTCCAGGCAGCGACCGAGCCGTCCCCAGCAATCCCGACCGTCACGGGACCTGGGCGAGCCCCCACAGGGACAGGGTGGTCACGAGCGGCAGGGCCGCCACCATGAGGCCGAGGGCCGTGGTGCCGCGGCTCCCGGCCGGCCGCTGGACGATCAGGGCGAGGGCCAGGAAGCCGGTGGTGGTGAAGGCGAGCACGGTGGGCGTGAAGGGGAACGCTCCGTCGCACACGCGCGCTGCCCACCCGGTGAGCGGCGCGTAGGTGCCGGCCCAGGCGGTGTCACACGTGGGACCCCAGTCGATCATCAGGTAGCCACCGAGGCTGCCGGTGACCACCCACACCGCAGCGAGGAGCGGCCGCGGCGACGTCACGACGGGCCGCCGCCGATGCCAGTGCGCACGGAGTACAGCTCGGGGAAGAACGTGAGCTCCAGCGCGCGCTGGAGGAAGCCGACGCCGGAGCTGCCGCCGGTGCCGGTCTTGAAGCCGATGGTGCGCTGCACGGTGCGCAGGTGGCGGAAGCGCCAGAGCTGGAAGGCGTCCTCGAGGTCGACGAGGTCCTCGCAGATCGCGTAGCCCTCCCAGTGGGTGCGTGGGTCGTCGTAGAGGGCGGCGAGCACCGGCACGAGGTCGGGCCGCTCGACCCAGGCCTCACGGACGTCGCGGCCCAGGACGTCGGCGGGCACGTCGTGGCCGTGACGGGCCAGGAAGGCCAGGAGGGCGTCGTAGACGGTGGGGGTGTCGAGCAGGTCCTGCAGCTCGGCGCGCACGGCCGGCTTGGCGTCGAAGACACCGAGCATGCGGGCGTTCTTGTTGCCGAGGATGAACTCCACCCCGCGGTACTGGTGAGACTGGAAGCCCGACGAGGGGCCGAGGGCGTCGCGGAACCCGCCGTACTCGCTGGGGGTGAGCGTGGCCAGCACCGACCACTGCTCGGTGAGGGTGCGGAAGATGTGCTTGACCCGGGCCAGCGCCTTGCGGGCCCGGTCGACGTCGTCGGCCTCGAGGTAGCCGCGCACGCCGCGCAGCTCGTGGAGGACGAGCTTGAACCACAGCTCGGTGGTCTGGTGCTGGACGATGAAGAGCAGCTCGTCGGGGTGGACCGGGTCGCTGACCGGGTGCTGCGCGGAGAGCAGCCGGTCGAGGTCGAGGTAGGTGCCGTAGTCCAGCGCCTCGCGCAGGTCGGTGCGGATGCCCTCCTCGAGTGGTCGCTCACCGTGCTCCAGGGCCATGGGGGTCTCCTCGGGTCGGGGTCGACCCCCGGGTCGGTGGCCGCGGCCACGTCACACGGAGGCGGCCGTGCCAGAGCCTGCCACGCCGCCGGACCGAGCAGGCCCCGACTGTCGGTGGTCGCCCCTAGCGTGACGGGCATCGCAGCGGCACCGGGTCGCGGCGCGACGGGGACGGGGCGTGCGGTGACGCAGCTGACGGGATCGTGGCGGGAGCTCCGCCGGCGACTGGGCGACCGGCTGGCCGAGCTCGGGGACGGCGAGGTGGTGTCCCTCGGGGTCGAGGTCGTGGACACGGACACGGGCCAGAGGCCGGGCGTCAGGCTGACCGGGTGGGGTGCGGGCATGGTGCGGGCGGAGGTGGTGGCGGGTGCAGGCGCCGACGCGGCCCTCCGCCGGGGTCTGCTCGACCTCGGGTGGCTCGACCCCGCCGCGGAGCCGGGCGAGGAGCCCGACGCCGCGGTCCTGGGGGTCCTCGACCGCCCGCGAGCGAGGGCCGACGAGCTGGCGGCGCTGGCCGTGCTCGCGCTCACGGAGGTCCTCGGTTGTCCTGACCCGGCGTTCCTCGCGACCGATCTCGACCTCCGGGGCCTCCGGTCGGAGGGCGGGCAGGAGCCGACACGGACGTCCCCGGCGCCGCTGGCCACGATGCCCGAGGGTGTCGAGCACCTGCAGGAGATGGTCGACGAGGTGCTCCTGGAGCTGTCGGAGGGCGAGGAGCTCGAGCGCGACGAGGACGGCGACGTGCCGGTCCGGGTCGGCCTGTCGACGGTGTTCGTGCGGGTCCTCGACGACGTGCCGGTGGTGCGCCTCTTCGGGTGGCTGGCCGTCGACCTGCCCGACCACGCTGCAGCGCTGCGCGAGGTCGCCCTGCTCGCGGCGCGCATGCCGTTCCTCCAGCTGCGGGCGGTGGAGGGCGAGATCGAGTTCGGCCACGACCTGCACGCCCTGCCCTTCGCGCCCATGCAGCTGCGGGTCGTGCTGTCGCGGATCATGCAGGAGATCGACGAGGCCGCGCGCGACACGGTGGCGCGGCTCGGTGGCCGGCGCTACCTCCAGCCGCCGACGGAGCCGGCGCCGGCGGCCCGCACGGCGGCCTTCGAGCGCCTGGCCCGCCTCGGGCCCGGAGCCGTCGACCTCGCGGAGGCCACGCCCCTGGCCGCCGTGGTCGAGCTCATGGCCGACGCCCGGCTCGCCCCGGAGCTGGTGGCCGAGCTGTTCGACCACGACCGGCGCCTCATCGTGGCCCACCTCGTGGGTGTGCGTGCCGGCCACCTCGACGTGACCGGCGTGGACGTCGAGGAGCTGCTCGCCGGCCTGCGCGCTGCGCTGCGCCTGGTGGTGTGGCGTCAGTCCCGCGAGCGGGAGCCCGCCCCGCCGCGTCCCGTGGTGGCCCGGAGGCGCGAGCGCCAGCTCTCGTTGCTGCCCGACGACGAGCCCGGGCTCGAGCTGTTCGACCCGGGGGAGGAGGCGCGCTGGGCCTGAGGCGGCCCGAGGTGACGCCCCGCCGATGCGGCGCCTGCGGTTCCTCAACCCTGCTGAGCGGCTGCCGATGACGTCTTTACCTTGACGTCGACGGCCGCGCAGGCCACGAGGGAGCACCATGACCGACCCGTCCGCCGGGGAGTCGGCCGAGGCCGTGGCCCGCCGCCACCGGGAGAAGATCGCCCGACTCGAGCGCGCCGCGGAGAGGTGGGAGCGCGGCGCCGCCGGTGAGCGCGCCACCGCCGACGTGCTCGCGACGCTCCCGGCGGAGTGGACGGCGTTCCACGACATCCGGTGGCCGGGTCGCAAGCTCGCCAACGTCGACCACGTGGTCCTCGGCCCGGGCGGGGTCTTCGTCATCGACACCAAGAACTGGTCGGGGGTGGTCGAGGTGCGTGACGACGTCCTGCGGCAGGGCGGGTGGAAGCGCGAGCGGGAGGTCGCCGCTGCCGCCGAGGCGGCCATCGCCGTCAGTCTGGCCACACCGCACGTCAGCTCGCAGCTGGCCGTGCCGGTGCTGTGCTTCGTCCGCGAGGAGCGGGTCGAGGGCTGGGCCCGCGACGTCATGGTCTGCTCGACCTCGACGCTCACCGAGATGCTCCTCTCACGACCGACCGTGCTCGAGCGCGAGCAGCTCCGCCAGATCTGGGACGCGTTGCGCGCCATGCCACGAGCGACCGGGCCCGCGTCGCACGCGCCCGTGTCGACCGAGTCTGTCTCACGTGGGCCCGTGTCGCTCGGAGCCGGGGGGTCGGCCGTGCGCCGCAAGCAGCCGCCCGCCCGGACTCCCGGCCCGGGCAGGACGACGGCGCCGCCGCGCCCCGGCCCGTCGGGTCCCCGCCGTTCGCTGGCCGCCCTGGCGGCGACCCTGGTCGTCGGGGCCCTGGGCGGGGTCTACCTCTCGTCTGCAGGCGACGCCGACGAGCCGTCGGCCCCGGACCGCAGCCGCACCGGGACGACGGGCGGTCGGTCCGGCGGCGGGCCCGACGGTGCCGGGGCGGGTGCGGCCCGGGGCGGTGCCGACGCGGTGCAGCCGACGCAGCGCTCCCGTCCCAGCGACTGAGAGGGGCCGGCGACGCGGCGCGCCGGCGGGCCCGGGGTCGTGGCTGCGACCACCCCGACGGGCCCTTGCGCCGTGCTCCGCGCGGACTACCGTCGAGAAGGCCGGTGAGCGCGGCACCAACGAGGGTGCGGCGTGATCGCCGGCGGCACGGAGAGGACGCGAGATGAGCGACTACCAGGTGGTCAACCCGTCGACGGGCGAGGTCGAGAAGGAGTACCCGACGGCGACCGATGCCGAGGTGCAGGACGCGCTGGCGCGCTCGCACGCGGCGTACGGCCAGTGGCGCACCACCGACAAGTCCGAGCGCACCGCGGTGCTGCACAAGGTGGCCGACCTCTTCGACGAGCGCATCGACGACCTCGCCGCGATCATCGCCCGCGAGATGGGCAAGCCGCTGCGCGAGGGCAAGGGCGAGCTGCAGCTGGTCGCCTCGATCTTCCGCTACTACGCCGACGAGGGCCCGGGCCTGCTGGCCGACGAGCCGCTGAGCCCGTCGATGGGCGGCAACGCGGTCGTGCGCAAGGAGGCCGTGGGAGCTCTGCTGGGGATCATGCCGTGGAACTTCCCGTACTACCAGGTGGCCCGGTTCGCCGCGCCCAACCTGATGATCGGCAACACCATCCTGCTCAAGCACGCCCCCCAGTGCCCGGAGTCGGCGCTGGCCATCGAGCAGATCTTCCACGACGCCGGCCTGCCGGCCGACGCCTACATCAACCTCTTCGCCACCAACGACCAGGCCGCCGACATCATCGCCGACCCCCGCGTCGTGGGCGTCTCGGTCACCGGCAGCGAGCGCGCCGGCGCCGCGGTGGCCGAGGTCGCGGGCCGCAACCTGAAGAAGGTCGTGCTCGAGCTCGGCGGCTCCGACCCCTTCATCGTGCTCGACGCCTCCGACCTCGGTGCGGCGGTCAAGACCGCCGTGCGCGGACGCATGGGCAACGCCGGCCAGGCCTGCAACGCCGCCAAGCGCATGATCGTCGTCGACGACCTCTACGACGACTTCGTCGAGCAGTTCACGCAGAGGATGTCGGCCCTGCAGCCGGGCGACCCGTTCGAGGACGGCACCGGCTTCGGTCCGCTGTCCTCGGAGGGCGCCGCGCAGACCCTGGTCGAGCAGCTCGAGGACGCCAAGGCCAAGGGTGCCACCGTGCGCACCGGTGGCAACCGCGTCGACCGCCCGGGCTCCTTCGTCGAGGCCACCGTGCTCACCGACGTCACCCCCGACATGCGGGCCTACGGCGAGGAGCTCTTCGGACCCGCCGCCGTCGTCTACCGCGTGGCCGACGCCGCGGAGGCCATCGAGCTGGCCAACGCCTCCTCCTTCGGCCTCGGCGGGGTGGTGTGGAGCGACGACGTCGAGAAGGCCCAGCAGGTCGCCGACCAGCTCGACACCGGCATGGTGTGGATCAACAGCGCGCAGGGCACGGCCGCCGACCTGCCCTTCGGCGGCACCAAGCGCTCCGGCGTGGGCCGCGAGCTCGGCCCCTACGGCATCGACGAGTTCGTCAACAAGAAGCTCATCTACACCCCCCAGGGCTGACCCGGGGAGGCCGCCCCGCAGACCCGCGGGTGAACGGCGCACGACCGCACGGGGCCGGCCGGACGAACACCGTCCGACCGGCCCCGCGTGGCGTGCGGGAGCGGCCGCGGCGGTTTCCGCACAGCCGCGCCGCGGCCTATCGTGGACGCCGAGACAGACGAGCCACGGGCGTGGCGCAGACGGACGGGGGAGGTGGTCGCCGTGAGCGGTGAACCTCCCAGTCGTCCCCGTCCCGCTGCCTGAGGCAGCCCCGCCCGCCGCGCCCACCGCCCGGCGCAGCCCGTCCGCGGAGGAGTCTCCCGTCATGTCCGAGCGCCCGTTCCTGCCCCTGCGCCACCTCGCCGGCCGTCGTCGTGCGCCCCACCCCGCGCCCGCCGCGCCCGCCGCCGCGGCGGCCCCCGACAGCACGCGGGTGGGCCACGAGACCCTCGTCGACGCCGCGGTCTACGTCGACGGCGACCGCGTCGAGTCGCTGAGCAGCCTCGCCGACACCTACCGCTGCCTGCGCGAGCGCGGCGACGAGGCCCCCGACGACGGCGCCATCGCCTGGATCGGTCTCTACCGCCCCGACCAGCACGACCTGGCCTCGCTGGCCGAGGAGTTCGACCTGCACGAGCTGGCGCTGGAGGACGCGATCCTCGCCCACCAGCGGCCCAAGCTGGAGCGCTACGACGACACCCTCTTCGTCGTCCTGCGCGCCGCGAGGTACGTCGACGCCACGGAGGAGGTGGAGTTCGGCGAGGTGCACGTCTTCGTCGGCCCCGACTTCGTGGTCAACGTGCGCCACAGCGAGGCCCCCGACCTGGCCGCCGTGCGCCGGCGCCTGGAGAGCAACCCCGACCTGCTGCGGCTGGGACCGGAGGCGATCCTCTACGCCATCCTCGACCGGGTCGTCGACGGCTACGCCCCGGTCGTCGCTGGCTTGGAGAACGACATCGACGAGATCGAGGTGCAGGTCTTCACCGGCGACCCGGGCGTCTCGCGGCGCATCTACGAGCTGACCCGCGAGGTCATCGAGTTCCAGCGGGCCACCGGCCCGCTGCTCACCGTCGTGCGGCGCCTGACCATGGGCTTCGCGAAGTACCGCACCGACGAGGAGCTCCAGCGCTACCTGCGCGACGTCGAGGACCACCTCGTCACCGTCACCGAGAAGGTCGACGGCCTGCGCCAGCTGCTGCGTGACATCCTCACCGTCAACGCCACCCTCGTGGCCCAGCAGCAGAACGAGGAGATGAAGAACCTCAGCGAGGTCAGCATCTCCCAGAACGAGGAGGTCAAGCGGATCTCGGCGTGGGCCGCGATCCTCTTCGCGCCGACCCTGGTCGGCACGGTCTACGGCATGAACTTCGACTCGATGCCCGAGCTGCACTGGCGCTTCGGCTACCCGATGGCCGTGGTCATGATGTTCATGGTCAGCGTCGTGCTCTACGTGGTCTTCCGCCGGCGCCGCTGGATCTGAGCAGACTGGATCTGAGCAGACCCGCGGGCGCCGGCGGACCACGCCGGGGTGGTGCTCAGGCGCAGTTGTCGCACTCGCCGGTGGGCGGGATGGCCATGAAGCAGGTGGGGCAGATGTCGGGCTGCGCCTCCTCGCGGTTCTTCTTCCGCTCGCGGGTGACGACCATGTCGTAGCGCGGGGAGAGCGCGGCGTTGCCGCCGTCGGCCGGGAGGGTGGCGTCGGCCCAGCGGTAGCACTCCATGCGGGCCAGGGCGGCGTGCTTCTCGCGGGCCAGCGGGTCGCTGATCGGGTCGGCGTCCTGCAGGCGCAGCACCTCGTCGTAGGCCTCGCCGACGGTGCCGTGCACGCCGTGGACCACCAGGGCGGTCAGCGGGGGCTCGCCGGCGGCGTGGACCTCGGCCGCGACGCGGGCCAGCACGCGCCCGATCCAGTTGCTGGGGTTGCTGCGGGTGCGCACGCCGGTGTCGGCCTGCAGCCGCCCGGCGAACTCGGTGTGGGTGATCAGGCCGTGGTAGGTGCCGGCCACCTCGGTCAGCACCGGGCGCGCGGCGGCGACCCAGACGTCCTCGCCCTCGGCGGCGGTCACGGGCTCGGCGGGCGCCTCCGGCTCGGAGCTCTCCTCCGGGTCCGGGGTCTCCGTCTCGTCGCGGTCGTCCTCGAGGGCCTCGTCGGGCTCCACGTCGGTCGGGCTGGCAGGGGTCGTCGTCTCGAGGC
This sequence comes from Nocardioides sp. P86, assembly GCF_023712465.1. Classification (NCBI taxonomy): domain Bacteria; kingdom Bacillati; phylum Actinomycetota; class Actinomycetes; order Propionibacteriales; family Nocardioidaceae; genus Nocardioides; species Nocardioides sp. P86. The sequence continues at coordinate 1,164,191 of NZ_JAMAYE010000001.1, read as the reverse complement.
TCATGACGTCCGTACTGGAGCTGGCACGTGTCGGGCGTGGTCGCGCGGCGCCGTGCCCCGGCTCCCTCACCCTCGACTGTACGGCGAGGACGCCAGCCGCACCGAATGCGCCGGCCGACGCACCGGTGTGCCGGACGCCTTCCCGAGGCGACCGGCGAGGTTCACCCGCAGGACCACCCCGCGCCACCTCGGTGGTGTGGCCTCGGGGCATGACCGATCTCGGACGCCCCGCCGCCAGCCCCGCCAGCAGCTCCGCCGCCAGCCCCGCCGCCAGCCCCGCCGGCGGCGCCACCCCCTCGCCGGTGGGCCGCCGCGCGGTGCTGCGTGCGGGCGCGCTCACCGCCGGTGCGCTGACCACGCTGGGCGCCACGAGCGGGGTGGCGGCCACCTCGCCGCAGGTGCGGCAGGCCGCGTCGGCCGGTGGGCTGGTGACGCGGCGCCTGACGCTGCCCTCGGGCGTGCAGAGCGGCGACGTCACCCCGCGCGCCGCCGTGCTGTGGGCGCGCTCGAGCGGGCGCGGGCGGCTCGTGGCCCACCTGCGCAGCGGTCGACGACGCCGTGTCGTCCGCGGTCCCTGGGCAACCGACGCCTCCGACCTGACCGCCAAGATCGCCCTCGACGGGCTCGCCCCGGGCCGGGAGTGGGAGGCGGAGCTGGCCTTCGAGGACGAGCAGGGCCGGCGCGGCGAGGCCCGGGTCGCGCGGTTCTCGACCTCGTCGCTGCGCCCGGCGGCCACCAGCTTCGTGTGGACCGGCGACACCTGCGGCCAGGGCTGGGGGATCAACCCCGACCTCGGCGGGCTGCGGGGCTACGCCGCGATGCACGCCACGCGTCCCGACCTCTTCGTCCACGCCGGCGACACCGTCTACTCCGACGGCCCGATCGCCGCGGAGGTCGTCGAGCCCGACGGGCAGGTCTGGCGCAACCTGGTCATCCCCGAGGTGACCAAGGTCGCCGAGACCCTCGCGGAGTTCCGCGGACGCCACCGCTACAACCTCATGGACGACAACGTGCGCGCCTTCTACGCCGACACCCCCGTCGTCGCGCAGTGGGACGACCACGAGACCACCAACAACTGGTGGCCCGGCGAGGTGCTCACCGACGAGCGCTACACCGCCGAGCGTCGCGTCGACGTGCTCGCCGCCCGCGCCCGGCGCGCCTGGCAGGAGTGGCAGCCGATCGCCGACCCCCGCGCCCACGGACGCGGCAGCGGCTTCGCGGAGGCCCGGATCTACCGCAAGGTCTCGCGCGGGGCCCACCTCGACGTCTTCTGCCTCGACATGCGCACCTTCAAGGACCCCAACACCCCCGGCCTCGAGCAGGAGCGCACCAGCGTCCTGGGCCGCGAGCAGCTCGACTGGCTGGTGCGAGAGGTGCGCCGCTCGACCGCGACCTGGAAGGTGATCTCCGCCGACCTGCCGATCGGGCTCGTCGTGCCCGACGGCAGCGCCCAGGAGGGCCTGGCCAACCGCGATCGCGGCGCCCCGCTCGGCAAGGAGCAGGAGATCGCCGAGGTGCTCAGCGCCTTCAAGCGCCACGGCGTGCGCAACACCGTGTGGATCACCGCCGACGTGCACTACTGCGCGGCCCACCACTACGACCCGGCACGCGCTGGCTTCACCGACTTCGACCCCTTCTGGGAGTTCGTGGCCGGGCCGATCGCCTCGGGCACCTTCGGACCCAACGACCTCGACGGCACCTTCGGGCCCGAGGTGGTCTTCAGCAAGGTCGCGGGCACGCCGGGGGAGTCGCCGCGGGCGGGCAACCAGTTCTTCGGCCACGCCGCGATCGACCGCGCCGGGCTGCTGACCATGAGCCTGCGCGACCAGTCCGGCGCGGTGCTGTTCAGCCGCGATCTCGAGCCGCAGCGCTAGCGGCGTACGTCGTGCCGCGCCGGATCAGGCCGGGGCCGCGATGTTGACCAGCCACGTGACGCCGAAGCGGTCGGCGCACTGGCCGAAGACGTCGCCCCACACCTGCCGCTCCAGCGGCACGTGCACCTGGCCGCCCTCGGCCAGCGCCTCGAACCATCCGCGCAGCCGGGGCTCGTCGTCGCCGCTCAGGCTGAGGGTCACGGTGTCGCCGGGGGTCACGGTCATGCCCGGCGGGACGTCGGCGGCCATCAGCGTGACGCCGTGCTCGCCGCGCAGCATGGCGTGCATGACCTGGTCGGCGTGCTCGCCCTGCTCGCCCATCTGCGCGAAGGTCATCACGTCGAGCTCGCCGCCGAAGAGCGACTGGTAGTGGGTCATCGCCTCGCGGGCGGTGCCGTGGAGGTGGAGGTAGGGGTTCAGCAGGACCGGCATCGGGGCTCCTCGGGTCGGCGGCGGTCGGGCGGTGGCACGACCGGTGTGCGGGTGTGCAGACCGGCGGTGTCCCGTGGAGTCATCGGCGTGACGCCGGGCGGCGGTGAGAAGGGTCACCGGGTGTCGGCTTGATCGGCACCCGGGGGGCCGTGGCAGCCTCGGTGCCTCCTCCGGCACACCGGAGGCACCCGGCCCGAGCCGAGGCCCGTCACGGCGCCGGGGTGACCCCAGCAGCACGCAGTGACGGGCGCGGGAGACCCGAGCAGGACGCCGCGGCGCAGGCCGCGGCTCGGGGTGGAGCCGGAGCGACCGCGAGGGAGCGCCGGCCGGGCACAGGCGCCCGAACCCGACAGGACCCCTTCCGCAGGCGATGCCTGAGGACCACCGATGACCCACACCCGCATGCGCACCCTCGGGGCGACCCTCGTCGCCGCCATGGCCACCAGCACGGTGCTCGGCACCGGGCTCACCCTCGACACCGCCCGCGCCGCGGAGGCGGCACCGGCCGAGCGCCAGACCACCCAGGCCGCCCAGACCACTGAGGCCACCGGGACCACCCGGACCGCCGACGCCCGCCGTGACGACGGCCCGACCCGTGCGGAGCGGATCCTGGGCGTGGCCCGCGCCCAGGCCGACGACGTCTACCGCTACGGCGCCGCCGGGCCCGACGCCTTCGACTGCTCGGGCTTCACGCAGTTCGTCTTCCGCAACGCCGTCGGCGAGGCGCTGCCGCACTCCTCGGCGGCCCAGGTCGACCGCACCCAGCGCGTCACCCCCGCCGAGGCCCGCCCCGGCGACCTGGTCTTCTTCTACGACGGCGGCGGGGTCTACCACGTCGGCATCTACGCCGGCGACGGCTACATGTGGAACGCCGCCAACTCCGAGGCCGACGTCGAGCGCACGAAGATCTGGACCGACCAGCGGTTCTTCGGCCGGGTGCGCTGAGCCCGGCAGGCCCGTCCCGGCCCACCAGTCGGGGCCACTCGTCCGCGACGCACCCCCCTCCGGCGCTCGCCCGGAGGGGGGTGTTTCCCCAGATGTGGGCATCAGTTCGCCGGCTCCCGCAGACGCGGGGGGTGCACCGCCCTAGACTCCGAGGACCGGGCACCCCCACCCGGCTCTCGGTCTCGTGTGCGCGGAGGCAGCAGGTGCGGCAGGTGCTGGTCAGGTCCGGAGTGGTCCTCGGCGTGCTGGGCGCGCTCCTGGTGCCCTCGCTCTCCTCCCCGGCCTCCGCCGCGGGCGACGCCACCGTCGTGGTGCGCGGCACCGACCTGCCCGTGGGCGGCCCGATCGAGCTGTCGTACGTCGGGTGCGCGCGGCTCTACGAGCGCACGGCCGAGGTGCCGCAGCCGTTCGTCGGGCTGGGCCCCGACCAGGCGCCCGCGGGCGAGCGGAGCCTGCGCTACGACCTCGCCGGCGGCACGGCGCTGGGCTCGCTGAGCTACGCCCGCTCGATGGCCTCGACCACGACCTCCGGACTCTCGGTGCAGGCGCCGCGCGGCGCCGCGGGCGTCGCGTGGGTGGGCTACCAGGAGCCCGCCGACTTCGGCACCACCACCTACTGGTTCGGCCGCGCCGACGTCTCGGCGCCCGCCGGGGCGTGGACCAGCGTGGAGACCACCGGCCTCACCTACACCTGGTCGCGCTACGACATGGCCACCCGCCGCGCCGTCGGCGGCGCCACCGCCGCCCCCTCGACGCTCGCGGCGATGATCGCCGAGCGCGGCGACGGGCCCGGCTTCCGCACGGTCGGCTTCGGCTGCGACGGCAACCGCTTCGCCCTCGACGCGCTGCGCGTCGGCGACGCCACCGGCACGACCACCTACGACCTCGAGGGCCTCACCACCACGACCGTCATGGCCGCTCGCCCCACCCCGAGGGGCACGGTGCTCACCGGCGTCCTGCGCGACGGCTCCGGCGAGCAGGTCGTGCGCGGCACGCTCGTGCTCGAGCGCCAGGTCGCCGGCGGCTGGGAGACCGTGCAGGTCGTCCCCGCCGAGGCCGTCGACGCCACGGTCACCGTCGCCCCGGAGCAGACCACGACCTACCGCTGGCGCTTCGCCGACCGGCCCCTGGCCGAGGGCAGCGTCTCCGAGCCGACCACGGTCACGGTGGCTCCCGGCCAGGAGACGTCCCAGGAGCCCACCCAGCAGCCCAGCCAGCAGCCCACCCGGCAGCCCGCCCAGCGCTGACCCCTGCGGGCCCGGCCCGTAGCCTCGCCCCGTGCAGTGCCACCACTTCGACGCGGGTCGCTGCCGCTCGTGCGCCTGGATGGGTCAGTCCTACGACGACCAGGTCGCCGCCAAGCAGCGTCACTGCCGCGGGCTGTTGGCCGCGTGGCCCGACCTGACGTGGCTGGAGCCCCACCGCAGTCGCGAGGAGGGCTTCCGCAACAAGGCCAAGATGGTGGTCGCCGGCACGCTCGAGGCCCCGACGCTGGGGATCCTCGACCCGTCGGGGGCCGGCGTCGACCTGCGCGACTGCGGCCTGCACGAGCCCGGCCTGGCCGCCGCCCTGCCCGCCCTGGCCGACTTCGTCACCCGCGCCGCGGTGGCGCCGTACGACCTCGCGACGCGGCGCGGCGAGCTCAAGCACCTGCTCGTGACCCGCTCGCCCGACGGTGAGCTCATGGTGCGCTTCGTGCTGCGCTCCACCGAGCCGGTCACCCGGATCCGCAAGCACCTCCCGGCCCTCCACGCCGCGCTGCCCGAGCTGGTGGTGGTCTCGGCCAACGTGCAGCCCGAGCACAAGGCCGTGCTGGAGGGCGAGCGCGAGATCGCGCTGAGCCCGCGCGAGACGCTGGCGATGCGGGTCAACGGGCTCACCCTGCGGCTGCGGCCCCAGGGCTTCTTCCAGACCAACACCGAGGTCGCGGCCGCGCTCTACCGCCAGGGCCGCGACTGGGTCGAGGAGGTCGCCCCGGCCTCGGTGTGGGACCTCTACTGCGGGGTCGGCGGCTTCGCGCTGCACGTCGCGGCCCCCGGGCGCCTGGTCACCGGGGTGGAGGTCAGCGAGGAGGCGGTCGCCGCCGCCCGCGCCACCGCCGAGGACGCCCGGCTGCCGGGCCTGCGCTTCGAGGCCGCCGACGCCACGACGTGGGCGCAGGCGCAGGAGGCCGGCCCCGAGCTGGTGGTGCTCAACCCGCCGCGGCGCGGCGTCGGGCCCGAGCTGTGCGCGTGGCTGGAGGGCTCCGGGGTCGGCCACGTCGTCTACTCCAGCTGCAACGCCGTCTCGCTGGCCCGCGACCTGGCCGCGCTGCCGTCCTTCGCCCCGCGCCGGGCGCGGTTGTTCGACATGTTCCCCCAGACCACCCACCACGAGGTGATGGTGCTGCTCGAGCGCCGCTGACGGGTCACCGACGGGTCGCCGACGGGTCGGGGGCGTGGGCCGGCGTGGCTAGAGTCGCGGCCATGGACCACCGCACCCTGGGCCGCACCGGCCGTGACGTCTCCACCGTCGGACTCGGCACCTGGCAGCTCGGCGCCGACTGGGGCGAGGTGAGCGAGCACGACGCCCGCGCCGTGCTCGAGACCTCCCTGGAGGCCGGGGTGACGCTGTTCGACACCGCCGACGTCTACGGCGACGGCCGCAGCGAGCAGGTCATCGGCCGCTTCGTGGCCGACCACCCCGACGCCGCGCTCACCGTGGCCACCAAGATGGGCCGCCGCGCCGAGCAGGTGCCGGAGAGCTACACCCTCGAGCACTTCCGCGGCTGGGTCGACCGCTCGCGCCGCAACCTCGGCGTCGACCGGCTCGACCTGGTGCAGCTGCACTGCCCGCCGTCGGCCACCGTGACCGCCGACGCCACCTACGAGGCCCTCGACACCCTCGTCGCCGACGGGGCGATCGCCGCCTACGGCCTGAGCGTCGAGACCACCGACCAGGCCCTCGACGCCATCGCGCGCCCCCACGTGGCCAGCGTGCAGATCATCCTCAACGCCTTCCGGCTCAAGCCGCTCGACGCCGTGCTGCCCGCCGCGGAGGAGGCCGGCGTCGGCATCTTGGCGCGCGTGCCGCTGGCCTCGGGCCTGCTCAGCGGGACCTACGACGAGACCACCACCTTCGCCGCCGACGACCACCGCACCTACAACCGTGACGGCAGCGCCTTCGACGTCGGTGAGACCTTCTCCGGGGTCGACTTCGCCACCGGCGTGCGGGCCGCCCAGGAGTTCTCCGCCCTGGTCGCCGAGCACGGCCCCGAGGGCGCCACGCCCGCCCAGGTCGCCCTGGCCTGGGTCTGGCAGCAGCCCGGTGTCACCACCGTGATCCCCGGCGCCCGCAACCCCGGGCAGGCCCGGGCCAACGCCGCCGCCGGCGCGCTGCCGCCGCTGGCCCCCGCCCTGCTCGAGGGCGTCCGCGACCTCTACGACGCGCGCTTCCGCGCCCAGGTGCACCACCGCTGGTGACCCCTCCCCGGCCCCGTGTGGCCGGGAGCGGCGGGCACGACGTACGGTCGGGGCGTGGCCGAGGACTACTGCGAGCTGTGTGACCTGCCGCTGAGCACCTGTGTGCACGGGATGCCGAAGCGTCCCCCCGAGCCCGTGGCGCCACCCCAGGCGACACCGGTGCGCCGCCGCAGCACGGCGGCGCCCTCGGGGTCCACCGCGCGGGTGCCGGGCTCCTCCAAGCCGGCCGCCGCACCGGCCAAGCCGCGGCGCCGCACCCACCAGGACGACTTCAAGCCCTACATCATCCGGGTGCTCCAGGAGGTCGGCGGGGAGCGCGAGGCCGAGCTGGTGATGCTCGAGCTCGAGGAGCGCATGGCCGAGGTGCTGCGCGAGGGCGACCGCGAGGTCGGCCCCACCGGCGAGGTGCGCTGGCGCACCGCCGTGCGGTGGGCGCGCAAGGAGCTCGCCGACGACGGCTTCCTGGTGGCCCCCCGCCCGGGCGTGTGGCAGCTCACCGATCGCGGCGCCGAGCTGCCCGCCGACGCCCTGGACTGACCCCGCCGCGCGGCGGAGCGCCGCTCAGGGCACGGCGACGGCGATCTCGTCGCCGAGCCGCGCGCCGCGCAGCAGCCCCATCTCGTCGCCCGACCAGAACATGCCCGGGTCGTAGAAGTTCGTGGGGCGGTCGTCGTCGAGCAGCCCCATCGCGGTGTAGGTGGCGGCGACCACCTCGGCGCAGTAGGTCAGCTCGGCCGGGGCGGCCCGCCGGATCCGGCCCCGCGCCCAGCGCCCGGCCAGCGCGACCGTCGAGGGGAACGGCGTGCCGTCGAGGCGGGCGACCGTGCGCAGCACGGCGTCCTCCATCTCGCGGGTCACCGCGGTGTCGAGCTGGCGCAGCCAGGCGCGCTGCTCGTAGCGCCCGCACCACTGCTGCACCGCCTCGCGCAGGTCGTGCAGCTGCACCCCGCGCTGGTGCTGCCCGGTCCACACGTCGCGCAGGCCCTTGCCCAGCTCGGCGTGCCACATCAGCGGTGGCAGGTCGTCGAGCACGACCGCCATGCCGACGTGGTTGACCGGCGCGTTGGTCAGCACCCGGATAGCGTGGTCGGCGGTGGAGCGCCCGCGGAAGAGCCACAGGTCGCCGGTGCGCGTGAGGTCCACGGCCTCGTCGAGGGACAGCGGGGCGGACGGCGAGGACATGAGGAGGAGTCTGCTCGATGAGGTCGACGAAGGTGTGGAGGCTGCTCGGCGTCGCCGGGCTCGCCGGGGTCGCGGCCACCGGGGTGGTCGTCGCGCGCGACCAGCGGCGCCGGTCGACCCTCGGCGCCGACGAGGTCCGCGCCCGGCTGCACGAGCGGCTGGCCCAGGCCGGCGGGGCCGAGCGAGCCGACGGGGCCGAACGAGCCGACTGAGCCTGTTTCGCTAGCGAAACCGTGGTGCGCGTGGTCCGGCCCTGCCGGCGCCGGCAGGTCCCCCGGGTCGCCGGTGTCCTGTGGATCGCCCCGCCCGCCTGTCGGCGTCGCGACGTACGGTCCTGCCATGGACCTGAGCGACGCCTTCGCCCTCGCCGAGCACCTGCTCGAGCGACACGGGCCGCCGGGGTGGAGCGTGGAGCTCGACTCCGCCAAGCGTCGGGCCGGGGTGTGCCGCTTCGGGCCGCGGGTGATCGGGCTCAGCGCCCCGCTGACGGTGCTGCACTCCGAGGCCGAGGTCCGCGACACGATCCTCCACGAGATCGCCCACGCGCTGGTGGGCCCGCGCCACGGTCACGACGAGACCTGGCGCCGCACCGCCCTCGCGCTGGGCTCCTCGGGGCGTCGCTGCGTGCCCGCCGACGCCCCGGGCGTCGAGCCGGCCTGGCTCGGGGTGTGCGCGGCGGGACACACCTCGGGGCGCCACCGCCGCCCCGAGCGGGTGATGACCTGCGGGCGCTGCTCACGCCGCTTCGACCTCGCCCACGTGCTGACCTGGACCCACCACGGCCGCCCGGCGGTGCACCACCCCAACTACGAGGCCGAGCTGGCCCTGCTGCGCACGGGCGGTCGACCCACCCGGCTGCCGGTCGGCTCCCGGGTGCGGGTCACGGTCGCGGGGGAGCACCACGGCCGGGTCGGCGTCGTGGTGAAGGTCGGCCGCACGAGCTACCACCTGCGCGCCGGCCGGGCGGTGCTGCGCGTGCCCTTCGCCTGGGTCGAGTCGGTCTGACCCGGCGGCGCTCGCCGCCCCGGTCGCCGCCCCGGTCGCCGCGCCGGTCTCCCCCCGGGTGAGCACCACGGCGCGGCCCGGGTGCTCCACTGGTCGCGTGTGCTTCTCCCTCCAGGCCGACCTCGTCGCCGGCGCCGTCGTCCTGCCCCTCGGCGCCCTGACCCTGCGCGAGGTGCGCGCGCCCCGCGAGCTGCCGCTGGCCGCGCTGCCGGTGCTCTTCGCGGCCCACCAGCTGGTGGAGGCCCTGGTCTGGGCCGGTGCTGACGGGCTGGTCTCCGACACCACCGCCCACCGCGCCGCGCTGGCCTACGTCGTCTTCGCCCTGCCCTTCCTGCCGCTCTACCTCCCGCTGGCGGTGCTCCTGGTCGCCCGGCCCGACCGGCGGGGTCTCGTCGCGCCCTTCGTGGCGCTCGGGGGAGCCGTCGGCGCCTACATGGCCTGGCACCTGTGGACGGGCGGGGTGCGGACCACGGTGCGCGACCACGCGATCGTCTACTACGTCGGCCTCGGCGAGCCCGAGATCTCCACCGGCCTCTACATCGTGGCCGTGGTCGGCGCCTGCGTCCTGGCCGGCCACCGCTGGATCACAGTCTTCGGCCTGGCCAACCTCGTCGGCCTGCTCGTCGTCGGCTACGCCTACGCCGACGCCTTCGCCTCGCTGTGGTGCGTCTGGGCCGCGGTCTCCTCGGTGCTGATCCTGGTGCACCTCGCGCGGGTCGAGCGTGGGACCGACCCGCGCGGTGACGGGAAGAGCCTGCAGCCACGCACGGACGCCGCCCGGTGAGCGGCCCGCGCGAGCGGCTGCTGGCCGAGCGGGAGCGGGTGGCCTCGCGTCTGCGCGACCTCGAGGGCGACCACCGCGGTGTGGTCGAGGCCTCCCGCGACACCAACGCCGACGACGAGCACGACCCCGAGGGCGCCACGATCGCCTTCGAGCGCTCCCAGGTCGACGCGTTGGCCAGGCAGGCGCGCCACCACCTCGACGAGGTCGACGCCGCCCTGGCCCGCGAGGCCGCCGGCGACTACGGCCGCTGCGAGCGCTGCGGCAGCGAGATCCCGGCCGAGCGGCTCGCCGTACGGCCCACGGCACGGACCTGCGTGACCTGCGCCTGACCCCGGGCCACCGGCGCGACGCGCCCGGGCTGCGCCGGGCCCCCGTGTCGATCGACACAGCGCACGGGGTTGGGCGTCGCGACGTCGGCTCCATACTGGGAGACGTATGGCTGACGAGACCCCCACACCCCAGAAGCTCGACATCGACTGGCTGAAGACCGCCGCCGGTGCGCTCGCCGCAGTGTCCTCCGCGGTGCTGCTCTCGACCCTGGGTGCCGCCGGCACCCTCATCGGCGCCGCGGTCGGCTCCGTGGCCGCGACCGTGGGCACCGCCCTCTACTCCGAGGGTCTGGCCCGCAGCCGCGCCGCGGCCGCGAAGGCCCAGGAAGCGGCCCTGTCGAAGGTCGGCATCGCGCAGGCGGAGGTACGCCGCGCCGGGCGCAGCGACGCCGACACCGCGGCCGTCGAGGCCCACCTGGGCCACGCCGACGAGAAACTCGCCGAGGCCAAGGCCGGCCTCGACGAGGCCGTGCTGGAGTCGCGCACCGGCTGGCGCGACCGGCTCGCCGGCCTGCCGTGGAAGCGGATCGCGATCCTGGCCGCCGGCATGTTCCTGGTCGTCATGGTGGCGCTGTCGCTCTTCGAGGTGGTCTCGGGACGCTCGGTCTCCAGCTACACCGGCGGCAGCGACCGCGACGGCGGCACCACGATCTCCCGCCTCACGGGCGGCTCGTCCTCCGGCGACGACGAGCCCACCCGGGACCCCGGCCAGGGCAGCGACCCGTCCGGCGCCTCCACCCCCACCGCCGACCCCACGGCCGAGCCCACCGAAGACCCGACCGCCGAGCCGAGCGACGAGGCCACCGACGAGCCGACGGAGGAGCCCACCGACGAGCCGACCGAGGAGCCGACCACGGTGCCCTCCACGACCCCGACCCCCAGCGCCGTCCCCACACCGACGCCGACCTCCTGACCGCTCCTCGAGGGGCCGAGCCCCTCAGTCGTGCTCGGGCGGCAGCCGGAGGACGCGGCGGGCCGACATCGCGGCGACGACCTTTAGCCAGCCGCGGTTGGTCCGCCCGTCCAGACGTGGCGAGTAGCAGAAGCCGGCCTTGTCCAGGACGTCGTCGAGCTGACTCTCGCTCAGGTCGGAGGCGATGAGTCGGTCGACCTCTGTCAGCAGCTCGACCACGGACTCGGGTTCGTCGTCGAGGAAGTGAGCGACCACCGCCTCCGGCGTCGGGTAGTCATAGCTCCAGGTCTGGTAAAAGTACGCCCCGCCGAGCAGCTCGAGCGCGCTCATCGGTCCTCCTCGACGCCGCTAGGGTGCGGCGGACCGGTGGACGGGAGGCCCAGCCCGGGGGAGGGGGGCGCCGGAGTGTGAAACCACGAGCGGTGACGGCGACGGCTTCCAGCCAGCCCCGGAATGTCCGGCCGTCGTCGGAGGGGAGGTAGTCGGCCCCCGCGGCCGTCGACCATGCGTCCAACTCGGCCTCATCAGTGGTGGCCGCAAGGAGGACCTGTACCTCGTCCGCGAGCGCGGCGGCTCGCCCTGGTGCGTCACCGAGGAAGGCCCGGACGGCGTCGTCGACGTGGGCGAACTCCTGGCGCCAGGACTGGTAGAGGTAGGTGGCGAAGCAGGCTCGCAGTGTCGGCAGATCTGCTGTGTCCACGAGCATCCCTGTCACTCCCTGCTGGCGGGCCCGCCTGTTTCGGCGATACCCAACAGGCCCTGGAGGTACTCCCGATGCGTGATGCCATCGCCCGGGGGCCAGTACTGAGAACCGAGCCCTTCGAGGATGCGGCGGAGGTCGTCCTCGGAGTGGTCGCCGTCGAGAAGGGCCCGAACGTCCCTGGCAAGGGTGCTCGCCTTGTGCGGCTCCAACGCCAGGTACTCACGGGCGACGTCGTCGACCGTCGCGAAGTCATCGGGCCAGTCCTGGTGCAGGAAGCCAGCTACGAACTCGGACAGGGTGGGCACAGCAGGGTGCATGCGGCGGCCTCTCAGGGCTCGGGGAAGGCGGTCAGGATACGAAAACCCTGAGGCATCTCTGGGTCCCGACGCAGGACGATCCGGAGTCCCCTGACTCGTTCCAGGAGCCCCCCGCGGTGCAGGACCGTCCCGCTGACATCGTCCATCACGCCTCGGTAGGTCCATGTGGCGTCGCTACCGCGGAGCCAATCGTCGATCGAGGCGCTGTGCTTCGACAGGACCCGGTGGAGGATCGCCTCGGCCGTGGGAAGGTCGTCGAAGGACCCGACCATGGAGCGTGTCGGTTCGCGGTCAAGTCGTCCTTGGAGCCAGTCGGTCGAGCGGCCCACGTGCCGCTCGATCGTGTGCGACCCGCGCACCTCGTGCGTGCGCAGCCACCCTGGGCCGGGGTCCCAGGGCCTGGGGGCGATGACCCGGATCTGTCCCGCCTCGTCGGAGAGCCCACCGGAGCGGGCGTAGCGGAACTTCTCCAGCCGGCCGCGGGCGATGGTGACGCGGACGGCGGCGTTGCGCACGGAGGCGGCGAGCACCTCGTTGGCGGCCCGCAGCCGGGCCGCCACGGCGAGGACGTCGGGGGTGATGGCGGCGACGCGGGTGCCGGTGAGGGCGGTGGCGCCGACGGTGCCGCCTCCGCCGGTGACGGAGTTGAGGAGCATGCCGGCGCCCTGGATGACGACGGTCTCGGCCAGCAGCTGCACGACGAGGGCGACGACCTCGGCCCGGTGGGACTCGACCTGGTCGGCGTACTGCTCGCAGGCTCGGCCCAGGCCGTAGGCCTCCTCGGCGATCGCGGCGAGCTGGTCGGAGACCTCCTGGCAGGCGTCGACGGCGAGCGGGATCTCGGGGGACAGCTCGCCCCCGAGGCCCCGGACCGCGGCGTCGCAGTCGGCGGTCAGGTCGGCGACGGCGCGCGCGCAGTCGACCCACGTGGCGCCCGCGGCGCGCAGCTCGCCGACGTCGGCGCTGGGCCACGCGAAGCCCTGGATCAGGTCGATCACCCAGCCCAGCCCCGTGGGGACGGCCGACCAGTCGCCGCCGAGGGCGGTGGGCGGCGGGGAGGGCATCGCGCCGACCCAGCCCAGGTCGCCCGGCCCGCCGGCGGGGGAGACCTCGCCGTCGGGCGCGACGACCGACCCCGGCACCACCACACCGCGGAGCACGGCCCCGGCCTCGGCCCGCTCGTGCTCGGCGCGTGACGTCGCGGTGAGCCGACCCAGGCAGGCCAGGGCCGTCACGCAGTCGCCGAGCCCGGCGACGACCTCGGCGGCCGCGGTGTCGTAGGCCGCCGCGAAGTCGGCGGACGTGGCGTCGTCGCCGGCCATGCCGCCGAGACCGGCGAGGGCGTCGGTGAGGTCGTCGAGGTGCTCCGCGCAGCGGTGGTTGCCGGTGGCCAGGGCGCGCTCGGCGGTGAGGAAGCCCGCGCCGTCGACGTCGATCCTCACCGCACGGCCCCCCAGGCCGCGAGGTTGGAGGCGACCGCCGCCTCGTAGCGGTCGTGGGCCACGCCCGCGGCCGTGCGCAGGTCGGCGAGCGCCCCCCGCATCTCGTCGTACGCCGCGGCCCAGCGCGCATGCGCCTGGTCGTGCGCGTCGGCGGCGGCGCCCGTCCACGTGGCGTCCAGCCGCGCCACCCGGGCTGTGACGCGGTCGAGCGCCGCGTCGAGCTCGCGCTGGGTCGCACCGGCCGCGTCGACGACCCGCTGGAGCTCCGCGAGGTCGACCCGGAAGCCGCTCACCGGGAGCCTCCGACGCCGCTCCCGTCGAGCCGGGCCGCCAGCGCGGCGAGTCCGTCGGCCACACCGACGTCGAGGTCGGTCACGTCGCGGTGGTGCCGCGCGATCCGGTCGGCGGTCTCGTCGAGGGCCGCGACGACCGCGTCGGCGGCCCCGGCCCAGTCGGCCCAGGCGACCGCGAAGGAGTCGGCGGCCCGGCCGCGCCACACGGCGTCGAGGAGGACGTCGACCTCGCGGCCGAGGCGGGCCCGCGAGCGGGCGAGGTCGGCGGCGGTGTCGCGCAGGTCGGCGACCGCGGCGTCGGTGGCCGCGTGATCGAGGGCCAGCGTGCCGGCGGGGCCGGTGGTGCCGGCGGGGGCGTCGAGGGGCATCGGATCTCCCGAGAGGTCGTCGTAGGACCACCCTGACCCGAGGGGGAGCGCCGCGACAGCCCCGGTCGCCGATCTGTGGAAAACCCCGCGGGAGGGGTCAGACGAGGTCGCCGGGGTCGGCCGGCACGTCGACCGACTGCGAGCGCAGCGCGTCGAGGGGGATGATCTCGAGGGCCCGCTCGCTGGTCGCGGCGAGCACGACGGGGGCCGCGACGCCGTCGTGGAGCGCCTGGAGCCAGCGCACGGCCACCACGCACCAGCGGTCGCCGGGGTGCAGCCCCGGGAAGCCCCACTCGGGGCGCGGGGTGGCCAGGTCGTTGCCGACCGAGCGCTGGTGGGCGAGGAACTCCTCGGTCATCACCGTGCACACCGCGTGCAGGCCCACGTCGGCCGGGCCGCAGGTGCACGTGCCGTCGCGGTGGAAGCCGGTCATCGGATCCGTGCCGCAGGGCTCGAGCTCGCCCCCGAGCACGTTGAGCTCCGGTGTGCCCTCGGGTCGCATGGCGTCACTGTGGCAGGTCCGGCGGCTCCGCGGACAGTGTTCGCGGCGACCGCCCCTCGCTAGCCCGGTCAGCGCCCGACCATCACCCCGACCGGCTCGGGGGTGAAGCCGGGGAAGACCTGGGCGGCGGAGGCGTCGGTGCGCGACAGGACGACCTCGGAGAGCACCGAGCGGAAGTCGGTGGTGACGGTGAGGTCGGCGTCGAGAGAGTTCTCCAGACCGGGCCAGCGGCCGTAGTAGCGCCCGCCCTTGACCCCGGCACCGGCGAGGAACATGACGTTGCCCCAGCCGTGGTCGAGGCCGTAGTTGGAGTTCTCCGACACCCGTCGGCCGAACTCCGAGATGGTCAGCAGGGTGACCCGCTCGCGCATCGAGCCGAGGTCGGCGAAGAAGGCGGCGATCGCGGTGGCCAGGTCGTTGGCGTTGTACTTCATCGCGCCCCAGTCGAGGGTGCCGAGGTCGGCGTGCATGTCCCACTCGCCCTGGTCGACGGTCACCAGGGAGACGCCGACGTCGCCGCGGATGGTGCGGGCGACGGCGGCCAGCGCCCGGCCCAGGTCGCTGTCGGGGTAGGCCGCGCGGTTCTCCGGCTCGGCGCGCACGGGGCCGAGGTCGGCCACGGCCGCCATCGCCGAGCGCATGCCACGGGCCATCGGGGCGGTGGAGGAGCCCCACATCTGCGACAGCGAGCGCAACCGGGCCTGGTCGGTGTCCCACTGGTCGTTGCCGGCGACGACGGCGTCGGAGATGTTGCGCAGCGACATGATCGGCTGCTCGCCGTAGAGCGAGGCCGGCGGGGAGGAGGAGCCGATGCTGACGCCCTGGAGCGGCGAGTCGCCGTCGAGGCCGCCGAGCAGGCGGTTGAGCCAGCCGCTGCGCACGCTCGAGCCCGGGTTGGCGTCCTCGACCAGCTCCATGGCCGCGAAGTGCGACCGGTTGGCCACGGCCATGCCGGTCGCGTGCACGGCGGCGAGCTCTCCCGACTGCCACATCGGCAGCAGGGGCGCGAGGTTGGGGTGCAGCCCGAAGAAGGCGTCCTTGCCCAGCAGCTTGGCCGCGGGCACGGCGATGCGGGGGCGCGCGGCGTAGTAGGCCGGGTCGCCGTGGGGCACGACGAGGGAGAGCCCGTCGGCGGCACCGCGCATCGACAGCACGACCAGCACCGAGCCGTTCGGCGCCGGCGCGACCCCGGCGGCCATGGCCGGCGCGGCGCCGTAGGTGACCATCGCCGAGCCCACGGCGTACGCCGCGCCCGTGAGCCCCAGCCCGCGCAGGAAGCCGCGGCGCGAGAGCGCGGTGGCGGCGGCGTAGTCGGGGCACCCGCACGGGTCGCCGGTGCGGGAGGCGGTGCGGGCAGCAGAGGTCGTCATCGTCGTCACGCTCACCGGAGGTAGTGGTCGGGGTGGTCGAGCAGAGCAGCGAGCAGGCGCGGGAAGTGCCACTTCATCAGCGCGTGGTCGGCGGTGATGGTGGCGTCGGGGGCGATGCCGGTCGCCGTGCACGCGCCCTGGAGGAGCGAGGCGGAGGACGGACGGGCGTGCACGCGGCGGGCCATGTGGTCGACCAGGTCGCGGAAGACGATCGGGAACTCCGGCACCCACTCGGTGGGCTTCTTGTAGGTCGTGCCGTGCTCGGGCCACCACCCGCCCGACATCGACCAGTGCATGGCCATCGAGGCCAGGGCGCGGGCCGGGGAGTCCCAGGCGGCGTTGGTGAGCGGCTGCCCGTCGGGGCGGGGCCAGGCGAAGGGCTTGAGCCCGATGGTCTCCGACTGCCAGATCATCGCGTTGGCGGCGGCCTCGCCGTCGCTGGGCGGCTCGAGGGGCAGGCCGAGGGCGCGGTAGGTCGCGACGACGTCCTCGGCGGGGTCGCGCAGCTTGGTGCGCCGCGAGGTGCGGAACTCGCGGCTGTTGACCAGCTTCATCAGCACCGGCTTGATGGCGGTGTCGTTGGCCAGGTAGGTCGCGGCGAGCCTCTCCACCAGCGCGTCGCTGGGGGTGTCGCTGACGAAGCGCAGCGCCAGCTTGCGCGCGATGCGCCGGGCCGTGGCGGGGTGGTGGGCCAGGTGCACCAGGTAGGCCCGCACGACCTCGCGCCCGTCGGCGGCGGCGTTGTCGTGGCTGAAGCCCGCCACCTGCACCGGCCCGGTCCAGTGGTCCTCGGGGCGGTAGGTGGCGGCCCAGGTGCGCCACAGGTCGACGCGGTAGCCGGTGAGGATCCGCGCGGAGGCCTTGACGTCGTCCTCGGTGTAGTTGCCGACCCCGACGGTGTGCAGCTCGAGCAGCTCGCGGCCGAGGTTCTCGTTGGGGTGGGCCTTGGTGGAGGTCGCGCCGTCGAGGAAGATCAGCATCGAGGGGTGGGTGATCGCCTCGACCAGCATCTCGTCGAAGCGCCCGAGCGCGTGGCGCCGCATGATCTCGCCGTACGGCGCGCGCCACACCGCCTGCGCGTCGCCGATCGCCGGCACGTGGAGGTGGCCCTCCCAGAACTCCGTCATGACCTCGAGCACCTGCTGGCGCGAGGTGATGCGCCGCGCCATCACCCGGCGCGCGTAGTCGTACATGACCTCCCACGTGCCGCGGACGTCGGTGATCTGGCGCTGCCAGAGGTCGGCGGGTCCGCGGTGGAGGTCGGGCCACCAGTCGGCGAGGGCCTCGGCGCGGGCGGAGTCGGCGCTGGCGAGCTGGTCGCGGAACCACGCCATCCCGCCGCCGGCGGCCTTGACCTCGGCGGTGAGCTCGGGCGTGACGCCGTAGGAGAAGCGGGTGACCAGGTGGCGGGCGCCGGCGCCCAGGACGGGCGTGCGGGCGTAGCGGCCGGGGGCGTAGGTGGCACTCACGAGGCGGGGGGTCCTCATCCGTGGGGTGGTGCGGCGGGGGGTGCAGGGGGGTGTCGAGGGGGGCGACACGGTGATCTTCGGCCGCGACGCGCCGAGGCGGAGGGATCGGCTGCAGAACGGGCCGTCAGGCGGGCGGCATGGCCCGGACGGGCCATGCCCGGATGGCCCGGACGGGTCATCCGGGAGAGGTGGGCGGGGTGCGGTCGAGCCGTTCGCGGCGTCGGTGTCGCCGAACGGCGCACGGAGCGTCGCGGCGTCGGTACGTTGCGACCGTCCAGCCCGCGGCGCCACGCCGCGGGCCAGCCCCCGGTCACGAGGATCCCCGATGAGCGACAGCACCCCCTCAGCCCCGCCCCCGCCGCCCGAGGGCTACCGCCCCCCGCCGCCGGCCGGCTCGCCCTCGTCCTACGGCGCGCAGCCGCCCTCGCCGTACGGCGGCTACGGCGCGCCCGCCGCCTACGGCGCCCCGGGCGGCGCGCCCCTCGGCAAGGTCCGCGGCACCGGCGTCTGCATCGTGCTGGCCATCGTGACCTTCGGCATCTACTCCCTCTACTGGTACTTCAAGACCCACGAGGAGATGAAGCAGCACAGCGGCCAGGGCGTCGGCGGCGGCGTGGGCCTGATCCTGGCCCTCTTCGTCGGGTTCGTGATGCCCTACCTCACCGCCAGCGAGGTCGGCGGGCTCTACAAGCGTCGCGGCCAGGAGCCGCCGGTCAGCGGGCTCACCGGCCTGTGGTACTTCCCCGGCATGTTCATCCTCGTGGGCCCGATCGTGTGGTTCGTGAAGACCAACGGCGCCCTGAACCGCTACTGGGAGTCGCTGGGCGCCACCCGCGACTGACCCGCACGGAACACCCGGGACGCTCCCGGGGTTGGCCCGACGTACCCCCGTCACCGATCCCAGGAGCGTCCCCCCGTGCCCACCTCCGAGCTGTTCACCCCGATCACCCTGCGCGGCGTCACCGTGCGCAACCGGGTCTGGGTGGCGCCGATGTGCCAGTACTCCTCCGTCGACGGCCTGCCCGACGACTGGCACCTGGTGCACCTCGGCTCCTTCGCCCGCGGCGGCGCCGGCCTGGTCATGACCGAGGCCGCGGCCGTGGTGCCCGAGGGTCGCATCACCCCGCAGGACGCCGGCATCTGGGACGACGCCCAGCGCGACGCCTGGCGCCGCGTCGTCGACTTCGTGCACGGCCAGGGAGCCACGGCGGCGGTCCAGCTCGCCCACGCCGGGCGCAAGGCCTCCGCGGCCAGCCCCTGGGCCGAGGGCCAGGTGGCCTCCGACGCCGAGGGCGGCTGGGAGCCGGTCGGCCCGTCGGCCGAGGCCTTCCCGGGCCTGCGCGACCCGCGCGCGCTGACGGTCGCCGAGATCGAGCAGGTCGTGGAGGCCTTCGGGGCCGCCGCGGTGCGCGCCGTCGAGGCCGGCTTCGACGTCGTCGAGGTCCACGCCGCCCACGGCTACCTGCTCCACGAGTTCCTCTCCCCGCTCTCCAACCACCGCGACGACGAGTACGGCGGCCCCTTCGAGCACCGCGCCCGGCTCCTGCTCGACGTCGTGCGTCGGGTCCGCGCGGCCGTCGGCGAGGACGTGCCGCTGCTGGTGCGGATCTCCGCGACCGACTGGGCCGAGGGCGGCTGGGACGCCGACTCCTCGGTGCGCCTCGCGGGGCTGCTGCGCGAGGCGGGCGTCGACCTGGTCGACACCTCCTCGGGGGGCAACCTGCGCGTCGACATCCCGGTGGAGCCGGGCTACCAGGTGCCGTTCGCGGCCCGGATCCGCGCCGAGGCCGGCATCGCCTCGGGTGCGGTGGGCCTGATCACCGAGCCCAAGCAGGCCAACGACGTCATCGCCGAGGGCTCCGCCGACGTGGTGCTGCTGGCCCGCGAGCTGCTGCGCGACCCGCACTGGCCGCTGCGCGCGGCCCACGAGCTCGGCGTCGAGCCGGGGGAGGGCGTCGACTGGCCGGTGCAGTACCGCGCGGGGGCGGCTGGCTGGTGAGGCCTCGGCCGCTCAAAGCACCGAGCGGTAGACCTCCACCGTGCGGGCCGCGATGGCGCCCCAGCTGAAGGACTCGATGGCCCGCTGCCGGCCCGCGCGCCCCATCGCGGCGGCCCGGTCGGGGTCGGAGACGACCTCGACGAGCGCCGCGGCGAAGTCGGCGACGTAGCGGTCGGGGTCGAGGGGCGTGCCGGTGCCGTCGGTGGCCTGCTCGATCGGCACGAGCCGGCCCGTGGCGTCGGGGCCGGCGCCGTCGACGACGACCTCGGGGATGCCGCCGGTCGCGGTGGCCACCACCGCGGTCTCGCAGGCCATCGCCTCGAGGTTGACGATGCCCAGCGGCTCGTAGATCGAGGGGCACGCGAAGGCGGTGGCGGCGCTGAGCAGCGCGACCACGTCGGCGCGCGGCAGCATCTCGCGAATCCAGACCACGCCGTCGCGCTCGGCGGCCAGGCCGGCCACCAGCGTCTCGACCTCGGCCTGGATCTCCGGGGTGTCGGGGGCCCCGGCGCACAGCACGATCTGCACCTCGGGCGGCAGCTGCGCCACCGCGCGCAGGAAGAGCGGCAGCCCCTTCTGCCGGGTGATCCGGCCGACGAAGACGACCGAGGGCCGGTCGGGGTCGACGCCCTGGGCCCGCACCCGGTCGGGGGCGTGCACGGGCGACCACAGGTCGGTGTCGATGCCGTTGTGCACGGTGTGCACGCGGTCGGGGTCGACGGCGGGGTAGGAGCGCAGCACGTCCTCGCGCATCGCGGCCGACACCGCGATCACCGCGGCCGCCGCCTCGTAGGAGGTGCGCTCGACCCACGACGACAGGGCGTAGCCGCCCCCGAGCTGCTCGGCCTTCCAGGGCCGCAGCGGCTCCAGGGAGTGCGCCGAGACGACGTGCGGCACGCCGTGCAGCAGCGAGGCGAGGTGGCCGGCCATGTTGGCGTACCAGGTGTGGGAGTGCACCAGGTCGCTGCCGGCGCAGCCCTGCGCGATGGCGAGGTCCACGCCCAGGGTGCGCAGGGCCGGGTTGGCGCCGGCGAGCTCGCCCAGGTCGGCGTACGACGAGGTGCCGGGCTCCTCGCGCGGGGCGCCGAAGGCGTGCACCCGGGTGTCGGGTCCGTCGGGCATCGCGCGCAGCGCACGCACCAGCTCGGCGACGTGCACCCCCGCCCCGCCGTAGATCTCCGGGGGGTACTCCTTGCTCAGGACGTCGACTCGCACGCAGAGGAACCTACTCGCCCCGGGGTCGACACGCCGCGCGGGAACAGCGCCCGTGGACGCCGGGTTGGGGCGGGCATGAGCACCCGCCCCGTGAAGGTCCCCGACGCCAGCCACCCGATCTCGGTCACCGCCACCGGCCAGCCCGTCACCGTCAGCGTCGACGGCCACGTGGTCGCGCGCACCGACGCCGCGCTCAGCCTGGCCGAGGCCGGCTACCCGCCCGTGCAGTACGTGCCGATCGGCGACGTCGACCCGCTCGTGCTGACCCGCACCGAGCACGCCACCTACTGCCCCTACAAGGGCGAGGCCGGCTACTACAGCCTCGTGGTCGGGGGCCGCACGCTGGAGAACAAGGTGTGGACCTACGACGCGCCCTACCCCGCGGTCGCCGAGATCGCCGGTCACGTCGCCTTCTACCCCGACGTCGTGGACGTGCGCGTCGGCTGACCTGCCCAGCCGGGGGTCCGGGGCGTTACGGTGGCGCCATGAGCGCCTCCCGCAAGAAGGTCCTGGCCATCGTGCTCGCCGGCGGTGAGGGCAAGCGACTGATGCCGCTCACCGCCGACCGGGCCAAGCCCGCCGTGCCCTTCGCGGGCATCTACCGCCTCATCGACTTCGCCCTGTCCAACGTCGTCAACTCCGGCTACCTCCAGGTCGTGGTGCTCACGCAGTACAAGAGCCACAGCCTCGACCGCCACGTCACCCAGACGTGGCGCATGTCGACCATGCTCGGCAACTACGTCACCCCGGTGCCGGCCCAGCAGCGCGTGGGCAAGCACTGGTACCTCGGCAGCGCCGACGCGATCTACCAGTCGCTCAACCTGATCAAGGACGAGAAGCCCGACATCGTCGTCGTGGTCGGGGCCGACCACGTCTACCGCATGGACTTCTCCCAGATGGTGGCCCAGCACGTCGAGAGCGGCGCGGCCTGCACCGTCGCGGCGATCCGGCAGCCGATCTCGCTGGCCGACCAGTTCGGCGTGATCGACGTCGTGCCCGACGAGCCGAGCCGCATCCGCGACTTCCTCGAGAAGCCCACCGACCCGGTGGGGCTACCCTCCAGCCCCGGCGAGGTGCTGGCCTCGATGGGCAACTACGTCTTCGACGCCGACGCGCTCGTCGAGGCCGTCACCCGCGACGCCACCACGCCCGGCTCCAAGCACGACATGGGCGGCGACATCGTGCCGGCGTTCGTGCGCCGCTCCCAGGCCGGCGTCTACGACTACCGCGACAACGTCGTGCCCGGCGCGACCGACCGTGACCGCGGCTACTGGCGCGACGTCGGCACGCTCGGGTCCTACTACGCCGCCCACATGGACGTCGTCTCCCCGCTGCCGGTCTTCAACCTCTACAACTTCGACTGGCCGATCTACACCGCCTACGGCCCGCAGCCCCCGGTCAAGATCGTGCAGGGCGGCGACGGCACCAAGGCCGAGGTCGACGAGGCCGTGCTCTCGCCCGGGGCCGTGGTGACCGGCGGCGCGGTCAGCCGCTCGGTGCTCTCGCCCGCGGTGCGGGTGGAGTCCGGCGCCGAGGTGAGCGGCTCGGTGCTGCTCAACGGCGTGCAGGTCGGCGCCGGCGCGGTCGTGCGCAACGCCATCCTCGACAAGAACGTCGTGGTGCCCGCGGGCGCGCAGGTCGGCGTCGACCCCGAGGCCGACCGGGCCCGGGGCTTCGTGGTCGAGGACGGCCTCACCGTGCTCGGCAAGGACCAGCCCTTCCCGGCCTAGGTCGCGGGCGGCGGGTCCGCGAGCAGCCCCGCGGCCCGCGCCGGCTCGGCGTAGGCCACGGCGAGGGTCTCGGTGGTCTCGTGGGCGTTGAGCCCGCTGGGGTTGGGCACGATCCACAGCTGAGCGCCGGCCAGGGGCTCGGGCTGGCGGCCCTGCTGCGCGCGGGGCAGCGCGAAGGCGGTGCGGTAGGCCGTGACGCCGGCGACCGCGACCACGCGGGGGCGCACCCGCTCGACCAGCGCCGTGAGCCGCTCGGCTCCGGCGCGCAGCTCGGAGGCGGCGAGCTCGGAGGCCTTGGCGGTCGCGCGGGGTGCGAGGTTGGTCAGCCCGATGCCGCGCTCGCGCAGCCGGTCGCGGTCGACGTCGGTGAAGCCCGCGGCCGGGTCGACGGGGTGCTCGATCACCCCGGCGCGGAGCATCGCGGGCCAGAACCGGTTGCCCGGGTGGGCGAAGTGCGTGCCGGTCGCCGCGGTCCACAGGCCGGGGTTGATCCCGACCACGAGCAGCCGCACCGGGTGCGCGTCGTCGCCGAGCAGGTCGGGCACCTCCGCGTCGCGGAAGCCCTCCAGCTCGGCGCGGGTGAAGGTCTGCCGCGGGCTCACGCGCCGAGCCTGCCACGCCGGCGCCGCGCTGCCCGCGGGAACCCCGCGCCGCGGGCTACCGTCGGAGGACCATGCGCCTCCTCCTCGGGACCCTGACCGTGCTCGTGCTCGCGTCGGGCTGCGCCGACGACCAGACCTCGGGGTCGGCCGCCGACCCGGTCCGCACGGGCACCGAGCCCGAGGTCGTCGCGCTGCTGAGCGCCACGGCGGCGGGTGGCCGGGCGGAGGCGGAGCCGACCCGCCTGCGCGAGCCGGGCGACGTGGCCGCGCTGGTCGCCGACCTGCGGGGGCCGCTGGTGGGCGAGGTGCGCCGTGCGGTCGAGCGCACCGACGTGCCGCAGGGGCGTGCGCTGGTCGGCGGCGTCGTGGCGGTGGGCTGCGAGCCGGCCGAGGACGTCGCGGTGGAAGGCGCCGGTGAGGGGCTGCGGCTCGAGGCCGTCCCCGCCGCCGCGACGGGTCGGGAGTGCCTGGCGCCGGTGACGACGGTGGCGCTGGTGCTGGTCGACGACCGGGCCGACGACCGGGCCGACGGCTGAGCCGGCCGACGACCGCGCCGGCCGGACCGGGTCAGCCGCGGGGCGCGGCGTAGGTGACGAGGAGGCTGTTGGCCACCGACCGCTGGAAGTCGTCGGAGGGCTCGTTCTCGACCGCCAGCCCGCCGTCGCCCTGCTCGGCCACGAGGGTGGAGGAGCCACCGCCGTCGAGGTTGAGCGCCTCGTCGGCGCCGAGGTCGATCATGAGGTCGGCCAGCTCGACCATGGTGTGGCCGCGGCTCTGCTGGGAGCGGCCGTCGACCACGAGCACGAGCACCTCGCCGGTGTCGGCGTCGATGCCCACCGCCGTGCGCGGGTGCATCTCGCGGTCGTCGACGACCTGCACCACCCCGTCGTCGACGAGGAACTTGTTGCCGGTCACGACCATGCGCGGGGCGCCCTCGAGCGACCAGGTGGTGCGCACCGGCGTCCCGACCCGCAGCGCGCGCAGGGAGCGGGCCCCGTCGCCGCGCCCGACGAGCAGCCGGCCGTCGATCCTGGCCCCGGGCTGGAGGCGGGTGCGGTTGGCGACGACCCGGCCGTCGCGCACGACGACGAGTCGCACGTCCTCCTGCTGGTCCTGCACGACCTGGTAGCCCGGCGAGCGACCCCACCGGGGCGTGTAGATCCCGACCCCGCCGGGAGCCACGAAGTGCGAGTTGAGGTTGGTGACGTCGATGCCGGGGCGGTCGACGACCGAGGCCCGCAGGCGGACCGTGCCGATGTGGGGTGCGCCGTGGGCGCCGAGGTAGAAGGCGGAGTTCCACCCCGAGGCACGGGCGTTCATGACGCCCCCGGCCTGCGAGCGGCCGACGCCGAGCGGGGCGCCGGTGCGGCCGATGTCGTAGAAGTCGCCGTTGACGGCGCCGACCGCGGCGGGCCGGTCCTGGGCCATGTCGAGCACGGTCTCGGTGGCGGCGACCCGGCCGGGGTTGGCGTAGTCGAGGCCCACCCCCCTCACCGAGGGGTCGACCACCAGCAGGTGCGCGCGGACCGGGCCGCGGGCGTCGGTCTGGCTCCACTCCCGCAGCTCGACGCCGGGGGCGACCCGGCGCACCGAGACGACGCTGCGGGTGAGGAGACGACGGTCGTCGGCGGTGCCGGGCGCCGCGAGGGCACCCGCCAGGCCGTCGGAGGTCTGCCGGTCGCGGCCCTCGCCGGCGGCGGTGCCGGGCCGGGTCGCCGGAGCCGAGCTCCCGGCAGGGCTCGGGTCAGGACTCGCGGAGCCGGCGGGAGCGGGGTCGTCGGGGGTCGCCAGGGCCGGGGCACCGAGGGCGAGCAGCCCGCTCAGCGCCGCGGCAGCCAGGGGTCGGGAGACGCGCACGGCATGAAGGCTAAGCCTCTCACCCGTGCTCGCGGGGCAGATGCACCACAGTTCCCTCCAGCACCACGCGGCCCGGCCGCCTCAGGAGCAGGGCACCGAGCCCAGGCGGGCCAGACCCTCGCGGTCGCCCTCGCCCAGGGTGGTGCGCCCCAGGTTGTCGGCGTTCATCAGCTCCTCCGGGTCGTCGACGTGGCCCAGGCCCACGACGTGGCCGAGCTCGTGCACCAGGATGGCGCGCATCTGCTCGCGCCCGCCCGGCTCGTCGGCGAGGCGGTCGTAGACGTCGGTGTCGAGGGCGACCATGCCGGTGACGTAGTAGCGCCGGCCCAGGCCCTGGCTGGTCGCGCTGCCGCCGAGCCCGGCGACGTCGCCGGCCAGGCGCGGCACCTCCTCGTCGTCCGACCAGCCGATGAGCACCGGCGCGGGCCGACCGAGCAGGCTCTCGCGCCGCTCGAAGTCGCGGTCGTCGGTCACCCCCTCGTCGCTGAACCGGAAGCCGGTGGCCCCCTCGATCTCGGCCACCGACTCCGAGACCAGCACCTCCCAGTCCTGCGGCGCCCCGGCGGGGTTGACCACGTAGGTGATCGGCTCGCAGGGGTTCCAGCTCACCGGCTGGCGGCCCCCGCGCTGGGTGAGGCTGAAGTCGTAGGACCCGCCGGTGTCCTCCACGCCCACGAGGTCGCCCAGCCGGTCGTTGCGACCCAGCAGGTCGCGCATCCGGTTGCCGAAGGCGCCCGGGTCGCGCATCAGCAGCAGCGTGGTCACCACGACCGCCACCAGTAGCCCCGGCAGCACCGGCCCGTGGGTGCGGCGCTCCCGGCGCGGTCGCGACGTACGCCGGCGCGCGCCCCACGGCTCCCGCACGGGACGGTGGGTCGGGCCGGCGCCGAGGCCGTGGGCCTGGTCGAGACGGTCGAGCTCGCGCAGGCGCCGCTCCATCTCCCTGGCCCAGCGCCGCTGCGCGCGTCGTTGCGAGAACCCCACGGCGCCATTCTCACCCGGCGCTCCACACCGGCGTGGCCGGACGGGCGCAGCGGTGTCGCACTAGGGTCGGCGGCGTGCCGGTGTGGAACACCTTCGTGGAGGGCGACAACCTCGCCGTCCTGCGGGCGTGCGCCGCGCGCGGCGAGGCCTTCGACCTGGTCTACATCGACCCGCCCTACAACACCGGGCACGCCTTCGCCTACGCCGACGACCGCCGCGGCGCGCCCGGGGAGGGCCGCCACGCCGCCTGGACCGCCTTCATGCGCCCGCGCCTCGAGGCGGCCCGCGACGTGCTCGCCGACACCGGGGCGCTCTTCGTCAGCATCGACGACCACGAGGCGGCCCACCTGCGGCTGCTGCTCGACGACGTCCTGGGCGAGGAGGGCTTCCTGGCCCAGGTCGTGGTCAACCTCAACCCCAAGGGCCGCCAGCTCGGCGGCGGCTTCGCCACCAGCCACGAGTACCTCCTGGTCTACGCCCGCGACCCGCGCCGCTGCGTGCTGCAGGCCAGCAGCCCCGACACCGTCGACGAGCGCGACTTCCCGCTCACCGACGCCGCGACGGGGCGGCGCTTCCGGCACCTGCCGCTGCGCAACACCAACAAGAAGTTCAACCCCACCACCTCCCGCACGCTGCACTTCGCGGTGTGGGGCGACCCGGTCACCGGCCGCGTCGCCACCGCCCCCTTCGACGGCGCGGTGGAGATCGAGCCCGTCTTCGGCGACGGCCGGCCCGCGGTCTGGCGCTGGAGCCGCCCCCTCATCGACCAGCGCCCCGACGACCTCGTCTGCCGCACCGTCAACGGCGTGCGCGGCCCGCGGGTCGACGTCTTCCAGCGCGACTGGCTGCACCCGGGCCGGCGCAAGAAGCTGACCACGATCTGGCTGGCCGAGGAGGTGGGCTCCACCGACACCGCGGTGGCCGAGCTCAAGGAGCTGGTGGGCCACGTCTTCGAGTCGCCGAAGCCCACCGGCCTGCTGCGCCGCGTGCTCGCCACGATGCCCGCCGACGCGCGGGTGCTCGACTTCTTCGCCGGCAGCGGCACCACCGGCCACGCGGTGGCGCTGGCCAACGCCGCCGACGGCGGCAGCCGCGCCTGCACGAGCGTCGACGTGGCCGCGCCGACCCGCGTCGGGTCCAACGCCCACGCCGCGGGCCTGGTCACGGTCGCCGACATCACCCGGGCGCGGCTGCGCGCCGTGGCCGAGACCGTCGGCGGCGGGCTGGAGGAGCGGGTCGAGCCGCCCGCCTGACCCGTGGCCGACCCCGGGTCACTCCACGCCGGCGGCCTTCTCCAGGGCCGCGACCTCGTCCTCGAGGAAGGTCAGCAGCCGCTGCAGGTGCGGCACGGTGCGGCGGCAGCCGGTGAGCCCGAAGGCCATCTGGCCGTCGTAGGAGGTGCAGGTGATGTTGAGGGCCATGCCGTTGATCGGGATCGACAGCGGGTAGACCCCCGTCATCCGCGCGCCGTTCCAGTAGTGGGTCGTGCGGGGGCCCGGCACGTTGCTGATGATGAGGTTGTAGGGCGAGCGGACGATGCCCTGCATCCGCAGCAGCGGCGGGATGATCGCCGGCGCCTGGCCCATCGCGGTCATCGCGATGATCTGCGTCGGTGTCATCGACGACAGCGCCTCCTTGCCGTCGACCATGGAGCGGTGGATGCTGCGCAGCCGGTCGGCCGGGTCCTCGAGGTGGGTGGCCAGCTGGGCCAGCACCGCGCCCACGGCGTTGCCGCCGTCGGCGGAGGCGATGTGGGAGGACTTCGCGTTCAGCCCCACCGGCACCATCGCCACCATCGGCTGGTCGGGCAGCGCGTCGAGCTCGAGCAGGTAGGCGCGCATCGCGCCGCTGCACATCGCGAGCACCACGTCGTTGAGGGTCGTGCCGGTGGCCCGGCCGATGGCGTGCAGCCGCTCGATCGGCCAGTCCTGGGCCGCGAAGCGTCGGGCGCCCGTGATCGGGCGGTTGAACATCGTGCGCGGCGTGCGCAGCGAGACCGTGGTCGTCTCGTTGCGCACCCCGCGGGCCAGGGTCCGCACCAGGGCCGAGGGCATGCCCGCGGCCTCGGCGCTGATGCCCAGCGCCGTGCGCGCCGCCCGCAGCGGCAGCTCGGCGAGGCTGCGGTCGCGGGTGGTGGCCAGCGCCTTCGACCGGGTGGGTGGGCGGTAGCCCCACGGCGCGGGCATGTCGCGCTCGTCGGGGTCGGTGCCCAGCACGCTCTGGAGCAGGCGCATCGCCGAGACGCCGTCGACCAGCGCGTGGTGCGACTTGGTGTAGAGCGCCACCTTGCCGTCGGCCAGGCCCTCGATGACGTGCGACTCCCACAGCGGGCGCTCCCAGGCCAGGCGCGTGGAGTGCAGCCGCGAGCACAGCTCGAACAGCTCGCGGTAGCGGCCCGGCTCCGGCAGCGCGCTGTGGCGCACGTGGTGCTCCACGTCGAAGTCCTCGTCGGGCACCCACACCAGCTGGCCCGCGGTGCGCAGCGAGCGGTGGGGGCGCTTGAGGAAGAGCGGTGCGATCTCCTCGACGTCGCGCATCTGCTCGTACATCTCGCGCACGTAGTGGGGGCCCGCGCCGGCCGGCTTCTCGAAGAGCTGCAGCCCGCCCACGTGCATCGGCATGTGACGGTTCTCGGCCAGCAGGAACGCCGTGGCGGTGGGGTCGATCGGAGTGACCACGAGGGGGCCTTTCGCTGGCAGGGGGCTGCTCGGCGGCGGCCCGGGGGCCAGGATGTCTCGCCGTGACGGCCGCCACAAGGTGAACGGTGAACTCACGGCGAAGTGACGCCGACCGCAGGGCGGTGTGCGCCACCCCGGCTGAGGGGTTCCCCTCGTCCTCGCGCGCGGGTCTTGCCGGGCCCCGGCGGCGGCCGCAGGCTCGACGTACGCCGTCCCTCCGACTCCCGGGAGCCCTCGTGGTCCGCCGTCTCCTGCCCTCCGTCCTCGTCTCCGCGGCCCTCGCCGCGGGCGCGGTCGTGCTGCCGAGCGCGGCGCACGCCGCCGACTACTCCGCGCCGCTGCGCACCGCCGTCAGCGACCTGCCGACCGCCACCGAGGTGCGCACGGGCTACTCCCGCGACCTGTTCACCCACTGGATCGACGCCGACGGCGACGGGTGCAGCACCCGCAACGAGGTGCTCATCAGCGAGGCCGACGACCCGGTCACGGTCGGCTCGGGCTGCGCGCTGTCGGGCGGGCGCTGGTACTCCTACTACGACGGCGCGTCGTGGACCGCCACCTCCGACGTCGACATCGACCACATGGTGCCGCTGGCCGAGGCGTGGGACTCCGGCGCCCGCACCTGGTCGAGCGCGACCCGCCAGGCCTACGCCAACGACCTCGGCGACCACCGCTCGCTGGTCGGGGTCACCGACAATGTCAACCAGGCCAAGAGCGACCAGGACCCCGCCGAGTGGCTGCCGGCCCAGCAGGTGTGCCGCTACGTCTCGGAGTACGTCGCGGTCAAGCACCGCTGGCGGCTCAGCGTCGACGCGGCGGAGAAGGCGGCGCTGGCCTCCGTGGCCGACGGCTGCACCAACACCACGCTGACCGTCACCCTCGCCCGCTGACCCCGGCCGGACCCTGCCGACCCGGGCCGACCCGGGCCGGCCCACGAGTCGTCCACAGGCGCCCGCGCCCGTAGGTCCCTCCCCAGGCGGCCGCGGGCGGGCCCGGCGGGGCCCGGATCTCCCTAGCGTCGTCGTCGACACCGGATCCCCCCGGTGCGCGACCCTCGGGAGAGACACCATGACCAACTCCACCCTGCGCCTGGCCGTCGCGGCGGCCGGCCTCACGCTCGCCGCCACCACCGGCTCCCTCGTCGGCGTGGCCGCGGCCCAGGCCGACCCCACCCCGCCGGCGCCCGACACGATCGTCAGGGTCACCGGCGACGCCCAGACAGGTTTCGGCATCAAGTACTACGACGGCAGCTCCGACTTCCCCCCGCGCCTGCGCGAGGCCCTCGACGACTGCGCCGACTACCCCGCCCGGATCGGGCAGGCGCGCTGCCGCACCAAGGTCAAGACGTGGTACCGCGACCTCGCCGACACCAAGCAGGCGCTGAAGTGGGCCCGGAGCGCGGCGTGAGGTCCCCGGCCCGGGTCACCGCCCTGGTCGGCCTCGCCGGTGCCGTGGCGGGGGTCGGCCTGCTGCTGCCGGGCGCCAGCAACGGCACCCAGGCGCCGGCGGAGCCGCCGCCCGACACCATCGTCGAGGTGACCGGCGACGCCGCCAACGGCTTCGGCGTCCACCACTACGACGGCACCGCGCTCTACCCGCCCACCGACTCCGAGGCCGCGGCCGAGTGCGGGGAGTACGACACACGGGTCGCGCGGGTGCGCTGCCGCACCGAGGTGCGGGTCTGGTACCGCGACCTCGCCGACCTCCAGCAGGCCCTCGACTGGGCCCACCGCTAGGTCGTCCGCCCGCGCCGCTCCGGCCACGGCGGGGCCTCGGGGTCTGGCACGATCAGGACCATGGAGGCCCCGCCGTTCGACCTCGTGTGGAGCCGCTCGCGCAGCTCGGCGCGGGTGCGGGTCGCCCGCTGGCGCTCCAAGCGCTGGCAGATCCTCCAGTGCGCGGTGGCCGCCGCCGTCGCCTGGCTCATCGCCAGCGACCTGCTGGGTCACGACGTGCCCGTCTTCGCGCCCATCGCCGCGGTGGTCAGCCTCGGCACCTCCTACGGCCAGCGGCTGCGCCGGGTGGCGGAGGTGACGGCGGGCGTGGCCATCGGGGTGCTGCTGGCCGACCTGCTCATCGTCTGGCTCGGCGGTGGCGCCTGGCAGCTGGGGCTCATCGTGGCCCTCGCCATGACCGCAGCGGTGCTGCTCGACGCGGGCACCCTCTTCGTCAACCAGGCCGCGATCCAGTCGATCTTCGTCGTGGCCCTGCTGCCGGGGTCGGGCGCCTCGCTGACCCGGTGGACCGACGCCCTCATCGGGGGCGGCGTCGCCCTGGTGGCGGCCACGGTGGTGCCGGCGGCGGCGCTGCGGCGCCCGCGCGAGCAGGCCGCCGTGGTGCTGCGCAAGGTCGCCGAGCTCCTGCGCGGCGCCGCCGACGTCATGGTCGACGGCGAGGTCGAGCGCGGCATGGCCCTGCTCGACGACGCCCGCAGCACCGACGCGCTCATCCGCCAGCTCCAGTCGGCGGCCGACGAGGGCATGGCCATCGTGGCGTCCTCGCCGTTCCGGGTGCGGCACAAGCCGGGCATCCGGCGCATGGCGGAGCTGGTGGGCCCGATGGACCGCGCGATGCGCAGCACCCGGGTGCTGGTGCGCCAGGTCGCGGTCGCCGCCTACCACCGCCGACCGGTGCCCCCCTCCTACTCCGCGCTGGCCCGCGACCTCGCCGACGCCGTCGACGTGGTGGTCGAGGAGCTCACCCAGGACCGCCAGCCCACCGCGGCGATGCCCGCGCTGCTGGCGGTGGGCATGGCCACCGGCTCGGTCGAGCGCGCCGAGGAGATGACCGCCGAGGTCGTGCTGGCCCAGCTGCGCTCCGTCGTCGTCGACCTGCTCATGCTCACCGGGCTCTCGCAGCTGGAGTCGACCGACGCGCTGCCCCCGCCACCGCGCTGAGCCGCGCGGGCCGGGTCACAGCTCAGCGCGCAGCTCCTGCACCACCGAGTCGACGACCGCCACGAGGTCGCCGCCGGTGCGCTCGGCCACCGCCCGCTGGCGCTGGTAGGACGCGCCCCGGCGGGGGATGTCACCGACCAGGGCGAGCTCCTCGGAGCAGCCCAGCCGCTCCGCCACCGGGGCGAGGCGCTCCAGCAGGTCGGCCAGGTCGTCGGTGACCAGGCGCTCGGTGGAGTGCTCGTCGAGGATCACGATGGCCTCGAGGCCGTAGCGCGCCGCGCGCCACTTGTTCTCCTGCACGTGCCACGGCGGCATGGTGGGCAGCTCCTCGCCGGCGGCCAGCCGGGTGTCGAGGTCGACCACGAGGCACTGGGTGAGCGCGGTCAGCGCCGCGAGGTCGGAGAAGGTGGAGACGCCGTCGCACACCCGGCTCTCGAGGGTGCCGAGGTGGGCGGCGGGCCGCACGTCCCAGCGGATCTCGGAGAGGTCGTCGATCACGCCGGTGGTGAGCTGGTCGCGGGCGAAGCGCTCGAACTCCTCCCAGGTCGCGAACTGGAAGGGCAGCCCGGCCGTCGGCAGCTGCTGGAACATCAGCGCCCGGTTGGAGGCGTAGCCGGTGTCGACCCCGGCCCAGATCGGGGAGGAGGCCGAGAGGGCCTGCAGGTGGGGGTAGTGGTTGAGCAGCGACGACAGCACCGGCATCACGCGGCGCCGCTCGGGCAGGCCGACGTGCACGTGCACACCCCAGATCAGCATCTGCCGGCCCCACCACTGCGTGCGGTTGATCAGCTCCTCGTAGCGGTGGCCCTCGCTGAGCTGCTGGGTGGTCCAGGAGGCGAAGGGGTGGGTGCCACCGCCGTAGAGGTCCACGCCCAGCTCGTCGGCGGCCGGCACGACCGCCTCCAGGGTGGCGCGGAGGTCCTCGACGGCGTCCCCGACGGTGTCGCAGATGCCCGTCACCGCCTCGACGGTGTTGCGCAGCAGCTCCTTGTGGAGCCGCTCGGGGTGGGGCAGCCGGGGCCCGGCGAGGGCGGAGAGGTCGGCGGCGCAGTGGGTCAGGTCGCGGTCGGTCTTGTCGACCAGCGCGAGCTCCCACTCCACCCCGAGCGTGGGGGTCGGCGACCCGTGGAAGTCGATGCGCACGCGCCCAGCGAACCACACGGCCGGCGTGAGGCAGATCGCAGCGGCCGAGTTTGGCCAGCCCGGGGCAGGCCCTGCGAGCATCGCGGCCATGTCGGAGAACCGTGAGCTGAACCTGACCCTGGACTTCTGTCTCCGGGTGGGGGAGGTGCTGCTGTCCTCGGGCGCCGGCGCGGCCGACGTGACCGCGACGATGCTCTCGCTGGCGCGCGCCCTCGGCTTCTGGCAGGCCGAGTGCGACATCACCTTCACCTCCCTGGAGATGTCGCACCAGACCAGCCCCGACGAGCCCCCGGTGATCGCCACGCGCCAGGTCAAGCAGCGCGTCATCGACTACCAGCACCTCACCCGCGTCGACCACCTCGTGCGCGACGTCCTGCGCGAGGACCTCGACCTGCGCCAGGCCCGGGCCGAGCTCGGGCGCATCGTCTCCACCGGTCACGACCGGCCCCGCTGGGCCGTCACCGGGGCCTGGGCCGCGATGAGCGCCGGCGTGGCGATGCAGCTCGGCGGCGACGCGGCCGTGGTCGTGCTGGCCCTGCTCAGCGCGGTCACCATCGACCGGCTCCAGCTGCGCATGGCCAAGCGCCGGATGCCGGCCTTCTACCAGCAGGTCGCCGGTGCGGGCGCCGCGACGCTGATCGCCGCGGCCGCCGCGGCCAGCCCGCTGAGCATCGACGTCTCGCTGGTGATCACGGCCAACATCGTCATGCTGCTGGCCGGCGTCGGCTTCATGGGCGGGCTCCAGGACGCCCTGACCGGCTTCTACATCACCGCCGGCGCCCGGCTGACCGAGGCGATCCTGGCCACGGCCGGCATCATCGCCGGGGTCAGCGGCGGGCTCAGCCTGGCCAACGTGGTCGGTGTCCAGATCCCCGAGATCGACCCCGGCCGCGTCGACATCCAGAGCGTGGGGCTGATGATCGTGGGCTCGGCGCTGGCCGCTGCGGCCTTCGCCTTCGCCTCCTACTCCCCGGGGCGCATCCTCGCCCCGATCGCGGGCATCGCCGCGGTGGCCATGGGCATCTCGACGTCGCTGGCCCAGCCGGGCCTGGGACGGGCGTGGTCGGTCGGCACCGCGGCCTTCTTCGTCGGCCTCGTCGCCTTCGCCGTCGCCGGCCGGATGCGGGTGCCCCCGCTGGTGGTCGTGGTCTCGGCGATCGTGCCGATGCTGCCCGGCATCTCGATCTACCGCGGCCTCACGCTGCTGGCCGAGGGCGGGCGCCGCGACAGCTCCGAGGGCCTGCTGGCCATGGTCACCGCGGCCTCGGTCGCGATCGCGCTGGCCGCGGGCGTCATCCTCGGGGAGTACGTCGCCCAGCCCCTCAAGCGCGAGGCGCAGAAGCTCGAGGTCAGGCTCTCGGGGCCGCGACTGGTCGGCCCGGTGCGCGTGCGCAGCCGTCGCCCCGGCTCCTCGGCGCAGACCTCGCGCCGCGGTCGCGCCCGGTCCCGCGCGGAGGAC
Organism: Nocardioides sp. P86; assembly: GCF_023712465.1. NCBI lineage: Bacteria > Bacillati > Actinomycetota > Actinomycetes > Propionibacteriales > Nocardioidaceae > Nocardioides > Nocardioides sp. P86. The sequence goes on along the minus strand of NZ_JAMAYE010000001.1, from coordinate 1,130,238 downwards.
GCCGACGACCTCAGCACGGGCGTCACGGGCGACGACGGGGCCGGGTCGACGGCTCAGCCGGGCTGAGCCAGCCGCTCGAGCCAGACCTCCGCGCTCCCGTCGTACGGCGCCCTGCGCGCGGCGACCGCGGCGTGCACCGCGTCGCACGACGCCCGGGCGGCCGCGACGACCTCGGGCGGGTAGGCGTAGCGCACCCGGTGCTCGGCGAACTCGTCCTCGTCGTCGACGTAGTCGCTCCCGTCGGCGCGACGCACCACGTCGAGGTCGAGGTCGACGGCGGTGACCACCGGGCCGTCGGGCCCCGCGAGCCAGCGGGGTGGCGTGGTGATGTCGACGTAGACCGAGGCCCACGTGCCGGGGGCGTGGAAGGTGGCGACCCACCACTGCGCGGTCGCGACGGGCAGCAGGGTGACGGTGTCGACCTCGGAGACGAAGGCGGCGCCGGGGCGCGCGTGGTGGGTGCCGCGGGGCACGCCGACCCAGTCGCCGTGCTCGTCGGCGCCGAGGTGCACGCCCGCCATCCGCCAGTGGGGCCGGTCGCCCCACTTGGTGGTCTCGATGCGGACGGGCTGCCCCGGCGCCGGTCGCACGGGCCTCAGACCACCTGGGTCTTGGGCGGGAGCACCTTCTTCGACACCTTGGCCACGACGTCCTGGTAGCGGGAGCCGGCCAGCTTGCCGAAGGTGTGCAGCGCGTGGGCGTCGAGACCGACGAGCACCCGGGCCTGGTTGCGGGTGATGCCGCGCACGATGATCGCGGCGGCCTTCTCCGGGGTCATCTTGGCCAGCTTCTCGTCGAAGAACTTGGCCGTGGCGGCCTGGTCCTCGCCCGCGGAGACGCGGGAGTTGCGGGCGATGGCGGTCTTGATGCCGCCGGGGTGCACCGAGGTCACGCCGACCGGGTGGCCGGCGATGAGCATCTCCTCGCGCAGGGCCTCGGTCATGCCGCGCACGGCGTACTTGGAGGCGTTGTACATGCTCTGCCCGGGCATCGAGATCAGCCCGAAGAGCGAGGACAGGTTGACCACGTGGCCGTCGCCGGAGGCGATGAGGTGGGGCAGGAAGGCCTTGGTGCCGTGCACCACGCCCCAGAAGTTGATGCCGATGATCCAGTCGATGTCGTCGTACTCCAGCTCGACCAGGTCGCCGGCCAGCGCGACGCCGGCGTTGTTGACGACCACGTTGACCCGGCCGAAGTGGTCGACGACCGCGGCGGCGTAGGCCTCGAAGGCGTCGCGGTCGGCGACGTCGAGCCGGTCGGTGCGCACGTCGCGGGCGCCGGCGGCCCGCGCCTGGCGGGCGGTCTCGGCCAGGCCGGCCTCGTCGACGTCGGAGAGGGCCAGGCGCGAGCCCTTGCCGGCGAGGTTGAGGGCCAGGGCCCGGCCGATGCCGGATCCGGCGCCGGTGATCACGACGACCTTGTCGGTCAGCGTCTTCATGCGTTCACGTCCTCACGTGTCGGGGTGCTGCGGGGGGCGGGGTCGGTGCGCGGCGCGCCGACGGCGTAGGCCGGGGTGTCGAAGCGGGCGAGCAGGCGGCGGAAGCCGAAGGTGGAGCGCGGCCACAGGGTGGTGTTGCGCCCGTGCTCGTCCTGGTACCAGCTGGAGCAGCCGCCGGTACTCCAGACCGTGCGGTCCATGCGCTGCTGGAGGCTCTCGTTCCAGGCGGCGGTGGCCCGCTCGGTGGGCTCGACCGTGGCGTAGCGGTGCCGGCGCATCGTGCGGATCGCGTCGCGCACGTAGGCGACCTGCGACTCGATCATGAAGACCATGCTGGAGTGGCCCAGGCCGGTGTTGGGGCCGACCAGGAGGAAGAGGTTGGGGAACTCCGGCACGGTGGTGCCCTTGTAGGCCGCCATGCCGCTCTCCTTCCAGCGCGCGGCCAGGGTGCGGCCGGTGCGGCCCACGAGGTGCTCGGTGATGGGCAGCTCGGTGGTGTGGAAGCCGGTGGCGACGATGACGACGTCGACCTCGCGCTCGGTGCCGTCGGCGGTCACGATGCCGCGCTCGGTGAGCCGGGCGATCCGGTCGGTGACCACCTCGGTGGTCGGGCGGGCCAGGGCGGGGTAGTAGCGGTTGGAGATGAGGATCCGCTTGCAGCCGATCTGGAAGTCGGGGGTGACCTTCGCGCGCAGCTCCGGGTCGCTGATCGAGCGGGCGATGTTGGCCTCGGCGGCCTTGCGCGCCGGCAGCAGCACCGCGGGGGCCAGGGTGAAGGGCGGCACGTAGGACTCGCGGCCCCAGTAGATCGCCGTGCGGTAGGCCTTCTGCAGCCCGGGCACGTGGCGCAGGGCGGCCTTCTCCAGGCGCGAGTAGGTGCGGTCGTGGCGCGGCATCACCCAGGGCGCGGTGCGCTGGTAGACGTCGAGGTGCTCGGCCCGCTCGGCGACCTCGGGGATGATCTGGATCGCCGAGGCGCCGGTGCCGATGACGGCGACGCGCTTGCCGCTCAGGTCGGCGGTGTGGTCCCAGCGGGCGGAGTGGAAGACCTCGCCGCCGAAGGACGCCAGCCCCTCGATGTCGGGCAGCTTCGGCTCGGAGAGGCCACCGGCTCCGACGACGAGGTCGCGGGTCAGGTAGTCGCCGCGGCTGGTCTCGACCAGCCACGCCTGCTCCTCGGCCCGCCAGGTGGCGGTCTCCAGCGCGGTGTCGAACACGAAGCGGTCGAGCACGCCCGACTCGCGCGCCACGCGCTGGATGTAGGCCTGGATCTCCGGCTGGGGCGAGAACGACATCGACCAGTCGGGGTTGGGCGCGAAGGAGTAGGAGTAGAGCTGGCTGGGCACGTCGCAGGCGGCGCCGGGGTAGGTGTTGTCGCGCCACGTGCCGCCGACGTCGCCGCCCTTCTCGAGGACGACGAAGTCGCGCTCGCCGTCGGCGTCGAGCTGGATCGCGGCGCACAGGCCCGCGAAGCCGGCGCCGACGACGAGGTGGTCGACGCGGCGCGCGCCGGCCGGGACCGGGGTGGTGTCGGTGGTCATGGTCACGAGGGTATTGGCGTTATTGAAAAAGTGTCAATAGAGTGGGGCCCGTGACCCGCAGCACCTCCTCCCGCACCCGGCTCAGCCCCGACGAGCGCCGCGCCCAGCTGCTCGACCTCGGCGTGCGCCTGCTCGCGACCCGCTCGGTCGACGAGCTGAGCATCGACCTGCTCGCCGAGGAGGCCGGGATCTCGCGGGGGCTGCTCTACCACTACTTCGGCAACAAGCACGCCTTTCACGAGGCCGTCGTGCGCCGGGCCGCCGACGACCTCATCGAGCAGACCGCCCCACCCACCGTGGGCGACCCGATCGAGCGGCTGCTGCTGTCGATGACCGCCTACCTCGACTACGTCGTGGCCAACCACGAGGGCTACCTCTCGCTGGTCAAGGGCGCCGCCGGCGGCAACGAGACGCTCCGCGAGATCTACGAGGAGGCCCGCTCGACCCTCACCGACCGCATCTTCCGCGAGGACGCCCAGGGCCAGCTCGTCCCCGACACCCCCGCGAGCCGGCTCATGGTGCGCGCCTGGGCGGCCATGAACGAGCAGCTGGTGCTCGCCTGGATCGAGCACCCCGCCGGCATCTCCCGCGACGACCTGGTGGCGATGATGGCGGGCTCGCTGCCCGCGCTGGTCGGGGTGCTGCCGCCGGCCGCGCCGTCGACCGGGTCTCACTCCACCCCGGCCGAGAGGTCGTAGAGGCTCACGCCGTCGACGCTCTGCGCGGTGAAGGTCGACTCCACCCAGGCCGTGATCTCCGCCGCCGCGTCCGAGCCGCCGTCGGACCCGCCCACGCCGGCGCCGGGACCGCCCATCGTGCCGCCCCCGCCGATGAACCAGTGGATCTCGCCGTCCGCGACGTACTGCTGGAACTCCGCGAGGGTCGGGCTGGGGTCGCTGCCGTTGAAGCCACCGATCGCCATCACCGGCTCCTGGGTGGCCAGCTGGTAGCCCGACGCGGTGTTGGACCCCACCGCCGCCGCGACCCAGGTGAAGGAGTCGGCGTCGCTCGTGAGCAGGGCGTCGATCGCCTCGCTCGACGTGCTGGCCTCCAGCAGCCCACCGGTGCTCGCCCCGGGCGCTGCGCCCGTCGTGCCGGGGCCGCCCATCCCCCCGGGGCCGCCCATCCCCCCGGGGCCGCCCGTGCCCCCGGGGCCGGTGGTGGTCGTCGGCCCTGCGGTGGGGATGGAGCCGGTGTGCGGGGTGGCGGCGGTCGACAGGGCGTACGCCGTCGGGCCGGCCAGGGCCGCGACCAGCGCCGCGGCCGCCACGACCCGGCCCGCGCGGCGGGGCAGGTGCCGCACCCCGGCGAGCGCCAGCGTGGCGAGCGCGCCGACCGCGGCCACGACGTACTTCAGCCAGGGGTGCCAGTCGCCCGCCCGGTCGAGCAGCACGAAGGCCAGCGACGCGGTCAGTGCCGTGGTCGTGGCGAGCACCCCGCTGACCAGCAGCGAGTCGCGGTGCGACCACGCCGACCAGGCGCCGATGCCGACGAGGGCGGCGATCGCGGGGGCCAGGGCGACGGTGTAGTAGGCGTGGAAGATGCCGCCCATGAAGGAGAAGGTCACCGCGGTGACCACGAGCCAGCCCAGCCAGACGGCGAGCGTGCCGCGCAGCACGCGGGGGCTGCGGGGGCCACGGGCCGACGCCGGGCCGCGGCGCCAGGTGAGGGCCAGCGCCGTCGCCCCCAGGACCACGGCGGCGGGCAGCAGCCACGCGACCTGCCCGCCGATCTCGCTGCCGAGCAGGCGCAGCGCCCCGGTCTCGCCCCAGCCGCCTGCGCCGCCCACCGAGCCGGTCTCCTCGCCGGTGATGCGGCCCAGACCGTTGTAGCCGAGGGTCAGCTCGAGGATCGAGTCGCCCTGCGAGCCCCCGATCCAGGGCCGCGAGGACGCGGGCCACAGCTCGACGATCGCGACCCACCAGCCGCCGGCGAGCACCATCGATGCGAGAGCGACCAGCAGGTGGCCCACCCGCCGTCCCAGCGGCACGGCGGCGAAGAGGGCGTAGGCGAGGGCGAAGGCCGGCAGCACCAGGAAGGCCTGGAGCATCTTGGCCAGGAAGGCCAGCCCGACCAGCGCCCCGGCCAGGGCGATCCACCGCACCGGGCGGACGCCCTCGAGGGCGCGCTGCACGGCGTACGCCGCGGCCACCAGCAGGAGCACCAGCATCGCGTCGGGGTTGTTGAAGCGGAACATGAGCACCGCCACCGGCGTGAGCGCCAGCACGGCGCCCGCCAGCAGACCGGCCCCGGCCGACCCGGTCGCGCGCCGCACGAGGGCGTGCAGCAGGGCGACGGCGCCGACCCCCATCAGCGCCTGCGGCACGAGGATCGCCCAGGAGGAGAGCCCGAAGGCCCGCACCGAGAGCATCATCGGCCACAGCGACAGCGGGGTCTTGTCGACGGTGATCGAGTTGGCGGCGTCGGAGGAGCCGAAGAAGAAGGCCTTCCACGACTCCGAGCCGGCCTGCACGGCGGCGGAGTAGAAGGAGTTGGCCCAGCCCGAGGCGCCGAGGCCCCACAGGTAGAGCAGGGCCGTCGAGCCCAGGAGCAGGGCGAGCGCCACGCGCTCCCGGGGGAGTCTCAGGACCCCGGGAGCGGTGGCGCCCGCGTCTGGGTGGGTGGTCGCTCGGACGGGTACGGCGGTGCTGGTCGACATGACCGCCAGCCTGCGGCCGCCGGCTGGGGCGACCTCAGGGCCGCGCTGTCAGCGGCCTGTGACCCGCGAGGGCCACCCGGCGCCGAGCCTACGCCGGATCGGCGGCCCGGACGACCTCGGCCAGCTGGTCGAGGCCCCAGGCGAGGTCCTCGGCGGTGATGACCAGCGGCGGGGCCAGACGGATCGTGGAGCCGTGGGTGTCCTTGGCCAGGACGCCGCGCGCCATGAGCGCCTCGCAGACCTCGCGGCCGGTGCCGACGGCGGGGTCGATGTCGATGCCGGCCCACAGGCCGCGGGTGCGCACGCGCAGCACGCCGTGGCCCACCAGCGCCTCGAGCCGGTCGCGCAGCACGACGCCGAGCTCGGCCGCGCGGTCCTGGTGCTCGCCGGTGGCGAGCATCCGCACGACCTCGAGGCCGACGGCGCAGGCCAGCGGGTTGCCGCCGAAGGTCGAGCCGTGCTGGCCGGGGCGCAGCACGCCGAGCACGTCACGGTCGGCGGCGATGGCCGAGACCGGCACGATGCCGCCGCCGAGCGCCTTGCCCAGCACGTAGACGTCGGGCACGACGCCCTCGTGGTCGCAGGCGAAGGTCTTGCCGGTGCGGCCCAGGCCGGCCTGGATCTCGTCGGCGACCATCAGCACGTTCTCGCGCGTGCAGACCTCGCGCAGACCGCGCAGGAAGCCGTCGGGGGGCAGCACGACGCCGCCCTCGCCCTGGATCGGCTCGATGAGCACGGCGACGGTGTCGGCGTCGATCGCGGCCTCGATGGCCTCGAGGTCGCCGTAGGGCACCATCTGGAAGCCGGGGGTGAAGGGGCCGAAGCCGTTGTGGGCGTCGGGGTCGTCGGAGAAGCTGACGATGGTCGTCGTGCGGCCGTGGAAGTTGCCGGAGGACACGATGATCTTGGCCTGGCCGGGCGTCACGCCCTTGACCTCGTAGCCCCACTTGCGCGAGACCTTGATCGCGGTCTCGACGGCCTCCGCGCCGGTGTTCATCGGCAGCACGAGCTCCTTGCCGCACAGGTCGCCCAGCTCGGCGCAGAAGTCGGCGAAGCGGTCGTGCACGAAGGCACGGCTGGTGAGCGTGAGGCGGTCGAGCTGCTCGTGGGCGGCGCGCAGCAGGCCGGGGTGGCCGTGGCCGAAGTTGAGCGCGGAGTAGCCCGAGAGGAGGTCGAGGAAGCGCTTGCCGTCGACGTCGGTCATCCAGGCGCCCTCGGCGTGCTCCACGACGACCGGCAGCGGGTGGTAGTTGTGCGCCGTGCGCGCCTCGGCGCGCTGGTAGAGCTCGGTGCTGCGGGCGACCTCGGTGGTGGCGGTCGTGGCGTCGGTCAGGGATGCCGTCATGGCTCGTCTCCTCCTGGAGGCCCGTCCCGGCGTGCGGGAGGGTCGGGGCGGGTCGGTCGGATCGTGGGTCGCGTCGCGCGACCTCCCCACACCACCAGGCACGGGGACGGAATCCGAGGATTGTCAGACAATCCCCCACGAGAGTAACCCCACGTACGGCGGGCCGCCGAATGCTCGACGGCCCCCTCGACCGACCCGGTCGCCCCGGGGTCGACCCTCAGTCGATCCTCAGTCGACCGCCCCGGGCAGGGTCACCTCGACCGCGGTGTCGCCCGGTCGGCTGACGAGCGTGACCCGGCCCCCGTGGGCCGTCACGATGGCCTCGACCAGCGCCAGCCCGAGCCCCGCGCCGCCCGGTGCGGCCGCGCCGCCGCGGGTGCGCGCGGTGTCGCCGCGGGCGAAGCGCTCGAAGGCGTGGTCCAGCAGCTCGGGCGGGAAGCCCGGCCCGTCGTCGTGCACCCGGAAGCCCTCGGGCAGCGCAGTGACGGTGACCGTGGAGCCGGCGGGGGTGTACTTGCGGGCGTTGGTGAGCAGGTTGGTGACGACCTGGTGCAGCCGCTGCTCGTCGCCGTCCACCTCGGCCGGCGCCTCCTCCGGCAGCTCGAGGCGCCAGTGGTGGTCGGGGGAGAGCACGCGGGCGTCGGAGACCGCCTCGAGCAGCAGCCGGGTGAGGTCCACCGGCGCCGACTCCAGCGGTCGCCCGGCGTCGAGGCGCGCGAGCAGGAGGAGGTCCTCGACCAGCGAGGTCATCCGCCCCGACTCCTCCTCCACCTTCGCCAGGGCGGTGGCGACCGCGGCGGCGTCGTCGGGCCGGCGGCGGGCCAGCTCGGTGTAGCCGGCGATCGTGGCCAGCGGCGTGCGCAGCTCGTGGGAGGCGTCGGCCACGAACTGGCGCACCTGCAGCTCGCTGCGGTGGCGGGCCTCCAGCGACGACTCCACGTGGGCCAGCAGCGTGTTGAGCGCCGAGCCCACCCGGCCGACCTCGGTGCGCTCGTCGGTGAGGTGGGCGGGCACGCGCTCGGTCAGGTCGATCTCGCCCTGCGCCAGCGGCAGCTCGGCCACCGTGTGGGCGGTGTCGGCGACCTCGCGGAGGGGTCGCAGCTGTCGGCGTACGACGAGCAGGCCGGCCAGCCCGGCGACGGCCCCGCCGAGCAGGATGAGCACCACCTCGGTGGTGACCAGGGTCGACACCACCCCGTCGAGGTCGTCGGTCGGCAGGCCCGCGGCCACGGTGTAGCCGCCGGTGGCGGTCTCGCGCACGGCCACGCGGTAGGACCCGACGCCGGGCAGGTCGACCTCGCGCGGGCGGCCGTCGGCAGGGAGGTCGGCCAGGAGGTCGAGGGCGGCCGTGGAGAGCGCGCGGGTGCCGGGCCGCCCGTCCTCGCCGGGGGTCAGCACGCAGCCGGCCGGGTCGGTCCCGGCCTCCTGCTCGAAGAAGGCGGTCAGGGTGCCGACCGACTGTCCCCGGCCGGGGTCGTCGCCGTCGCCAGGCCCCCGGTCACGGTCGTCGAGGTCGTCGGGCACGCCCCCGGCGGGCGGGGCGGGGGTCGAGCAGGGCACGAAGAACTGCGACGCCGCGACGTACTCCGCGCGCTGCAGCGCCGCCCTCACGTCGTCGTCGACCTGGCCGAGCAGGTAAGAGCGCACGGCGAGGGTGGCGACGGTGCCGATGAGCAGCGAGACGAGCAGCACGAGCGCCACGGCCGTGACGACCAGGCGGGAGGTGAGGGAGGCGAGGCGGCCCACGGCGTGCCGGCGCCTAGGCGGCGGGCTTGAGCACGTAGCCCGCGCCGCGCATGGTGTGGATCATCGGGTCGCGACCGGCGTCGATTTTCTTGCGCAGGTAGGAGATGTAGAGCTCCACCACGTTGGCCTGGCCGCCGAAGTCGTAGTTCCACACCCGGTCGAGGATCTGGGCCTTGCTGAGCACCCGGCGGGGATTGCGCATGAGGAAGCGCAGCAGCTCGAACTCGGTGGCGGTCAGGCTGATCTCGGTGCCGCCGCGGAAGACCTCGTGGCTGTCCTCGTCGAGGGACAGGTCGCCGACGGTGAGCACCGACGACTCGGCGGCCTGCTGGGCCCCGGCGCGCCGCATGAGCCCCCGCAGCCGCGCCACGACCTCCTCCAGCGAGAAGGGCTTGGTGACGTAGTCGTCGCCACCCGCCGTCAGGCCGGCCACCCGGTCCTCGACGGCGTCGCGCGCCGTGAGGAACACGACGGGCACGTCGGGGTCGTGGGTGCGCATGCGACGCAGCACCTCGAGGCCGTCGAAGTCGGGCAGCATCATGTCGAGCACCACGGCGTCGGGGCGGAAGTCCTTCGCGGCGGCCACCGCCTTCGTGCCGGTGTGGGCCGCGCTCACCTCGAAGCCCTCGTAGCGCAGCGCCATCGAGATCAGCTCGGCGATGTTGACCTCGTCGTCGACGACGAGGACGCGCAGGGGACTGCCGTCGGGTCGGGTGAGCTCCATGGCTCCACTCTGGCCCAGGTGCCTGTGAGTCCGCTGTGGGCGTCCTGGGTGTCGGACGTGCGTGCCGTGACGGTGCGCTCAGCGGTGACGGCGGGGAGCGAGGTGGTGCGGGGATGGGCGACGAGACCGGGGTGGGCCCTCCGTCGGTCGTGGGCCCTCCGTCGGTCGTGGGTCAGTCGCCGGTGGCGCCGGTCGTGGGGGTGGGGTTGGTCGAGGCGCCAAGAGGAGAGGTGGCGTCGCCGGGGGAGCCCGGCGCGTCGGCGGAGCCGTCGTCCGACGGCTGTCCCGGGAAGGTCCCCTGCTGCACCGGCGGTCGTCCCCCGAAGCCGCCCGGAGCGCCCGGTCCGCCCGACCGGCCGTCGTCGGACCCGCCTGCGGCGACGCCGAGCACGGCGCCGCCGGTCCCGCCGATGAGCAGGCTGGCCAGCGCGACGGCCACGACGCCCCGCAGGGCGAGCACCCGTCGCCGCCACCCACCTCCGGCCGGTGGGGCGTCGTCGGCGTTCGGACGGGAGACGGCAGGGAGGTCGGGTGTCTGGTCACTCATGCCGCCAGCGTCGACGCCCCTGCTGTCCCCACCCTGTGCCCCGACCGTGAGTCCGGTGGCCGGTCCGGGCCTCGCTGGTCGGGCAGGGAGCGCCAGCCCCGCGGTGGTTGAGTAGGGAGCGCAGTCCCCGCGGTGGTCGAGGAGGGAGCGCCCGCGCCCCGGTGGTTGAGGAGGGAGCGTCAGCCTCGCGGTGGTTGAGGAGGGAGCGCCAGCGACCGTCTCGAAACCACTCTCACGCGACAGCGGAACCCTCTCCCCAGGCCGACGATAGCCTTTAGCAATCGAATGCCTGTACGAATAAACTAGGCGCATGCTCCTCGACCTCGACACCACCGGCACCGTGGTCGACGTCGAGTCCCTCGAGGCCGACGACGTCCTGGAGTACGCCGCCGACACCGCCCGCTCGGTGCGCGCCGCCGAGCGCCGCACCCTGCGGGTCATGGCCCGCTGGGGTGCACTGAACCCCGACCGGGCCTACGCCTGGTCAGTGCCCGGGATGATCCGCCACGGCCTCGACGAGTTCGCCGCCGAACCCCTCGCCCTGGCCCTGGACATGTCGCCGCTCAACGCCGGCTGCAACCTCGCCGAGGTCATGGAGCTCGTCCACCGGCTGCCCCGCATCTGGGCGATGGTCGACGACCTCACCCTCCCCGGCTGGCGCGCCCGGCGGATCGCCTCCCAGACCCAGGTCCTCAACGACACCGGGGCCGCGTTCGTGGACCGCAAGGTCGCCGCCCTCGGCCCCCGCGCGCAGGGCCTGGGCGCGCGACGGATCGAGCTGTTCGTCGCCGAGGCGGCCGCCAGGCACGACCCCCACGCCCAGGCCGCGCTGGAGCAGCGGGCCCGCGGTGGGTGGAACGTGAGGGTGACCCACGACGTCGACCGCGGGTCCGCGTCCGGCACCTCGTGGTTGGAGGCCACCGGTGACACCCAGGACCTCACCCGCTTCCACGACCTGATCTGCGCCACCGCCGCCGAGCTCGGCCGCCACCAGAGCACCACTGGAGCAGTGGTCGAGTCGCTGGAGGTCCGCAAGGCCCGCGCCATCGGCGTCATCACCGACCGCGCCCAGGGGTTGACGGCGTTGGACTCGGTGGAGCTCACGACTGCGAAGGAGCGGGTGGTCTACGTCCACCTGCGCCCCGAGGACCTCGCACGCGCCGAGACCCTCGCCGCCCTCGACGCCGCCCGCACGAGTGGGGAAGAACCCGCGCCGGAGGAGCCTCCGTCGCCCGCCGAGGCCCCGGCCGGAGAACCCCCACCGGACCCCCGGGACCTGCCCGCCCCGGATTCCGAGGACGACTTCGAGCCCCCTGCAGCAGCGCCTGCAGGCCTCGCGGCGGCCCCGGTGGCTGAGGAGCGAGCGCAGCGAGCGTCTCGAAGCCCCGCCGCGGGCAACGCCCCCGAGACCACCGCCGGACAGGTCACGGCCCCGGTGGCTGAGGAGCGAGCGCAGCGAGCGTCTCGAAGCCACCCCACGCCCGATGCACAGCCCACCGACGCCCAGCCCGCGGACGAGCGTCCCGCGCACGAGCGGCCCGCAGAAGACCAGCCTGAGCACGAGCGGCCTGCGGGGGACGCGTACCGCACCACCGGCCCCGGCCTGCGACCCACGCCGGTCCACCGCCACCACGAGATCAGCCACCTGTCCCAGATCGACCGCACCGGACCACCACCCGGCACCGCGGTCGTCGAGGGCCTCGGCGTCGTCTCCACCACCACCCTGCGCCGCTGGCTGGACGGCACCAAGGTCTTTGTGAGACCTGTCATCGACCTCGACCCCACCACCGCCGGCGCCGTGGACCGGCACGACCCACCACCCTGGATGCGCGAACACGTCACCCTGCGCGACCCACGCTGCGTGTTCCCCGGCTGCACCGTGCCCTCACGACGCTGCGACCTCGACCACATCCAGCCCTACCGATCCCTCGACGACGGCGGACGCCCCGGCCAGACGCACCCCTCCAATCTCGCGCCGCTGTGCCGCCACCACCACCGGTTGAAGACCACCGGCTCCGAGGGCAGCCCACCCCGGAGCTACCACCGCGCCCCCGACGGCACCTACGCCTGGACCAACCCGCTCGGCTGGACGACCCTCGTCCGCGCCGGCTGAGGCGCGGGGCCTCACGGCCGATCGCACCCCTGACGGGTGCGCGTCAGTGGACGCGGAGGTCGAGCCACCAGGCGTTGGCGTCGACGTACTCGGGCGAGGTCGAGAGGGCGTCGACGAAGACGTGGTAGCGACCCGCGGGCAGGGAGAAGGCGGTGCGCCAGCGCTGTCGTGGTCCGGGGCGGACCATGTGCACCGTCGGGTCGCCGTCGACCGGGGTGACGTGCACCTCGACCCGACCGCGCGGTGGCGCCAGCGTGCCCGAGACGACGACCCGGGGGCCGTCGACGGTCATGTCCTCGCAGGCCCGGACGCCCGGGCAGGGGGTGCCGTCGAGGCGGGGGCGTGAGAGCGCCAGGGCGGCGTGAACGTCGTGGGCCGGGCTGACCACGTCGGGTCGACCACCGGAGCGGTCCCGCCGTGCCCGCCACGTGGCGCTCTGGTCCGCGGTGCGTCGCAGGGTCACCCAGCCGCGAGCGTTGGCGCGCTGCTCGGAGGTGGTGCGCACCGCGCCGTCGGTGAGCACCCGTCGGAAGTGGACCCGGGCGCCGTCGACCGGGGTGACCACGCCGGTGAGCAGCCCGGCGTGGAGGGCGCGGGCGCGCAGCGTGAAGCGGCTGCCGACGGGCGGCGGGTCGCCGACGTCGGCGACGTGGTCGAGGCGCAGCCAGTCGCTCGGCTCCAGGTCGTCGCCGAAGCGGCTCTTCTTCCAGAAGAAGACGTCGAGGCGGGCCGTCGGGTTCCCCACGCAGCCTCCGGTGAGGAGGCCAGCCGTCCAGTCGTCCTGGTTGCCGGGCACGTCGCGGACGCTGCCGGTGAAGTCGGGACCGTGGAGGACGGCCGCGTCGAGGTGAACCCGCTCGAAGACGCCGTCGCCGAGGTCGACCGGGTCGCTGGTGTAGGTGACGCCGCCGGCCTCGACCCACCACACACCCTGCGGCGCGACGCCCTCCGGCGCGTCCTCGCCGCCCCCCGCGCCCATGACCACCACCGACACCGACGGCAACGACCCCGAGCGGTGCCGCACCACCCCGCCCAGGGAGTCGGCGGTGCCCTCGACGAGCAGGCTGCCCTGGCCGGAGGTGGCGGGTCCGGCAGTGAGGCCGACGCGGGTGGTGTCGGCCTCCACGAGGTCGCAGTCGAGCCGACGCAGCGACCAGTCGTCGGGGTCGAGCCCGTGGGTGGGGCTGATGAACGTCTCACCGCCCTGCGCGGGTCCGACGTGCCCCGCGACGGCGAGCAGCGGCGCGAGGAGGGCGGCGGGCACGAGCATCAGCAGACGGCGCATGACCCAGGGTGCGCCGCCAGCAGCCGGCGCGACCAGAGGCCGAGGGCCCGCGCCGGCAACCCGTTGGCCCCCGTCACCCGGCCGCAGGCAGAATGGGGAGCATCATGTCCTCCCCGCGCCCGGCCGGAGAGCAGGCGCCGCCCGAGCTCTCGATCACCTACCCCGCCGAGCTCCCCGTCACCCAGCGCCGCGACGACATCGCGCAGGCCATCCGCGACCACCAGGTCGTGATCGTGGCCGGGGAGACCGGCTCCGGCAAGACCACGCAGCTGCCCAAGATCTGCCTCGAGCTCGGCCGCGGCCGGCGTACGACGAGGAAGGGCCGCGACGGCAAGGAGCGCAGCTCGGGCGGGCTGATCGGCCACACCCAGCCGCGCCGGATCGCGGCCCGGTCGGTGGCGGAGCGGATCGCCGACGAGCTCGGCCAGCCGCTGGGGGAGGAGTCGGTGGTCGGCTACCAGGTGCGCTTCACCGACCGCACGACCCGCTCGACCCGGGTCAAGCTGATGACCGACGGCATCCTGCTCGCCGAGCTCCAGCGCGACCGCATGCTGCGCCGCTACGACACGATCATCATCGACGAGGCCCACGAGCGCTCGCTCAACATCGACTTCCTGCTGGGCTACCTGCGCCGCCTGCTGCCGCAGCGACCCGACCTCAAGCTCGTCATCACCTCGGCCACCATCGACCCGGAGCGCTTCGCCGCCCACTTCGCCGACCGCGACGGGAAGCCGGCCCCCATCATCGAGGTGTCGGGGCGCACCTATCCCGTCGAGGTCCGCTACCGCCCGCTCATGGTGCTGCCGGAGGAGGCGGGCGACGACCAGGACGTGGACGGCGAGGTCGTCGTGCGCGACCAGACCGAGGCGATCGTGGAGGCCTGCCGCGAGCTCTTCGCCGAGGGGCCCGGCGACATCCTGGTCTTCCTGCCCGGCGAGCGGGAGATCCGCGACACCGCCGAGGCGCTGTCCGAGGCCACCCAGGGCACCCGCGGCGGCGGCACGGAGGTCGTGCCCCTCTACTCCCGGCTCTCGGCCGCCGAGCAGCACCGCGTCTTCAGCTCCCACACCGGGCGCCGCATCGTGCTGGCGACCAACGTCGCGGAGACCTCGCTGACCGTGCCCGGCATCCGCTACGTCGTCGACACCGGCGTCGCGCGCATCAGCCGCTACTCGCTGCGCACCAAGGTCCAGCGGCTGCCGGTGGAGGCGATCAGCCAGGCCTCGGCCAACCAGCGCTCCGGGCGCTGCGGTCGCGTCGCGGCCGGCGTCGCGATCCGGCTCTACTCCGAGGAGGACTTCGAGGCGCGCCCGGAGTTCACCGACCCCGAGATCCTGCGCACCAACCTGGCCAGCGTCATCCTGCAGATGACCAGCCTCGGCCTCGGCGACGTGGCCCGCTTCCCCTTCGTCGAGCCCCCTGACCGGCGCAACGTGCAGTCGGGGGTGCAGCTGCTCGAGGAGCTCGGCGCGCTGCCCTCGACCGGCGCCCCGGAGGCCCGCCGGCTCACCCGGCTCGGGCAGCGCCTCGCCCGGCTGCCGATCGACCCCCGCCTGGGCCGCATGATCCTCGAGGCCGAGCGGCTCGGCTGCGTGCGGGAGGTGCTCGTGGTCGCGGCGGCGCTGTCGCTGCAGGACCCCCGCGAGCGCCCCGCGGAGCAGCAGGCCCAGGCCGACCAGCTCCACGCCCGCTTCAAGGCCGAGGGCTCCGACTTCCTGACCTGGCTCAACCTGTGGTCGCACCTGCGCGAGCAGCAGCGCGAGCTCTCCGGCAGTGCCTTCCGCCGCATGTGCAAGCGGGAGTTCCTCAACTACCTGCGGGTGCGCGAGTGGCAGGACTTCGAGTCGCAGCTGCGCCAGGTCTGCAAGGAGATGGGCATCGAGGTCGGCCGACCCGCCGACCAGCCCGACTCCGACGGCATCCACCAGGCCCTGCTGTCGGGTCTGCTGTCGCAGATCGGTCTGCTGGAGGAGCGCGAGAAGGAGGCCCCGGGCGCCAAGGCGCGCACCGGTCGCCGCCCGATGCGGGAGTACCTGGGCGCGCGCGGCGCCCGGTTCGCGATCTTCCCCGGCAGCGGCCTGGCCCGGAAGCCCCCGCAGTACGTCATGGCCGCCGAGCTGGTCGAGACCGGCCGCCTCTGGGCCCGCCAGGCCGCGGGCTTCGACCCGGCCTGGGCCGAGCGCCTCGGCGGCGACCTGGTCAAGCGCACCTGGTCGGAGCCGCACTGGTCGAAGAAGCGCGCCTCGGTCGTGGCCTACGAGCGGGCGACGCTCTACGGCGTGCCGCTGGTCGCCGACCGGCTCGTGGCCTACGGCAAGGTCGACAAGGAGCTCTCGCGCGAGCTCTTCATCCGCCACGCGCTCGTCTACGGCGAGTGGGCGCAGCTCACCTCGGGCCGCCACCGCTTCTACGCCGAGAACCTCCGCCTGCTCGAGGAGGCCGCCGAGCTCGAGCACCGCGCCCGGCGCCGCGACATCGTGGTCGACGAGCACACCCTCTTCGACTTCTACGACGCCCGGATCGGCCCCGACGTCGTCAGCGGCTCGCACTTCGAGCAGTGGTGGAAGCAGGAGCGCCGCCGGCGCCCCGACCTGCTGACCTTCGACCCGGCGATGCTGACCCACGACGCGGCCGCCGAGGTCAGCGAGGCCGACTACCCCGAGCAGTGGGCCGCCGACGAGGGCCTGACGTTCCCCATCGCCTACCACTTCGAGCCGGGGGCCGCCGACGACGGCCTCACGATCGACGTGCCCGTCACCACCCTCAACCGCGTCGGGGCCGACGACTTCTCCTGGGTCGTGCCGGGGCTGCGCGAGGAGCTGGTCACCAGCCTGATCCGCAGCCTGCCGAAGAACCTGCGCGTCAGCTTCGTGCCCGCCCCCGACCGGGCCCGCGACTTCCTGCGCGAGGTGCCGGCGGGCGAGGAGCCGCTGCTCGACGCCCTCGAGCGCTGGTGCCGCTCGACCACCGGCGTCGTCGTGCCCCGCGAGGCGTGGGACTGGACCAAGGTGCCCGAGCACCTGCGGCCGACCTACCGCGTCGTCGACGACACCGGGGCCGAGCAGGCCCGCGGCAAGGACCTCGAGGCGCTCAAGGAGCCGTTGCGCCCGCGCTTCGCCCAGGCGATGGCCGAGGTGGCCGCCGACTCCGGGGTCGCCCGCAGCGGCGAGACCGGTTGGACCTTCGGCACCATCGAGCCCTCCTTCGTGCAGACCCGCGCCGGCCACGAGGTCCGCGGCTTCCCGGGGCTGGTCGACGAGGGCGCCAGCGTCGGGCTCGCGGTCGCGGGCTCCGAGGACGAGCGCGACGCCCGCCACCGCCTGGGCGTCGCGCGACTGCTGCTGCTCGAGCTGCCCTCGCCGGTCAAGCGGGTGCTCGACTCCCTCACCAACGCCGAGAAGCTCGGGCTGGCCGGCTCGCCGTACGCCTCGGTGGCCGAGCTGCTCGAGGACTGCCGTGCCGCCGTGGTGCAGGCCGTCGTCGACGCCCGCCCGCCCGCCCGCACCCCCGAGGCGTACGCCGCCCTGCGCGAGGCCGCCGGCCGCGACCAGGAGGCCCACCTGCGCGCCGTGCTCGGCGACGTGGTGCGCGTGCTCGACGCGTGGCGGCGCACCGAGAAGTCGCTGTCCGGCCGCGCCGACATGGCCATGCTCCCGGCCCTCACCGACATGCGCGCCCAGCTCGCGCGGCTGGTGCACCGCGGGTTCGTCGCCGAGGCGGGCACGACCTGGCTGCGGCGCTACCCGACCTACCTCGCCGCGCTCGACCAGCGCCGGGCCCGTCTCGACCAGGGCGGCGCCGCCGCGCACCGCGACCGGCTGCTGATGGACCAGGTGGCCGACCTGCAGGCCGCGTGGACGCACCGGACCGAGGCGCTGGCGCCGGGCCGCCCGCCGGGGGAGGCGCTGCGCCAGGTGCGGTGGCTGCTGGAGGAGTGGCGGGTCTCGCTGTGGGCCCAGCAGCTCGGCACCGCCGTGCCGGTCAGCGACCAGCGGATCCGCAAGGCCCTGGGCTGACGGGTCCGTGGCCGCACAGCCCGGGCGTAGTGTCGAGCGGGTGACCCAGCGCCCCCACCACCGGCCCATGCGCAAGGCCGGGGCCTTCTTCGACGAGTTCGTCGGCGGCGACGACCCCGCCATGGTCAGCGAGGCCGCCGACCGCGCCGCCCACCTGCTGGTGCGCGGCGCGGCCGACTCGCGTGACGACGCCGTGGCCGAGCGGCTGCTGCACCTCGCCGAGACCGAGGGCATCGAGACCATCGCCGAGGTGTGGGCCGGCTCGCCGGCCGACTCGCTGGCCGGCTGCCTGTGGCGGCTCTTCGTGCTGCGGCAGTGGGTGCACGCCGACCCGACCGCCGTGGCGCGCGAGTTCGAGGCCGGGCGCGCCCGCGCCCAGGTAGCGCGGGTCGTCGCCGGCGTCGCGGACCCGCCGACGCCCGAGAGCCTCCAGGCCATGGTCGACCAGGTGCTGCGCGGCATCGTCGCCGGCGACTTCGCCGACGTGCTCTTCCGCGCCGCGGCCTTCTCCCGGGTCGTCGCCACCGGTCGCGCCGGACTGCCCGAGCGCACCGACGCCGAGGTGCAGCGCATGCTCGGGCTCTCCGAGCAGCTCGAGGCCGCGGGCCACGCCGAGCTGGCCTCGCGCCTGGCCTGAGCCGGCTCCCGCGGTAGCGGTGCGGTTGGACGACGTGCCCCGGGTCGTTAAACTCTCACTCAGGAGCACGCCGGGCCGCGGCAGCCCCGGGTCCCACAATAAGCCGCTACGAGCGGCCACGCGCCGTGAGGCGCTCCCGGTCCGGCGTGCTCCGACTAGCGTGGCGACCATGAGCTCCCGTCTGAGCACCGCCCTCCGTGTCGTCCGTGCCCTGCGTCGGAGCACCCGCCCGGCTCCCCGGCCCGGGTCGTCCCCCGGGCCCCGGTCCGGCGCCCGGTCCGGGCCCCGTCTCGACTACGCGCCCCGGGCCGACGGCCGCCCCGACCCCGGCGAGGTCGTCTGGGCGTGGGTGCCCTACGAGGAGGACGACGGGCGCGGCAAGGACCGCCCCGTGCTGGTCCTGGCCCGCGCGGGCCGCGGGCGGCGGCTCGTGGCGCTCATGCTCACCAGCAAGGACCACGACCGCGACGCCGCCGACGAGGCGCGCCACGGCCGGCACTGGCTCGACGTCGGCGCCGGCGGGTGGGACCGCGAGGGCCGCCCGAGCGAGGTGCGGCTCGACCGGCTGCTCGACCTCGACCCCGCCTCGGTGCGCCGGGAGGGCGCGGCGCTCGACCGCGCGCGCTTCGACGAGGTCGTCGCGGCCGCGCGGGCACTGCACGGCTGGCGC
The DNA here is from genome assembly GCF_023712465.1 of Nocardioides sp. P86. Classification (NCBI taxonomy): domain Bacteria; kingdom Bacillati; phylum Actinomycetota; class Actinomycetes; order Propionibacteriales; family Nocardioidaceae; genus Nocardioides; species Nocardioides sp. P86. The sequence goes on along the minus strand of NZ_JAMAYE010000001.1, from coordinate 1,111,517 downwards.
TGAGCAGGCCCCGAGACGGCCCGGCACGGCCCGGCCGAGGCCGCACCACACCCCTGAGGACCCGCTCGGTAGGCTGACCCGCGGCGCCCCACGGGTGTCTCAGGCAGTGTCGGAGCGCGGGACGGGGTGTCGGTGAGCAGGTTCGGACGATCGGGCCGGCGGCGTACGTCGCTCCTGGCAGTGCTCGCGCTCGGCGCCTCCCTCGGGCTGGCCGCCTGCTCCGACGAGGGAGGCGACGCCCCCGCCCCGCAGCCGGAGCCGACCGGGCAGACCTCGCAGGTGCCCCAGGTCGACCTGACCTTCGGCGCCTGGGGTGCCCCGGAGGAGATCAGCGCCTACCAGCAGGCCGTGCGCCAGTTCAACCAGGTCTCCGACGCCAGCCGCGTGGAGCTGCGCTCCTGGCCCACCCGCGAGGCCTTCGTCGCCGCGCTGCGCCGCGGCACCGACGTGCCCGACGTCTACCTCGCCTCGCGCCGCGACCTGACCTGGCTGCGCGAGCAGGGCTGGACCCGTCCCGTCGACGAGCTGCTCGACGAGCGCGACGTCTCCTTCGGCGACGTCTACTCCCGCGACGCCCAGGAGGCGTTCTCGGCCGACCTCAAGCTGCAGTGCATGCCCTACGGCGTCTCCCCGATGGTCATCTACTACAACGAGGACCTCGTCGACCTCGACACCATGGCCGAGCGCGGCATCTCGGTGCCGCCGGAGTCGCACTCGCGCTTCACCTTCGACCAGTTCCGCGCGGCCGCGGAGTTCGCGGCCAAGCCGCGCCGCGGCACCCGCGGCGTCTACATCGACCCCACCCTGCGCGGCCTCTCGCCCTTCGTCTACGCCGGGGGAGGAGAGGTCTTCGACGACGAGGACCAGCCCACGTCGCTGGACTTCTCCAGCGACGACACCCGCGAGGCGCTCGAGACGACCCTCGAGGTGCTGCGCGACCCGCGCCTGACCCTCAGCCAGGACCAGCTCGACCAGGCCTCCGGGCTGGAGTGGTTCAAGCGCGGCAAGGTCGGCATGATCGCCGGCTTCCGCGACCTCGTGCCGGAGCTGCGCGAGGTCGACGGACTCGACTTCGACGTGCTGCCGATGCCGACCCTCGACACCACCGCCACCATCGGCGACCTCACCGGGCTGTGCCTGGACCCCGACACCGAGAGCCTGGTGGAGTCGGCCGACTTCCTGGTCCACATGATCTCCTCGCCGGAGGTCGCCGTGGTCACCCGGGCCGGGCACCTCGTGCCGGCCAACCAGGAGGTCGCCCTCTCGGAGGACTTCCTGCAGACCGACGAGCAGCCGGCCAGCGCGGGCGTCTTCACCTACACCAACCGCTTCATGGTGCTGCCGCCGCTGCTCGACACCTACAGCGAGCTCCAGGCCGCGGTCGACCCGACCATCGGCGAGCTGGTCAGCGCGCCGGGCGTGCTGCCGCTGGACGAGCTCACCACGCAGATCGACGAGGAGTCGCGCGAGGTGCTGGAGCAGCCCGTGGAGGACGACTCCGAGGAGGAGTGAGGCTCAGTCCCCCTCGACCGGCTCCTCCACGGGGAGGTCGGCCTCGAGGATCGCGGCGGTGAGCACCGGCTCGGCCAGCGCGACCTGCCACGGACGTGCGCCGTAGCCGCTCAGCAGGGCGGCGACCGCCTCCGCGAGGGCCGCGGGCTCGCGGGTGTGCGGCGGGTCCCAGAGGGTGCGGCGCAGGTAGTCGGGGGTGAGGACGTTCTCGACCGGGAGGTGCTGCTCCTCGGCGAGGGCCGCCATCTGCTCGCGGGCGAGCTGGAGCCGGCGGGCGGCGACCGGGTCGCGCTCGGCCCACGCGCGGGGCAGGGGCGGGCCGTCGGAGCGCGGCGAGCGCGTCGGCAGGTCCTTCTCCTCGGCCTCGGCGGCGCCGCGCACGGCGGCGACCCAGCGGCTGGAGTAGCGCTCCGCGCCGCGGCCGTGGAAGCCCTTGGTGCCCAGCAGGGCCGCCCGGTCCTCCGGCATCGCGGTCGCGGCCGCCACGATGGCGGCGTCGGGGATGATCCGCCCCGGCGTCACGTCGCGCTGCTCGGCGATCTCGTCGCGCGCCTCCCACAGCGCCTTGGCCGCGCCCAGCGAGCGTCGTCCCCGCACCCGGTGCAGGCCCGACGTACGCCGCCAGGGATCCACCCGCGGTGTCGGCGCGAAGCCGCGCAGCGCGTCGAACTCCTGGCGCGCCCACTCGTCCTTGCCGGCCTCGACCAGCTCGGCGGCGAGCCGGTCGCGCAGCTCGACGAGCACCTCGACGTCGAGCGCGGCGTACTCCAGCCACGGCTCGGGCAGCGGCCGGGTCGACCAGTCGACCGCGGAGTGCTCCTTCTTCATCCGGGCGCCCAGCAGCGTCTCGACGAGCGTGGCCAGCCCGACGCGGGGGTAGCCGAGCAGCCGGCCCGCGAGCTCGGTGTCGAAGAGCGCGTCGGGGTGCAGGCCGAGCTCGGTGAGACAGGGGAGGTCCTGGGTGGCGGCGTGCAGGATCCACTCGGTGCCCGCCAGCGCCTCCTGGAGCGGGGCCAGGCTCGACAGGCCGATCGGGTCGACGAGGAAGGTCGTGGACCCCTCACGGCGCAGCTGGATGAGGTAGGCGCGACCGGAGTAGCGGTAGCCCGACGCGCGCTCGGCGTCGATGGCGACCGGGCCGGTGCCGGCGGCCAGCGACGCGCAGACCTCGCGCAGGCCGGCGTCGGTGTCGGTGAGCGGCGGCAGGCCGTCGCGCAGCGTCAGCAGCGGCAGCTCGGGGGCCTGCTCGGGGGCCTGCTCGGGGATCGGGGTGGTGTCGGGCTCGTCCGTCATCAGCGGGTGGGGCCGCGCTGCCCGCGGCGGCTCGGCATCATCGTGACCCCGTCGGGCACGGGAGGCAGGCCCGCGGCGGTGCACAGCAGCTCACCCCAGGCCTCGACGTGCGGGGCGAGGTCGGGGGCGCCGTCGTCGCCGAGGGCGGGCGTCCACGACGCGCGCACCTCGATCTGCGCGGTGCGCCCCTCCTCGGCCATGCCGCCGAAGCTCTCGGTCGTCACCGTGGTCACGGTGCCCGACGCGGCCAGGTGGGCGGCGCCGTGGGACTCCAGCGCCTCGGCCAGCCAGGACCAGCCGACCTCGGGCAGCATCGGGTCGGCCACGAGGTCGACGTCGATGTCGGCGCGGGCGTAGGCGACGCAGCGGAAGGTGCCCTCCCAGGCGTCGTTGCCGTCGGGGTCGTGGAGCACGATGATCCGCCCGGTGCCGACGTCGGTGCCGTCGACCGTCACGTCGGCCGACAGTGCGGAGGCGTAGGGGGCGATCCGCTGCGGCGCCGGCATCTGCTCGCAGAGCACCTCGGGGCGCAGCCGCGCACCCTGCATGCTGGCGACAGCCTGCCGGAACTCGGGGGGCTGCGCGTCCGCGCCCGCACCCGGGCGCGTCTCCTGGCGGACGACCATGGGGCCACAGTAGGTCGGGAGGACTCGAACCGATGTGCGAACACGCCGGGGGGAGTGCGACCCTTGTGCCCGTGACGACTGCCACCGCGCCCGCGCAGGACCTCGCCGACAGCGCCTTCCTCAAGGCCGTCCGGGGGGAGCCGGTGCCCCACACGCCGGTGTGGTTCATGCGCCAGGCGGGCCGCAGCCTCCCCGAGTACCTCCGGGTGCGCGAGGGCGTCGGCATGCTCGAGTCCTGCATGGACCCCGACCTGGTGGTCGAGATCACGATGCAGCCGGTGCGTCGCTACGGCGTCGACGCGGCGATCTTCTTCTCCGACATCGTGCTGCCGCTCAAGGCCGTCGGGGTCGACCTCGACATCAAGCCCGGCATCGGCCCGGTGGTCGCCGAGCCGGTGCGCACGCTGGCCGACGTCGCCGCCATCCCCGACCTGACCCCCGAGCACGTGCCCTTCATCACCCAGGCCGTGCAGGGTCTCGTCGGCGAGCTCGGCGCCACCCCGCTGATCGGCTTCGCCGGCGCGCCATTCACGGTCGCCTCCTACCTCGTCGAGGGCGGGCCGTCGAAGGAGCACGCCAAGACCAAGGCCATGATGTTCGGCGCCCCCGAGGTGTGGGAGGCGCTCATGGCCAAGATCGCCGGGATCGCCGCGGCCTACCTCGAGGTGCAGGTCGCCGCCGGCGCCTCTGCCGTGCAGCTCTTCGACTCCTGGGCCGGCGCGCTGACCCCGGCCGACTATGTCGAGCACGTCATGCCCCACTCGGCCCGCGTGCTCGAGCGGGCCGGAGCGCTCGGCGTGCCGCGCATCCACTTCGGCGTCGGCACCTCCAACCTGCTGGGCCTGATGGGTCAGGCCGGTGCCGACGTGGTCGGCGTCGACTGGCGTACGCCGCTGACGCAGGCCATCGGCCAGGTCGGCGACCGCGCCGTGCAGGGCAACCTCGACCCGACGCTGGTCTTCGCCCCCACCGACGTCATGACCTCGCGCGCCGCCGAGGTGATCGAGGCCGGCCGCGCCGCCCGGGGACACGTGTTCAACCTCGGCCACGGCGTGATCCCCTCCACCGACCCCGACCAGCTGGCCCGGCTCACGGAGTTCGTGCAGTCCTACCCGCTCTGAGCGAGCGCACCAGCAGCGCGAGCGGCACGCCGAGCAGCAGCGCCACGACCGCGAAGGGCAGCACGGCGCCGAGCGCGGTGGCCGCACCCACCGCCACCGACGACAGGCCGTCCCAGCCGGCGGCCAGCCCGGCCAGGAAGCCCGAGCGGTCCTCCTCGGGCCGCTGGGTGGCGGCGGGGTCGGGGGTGCGGGTGAGCCTGAGGGTGATCGTCGACAGCGAGGTCTGGTCGGTGAGGTAGGCCTGCTGGGCCAGCAGCGAGTCGAGGTCGGCCTGGCGACGCGTCAGCTGACCCTCGATGCCGATGACGGCGCCGATGGTCTCGGCCCGCGCCAGCAGGGCCTCGATGCGCGCGATGCTGGCGCGCTGGGCCCGCACCCGCACCTCGTTGTCGACCACCTGGGTCGTGACGTCCTCGCTCGCGCGGCGCGAGTCCTCGGTGACCCCGATGCCCTCCAGGGCCTCCATCGCCACGGCGAAGTCCTCGCTCGGCACGCGCAGCACCAGACGGGTCGACTCCACGGCGCCGTCCTCGTCGCTGGTCGACCGCTCCTCCGCGACCGTCCCACCGGTCTGGTCGAGCACGTCCTGCACCTCGTCGCGGGCCGCCGCCACGTCGTCGGCGCGCACCTCGAGGCTGCCGGTGGAGATGATCGCCGGTGCGGCCGGCTCGACGGCCGCGGGCCGGGCGCGAGCGGCAGTGCCGCCGGCGCCGCCCTCGACCGCCGAGGACAGGGCCGACTCGGGCCCGACGGCGTCGGCGGCGGCGTCGGCGGTGCCGGCGGTGTCGGCGGTGCTGGACGCCTCGTCGGAGCCGCCGCCGGCGCAGGCGGTGAGGCCGAGGAGCAGGGCGAGCAGGAGAGCGGTCGGCAGGGCGGCCGGGGCGCTGCGGTGGCGTCGGGTCATGCCCCCTGGGACGCCGCGACGGCCAGGGTGGTTCCGCTGCTGCGCCGGCGCGCCAGGTCGACCAGCAGGCCCCGCAGCTCGCGCACCTGCACCGGCACCCGGTCGGGAGCGCGGTGGCGCAGCACCAGCGACACCACCGTGCGGTCACCGGCGATGGGCCGGGTGGTGAGGAGGCCCGCGCGCTCGAGCGGGTCGTCGACGACGCTGTAGTCGGGCAGCACGGTGAGACCCAGCCCCTCGGCCACCATCACCTTGCCGAGCTCGGCGCCGTCGGTGCTGTGGCAGGCGGCCGGCATGTGGCCGGCGAAGAGGCGGTGGGCGAAGCGGTGCATCAGGTAGCCCGCGCGCATGGTGACGAAGCGCTCGGCGCGCAGCTGGTCGACGCTCACCTCGGCGTACGCCGTGAGCGCGTGACCGGCCGGGAGCACGGCGACCGGGCGCCCGTGGAGGAGGTCGGTGCCGACCAGGTCGGTGGGGGTGTCGTCGCCGGAGAGCACGTTGACCAGGCCGAGGTCGAGGGAGCCCTCGTGCAGGCCGGCGTCGATCTCGGCCTGCTGCATGGTCATCACCTCGACCGTGGTGCCGGGGTGGCTGTCCTGCAGTCCGCGCACGGCCGGCACGAGCAGGCTGGAGGTGGCGGCGTTGACCGTGCCGAGCCGGATCAGCCGGGCCGAGGCGGTCTGGTCGCCCGCGGCGGTGCGCAGCCGGTCGACGGCCTCGAGCACGTCGACCATGTTCTGCAGCAGGTCGCGGCCCTGGCGGCTGATCCGGGCGCCGGACCGGCGCCGGTCGAGCAGCGTCACGCCGAGCTCGCGCTCGAGCTTGCTGACCGCCTCGCTGAGCGCCGGCTGGGAGATGTGCAGTCGCTCGCTGGCGCGGCGCAGGGAGCCGTGCTGGGTGACGGCGGCGAGGTACTCCAGCTGCTCGATGCGCACCGGGGATCCTTCCTGGGAGGGGCGGGTGTCGGCTTGCCCCCGGGACTCCTCGACGTCATAGTCGACCAAGTCACTAGACAAACCGTGTCATGACTGTAGCCGAGGAGCGCCCATGTCTGTCCAGCCGTCCGTCCAGCCCGCCGCGCGGTCGTCCGTGGGGCGGGCCCCCGCCCGGCAGGCCGCCGTGCCGTTCGTGCCCCACGTCGCCGTCGACTCCCCGCGACTGGCGGGGCTGCGCGCGACCTACGCCCCGCTGTGGGAGCGGATCGCGGCCGGGGCCGTCGGGCGCGAGCTCGACGGCGAGCTGCCGGTCGAGCAGGTCGCCTGGCTCAAGGCGGCCGGCTTCGGCGCCGTGCGCGTGCCGCGCGAGCACGGCGGGGAGGGGCTGTCGCTGCCGGAGGTGACCCAGCTGTGGATCGAGCTCGCGGCGGTCGACAGCAACCTCCCGCAGGCCTTCCGCGGCCACTTCGCCCTCGTCGAGGACCGGCTGTGGCAGCACGCCCGCGGTTCCGACCAGGCGCGGTGGTTCGACCGGTTCGCCGCGGGCGAGATCGCCGGCAACGCCTGGTCGGAGGTCGGTGCCACCGAGATCGGCACGCAGCGCACGGTGCTCACCCGCCTCGCGGGCGGCGACTACCGCCTCGACGGCACGAAGTACTACACGACCGGCACCATCTATGCCGAGTGGGTCGACGTCTACGCCCTGCGCGACGAGGGCGACGAGGGCGAGGGTGGCGCGGGGGTCGGCGGCGCCGACGACTTCGCCATCGCGATCGTCGACACCCGCCGCTCCGGGGTCAGCGTCGTCGACGACTGGGACGGCTTCGGTCAGCGTGGCACCGGCAGCGGCACGACGAGCTTCGACGCCGTGCGCGTGCCCGCCGAGGACGTGCTCGCCTTCGAGGAGCGCTTCCCGCACCAGACCGCGCTCTACCAGCTCAACCTGCTCGCGACCCTCGCCGGGATCGGGCGTGCCGCGCTCGCCGACGCGGTCACCGAGGTGCGCCGCCGCGAGCGCAACTACTCCCACGCCAACGCCGCGCGGGTGCGCGACGACGCGCAGGTGCTCGCCCGCATCGGCGAGATCGCCGCCGCCGTCTACGCCGCGGAGGCCGCCACGCTGCGGGTCGCCGAGGCCCTCCAGGCCGTCGCCGACTCCGCGCACGGCGACCCCGAGCGCACCCGGCGACTGGTCGAGGTCGGCGAGATCGAGTCGTCCACCGCGCAGGTCGTCGTCACCGACCTCGTGCTGCGCGCCACCAACGACCTCTTCGACACCCTCGGCGCCTCGGCCACCGCGCGCGGCCGGGCTCTCGACCGGCACTGGCGCAACGCCCGCACGGTGTCGTCGCACAACCCCCGGATCCTCAAGGCGCGGGTGGTCGGCGACCACCTCGTCAACGGCGCGACCCCGCCGTACGCCTGGTCGATCGGGGCGACGCGCCGCGACCGGTGACGGGTCCGGTCGGGCGGTGAGAGGCGCTGCCTGTCACCCCGTCGCCCCTTCCGGTGGGGCTCAGGGGGGTCCTGCCTTGCATCCGCACCAATTGTCCAGCAACCTTATCGACATAAGCGGCTTCGGCCGCGAGAGACCACGAGGAGTCCCCATGACCGTGCAGCAGACCCGCGGTGAGTCCGGCGTGCAGCCGGGGCACGAGCCGCTCAAGTTCGCCTACTGGGTGCCCAACGTCAGCGGCGGCCTGGTCGTCAGCAAGATCGAGCAGCGCACCGACTGGAGCTACGAGTACAACAAGCGCCTGGCCAAGGTCGCCGAGGACAGCGGCTTCGAGTACGCCCTGTCGCAGGTGCGCTACATGGCCTCCTACGGCGCGGCCTACCAGCACGAGTCGACCTCGCTGTCCCTCGCGCTGCTGCTCGCCACCGAGCGGCTCAACGTCATCGCCGCGGTCCACCCCGGCCTGTGGCAGCCCGGCGTGCTGGCCAAGTTCATCGCCTCCGCCGACCAGATCTCCGGTGGGCGCGCCGCGATCAACGTCGTCTCCGGCTGGTTCAAGGACGAGTTCACCCAGCTCGGCGAGCCGTGGCTCGAGCACGGCGAGCGCTACCGCCGCGCCGAGGAGTTCATCCGCTACGTCCGCGAGATCTGGACCAGCGACCACGCGGAGTACCAGGGCGACTTCTACCGCCTGCACGACTTCGACCTGAAGCCGAAGCCGCTGGAGGTGCCCGGCCGGGCCCACCCCGAGATCTTCATGGGCGGCAACTCCACCGACGCCCGCGGCATGGGCGGGCGGGTCACCGACTGGTACTTCATGAACGGCAACACCCCCGACGGCGTCGCCGAGCAGGTCCGCGACGTCACCGACGTGGCCCGGGTCAACGGCCGCCCCGAGGGGGCCGTGAAGTTCGGCGTCAACGGCTTCGTGGTCGCCCGCGACAGCGAGGCCGAGGCACGCCAGGTGCTGCACGACATCATCGACCAGGCCGACGTCGAGGCCGTCGAGGGCTTCGGCTCCGCGGTCAAGCAGGCCGGCCAGTCGACGGGTGACAAGAAGGGCATGTGGCAGGACTCCGACTTCTCCGACCTCGTGCAGTACAACGACGGCTTCCGCACCGGCCTGGTGGGCACGCCCGAGCAGGTCGCCCACCGGATCATGGAGTACAAGCGGCAGGGCGTGCAGATGATGCTGCTGGGCTTCCTGCACTTCATCGAGGACGTCGAGCACTTCGGTCGCGAGGTGCTGCCGATCGTGCGCGAGCTGGAGGCCGCCGAGCTCGCGAGGGTCGGCCGGTGACGACGCTGACCGCCCCCGCGACGGTGCCCGTGCTCGACGCCGACGCCGCGCTGCGCGTCGCCGCCGACCTCGCGGGCGAGCTGGCGCAGGGCGCCGTACGCCGCGACGCGGAGCGGGTGCTGCCCGCCGCGGAGCTCGACCTGCTGTCGGCCTCGGGGCTGCTGGCGATCACGGTGCCGGCCGAGCACGGCGGCGCCGACCTGCCGGTGGAGGTCGTGGCCGAGGTCTTCCGCCTGCTGGCCGCGGGCGACCCCAGCGTGGCCCAGGTGCCGCACAGCCACTTCGTCTACGTCAACGCGCTGCGCCACCAGGGCACGCCGGCCCAGCAGGCGTTCTTCTTCGGCGAGGTGCTGCGCGGGCGCCGGCTGGGCAACGCCCAGTCGGAGGTCGGCACGAAGCACGTGCGCGAGCACCGCACCACCCTGACCGAGACCACCGCCACGACCGGACCCACGGCGGACGGCGGCCGCACCTGGCGCCTGGACGGCGAGAAGGGCTACAGCACCGGCGCGCTCTTCGCCGACTGGATCCCCGTGCTCGCCCACCTCGGTGCGGACGGCCCCATGCACGTCGCGTGGGTGGAGCGCACCGCCCCGGGCGTCACGGTCGTCGACGACTGGGCCGGCATGGGCCAGCGCACCACCGCCAGCGGCACGGTGCGCCTCGAGGGCGTGGCGGTCGACGACTCGCGGATCACGCCCTACCACCTGACCTTCGAGGGTCCGCAGACCTACGGCGCCTTCGCCCAGCTCCTGCACGCCGCGATCGACGCCGGGATCGCCCGCGCGGCGGTCGAGGACGCGGCGAGCTTCGTCACGACGATGTCGCGGCCCTACCCCGACGCCGGGGTGGAGCGGGCCGCCGACGACCCGCTGGTCGTGCACGCCTTCGGCGAGATGGACCTCGCCGTGCGCGGTGCGGAGGCCCTGGTGGCCGAGGCCGGGCGCGCCGTCGACCGCGCCGACGCCCACCTCACGGTCGAGAGTGCCGGGGCGGCCAGCCTCGCCGTGGCCGCCGCGCGCGCCTCGACCACCCAGGTGTCGGTGTCGGTGGCCAGCCGGCTCTTCGAGGTCGCCGGCACCCGTTCGGCCCTCGACGGGCTCAACCTGCACCGCCATTGGCGCAACGCCCGCACCCACACGCTCCACGACCCCGCGAGCTGGAAGGTCCAGCACCTCGGGCACCACGCCCTCGAGGGCACGCTGCCGCCCAACCACGGTCAGATCTGAGAGGAAGAACCCCCCATGAGCCCGTTGACGTTCCACTGGTTCCTGCCCACCAACGGCGGTGACGGCCGCCAGGTCGTCGGCGGCGGCCACGGCGTGAGCGCCGGGCCGTCGGGTCGACCCGCCGACGTGCCCTACCTCGGCCAGATCGCCCGCGGCGCCGAGCAGATGGGCTTCGAGGCCGCCCTCACCCCGGCTGGTGCGTGGTGCGAGGACGCCTGGCTCTCGACCGCGATGCTGAGCCAGGTCTCCGAGCGGCTGAAGTTCCTGGTCGCCTTCCGGCCCGGGCTGGTCGCGCCCTACCTCGCCGCGCAGATGGCCGGGACCTTCCAGAACCTCACCGGCGGCCGGCTGCTGCTCAACGTGGTCACCGGTGGCGAGAGCCACGAGCAGCGCATGTTCGGCGACTTCCTCGACAAGGAGGCCCGCTACGCCCGCTGCGACGAGTTCCTCGAGATCGTGCGCCGGCTGTGGGCCGGCGAGACGGTCGACTTCGCCGGTGAGCACCTGCAGGTCGAGAGCGCGAAGCTCGGTCAGATCCCCGACCCGGTGCCCGCGATCTACTTCGGTGGCTCCTCGCCGGCGGCCGGCAGGGTCGCGGCCAAGCACGCCGACGTCTACCTCACCTGGGGCGAGCCGCCGGCCGCGGTGGCCGAGAAGGTCGACTGGATCCGGAAGCTCGCGGCCGAGGAGGGACGCGGTGCCGAGCGCCCGATCCGCTTCGGCATCCGGATGCACACCATCGTGCGCGACACCGCCGAGGAGGCGTGGGCCGAGGCCGACCGCCTGCTCGCCGGCATCGACCCGGCCTCGATCAAGGCCGTGCAGGAGGGCCTGCGCAAGAGCGAGTCGGAGGGTCAGCGCCGCATGCTCGACCTCAACGGCGGCAGCAAGGACGACCTGGAGATCCACCCCAACGTCTGGGCCGGCGTGGGCCTCGTGCGCGGTGGCGCGGGCACGGCCCTCGTGGGCAGCCACGAGCAGGTCGCCGACCGGATCGAGGAGTACCACTCCGTCGGCATCGACGAGTTCGTCCTCTCCGCCTACCCCCACCTCGAGGGGGCCTACCACTTCGGTGAGGGCGTGCTGCCGATCCTGGCCGAGCGCGGCCTGTGGGAGCACCCGGCCCCGCCGGTGCACCACAACACCGCCGTGCCGTTCCAGGCCGCCGGCCGCACGGCGGCGTCGTGACGGCCCGCCCCCGCGTGGCGGTGGTGGTCGGCAACCCCAAGCCGCGCTCGCGCACGCTCGGGGCCGCCACGCTGCTGGCCCGTGAGCTGTCGGGGGAGGAGCCCGACCTGGCCGTCGACCTCGCCGAGCTCGGCCCGGCCCTGCTCGACTGGTCCAGCGCGGTCGTCGCCGACCTCGTCGAGGCCGTGGGGGAGGCCGACCTCGTCGTGGTGGCCTGCCCGACCTACAAGGCCACCTACACGGGTCTGCTCAAGCTCTTCCTCGACCGCTTCGCCGCCGGCACCGGCCTGCGCGGCGTCGCGGTGCCCCTGATGCTCGGCGCCGGCCCCGCGCACGCCCTGGCCCCCGAGCTCACCCTGCGCCCGGTGCTCACCGAGCTCGGCGCCACCGTGCCGGTGCGCGGCCTCTACGTGCTCGACCAGCACCACGACGACCCGGCGGCCTACGCCGACTGGCTCGCGACGGCGCGGCCCCGCGTGGCCGCCCTGCTCGACCCCGCGCTCCACCCCCACCTCCCGACAGGAGCCCCCGCATGAGCGTCACCGCCCTCTCCACCAACCAGGACCTCGACCCCCAGCGCCTGCGCGAGGCCTTCGGCATCTTCCCCAGCGGGGTCGTCGCCGTGGCCGCGCAGGTCGACGGACGCCCGGTCGGGCTGGCCGCGAGCTCCTTCACCTCGGTCAGCCTGGAGCCGGCGCTGGTGTCGTTCTCGATCGCCAACACCTCCAAGACCTGGCCCGACCTGCGCCGCGCCGACCACCTCGGCGTCACCGTGCTGGCCGACCACCACGGCGGGGTCTGCCGCCAGCTCGCCGGGCCGGTCGACGAGCGCTTCACCGGCATCGACATCTCCACCACCGACGACGGTGCGGTGACCCTCGACGAGGGCCTGGCCCGCTTCGACTGCTCGCTCTACCGCGAGGTCGAGGCCGGCGACCACACCATCGTGCTGCTCCAGCTGCACGCCGTGGAGTCGGTCGAGGGCGCGGTCGCCGACGCCCCGCTGGTCTTCCACCGCAGCGGCTTCGGACGGATGGCCGCCTCGGCCTGAGCCCCCCCCTGCCGCTGCCCCGGCTCCACCCCCCGACTCCCACGCCGCGACGACCCCGCACCCGGTCGTCGCGGCGTGGGCCGCTCTGAGACGCTGGTGGCATGGCTGCACCCGGCACCCCCCGCGCCCTGGCCGTGGTGGTCGGCGGCGGCATCGCCGGCCTCGCCGCGGCCCGCGACCTGGCCGAGGCCGGCCACGAGGTCGTCGTGCTCGAGGCCGCCGACCGCGTCGGCGGCAAGCTGCTCCGCCACGAGGTCGCCGGGGCGTTGGTCGACGTCGGCGCCGAGGCGATGCTCAACCGCCGAGCCGAGGGCGTCGACCTGGCCCGCGCGGTCGGGCTCGAGGTCGAGCACCCGGCCGTGGTCAGCTCGCGCATCCACAGCCGCGGGGCGATGCGGCCGCTGCCGCGCTCGCTCATGGGGGTGCCGCTCGACCTGGCCGCGCTCGAGGCCTCCGGCGTGCTCTCGCCCGAGGGCCTGGCCCGGGCCGCCCGGGAGGTCGACCTTCCCGCCAGCGACCTGGGGGACCCGGGCGACCCGGGGGCCGACGTCACCGTCGGCGACCTCGTGGACGCCCGCTTCGGCCCCGAGGTGACCGACCGGCTCGTCGAGCCCCTGCTCGGCGGGGTCTACTCCGGTCTGGCCCGTGAGATCTCCGCGCGCGCCGCCGTGCCGCAGCTGGTGGCGCTGGCCGCCCGCGGCTCGGTGGTCACCCACGGCGGCGCGGTGCCCACGACGTACGCCGGCCCGGTCTTTGCGGGGCCGTCCGGCGGCATGGGGGCGCTGCCCGACGCGGTGGTCGCCGCCGGTGGGCTGCGCGTGCGCACCGGCACCACCGTGCGCGGCCTGCGCCGCACGCCCGAGGGCCTCGAGCTGCTGCTCGGCCCCACCACCGACCCCGAGCTGCTGCGCGCCGACCTCGTCGTGCTGGCCACCCCGCCCGCGCCGACCGCGCGGCTGCTCGCCGACGTGGCGCCCGCCGCCGCGAGCGAGCTGGCCGCGGTGGAGACGGCCTCGGTGGCGGTGGTGACCCTCGCCGTACGGGCCGCCGACGCCCCGGCGCTGGCGGCCGCCGACACGTCGGGCTTCCTGGTGCCACCGGTCGAGCGCCGCCGGATCAAGGCGGCGACGTACTCCTTCTCCAAGTGGGCGTGGGTGCGCGAGGCCGGCCGCGGGCTGGTCGACGGCGACGACGTGCTGCTGCTGCGCACCTCGCTGGGCCGTCACCGCGAGGAGCGCACCCTGCAGGCCGACGACGCCGAGCTCGTCGCCGCGTCGCTGTCCGACCTGCACGCGCTGACCGGGCTCGACGCCCGCCCCGTCGACACCCACGTGCAGCGCTGGGGCGGCGGGCTGCCGCAGTACGCCGTGGGCCACGTCGCGCGCGTCGCGCGGGTGCGGACCGCGGTCGCGCAGGTGCCGGGCCTGGCGGTCTGCGGGGCGGCCTACGACGGGGTCGGCATCCCCGCAGCCGTCGGCTCGGCCCACCGCGCGGTGCGCGAGCTGCTGGCGACCAGGGTCACGTGGGCCGACGAGGCCCCGCGCGGCATGATGGAGCCATGAGCGACACCCAGACCAACGCCGCCCGGCTGCGCGAGATCAACGACTCCATCCGCTACACCACGTGGTCGGTCTTCCGTCTCGACCGGGTGCTCGGCGACGCCGACCGCGAGGCCGAGGGCGCCGAGGTCGAGAAGCTCCTCGCCGAGCTGGCCGAGGAGGGGGTCGTGGTGCGCGGCGTCTACGACGTCGCCGGGCTGCGCGCCGACGCCGACGTCATGGTCTGGTGGCACGCCGCCGACTCCGAGGCCCTCCAGTCGGCCTACCACCGCTTCCGCCGCACCGCGCTCGGCTCGCGCCTGGCGCCGGTATGGTCGCAGATGGCGCTGCACCGGCCCGCGGAGTTCAACAAGTCGCACGTGCCGGCGTTCCTCGCCGACGAGGAGCCGAAGCGCCACGTCTGCGTCTACCCCTTCGTGCGCTCCTACGAGTGGTACCTCCTGCCCGACGAGGAGCGCCGCGACATGCTCAAGGAGCACGGCATGCAGGCGCGGCCCTACCCCGACGTGCGCGCCAACACCGTCGCCTCCTTCGGCCTCGGCGACTACGAGTGGATCCTCGCCTTCGAGGCCGACGAGCTGCACCGCATCGTCGACCTCATGCGCGACCTGCGCGCCAGCCGCGCCCGCCGCCACGTGCGCGAGGAGATCCCGTTCTACACCGGTGCCCTGGTGCCGGTGGCCGAGCTGGTCCAGCGCCTGCCCTGAGCGGCGGCCGGCTCAGGCCACGACGGTGCCGGAGCGGGCGGTGAGCTCGGCGTACGCCGCGGAGATGCGCGCGGCGACCGGGCCGGGCGCGCCGTCGCCGATGGTGCGCCCGTCGATCGCGACCACCGGCGTGACCCCGCCCATGGTGCCGGTCACGAACACCTCGTCGGCGGTGTAGAGCTCCACCAGCGAGTGCTCGCACACCTCGGTGGGCAGGCCGAGGTCGGCGCAGAGCCCGAGCACCGTCTCGCGGGTGATGCCCTCGGGGCACGCCCGTGTCGTGGAGGTGCGCACGCGGCCGCCGGCGACGTGGAAGACGTGGGTGGCGTTGGTCTCGGCCACGAAGCCCGCGTCGTCGAGCATGAGGGCGTCGTCGGCGCCGGCCACCGTGGCCTCGACCTTGGCCATGATCGAGGTCAGCAGGTTGTTGTGGTGGATCTTGGGGTCGAGGGAGTCGGCGCGGTGCCGGCGCACCGAGGAGGTCGCCAGGGTGATGCCGGAGGCGTCGTAGACCGGTGACTTGAACTCCGCGAGCACGATGAGCGTGGGCCCGGAGGTGTTGAGCCGGGGGTCCATGCCGCTGGTGACCTTGACCCCGCGGGTCAGCGTGAGGCGCACGTGCACGTCGTCGTGCATGTCGTTGGCCGCCAGGGTGCGGCGCAGCTGCTCGACGATCTCGGCGTCGGAGGGGATCTCGGCGAAGGCCAGCGCCTTGGCCGAGCGACGCAGCCGGGCGAGGTGCTCGTCGAGCCCGAAGATCCTGCCCCGGTGCAGCCGCAGCCCCTCCCAGACGGCGTCGCCGCCCTGCACCACGGAGTCGAACGGGCTCACCGCCGCCTCGTCGCGGTGGGTGATCCGGCCGCCGACGTTGACCTGGAGGTCGGCGTTGCGGGGGTCGAACTGCTGCAGCATTCAGGACTCCTGGTCGGTGGCGGGGCGCAGCCGGTGGGGGGCCAGCGCGTCGTAGAAGGGGCGGCAGCGCTCGAGCAGCGGCGCCAGGCGCTCGGGCAGCGGGTCGTGCCCGCCGGGGGAGGAGGTGGCGAAGCCGGTGGAGGCCTCGACCCCGGCGTACCAGTGCGGGGCCCAGACGCCGTCGGTGTCGCGCGGGCCCGCGGGCCAGGACAGCATCGCCTCGTCGAAGGCGAGACCGAGCGCGGCGCACAGGGCCGTGAGCGTGCCGCGCGGGTCGCGGAGCACGTCGGCGGCGTCGACCACCGGGCCGCCGAAGCGCTCGAAGAGCGCCAGCTGCTGCGGCAGGCCCAGGTCCTCCAGCGTCGGCTCCTCGCGCACCTTGGCGTAGGAGGTGAGCACGCGCTCGGGGTCGCGCACGAGGAAGGCGTGGCGCAGCCAGGCCAGCGCGCCCTGGTCGAGATCGGGGAGCACGTGGTGGGTCATGTGCTTCTGGTACTGCAGCGGCGTGGGCACGGGGCCCGCGGTCAGCTCGCGCGCCAGCGCCTCCCAGTCGGTCGACTGGGAGGCGATGACCTCGTCGCGGCCGGGGTGGTCGAGACCGGTGGCGGCGAGGTAGGCGGCGTAGAGCGGCTCGTCGACGACGGTGCAGTCGGCGCGGTGCTCGAAGCTGCGCATCAGGGCCGTGGAGAGGTTGCGCGGCCCCGACCACATGGCGACCCGGAGAGTCACGCCGACCGACCTACGCCTTCTCCTCCAGCGTGAGGCTGATGGAGTTGATGCAGTAGCGGTCGCCGGTGGGGGTGCCGTAGCCGTCGGGGAAGACGTGGCCCAGGTGGGAGCCGCAGCTGGCGCAGCGGACCTCGACGCGCTTCATGCCGTGGCTGGTGTCCTCGATGTACTCGATCGTGTCACTGATCGGCTGGTAGAACGACGGCCAGCCGCAGCCGGAGTGGAACTTGGTGTCGGACTCGAAGAGCGTGGCCTCGCAGGCCTTGCAGCGGTAGACGCCCGTGGTCTCGGTGTCGGTGTACTTGCCGGTGAAGGCCCGCTCGGTGCCGGCCTTGCGCAGGACGGCGTACTCGTCGGGGGAGAGCTGCTCGCGCCACTCGGCGTCGGTCTTCTCAACGGAGTAGGTCATACCCCCAGAGTACGTCGGGGAGGTTCACCCCTCCGACCCGTTGACGCCAGTGGGAGAACGCCTGTTCACTGGGCCGATGGCAGGGACGATCCCGTGGGAGCGGGTCCGCAGGGCGGGCTCGAAGCTGACCACCCCGTTGCACCCCGACGACTACCTCTCGCTGGTCAACCCGCTGTGGTCGACCCGCGAGCTGCGCGGCCGCATCGAGAAGGTCGTGCCCGAGACCGAGGACGCCGCCACCCTGGTGATCCGGCCCGGCTGGGGCTGGCGCTACGACCACAAGCCCGGCCAGTACGTCGGCATCGGCGTGCAGGTCGAGGGCAAGTACCAGTGGCGCTCCTACTCGGTGAGCTCAGCGCCCAAACGCAGCGGCCGCACCATCGCGATCACGGTGCGTGCCATGCCCGAGGGCCTGCTCTCCTCGCACCTGGTCAACGGCCTGGCCCCCGGCACGATCGTGCGGCTCGCGCTGCCCGAGGGTGACTTCGTGCTCCCCGACCCCCCGCCGGCGCGGATGCTCTTCCTCGTGGCCGGCTCCGGGGTGACCCCGGTGATGTCGATGCTGCGCACGCTCGACCGCCGTGGCTCGATGCCCGACGTCGTCATGCACTACTCCTCGCCGACGGCGGAGCGGATGATCTTCCGCGACGAGCTCGACCGGCTCGAGGAGGGCCACGAGGGCCTCACCGTGCACCGCCTCCACACCGACACCGAGGGCATGCTGGCGCCCGCCGACCTCGACCGCGTGTGCCCCGACTGGCGCGAGCGCGAGACGTGGGCCTGCGGCCCCGGCCCGATGCTCGACGCGCTCAGCGAGCACTTCGAGGCCGAGGGGGTCGCCGAGCGGCTCCACCTCGAGCGCTTCTCGCTGAAGCTCGGCGACGCCGGCGGCGAGGGTGGCACGATCTCCTTCCGCAACTCCGGCAAGACGGTGGACGCCGACGGCGCCACCACCGTGCTCGAAGCCGGCGAGCAGGCGGGCGTGGGCATGCCCTACGGCTGCCGCATGGGCATCTGCCACACCTGCACCGTCACCCTCGTCTCCGGCGCGGTGCGCGACCTGCGCAACGGCGAGGAGTACGCCCAGCCCAACGAGCAGATCCAGACCTGCGTGACCGCCGCCGCCGGCGACTGCACCCTCGACATCTGACCCACCCGACCCACCAGCCCCCGCACCGCTGCACCCACTGGAGGACCCATGGCCATCTCGGACGTCCGGGAGTACACCCACCTCACCGACGAGGAGGTGGAGCAGATCGGCCGCGAGCTCGACGCGATCCGCGCGGAGGTGGAGGAGTCGCGCGGGGCCGCGGACGCGGCGTACATCAACCGGATGATCAAGGTGCAGCGCGGCCTGGCCTTCGCGGGCCGCGTCACCCTGCTCGCCTCGCACCGCAAGCCCGCCTGGGCGGCCGGGGCGGCGATGCTCGGCGTGGCCAAGATCCTGGAGAACATGGAGATCGGCCACAACGTCATGCACGGCCAGTGGGACTGGATGAACGACCCCGAGATCCACTCCTCCAACTGGGAGTGGGACACCGCCCAGCCCGCGGAGCAGTGGAAGCACTCCCACAACTACGTGCACCACCAGTTCACCAACGTGCTCGGCCACGACAACGACATCGGCTACGGCATCCTGCGCATGGCCCGCGAGCAGAAGTGGCACCCCGCCAACCTCGGCCAGCCGGTCTACAACGCGCTGCTCGCCAGCCTCTTCCAGTGGGGCGTGGCCCTCCACGACCTCGACATCGAGGCCATCCGCAAGGGCAAGAAGGACCCGAAGGAGATGAAGCGCCAGCTCGGGCAGATCTGGCGCAAGGGCCGCAACCAGGTGCTCAAGGACTACGTCGTCTACCCCGCGCTCAGCGGGCCGCACTGGCGCACGACCCTCACCGCCAACGCCACGGCCAACGTCACCCGCAACCTGTGGTCCTACGTGATCATCTTCTGCGGCCACTTCCCCGACGGTGCGATGCACTTCACCGAGGAGGAGATCGAGGACGAGACCCGCGCGGAGTGGTACCTGCGCCAGATCCTCGGCGCGGCCAACTTCGAGGGCGGCCCGCTGCTGCACATCATGTCGGGCAACCTGGGCTACCAGATCGAGCACCACCTCTTCCCCGACCTGCCGAGCAACCGCTACGGCGAGATCGCGGTCAAGGTCCGCGCGCTGTGCGACAAGTACGACATCCCCTACACGATCGGGCCGCTGCACAAGCAGTACGGCCAGGCGCTGCGCACCATCATCAAGCTCTCGGTGCCCAACGGCTTCACCACCTCCGACAAGCCCGAGCCCCCGAGCCCCGACCGCGCCCCGGTCGAGCGCGGCCGCAAGAGCGACGCCGAGCGTCCCTCGCGCCGCGCCGAGCTGGGCGGCTGGTCGCGGAAGGCGTCATGATCCGGGGCCTCAGCCGTGACGTCGACGCCGTCGACGCTCCCTTCGCCTGGGAGCGCGACGACGCCGGCGACCTCCAGCTCGTGGCCCGCCGGGTGACCCAGTGCGCCCTGAGCCGCATCTGCGGGGCCTGCGCGGAGTCGCTGGGGCGCCCGGTGGCCTTCGTCGGCGACGACCTGGAGATCGGGCGCAACGCCTTCCACGCCCCGCCCCTGCACCTGACGTGCGCGGCCGACCTGGCCGCCCGGGTCGACCACTGGCGGGTGGTCACCACGTCGGGCTTCGAGTTCGTGCGCGCCACCGCCGAGGACGAGGACCGCCGACCGGTCTTCAGCCCCAACTCGCTGCTGGGCGAGGCCTCCCGCGGCTGAGGGCCGCCCCACCGACCCCGCGCCGCGGGAGCCGGGACATCCGGGGGGAGCCCCGGTCCCGCGGTGTCGGACCCCGGCGGCGACGCTCAGAAGCCGGTGGTGTTCCAGGGTGCCGGACCGGCGTGGTCGGCCATCGCGGCCCACGTCGCCACGTCGGACCCGGTGACCCGACCCGCGGCGGCCGCGGTGAGCACGGAGCGGTCGCCGAGGTAGAGGGCGCCGAGCGTGTCGACGCCGAGCCGCACGCCGGGCGCCTCGTCGGTCGCCTCGACCCGTGCCCGTCCCTGCTCGGTGGTGACCCGGAAGGTCCCCGCGGCGTGACCGAGCGGGTCGTCGACGCCCAGCACCACCGTCGCGTCGGCGCTCCACGGCCGCGCCTCCAGCGCCGCGACCGGGTCGAGCACGCGCAGCCACAGCACGTCGCGCACCTCGGTGGTGGTGACGACCCGGGGGTCGGTGAGCGCGAGGTCGAGCGGGTCCTCGACCGGGGCTATCGCGCGCGCCTTCGCGGTCAGGTCGAGGTCGGCGAGGAAGCGCCACAGCCGCAGGTGCACCTGCGGGCCCAGGGCCTGCAGGTCGCGCACCTCCACCAGCCCGCCGTCGGTGTCCTTGACACGGAAGCGGACGTAGCCGTCGGGCGTGCCCGAGGGGTCGAGGTGCACCGCCACCCGCGACGCGCGGTCGGGGCCACCGGTCTCCCAGTCGTGCTCACCACTGTCGTGGACCGCGTGGTGGGCCGGGCGCGCCACCATGCCCCGCGTCGTGGCCAGGACCCGCGCGAAGACCTCGCGGCACACCGGGTAGGCCTCGGCGGGCGTGGCCAGCTCGAGCGCCCCGGTGTCCTCGACCTGGTCGCGCAGGGCGAAGCGGGTCGTGAGGTCGACCTCGATGCGCCGGCGGCGGGTGGCCACGCCGAAGCCGTAACGGCCGTAGATGGAGCCCTCCGAGACCGTGAGGGCGGCCAGCGGCAGCCCCCGGTCGGCGGCCTCGGCGAGGTCCTCGCCCATCAGCCGGCGCAGGAGGCCGCGGCGGCGGTGGGTGGGGGCCACGGTGACGTCGGTGATCATGTGCAGCGGCAGCAGACGCCCGCCACCGACGTTGACCTGCTGCTGCCAGCTGGTGAAGGTGCCCACCGGCGCAGGCGTGCCCGCCACCCGGCTGGTGCGCGGCCAGACCGCCCGCAGCACCGCGTCGTCGGTGCGGGTCGACTCCAGCCAGCGGCGGTGCTTGTCGTCGTCGAGCCCGCCCTCGTGGAAGCCGAGGCTCCAGGCGTCGGCGTACGCCCGCAGGCGGGCGAGCTCGCCCGCGTCGGTGCTGTGGACGTCGAGCCGGTCGACGACCAGGTCGGGGTGGGGGTCGGGGTGGTGATCGGAGAGGGGGTCGGGGCGCACGTGGTCACGCTACGGCGCGTGCGCCGCCCGTCACGACCGGGTTTCGCCGCTACGGTGGCGCCCATGGCGAAGGCGAGCGCGGTCGAGGTGCAGGCGGGCGGGCGCGCCGTGCGGGTCTCGAGCCCCGACCGAGTGGTCTTCGAGGCCACCGACCGCACCCCGGAGGTCACCAAGCTGGGCGTGGCGGAATACGTCGCGTCCGTCGACGACGGGCTGATGCGGGCCCTGCGCGGTCGTCCCACGGCGCTGGAGCGCTGGACCTCCGGCGTGCGCCCCGGCATGCGGCTGGCCACGGGCCCGCAGGACAAGGACGCCGACGCGTTCTACCAGAAGCGGGTGCCGAAGGGGGCGCCCGACTACCTCGAGACCGCCCGCATCACCTTCCCCTCGGGTCGCACCGCCGACGAGATCTGCCCGACCGAGATCGCGGTGCCGGTGTGGTGCGCCCACATGGGCACGATCACCTTCCACCCGTGGCCGGTGCGCCGCGACCCCGCGGTCGAGGGCTGGCAGGACCGCCCCGACGAGCTGCGCATCGACCTCGACCCCCAGCCCGGCACGACCTTCGCCGATGCCGTGCGCGTCGCCGGCGTGGCCGACGGTCTGCTGCGTGAGCTCGGTCTGGTCGGGTGGCCCAAGACCTCGGGCAACCGCGGCGTGCACGTCTACGTGCGCATCCGCCCGGAGTGGGACTTCATCGACGTGCGCCACGCCGCCATCGGCCTGGGCCGCGAGCTCGAGCGCCGCGACCCCGGCGTCACCACGAACTGGTGGAAGGAGGAGCGCGGGCAGCGGATCTTCGTCGACTACAACCAGAACTGCCGCGACCGCACCATCGCCTCCGCCTACTCCCTGCGCCCGCTGCCCGGCGCGCCCGTCTCGACCCCGCTGTCGTGGGAGGAGCTGGCCGAGCTGCGCGACCCCCGCGAGCTCAACATCGTCACGGTGCCCGAGCGGCTGCGCGAGCACGGCGACCCGTGGGCCGGCATCGACGACGCGGCGGGCTCGCTCCAGCCGCTGCTCGAGCTGTGGGAGGAGCTGCCCGGCGGGGAGCTCAACTACCCGCCCGACCACCCCAAGATGCCGGGCGAGCCGCCGCGCGTCCAGCCCTCGAAGAAGGTGGCCGCCCACTGGGACGACGACGGCAACCGGGTCGAGGCGTGAGCCTGCTCCTCCACCTGAACGGACCGCCCGGCATCGGCAAGTCGGCCCTCGCCGCCCGATGGGCGGACGCCCACCCGGGCACGCTGCTCCTCGACGTCGACGCGCTGCGCACGTGGGTCGGTGGGTGGCGGGAGGACTTCGCCGCCACCGGGGAGGTGGCCAGACCCGTCGCGCACGCGATGGTCACGGCCCACCTGCGCGGCGGGCGCGACGTGGTGCTGCCGCAGCTGCTCGCCGACCCCGCGGGCCTGGCCGGCTTCGAGCGGGCCGCGCACGCTGCCGGGGCCGACGTCTGCTCGGTGCTGCTGCGGGCGCCGGCGGCCGAGGTCGCCGCGCGGCGCGCGGGACGCGGGGACTCGACGCCGCTGGCGCGGGCGGTCGCGGGCGTGGTCGACGGCGAGGGCGAGCAGGGTCCGGCGCTGTGGATCTCGCGCCTCGAGGCGCTCACCGGGCAGCGTCCCGACCTCCTCGACCTCGACGTGGGTGGTCTCGACGAGGCCGCCTCGCTGCGGGCGCTCGAGCACCTCGTGCGGCGCGCGGTGCCAGGATGGGGTGCGTGAGCACCCGATGATCCTCATCGACCCGCCCAACGCCGCCGGCCACGGCCGGCTCTGGTCGCACCTGGCCAGCGACACGTCCTACGACGAGCTGCACGCCTTCGCACGGGCGCAGGGCTTCACCGAGCGCGGCTTCGACCGCGACCACTACGACGTGCCCTCGGAGTGGTACGACGACGTCGTGGCCGCGGGTGCCACGCCGGTCAGCAGCCGCGAGCTCGTCGCCCGGCTGCGCGCGGCGGGGCTGCGCACGACGCAGAGGCGGGGGCGCCCTAGCGGCTGACGGCCTCGGAGCGGCCCGTGCGGGCCCCCAGCGAGGCGAGCTCGGCGTCGAGGTTGGCGCGGGCCGGGGCCTCCCAGGTGCGGCGGGCGTGCGCGGTGTGGAAGAGCTCCGGCTTCTCGGCCAGGCTCTCCAGCACCCGGGCGCGGCCCTCGTGGAAGGTCTCGTCGTCGAGGTGGGCGTACTCGCGACGCACGGCGGCGACGTAGTCGTCGTAGCGCGCGCGGGGCGCGGCGAGGATGGCCAGGTCGGCGTCGGAGAGCGCGCAGCCGGCGGCGTCGTCGTCCTCGGGCTGGTGGGTCTCGGTCAGCCGGACCAGGCGCACGACCTCGGCGACCTCCTCGGCCGGCAGGTGGGCGGCGAGGGCGCGCTCGGCCCAGGCGGCCGAGCGCTCCTCGGCGTCACGCTCGCCGTCGTAGACCCCGTCGTGGAACCACGCGGCGAGCACCACCGGGCGCTGCGGGTAGGCCGCACCCCGCGCGGCGAGCTCGTCGAGCCGGTCGAGCACCTCGGCGAGGTGGCGCAGGTCGTGGTAGCCGCGGCTCGGGTCGCCGTAGGCGGCCAGCAGTGCGTCGCGCACGTCGGTGGCGCCGGCGAGCGGCCAGCGTGAGGAGAGGTCCGGATGCGGAGGTTCCATGGGTCCATTCAACGGGGACGCATCCACCGGTGCCAGCCCGGGTCGGGGGTGGATCAGGCGTCGGCGGCGGCGCGGGCGGCCTGCGAGGGCGTCATCGCCCACCGGATGGTGCCGGTGGCCAGGCCGCCCAGCGCCCGCACGACGGTCCGCTCGCCCACCGGCAGCCAGGGCAGCCTCAGCGGCAGCCGGGTCCACACCGGCATCAGCGCCACGGCGGCGGCCACCAGCACGCCGTAGGGCGCCCGCGCGGGCAGGGGGAGCGGCGGCTTGAAGAGCAGGTAGCCCACGGCCTCACGCGCCTCGGGGGTGCCGCGCAGCTCGGGGCGGTAGGCGGCCAGCGCCTCGCGCAGCTCGGCCTCGGTCTGCGGCGGGTCGACGACGCCCAGCTTCTCGGCGATGACCCCGACCTGGGCGACGTACTCGTCGCGCCCGGCCTGGTCGAGCGGCTGCTTGCCGTAGACCTGGTGGGCCAGCAGGAAGGAGTCGACCTCCGCGACGTGCACCCACCTCAGCAGGTGGGGGTCGGAGGCGGCGTACGGCGTGCCGTCGGGCATCGTGCCGGTGACCTTGGCGTGGATGCGGCGCACGACGTCGACCGCTGTCTGGGCGTCCTCGGCGTGGCCGAAGGTGGTCGTGGCGAGGAACGTGCTCGTGCGCGCCAGGCGGCCCCACATGTCACCGCGGTAGCCCGAGTGCTCGGCCACCGCCCGCATCGCCGCGGGGTGCAGCGTCTGCAGGAGCAGCGCCCGGATCCCGCCGATGAACATCGAGGCGTCGCTGTGCACCCGCACGATCGCGCTGTCGGGCTCGAACCACCGCGGCCCGGGCCGGTTGTGGATCCGGTCGCTCTGCTTGGCGCCGTCGGGCCCGGCCACGCGCTCGAACAGCGCCTGGCCCAGCCGGTCGCGCACGCTCACCCTCGCGGTCCCCATGCCCCGAGCCTACGGACGGGGCGGTGGGGCTCAGGCCGACCAGGTGCGGACCCAGAGCGTGTGCTCGGAGTCGGCCAGGGCCTTGATCGCCGACTCCGGGACGGGGTCGGAGGTGTCGGTGACGACGTAGCCCTGCTCGCCGGAGGTGGCGAGGTACTGACCGGTGACGTTGCTGCCCGACTCGGCGATGAGCTGGTTGACCGAGGCGAGCACGCCGGGCACGTTGACGTGGAGGTAGCCCAGCCGGTGCCCGCTCTGCAGCTGCGGGGCCATGACGGCGGGCAGGTCGACC
This sequence comes from Nocardioides sp. P86, assembly GCF_023712465.1. Lineage (NCBI taxonomy): Bacteria > Bacillati > Actinomycetota > Actinomycetes > Propionibacteriales > Nocardioidaceae > Nocardioides > Nocardioides sp. P86. The sequence goes on along the minus strand of NZ_JAMAYE010000001.1, from coordinate 1,086,567 downwards.
GACAGCTCGGTGCGGCCCTCGAGGGCGAAGCCGGCGAGCTTGTTGGCGACGAAGAAGCCGATCTCCTCCTGCGCCTCCTGCGTGGAGCCGCCGACGTGCGGGGTGAGGATGACGTTGTCGAGACCGCGCAGCGGCGACTCGAAGGGGTCGCCCTGGGCCTTGGGCTCGATCGGGAAGACGTCGAGGGCTGCGCCGGCGATGTGGCCCGAGAGGATGTGCTCGCGCAGCGACTCGTTGTCGACGACCATGCCTCGCGCGGCGTTGATGAACAGCGAGCGCGGCTTCATCCGCGCGAACTGCTCGGGGCCGAAGAAGCCGGCGTTGCCGGGGCGGCCGTCGACGTGCAGCGTGACGACGTCGGCCTGCTCGAGCAGGTCGTCGAGGGTCTTCATGCGCTGCGCGTTGCCGTGGGCCAGCCGGTCGGCGGTGTCGAAGAAGATGACCCGCATGCCCATCGACTCGGCCAGGTTGGACAGCTGGGTGCCGATGTTGCCGTAGCCCACGATGCCGAGGGTGCGACCGCGGATCTCGTGGCTGCCCTTGGCCGACTTGTCCCAGACACCGGCGTGCATCTTGCCCGACTTCTCGTGCAGGCGACGGGCCAGCGCGATGATCTCGCCGATGACCAGCTCCACCACGCTGCGGGTGTTGGAGAAGGGCGCGTTGAAGACGGCCAGGCCGCGGGCCGCGGCCGCGGCCAGGTCGACCTGGTTGGTGCCGATGCAGAAGCAGCCGACGGCCTGCAGGTCGGTGGCGGCGTCGAGCACCCGCTCGGTGAGGTGGGTGTTGGAGCGGATGCCGAGCAGGTCGACGCCGGGGAGCGTCTCCACGAGCTCGTCCTCGGAGAGGGAGCCGGCGCGCAGCTCGACCTCGAAGCCGCGACCCTCGAGGATCTGGACGGCGAGCGGATGGATGTTCTCGAGCAGCAGTGCCTTCACTCCGACAAGGGTAGAGAAGCCGCGCCGCTGCGCCGAAAACCCGATGAGGCGTGGACGCCCGGGGCGGTGGGTCGCAGGATGTGGCGTGCGCGAGGCAACCGGACGACGCTCTCGTGCGTCTAGGAGTCGGTGGGCAGACCGCCCACCCCGAACGAACGGACCCCACCCGTGCTCCAGCGCCCCACCCGCCGTGCCGCCGCGGCGCTCGCCGCCATCCTGCTCCCGTTGACGGCCGCGGCCGTCGTGCCCACCCCGACCGCCGCCGCGCCGCCGGCGCCGGCCGCCACCTCGGCCGACCGCGGCGCCTGGCAGGTGTCGCGGGTCGACGCCGCGACGTGGCGGGTGGCGTGGACCGCGCCGGGCCGGCTGCCGCTGGGCTCCGACCGCCCGACCCTCGCCGGCGCCGGCCTCGGCTTCGGGGCCCCGACCGTGAGCGCCGACGGGCGCACCGTGAGCGCCACGGTGCGCTCCGCGCAGCGCCCCGACCCCGCCGACCTCGACGTGCTGCTCTCGGGCGACCGCCTGGACGAGTCCGGGCTCGACGCGTCCCGGGCCACCGCGCCGCTCGCCGCGGGCCGCGCGGCCACCGCGCCGTACACGCAGGGCTTCGCCGAGCTGGCCGACGACCCCGGGGTGGCCGGGCCGTTCGCCACCGTCGCCAGCGACTACGAGCTCGACCCGGTCAAGCTGCCGGGGATGCCCGAGCCGGTCGAGATGGTCGGCCACGTGGTCGAGCCCGCCGCCGACGCCGCGACCGGGCCCCGGCCGCTCGTGCTCTTCCAGCACGGTCGTCACGGCGTGTGCTACGACCCCGACCGACCGCGCGCCTACAGCGTCGACTGGCCCTGCGCGGGCCGCTTCGAGGAGATCCCGAGCCACCTGGGCTACGTGCAGACCCAGGAACTGCTGGCCAGCCAGGGCTACGCCACCGTCTCGATCCGGGTCAACGGCATCAACGCCCAGGACTACCGCCTCGACGACGGCGGCGCCGACGCCCGCGCCGAGATCATCGCGCGCCACCTCGACCACTGGGTCGACCTGGCGCCCTCCCACGACGTCGACCTCGACCGGGTCGTGCTGGTGGGCCACAGCCGCGGCGGCGAGGGCGTGGACCGCGCCTCGATCCAGATCCCGCAGTCGGCTCCCTACCGTGTCGCCGGTCAGGTGCTCATCGCGCCGACCGACTTCGGCACCCAGACCGCGCCCTACGTGCCCACCGTGACCCTGCTGCCGGCCTGCGACGGCGACGTGTTCGACCTCCAGGGCCAGCGCTTCACCGACTACGGCCGTGACGTCGCCCCCGACGACACCTCGCTGAAGAGCTCGGTGCTGGTGCTGGGCGCCAACCACAACTTCTTCAACTCCGAGTGGACCCCCGGCGTGGCCGCGGCCCCGTCGGTCGACGACTGGTTCGGCGGGGAGAACCGCTCGTGCGGCACCGCCGACCCGCGCCGTCTCGACGGCGCCGAGCAGCGTGCGGTGGGCGCGACGTACACCGCCGGGGCCGTGCGGCTCTTCACCGGCGACGACGCGGTGCTGCCGCTCTTCGACGGCTCGCGGGTCACCGCGGCGTCGGCCGGCGACGCCGAGGTGCTCAGCCACGCCGTCGGTGGCGGGCGCGACGTGCGCGCGCCCGGCGACGAGGCCGGACGCTCCCTGCCCGACGGCGCGGCCTCGCGCTTCTGCCGCGGCACCGCGTCCTACGCCCAGCGCGCCGCCGACTGCGGGCGCGGCATCACGGGCCAGGTGACCCCGCACTGGACCACGTCGGGGGAGCGCACCCCGACCCACCGCTTCCTGGAGGTGTCGTGGGACGCCCCGGGCCAGCGCGCCGGACTGGTGCTGGAGGAGCCGCTCGACCTCGCCGGGCGTCGGCTCGAGCTGCGCACCCTCGTCGACCCGCGGCTGGGCGACGTGCAGGTCGACGTGCGCCTCACCGACGCCGACGGCGCCACCGCCGTGGTGACACCGGAGGGCGACGGCGTGCTGCGCGCGCTGCCGCGCGGCAGCACCAAGATCTGGGGGCAGACGCTGCTGGTCGACGCCTCCGAGGCCGCCGGCATCGACCCCGCCCGCGTCACCGCGGTCGACCTGGTCGCGCGCAGCGGCGACGGGAGGGTCTGGGTCGCCGACGTCTCGGCCGCCCCCGACCGCCTCGCCGCCGTGCCGCAGCGGCGGATGGCCACGATCAGCTTCGCCGACGTGCGCCGGCCCGAGGGCGACGGCCCCGCGCCCGCCACGGTCGACCTGCCCTTCACGGTCACCGGCCTGACCCGCCCGGCGCGGGTGCTCGTGCTCACCACCGGTCAGTCGCGCGGCTCGCTCGAGCGCTACGTGCTCGACCTCGCTCCCGGGCAGACCGGTGGCGTCGTGCCGCTGGCCTACCAGCCCGACGACGAGCGCGGGGCGCGTCGCTACGACTTCCAGCTGACCGCCTGGGCCCTCGACGGCGTGATGACCGACCAGTACGTCGCCCGCGCGTCGGTCATCGACGACGACCGCCGGGGCCGCGGCTGAGGCGGCCAGGCCGGGCCGGTCAGGGGCGCGCGGTCAGCAGGAACTGCAGCCGTACGTCGTGCCCGGGCGCCGCGCCGTGGGCCCGGTCGAGCTCCAGCAGCCCGGTCAGCGGGGTCACCTCGACGTCGCGGAAGCCGCCGTCGCGCAGCGCCTGGGCGCTGGCCTCGATGCTGGTGGCCTCGGCCAGCGGGAGGGCCGCGCGCACGCCGTCGTCGTAGGAGCCGGTGAAGTCCTCGCTGCCGTGGCTCCCGAGCCCGTCGGGGAACCACGTGCTGTCCACCATGGCCAGCACCCCGTCGGGGCGCAGCACGCGGCGCCAGGCGGCCAGGGCGGCGGCGGGCTCGCGCAGCGTCCAGAGCACGTAGCGCCCGGCGAGCACGTCGAAGCTGTCGTCGGGGAAGTCGGGCGCGACCATGTCGCCGCGCAGCAGCCGCGGCGGGTGGGTCGTCGCGGGGAGCTCGGCGACGCGCTGCTGCGCCACCTCGAGCATGCCGTCGGCCAGGTCGATGCCGGTGACGCGGTGGCCGAGCCCGGCGAGCAGGGTGGTGACGTAGCCGCTGCCGCAGCCGAGGTCGAGCACGTCGGCCGGGGCCGGGGGCAGCGCCGCCGACCACACCTCGGCCCACAGCTCGCGGTCGCGGCCCCGGTGCTCGGGCCGGTGCTGGCCGGCGTCGTAGGCCGGGGCCCGGCGGCTCCAGTAGTCGTTCATGCGGTCCTGGACGCTCATGCGGGGGCTCCTTGGTGGGTGGGCTGGAAGAGCAGGTGGACCTGGCCGTCGACCTCGACCCGGCGGATGCCGATGCCGTAGACGGGCTCGAGGACGGTCGGGTCGAGCACGGTGCCGGCCGGCCCGGCGGCCACGACCGCGCCGTCGCCGAGCAGCACGAGGTCGTCGCAGTAGCGGGCGGCCAGGTTGAGGTCGTGCAGCACCACGACGACCGCGCTCGGGTCGGGGCCCTCGACGAGCCCTCGCACCAGGCCGAGCACCTCGTGCTGGTAGCGCACGTCGAGGTGGTTGGTCGGCTCGTCGAGGAGCAGGTGCGTCGCCTGCTGGGCCAGCGCGCGGGCGATGAGCACGCGCTGCCGCTCACCTCCGGAGAGCCCGGCGAAGGCGCGGGCGCCGAGGTGGTCGGCCCCGACCCGGCGCAGGCAGTCGAGGGCCAGCGCGTGGTCGTCGGCCCCGAGGCGCTGGAAGGTCGACAGGTGGGGTCCGCGCCCCAGCAGGACCATCTCCGCCACCGTCAGGGCGGTCTCGCCGCCGCTCTCCTGCACCACGACGGCGAGGCGCCGGGCCGCCTCCCGCGGGCCGAGCGACGCGGCCGGGTCGCCGTCGACCTCGACCTGCCCGGTGGGGGAGCGCAGCGCGCCGTGCAGCAGGCGCAGCAGGGTCGTCTTGCCGCTGCCGTTGGGGCCGATGAGCCCCAGCACGCGGCCGGGGCGGGCGAGGAGGTCGACGCGGTCGACGACGCGGCGGCCGGCGTAGGCCCAGGAGACCCCGGTCGCGGTGATCACGCCCCGAACCTCGCCACGATCGCCTCCAGCCCGTCGACCGACAGCGGGCTGGGGGGCTCGGTGAAGTTGAACAGCTGCGTCATCACCTCCCCCTCGCGCACGGCGGTGAGCCGCTCCGCGCCGGGGAGCCCCACCAGGGCCTCCTCGACCGCGGCGGGGTCGCCGTCGGTGTGGAGCAGCACGACCACGTCGGGGTCGCGGCCCAGCAGCTCCTCGAGGGTGACCTCGAAGACCCGCTCGTCGACGTCGCCGAAGACGTTCTCGAGGCCGGCGGCCTCCAGCTGCGGGTGCGCCATCGACCCGGTGCCGTAGGCGTACGTCGTGCCTCCGCCCACCGTGGGGTAGAGCACGGCGGCCGTGCGCCCCGACGGCTCGCCGACCGCGGCCTCCACGGCGGCGAGGCGCTCCTGCAGGTCGGCGGTGGCGGCGGCCGCCTCGTCGGGACGGTCGAAGACCTCGCCGTAGAGCGCCAGCTGCGACCAGACGTCGTCGAAGCCGGGCTCGCTCCCGCCGGTCTCGCACAGTGCCGGCTCCTCCAGCAGTGGCACGTCGACGGCCTCGAGGCTGCTGCGCGAGAGGTTGTCGACCTCGCCCAGCACGAGGTCGGGCCGCTGGGCGACGACGACCTCCTTGGAGATCTGCAGGTGCCCGCTGGTGTCGGTGTCGCTGGTCAGCTCGGGGATCGCGTCGAGCTCGGCGAGGGTCTGCTCGTCGTAGTACTCCGACGGGTAGAGCCCGGCGCGGGCGACGACCCGGTCGAGCACGCCGAGGTCGTGCAGGTAGGGCACCGCGGCGCTCTTCAGCATCACCACCCGCTCCGGGGCGGAGGGGAAGGTGACGTCACTGCCGCAGTTGGCGACCGTCACCGGCTCGCCGCCCGAGGCGCTGCCCGACGCGTCGGTCGAGGTGCCGCAGCCGGCGAGCGCGAGGACGGAGGCGGTGAGGACGGAGGCGGTGAGGACGGAGCCACGGGGGCGGGGCATGGGTCTCCTAGCTGGGGAGGGGGGAACGGGGAGGGAGGGGTCAGGCCGCGGTGGCGTGGAGGCGGCGGATGAGCAGCAGGAGGAAGGGGGCGCCCACGACCGAGGTGATGATCCCGATCGGGATCTCCTGCGGCTGGAGCAGCACGCGGCTGGCGACGTCGGCCCAGACGAGGAGGATCGCGCCCATGAGCGCGGCGGTGGGCACGACCCGCACGTGGCCGGCGCCGACGGCGCGGCGCGCGAGGTGGGGCACCACGAGACCCACGAAGCCGATGCTGCCCGCGGCGGCCACCAGCACCGCGACGCACAGCGACACGACCAGCAGCAGCAGGGTCCGGAAGCGGTCGGGGGAGACCCCGAGGGTGTGGGCGGTCTCGTCGCCGACGGCGAGCGCGTCGAGCCCGCGGCCCCACACCGCCAGCAGCGCCACGGTGAGGATCACGACGACGGCGACCACCGCGAGCGGGGCGTCCCACTGGGCCAGGCCGAGGGAGCCGAGCAGCCAGAACATCACCGACCGCGCGCCCTCCGCGGAGCCGGAGGCGAAGACCAGGAAGCTGGTGACCCCCGACAGCGCGTAGCCCACGGCCACGCCGGCGAGCAGCATGCGGGTCGAGGTGAGGCGCCCGCCCGAGCGGGCCACGGCCAGCACGAGCGCGGAGGCCGCCACGGCGCCGAGGAAGGCGCTGGCGGGCAGCGCGTGCTGTCCGAGGCCGGCGCCGAGGCCGAAGAGGATGGCCGCCGCGGCGCCGGTGGAGGCGCCGGAGTTGATGCCGAGCAGGTAGGGGTCGGCCAGCACGTTGCGGACCATGGCCTGGAGGGCGACCCCGCACACGGCGAGCCCGGCGCCGACGAGCACGGCGAGCACGACCCGCGGCAGCCTCACCTGCCAGACGATGGCGTCGCTGGTGGGGTCGACGGCGGCGGTGCCGGGCAGGCCCACCAGGTGGTGCCCCACGATGCGCGCCACGGTGGCGGGGTCGATGCCGACCGCCCCCGCGCCCACCCCGACCAGCACGGTGGCGACCAGCCCGGCCCCGAGGCCGAGCAGCCACAGCGTCGTACGCCGCCGCCGCGCGCGGAGGCCGAGCGGGTCGTCCGCCCGTCCGGGCGCGGGGCCCGGACGGGCGGACGGGGTGGCGGTGGGGATCACGACGCTCCGAGGTTGTTGCGAACAATGCGCAACAACGTACCAGTCGCCGTAGGCCTGGCTCAGTCGCCCTTGACGTTGACCACCTGCCGCAGCACGTGCCTGACCTCGACCAGGTCGGAGGCGTCGGCCATGACGCGGTCGATGTCCTTGTAGGCCCCCGGGATCTCGTCGAGGAAGGCCTCGGAGTCGCGCCACTCGATGCCCGACATCGCCTCCCGCAGCTGCTCGCGGGTGAAGGTGCGCCGGGCCCGTGCCCGCGAGTACTCCCGCCCCGCGCCGTGGGGTGCGGAGTGCAGCGAGACCGGGTCGCCCCTGCCGACGACGACGTAGGAGGCGGTGCCCATCGACCCGGGGATCAACCCCGGCCGACCGGCCTCGGCGTTGATGGCGCCCTTGCGGGAGAGCCACACGTCGCGACCGAAGTGCCGCTCGCGCTCGGTGTAGTTGTGGTGGCAGTTGATCTCCTCGGTGCGCACCACAGCCTCGCCGACCCACTCCTCGACCTGGCGCACCACGCGGTCCATCATCTCCTCGCGGTTGAGCAGCGCGTAGGTCTGCGCCCACCGCATCTGGGCGACGTAGGCGTCGAGCTCCGCAGTGCCCTCGACGAGGTAGGCGAGGTCCTTGTCGGGCAGCGGCACCCACCAGCGCTCGCAGAGGTCGCGCGCGACGGCGATGTGGTGCTGCGCGATGCGGTTGCCCACCCCGCGCGAGCCCGAGTGCAGGAAGAGCCAGACCCGCTGCTCCTCGTCGACGCTCACCTCGATGAAGTGGTTGCCCGAGCCCAGGGTGCCGAGCTGGAGCTCCCAGCGCCGGGCGTACGCCGCCGGCTCGAAGCCGGCCTGCTCGGCGAGGCGGGTCAGCAGCTCGAGCCGCTCCCGGGTGTGCTCGCGGCTGACCCGGCGGTTGGCGCCGCCGGCCGAGAGCGGCACCGCCCGCTCGATGGCCTCGCGCACGGGGCGCCGGTCGGTGGGCAGCCGGTCGGCCGTCCACTGGGTGCGCACGGCGATCATGCCGCAGCCGATGTCGACGCCGACGGCGGCGGGCATGATCGCGCCGAGGGTCGGGATGACCGACCCGACGGTCGCCCCCAGACCCAGGTGCGCGTCGGGCATCAGCGCGAGGTGCGGGTGGATGAACGGCATGCGCGCCGTCGTCATCGCCTGCTCGCGGGTGGTGTCCTCGAGGATGGAAGCCCAGCTGAGGAGCTTCGGGGTGATCTTCTCCATCGTCCTTCCCCTGATCGGTCGCCGACCACGGTGGCCGGCGACCGGCGACGCTACGGAGCAGGAATCGGGTTGCACCCCCGGTTTTGCGCGTGCAGGGGCGCGGCGGGCGAGGATGCGCCCATGCGCCTGCCGACCGACCGCCTCCTGACCGTCACCGACGACGGCGGGCTCGACCCGCTGCTGCCCGCCCCGGCGGAGATCGCCGTGGCCGTCGTGTCCGTGCTCGCGGTGCTCGGTCTCGTCGTGTGGCTGGTGCGCCGGGCCCGCCGCGGCCGCTGACCCGGCCGGCGGCCCCGGCGGGCGGCCCCGGCGGGCGGCCCCGGCGGGGGCCTCCTCAGGCGGGCAGGTCCTCGGCGTCGACGATGCGGTAGGCGTAGCCCTGCTCGGCCAGGAAGCGCTGGCGGTTCTGGGCGAACTCCGCGTCGACGGTGTCGCGCGAGACGATCGTGTAGAAGTGCGCGGTCTTGCCCTCGCTCTTGGGCCGCAGCAGCCGGCCCAGGCGCTGGGCCTCCTCCTGGCGCGAGCCGAAGGAGCCGGAGACCTGGATGGCCACCTCGGCCGAGGGCAGGTCGATGGAGAAGTTCGCCACCTTGCTCACCACCAACAGGCCGATCTCGCCCGATCGGAAGGCCTCGAAGAGGCGCTGGCGCTCCTTGACCGTCGTCTCGCCCTTGATGACCGGGGCGTCGAGGGCCGCGGCGAGCTCGTCGAGCTGCTCGATGTACTGCCCGATGACCAGGGTGGGCTGGCCCGGATGCTGGGCGACCAGCTCGCGCACCACGTCGACCTTGTGGTGGGTGCAGGCGGCCAGGCGGTAGCGCTCCTCGGGCTCGGCCGTGGCGTAGACCAGCCGCTCGTCTGTCGGCAGCGAGACCCGCACCTCGACGCAGTCGGCCGGCGCGATCCAGCCCTGCGACTCGATGTCCTTCCAGGGCGCGTCGTACCTCTTGGGCCCGATGAGGGAGAAGACGTCGCCCTCGCGGCCGTCCTCGCGCACCAGGGTCGCGGTGAGGCCGATGCGCCGGCGCGCCTGGAGGTCGGCGGTCATCCGGAAGATCGGCGCGGGCAGCAGGTGCACCTCGTCGTAGACGATGAGGCCCCAGTCGCGGGCGTCGAGCAGCTCGAGGTGGGGGTAGGCGCCCTTGCGGCGCAGCGTGAGCACCTGGTAGGTCGCGATGGTGACCGGCTTGATCTCCTTCATCGCCCCGGAGTACTCGCCGATCTCGTCCTCGGTGAGCGACGTGCGCTTCACCAGCTCGTCCTTCCACTGCCGGGCCGAGACGGTGTTGGTCACCAGGATCAGCGTGGTGGCCTTGGCGTGGGCCATCGCGGCCGCGCCGACCAGCGTCTTGCCGGCGCCGCACGGCAGCACGACGACGCCGGAGCCGCCGTGCCAGAAGGAGTCGGCGGCGTCGCGCTGGTAGTCGCGCAGGTGCCACTCGCTCTCGTCGAGGTCGATGGGGTGGGCCTCGCCGTCGACGTAGCCGGCGAAGTCCTCGGCCGGCCAGCCCAGCTTGAGCAGCGCCTGCTTGAGGTTGCCGCGCTCGGAGCCGTGGACCACCACGGTGTCGTCGTCGAGGCGGGCGCCGATCATGCCGGCGATCTTCTTGGCCCGCAGCACCTCCTCGAGCACGGGGCGGTCGGAGCTGACCAGGGTCAGCCCGTGCACCGGGTGCTTCTCCAGGCGCAGCCGGCCGTAGCGGGCCATGGTCTCGGCCACGTCGACCAGCAGCGAGTGCGGCACGGCGTAGCGGCTGTACTCCAGCAGCGTGTCGACGACCTGCTCGGCGTCGTGGCCCGCGGCGCGTGCGTTCCACAGCCCCAGCGGCGTGAGCCGGTAGGTGTGCACGTGCTCGGGGGAGCGCTCGAGCTCGGCGAAGGGGGCGATCGCCTTGCGGCAGTCCTGCGCCCGCTCGTGGTCGATCTCGAGCAGCAGGGTCTTGTCGGACTGGACGATGAGGGGGCCGTCGTTCACCTGGCGAGTCTACGGAGCCGCCGGGCGGCGGGCGGTCGGCTCAGGCCGGCGTACGCCGTCGCGCGCGGTGGGCGGCCACGTGGACCCGCGAGGCGCACCGCCCGGAGCAGTAGCGCCGGGAGCGGTTGGAGGAGGTGTCGACCCACACCTGCGAGCAGCGCGGCTCCCCGCACACGCCGAGCCGGGCGGCGCCGAGGTCGGCCACCAGGGTGGCCAGGCCCACCAGCGACTCGGCGAGGAGCTGCTCGGCCACGGCGTCGGAGCGACCCCCGACGGCCAGGCGCAGGCCCGAGGGCGCGTGCGGGTCGGGCGTGAGCCGCGGGGTGACCGGGTGCGCGGCCAGCAGGGCGTCGAGGGCCTCGACGGCGGCCGCGTCGCGGCCCTCGGCGGCCGCCCGGAAGACGGGGTCGAGGTCGCGCTGCAGCCGCCGCACGAGCATGCAGTCGCGGTCGGTCACCCGCGCGGCCAGCGCGGGGCGCTCCGAGAGCACCGCGACGAGGTCGTCGACGTCGAGCACCGTGGCGTTGACCAGCCGGGCGGCCTGCTCGGCGTGGCCCGCGACGTCCATGGCGCCCAGCCTACGAGTCGGCGGCGCCGGGCTCGACGGGCTTGACCGTGGTGATCCGGTGCACCGCGAAGGTCCGCACGTCGTCGACGCGGTGGTCGCGCGCGGTGAGCTGGCCGCCCTCCACCGCGAGCGGGTCGACGATGCGCTCGGTGCGGGTGCCGTGGTTGTCGACGTAGCCGATGAGCACGCTCAGCCCCAGCTCGACCGCCTCGCGCAGCGCCGCCAGCGAGCCCGACGGGGTCAGGGCGCTCGCGGGCGCCTGGAGCCGGGTGCTGGTGGCGCGGTCGCCCGAGCGCACCGCGGTGACCACCGCGGCCACGCGCGCGCCCTCGCGGGCGTCGCGCTGGCCCGGCGAGCGACGCTCGCGGGGGGTGCGGGCGCGCAGCTGGTCGGGGCGGGCCACGTGGACCGTGCCGTCGGGGGCCTCGACGACCGGCGCGGCACCGAGCTCGCGCAGCCGGGGCAGCAGCAGGTCGATCGGCAGCGTCGAGACCAGCACCGTCGGGGCCAGGCGGCGCAGCTCCAGGCCCGCGGCCTGCGGGTGGCCGAGGATCTCCGAGAGCGCGGTCTCGTCGTCGGCGCGCAGGAAGGCCTCGGCGTGCCCCACCCGCACCGAGCCGAAGGTCCGTGCGGTGTCGTCGACCAGGTAGGTCAGCGGCTGCGGCACCGGCGTGCGCGAGACCGAGCCCAGGAAGTCGTGGAGCTCCACCGCGGTCCAGCCGGTGTCGAGCGCGCGCCGCACGGAGCCGGGGGTGAAGCGGTAGACGGTCGCGCCGCCGCGCGACTCCACGTCGGCCACGACCTGGAGGCGTCGCGCGAGCGCCGACTCCAGCGGCCCGGGGGCCACCGCCGTCAGGTCGGCCTGCAGCAGCACGTGGTCGAGGGGCTCGGGCAGCAGCGGCGCGAGCTCGGCCGCCGCGCGGTCCGGCTCGTCGGCGACGAGCGGGCGGGCGAAGCCGGCCAGCCCGCCCAGGCCGGTCAGGCCCAGCGCGGCCGCCTCGGCGACGACCCAGCCGACCTGCTCGGTGCGGGTGCGGGGCCGGCGCGGACGCAGCCACGACAGCCGCGCGTGCAGCGAGGGCGGCCCGGTGCCGCTGGCCAGCACGCGCCCCGGCCCGGCCGAGGCCAGCGCCTCCAGCGTCATCCGGCGCGTCTCCACGACGTGCACCCCCGAGAGGTCGGGCGACAGGGCGTTCCACGCCTTGCCCGCGGTGTCGCGGCTGCCCACCATGCCCGGCAGGCGGGGGCTGTCGAGCCACGCGGTGACGAGCCGGCGCCACCGGTCGGCCGCGGGCCGCGCGGCCCAGGCGTCGTAGTCGTCGCTGGGCAGCCAGGCCGGCGCCCCGTCGGCGCCGACGCCGGTCGCGAGCAGGCCCGCCGCGACGGCGGTCTCCACCAGCAGTGCGGTCGTCGCCTCGTCGACGTGGAGGAGCAGCGCCGCGGCCCGCAGGTCGCGCACCCCGAGACCGCCGCTGCGCAGGGCCGAGGGGGGCCGGGTGCCCCAGGCGTCGAGGAGCAGCTCGGTGCGTCGTACGGCGTCGAAGGCCGCGCCGGCGGCGGTGCGGTCGACGAGGGCCTGGTCGCGCTCGGAGATGACCAGCTCGGGCACGGCGTCGACCGGCTCGGTGGTGGTGCGCCCGCCGCGCAGCGCGAGGCCCACCTCGCCGGGCACCACCACGGTGCCGCCGCCGCGGGCCACCAGCAGGCGGCGCGACAGCAGCTCCTCGGCGGGGGTGGTGGCGTCCTCGGGCAGCACCGTGTGGCGTGCGGCGCCGGTGGTCGCCTCGCCGCCCTGGGCGGCGACGTGGTCGAGCATCGCGCGCGCCGCGGGGGAGAGGGCGGCCAGGTGGGACGCGACCGCGGCCGGGTCGGGCGCGGGCTGGCTGCGCGGGCGCAGGCCGCTCACCCCGACGTCGCCGCCGCCGGTGAGCAGGTCGGCCACGCCGGTGAGCGGACGGGGGCCCGACGTCGACTCCCAGACGAGCGCCACGTCGACGAGGTGCTCGAGCGCGGCACGGGCCCGGGCGGGGTCGGCGTGCACCAGCGAGGCGACTTCGTCGGGTGTGGTTTGACCTGCGACGACGAGGGCATCAAGGACGCAGAGCTCGAGCCGGGACAGCTGGTCGAGCGTGCGCAGCAACGACGACCGGGTGGCAGCCCGCGAGGCGAGCTGGCTGGAGTCTTGAGGGGCGGGAGTGGCGAGATCGGGTCGAGCGACGAGCAGACGGGACAGCCGCTCGTCCGACCAGGCGCGCAGCTGGTCGGCCAACGATCGGTACCCCGTCTCGGACATCCCTCCCACGCTACCGACCCGGTCCTCGTCGCGGGCGTCGGTCCGCCGATGAGCCCCCTGGGACAGGTCGAGCTGCAGCACGGGGCGGCCACCGACGTCGGGCTGGTGCGCCAGGTCAACGAGGACTCCTTCCTCGTCGCGCCTCCGGTCTTCGTCGTGGCCGACGGCATGGGCGGCCACGACGGCGGCGACGTCGCGAGCGCGATCGTGGTCGAGGAGTTCGCCCGGCTGGCCGACGAGGGCTACGACCCCCGTCGCGGCGCGGAGGTGGTCGCGGCCACCCTCGCCGCCTGCCAGCAGCGCATCGAGCAGTACGGCGCGCACCAGCGCCTCGGCGGCGCGGGCTCCTTCCACGCCGGCACGACGGCCGTCGTCGCCCTGCTGGTCGAGGACGCCGGGGAGACCAAGTGGCTGCTGGCCAACCTCGGTGACTCCCGCATCTACCGCTTCAGCGAGGGCGTGCTCGAGCAGGTCAGCGTCGACCACAGCGTCGTGCAGGAGCTCGTCGAGGCCGGCACGATCACCGCCGACGACGCCGCCGTGCACCCCGAGCGCCACATCATCACCCGCGCCCTCGGCGCCACCGAGGGCGCCGAGGCCGACTACTTCCTGCTGCCCCTGCCGGCCGTCGAGCGGCTCCTGCTGTGCTCCGACGGGGTGACCGGCATGATCGGCGACGACCACGTCGCGCGGATCCTCGCCGCCGCCGCCGACCCCCGCGACGCGGCCGAGCAGGTCGTGCGCGCCGCCGTCGCCGCCGGGGGCAAGGACAACGCCACCGCCGTCGTCGTCGATGTGGTGGGATTGGCCCACGACCACCCCTACGACTCCGAGCGCCAGCGCGTGAGCCTGGAGCAGAAGCTGGGAGCCCTGCCGTGACCCCCTCCCCCTCGCGTCCCCGGTCCTACCGTCCCGGCGACTGGTACGCCGTGCTGGGCCCCGACGTCCTCGTGGCCCTGCCCCCCTCCGAGCGCGGCCGCGTGGCCGCCCTGTGGGAGATGGTCGACGACGGCGCCGACGGCGACGCCGTCCTCGACGCCCTCATCGCCGGCGGCCTGCGCCACCTGCCGGGCTTCGTGCTCGTCAGCGAGGTCGACGGCACGACCCGCGCCGTGGTGCGCGGCTCGGTCACCTGCACCCTCACCGCGGGGGGAGAGGTGGTCGAGCTCGACGGCACCGCGGCCACGACCTGGGTGGAGCGCTCCCTGCCCGGTGTCACCGCCACCACCGTGTCGGTCTCCGGCGACGCCGCCGGGCCCGACCTCGTGATCGGCCCCGGGCTGGTGCGCGTCGCCCGCGTCGACGACCCACCCGCCTCCGTCGAGGCCGCGCCCGCCGCACCGCTCGACGTGCCGGCGCCTCTCGACGTCCCCGCCCCCGTCGACGTGCCCGCCCCCGCGGAGGTGCCGCAGGTCGAGGAGGAGCCCTCGCCGGTGGTCGCCGCCGCGGCGGAGGCCGCGGTGCCCGACGAGCCCGAGCCGGGGCCCGCGGCCGAGCCGGAGCCGGAGCCGGAGCCGGAGCCTGCCGCCGAGCCCGTCGAGCCGGCGTACGAGGACCTGCCGACCGAGCGCTTCGACAGCCTCCCTCCCGCGCCGCCGGCGCCCCCCGCGTGGGCGCCGACGAGCCCGCCGCCCAGCGCCCCGCCGGCGGCCCCCGAGCCCGACCCGACTCCCGAGCCCCAGCCCGACCCCCAGCCCGACCCGCCGCCGGCCGACCACGACCACGACGGCATGACCCGCGCCGGCAGCTGGGACCCCGACGAGTTCGCGCGTCCCCAGGCCGGCATCCCCGGCCAGCCGCAGGCGCCGTCGGTCACCTCGCGTCCCGTGGCACGGCTCGTCGTGTCGAGCGGCGACACCGTCGACGTCGACCGGGTGGTCCTGGTCGGCCGCGCCCCCGAGGCGCGGCGCTTCACCTCCACCGAGCAGCCGCGCCTGGTCACGGTGCCGAGCCCGCAGCAGGAGATCAGCTCCACCCACCTCGAGGTGCGCCCCGGGTCGGGGGCCGACCATGGCAGCGCCGTCGTCACCGACATGGGCTCGACCAACGGCACCGTGCTGGTGCAGCCCGGCCTGCCCTCGGAGTCGCTCCAGCCCGGCATCCCGGTGCAGCTGATCCCCGGAGCGCTCATCGACCTCGGCGACGGCGTGACCATCCAGGTCACCCGGCCCTGAGGCGCGTCGAGGTGTCCCACGTGTCCGCCCGCGAGGCGGCTCCCACCAGCTTCCCCGCGGCCGAGCTCGACCGCCGCTTCTACGCCTTCACCCTCGACCGCCTCGTGGCGTGGGGTCTCTACGCCGCCGCGGGCTGGGCCGCCTGGGCGTTCCTGGCCGACGGGTCGGGCACCCTCGTGGCGGTGCTCGCCGTGGTGGGGGTCGTGCTGGTCGTCTCGCTCGCCTCGGCGGTCGTGCTGGGCCTGCGGGGGGTGTCGCTCGGCAAGGCCGCCGTCGGCCTGCGCGTCGTCGCCGTCGGCACCGGCGAGCCCATCGGCGTGGGCCGTGCGCTGGTGCGCCAGCTCGTGCTCGGCGTGGGTGCCCTGCCCACCTTCGGCCTCGGGGTGGCGACGCTGGCGTGGACCGCGGTCATGGACGCCAGCGCCCGGCGTCGCGGCTGGCACGACCACCTGGGGCACTCGGTGGTCGTCGACGTGCGGCCCGCGCCCGAGGTCGAGAGCGAGGCCGAGCGCCCGCGCGCCGTCGTCAACCTCACCGCGCTGCGCCTTGCCGCGCCCGAGCCCGAGCCGGTGACCGCTCCCGCGCCTGCCCCGGCCGCCGTGCCCGCCCCGGCCCGCGCCGAGCCCGCGCAGGCCCCTCGGGCACCGCGGGCCCCCCAGGCGCCGCCGCCCCCGCCCCCGTCGCCCCCCGCGGGGCGCCGGATCCGCACCGAGCCCGCACCGCCCGCCGCCCCGCCGTCGTCGCCGACCACGGCCCCCGCGCGCTGGAGGGTCGCCTTCGACACCGGGGAGTCGTTCGTCGTCGAGGGCCTCGCCCTGGTCGGTCGCGGGCCGCAGGCCCGAGGCGGGGAGGACGTGCGCCACCTGGTGCCCCTGCCCTCCTCCGACATGTCGCTGTCGAAGACCCACGCCCAGTTCCTCGTCGCCCCCGACGGCGCCCTGGTGGTCATGGACCGCGGCTCGACCAACGGCTCGATCCTGGTGCGCTCCGGTGTCACCCGCGAGCTGTCGGCGGGCAAGGCGGTCACGCTGCTGCCGGGCGACAAGGTCCGCTTCGGCGACCGCTCCATGGACGTCTCGCGCGAGTCGTGACCCCCGGGTCGGCCGGGCTGCGGACCGGTCACGACTCGGTAACGATGGCCTGTGCCTCTTCCGGTGCCCGGGGTCGGGCGTGTCGACTGCACGAGGTCGACCGCCCGACCCTGCCGTGATCCGACGGGGCTCGCCGAGCGGCCTGTCTCGGGCGCTGGAGCGCCACTCGGAACCGTCCCAGGAGGATGACTTTGCGCAGGTCCAGACTCGCCGTCGTCGCGAGCACGTCACTGGTCGCCGCAGCGCTCGCGCTGCCGCTGACCGCTTCGCAGTCCGGCGCCGCGCCGGCTGCCCCGGCCGCCTCGGCGGCCCCGTCGGGCGAGGCCGCTGCGCCCCGCCCCACCGACTCCCTCACCATGCCCTGGCAGGCCAAGTACGAGGCCGAGCGCCAGGTCGCCGTGGAGAAGCGCCTGCGCAACGGCGGCTCGGGGGAGAGCCAGAAGATCGGCAAGGACACCTACGGCCGCGTGGCCCAGTCCGGCACCGACAAGATCTTCGTCGTGCTGGCGGAGTTCGGCGACACCCGCCACTCCGCCTACCCCGACGGTGGGACCACCGAGGGCCAGGAGCCGGCCACCACCTACGACGGCCCGCTCCACAACGAGATCCCGAAGCCCGACCGCGCCACCGACAACTCCACGCTGTGGCAGGCAAACTACGACCGCAAGCACTACCGCGACATGTACTTCAACCGGATGCGCACGTTCTACGAGCAGCAGTCCTCCGGTGAGTACTCCGTCGACGGCGACGTGACCGCCTGGGTGAAGGTCCCCTTCAACCAGGCCCGCTACGGCCGCAACACCTGCGGCGACATCGTCTGCAACAACACCTGGTTCCTCATCCGCGACGGCCTCGCGCAGTGGACCCAGGACCGGCTCGACGCCGGCCAGTCGATGGAGCAGATCCAGGCCTACCTCAAGACCTTCGACCAGCAGGACCGCTACGACTTCGACGAGGACGGCGACTTCTCCGAGCCCGACGGCTACATCGACCACTTCCAGGTCGTGCACGCCGGCGGCGACGAGGCCGACGGCGACCCGACCTACGGCGAGGACGCCATCTGGAGCCACCGCTGGTACGCCCAGATCGAGCCGCTCGGCACGGGCCCGGCCGACGGCGCCCAGCTCGGCGGCGTGAACGTCGGCGAGGGCGGCGTCTCCGACGCCAGCGGCGCCAACGTGCAGATCCCCGACAACCCGACCGGTGTCTGGGTGGGCGACTACACCATCCAGCCCGAGAACGGCGGCCTGTCGGTCTTCGCCCACGAGTTCGGCCACGACCTCGGCCTGCCCGACCTCTACGACACCTCCGGCAACACCGGCGGCGCCTCCAACAGCGTGGAGTTCTGGAGCCTGATGAGCCAGTCGCGCGGCACGCTGCCGGGCGACCCGGGCATCGGCGACCGCCCGCAGCCCTTCGGCGCCTGGGAGAAGTTCCAGCTCGGCTGGCTCGACTACGACGTCGCCCGCGCCGGACGCAGCTCCACCCACGTGCTGCGACCCGGTCAGTCGACCTCGGGCAGCGCCGCCAACGGCCTGATCACGATCCTGCCCGACAAGGAGGTCGTCTCCCAGCTCGGCGAGCCGGCCGCCGACGGCGGCGAGCGGTTCTACTACTCCACCTCCGGCAACGACCTCGACACCCGCATGACCGCGGCCGTCGACGGCGGGGGCGAGCTCACCGCCACGACGCGCTACGACATCGAGGAGGGTTGGGACTACGCCTACCTCGAGGCCTCCAGCGACGGCGGCGAGACCTTCGCCGGCGTGCCGACCAGCGTCAGCTTCGAGGGCGAGGACGCCAGCGGCCTCAACCCCGACGGCACCGGCATCTCGGGCACGACCGACGGGGCCTGGGTCGACCTGACCGCCACCCTGCCGGCCGACACCGACACGATCCGCTTCCGCTACCGCACCGACAGCGCCTTCGTGCTCCCGGGCTTCGCGGTCGACAACGTCGCGGTCGACGGCGAGACGGTGGGCACCGCCGAGGAGGGCGACACCGCCTTCGAGCTCGACGGGTTCACGACCTCGACCGGCACCGAGGTGGAGGAGTTCCTCAACGCCTACATCGTCGACAACCGGCAGTACGTCGGTCGCGACAAGCAGCTGAAGCACCTCTACAACTTCCCGGACCTCGAGAAGAAGCCCGACACCGTGGAGTTCTTCCGCTACGCCCCCGGTGCCCTCATCTCCTACTGGGACACCTCCTACACCGACAACAACGTCGGTGACCACCCCGGCTCCGGCCAGGTCCTGCCGGTCGACGCGCACCCGGACTTCGTCCACTACGCCGACGACACGCTGGCCCGCACCCGGGTCAACACCGCCGACTCCGCCTTCGGCCTGCGCCGCATCAAGGCCCAGACCCTGAGCAACGCGGGCCGCGAGTTCACGGTCCCGGCGCGACGCGCCCAGCCCGTCTTCGACGACACCCGCCCGTGGTGGTTCGACAGCGACGAGCACGGCGTCGGCACCCACCCGGGCTTCTACCAGCCCGGCTGGTTCGGCGTCGACGTGCCGCAGACCGGCACCACGATCCGCGTGGTGAAGGTGGCCAAGAACGGCAACATGACGGTGAAGGTCGGTCGCTCGAGCTGACCCGCCCGTCCTCCTCGGACCCCGTCGATCACCGGATCGGCGGGGTCCGTCGTCGTCGGGGCCCCGGCCGCGGCCGGCGCCAACCCGGCGACAACGTGACGGGCGTTACGTTGCTCCCATGGAGTCCTACGCCGCCGGAGAGACCACGCCCCCGCTGCTGGAGGAGACCATCGGGGAGAGCTTCACCCGCACGGCCGCGACGTACGCCGAGCGCGAGGCCCTCGTGGAGGTCGCCACCGGGCGCCGGTGGACCTGGGCCGAGCTCGACCGCGACGTCGACGCGGTGGCCCGCGGGCTGATGGCCGCGGGCCTCGAGCCCGGCGACCGGGTCGGCATGTGGGCGCCCAACTGCGCGGAGTGGACGATCGTGCAGTTCGCCACGGCCAAGGCCGGGATCGTCCTGGTCAACGTCAACCCCGCCTACCGCACCCACGAGCTGGCCTACGCGGTCGAGCAGTCGGGCATGCGCCTGCTGCTGGCGACCAGCAGCTACCGGGGCAGCGACTACCGCGCCATGGTCGAGCAGGTCCGCGGGGACTGTCCCGCGCTGGAGCGGGCCGTCTACGTCGACACCGACGACTGGGCCGACCTGGTGGCCGCGGGGGAGGCGGTGGCAGCCGAGGCCCTCGCCGAGCGGCAGGCGGGGCTGCGCCCCGACGACGCCATCAACATCCAGTACACCAGCGGCACGACGGGCTACCCCAAGGGCGCGACGCTCAGCCACCGCAACATCCTCAACAACGGCTTCATGGTCACCGAGGCGATCAACCTGACCCACGAGGACCGGCTGTGCATCCCGGTGCCCTTCTACCACTGCTTCGGCATGGTCATGGCCAACCTCGGCTGCACCACCCACGGCGCGACGATGGTGATCCCCGCGCCGGGCTTCGACGCCGCCACCACGCTGCGCGCGGTGCAGGACGAGCGGTGCACCGTGCTCTACGGCGTGCCCACGATGTTCATCGCCATGCAGAGCCTCCCCGACATCGACGCGCACGACCTGAGCGCGCTGCGGGGCGGGATCATGGCCGGCTCCATCTGTCCGGTCGAGGTGATGCGACGCTGCATCGACGACATGGGGATGAGCGAGGTGTCGATCGCCTACGGCATGACCGAGACCAGCCCGGTCTCCTGCCAGACCCGTGACGACGACGACCTGGAGCGACGCACCGCCACCATCGGCCGGGTCCACCCGCACCTGGAGATCAAGGTCGTCGACCCGGTCAGCGGGCTCACCGTGGAGCGCGGCCGGCCCGGTGAGCTGTGCACCCGCGGCTACAGCGTGATGCTCGGCTACTGGGAGGACCCCGCCAAGACGGCCGAGGCGATCGACGCCGACGGCTGGATGCACACCGGCGACCTCGCCGAGATGCGCGAGGACGGCTACTGCACGATCGTCGGCCGGATCAAGGACATGGTGATCCGCGGCGGGGAGAACATCTACCCGCGCGAGATCGAGGAGTTCCTCTACACCCACCCCGACGTCGAGGACGTCCAGGTCGTCGGCGTCCCCGACGAGAAGTACGGCGAGGAGCTGTGCGCCTGGCTGCGGATGCGACCCGGTGCGGCCCCCCTCGACGCCGCCGCCGTGCGGGCCTTCGCCTCGGGACGGCTCTCGCACTACAAGATCCCGCGCTACGTCATGGTGGTCGAGGAGTTCCCGATGACCGTCACCGGCAAGATCCGCAAGGTCGCCATGCGCGAGGAGAGCGCCAAGGCGCTGGGCCTGGCCTGAGGGGCCCGGCGCTCAGCGGCTGACGACGACCGGGATGCTGGCGCGGGTGCCGTCGCCCCCGCGCCACACGACCGTGCCGTCGTCGCCGCGAGGCGCCCCGGGGCGTGCGGTCAGCGTCAGGGTGAAGCGGGCCGACTCGCCCGGGTCGAGGCGCACGGCGGCCGGGGTGACCACCGCGCGGTGGTGGGCGAAGCCGCGGGCGGAGGAGGAGAAGTAGAGGGCGCGCCCGCCGACGTTGGTGATCGTGCGTCGTGTGCGGCGCTCCTCGGCACCCAGCAGCACCGAGGGCAGGTTGAGGACCTGCTCGGGGTCGCGTCCGGCGAGCCGGCCGTCGATGAAGGCGCGGTAGTCGGCGGGGTCGGTGAGGTAGACCAGCCCGGGGCGCAGGGCGCGCTCGGCCCTGACCCGGCCGGCCCCGGCCCGCAGCGGCGACGTGCCGCGCACCGGCGCCGCGCTGGTGGCGAGGGCGGAGCGCACCGCGGTCGCCGACCACCCGCGCCGGTCGACGAGCAGGGCGGCGGTGCCGCTGGTGATGGCCGTGGCGGCCGAGGTGCCGGAGGCGAAGGCCCACCGGGTGCCGCGGACGTCGGAGGGCACGGCGCCGAGCACGCCGGTCGCCGGGGCCACGACGTCGGGCTTGACCACCGCCCCGGCGGGGTCGCCGGAGCCCGACCACGCCAGGACCTGCGACGCGGCGCGGTCGGTGCCCAGGGAGGTGAGGGTCACGCGGGCCAGCGGGTGGGAGCGCGACCAGGTGCGCACGGCGTCGCCGTCGGCGCGGTCGAGGTGCACCGTCGGCACGCTGTGCAGGTCGGTGTCGAGCGACTGGCGCCGCACGTTGGCCAGCACCATGCCGACGCCGTCGGCCCGCTCCACCGCCGCGGACTTGTCCACCCGGCCCACCCGGCCGCGGTCGCACAGCACCACGGCACCGGTCACCCGCGCAGCGTCGAGGCTGCCGGGCGCGCACACGCGGGCGTCGTCGATGCGGGCACCCGGCGCGCTGACGTCGGCCCCGACCACGAGCCGTGCCGGCCCGACGTCGCGCGGCGAGGCCATCAGGCCCTCGACCACGGGGCCACCGCCGCCGAGCGCCACGCTCCCGCGGCGGTCGGGACCGGTGGTGCCGCCCACGGTCGTCACCCAGGGCGAGGGGTGGGAGGCGAAGGCGCGCTCGCCGTCGTTGCCGGCGGCGGCCACCACCACGACGTCCTGCTCGGCCGCGCCCAGCAGGGCGCGCTCGAGCACGTCGAAGCCCGGGCTCCCGCCCACCGAGAGGTTGAGCACGTCGACGCGGTCGTGGGTGGCGCGGTCCACCGCCGAGACCAGGTCGGCGGTGGAGCACCCGTCGTCGGCGGGGTCGGGCGCGGTCCAGCAGGCCTTGTAGACCGCCAGCCTGGCCTGCGGCGCGACGCCGGCGTAGGACCCGAGCTCGTCGTCGTCGACGCGCACGGCGACCCCGGCGTTGCCGGCGGCGATCGAGGCGACCTGCGTGCCGTGGCCGTCGTCGTCCCGGGGGGAGAGCGAGGAGGCCGAGCGCACCGCGTCCTCGCCGAAGCCGGCGAGGAACCAGGAGCCGCCCACGACCTTGCCGTTGCACGCGCTGGCGCCCCAGTCGGCGGACTGCGAGCAGTCGCCGCGGAAGCGCGCGGGCCGCTCACCCAGGCCCGGCACCGAGGCGAAGGCGGGGCTGTCGGGGCTGAGACCGGAGTCGACGACGCCGATGACGACGCCGGCGCCTCCGCGCTGGCGTCCGGAGGGCACCAGCCGCTCGGTGGCGCTGCCGCGGCCGGGCGCGGCGGCCAGGGGGCGCACGGTGTCGCGCTCGGTGGCCACGACGCCGGGCTGGGCGGCGATCTCGTCGGCCTGGGCCCGGGTCAGGCGCACGGCGACGCCGTTGAGCGCAGAGGTCCAGCGGTAGACCGGCTCCGGGGCGCCGACGGCGGCGAGCACGGCGTCCTGCTGGCCGCGCATGCTCAGCTCGAGCATCGTCTCGGGCAGCGGGGAGGTGTCGCCGGCCGTGCCGGGTCCGGCGAGGGTGACCAGCCACAGGTCGGTGCCGTCCTGCGCAGCGGCGACCGGGGCGGGACCGGCCAGGGCCGCGGCCCCGGCCAGCGCGACCGCGGCCGCCACGGCGCGACGGACGGCGCGGTGGCTGCGGGAGCGGCGGGCGGTGGTCACGGGGTCCTCGTCGGTGGGTCGCGGGGCGGGCGCGGGGGCGGGGAGCAGGGGCGGGAACCACCCATTGTGACCGACAGCCGGGCGCAGCGGGAGGCGAACCCCACAGGCGGGGGGCGAGGGGTGCGCGCACGTAGGCTCCTGGCATGCCCCCGACGCCCTCCGCCGTGCCGCCGGTGGTCGGCTTCGACCTCGACATGACCCTCATCGACACCGCCCCCGGCTTCCGTGCGCTGCTGCGCGTGCTCGGTGACGAGCTGGGCGTCGCCCTGCCGGTGGAGGAGATGACAGCCCGGCTCGGCCCCCCGCTCGACCAGCTCCTCGCACCCCACCTGCCGGCCGAGGCGGTGGGTCCGGCCGGCGACCGCTTCCGCGCGCTCTACCCCGACCACGCCGTGACCACCACGCCCGTGCTGCCGGGCGCCCACGAGGCGCTGGCGGCCGTGCGCCGCCACGGCGGCCGCATCGTGGTCGTGACCGGCAAGTTCCCCGACAACGCCCGGCGCCACGTCGAGCACCTCGGACTCGACGTCGACGTGCTCGAGGGGTGGGTCTGGGGCGCGGGCAAGGCGACCGCGCTGCGCCGCGAGGGCGCGGGCGTCTACGTCGGCGACCACGTGCACGACGTCGAGGGCGCGCTGGCCGCGGGGGCCACGAGCGTCTCGGTGCTCACCGGCGGCTGCACCCGCGAGGAGCTGCTCGACGCCGGCACCCACGTGGTGCTCGACAGCCTCGAGGACTTCCCCGGGTGGCTCGACGACCACGTGCTGACCACGCGGGTGGCGGCGCTCGAGGCCCGGCTGGCCGACCTGGGGTCGCTGGCCGTGGCCTACAGCGGCGGGGCCGACAGCGCCCTGCTGCTGGCCGCGGCCGTGCGGGCCCTCGGGCCCGGGCGGGTGCTGGCGGTGACCGGCTACTCCGACTCCCTGCCCGCGGTCGAGCGCGACCCCGCGCGCGCCTTCGCCGAGGGCCTCGGCGTGGAGGTGCTCACCCCGCGCACCCACGAGATGGAGCGCGAGGGCTACCGCGCCAACGACGGCGACCGGTGCTTCTTCTGCAAGGCCGAGCTGCTCGACGTGCTCGTGCCGCTGGCCCGCGAGCGCGGGGTCGAGCACGTCGCCACGGGCACCAACGCCGACGACGTCGTCGCCGGCTTCCGCCCCGGCATCCGCGCCGCCGCCGAGCGGGGGGCGCTCACCCCGCTCGCCGACGCCGGCCTCACCAAGGCGCAGGTGCGCGAGGTCTCGCGTCGCTGGGCCCTGCCCACCTGGGACAAGCCGGCGGCGGCCTGCCTGTCCTCCCGGGTCGCCTACGGCGTCGAGGTCACCCCCCACCGGCTGGCGCGCATCGAGCGGGCCGAGGCCGCGGTGCGCGAGTCGGTCACGGGCGCGGGGCTCCCGCTGCGCGACCTGCGGGTGCGCGACCTGGGGGAGGACCGGGCCTCGGTCGAGGTCGACGCCGCCCTGCTCCCGCTGCCGTCGGTGCTCGCCGGCGCCGTGCTGGCCCGGGTGCGCGAGGCCGGCTTCGCCCACGCGGAGGTGGCCGAGCGCGGCTTCCGCTCCGGCGGGCTCAACGACGCCCTGCCCGACCCCGAGCGCTGGCGGTGAGCACGGGGGACACCTGGGCCCGGCTCTGGGGCGACGTGACCTCGCGCCAGCCCGTGCCCGAGGCCCGCTTCGTGCTGCTCACCGGTGCTGTCGCGGCGCTGCTCGTGCTCGCCCCCGGCACCTGGCCGCGGGTCCGGCTCGCCGTCACCGTCGTCCACGAGGCCGGCCACGCCCTCGTCGCCGTCCTCGTCGGGCGCCGGCTGCAGGGCATCCGGCTGCACTCCGACACCTCCGGCGTGACGCTGTCGCGGGGCCGTCCCCGTGGTCCGGGCATGGTGGCGATGCTGGCCGCGGGCTACCTCGCCCCGGCGCTGCTGGGCCTCGGGGCCGCCCTCGCGCTCGCGGCGGGGCGCAGCCTCGCCCTGCTGTGGGGCCTGGTGGTGCTGTCGGCGCTGATGCTGCTCTGGGTCCGCAACCTGTACGGCGCCCTGGCCCTGGTCGTCCTCGGGGCGGGCGTCGGCGTGGTCTCCTGGGCCGGCGGGCCGACCGCGCAGGCGGTGGCGGCGTACCTCATCGCCTGGCTGCTGCTGCTGGCCTCGCCCCGGCCGCTGCTGGAGCTGCTGGGCGCGGGGGCGGCGCGACGCCGGGGCTCCGACCCCGACCAGCTGGCCCGGCTGACCCGGCTGCCGGTCGTGGTGTGGGTGCTGGTGCTGCTCGCGGCCAACCTCGCGGGCCTGGTCGTGGGGGTCTCGACCCTCGCGCCCGAGCTGCTCTGAACCCGATGGCGGGGCTCACCGGGCCCCACATATCCTTCCCGTCGGTCGGTCCGCAGGGGCCCGACGCAGAGCTGACGGGGGAAGTCGCCGTGCCCAGTGGCAAGGTCAAGTGGTTCGACGCGGAGAAGGGCTTCGGCTTCCTCTCCCAGGACGGCGGCGACGACGTCTACGTCCGCGCCGACGCCCTCCCGGCCGGCACGACGTCGATCAAGCCGGGCACCCGGGTGGAGTTCGGGGTGGCGCAGGGTCGTCGCGGCGAGCAGGCCCTCCAGGTGCGCGTGCTCGACGCCCCGACCTCGGTGGCGCGCAACCAGTCGCAGGCACGACGCAAGAAGCCCGACGAGATGGCGCCGATCGTGGAGGACCTCATCACGCTGCTCGACGGCGTGGGCGAGGCCTACCGCCACGGCCGCCACCCCGACGCGCGCACCGCGCGTCCGACGGCCAAGCTGCTGCGGGCCCTCGCCGACGAGCTGGAGCTCTGAGGCGGCTCAGGAGACGCGCGCGACCGACCGCACGGCCCCGCGCGAGGAGCTGAGCACGAAGACCGACCACGCCCCGAGCACGGCCACGGCGACGCCGAGGCCGAGCCGGGCGGGCTCGAGCGGCAGCGCGATGCCGATGAAGCCGCCGACCACCCAGGCCAGCTGGAGGGTGGTGTCGCTGCGGGCGAAGGCGCTGGCCTGCACCCGCTCGGGGATGTCGCGCTGGATGGTGGCGTCGAGGCAGAACTTCGCCAGCGACTGCGACAGGCCGGCCACCAGGCCGAGCAGGGCCAGGGGGAGCACGCCGTAGAACAGTGTGGCGACCAGGGCCGCCCCGGTGCCGGCCAGCAGCGCGAGCACGACGGTCACGGCGGGGTTGATCCGCCGCAGCAGGGCGGCGGCCGCGACACCGAGGGCGTTGCCGGCGCCGGCGGCGCCCACGACGATCCCGATGAGCAGCTCGGGGCGCAGGCTGCTCGCGGGAGGGTTCTCGCGCAGCAGGAAGGCCATGAACATCAGCAGGAAGCCGGAGAGCCAGCGCGGCCCGCAGTTGGCGCGCAGCGCGAAGGCGACGGCGGTGGGGATCCGGGTGCGGGGCCGCCCCGAGCGCGTGGTGCCGTCGCCGACGGCGCGGTCGGCCGGAGGCGCCATCAGCACCAACGTCTCCTCGCCCTGGCTGGAGTCGACGGAGGCGGGCAGCCGGATGGCCGCGACCGTGGCGGCCACGAAGAGCAGGAAGGCGTAGCGCAGCGACCACTCGGGGCCGGCCAGGGAGGCCAGGCCGGCGAGGGGGGCGGAGACGGTGGCGCCGACGATGCCGGCCATGGAGACGCGCCCGTTGGCCTTGACCAGCGTGAAGTCGTCGGGCAGCAGCCGGGGCACCGCGGCGGCGCGGGTCACGCCGTAGGCCTTGGAGGAGACCAGCACCCCCAGGGCGGCGGCGAAGAGCAGCGGCGACTCGCCGTCGGCCGCCCCGGCCAGGGTCAGGCACAGCACGGCCCGGATCGCCATGGTCGCCCCGATGGCCCACCGGCGGCCGTGGCTGAAGCGGTCGAGGAAGGGGCCGATGAGCGGCGCCACGATCGCGAAGGGGAGCATCGTCAGCCCCAGGAAGAGCGCCACCTGCCCGCGCGCCTCGCCCGAGGGCACCTGGAAGAAGAGGCTGCCGGCCAGCGAGATCGCCACCGCCGCGTCGCCGGCGGTGTTGAAGAAGTGCATCTGGATCAGCCGCGACAGCCCGGAGCGGTCGGCGCCCTGGGCGTGGGAGGCGCGCACGGCCTGGCGCCCGACGTAGCGGCTGGCGCGCCCGGTGCCGCGGGCGACACCGGCCACCCCGCGGGCTCCGGCGCGCACGCCCGTGCCCAGGCCGCGCCCCACCGACCGGGTGCGCGCACGCGGCATCCGCACGGTCGGCTCGTCGGCCGGGTCGGGTCCGTGCGAGGTCATGGGCACATCCTGCCCTGGGGGTCCGACCGTCCGAGGGGAGGGACACGGGACCCCGACCTGACACGCGGGGTGGGAGGAGGCATGATTGCCCGCCGTGACCACTGTGCTGCGCGCCAAGCCCGACCCCGCGACGGTCGCGGCCGTCGACGCCGCCCGGGAGGCCCTGCTCGCCGAGGTCGACGCCGTCGACGTCGGCGACCACCTCGGGCACCTCGTGGAGGGCGAGCGCGTCGTCACCCACCAGTTCGCCTGCCTGCGCAAGGGGTACTCCGGCTGGCGCTGGTCGGTCACCGTCGCGCGCGCCTCGCGGCAGAAGGCCGTCACCGTCGACGAGGTCGTCCTCATCCCCGGTGAGTCCGCCATCGTCGCACCGGCCTGGGTGCCCTACCGCGAGCGCCTGCAGCCCGGCGACCTCTCGCCCGGCGACCTGCTGCCGGTCGACGACGACGACCCGCGCCTCGTGCCGACCTGGTCCTACGGCGACGACCCGCTCGACGCCGACGACCGCGCCCAGGTGCGCCAGGTGGCCCAGGACCTCGGCCTGGGCCGCGTCCGCACCCTGTCGGTCGAGGGCCGCGACCTCGCGGCCCAGCGGTGGTACGACGGTGACGCCGGCCCCGGCTCGGCGCTGGCCCAGGCCGCCCCCGACCACTGCCACTCCTGCGGCTTCCTCGTGCGCCTGGCCGGCCCGCTGTCGGACACCTTCGGCGTCTGCGCCAACGGCGACGCCAACGACGACGGTCGCGTGGTCTCCTTCGACCACGGCTGCGGCGCCCACTCCGAGGTGCGCCTGGCCAAGAAGCACGAGCCCGTGCCCGTGCCCGAGCCGGTCTTCGACACCCTCACCCCGGGCGACGTCGAGCGCTTCTGAGCCCGGCCTCCCGCGCCGGGCCGCTCAGGCCGGGTCGTGGGTGACGGTGCGGTGGTCGCCCGCGGCGGCCGGCGCGTCGTCGCGGCTCAGCACCCACACGGCGTACGCCGGGTCGGCGGGGCGCAGGTCGTAGCCGCCCAGGCGCAGGTCGACGCGCAGGCCGGCGGCCTCGGCGTCGGCGACGAACTCCGCGGCGGGGTAGACCCGGCTGGTCGTGGGCCCGCCCTCGAGGTGGAAGCCGACGAGGAGGCGCCCCGTCGGTGAGAGCAGGTCGCGCAGCCGGCGCAGCACCGCGCGCTCGGTGCCCTCGGCCAGGAAGATCATGACGTTGCCCACGCAGGTGACGAGGTCGAAGCCGGTCGGGGCGCCGGCGGCCTCGAGCACCGCGGGGTTGAGCTCGAGGACGTCGACCGGCAGCACCGTCAGCCCGGGGTAGGTGCGCCGCGACTGCGCCACGAGCGCCGCGTCGGGCTCGCAGCCCACCACCCGGTGCCCGCGACCGAGG
Source organism: Nocardioides sp. P86 (assembly GCF_023712465.1). Taxonomy (NCBI): domain Bacteria; kingdom Bacillati; phylum Actinomycetota; class Actinomycetes; order Propionibacteriales; family Nocardioidaceae; genus Nocardioides; species Nocardioides sp. P86. Next base: position 1,057,991 of record NZ_JAMAYE010000001.1, on the reverse strand, counting down.
AGCGCGGCGCCGACGCGCCCCATGCCCGAGCCCGCGTCGAGCACGCGCCCGCCGCGGGGGAGCAGGGCGTCGGCCAGCCGGGCCTCGCCGTCCACGTCGTCGCCGGCCTCGACCAGCTCGGCGAAGCGCAGCGCGTAGCCGGCGTTGGCCTCCCCGCCCCGGGCCCAGCGCGTCGGCGGCGACGGCTCAGTCATCGGCCCGGTCGGCCTGGTCGGCCTGGTCGGCGCGGGCCCGCCGGCGCCGGCGGCAGTACTCGACGCCCAGCAGGCCCAGGCCGAAGCCGGACAGGCACGTCCACAGCCACCAGGTGCGTCCCGACTCCTCGAGCCGGCCGTAGAACGGGAGGAGGGCGACGAAGGCGAGCAGCCACAGCCCGACCCCGACCCAGACGGTGCGCACGCCGTCGATGTCGAGCGGCTCGACGTCGGCGACGACGTAGGTGCGGTTGCCGATCTCGTGCTGCGTCGGCTGGTCGTCGCGGAGCTCCACGCGGGCGACTGTAGTGGCCCTCGCCCCACCACGCGGACCACGGGGAGGACCACGGGGAGGACCACGGGTCGGTCCGCGTTGACAGCGACGGTGCCCGGGCTGAGAAGGTTGCTCCCCGTGAGCAGTCCTGTGCGCCCCGTGGGCCGTCCTGCCGGCATCGACGGCTTCTTCCAGATCTCCCAGCGCGGCTCGACGGTGGCCCGCGAGGTGCGCGGCGGCGTGGTCACGTTCGTGACCATGGCCTACATCGTCGTGCTCAACCCCCTCATCCTGGGCTTCGCCCTCGACGCCGATGGCCAGACCCTGGGCGGCCCCGGGCCGGGCAACCTCGCGGTGATCGCGGCGGGCACCTCGCTGGTCGCGGGAGTGGCCACGATCCTGATGGGGGTGGTGGCCAACTACCCGATGGCGCTGGCCACCGGGCTGGGGCTCAACGCCTTCGTGGCCTTCTCGGTGGCCTCCCAGATGACGTGGGCCGACGCGATGGGCCTGGTCGTGCTCGAGGGCCTGGTGATCCTGGTGCTGGTGCTGACCGGCTTCCGCGAGGCCGTCTTCCACGCCGTGCCCGCGCAGCTCAAGGTGGCCATCTCGGTCGGCATCGGGCTCTTCATCGCGCTCATCGGCTTCGTCGACGCCGGCTTCGTGCAGCGCATCCCCGACGCCGCCGGCACCACCGTGCCGGTGCAGCTCGGCGCCACCGGTCAGCTCTCGGGCTGGCCCGTCCTCGTCTTCGCCCTCGGCCTGGTGCTCGTGGTGGCGCTGTGGGTGCGCCAGGTGCGCGGGGCGATCCTCGTGGCCATCGTCGTGACCACCGCCGTGGCCGTGCTGGTCGAGGAGATCGGCCACGTCGGCGGCTGGAGCCTCACCACGCCCGAGCTCCCCTCCGACCTGGTGGCCTCGCCCGACTTCGGCACGCTGGGGGAGTTCTCCCTGCTCGGCTCCTTCGACCGCATCGGCGTCGTCGCCGCGCTGCTGCTGGTCTTCACCCTGCTGCTGGCCGACTTCTTCGACACCATGGGCACCATGACCGCCATCGGCGCGGAGGCCGACCTGCTCGACGAGGACGGCATGCCCCCGCGCACCCGGCGCATCCTGGTCGTCGACTCGCTGGCCGCGGCCGGCGGCGGCGCGGCCGGCGTCTCGTCCAACACCTCCTACATCGAGTCGGCCTCCGGGGTCGGCGAGGGCGCGCGCACCGGGCTGGCCTCGGTGGTCACCGGGGTGCTGTTCCTGCTCACCATCTTCCTCGCGCCGCTGGTCGCGGTGATCCCGTCGGAGGCGGCCGTGCCGGCCCTGGTGCTGGTGGGCTTCCTGATGATGCAGCAGGTGCGCGAGATCGACTGGGACGACCTGGAGATCGCGCTGCCGGCCTTCCTCACCATCGTGCTCATGCCCTTCACCTACTCGATCACCGTCGGCATCGGCGCCGGCTTCCTCGCCTTCGTGCTGATCAAGGTCGTGCGCGGCAAGGCGCGTGCCGTGGCCCCGCTGATGTGGGTCGTGGCCGCGCTGTTCGTCGTCTACTTCGCGATCGACCCGATCACCGACCTGCTGGCCTGACCCGGGCAGGCCCGGCCCGGCGCGACCGGGCCGGGCCTGCCGTCGCGGGAATGCTTAGCAAGGGTAATGAGTTGTGCCCATGACATGCCCACCACGGAGAAGGTCGCCCGCACCGACGCGGGGCTCGCCTCGGAGCTGCGGCTCTCGGTGATGCGGCTGCGCCGCCGGCTGGCCGCCGAGCGCCACCCCGACAACGACCTGTCGATGAACGCCATGGCCGTCCTGGGTGCGCTCTTCCGCCAAGGCGACCTCACGGTCGGCGCGCTCGCCGCCCACGAGCGGGTGCAGCCGCCGAGCATGACCCGGGTGGTCAACGCCCTGGCCGAGCGGGGTCACGTGGACCGCCGCGCCGACGCCGACGACGGCCGCAAGGTGGTCGTCGCGCTCACCGACCTGGGTCGCGAGACCGTGCTGGCCGACCGTCGTCGTCGCGACGAGTGGCTGGCCACCGCGCTGGCCTCGCTCGGCCCCGACGAGCGCGCGGTCCTGCGCAGCGCCGCCCCCGTCCTCGAGCGCCTCGCCCGCCTCGACTGATCCCCACCCCGCCCCGGCCCCGACCCCGAAGGACTGATCAGCGCTTGAGCCCCACGTTCCGCGCCCTGGCCAACCACAACTACCGGCTGTACCTCGCCGGCAGCGTGGTCTCCAACACCGGGACGTGGATGCAGCGGGTGGCCCAGGACTGGCTGGTGCTCAGCCTCGGCGGTGGGGGCACGGCCCTGGGCATCACCACGGGCCTGCAGTTCCTGCCCGTCCTGCTGCTCTCCCCGTACGCCGGGGTCGTCGCCGACCGCTTCCCCAAGCGCCGGCTGCTCCAGGTCACGCAGGTGACGATGGCCGTCTGCTCGCTGGTGCTGGGCGTGGTCGCGGTGACCGGCGCGGCCCAGACGTGGCACGTCTTCGTGCTGGCCTTCCTCTTCGGGATCGGGTCGGCCTTCGACGCCCCCGCGCGGCAGTCCTTCGTCTCGGAGATGGTCGGTCGCGACGACGTCACCAACGCCGTCAGCCTCAACTCCGCGGCCTTCAACACCGCCCGCATCGCCGGGCCCGGGCTGGCCGGGCTGATGATCGGCGCGCTCGGCGGCGGGGCCCGGGCGACGGGCTGGGTGATCCTGGTCAACGCCGTGTCCTACGCCGCGGTGATCTGGCAGCTGCAGCGCATGGACACCGCGCTGCTGCACACCACCGAGCTGCGCGGGCGCACCCCGGGCATGCTGCGCGAGGGGGTGCGCTACGTGCGCAGCCAGCCGAAGATGATGATGATCCTGGTGCTGGTCTTCTTCGCCGGCACCTTCGGGATGAACTTCCAGATCACCTCCGCGCTCATGGCCACCGAGGTCTACGGCCTGGGCGCCAGCGAGTTCGGCGTGCTGGGCTCGGCGATGGCGGTCGGCTCGCTGGTGGGGGCGCTGCTGGCGGCGCGGCGCACCCGCATCCGGCTGCGGCTGCTCGTGCTCTCGGGGGTGGGCTTCGGCGTGGCCAACATCGTGGCCGGGCTGCTCCCGTCGTACCTGGTCTTCGCCTGCTTCGTGCCCCTGATCGGCTTCTGCACCCTCACCCTGCTCAACTCCGCCAACGCCACCCTGCAGCTGGAGTCCGACCCCGCGCTGCGGGGGAGGGTCATGGCGCTCTACATGACCATCGTCATGGGCGGCACGCCGCTGGGCTCGCCCTTCATCGGCTGGGTGGGGGAGCACCTCGGCGCGCGGTGGACGTTGGTGGTCGGCGGTGGTCTCACCCTGGTCGGCGTCGCGCTCGCCGTGACGGTGCTCGTACGGCTCAGCGGCGGGCTCCGCAGCGTTTTGACCGGGCTGGAGGCGCCGGGTAGCCTCGGTCATCGTGTCTGGGACAACCAGGCCGTTGCGCGTGCTCGGAAGTGATCGGCGGGTCCTGACCGTCCGGCCACCTGCACGAAAGCCACCGTCACTCGGGCGACACGCCCGACCTCGGGGGTGAGCAACGCCGGTTGGCTCCGCACCACCCGGACATGCAGGACCTGCGCAGTCGACCTGCGCACGAAGATCGTGCCCGGCAAGGTGCCGCGCACTGAGAGCGACACAGAAGGGGAACCACCAGGTGCCCACGATCAACCAGCTGGTCCGCAAGGGCCGCGAGGACAAGGTGTCGAAGAACAAGACGCCTGCCCTCAAGGGTTCGCCCCAGCGACGCGGTGTCTGCACCCGCGTCTACACCACCACCCCGAAGAAGCCGAACTCCGCCCTGCGCAAGGTCGCCCGTGTGCGCCTGTCCAGCGGCGTCGAGGTCACGGCCTACATCCCGGGCGTGGGCCACAACCTCCAGGAGCACTCGATCGTGCTCGTCCGCGGCGGTCGTGTGAAGGACCTCCCCGGTGTCCGCTACAAGATCATCCGTGGGTCGCTCGACACCCAGGGCGTGAAGAACCGCAAGCAGGCGCGCAGCCGCTACGGGGCCAAGAAGGAGAAGAGCTGACATGCCGCGCAAGGGTCCCGCTCCCAAGCGGCCGATCGACATCGACCCCGTCTACGGGTCGCAGCTGGTCTCCCAGCTCGTGTCGAAGGTCCTCATGGACGGCAAGAAGCAGGTCGCGCAGCGCATCGTCTACGGCGCGCTCGAGGGCTGCCGCGAGAAGACAGGCACCGACCCCGTCGTCACGCTGAAGCGTGCGATGGACAACGTGAAGCCGGCCATCGAGGTCAAGTCCCGCCGCGTCGGCGGTGCGACCTACCAGGTCCCGATCGAGGTCAAGGGCACGCGCGGCACCACGCTCGCGCTGCGCTGGCTCGTCGGCTACGCCGCCGACCGTCGCGAGAAGACGATGTCGGAGCGCCTCATGAACGAGATCCTCGACGCCTCCAACGGCCTCGGTGCCGCGGTGAAGAAGCGCGAGGACACGCACAAGATGGCCGAGTCCAACAAGGCCTTCGCGCACTACCGCTGGTGACCACGGCGGAGTCCCTCACTTCGTGAGGGGCTCCGTCCCCACCGCACCACTCCCACTTTCTAAGGAACGCACTCACAGTGGCTGTCGACATCACCACGGACCTCAACAAGGTCCGCAACATCGGCATCATGGCTCACATCGACGCCGGTAAGACCACCACCACCGAGCGGATCCTGTTCTACACCGGCATCTCGTACAAGATCGGTGAGGTCCACGACGGCGCCGCCACGATGGACTGGATGGAGCAGGAGCAGGAGCGCGGCATCACGATCACGTCCGCCGCGACCACCTGCTGGTGGAAGAACCACCAGGTCAACATCATCGACACCCCGGGCCACGTCGACTTCACCGCCGAGGTGGAGCGCTCGCTGCGCGTCCTCGACGGCGCCGTCGCGGTCTTCGACGGTGTCGCCGGTGTGGAGCCCCAGACCATGACCGTGTGGCGCCAGGCCAACAAGTACTCCGTGCCCCGCATGTGCTTCGTCAACAAGCTCGACCGCACGGGCGCCGACTTCTTCCGCTGCGTCGACATGATGGTCGAGCGCCTCAACTCCACCCCCCTCGTGCTCCAGCTGCCCATCGGCGCGGAGTCCGACTTCCTCGGTGTCGTCGACCTGGTCGGCATGCGTGCCCTCACCTGGCGCGGCGAGACCAAGATGGGTGAGGACTACGAGGTCGAGGAGATCCCGGCCGAGCTGGCCGAGCAGGCCGAGGAGTACCGCACCAAGCTCCTCGAGACCCTGGCCGACGCCGACGACGCCATCATGGAGAAGTACCTCGAGGGCGAGGACTTCACCGTCGAGGAGCTCGAGGCCGCCATCCGTCGCGCCACCCTGGCCGACAAGCTCAACCCCGTCCTGTGCGGCACCGCGTTCAAGAACAAGGGCGTCCAGCCCCTGCTCGACGCGGTCGTCAAGTACCTGCCCTCGCCGCTCGACATCGACGGCATCGTGGGTCACTCGCCCAAGGACGAGGAGCAGGAGATCGTCCGGAAGCCCTCCGACGACGAGCCGTTCTCCGGCCTGGCCTACAAGATCGCCTCCGACCCGCACCTGGGCAAGCTGATCTACGTCCGGGTCTACTCCGGCAAGCTCGAGGCCGGCTCGACCGTGGTGAACTCGGTCAACGGCCGCAAGGAGCGGATCGGCAAGGTCTACCAGATGCACGCCAACAAGCGTGAGGAGATCGCGTCGGTCGGCGCCGGCCAGATCGTGGCCGTCATGGGTCTGAAGGACACCAAGACCGGTCACACCCTGTCCGACCCGCAGAACCAGGTCGTCCTCGAGTCGATGACGTTCCCGGCCCCGGTGATCGAGGTCGCGATCGAGCCCAAGACCAAGAGCGACCAGGAGAAGCTGGGCATGGCGATCCAGCGCCTCTCCGACGAGGACCCGACCTTCACGGTCAAGTCCGACGAGGAGACCGGCCAGACGATCATCGCCGGCATGGGCGAGCTCCACCTGGAGATCCTTGTCGACCGCATGAAGCGCGAGTTCCGCGTCGAGGCCACCGTCGGCAAGCCGCAGGTCGCCTACCGCGAGACCCTCCGCAAGGAGGTCAAGGGCCACAGCTACACCCACAAGAAGCAGACCGGTGGCTCGGGTCAGTTCGCGAAGGTCGTCATCAACCTCGGCCCCAACATCGACCCGGAGACCGGCACGGGTGCCGGCTACGAGTTCGTCAACAGCGTCTCCGGCGGTCGCGTCCCGCGCGAGTACATCCCGTCGGTGGACCAGGGCGGCCAGGAGGCCATGGAGTTCGGCGTGCTCGCCGGCTACCCGATGGTCGACGTGAAGTTCACCCTCGAGGACGGCGCCTACCACGACGTCGACTCCTCCGAGCTCGCGTTCAAGATCGCCGGCAACCAGGCCTTCAAGGAGGCCGCACGCATGGCCAAGCCGGTCCTGCTCGAGCCGATGTTCGCGGTCGAGGTCACCACCCCCGAGGGCTTCCTCGGCACGGTCATCGGTGACATCAACTCGCGGCGCGGCCAGATCCAGGCGCAGGAGGAGCGGCACGGTGACATGGTCATCAACGCCCTCGTGCCCCTGTCCGAGATGTTCGGGTACGTCGGTGACCTGAGGTCCAAGACCTCCGGCCAGGCGTCGTACTCGATGGAGTTCGACTCGTACGCCGAGGTTCCTTCGAACATCGCCGACGAGATCATCAAGAAGGTCCGTGGCGAGTGACCCTCTAGGGTTGCGCAGCGACAGATCCTCGGCACCACCCCCAGCAAGTACGAGTCAAGCAACAACCACCACAGGAGGAGCCCACCGTGGCTAAGGCGAAGTTCGAGCGGACCAAGCCGCACGTCAACATCGGCACCATCGGTCACATCGACCACGGCAAGACGACGCTGACCGCTGCCATCACGAAGGTGCTGCACGACAAGCACCCGGACCTCAACGCCGCTTCGGCGTTCGAGGACATCGACAAGGCTCCCGAGGAGCGTCAGCGCGGCATCACGATCTCGATCGCGCACGTCGAGTACCAGACCGAGAACCGCCACTACGCGCACGTCGACTGCCCCGGTCACGCCGACTACATCAAGAACATGATCACCGGCGCGGCTCAGATGGACGGCGCGATCCTCGTGGTCGCCGCGACCGACGGCCCCATGCCCCAGACGCGTGAGCACGTGCTGCTCGCCCGCCAGGTCGGCGTGCCGGCCCTGGTCGTCGCGCTCAACAAGTGCGACATGGTCGACGACGAGGAGCTCATCGAGCTCGTCGAGATGGAGGTGCGCGAGCTCCTCTCGGAGTACGAGTTCCCCGGCGACGACATCCCGGTCGTCCGCGTGGCCGCCTTCCCGGCGCTGCAGGGCGACGCCAAGTGGGGCGACTCGATCATGGAGCTCATGGACGCGGTCGACGAGGCCATCCCGACCCCCGAGCGTGAGACCGACAAGCCGTTCCTCATGCCCGTCGAGGACGTCTTCACGATCACCGGTCGCGGCACCGTCATCACCGGTCGCATCGAGCGCGGCATCGTCAAGGTCAACGAGGAGGTCGAGATCATCGGCATCCGCGAGAAGGCCCAGAAGTCGACCGTCACCGGTGTCGAGATGTTCCGCAAGCTGCTCGACGAGGGCCAGGCCGGCGAGAACGTCGGTCTCCTCCTGCGCGGCACCAAGCGCGAGGACATCGAGCGCGGCATGGTCGTCATCAAGCCGGGCACCACGACCCCGCACACCAACTTCGACGCCTCGGTCTACATCCTGTCGAAGGAGGAGGGCGGCCGTCACACGCCGTTCTTCAACAACTACCGCCCGCAGTTCTACTTCCGCACCACGGACGTGACGGGCGTCGTGACGCTGCCCGAGGGCACCGAGATGGTCATGCCCGGTGACAACACCGAGATGGCCGTCGAGCTGATCCAGCCCATCGCCATGGACGAGGGTCTGCGCTTCGCGATCCGCGAGGGCGGCCGCACCGTCGGCGCCGGTCGGGTCACCAAGATCACCAAGTGATCGACTGAAGCACCTGTGAGAGCCCCCAGCCTTCGGGCTGGGGGCTCTTGCGCGTCCGCACCACCCCAGCACCACCACGAGCACCCGCACCCGCACCAGCAACGCCGAGGAGAGACATGACCGACCGGGTGACCCCGGCCCGCCCCCACCTCAAGCTCACCGACGACGGCCGTCGGGTGCGCGAGGTGCTCAGCTACTCCCGGCGCGGCCAGCGCTTCACCCCGCGCCAGGCCGAGGCGTGGGAGGCCCACCACGAGGGTCTGGTCGTGCCCGACGAGGCCGTCGACGACCCCGACTTCTCCTGGGCCGCCTGGTTCGGCCGGCAGGCGCCGATGATCCTCGAGATCGGCTCGGGCGTGGGGGAGGCCACCGCCGTGCTGGCCGCCGCGCGACCGGCGTACGACGTGCTGGCGCTGGAGGTGTGGCGCCCGGGCGTGGCCGACACCCTGTGGCGGCTGGCCGAGACAGGGGCGACCAACGTGCGCCTCTGCGGGGTCGACGCCGTGTGGACCACCGAGCACCGCATCGCCCCGGGCACCCTGGAGGAGGTCTGGACCTTCTTCCCCGACCCGTGGCACAAGAAGAAGCACCGCAAGCGTCGCCTCGTCGACGCCGACTTCGCGGCCCTGGTCGCCTCCCGCCTGCGCCCCGGCGGCGCCTGGCGCCTGGCGACCGACTGGGGCGACTACGCCGAGCAGATGGAGGCCGTGCTCGACGCCGAGCCCGCCCTGGAGGGCGGCGTCGTGGAGCGCTGGGGCGAGCGTCCGGTGACGAAGTTCGAGCGCAAGGGCGTCGAGGCCGGCCGGGCCATCACCGACCTGGTCTACCGCCGGGTCTGACCCGATGGGCGGCGAGGGTGCCGCGAGGGTCGCTGCGAGGGTTTCCCCGCTAGTCACCGGGTGTGCGTGCGGGAGAGGTTGTGCCCGACGACGTGGTGTCGTCCACCGTCCGCTCTCGGGACGTGTGTCCTACGTGGGGACCGGGACCCGGTCCTTGGAGGTCATGAAGATGGTCAAGCACGCAGCCCTGTCGACCGCGGCCCTCGCCGCGCTCGCCCTCGGTGCGGTCGGCGTCGCGGGCAGCCCCGCCGCCACCGCGCTCCCCGCCGGCTCCGACACCGTCGCCACCGCGCCGGCCGAGGCAGGCTCCGCCCCGCTGCTGCGCAGCTCCGACGCGATCTCCGGGCGCTACATCGTCGTGCTGAAGGAGGGGGCCGACAAGGTCCGCGCCGAGGCCGACGGCGCCGTCGCCGGCGAGGGCGGCAAGGTCACCGAGGTCTACGACGACCTGGGCGGCTACGCCGCGCGGCTGACCCCCGAGCAGCTCGACGCCGTGCGTGCCGACCCCGACACGCAGTTCGTGCAGCAGGACGCGGTCGTGACCATCTCCGCCACCCAGAGCAACGCCACCTGGGGCCTGGACCGCATCGACCAGCGCTCGCTGCCCCGCTCGGGCACCTTCACCTACAACGCCACCGGCTCCGGTGTGCGGGCCTACGTCATCGACACCGGCATCAACGCCTCGCACGCCGACTTCGCCGGCCGCGTCGCCGCCGGCGCCACCGCCATCAACGACGGCCGCGGCACCAGCGACTGCAACGGCCACGGCACCCACGTCGCCGGCACCGTCGGCGGCTCGACCTACGGCGTGGCCAAGCAGGTCACCCTCGTGCCCGTGCGCGTGCTCGACTGCCAGGGCTCGGGCGCCAACTCCGGCGTCATCGCGGGCATGGACTGGGTCGCCGGCCAGGGCGTGCGCCCGGCCGTGGCCAACATGAGCCTGGGCGGCCCCGCCGACAGCGCCACCGACGCCGCCATCCAGCGCATGGTCAACGCCGGTGTCACCACCGTGGTCGCGGCCGGCAACGAGAACCAGAACGCCTGCAACGTCTCGCCCGCCCGCGCCGCGTCGGCCATCACCGTCGGCGCCACGACGTCGAGCGACGCCCGTGCGTCGTACTCCAACTACGGCTCCTGCGTGGACATCTTCGCGCCGGGCTCCTCGATCACCTCGGCGTGGATCGGCAGCTCGACGGCCACCAACACCATCTCGGGCACCTCGATGGCCTCCCCGCACGTCGCGGGCGTGGCCGCGCAGTACCTCCAGACCAACCCCTCGGCCTCCCCGGCCACGGTGACCAACGCCCTCCTCGGCAACGCCACCACCAACGTGGTCTCCGGCGTCAACGGCTCGCCCAACCGCCTGCTCTTCACCAGCTACTGAGCACACGCCCCGCGCTGAGCCCCCGACCGACGCGGTCGGGGGCTCAGCCGCGTGAGGTGAGCCGCTGGCGCATCCGGGCCTCGCGCTCCAGGCGGGCGGTGTCGCGCTCGCGGCGCGCGGCCACGACGGCCACCAGGAACGCCTCGGGCGGGGTGCCGGGCGGCGGGGGCGGTGAGACGTGCGGGGCCACCTGCTCGGCCAGGCGGGCCGCCAGGCCCGCGCGCGCGGCGGGGTCCACCTGACCCAGGCGCCCCAGCAGCTGACGCACGGCGACCGCGAGACCCAGGGGCAGCGGCGCGATGTCGGCGCCGCGGGCCCACGCGGCGAGCGGTGGCGGCATCGGCAGCGGCGGCGCCAGCTGCAGACGCACCCGCTCGCGCACGACGTAGGTGCCGGCGGCGTAGTCGCCGAGCCGCTTGCCCCGGGAGCTGACCAGCGCGGAGAGGAAGGCCGGGGCCCCGGTGAAGGCGTAGACCTCCACGAAGCCGACCAGGGACCGCACGAAGGCGTGCTGGAAGGAGATCGGCCCGGCGTCGTCGCGCACCGTGCGCAGCCCCATCGCCCACTTGCCCAGCGACTTGCCGCGGGTGAGCGTCTCGACCGCGGTCGGCACGACCAGGAAGACCACGATCAGCGAGCCGATCATGCCCACGGTGGCGAGGGCCTGGTCGGCCTGCAGGGTCGCGGTGAGCAGCAGGAGCACCACGGCCACGAGCAGCGCCACGGTCACCACCACGTCGATGAGCCCCGACACCATCCGGGCGCCGAGCCCGGCCGCCGGCAGGTCGAGGGCGACCGCGTCGCCGGTGACGAGGTCGTCGGCGGTGAGGTGCGCGCGATCGGGGGTCGACATCGCCGCCAGTCTAGGCTGGGTGCGTGGACCTCGACGCCTACGTGCAGGCGCACGCGCGCGACTGGCAGCGGCTCGAGGAGCTCGTGGGCCGCCGGCGCCTCGACGGGGCGGCCAGCGACGAGCTGGTCGAGCTCTACCAGCGCGTCGGCACCCACCTCTCGGTCGTGCGGGCCTCGGCTCCCGACCCGACCCTGGTGGCCCACCTCTCCTCGCTGCTGGCGCGCGCCCGCAACCGCGCCGTCGGCACCCGGGTCGGCTCGTGGCGCACCGTGGCGTCGTTCTTCGTCGACCGCTTCCCCGCCGCTCTCTACCGGCTGCGCTGGTGGTGGCTGGGCTGCCTGGCCGGCAACGTGGTGGTGACCGCGGTGATGATGCTGTGGCTGCTCGACAACCCGGTGGTGGAGCAGTCGCTGCTCTCGCCCGCCGAGGTCGACCAGCTGGTGCAGCAGGACTTCGAGGGCTACTACAGCGAGTACGCCGCCGGCAGCTTCGCCACCCAGGTGTGGGTCAACAACGCCTGGGTCGCCGCGCTCTGCATCGCCCTCGGGGTGCTGGGCCTGCCGGTGGTCTACGTGCTCTTCACCAACATCAGCAACCTCGCGATCATCGGCTCGATCATGCACCGCGCCGACCGGGGGCAGCAGTTCTGGGGCCTGATCCTGCCCCACGGGCTGCTCGAACTCACGGCCGTCTTCGTGGCCGGCGGGGTGGGGCTGCGGCTGTTCTGGTCGTGGATCGAGCCCGGCGCGCTGTCGCGGGGGCAGTCGATCGCGCGCGAGGGCCGCACGGCGGGCACGGTCGCCCTCGGGCTGGTCGTGGTGCTCCTCGTCTCGGGCGCCATCGAGGGCTTCGTGACGCCCTCGGGGCTGCCGACCTGGGCCCGGGTGGGCATCGGCGTGCTCGCCGAGGCGGTGTTCCTCGCCTACGTCCTCGTGCTGGGCCGCCGCGCGGTGCAGCGGGGCCACACCGGCGACCTCGACGCCGCGCTGCTCGAGGACCGGGTCGCCACCCAGGCCTGAGCCCCTACAGCAGCCCGCGGGCCTTGAGCCCGAGGTAGTGGTCGGCCAGTGCGGGGGGCAGCCGCTCGGCGTCGGCGTCGACCACGTCGACCCCGAGGGCGCGCAGCAGCTCGGCGGTGCGGGTCCGGCGCTCGAGCACCTGCTCGGCGGCCGCGGCGGCGTACACCTCCTCGGCGGTGCCGCGGGCGGCGGCCAGCCGGCCGAGCGCGGGGTCGCGCACGGAGGCCACCACCACCCGGTGGTGGCGCACGAGCACGGGCAGCACGGGCAGCAGGCCCTCCTCGACCGCGGCGGGCTCGAGCGGGGTCAGCAGCACGACCAGTGCCCGCTGCCGCCCGAGGCCGGTGACGGCGCCGGCCAGCGCACGCCAGTCGGCCTCCACGATCACCGGCTCCAGGTCGGCCATCTGCTCCTGGAGCCGCGCCGCGACGTCACGGGCCCCGGCCGCGCGCAGCCGGGCCCGCACGACCCGGTCACCGGCCAGGAGGTCGACCCGGTCGCCGGCGCGCGCGGCCAGCGCCCCCAGCAGCAGCGCGGCGTCCATGGCGGAGTCGAGGCGCGGCACGTCGTCGACGCGGCCGGCCGAGGTGCGTGAGGTGTCGAGCACGAGCACCACCCGGCGGTCGCGCTCGGGCTGCCAGGTGCGCACGACCACCGAGCGGTTGCGGGCCGTGGAGCGCCAGTCGATGGAGCGCACGTCGTCGCCGCGCACGTACTCGCGCAGCGAGTCGAACTCGGTGCCCTGGCCCCGCACCCGCACGGCGGCGCGCCCGTCGAGGTCGCGCAGCCGGGCCAGGCGGGAGGGCAGGTGCTTGCGCGACTCGAACGCCGGGAGCGCCCGCACGCTCCCGGGCAGGGCCGTCGTGGCCTGGCGCGCGACCAGCCCGAGCGGCCCCCAGCAGCGCACGGTGACGCCGACGGCGCGCAGGTCGCCGCGCCGGCGCGGGCGCAGCGGGGTGCGCAGCAGCACCGTCGCGCCCCCGGCCAGGTCGAGCCGGTGCCGGTCGGGCCCGGCCCCGGCGGTGGGCTGCCAGGCGTCGCGCAGCACGCCGTGCACCCGTCGGCGCCCGTCGTTGCGCACCAGCAGCGCGCTCTCGACCTCCTCGTGCAGCCGGGTCGTCGGCACGGGCCGGCGCTCCAGGTGCAGGGTGCCGGGTCGCGGGGCGAGCAGGAGGTCGGCCGTCGCGAGCACGCCGACGACCAGCACCCACAGCCACACCGTGCCCACGGCGGGGCGCAGCACCACCGCGACCAGCCCGAGGGCCAGCAGCAGGGGGAGGCGACCGGAGACGGCCACGGCGCTCCTCAGCGCGGGACCGGCACGGAGCCGATCGCCGAGGAGAGCACCTGGCCGACGTCGACACCCTCGAGCTCGGCCTCGGGCCGCAGCCCCAGCCGGTGCACCAGCGTGGCGTGGGCGAGGGCCTTGACGTCGTCGGGGGTGACGAAGTCGCGTCCGTTGAGCCACGCCCAGGCCCGCGAGGTCCGCAGCAGCGCCGTGGTGCCGCGGGGGCTGACACCGAGGCTGAGCGAGGGGGAGGTCCGGGTGGCGCGGGCGATGTCGACGATGTAGCCGACGACCTCCGGGGAGACCTGCACGGCGGCCACGGCAGCGCGGCCCGCGGCGACGTCGTCGGGGCCGGCGACGGGGCGGACGCCGGCGGCGGCCACGTCGCGGGGGTCGAAGCCCGCGGCGTGGCGGTGCAGCACCTCCAGCTCGTCCTCGCGCCCGGGCACCGGCAGCACCACCTTGAGCAGGAACCGGTCCAGCTGGGCCTCGGGCAGCGGGTAGGTGCCCTCGTGCTCCACGGGGTTCTGGGTGGCCGCGACCAGGAAGGGCACGGGCAGCGGGTGGGAGGTGCCGTCCACCGAGACCTGGCCCTCCTCCATCGCCTCCAGCAGCGCCGACTGGGTCTTGGGCGGGGTCCGGTTGATCTCGTCGGCCAGCAGCAGCTGGGTGAAGACGGGCCCCTCCCGGAAGCGCAGCTCACCGCCCTGGCCCTCGATCACCATCGAGCCGGTGATGTCGCCCGGCATCAGGTCGGGGGTGAACTGCACGCGCCGGGTGCCGACCGAGAGGGCGCCGGCGAGGCTGCGCACGAGCAGGGTCTTGGCCGTGCCCGGCACCCCCTCCATCAGCACGTGGCCGCCGCACAGCAGGGCCACGAGCAGGCCGGAGACGGCGGCGTCCTGGCCGACGACGGCCTTGGCCACCTCGGCGCGGACCGCGGCGATGCGCTCGCGGGGGTCGCCGGTCGGGGCGGGGGTCCCGGTCAGGGGTCGGGGGGTGTCGGTCACGGGGTGCGTACCTCTCGGTCGAGCTCGGCCAGCGCGCCGGCCAGGGCGATCAGGTCCCGGTCGGTGCCGGGAGCGGGGGAGTCGGGGTCGAGCAGACGGGCGACGTCGGCCGCGGACCGGCCGGTGCGGGCGGCGACCTGCTCCGCGACGACGTCGAGCCCGGCGCCCACCGGGAGGCGCAGTCGGGCCGCACCGCGCCGTCGGGCGGCCTCGCGCAGCGCCCGCGCGGCGTGGCCGCGGTCGGCGGCGTGGTGGTAGAGCCGGCCACGGCTCAGGGTGGTCTCGACGGCGCTCACCGCCACCGGCAGCGGCTCGACCGAGAGCCGGCCCAGCCGCCGCCCCCGCCAGAGCACGACGGCCAGGAGCACGACCACGGCGAGCACGAGACCGGGCGCGACCCAGCGGGGCACGAGCCCGGAGAGACCGACGGCGTCGCCACCCTCGAGGTCACCCACCGACGGCACGTACCACACCAGGCGCTGCCCCTGACCGAGCAGGCGCAGCGCCACCGCGGCGTTGTCGGCACGCAGCACCTGGTCGTTGCTCAGCGCCTGCCCGGCCCCGAGGAGGGTCACGCCCCCGACCTCGGCCACCACCGCGCGTCCGCGGCTGCCGAAGCAGCCCGGCGCGTCGTACGCCGTGGCCGTGTCGGTGGCGAGCACGAGTCCGGCCAGCGCCGGGGTGCCGCACCCGGCGGCGAGCCCGTCGCCGGGGTCGACGGCCACGGGCTCGGCCGCGAGACCGAGGGCGTCGAGCGCGCCCGGGCGGGCGTCGACCACGACCAGGCGGCCGGGGGCGGCGGCGCGCAGCAGGCCCTCGGCCGTGCTGCGGCCCAGTGCCTCGGTGCCGGTGACGACCACGGTGGTGCCGGCGTCGACGTCGGCCGCGTCGAGCGCCGCGGCGTCGCGGGCCACCTCCACCTGCACGCCACGGTCGGCGAGCACCCGGGCCACGGCCTGCGCCCCGTCGGGGTCGGGGTTGTCGGGGTCGAGGGGGTCGGTGGTGCGGGCGCCGCCGCCGAGGAGCACGGCGACGACCACGGCGAGCGCGAGGGCGGTCGCGACGACCAGGGCGGAGGTGTGGCGTCGCAGCCGCCTCACCGGCGCGCCCCGACCAGGGTGTCGAGGAGGTCGAGCACGCCGCGCGCGGCGGCCTCGTCGGCGCGGCGCTCGCCGTAGCGCACCAGGTCGAAGGTCCGGGCGGCGGCCGCGGCCGCGTCGGCCAGCGGGGGGTGGCCCGCACCGAGGGCGAGGGCCACCTCGCGGGCCGTCGCACCGGGGTTGTCGGCGAGCAGGCCGCGCTCGACCTCGCGCAGGGTGAGCGCACGGAAGGCCTCGACGACCACGTCGTCCCAGCGCCCGTCGGCCGCGGCGTCGTGCGCGCGGCGGGTGAGCTCGTCGGCGCCGACACCGGTGCCGGCGAGCACGGCGTCGGCGGGCCCGGCGAGGCGCGCCGACCCGCGCGCCCGCGAGAGGAGCCAGCCGAGGGCGAGCACGAGCAGCAGCGCCGCGACGACGGCGGCGAGCGTGGTCAGCGGAGGCGCCCCCGACGCGGCGACCAGGGCGTCGTCGACGAGCCGCTGGAGCGCGTCGAGCACCTGCTGGAGCACGTCGCGCTCGTGGTACTCCGGGCGCAGCAGCTCCTGGCGCAGCGCCGTGCGGGCGTCGTCGGGGGAGGGGGTCGGCCCCGCCACGAGCAGCGGGGTCACGGCCGGGTGATCCCCGCCTGGGTCATCAGGTCGACGTCGTAGGCCTCGCGGCGGATGCGCAGGTCGAGGTACTGCAGCGCCGTGACGGCGGTGGTGAAGGGGGCCACGAACGCCGTGGAGACGACCGTCGACAGGGCCTGGAGCAGCACCAGGCCGAGCACCTGGTACTCCGGCCCGACCGCCAGCAGGGCGAGCTGTCCGCCGAAGGAGAAGGGCAGGGTGAGCACCGAGCTCGCCACGCCGGTGAGCACGACGGTGAGCAGCGCGATGCCGAAGGTGCGCCAGAAGGCGCCCCGGGTCAGCCCGTAGCCGCGGCGCAGGGCCTGGCGGATCGTGAGGCCCTCCATCATCAGCGCCGGCGCGGGCAGGTAGTAGACCCGGATCCAGAACCACGTCATGAACGCGACCAGGAGCAGTCCGCTGAGCACGGCGTAGACCACGACCTGCCAGGTGGCGGTGGACAGCAGCACGACGGGCACGTAGGTGGCGGCGTAGAGCGCCAGCACCGTCAGCGTCAGCACGAGGAGCAGCGCGGCGAGGCCGACGAGCCGCAGCCGTTGGCCGGCCGTGGCCCGCCACGCCTCGCCGAGGCTCAGGCGGCGACCGACGGCGGCCGCGGCCACGACGTGGGCCACCATGCCCGCCACGAGGATGAGCCCCACCTGCTGCAGGAGCGTGCCGACACCCAGGGCGCCGAACGACCCGAGGAAGCCCACCACCGACTCCGTCGACGGCGAGTCGGCCGAGAGCAGGCTGAGGTCGACGGTGAAGGTCAGCACGCTGGTCACCAGCACGGGGACCACCATCGCCACCGCGGCGACCAGCACGGCGGCACCGACGGTGGCCTGCGGGTTGTGCCGGATCGTGCGGAAGGCGGCGTCGTAGAGGTCGCCCAGACCCAGCGGCCGCAGCGGCACCGCGCCGGGCCGGTGCACCGGCCGCGGGGCCGGGGGCGGCCCCCACGTGCCGGGCGGCGGGGTCGGCCCCGCGGGAGGAGGGGTCCACCCCGGCGGCGGCGGGCCCCAGCCGCCGGGCGGCGGATGGCCGTGGTCGTTCGACATCGCTCTCCCGTCGTGCGTGCCCGGTCCGGCACGACCTGCGTGGGCCGCTATCCTCGCAGGTGCGCGCGATCGGCGGTGCTCGACCCGGTGCTCGAACCGGTGCCCGACCCGACCTCCACGGGCGGTCGCCAGGACGATTTGGCCCCACCGGAGGGATCTGCCAAGATAGTCCGGTTGCTTCGGCGGGTTGCCGGGGTGCGCCACATTTTGACTACTGAATCGCGTCTCCGCTCCCTCGAGGGGCACCCAGTGATGGGGAGATCGGTGGTGGTCGGCCCGTGGCGGCACCGCACCAGGAGACCCGATCAGCCTGACGAACCGTCGGGCGTCACCGATCAGACGTGAGCAGGATCCCGGTCCTGTGTCGTGCCCAGCGCAGATCCTTGTGCAGGCCGCGCGACACGCCCGACCGCGGGGGTCGGCCACGAGGTGATGGCAACAGGGCGGGACCCACTCAAGCCCGAGGAATCCCGGACACGCACGCGGCAGCTGAGAAGAAGGACGGACGAGACCTATGGCGGGACAGAAGATCCGCATCAGGCTCAAGGCCTATGACCACGAGGTGATCGACACCTCGGCGCGCAAGATCGTGGACACGGTCACCCGCACGGGTGCCAAGGTCGCCGGCCCGGTGCCGCTGCCGACCGAGAAGAACGTGTACTGCGTGATCCGCTCGCCCCACAAGTACAAGGACTCCCGCGAGCACTTCGAGATGCGCACCCACAAGCGCCTCATCGACATCATCGACCCGACGCCGAAGACGGTCGACTCGCTCATGCGCCTCGACCTGCCTGCCGGCGTCGACATCGAGATCAAGCTCTGAGGTCACTGACATGACGATGGAACGCAACCAGAAGGGCCTGCTGGGCACGAAGCTCGGCATGACCCAGCTGTGGGACGAGAACAACCGCATCGTCCCCGTGACCGTGATCGCCGCGAGCACCAACGTGGTCACCCAGGTCCGCACCCCCGAGAAGGACGGCTACAACGCCGTGCAGATCGGGTTCGGCGAGATCGAGGCCCGCAAGGTCAACAAGCCGCAGGCCGGTCACTTCACCAAGACCGCGGGCACCACCCCCCGCCGTCACCTCGTCGAGATCCGCACCGCTGCGGCCGGCGACTACACCGTGGGCCAGGAGCTCGCCGTCGACACCTTCGCCGCGGGCGAGGAGATCGACGTCACCGGCACCAGCAAGGGCAAGGGCTTCGCCGGTGTCATGAAGCGTCACGGCTTCGCCGGTGTGTCCGCCTCGCACGGTGCCCACCGCAACCACCGCAAGCCCGGCTCGATCGGCGCCTGCGCCACGCCGGGCCGAGTGTTCAAGGGCGTCCGCATGGCCGGCCGGATGGGTAGTGACACGGTCACGACCCAGAACGTCACCGTGCACGCCGTCGACGTCGAGAAGGGCCTGATCCTGCTCAAGGGTGCCGTTCCCGGCCCCCGCGGCGGGCTGATCGTGCTCCGCTCGGCTGCCAAGAAGACGCAGGAGGCCTGAGCACATGGCTATCAAGACCGTCAAGGTCGACCTGCCCGCCGAGATCTTCGACGTGGCGGTCAACATCCCCCTGATGCACCAGGTCGTCGTGGCCCAGCAGGCCGCTGCGCGCCAGGGCACGCACGCCACCAAGACGCGGGCCGAGGTCCGCGGTGGTGGTCGCAAGCCCTACAAGCAGAAGGGCACCGGCCGCGCCCGCCAGGGCTCGACCCGCGCGCCGCAGTTCGCCGGCGGTGGCGTGGTCCACGGCCCGCAGCCGCGCAACTACGACCAGCGCACCCCCAAGAAGATGAAGGCCGCCGCCCTGCGCGCCGCCCTCTCCGACCGGGCCCGCAACGACCGCATCCACGTCGTGGAGTCGCTCGTCACCGGCGACGTCCCCTCGACCAAGAGCGCCCTGGCCAACCTGGCCGGCCTCTCGGAGCGCACGAAGTTCCTCGTGGTGCTCGAGCGCAACGACTCCGTCACCTGGCTCTCGCTGCGCAACGCGCAGCACGTGCACATCGTGGCCGTCGACCAGCTCAACACCTACGACGTGCTCGCTGCCGACGACGTGGTCTTCAGCAAGGGCGCGTACGACGTGCTCGTGAGCGCCAAGGAGGATGCCAAGTGAGCACCCTGCACAAGGACCACCGCGACGTCCTGCTCGCGCCGGTCGTGTCGGAGAAGAGCTACGGCCTGCTCGACGCGAACAAGTACACGTTCGTCGTGCACCCCGACGCCAACAAGACCGAGATCAAGATCGCGGTCGAGAAGATCTTCGGCGTCAAGGTCACCTCGGTGAACACGCTGAACCGCGCGGGCAAGACCCGTCGGACCCGCAACGGTCTGGGCAAGCGCAAGGACACGAAGCGCGCGATCGTCAGCCTCGCCGAGGGTCACCGCATCGACATCTTCGGGGGTCCGGTCTCCTGACCGGGCAGCTGGATACGAGGACATAGACAATGGCTATCCGCAAGTACAAGCCGACCACCCCGGGCCGTCGTGGCTCGTCGGTCGCCGACTTCGTCGAGATCACCCGCACCACGCCGGAGAAGTCCCTGGTCGTGCCGCTGCCCAAGAAGGGCGGTCGCAACAACCAGGGTCGGATCACCACCCGGCACCAGGGCGGCGGTCACAAGCGCGCCTACCGGATCATCGACTTCCGTCGCTACGACAAGGACGGCGTCCCGGCGAAGGTCGCCCACATCGAGTACGACCCGAACCGCACCGCGCGCATCGCGCTGCTGCACTACGCCGACGGCGAGAAGCGCTACATCATCGCGCCGAAGGGCCTGACGCAGGGCACCCCGGTCGAGAGCGGCCCCCACGCCGACATCAAGACCGGCAACAACCTGCCGCTGCGCAACATCCCGGTCGGTTCGACCATCCACGCCGTGGAGCTGCGGCCCGGCGGCGGCGCGAAGATCGCCCGCTCCGCCGGCAACAGCGCCCAGCTGGTCGCCCGTGAGGGCAGCCGCGCCACGCTGCGCATGCCCTCGGGCGAGATGCGCTTCGTCGACGTGCGCTGCCGCGCCACGATCGGCGAGGTCGGCAACGCCGAGCAGTCGAACATCAACTGGGGCAAGGCCGGCCGCATGCGCTGGAAGGGCAAGCGCCCGACGGTGCGAGGCGTCGTGATGAACCCGGTCGACCACCCGCACGGTGGTGGCGAGGGCAAGACCTCGGGTGGTCGTCACCCGGTGTCCCCCTGGGGCAAGCCCGAGGGCCGCACGCGCAAGCGCAAGGCCTCCGACTCCCAGATCATCCGTCGTCGCAAGTCCGGCAAGGGTAGGAAGTAACCGACATGCCTCGCAGCCTGAAGAAGGGCCCCTTCATCGACGACCACCTTCAGAAGAAGGTGGACGCCGAGAACGAGAAGGGCTCGCACAACGTCATCAAGACCTGGTCGCGCCGGTCGATGATCGTGCCCGACATGATCGGTCACACCATCGCCGTGCACGACGGGCGCAAGCACGTCCCGGTGTTCGTGACCGACTCGATGGTCGGCCACAAGCTGGGCGAGTTCGCCCCCACCCGCACCTACCGCGGGCACGTGAAGGAAGACCGGAAGGGCCGCCGCCGCTGATGCGGCCGGCTCTGGGAACTGGAGAGAACGAGCTATGAGCGTTACTGAGCGAGGGCGCACGAGCGCCCGACGCGAGTCGCTGCTCGGCGACCAGCCGGGCGCCTTCGCGAGCGCGCGTCACACGCGGATCACCCCGCTGAAGGCCCGTCGTGTCGTGGACCTGGTCCGCGGCATGCACGTCGACGAGGCCCTGGCCCTGCTGCAGTTCGCGCCGCAGGCCGCCTCGGAGACCGTCTACAAGGTGCTGGAGAGCGCCGTCGCCAACGCCGAGACCACCGAGGGTCTCGACCGTGGCGACCTGGTGGTCTCCGTCGCGATGGTCGACGAGGGTCCCACCATGAAGCGCTGGCGCCCCCGGGCCCAGGGCCGTGCGACGCGGATCAACAAGCGCACCAGCCACATCACGCTGGTCGTCCAGCCGGCTGCCGTGGTCGCCGAGAAGAAGGGCAGGAAGGCCTGATGGGCCAGAAGATCAACCCGAACGGCTTCCGCCTCGGCATCTCGACGGACCACAAGTCCCGTTGGTACGCCGACAAGCTGTACAAGTCGTACGTCGGCGAGGACGTCGCCATCCGCAAGCTGCTGTCGAAGGGCATGGAGCGCGCCGGGATCTCGAAGGTGGAGATCGAGCGCACCCGTGACCGTGTGCGCGTGGACATCCACACCGCGCGCCCCGGCATCGTCATCGGTCGCCGTGGCGCCGAGGCCGACCGCATCCGCGGCGAGCTCGAGAAGCTCACCGGCAAGCAGGTGCAGCTGAACATCCTCGAGGTCAAGAACCCCGAGGTCGACGCGCAGCTGGTCGCCCAGGGCGTCGCCGAGCAGCTCGCCGGCCGCGTGCAGTTCCGTCGCGCCATGCGCAAGGCGATGCAGACCACGATGCGCTCGGGTGCCAAGGGCATCCGGATCCAGTGCTCGGGTCGCCTCAACGGCGCCGAGATGTCGCGGACCGAGTTCTACCGCGAGGGTCGCGTGCCGCTGCACACGCTGCGCGCCGACATCGACTACGGCTTCTACGAGGCCAAGACGACCTTCGGCCGCATCGGCGTGAAGGTCTGGATCTACAAGGGCGAGGTCGCCGGCACCCGTGCCGAGCGCCAGGCCCAGGCTGCCGCCCGCGCCGGGGTCCCCGGTCGCGGTGGTCGTCCGCAGCGTGGCGGGGAGCGCCCGAGCCGTGGCTCGCGCGGCGACCGCCCGACGCGTGCCGACCGCGGCGCCGAGGCTCCCGCCACCACCACGGAGGCGCCGGCCGAGGCCGCTGCCCCCGTCGCCGCTGAGTCCGGATCGGAGGCCTGACCGACATGCTGATGCCCCGACGCGTCAAGCACCGCAAGCAGCACCACCCCAAGCGGACCGGTGCGGCCAAGGGTGGCACCCGTCTCGCCTTCGGCGAGTTCGGGATCCAGGCCATCGAGGGTCACTACGTCACGAACCGACAGATCGAGTCGGCCCGTATCGCGATGACCCGTCACATCAAGCGAGGCGGCAAGGTGTGGATCAACATCTACCCCGACCGCCCGCTGACCAAGAAGCCTGCCGAGACCCGCATGGGTTCTGGTAAGGGTTCCCCCGAGTGGTGGGTGGCGAACGTCAAGCCCGGCCGCGTCATGTTCGAACTCTCCGGCGTCGACGAGGGCACCGCACGCGAGGCCATGCGCCGCGCGATGCACAAGCTCCCGATGAAGTGCCGGTTCATCTCGCGAGAGGCGGGTGAATTCTGATGCCCAACGGTATCGCTGCCCACGAGCTCGACGAGATGAACCACGTCGACCTCGAGGCGAAGCTGCGCGAGGCCAAGGAGGAGCTGTTCAACCTCCGGTTCCAGGCCGCCACCGGCCAGCTCGAGAGCCACGGCCGGCTGCGCACGGTCAAGAAGGACATCGCCCGGATCTACACCGTGGTGCGTGAGCGTGAGCTCGGCATCCGCACGGCGCCGGGTTCTGACAACGAGGATGGTGCCGCATGAGCGAGCAGACTGCCGAGACCACGGAGCGCAACGCCCGCAAGGTCCGCGAGGGCCTGGTCGTGAGCGACAAGATGGACAAGACCGTGGTCGTGTCCGTCGAGGACCGCGTGAAGCACGCCCTCTACGGCAAGGTCCTGCGCCGCACGAGCAAGCTCAAGGCGCACGACGAGGCCAACGAGTGCGGCATCGGTGACCGCGTCCTGCTCATGGAGACCCGACCGCTGTCGGCGACCAAGCGCTGGCGCGTCATCGAGATCCTCGAGAAGGCGAAGTAACCCCTCGCCCTCGCCGGGCGAGATCCAACCCCACCAGTTCGGCAAGGCTCACGGCCCGCGAGGCCGGCGAGAACCAGCTCGACAACCAGGAGAAACTCAATGATCCAGCAGGAGTCGCGACTCAAGGTCGCCGACAACACCGGTGCGAAGGAGATCCTCTGCATCCGTGTTCTCGGCGGCTCGGGTCGGCGCTACGCGGGCATCGGTGACGTCATCGTCGCCACCGTGAAGGACGCGATCCCCGGTGGCAACGTCAAGAAGGGCGATGTCGTCAAGGCCGTGATCGTGCGCACCGTCAAGGAGCGTCGCCGTCCCGACGGTTCCTACATCCGCTTCGACGAGAACGCCGCCGTGATCCTCAAGAACGACGGCGAGCCCCGCGGCACGCGCATCTTCGGCCCCGTGGGCCGCGAGCTGCGCGACAAGCGCTTCATGAAGATCATCTCGCTCGCACCGGAGGTGCTCTGATGGCCAAGTCGTCCGTGAACATCAAGAAGGGCGACACCGTCAAGGTGATCGCCGGCAAGGACAAGGGCGCCGAGGGCAAGGTCATCCAGGTGCTCCGTGAGGAGCAGCGGGTGATCGTCGAGGGTGTCAACCGCGTCAAGCGGCACACCAAGGTCGTCAACCAGGGCGGCTCGGGCAGCACCGGCGGCATCATCACCGCCGAGGCCCCCATCCACGTGTCCAACGTGATGCTCGTCGAGGGCGACGGCGTGACCCGGATCGGCTTCCGCCGTGACGAGGTCACCAAGCGTCGCCCCGACGGCTCGACGTACCAGGCCGAGCGCAGCGTCCGCATCTCGCGCAAGAGCGGCAAGGAGATCTGATGACCGAGACCCAGACCCCCGACGTGGCTGCGTCCGCGAAGGTCACCCCCCGCCTGAAGACCCGCTACCGCGAGGAGATCCTCCCCGCGCTGCAGTCGGAGTTCGAGATCGGGAACGTCATGCAGGTCCCCGGCCTGGTCAAGATCGTGGTCAACATGGGTGTGGGCGAGGCTGCCCGCGACTCCAAGCTGATCGAGGGCGCCGTGCGCGACCTCACCGCGATCACCGGCCAGAAGCCGCTCGTGACCAAGGCCCGCAAGTCGATCGCGCAGTTCAAGCTGCGCGAGGGCATGCCGATCGGTGCGCACACCACGCTGCGCGGCGACCGCATGTGGGAGTTCCTCGACCGGCTGCTGTCGCTGGCGCTCCCGCGCATCCGCGACTTCCGCGGCCTCTCGCCCCAGCAGTTCGACGGCCGGGGCAACTACACCTTCGGTCTGACCGAGCAGGTCATGTTCCACGAGATCGACCAGGACCGGATCGACCGTTCCCGCGGCATGGACATCACCATCGTCACGACGGCCACGACCGACGACCAGGGCCGCGCGCTGCTCAAGCAGCTGGGCTTCCCGTTCAAGGAGAACTGACATGGCGAAGACCGCTCTGAAGGTCAAGGCCGCTCGCAAGCCGAAGTTCGCTGTCCGCGGCTACACCCGCTGCCAGCGCTGTGGCCGGCCCAAGGCCGTCTACCGCAAGTTCGGCCTGTGCCGCATCTGCCTGCGAGAGATGGCGCACCGGGGCGAGCTGCCCGGCGTGACCAAGTCCTCCTGGTAATCCTTCCCAATTCAAAGATCGCTGCAGGTCGCACCTGAGCTACAGGTGCGAAACCACGGTGGAGAAAGGGCCGCAGCAGGCCATGACGATGACAGACCCGATCGCAGACATGCTCACTCGTCTGCGTAACGCCAACCAGGCGTACCACGACGCGGTTTCCATGCCGTACAGCAAGATCAAGCAGGGTGTCGCCGACATCCTCAAGCAGGAGGGCTACATCACCTCCTACGACGTCACCGAGCCGGGTGAGGGCGAGGTCGGCAAGACGCTGACCATCACGCTCAAGTACGGCCGCAACCGGGAGCGCTCCATCGCGGGCGTGCGCCGGATCAGTAAGCCGGGCCTGCGGGTCTACGCCAAGCACACGGGTCTCCCGAAGGTGCTGGGCGGGCTGGGCGTCGCGATCATCTCGACGAGCCAGGGCCTGCTGACCGACCGACAGGCCAACCAGAAGGGCGTGGGCGGAGAAGTCCTCGCCTACGTCTGGTGACGACGAGACCGAGATAGGAGAACTGAAAGCATGTCGCGTATTGGCAAGCTCCCCGTCGCGGTTCCGTCCGGTGTCGACGTGGCGATCGACGGCCAGCTGGTGACCGTCAAGGGCCCCAAGGGTGCCCTGACGCACACCGTCGCCGAGCCGATCGCCGTGGTGAAGGGGGAGGGCGTCCTCGACGTCACCCGCCCCGACGACCACCGCATCAGCAAGTCGCTGCACGGCCTGAGCCGCACGCTCATCCACAACATGGTCGTCGGTGTCACCGACGGCTACGAGAAGAAGCTCGAGATCGTCGGCGTGGGCTACCGCGTCCTGTCGAAGGGCCCGACCCAGCTGGAGTTCCAGCTCGGGTACTCCCACCCGATCATCTTCGACGCCCCCGAGGGCATCACCTTCACCGTCGACGGCCCGACCCGCCTGGGTGTCCAGGGCATCGACAAGCAGCTCGTCGGCGAGACGGCCGCGAAGATCCGCAAGCTGCGCAAGCCCGAGCCCTACAAGGGCAAGGGTGTTCGTTACGCCGGCGAGCAGGTCCGCCGCAAGGTCGGAAAGGCTGGTAAGTGACATGGGCATCTCGCTCTCGAACAACAAGCACACCGCCGCTCGCGTCAAGTCGCGCCTGCGTCGCCAGGTCCGTGGCCGCAAGAAGGTCGCCGGCACCGCCGAGCGTCCTCGCCTGGTCGTGACCCGCTCCTCCAAGCACATCACCGTCCAGGTCGTCGACGACCTGGTCGGCAAGACGCTGGCCTCGGCCTCCACCATGGAGACCGACCTGCGCGGCTACGAGGGCGACAAGACCGCCAAGGCGAAGAAGGTCGGCGAGCTCGTCGCCGAGCGCGCCAAGGCTGCCGGTGTCGACGGGGTCGTCTTCGACCGCGCCGGCAACAAGTACCACGGCCGCGTCGCGGCCCTCGCGGACGGCGCCCGTTCGGGCGGCCTGACGTTCTGATCCAGACATCGCAAGTGAAGAGAAGAGGAACAGTCTCATGAGCGGAGCCCAGCGCGGACAGCGCAGTGGCGAGCGCCAGTCTGGTGACCGTCGCGGTCGCGACGACCGTCGCGGTGGCCAGGCTGACAAGACCGCCTACATCGAGCGCGTCGTGGCGATCAACCGCGTCGCGAAGGTCGTGAAGGGTGGTCGTCGCTTCAGCTTCACCGCCCTCGTGGTCGTCGGTGACGGCGAAGGTCTGGTCGGAGTCGGCTACGGCAAGGCCAAGGAGGTGCCCGCGGCGATCGCCAAGGGTGTCGAGGAGGCCAAGAAGGCCTTCTTCCGGGTCCCCCGGATCCAGGGCACGATCCCGCACCCCGTCCAGGGTGAGAAGGCGGCAGGCGTGGTCATGCTGCGTCCCGCCTCGCCCGGTACCGGCGTCATCGCCGGTGGCCCGGTGCGTGCGGTGCTCGAGTGCGCCGGCATCCACGACATCCTGAGCAAGTCGCTCGGGTCGTCGAACCAGATCAACATCGTGCACGCGACCGTCGAGGCGCTGCGCATGCTCGAGCAGCCCGAGGCCGTGGCCGCCCGTCGTGGCCTGCCGGTCGAGGACGTCGCCCCGGCGGCGCTGCTCAAGGCGCGCACCGAGGTGCCCGCGGGCGTCTCGCAGGAGGTGTCCTCCTGATGGCACAGCTCAAGGTCCAGCAGAAGAGGGGCACGGTCGGCCTCAAGGCCAACCAGCGCGAGACGCTGCGCACCCTCGGCCTGAAGCGGATCGGTGACGTCGTCGTCAAGGAGGACCGTCCCGAGATCCGCGGCATGGTCAACACGGTCCGTCACCTGGTGACGGTCGAGGAGGTCGACTGACATGACGCTCAAGCTGCACCACCTGCGCCCCGCTCCGGGCGCCAAGACCGCGAAGACCCGTGTGGGTCGCGGTGAGGCCTCGAAGGGCAAGACGTCGGGTCGCGGTACCAAGGGCACCAAGGCCCGGTACCAGGTCCCGGTGGCCTTCGAGGGTGGCCAGATGCCGATCCACATGCGTCTGCCCAAGCTCAAGGGCTTCAAGAACCCGTTCAAGGTCGAGTTCCAGGTCGTGAACCTGGACCGGATCAGCGCGCTCTTCCCCGAGGGTGGCTCCGTCACCGTCGACGAGCTCGTGGCCCGCGGCGCCGTCCGCGACGGTCACCCGGTCAAGGTCCTCGGCCAGGGCGACTGCTCGGTCAAGGTCGACGTGAGCGCCCACGCGTTCTCGGCCTCGGCCAAGGAGAAGATCGAGTCCGCAGGCGGCACCACCAGCCTGGTCTGACCCAGCCCCGTCAAGGCGCGGCCGGCACCGCTCACCAGCGTGCTGGCCGCGCCTTTGCCGTCACTCGTGAGGCCGACGAGGTGTGGGTCACCACCCCTGTTAGGCTTCCCGAGGCTTCCATGGTCGTCCGTGGGAGCCGCTCATCGTTGTGAGGAAAGAGGATCTGCCCGTGCTAGGCGCCTTCGCCAACGCTTTCCGGACACCGGACCTGCGTCGCAAGCTGCTCTTCGTCCTGGGGATCATCGTGATCTTCCGGGCCGGGTCGCAGATCCCCGCCCCCGGCGTGAACGTCGCCAACGTCCAGCAGTGCATCGACATCGCGCAGACAGGTGACAACGCCAGCCTCTACAGCCTGGTCAACCTGTTCTCGGGTGGAGCGCTGCTCCAGCTCACGATCTTCGCGCTCGGCATCATGCCGTACATCACCGCCAGCATCATCCTGCAGCTGCTCGTCGTGGTCATCCCGCGGCTCGAGGCGCTGAAGAAGGAGGGCCAGGCGGGCCAGACGAAGATCACCCAGTACACCCGCTACCTCACCCTGGGCCTCGCGCTGCTGCAGGCGACGGGCATCGTCGCGCTGGCGCGCTCGGGCAACCTGCTGCAGTGCAACCTTCCGCTGCTGCACAGCAACGGCACCCAGACCTTCCTGGTCATGGTCATCACCATGACCGCCGGCACCGCGGTGATCATGTGGCTCGGCGAGCTCATCACCGAGCGCGGCATCGGCAACGGCATGTCGATCCTGATCTTCACCCAGGTCGTCGCGACCTTCCCGGCCGCGCTCTGGGAGGTCCAGAAGAGCCAGGGCTGGTGGGTCTTCGGCCTGGTCATCGCGATCGGCCTGGTCATCATCGCCGCGGTCATCTTCATCGAGCAGGCCCAGCGCCGGATCCCGGTGCAGTACGCACGCCGGATGGTCGGACGCAAGATGTTCGGCGGCAGCTCGACCTACATCCCGCTGAAGGTCAACCAGGCCGGCATCATCCCGGTCATCTTCGCCTCCTCGCTGCTCTACCTGCCGGCGATGGCGGTGCAGTTCAACCAGACCAACCCCTCGCCGTGGGTGGAGTGGATCAGCAAGTACTTCGTCACCGGGGCCCACCCGCTCTACATGGCGACGTTCTTCCTGCTCATCGTCTTCTTCACCTACTTCTACGTGTCGATCACCTTCAACCCCGTCGAGGTGGCCGACAACATGAAGAAGTACGGCGGCTTCATCCCCGGGATCCGGGCGGGCAAGCCGACCGAGGACTACCTGTCCTACGTCCTGTCCCGCATCACGCTGCCGGGCGCGCTCTACCTCGGACTGATCGCCCTCATCCCGCTCATTGCCCTCGTGCTGATCGACGCCAACCAGAACTTCCCGTTCGGTGGCACCTCGATCCTCATCATGGTCGGCGTCGCGCTGGACACGGTGAAGCAGATCGAGAGCCAGCTCCAGCAGCGAAACTACGAAGGATTCCTCCGCTGACATGCGAATGATCTTCATGGGCCCGCCCGGGGCCGGCAAAGGCACCCAGGCCAAGTTCGTCGCCGAGCACTTCGGCATCCCCGCCATCTCCACCGGTGACATCTTCCGCGCCAACGTCTCCCAGGGCACCCCCCTCGGCGTCGAGGCCAAGCGGTACATGGACGCCGGCGACTACGTGCCCGACGAGGTCACCAACCTCATGGTGCGCAACCGCATCGACGAGGACGACGCCACGCCCGGCTTCCTGCTCGACGGCTACCCGCGCACGCTGGCGCAGGTCGAGGAGCTCGACGGGATGATCGCCTTCACCGGCCACTCCCTCGACGCCGTGGTCGTGCTCACCGTCGACGAGGACGAGCTGGTGGCCCGGCTGGTCCAGCGCGCCCAGGTCGAGGGTCGCGCCGACGACACCGAGGACGTCATCCGACGCCGCCAGGAGGTCTACGCCGAGCAGACCGAGCCGCTCATCGGGGTCTACCGCGATCGCGGCCTGCTGGTCGAGGTCGACGGCATGGGCGAGGTCGCCGACGTGACCAAGCGGATCTTCGACGCCCTCGACGACCTGCCGCAGAGCTGACCGTGGGCCTGCTCGACCGCGGCCTGGAGATCAAGACCCCGGAGCAGGTCGTCGCGATGCGTCGCGCCGGCCTGCTCGTGGGGGAGACCCTGGAGCTGCTGCGCTCCTCGGTGCGTCCCGGCATCAGCACCGCCGAGCTCGACGCCGTGGCGGAGGACGCGATCCGCAGCGGCGGGGGAGTGCCGTCCTTCAAGGGCTACCACGGGTTCCCCGCCTCGATCTGCGCCTCGGTCAACGACCGGGTGGTGCACGGCATCCCCGGCGCCGACGAGGTGCTGGCCCCCGGTGACGTCATCTCCATCGACTGCGGAGCGATCGTCGAGGGGTGGCACGGCGACGCCGCGATCACCGTGGCGGTCGGCGAGGTGTCGGCGGAGCTCGTGGAGCTGATGCGCGTCACCGAGGAGTCGATGTGGCGCGGCATCGCCGCGGCGCGGCTCGGCGGACGGGTCTCCGACATCGGTCACGCGGTCGAGACCTACGTCCGCTCGCAGGGCGACTACGGCATCCTCGAGGACTACACCGGGCACGGGATCGGCACCGAGATGCACCTGCCGCCCAACGTCCCCAACTACGGCAAGCCCGGCAAGGGCCCCAAGCTCGTCCGCGGTCTGGCCCTGGCCGTGGAGCCCATGATCACCCTCGGCAGCGCCGAGACCGACGTGCTCGACGACGACTGGACCGTCGTGACCACCGACGGCAGCCGCGCCGCGCACTTCGAGCACACCTTCGCCCTCACCGCCGACGGCGCCTGGGTCCTGACCGCCCTCGACGGCGGCGAGGAGGCCCTCACCGGCCTCGGCGTCCCGTTCGGCGGACGGTGACCCCGGCGGGTACCGTGAGCCCGCTCCGCACCGGGTCCCCGACCCGGCTGCACCACTGACACCAATCGGAAAGGTCCCGTCGTGGACGTCGCCCCCTGGCTGTGGTGGACCACGGTCCTCCTCACCACCGGCCTGCTCCTCGTCGACGTCTTCGTCATCGGACGTCGGCCCCACGAGCCCACCACCCGCGAGACCTCGCTGCACCTGGCCGGCTTCGTCGCCCTCGCGGTCGTCTTCGGCCTGGGGGTCTGGTACTTCGCCGGTGGCCAGTACGGCGGGGAGTTCTTCGCCGGCTGGCTGACCGAGTACTCGCTCTCGGTCGACAACCTGTTCATCTTCATCATCATCATGACCAAGCTGCAGGTGCCGCGGCAGTACCAGCAGACCGCGCTGCTCATCGGCATCGTGCTCGCCCTGGTGCTGCGCGGCATCTTCATCGGCGTCGGCGCCGCGGCGATCGAGAACTTCAGCTGGGTCTTCTACCTCTTCGGCGCCTTCCTCATCTACACCGCCGTCAAGCTGGCCAAGGAGGGCGGCGACGACGACGAGCACTACGAGGAGCCCAAGCTGGTCGCGATCGCGCGCCAGCGGCTGCCGCTGACCGAGCACTGGAACGGCGTGAAGTTCACCGTCTCGGAGAACGGCAAGCGGATGCTCACCCCGATGTTCATCGTGGTGCTCTCCCTCGGCGTGACCGACCTGCTCTTCGCCCTCGACTCGATCCCGGCCATCTACGGCCTCACCAGCGAGCCCTACCTGGTCTTCACCGCCAACGTCTTCGCGCTGATGGGCCTGCGCCAGCTCTACTTCCTCATCGGCGACCTGCTGCAGCGTCTGGTCTACCTCTCCTACGGCCTGGCCTTCCTGCTCTTCTTCATCGGCGTCAAGCTCGTCCTGCACGCCATGCACGAGAACGAGCTGCCCTTCGTCAACGGCGGCGAGCACATCGAGTGGGCGCCCGAGGTGCCGATCTGGCTCTCGCTGCTCGTCATCGTCGGCACCCTCGCGGTCACCACCGTGCTCAGCCTGCTCAAGGACCGCAGCACCCGGCGCAAGGCCTCGATCGGCGCGGAATAGCCCTCCGCGGGGTGGGGTTGGGACGGTGATGAGCCAGTCACGCAGCCACCAGACCAGCCCCACCCTCTCCGTGCTCGACCTCGTGCCGGTGCGCAGCGACCAGACCTCGGGCGACGCCCTCGCCGCCACGCTCGAGCTCGCGCGCGAGGCCGACGCGCTGGGCTACCGGCGCTACTGGGTGGCCGAGCACCACAACATGCCGGCCGTGGCCTCGACCAACCCCCCGGTGGTGATGGCGATGATCGCCGGCGCCACCGAGCGGCTCCGCGTGGGCTCGGGCGGCGTCATGCTCCCCAACCACGCCCCGCTGGTCGTGGCCGAGCAGTTCTCGCTCCTCGAGGCCGCCTACCCGGGTCGCATCGACCTCGGCATCGGGCGCGCCCCCGGCACCGACCCGGTCACCAGCTACGCCCTGCGCCACGGGGCCGGCGGCGTCAGCGACGAGGCCGTGACCCGCTTCCCCGAGTACGTCGACAACGTGCTGGCCATGATGGAGCCCGAGGGCGTCGCCGTCGCGGTGGCCGGTCGCCAGCAGGTCCTCAAGGCGACCCCGTCGGCCGCCGGGGTGCCCGAGATGTGGCTGCTGGGCTCCTCCGACTACTCCGCCCGCCTGGCCGCGGAGAAGGGCATGCCCTACGTCTTCGCCCACCACTTCTCCGGCAGCGGCACCGCCGAGGCGCTCGAGCTCTACCGCTCGACCTTCCGACCCTCCGCCGCACTGGCCGAGCCGCGCACCTTCCTGACCGTCAACGTCTCGGTGGCGCCGACCGCGGAGGAGGCCCGGCTGCGCGCCCTGCCGCAGCTGCAGATGATGCTGGCCCTGCGCACCGGGCAGCCGCTGCAGGCGCAGGTGCTGGTGGAGGAGGCCGAGAAGGTCCAGGCCCCGCCCGCGCAGCAGGACGTCATCGACGCGATGGCCGCGCGCTGGGTCATCGACGCCCCCGAGGCGGCCCGCGCCCGGGTGGCCGAGCTGGCCTCGACGTACGACGTCGACGAGGTCATGGTCGTGCCGGTGGCCGGCGCCCACGTGGGCACCGAGCCCGGCAGCTCGCCCGCGCGCGTGGAGACGCTGCGGCTGCTCGCCGCCTGAGCCCAGCGCGGCGCTCGGGCTGATTAGGGTTCTGGGGCGCCCGCGAACTAAACTGGCGTGTCGGCCCAACGTGGGTCTGTCCTGCGCTCCTCGAGGCTGCCCGTCCGCCGGGTGAGGAGCGCCGGTCGGCTTCACGAGGTCCACCACCGCCCCCGGGCGGAGGAGGTTCCCGGGCCACCCGCAGGGCACCCGCCCCGCGGTGCAGCACACGGTAGACAACCGGACAACAGATTGTGGAGGACATGCCGAAGAAAGAAGGCGTGATCGAGCTCGAGGGCACCATCACGGAGGCCCTGCCCAATGCCATGTTCCGCGTCGAGCTGAGCAACGGCCACAAGGTCCTCGCCCACATCAGCGGCAAGATGCGCCAGCACTACATCCGGATCCTCCCCGAGGACCGCGTGGTGGTGGAGCTCTCGCCGTACGACCTCACCCGGGGTCGCATCGTCTACCGCTACAAGTAAGCGGTGCCGCGAGACCGCTCGCCGGCGCACGCGTCAAGCCGACAGCCCCCCGGGGCCACGAAAGGACCTCCGCGATGAAGGTCAACCCCAGCGTCAAGAAGATCTGCGACAAGTGCCAGGTGATCCGTCGCCACGGCCGCGTCATGGTCATCTGCGAGAACCCGCGCCACAAGCAGCGCCAGGGCTGAGAGGCCCGCTGCAGCCCGGCTGCACCCCGCACCACCCGCACCACCACAACTGAACACACCTCAACGTGATCGCTTAGCCGCCCTGGACGCGGCGAACCACCCCCGGAGCAGAGGCCGGGGCCCGGGCACGACGGCTCGCCGTCGACATCCCCCCGGGGCGCGACACGACCAGAAACCTCTGTGGACTACCCGAAGGGACCGCCAGACACATGGCACGCCTCGTTGGAGTGGATCTCCCGCGCGACAAGCGCATCGAGATCGCTCTCACCTACATCTACGGCATCGGCCGTACCCGCTCCCAGCAGCTGCTCGCCGAGACCGGGGTCGACCCGAACACCCGCGTGCACCAGCTGGGTGACGAGGAGCTGGTCAAGCTCCGCGACGCCATCGAAGCCAACTTCAAGATCGAGGGTGACCTCCGTCGCGAGGTCCAGGCCGACATCCGTCGCAAGATCGAGATCGGCAGCTACCAGGGTCGCCGCCACCGCATGGGCCTTCCGGTCCGCGGTCAGCGCACCAAGACCAACGCGCGCACCCGCAAGGGTCCCAAGCGCACGGTTGCCGGCAAGAAGAAGGCCAAGTGACGCGACGGCCCGCGCCGTCCCACCTGCCCTTCCTCACCTCAACGACCAGCTACCCCAGGAGATAACGCATGCCTCCCAAGAGCCGCGCAGCGGCCGGCGCCAAGAAGGTGCGCCGCAAGGAGAAGAAGAACGTCGCTCAGGGCGAAGCCCACATCAAGAGCACGTTCAACAACACCATCGTCACGATCACCGACCCCACCGGTGCGGTGATCTCGTGGGCCTCGGCCGGCACCGTCGGCTTCAAGGGCTCGCGCAAGTCCACCCCCTACGCCGCGCAGATGGCCGCCGAGGCCGCCGGGCGTCGGGCCATGGACCACGGGATGAAGAAGATCGACGTCTTCGTCAAGGGTCCGGGGTCGGGTCGTGAGACCGCGATTCGCTCGCTGGGTGCCATCGGCCTCGAGGTCGGCACCATCCAGGACGTCACGCCCACCCCGCACAACGGCTGCCGCCCTCCCAAGCGCCGCCGCGTCTGACCCGAGACCTAGAAGGAGACTGAACCATGGCCCGTTACACCGGACCCATGACCCGGAAGTCGCGCCGTCTCGGTGTCGACCTCGTCGGTGGCGACCAGGCTTTCGAGCGTCGTCCCTACCCGCCCGGCGCCCACGGCCGCGGCCGCATCAAGGAGAGCGAGTACCTCCTGCAGCTGCGCGAGAAGCAGAAGGCCCGCTTCACCTACGGCGTGCTCGAGAAGCAGTTCCTGAACTACTACAAGGAGGCCTCGCGCCGCACCGGCAAGACCGGTGACAACCTCCTGCAGCTGCTCGAGTGCCGTCTCGACAACGTGGTCTACCGTGCCGGCTTCGCCCGCACGCGCCGCCACGCCCGCCAGCTGGTGACCCACGGTCACTTCCTGGTCAACGGCCACAAGGTCGACATCCCGTCGTTCCAGGTGACCGCGCACGACATCATCGACGTCCGCGAGAAGTCGCTGGAGACCACGCCGTTCATCGTCGCGCGTGAGACCCACGGCGAGCGCGTCGTCCCGGCCTGGCTCGAGGCCCTGCCGAACCGCATGCGGATCCTGGTGCACCAGGTGCCGACCCGGGCGCAGATCGACCTTCCGGTCCAGGAGCAGCTCATCGTCGAGTACTACTCGAAGAAGTGACCCTCGGGTGTCGCCCCCGTCCTCCGGGCCGGGGGCGGCGCCTGTTGCTGCTCCACCCTCCCTTTCCACATCCTCGCAGTTCGGGCCCGTCAAATAGCGGGTGGGCCCGGAAAGGAAAACACCAGTGCTCATCGCACAGCGCCCCACCCTCTCGGAAGAGTCCGTCGACGAGTTCCGCTCGCGCTTCGTCATCGAGCCCCTCGAGCCCGGCTTCGGCTACACGCTCGGCAACTCGCTGCGCCGCACGCTGCTCAGCTCCATCCCCGGCGCCTCGGTCACCAGCATCAAGATCGACAACGTCCTGCACGAGTTCTCGACCATCGACGGCGTCCGCGAGGACGTCACCGAGCTGATCCTGAACCTCAAGGGCCTCGTGGTCTCCTCCGAGCACGACGAGCCGGTCACCATGTACCTGCGCAAGTCGGGTGCCGGTGACGTCACCGCGGCCGACATCGCGCCCCCGGCCGGTGTCGAGGTGCACAACCCCGACCTCAAGATCGCGACCCTGTCCGAGAAGGGCAAGATCGAGATGGAGCTCGTCGTCGAGCGCGGCCGCGGCTACGTCTCGGCCGTGCTGAACAAGGGCGCCGACAACGAGATCGGCCGCATGCCGGTCGACTCGATCTACAGCCCCGTGCTGAAGGTGACCTACAAGGTCGAGGCCACCCGCGTCGAGCAGCGCACCGACTTCGACAAGCTCGTCATCGACGTCGAGACCAAGCCCTCGATCCGTCCCCGCGACGCGATCGCCTCGGCCGGCAAGACCCTCGTCGAGCTCTTCGGCCTCGCCCGCGAGCTCAACGTCGAGGCCGAGGGCATCGACATCGGCCCCTCCCCGGTCGACGAGCAGCTCGCCGCCGACCTCGCCCTCCCGGTCGAGGACCTGCAGCTGACCGTGCGGTCCTACAACTGCCTCAAGCGCGAGGGCATCCACACCGTGGGTGAGCTCATCAGCCGCTCCGAGCAGGACCTGCTCGACATCCGCAACTTCGGCGCGAAGTCGATCGACGAGGTCAAGGCCAAGCTGGTCGAGATGGGCCTGTCCCTCAAGGACAGCGCCCCCGGCTTCGACCCCCACGCCGCTCTCGCCGCCTACGGCGAGGACGACGACGACGCCTTCGTCGAGGACGAGCAGTACTGAGTCCCAGCACCACCCCGCTCCACCCCCGCACCACCCGCAGCACCCAGCCCTGACCGGCACCGCGCCGGTCGACTACCCGGGTACCTGGTACGGCCCGGGAGAAATGAGAGAGAGCCATGCCCAAGCCCAAGAAGGGTCCCCGCCTCGGCGGTAGCCCGGCCCACCAGCGCCTCATCCTGGCCAACCTCGCGACCGCGCTCTTCGAGCACGGCCGGATCACCACCACCGAGTCGCGGGCGCGCACGCTGCGTCCCTACGCGGAGAAGCTGATCACGAAGGCCAAGAAGGGCGACCTGCACAACCGCCGCGAGGTCCTCAAGACCATCCGCGACAAGGGCGTCGTGCACGTGCTCTTCACCGAGATCGCCCCGACCATGTCGGAGCGTCCCGGTGGCTACACCCGCATCACCAAGCTCGGCCCCCGCAAGGGCGACAACGCCCCCATGGCCGTCATCGAGCTGGTGACCGAGGCCTACACCCCCTCGGCTCCCCGCACCGCCGCTCCGGCTGCCGCCGCCCCGGCCGCGCCCGCCGAGGAGGCTCCCGCCGAGGAGACCACCAGCGACGAGACCGCCACCGACGAGGCGCCCGTCGAGATGACCGACGAGGCCTCGCCCGAGGGCAGCGTCGTCGCCGAGGAGCAGGCCGCCGAGGCCGACTCCGACGAGGGCGACAGCAAGGACGAGACCAAGGCCTGAGCCTGGTCCTCACCGCACCGAGGCCCGCCACCCCGCTGGGGTGGCGGGCCTCGTGCCGTTCACGGGCTCACCGGCCGCTCACCCGCGCCAGGCCTGCTCGACGAGCCGGGTCGCCTCGGCCAGGGAGAGACCGAGGCGCCGCGCGGACCCGACGTACGCCGCCGCGGCGGCGCCGGCCGCCGGACCGGACGCGGCGGCGCCCGCGGTGACCGAGGTGCCGCGGCGTCCCTCGGTCACGACCACGCCGTCGGCCTCGAGCTCGCGGTAGGCGCGCGCCACGGTGCCGGCGGCGACGCCGAGCTCGGCGGCCAGGGCGCGCACGGTCGGCAGCCGGGTGCCGGCGGGCAGGTCGCCGGAGGCGGCTCGGCGGGCGATCTGGGTGCGCAGCTGCTCGAAGGGCGCCTCACCGGAGGCGGGGTCGAGCGGGTGGACGGTCATGGGCTGCACGCTAGTGCCCGGGCGCGGGGCGCGGTCGGGCCCGGCGTGGTAGAAGCATCCCTATGGATGCACAGGTGCTGGTGGTGGGGGAGTCGCTGGTCGACGTGGTGCACCGCGCGAGCGGGGAGCGGGTGGAGTACGCCGGGGGCAGCGCGGCCAACGTCGCGGTCGCGCTGGCCCGGCTGGGGCGCCCGGTGCGCTTCGCGACGGCCTTCGCCGACGACCACCACGGGTCCATGGTGCGCGACTACCTCGAGGCCGCCGGGGTGCGGCTGGCCTGCGACCCGGCGGCGATCGACCGCACGGCGACCGCGGCGGCGACGATCGGCGCCGACGGGGCGGCGTCCTACGAGTTCGACCTCGACTGGCGGCTGCTGCCCGTGGAGCGCGAGCCGGCGCCGGTGGCCGTGCACACCTGCTCGCTGGGCGCCGTGCTGGCCCCGGGGGCCGAGGACGTGCTGACCCTGCTGGAGGAGCTGCGCGGCACGGCCACGGTGACCTACGACGTCAACGCCCGGCCCGCGATCACCGGCACCGGGCCCGACGTGGTGGCGCGCGTGGAGCGGGTGGCCCGGCTCGCCGACCTGGTGCGGGCCAGCGACGAGGACCTCGAGGCGCTGTGGCCCGAGCTCGACCTCGCCGAGGCCGTCGCGCACCTGCGGGGTCTCGGCGCGGCCGTGGTCGTGGTGACGCGCGGCGCCGACGGTGCATCGTGGACCTCGGCCCAGGGAGAGGTCGTGGTCGCCTCGCGACGCGTCGAGGTGGCCGACACCATCGGCGCGGGCGACACCTTCGGCGCGGCGCTGGTCGACGCCCTCGCCGAGCGGGGGCTGCTCGGGGGCCGGCTCGGGCCGATCGGCGACGACGTGGTGGTCGAGGTGCTCGAGCACGCGGCGCGGGCGGCGGCGATCACCGTCTCGCGCCCCGGCGCCGACCCGCCGTGGCGCCACGAGATGGCCTGACGCCCCGGCGCCCGCACGTCAGCGCCCGGCCAGCCACCGGTGGACCAGCGGCACCACCGAGGCGCCCTCGCCGCTGGCGGCGGCGACCCGCTTCATCGAGCCCGAGCGGATGTCGCCGGCCGCGAAGACGCCCGGCAGCGTCGTGGCGAGGTCGGCGGGCGGCAGGCCGTCGGTCCAGCGCTCGCGGGGCACGTCGCGCCCGGTGAGCACGAAGCCCTGCGCGTCGCGCTCGACCTCCGCCGGCAGCCACTCGCAGTGCGGCTCAGCGCCCAGCAGCAGGAACAGCCCGCCGGCGGCGACCTCCTCGCGGGCGCCGCTGCGGGTGTCCTCGAGCACGAGGCGCTCCAGCCGGCCCGCGCCGCCGCCGTCGACGACGGCCGTGCAGGTGCGCACCGCGATGCGCGGGTTGTGGTCGATCTCGCCGACGAGGTACTGCGACATGGTCTCGGTCAGTGAGGGCCGGCGCACCAGCACGGTCACCGAGCGGGCGAAGCGCGACAGGTGCACCGCGGCCTGGCCGGCGGAGTTGCCGCCGCCCACGACGTAGACGTCCTGGCCCTCCATCTCGCGGGCCGCGGTGAGCGCGGCGCCGTAGTGGACGCCGCGTCCCACGAGCTCCTCCAGCGGCTCGACGCGCAGCTTGCGGTAGGCCACGCCGGTCGAGACGACGACGGCGCGGGCCCTGACCTCGCCGGCCTCGGTGCGCACGACGTGCGGCTCCCCGTCGACGCCGGGCAGGAGCGCCTCGACCGACCAGCCGGTGAAGAACTGCGTGCCGAAGCGCAGGGCCTGGTTGCGGGCGCGCTGGGAGAGCCGCATGCCCGAGATGCCGCGGGGGAAGCCCAGGTAGTTGCGGATCATGGAGCTGGTGCCGGCCTGGCCGCCGATCGCCTCGGCCTCGAGCACGACGGTGGAGAGCCCCTCGGAGGCGGCGTAGACGGCCGCGCCCAGGCCCGCGGGACCAGCCCCGACCACGACCAGGTCGACGACCTCGTCCACGGCAACGTCGCCGGGGGCGCCGTAGACCGACAGCGCGACGTCGCGCACGCTGCGCGCCTCGACCACCTCGCGGTTCAGCGCGTGGACCAGCGGGTACGCCGCGTCCGGCCGGGCCAGCGCCCGCACGTGCCGGCCGCCCTCGCTGTCGGGGTGGTGGACCCGGCTGGGCATGCCCATCCGGTCGAGGTAGTCGCGGATGGCCAGCGTGAGGCCGTCCTGCTCGGGCGCGACGATCGTGACCGAGACGACCTCGGGGTCGGCGACCGTGGAGCCCCAGTCGGAGAGCAGGTCGGTGACGGCGTGGTGGAACTCCTCGTCGCGGGTGCCGCGCGGCATCAGCAGGTAGGCGTCGTACTTGCCGGCCGCCATGCCCGCGCGCAGCGGGGGGCCGTCGGGGATGAAGCGCTCCCAGTGGGCGGCGATCATCCGCCGGGCGGTCGGCACCACGGTGCGCCAGCGCCCGAAGGCCTCGAGCACGTGGCAGTCGGGCAGCACCGACTCGGTGACGAAGAGGGCGACGGTGCCGCCCTCGGTGCGCACCCGGGCGGCGACCTCCTCGGCCTCGGCGCACGAGGTGGCCGTGCGCAGGTCGTACTCGCGCTCGTAGCGCCCGAAGTGCTCGCGCAGCTCGTCGGCGCGGGTCCCGGAGACCAGCACGATGGTGGGGGCGGTGGGGTGCTGCAGGGGCACCACGGTGGCCGGGTCGTCGCTCACGCCCCGAGCCTAGGCGGGTGAACCGGATCCGGGGCAGCGCGTGGTGGGGTGGCCCGATGGTGCTCTACGCCGCCGACCCGGCCCGCCGCACGCGGCAGCT
Organism: Nocardioides sp. P86; assembly: GCF_023712465.1. NCBI lineage: Bacteria > Bacillati > Actinomycetota > Actinomycetes > Propionibacteriales > Nocardioidaceae > Nocardioides > Nocardioides sp. P86. The sequence goes on along the minus strand of NZ_JAMAYE010000001.1, from coordinate 1,017,805 downwards.
GCTCCTCGACCTCCTCGTGGTGCTGTGGGTGGTGCTGGCCGTCTGGGCCGGCACCCAGGTCACCGACGCCCTCGGCGGGGTGGCCGACCAGGTGCGCCAGGTCGACGACGCGGGCACCAGCCTGGCCGACAACCTCACCGGCGCCGGGGACACCCTCGACGGCACTCCGGTCGTGGGCGACGAGGTCGCCGCCCCCTTCGACCGGGCCGCCGAGGCCTCCGCGGGCATCGCGCAGGCCGGCGCCGACGGCGCCGACGCCGTCGACCGCGTGGCCTTCTGGTCGGGGGTGGTCACCGCCCTGCTGCTGGTGCTGGTCGCGCTGCCGTGGTGGCTGCCCGGGCGGGTGCGCTTCGTGCTCACCGCGACCCTGGCGCGGCGCTACCTGCGCGCCGGCGGCGACCCCGACCTCTACGCCGTGCGGGCGCTCGCCCGCCAGCCCGTGCGCGTCCTGGCCCGCGTGCCCGACGCCGCCGCCGGCTGGCGGCGCGGCGACCCCGCGACCGTGGCCGCCCTGGCCACCCTCGAGCTGCGCGCCGCCGGGCTCGCGGGCGTCGCACCGGACGACGTGCCCGCCGACGCGCCTGCCACCGCCACCGCGCCGGCCGCGCGACCCGCACCGCCGCGCACACCGGGCGGCCCGCCGCCCGGCCCGCCCGGGCCCTAGGATCGTCCACCGTGCGCCTGCGGATCGATCTCGCCTACGACGGCACCGGCTTCCACGGGTGGGCGGCGCAGCCGACGCTGCGCACCGTGCAGGGCGACGTCGAGGCGGCGCTGGCCACGGCGCTGCGCAGCGAGCGCGTGCCGGTGGTCTGCGCCGGGCGCACCGACACCGGCGTCCACGCCCGCGGCCAGGTGCTCCACCTCGACGTCGACCCCGCGGTGCTCGCGGCCTCGGCCGGGCGCGCGACCGAGCCGCCGCTGGAGGCGCTGGCCCGCCGCCTCAACGGCATCCTCGCCGCCGACGTGCGGGTGCACCGCGTGAGCGAGGCCCCGCCGGGCTTCGACGCCCGCTTCGGGGCCACCTGGCGCCGCTACGCCTACCGCGTGGCCGACCGGCCCGACCTCGTCGACCCGCTCGCGCGGCTCCACGTGCTGGCCTGGTCGCGCCCGCTGGACCTGGCGGCCATGCAGGCCGCCGCCGACGACCTGGTCGGGCAGCACGACTTCGCCTCCTTCTGCCGCCGCCGCGAGGGGGCCACCACCATCCGCACGCTGCTGGAGCTCGCGTGGTCGCGCGACGCCGACGGTCTCGCCGTGGCCACCGTGCGCGCCGACGCCTTCTGCCACTCCATGGTGCGCTCGCTGGTCGGCTGCCTGCTCGCCGTCGGCGACGGCCGCCGTCCCACGACGTGGCCCGCCGAGGTGCTGGCCGCCGGCGTCCGCTCGCCCGCGGTGGCCGTGGCCCACGCCCACGGCCTCACGCTCGAGGAGGTCGCCTACGCCGAGGACGACCAGCTCGCCGCCCGCGCCGAGCAGACCCGCGCCAGGAGGACCTGTGACTGACCAGCCCGAGGACCGCTCCGAGGACCACTACTTCACCGCCGACCCCTCGGTGCCCTTCACCCGTGCCGCCGTCGCGGCGCACGTGTGGGGCCACGACCTCGAGCTCGTCTCCGGGTCGGGCGTCTTCGCCCGCGGCCGGGTCGACGTCGGCACCGCGGTGCTCTTCCGCGAGACCGAGCCGCCGTCGGCCGGGCGGGTGCTCGACCTGGGCTGCGGCTACGGCGTCATCGGGCTGGCCGTGGCCGTCGCCGTGCCCGGGGCCGAGGTCACCGCCGTCGACGTCAACGAGCGCGCGGTGCTGCTGGCGGGGGAGAACGCCGCGGCGCTCGGCGTCGCGGACCGCTTCACCGCGCTCACGCCCGACGCGGTGGCCGAGGGCGCGACGTACGACGAGATCTGGTCGAACCCGCCCATCCGCATCGGCAAGGCCGCGCTCCACGAGCTGCTGCTCACCTGGCTGCCGCGCCTGGCGCCGGGCGGTCGCGCGGTGATGGTGGTGGGCAAGAACCTCGGCGCCGACTCGTTGCAGCGCTGGCTGGGCGAGCAGGGCTGGCCCACCGAGCGGCTGGCCAGCGCCAAGGGCTTCCGCGTGCTGGAGACGCGGCGGGGCTGAGGCCGGGCCGGGGACGGACGCAGACGGGCCGCCCGCCCCGGGGGGACGGACGGCCCGTGCCGTGCGGCTCAGCGTGCTGTGCGGCTCAGCGTGCTGTGCGGCTCAGGTGGTGCGGCCGGCTCAGGGCGCCTCGGGGATGCCGGACTCCGGCGGGGCGTCGTCGGCCTGGCCGGAGCTGTCCTCCTCGATCGGGGCGTCGCCGATGTCGGTGACCAGCACCGGGGTGATCGGGTCGCTGGCGCCGCCGTTGAGCTCGACCAGCTGCACGCCGGAGATGCCGAGGTGGCTGTCGGCGGAGTAGCGGAAGGGCGCCAGCTGCGGGCCCTCCAGCGACTCGCCGGACTCCTCGAGGGCCTCGACGAGGCCGTCGCGGGTGAGGTCCTCGCCGGCCGCGGCCAGGGTCTGCACGAAGGCGTAGGCGCTGGACATGCCGTAGATGCGGAAGTTGCTCAGCTCGCCCTCCTCGCCCTCCTGGTCCCAGACCTTCTGCCACAGCTGGGTCCACGGGTTGTCGGTGTCCTCGACGCCGGGGATGTACTCCGAGGTCAGGATCCCGTCGAGGGAGGAGTTGTCGCCCTCGACCGCGCCCTCGGAGAAGCGCGAGAGCAGGGAGCCGACGAGCTCGGGGTCGGAGCCGATGTTGGAGTAGAACCACTGCGGCTCGTAGCCCAGCCGCAGCGCCACGAGCTGGCTCAGCGCGGTGTAGGACGGGGTGTTGAAGGACAGCACGAGGTCGGCGTCGGCCGACTGGAGCGCGGCGATCTGCGGGCCCACGTCGGTGTTGCCGGAGGTGTAGCGCTGCACCTCGACGATCTGCTCGTCGAGGAACTGGCGCACCCCGACCTCGGCGTCGGCGCCCAGGTCGTCGTCCTGGAGGAAGAGGCCCACCTTGGCGTCGGGCATGTTCTCGGCGACGTACTGGCCGATGATCTTGCCCTCGATCTCGTAGTCCGGCTGCCAGCCGAAGGTGTAGGGCCGGTTCTCGACGTCGTCGCCCCACTGCAGCGAGCCCGAGGAGACGAACATGTCGGGCACGCCCTCGTCGTTGAGGAAGTCCACGACCGCGCTGTGGGTCGGGGTGCCGAGGCCGCCGACCATCGCGAAGATCTCGTCCTGGAGCACCAGCTCGTTGGTGACGGTGCTGGTGTTGGTGGGGTTGTAGCCGTCGTCGCGCACGATGTAGTCGATCTGGCGGCCGTTGATGCCGCCGGCGGCGTTGACGTAGTCGAAGTACGCCGCGGCGCCCAGCGGGATCTCGCTGTAGCCCGGCGCCGCGACGCCGGTCAGCGGGAAGTGGGCGCCGATGGTGATGGTGTCGTCGGTGACGCCGATGTCGGTCGACCCGCCGCTGTCACCTCCGCCCCCGTCGGACTCGCGGTCGCCGCCGGCGCCGCACGCTGCGAGCAGCGTGGAGGCGGCGACCAGTCCGGCCAGCGGGCCGATGAGCCTGGCTCGTCTTGTCATGTGGGTGTTCCCTTCGAGGAGGTGGGGACGGTGCTGCGGGTGGGGGAGTCGGGGGTGCCGGTCGTGCCGGTGGTGCTGGCCGCGACCGGCGCCGGGGCAAGGGCGACCCGGGCCTGGCGGCGGATGCGCCAGGCGCGGAAGGAGCCGGCGATGCCGGCCGGGGCGAGCAGGATGACCGCGATCATGACCAGGCCGTAGACGAGTGGCGCCAGCTCGGCGGCCCGCAGGTCGCTGAGGCCGGCGTCGCTGCCGACGCTGGTGACGAAGGGCGGCAGGAAGGTCAGCAGCGCCGCTCCGACCAGGGCGCCGCCCAGGCTGCCCAGACCGCCCAGGACCACCGCGGTGAGCAGGGTGAGGCTGAGGGTGAGCGTGAAGCCGCTGGGCGCGGCCAGCCGCACGGTGAAGGCCAGCATGGCGCCGGCCGCCCCCGCCGCGGCGGCGCTGACCATGAAGGCCGAGACCCGCGAGCGGCCCAGCCGGATGCCGGCCAGCTCCGCGGAGACCTCGCCGTCGCGCACGGCGCGCCACCGGCGTCCGACCCGGCCGCGGGAGAGGTTGGCCAGCAGCACGTAGGTGACCGCGAGGGTGGTCCACGCCATGAGGGCGACCCAGCCGCTGCGGGTCATCTCGGTGCCGGTGAGGAGGTACTCCGCGTCCAGCGCCCAGACCGGCACGTCGGGCATCGAGACCCGCAGGCCCTGCTCCCCGCCGAGGGTCTCGCCGAAGTAGAGCGCGATGCCGGGCACGGCGACGGCCAGGGCCAGGGTGGCGCCGGCGAGGTAGGGGCCGTGGAGACGGGCGGCGGCCGCGCCGACCGCCGTACCGACCGCGAGCGTGACGAGCACCGACACCAGCACCACCAGCGGCAGCGGCGTCGAGGCGTCGCGGTCGGGCAGCATGAGGGCCGCGGTGTAGGCACCGATCGCCATGAGCGCCCCGTGGCCCAGCGAGATCTGGCCGTTGAGGCCGGTGAGGATGGTCAGCCCGCCCGCGGCGATGCCGAGGTAGGCCATCGAGGAGAGCTGGATGGCCCGGAAGTCGTTGACCGTCTCGAGCAGCAGCAGGACGACCAGCAGGCCGACGAGGGCGACGAGGACGTGGCGGCCCAGGACGGAGTCGCGCCAGAGGCGCTGCAGCTTCGCGGGCATCAGACGCGCCTCTCCGCGGCCTGGGAGAACAGGCCCCCGGGTCGCAGGGTCAGGACCAGCATGAGGATGCCCAGGGCGGCCAGGGCGACGAGCTCGGAGCCGACGTAGCCGCTGACGAAGCTGAGCGAGACGCCGAGGGTCAGGCCCCCCACCACCGCGCCGATGGGGCTCTCCAGGCCGCCGAGCACGGCGGCCACGAAGCCGTAGACGACGACGGAGTCCATGTAGCCCGGGTGGACCAGGCTGCCGCCGGCGATGAGGATGCCGGCCAGGGAGCCGACCAGCGCGGCCAGGGCCCAGCCGAGGGTGAGCATGCGCCCGACCCTGACGCCCAGCAGGCGGGCGACCTCCTGGTTGTAGGCCGCGGCCCGCATGCGCAGGCCCACGTCGGTGAAGCGGAAGAGCGCCACCAGCAGCGCCATCACCACCACGACCGCGCCGATGGTGAAGACCCCGAAGCCGGTCAGCGCGATGGTGCTGCCGCCGACCTCGAAGCCGCGGATCCCGAACGGCGCGGGGAAGGAGCGGTAGGCGTTGCCGAACACCACGGCCGCGAGGGCGTGGAGCACGATGAAGAGGCCCAGGGTGAGGATGACGGCGTTGATCTCGGGCTTGTCCTCGACCGGGCGGATCAGCACCCGCTCGACGACCGCGCCGAGCACGAGGCCCGCGAGCAGGGCGGCGGCGAAGCCGATCCAGTAGGAGTAGCCGGCGTCGATGAGGGTGAGGGCGATGAAGGTGGTCACCATCGCCATCGGCGCCTGGGCGAAGTTCACGATCCGCGTGGAGCGGAAGATCAGCACGAGGGCCAGCGCGAACGCGGCGTAGACCATGCCGAGGGTCAGACCGCCGAGGGCGGTGTTCAGCAGCTGCTGCACGAGGTCTCTCCTTCTCGTCGCACGGGTCAGAACCCGAGGTAGGCGTGTCGGAGCTGGTCGTCGGCCGCCAGCGTGGCCGCGTCGTCGTCGGCCACCACACGGCCGAGGTTGAGCACGACGCCGTGGTCGGCGACCGACAGGGCGCTGCGGGCGTTCTGCTCCACGAGCAGCACGCTCAGCCCGTCGGACTGCACGAGCCCGCGCAGCAGGTCGAAGATCTGGGCGACGATGCGCGGGGCCAGGCCGAGGGAGGGCTCGTCGAGCAGCAGCATCCGGGGCCCGGCCATGAGCGCGCGGCCGATGACGAGCATCTGCCGCTCCCCGCCCGAGAGCGTGTGGGCCAGCGCCGCCCGACGGTCGCCGAGGATGGCGAAGAGGTCGTAGACGCGGTCGAGGTCGGCGGGCTGCACGCGCCGCCCGCGCCCCAGGCCCCCGAGGCGGAGGTTCTCCTCGATGGTGAGCTCGGTGATCACCCCGCGGCCCTCGGGCACGTGGGCCATGCCGAGCCCGGGCATCCGGTCGGCCGCGACCTTGCCCAGCCGCCTGCCCTCGAGCTCGATCGTGCCGGAGTCGGCGCGCTGCAGGCCCGAGACCGTGCGCAGCAGCGTGGTCTTGCCGGCGCCGTTGGCCCCGAGGACGGCGGTGATCTCGCCCTCGCGGGCGGTGAAGGAGACCTGCTGCAGCGCCTTGACGGGGCCGTAGCTGGTCGACAGCTCGTGGAGGGTCAGCACGTCAGCGACCTCCCTCGGGCGTCGCGGGCAGGGCGCCGGGGGCGTCCTCGTCGCCGACGACCTCGCCGAGGTAGGCGGCCAGCACGGCGGGGTCGTCGCGGACCTCGGCCGGTGTGCCGTGGGCGATGACGCGGCCGAAGTCGAGCACCGTGATCTCGTCGCAGACGCGCATGACCAGGTCCATGTGGTGCTCCACGAGCATCACCGACATCCGGTCGGTCAGGCTGCGCACCAGGTCGCCGAGCTCGTCCATCTCGTCGGCGGACAGCCCGCTGGCGGGCTCGTCGAGGAGCAGCAGCGTCGGCTCGGCGGCCAGCGCCCGGGCGAGGGCGACCCGCTTGCGCACGGGGTAGGGCAGGCTGGGCGGGTAGCGGTCGGCGTACGCCGCGATGCCGAGCTCCTCGAGCACGGCGCGGGCCCGCTCGCGCAGCTCACGCTCCTCGCGGGCCGCCCGGGGCAGGGCGAGCAGCGAGCCCAGGAAGCCCACGCTCGCGTGGCGGTCGGCGCCGACGACGACGTTGTCGAGCACGCTCATCCGGTCGAAGAGGCCGAGGCCCTGCAGCGTGCGGGCCATGCCGAGGCCGGCCAGCTGGTGGGCGTGCAGGCGGCCCAGCTCGCGGCCCTCCCGCACGATCGTGCCGGTGTCGGGGGTGACGAAGCCGCACGCGACGTTGAAGAGGGTCGTCTTGCCGGCGCCGTTGGGGCCGATGACCCCCAGCACCTGGTGCGGACGGACGGCGAGGCCCACGCCCGAGAGGGCCGTGACGCCGCCGAAGGTGACGGTCACGTCGCGCAGCTCGAGCACGGGGCCGGTGGCCGAGGTGGCCCCGGGGGACGGCGCAGCGGGGGAGGAGGTCGCGGACATCGCGCCCTTTCGTCGGGGGGTCGGCGGGGGTCGTCGCAGGTCGGTCGCAGGTCGGTCGCGCGCGGCGGGGTGGCGCCGCGGGAGGACGGTGTCGACCAGGTCGAGGGTGGGGCCCCGGTGTGACGGCCACCACTTTGGTCGCAGCGCACAGGAAGTGCACTAGGCGCGGAGCACAAAGATCCTTGGATCCGGCGCAGTGATCGGGGTCAAGGGCTGGTCAAGATTGTGCACGGAGTGCGAACGTCGTCCCGTGTCCTCCTCTGGGCGATCCGGCGCCTCCTCCGGGGCCGAGCGGGCTCCTGGCCGCCGGTCGGCGTGGCCGGCCCCCGACCCGGTCGGCTTCGACCGCGCCACGACGGCCGACGTGCGTCGGGCCTGGCGGCTGCTGGTGGACGACGCCGACCGCATCGCCGACCAGATCACGCTGACCCTGCTCGAGCGCGACGCCGAGGTCTACGACCGCGTGGGGCCCGACCTGCGTCTCGACGTGCGCGCGAGCACCCGGATGCACATCCGGCGAGGGCTGGAGATCCTCAGCGGCAGCGCGCAGCCGGGGGGCGAGGGCGCGCGCGACGTGTGGCGGGAGACCGGCCGGCGGCGCGCCCGCCAGGGGGTGCCCCTGGAGGTCGTGCTGAACGCCTACACGCTCGGCGCGCGGGTGCTGTGGCAGGCGCTCGTGGAGCGCTCCTCGACCGGCCCCGCCGACCTGCGGGTCGACGACGCCGTGCTCCTCCTCGCCGGGCGGGGGGTCTGGGCCGACCTGGACATCCAGAACGCCGTGCTCATCGACGCCTACCGCCGCGAGGCGCGCCGGCTCCAGCGCCAGGACCTCCAGCGCCAGCAGACCGTGCTCGACGCGCTGCTCGAGGGTCGCGGCGCCGATCCCGACTTCGCCGGCGAGGCGCTCGCGGTGCTGGGCATCCGCGGCGACGCCGACCTCGCCTGCGTGGTCGCGCTCCAGGACGGCTCGCTCGACGACGCCCTCACGCTGGCCGAGGACGGCCTCGAGCGGCTCGGGGTCACCGCGGTGTGGCACGTCCGCGCCGGGGCCCACTTCGGCCTGCTCGCCGGCCCCCTGCCCGACGAGCCCGGGCTGGCGCAGGTCTTCGCGCCGCACGCGGCCGGTCGGGTCGGCGTCGCCGGCTGCCCCGACGGGATCGCCGGCTTCGCCGCCGCCTACCAGCTCGCCACCCGCGCCGCCGAGACCCTCCCGCGCGGCAGGGCCCAGGTGGTCTCGGTGTCCGAGCGGCTCCCCGAGGTGCTGCTGGCGGGCAGCCCCCAGGTCGCGCCGCTGCTGCTGCGCGAGACCCTGGGCGACCTGCTGAACCAGCCCGAGGCCCAGCTCACGACCCTCGTCGACACCCTGCGCGCCCTGCTGCGCCACGACGGCTCCCCGACCCACGCCGCGGAGGAGCTCTTCTGCCACCGCAACACCGTCATCTACCGCCTCAAGCAGATCGAGGCGCTTACCGGCCGCCACCTCGCCAACCCCCGTGACAAGCTGATGCTCGAGCTCGCCCTGCTGGCCTACGACCGCTGATGACGTCGGTCCCCCCGGTGCTCGAGCGGTCGAGGTCGCGGGCGACGGAGCGGCTGAGGCGGCGCGTGGTCCCGCCGGTGGTCCCGCCCTCGATGGCGCGGCGGGCGACGTCGTCGCCCGGGTGTCGTGGTCGTCGCGGATCCGAGACGACGTGCTGGTGCGCAGGGCGCGGTCGGTCTGCCGGTCGCCGTAGCGTGGCCCGCCCGGGGAGTGGCGGCGTACGACGGGTCGAGGGCCGCCGGAGGTGTCGTGTCCCGCCACTCCCGGTCGGTCGGTCACCGACGCCGACCCACGGGCCGGTCGCCGGGCGGCACCGACGGCTGGGTGGAGCGGCTGGTCAGGCGGCGGTGAGGGAGTCGAGGACCAGGTCGGTGAGCTCGTCGCTGGTCGTCTCGGTGCCGGCGGTGACGGTGATGGTCACGAGCTGCCCGTCGACGTCGACGGCCAGGGCCTGCGAGCGCACCTGGCCGCCACCGGCCTCCAGGGTGTAGGCGACACGGAGGGCGTCGCCGGCACCGGTCTCGACGGCCTCGATCGAGGTGATGGTGGCGCCGATCTGCTTCAGCTCGGCCCGCGCGGCGGACTCGGTGGGGAGGGCCCCGGGGACGTGCACGACGTTGAGGTTGGTCAGGACACCCGCGTCACGCTCGCCGTCGCTGGTGACGATGAGGTCCATCTGGGCGAAGGTCTGCACGGCCTGCTCGGGGGTGACGCCGAGGCGGGCGGCGAGGTCCTGGACGACCGGGTCCTCGGTGGCGTCGTCGCCGGAGAAGGCCTCGGCCGCGTCGACCGTCACCCACGACGCGGGCACGTCGAAGGCGACCTGGTCGGTGGCGACCTGCTGCGTGTCGGTGTCGGGCTCCGAGGGCTCCGACGCGTCCGCCGAGGGCGACGCCGCGGCGGTGCTCTCGGCGGGGCTCTCTGCGGCGGTGGCGGCCGGGCTGTCGGCGGACTTCTCGGCGGTGTCGTCGGACGAGCACCCGGCGGCGACGAGGGCGAGGCAGAGGGCGACGGGGGCGAGGAGCGGGCGCAGGCGCATGGCGCGAGGCTACCCGCCGGCGCTCACGCCCGGGCCGCTCCTCCCCGCACGGGCCGCACGGCTCTGCTCGGACCGCGCGGCTCTGCTCGGCCCTTCCTGGTCAGCGGTGCAGCAGCCCCCGGAAGAGCGCCAGCGACTCCTCCACGGCGGCCTGGGCCGCGGCGGAGTGGCGTCCCATGTCGACGAAGCCGTGGATGAGGCCGGGGAACACCCGGTGCTCGACCGGCACGCCGGCTGCGGCCAGGGCCTCGGCGTAGGCGTTGCCGTCGTCGCGCAGCGGGTCGAACTCGGCGGTGACGACGACGGCGGGGGGCAGGCCCGCCTTGTCGCCGAGCATGGGGGAGAAGCGGGGCGACCCGACCACCTCACCCCCGCCCGAGCCGACGTAGTGCGCCCCGAACCACAGCATGGTGGCCTGGTCCAGGAAGTAGCCCTCGGCGTTCTCGGTGGTGGAGGGGTAGCTGCCGGCCAGGTCGGTGGCGGGGTAGAAGAGCAGCTGCGCGTCGAGCGGGCGACCCTCGTCGCGCATGACCTGGGTGACGACCGCCGAGAGGTTGCCCCCGGCGGAGTCGCCGGTGACGGCCAGCACGTCGTCGCCGCCGAGGTCGGCGAGGTGCTCGGCGGCCCACCGGGTGGCGGCGACGGCGTCCTCGACCGCTGCGGGGAAGGGGTGCTCGGGGGCGAGGCGGTAGTCGACGGAGACCACGACCGCGTGGCACGAGTCGGCGACGCAGCGGGCGTAGAGGTCGTGGGTGTCGAGGTCGCCGACCACGAAGCCCCCTCCGTGCAGCAGCACCACGGTGGGGAGCGGACCGTCGGCGGCCGGGCGGTAGATCCGGGCCGGCCGCGGGCCGTCGCCGCCCGGGACCTCGACGTCCTCGACCCGCTCGACCTCCGGGAGCACCGCGGGGTCGCGCAGGTCGACGGCGAGGGTGCGGAAGCCGTGGCGTGCCTGCTCGGCGGTGCCCTCCGACATCGACGGCGCACCGGAGTCGGCGAGGAACTGCAGCAGGGTGGCCAGCTGGGGGTCGAGCGGCACGGGGGGTGCTCCTGTCAGGGGTGGAGGAGAGAACGAGGGGCGGGAGGGGTCAGACGAAGGCGTTGATGCCGGTCTCGGCGCGGCCGATGAGCAGCTTCTGGATCTGGCTGGTGCCTTCGTAGAGCGTCATGACCCGGGCGTCGCGCAGGTACTTCGCGCCGGGGTACTCGTCGACGTAGCCCGCGCCGCCGTGCACCTGGATGCAGTTGTTGGCCGCGCGCACCGCGGCCTCGGAGGCGAACAGCTTGGCCTTGGAGGCGGCGGTGCCGAAGGGCTCGCCCCGGTCGACGAGGTCGGCGCAGCGCCACACCAGCAGGCGCGCGGCGTCGGCGTCGAGGGAGATGTCGGCGATCATGTCCTGCACCAGCTGGAAGCCCGCGAGGGGCTTGCCGAACTGGGTGCGGTTGAGGGCGTAGTCGACGCTGGTCTCCAGGCACCCCTGCACGATGCCGACGCAGCCGGCGGCGACCGCCAGCCGTCCCTTGTCGAGGGTGCTCATGGCGATCTTGAAGCCCTTGCCCACCTCGCCGAGCACGGCCGAGGCCGGCACGCGCACGTCGGAGAGGAACAGCTCGGCCGTGGCCTGGCCGCGCAGCCCGAGCTTGCCCTTGATCTCGCGGGCCTCGAAGCCGGGGGTGTCGGTGGGCACCAGGAACGCCGTGACCCCGCGGGGGCCGTCGTCGCTGGTGCGGGCGAAGACGAGGGCGACGTCGGCCCAGGTGCCGTTGGTGATGAACAGCTTCTGGCCGTTGAGGACGTAGTCGTCGCCGTCCTTGACCGCGCGCGAGGTCAGGTTGCCGGCGTCGGAGCCGGTGCCGGGCTCGGTGAGCCCGAAGCAGCCCAGCTTCGAGGCGGTGGCCAGCTGCGGCAGCCACTCCTGCTTCTGCTCCTCGCTGCCGAAGAACAGGATCGACTTGCCGACCAGGCCGCTGCTGACCGAGACGATGCCCCGCAGGGCGGAGTCGGCGCGGCCGAGCTCCTCCATGGCGAGGGCGTAGGTGACGTAGTCGCCGCCCAGCCCGCCGTACTCCTCGGGGATGGTCAGGCCGAAGAAGCCGAGCTCGGCCATCTTCGGCACGATCGCGAGGTCGACCGCCTCGTCGCGGTCCCACTGGATGCGGTGGGGCACGGCCTCCTTGTCGAGGAAGGCCCGCGCGGTGTCGCGGAAGCTCTGCTGCTCGTCGCTCAGGGAGAGGTCCATGACCTCATCCTGACCCACGGGTGGTCGCCGTCACAGTCCCGGTCCCGGCGGGCGGACCGGGCTCAGCGGTGGGCGAGGGTGACGCCGCCGTCGAGCACGACGGTCTGCCCGGTCAGCCAGGAGGCCTCCTCGGAGAGCAGGAACGCCACGGCGCCCGCGACGTCGTCGGGCACACCGAGGCGGCGCAGCGGGTACGTCGCGGCGACCTCCTCCTCGCGGCCCTCGAAGAGGGCCTCGGCGAAGCGGGTCTTCACGACCGCGGGGGCGACCGCGTTGACCCGCACCGACGGGCCGAGCTCGACGGCGAGGTCCTTGGTCAGGTGGATGAGCATCGCCTTGCTCGCGCCGTACATCGCGATGCCCGGGGCGCTGCTGACGCCCGCGACCGAGGCGACGTTGACCACCGCACCGCCGTGCTCGCCCATCCAGGCGCGGTGGGCGACCTGCACCCAGCCGAGGGCGGCAACCACGTTGACGTCCACGATCTTGCGGGCGGCGTCGAGGTCGAGCGCCATCAGCGGGCCGTAGGCGGGGTTGATGCCGGTGTTGTTGACCAGCAGGTCGACGCTGCCGAAGGCCTCGAGGGTGCGGGCCACCGCCTCGTCGCGGTGCGCGGCGTCACCGGCGTTGCCGGCCACGCCGATCGCGTGGTCGGGGCCGCCGAGGCTCGCGACGGCCTCCTCGAGCGCCTCGGGCTTGCGGGCGGTGACGCAGACCCGCGCCCCCTCCGCAACCAGCCGCTGGGCCACGGCCAGGCCGATGCCGCGACTGGCGCCGGTGACGACGGCGGTCCTGCCCTGGAGTCCTCGCACGGTGGCGCCTCTCGTGTGGGTCGGTCGGTGGTGGGGGTCAGGCGGGGGTGGGGCGCTCCTGGCGGCGCTCCCACCAGGTGGAGCCGGCGAGCACCAGGCCCGCCAGCAGCCCGCCGGCGACCACGTCGACGACGTAGTGCTCGGCGTAGTAGACCAGGGCCACCGACATCAGCAGCGGGTAGAGCAGCAGCAGCCAGCGCCAGCGGGTGCGCAGGTGGCCCACGCCGTAGAGCGCGACGAGGAACGTGATGCCCGCGTGCAGCGAGGGCATGGCGGCGACCGGGTTGCCGACACCCTGGAGCACGAGGTCGAAGCGGCCCAGGCCCAGGTCGGCCCACCCGCGGCCGGTGATCCGGGTGACCTCGCCGAGGTAGCCCTGCTCGGAGGCCATCCACGGCGGGGCCATTGGGTAGACGACGTAGACGACCAGGGCGCCGAAGTTGATGGCCAGGAAGCGGCGCATCCAGCGCACCCACTGGGTGCGGTTGCGCACCCACAGCACGGCCGCGATGGTCAGGCCGGTGAGGAAGTGGGAGGCGTAGACGGTGGTCAGGACGACGTCGTACCACCGGGGCGGGCTCTCGCGCAGGCACGGGTCGCCGCACCACGCGTCCTGCAGGCGCTCGGTGGGCGTGACGCCCCCGCCGAGCCACTCGTCGACGGTGATCGGCATCTGCACGTGCACCGGGAGACCGAGCTCGTCGGTGAGGCCGCGGCTGTAGAAGTAGACGACCAGGCCGATGACCGGGAGCGACCAGTCGCGCAGGAACAGCAGGTGGTAGCGCCACGGGGCCTGCACGTTCCACGCGATCGTGCCGAGCCACAGCCACACGAACACCTGGACGGTGTCGTTGGGGATGCCGAGCAGCTCGCTCCACAGCACCAGCAGCACGGCGTAGACCGCCATGGCCAGGGCCCGGGGGCCCCGGCTCGTGGTCGGCGGCAGGCCCGGGGGTGCCGAGCGGGTGGTGTCCTCGGCGGTGCCCGTCATGGGAGGGATCCTAAGGACCCCTCCCGCCGGTGTCAGGGAAGCGGGTCGATCGAGCCGTAGTCGCCGATGCCGCCGGCCAGCGCGGAGAGGTGGTGCTGGCCGTCGCCGAGGAGCCGCTCGAGGGCGGTGAGCACCGAGACGTAGCTGCCCACGGAGTACTCCGCGGTCATGCCGATGCCCCCGTGCAGCTGGATCGCCTCCTGGCCGACGTGGCGGCTGGCCCGGCTCACCTGGAGCGAGGCGCGGTGGGCGGCGTCACGGGTGGCCTCGGCGTCGCCGGTGGCCAGCACCATGGTCGCCCACTGGGTCAGGCTCGTGGCCAGCTCCAGGGAGACGTACATGTCGGCGGCCCGGAAGTTGAGCGCCTGGAAGGTGTTGAGCGGCACGCCGAACTGCTTGCGGCTCTTGAGGTACTCCGTGGTGGTGCGCAGCGCCACCTCCATCGCGCCGACGGCCTGGTTGCAGGCCATGATCCGGCCGATGTCCTGGACCGTGGCGATGCTGGCGGTGACGTCGCGACCCGCCTCGCCCAGCGGCGTCGCGGCGGTGCCGGAGAAGGTCACCTTGGCCGCGCGGCCGCCGTCGTAAGTGGCGTAGTCGGTGCGCTCGGCGGCCGAGCCCTCGACGAGGAAGAGGCCGGTGCCGCCGTCGGGCAGCGCGGCGCTCACCACGAGCAGGTCGGCGCGTGCGCCGTGGACGACCGGCTCCTTGACGCCGCTCAGCGTCCAGGAGCCGCCCTCCTCGGTGGCGGTGACCGCGGTGGCCGAGGGGCTCCAGCGCGAGCCGGGCTCGTCGTGGGCCAGCGCCAGCACGCTCTCGCCGGCGCTCAGCGCGCCGAGCACCTCGCCGCGCTGCTCGGTCGTGCCGACCGCGGAGACCAGCCCGCCGGCGAGCACGACGCTGGTGAGGTAGGGCTCGGGGGCGATGACGCGGCCGAGCTCCTGGGCCACGATCGAGATCTCGACCGGCCCGGCGCCGACCCCGCCGTCGTCCTCGCTGAAGGGCAGGCCCAGCACGCCCATCTCGGCCAGCTGGGTCCAGACCTTCTCCGAGAAGCCCGGGTCGGCCTTGGTGGTCTGGCGGCGCTGCTCGAAGTCGGAGTAGGCCCGGCCGACCAGTCCGCGCACCGCGTCGCGCAGGGCGTCCTGCTCGTCGTCGTAGGTGAAGTCCATGATGAGTCTCCTGCCCGGCTCAGAGGCCGAGGATCGTGCGGGAAATGATCTGGCGCTGGATCTCGTTCGAGCCGCCGTAGATGGAGGCCTTGCGCAGGTTGAGGTACGACGGGGTCGCGTGGCGCGCCCAGTCGGGCAGGGCGCTGTCGTCGCCCGCGCCCGACGCCAGCGACCCGGGCCCGGCGAGGTCGACGAGCAGCTCGCTCACGGCCTGCTGCAGCTCGGTGCCCTTGAGCTTGAGCACGGAGCTCGCCGGGTGGGGCTCGCTGCCGGCGGAGTGGGCGACCACGCGCAGGGCGGTGAGCTCGAGGGCGAGCAGCTCGTTCTCCAGCTCGGCGATGCGGGCCGCGGTCAGCGGGTCGTGGGCCTGCTCGCCGGCCAGCTCCTTGGCCCGGGCCAGGCGGCGCTTGGTGGAGCCCACGGGGGCCACACCGACGCGCTCGTTGCCGAGCAGGAACTTGGCCATCGTCCAGCCCTGCCCGGGCTCACCGACGAGGTTCTCGCCCGGGACGCGCACGTCGCTGAACCACACCTCGTTGACCTCGTGCCCGCCGTCGATGAGCTCGATGGGCCGCACCTCGACGCCGGGGGAGGTCATGTCGATGAGGAGCATCGAGATGCCCTTCTGCTTCTTCACCTCCGGGTCGGTGCGCACGAGGGTGAAGATCCAGTCGCCGTACTGCCCCAGCGTGGTCCAGGTCTTCTGGCCGTTGACGACCCAGTCGTCGCCGTCGCGGACCGCGGTGGTGCGCAGGCCGGCGAGGTCGGAGCCGGCGTCGGGCTCGGAGAAGCCCTGGCTCCACCAGATGTCGAGGTTGGCGGTCTTGGCCAGGAAACGCTCCTTGATCTCCTGGCTGCCGAACTGCGCGATGACCGGACCGATCATCGAGGCGTTGAAGGCCAGCGGCGGCGGCACCGCGGCGGCCTGCATCTCCTCGTTCCAGATGTGGCGCTGGATCTGGCTCCAGCCCCGGCCGCCCCACTCCTCGGGCCAGTGCGGCACCGCGAGGCCGGCCGCGTTGAGCGTCTGGTGGGCCTCCACGATCTGCTCGCGGGTGAGCTCGTGGCCCGCGGCCACCGCGTCGCGGACCTCCTGGGAGACCTTGGTGGTGAAGAAGTCGCGCATCTCCGCGCGGAACTCCTGCTCCTCGGCCGTCAGCTGCAGCTCCATGTCACGCCTCTCGTCGCGGCCCCTGAGGGGCCCAGTGCTGTGGTGCCGATCTCATCATGGCCTCCCGGTGGTTGCCCGCCCCCACCCGTCCGGGCCGCAGACGATCCCGTGGTCGGTGGTGCGACCTAGACTGGGCTGGTCACCACCCCCTGTCGTCTCGACCGGGGGCCGTCGTCGTGGGTGACGCCCGTCAGTCGAGGAGCTCCGTGACCACCACCGTCCTTCCCCCCGCCCCGTCGACCAGCCCCGCGGTGACGGCGCTGGCGCGGGCCGTGCTCGCCGACGCCACGCTCTCCGAGGTGCTGGCCGACGCCGCCGGCGGCGCCGTGCGGGCGCTCGACCTCACCGGGCCCGAGGCGCTGCGGCCCTTCGTGGTGGCGGGCCTGGTGGCCCAGGGCCGCACCGTGCTGGCCGTGACCGCGACCGCCCGCGAGGCCGAGGACCTGGTCGGGGCGCTCGGCGACCTCGTCGACCCCGCGACGGTGGCCTACTACCCCAGCTGGGAGACGCTGCCCCACGAGCGGCTCAGCCCGCGCAGCGACACCGTCGGGCGCCGCCTGGCGGTGCTGCGCCGCCTGCGTCACCCCGGCACCGACGCCTCCAACGGTCCGCTCAAGGTGGTCGTGGCCCCGGTGCGCTCGGTGCTCCAGCCGCAGGTCGCGGGCCTGGCCGACCTCGAGCCCGTCGAGCTGGTCAGCGGCGAGGCCGCCGGCCTCGACGACGTGGTGCGGCGCCTGGCCGACGCGGCCTACAGCCGGGTCGACCTGGTCGAGAAGCGCGGCGAGTTCGCCGTGCGCGGCGGCATCGTCGACGTCTTCCCGCCGACCGAGGAGCACCCGCTGCGCGTGGAGTTCTGGGGCGACGACGTCGAGGAGATCCGCAGCTTCTCCGTCGCCGACCAGCGCACCCTGGAGAAGGTCGAGCGGCTCTGGGCCCCGCCGTGCCGCGAGCTGCTGCTCACCGACGCCGTGCGCGAGCGGGCCGCCGAGCTGGGCCGCAGCCACCCGCAGCTGCTGGAGCTGACCGACAAGATCGCCGCCGGCATCGCGGTGGAGGGCATGGAGTCGCTCGCCCCGGTGCTGGTCGACGAGATGGAGCTGCTGGTCGACCTGATGCCGGCCGACACCCACGTGCTGGTGCTCGACCCCGAGCGGGCGCGCCGCCGCGCCCACGACCTGGTCGCGACCAGCGAGGAGTTCCTCGGCGCGAGCTGGGCCGCAGCGGCCGGCGGGGGCACCGCCCCGGTCGACCTGGGCGCTGCGTCGTACCAGGACCTGGCCGAGGTGAGGCTGACCAGCCTCGAGCAGCACAAGCCGTGGTGGACGATGAGCCCCTTCGGCATCGCCGACGACGCCGAGACCGCCACCGGCATGAGCGCCAGCGACGCCGGCGTGCCGACCCGGGCCCTGCCGGCCCACCCGGTCGACGCCTACCGCGGCGACGTCGAGAAGGCCATCACCGACCTCGAGGGCTGGCGGGCCGCGGGCTTCCGCACCGTCGTGGTGCACGTCGGGCACGGCCCGGCCAACCGCATGGTCGAGGCCCTCGGCGAGCACGACGTGCCCGCGCGGCTCGACGGCGAGCTGGGTCACGACGTCGTGACCGTCACCTGCGGGTCCCTCACCCAGGGCTTCGTCGACGAGACCAACCGGCTGGTGCTGCTGACCGGGGAGGACATCTCGGGGCAGAAGTCCTCCACGCGCGACATGCGCAAGATGCCGGCGCGGCGCAAGAAGCAGATCGACCCCCTCGAGCTCAAGGCCGGCGACTTCGTCGTGCACGAGCAGCACGGCGTGGGCCGCTTCATCGAGATGAAGCAGCGCGAGGCCGGGGGCGCGGTGCGCGAGTACCTCGTGCTCGAGTACGGCGCCTCCAAGCGCGGCGGCCCGGCCGACCGGCTCTACGTGCCCGCCGACGCGCTCGACCAGGTCACCCGCTACGTCGGCGGCGAGCAGCCCAGCCTCGACCGGCTCGGCGGCGCCGACTGGTCCAAGCGCAAGAGCCGCGCCCGCAAGGCCGTGCGCGAGATCGCCGCCGAGCTGATCAAGCTCTACGCCGCGCGCCAGGCCACCAAGGGCCACGCCTTCGGCCCCGACACCCCCTGGCAGCGTGAGCTGGAGGACGCCTTCCCCTTCCAGGAGACCGTCGACCAGCTGACCACGGTCGACGAGGTCAAGGCCGACATGCGCCAGGTCGTGCCGATGGACCGGCTGGTCTGCGGCGACGTGGGCTACGGCAAGACCGAGATCGCGGTGCGGGCGGCCTTCAAGGCCGTGCAGGACGGCAAGCAGGTCGCCGTGCTGGTGCCGACCACGCTGCTGGTCACCCAGCACCTGTCGACCTTCGCCGAGCGGATGAGCGGCTTCCCGGTCGTGCTGCGGGCGCTGAGCCGCTTCCAGAGCGACAAGGAGGCGGCCGAGGTGATGAAGGGGATGGCCGACGGCTCGATCGACATCGTCGTCGGCACCCACCGCCTGCTCAACCGCGACGTGCGCTTCAAGGACCTGGGCCTGATCATCGTCGACGAGGAGCAGCGCTTCGGGGTGGAGCACAAGGAGCAGATGAAGCGGCTGCGCACCTCCGTCGACGTGCTGTCGATGTCGGCCACGCCGATCCCGCGCACCCTGGAGATGGCCATCACCGGCATCCGGGAGATGTCGACTATCACCACCCCGCCCGAGGAGCGCCACCCCGTGCTGACCTACGTCGGCGCCTACGAGGACCGCCAGGTGGTGGCGGCCGTGCGCCGCGAGCTGCTGCGCGAGGGCCAGGTCTTCTACATCCACAACCGGGTGCAGTCGATCGAGAAGGCCGCCGCGCGCATCCGCGAGCTGGTGCCCGAGGCGCGCGTGGCCACCGCCCACGGGCAGATGGGGGAGAAGCAGCTCGAGCAGGTGATGCTCGACTTCTGGGAGAAGCGCTTCGACGTGCTGGTCTGCACGACGCTGGTGGAGTCGGGCCTCGACGTCTCCAACGCCAACACCATGATCATCGAGCGCTCCGACACCCTCGGCCTCTCCCAGCTGCACCAGTTGCGCGGGCGCGTGGGCCGCTCCCGCGAGCGGGCCTACGCCTACTTCCTCTACCCCGCGGAGAAGCCGCTGACCGAGACCGCCCACGAGCGGCTGGCCACGCTGGCCCAGCACTCCGACCTGGGCGGCGGCATGGCGATCGCGATGAAGGACCTGGAGATCCGCGGCGCCGGCAACCTGCTGGGCGGGGAGCAGTCGGGCCACATCGCCGACGTCGGCTTCGACCTCTACGTGCGCCTGGTCGGCGAGGCCGTCCACGAGTTCAAGGGCGAGGGCGAGCCGGAGCTCGACGAGGTGCGCATCGAGCTGCCCGTCGACGCCCACCTGCCCCACGACTACATCCCCAGCGAGCGCCTGCGCCTGGAGATCTACAAGCGCCTGGCCGAGGTGCGCTCCGACGAGGACGTCGACGCGATCAACGAGGAGCTGCTCGACCGCTACGGCGAGCCGCCGGTCGTGGTCGTGTCGCTGCTGCTCGTCGCGCGCTTCCGGGCCCGGGCCCGCCAGGCCGGCGTGGGCGAGGTGACGGTCGCGGGGAAGAACGTGCGCTTCGCGCCGGTGAGCCTGCCGGAGTCGCGGGTGGTGCGGCTGATGCGGATGTATCCCAAGGCGATCGTCAAGACCGGTGTCGACACCATCCTCGTGCCGCGGCCGCAGACGGCGGTCGTGGGTGGCAAGCCCATCGACGGGATCGCCCTGCTTGAATGGGCCCGCAGTGTGATCGACGCCATCATCGACCCGCGGGAGTCCACGTGAAGATCGTCCGCCCGGCAGCCGGTCTGGCCGCCGTCGTCCTCCTCGGCTCGGGGCTCGCGGGCTGCGGGGTCGCCGACACCCCGATCCGCCCGGGCGTCGCCGCGACGGTCGGCGACGAGGACATCACGCTGAGCGAGGTCGACACCTACGCCGCCGACACCTGCGAGCTGCTGGAGTCCAACGAGGGCCAGGCCCCGATCGCCGGCGCCGCCTTCCGCGACCAGGTGCTCTACAGCCTGGTGCTGGGCTCGATGGCCGAGCAGATCGGCGCCGACTACGACGTGGACGTCGCGGCCGCGCGCCGCCAGGTCGAGCAGACCACCCGGGAGGGGCTGACCGGCGCCGACCCCGACCTGGTCGACGACGTGCTGCCCGTGTTCTCCGGGCCCGACCTCTTCACCGCCGTGCTCAACAGCGCGGTGACGTCGCAGGTGGAGGAGGGCACGAGCGGCGAGGAGGCCCAGGCCGCGGCCACCGAGCTGGTGCAGCAGTGGCAGGACGACAACGGCGTGGAGACCAATCCCCGCTTCGCCTCGATCGACGTGGCCAGCCAGGAGGCCGGCAGCGTGCCCGAGCTCTCGGTCCCCGTCGGGGAGGCCGCCACCGCGCTCGACGGGGAGCTGACCTCGGAGCAGGTCGCCGCCCTGCCCGCGTCGCAGCGCTGCGGCTGAGCGTGGCGGGCACCGGGGAGCCGCGCCGGGAGGGGAGCGGGCAGGAGCCGCTGCTCGTCTTCCGCACGATGATGCGACGCCTGCGCGCCGAGTGCCCCTGGAAGCGCGAGCAGACCCACCGCTCGCTGTCGCGCTACCTGCTCGAGGAGGCCCACGAGACCCTCGAGGCCGTCGACGCGTTCGCGGCGGCCGAGGACGCCGGCGACCCCCGGCGTCGCGACGCGGCCGCCTCCCACCTGCGCGAGGAGCTCGGCGACCTGCTGCTCCAGGTCTACTTCCACGCCGCGGTGGCCGAGGAGCACGGCGACTTCGACCTCGACGACGTGGCCGCCGGCCTGGCCGAGAAGATGGTGCGGCGCAACCCGCACGTCTTCGGCCCCGACCCGGTCGCCCACGACGACGCGACGTCGGTCGACGACGCCTGGCAGCGGATCAAGGCCGAGGAGAGGCCGCGCTCCGCGCTGCTCGACGGCGTGCCCGCCACGCTCCCCGCCCTGCTGCTGGCCGACAAGGCCCTCGACCGGCTGGCCCGGGCGGGCCGACCTGTCGAGGACCTCGACCCCGACGACCTCGGCGACCGGCTGCTGGGCCTGGTCGCGGAGGCCCGCGCCGCCGGCACCGACCCCGAGCAGGCGCTGCGCGACGCGGTGCGACGGCGTACCTGACGGGCCTCCGGGGGCGGCTCAGGGGCGGGCGAGGGTGTAGCGCACCACCAGCTGCAGGTGGAGCCGGCCGTCGTCGCCGCGGGTGCCCTCGAGCACCTCGCCGACGCGGTCGAGGATCTCGGGGTGCTCCTCGACGGGGCTGCGCATCCACACGTCGGTGAGCCACGTGGTCAGCGACCAGCGTCGCCAGTGGTCGAGGTCGTCGAAGACGAGGTCGTGGGTGAGCGTGGCGTGCTCCACGTCGCTCCAGCCGGCGCCGGTGAGGAAGTCGGTGACCTCTTGGTCCTCGTCGACCTCGGGGGCCTGGGTCATGCTGCGCCGGCCGGTGCGGCGGGCGTGGTCGTCGAAGACGTCGAGCACCGCCCGCCACGCCGGTGGCCAGGCGCCGAAGGTCGTGAAGCCGGCGCGCCCGCCGGGCCTCACCAGCCGGCGCCACTCCGTGAGCGCGACGTCGGGCTCGGGCAGGAAGAAGAGGAGCAGCGAGGAGGCGAGCACGTCGTACGACGACTCCTCCAGCGGCGGCTCGACCGCGTCGCCGAGCACGACCTCGACCTGGGAGGCGCCGCGCTGCCGGGCCTCGCCGGCGGTCAGCTCGACCATGCTCGGCGCCAGGTCGAGGGCGTCGACGTGGCCCTCGGCGCCGACGGCCTCGGCCAGCGGGAAGGTGACGGCGCCGCGGGCGCACCCCAGGTCGACGGCCCGCTCCCCGGCCTGCGGGGCGAGGCGACGGACCAGCTCGGCGCCGACCGGTCCGCTGAAGGCGACGTCGGAGGTGTCGTAGGTGTCGGCGAGACCCTCGAAGAGGGCGGTCACCTGGCGGATGCGGGTCTCGGGCGGGGGCAGGGGCTCCATGCGCACCGATCCTGCCCGGCGAGCGGGCGGGGCGGCTCACCCGAGACGACGGGGTCGCAGGGTCGGCGCGGGGTGCCGGGTCCCCTAGGCTGGCCGGGCCCTCACCCGAGACACCTCTGCACCAGGAGCAAGCCAGTGGCATCCATCGAAGCAGTCGGCGCCCGCGAGATCCTCGACTCCCGCGGCAACCCCACCGTCGAGGTCGAGGTCCTCCTCGACGACGGCACCTTCGCCCGGGCGATGGTGCCCAGCGGCGCCTCCACGGGCGCGTTCGAGGCCGTCGAGCTGCGCGACGGCGGCGACCGCTACCTCGGCAAGGGCGTCGAGAACGCCGTGCGCGGCGTCGTGGAGAAGATCGGCCCGGCCGTGGAGGGCCTCGACGCCGACGACCAGCGCCTGGTCGACCAGGTCATGCTCGACCTCGACGCCACCCCCAACAAGGCCGAGCTCGGCGCCAACGCGATCCTCGGCGTCTCGCTGGCCGTGGCCCGCGCGGCGGCCGACTCCGCGGGTCTCCCGCTCTACCGCTACGTCGGCGGCCCCAACGCCCACGTGCTGCCGGTGCCGATGATGAACATCCTCAACGGTGGCTCCCACGCCGACTCCAACGTCGACATCCAGGAGTTCATGATCGCGCCGATCGGCGCCCCCACCTTCCGCGAGGCGCTGCGCCAGGGCGCGGAGGTCTACCACGCGCTCAAGGCGGTGCTGAAGAAGAAGGGCCTGGCCACGGGCCTGGGCGACGAGGGCGGCTTCGCCCCGGACCTCGACTCCAACCGCGCCGCGCTGGACCTCATCGCCGAGGCCGTCGCCGCGGCCGGCCTGACCCTGGGCACCGACATCGCCCTGGCCATGGACGTCGCGGCCAGCGAGTTCTGCACCGACGGCACCTACGCCTTCGAGGGCGGCTCGAAGACCGCGGCCGAGATGGTGGCCTACTACGCCGAGCTGTGCGAGGCCTACCCGATCGTCTCCATCGAGGACCCCCTCGACGAGGACGACTGGGAGGGCTGGAAGGCCATGACCGACCAGCTCGGCTCGACGATCCAGATCGTCGGCGACGACCTCTTCGTCACCAACGTCGAGCGCCTCCAGCGCGGCATCTCCGGCGGCCAGGCCAACGCGCTGCTGGTGAAGGTCAACCAGATCGGCTCGCTGACCGAGACCCTCGACTCCGTCGAGCTGGCCCACCGCAACGGCTACCGCTGCATGATGAGCCACCGCTCGGGCGAGACCGAGGACACCACCATCGCCGACCTCGCGGTGGCCACCAACTGCGGCCAGATCAAGACCGGCGCCCCGGCCCGCTCCGAGCGCGTCGCGAAGTACAACCAGCTGCTGCGCATCGAGGACGAGCTCGGCGACGCCGCGCGCTACGCCGGTGTGTCGGCGTTCCCGCGGTACACCGCGTAGGGGACCCTAGGAGGCATGGCCGACAAGCGACGCACCCCCGCGCGGGGGGCCGCCTCCCGGCCGGGAGCCCGGGGCCGGTCAGGCCCCGGGCGTCCCGCGGGCGGCCCGCGGACCCGCGCCCCCCTGGCCGGCCGTGCCCCCGACGGGCCCGGCCCGTCGGTGCGGCGCCCGCGGCTGACCGGTCGCGCGATGATCCTCGTGCTCGTGCTCGCGGTGCTCGCGGTGTCCTACGCCTCCTCGGCGCGGGCCTACCTCCAGCAGCGGGCCCACCTCGACGACCTGCGCACCGAGATCGCGGAGCGCCAGGCCGATATCGACGTGCTCGAGCGCGAGCAGCGGCGCTGGGAGGACCCGGCGTACGTCGAGCAGGTGGCGCGCGAGCGCTTCGGCTACGTCATGCCCGGCGAGCGCTCCTTCGTGGTGCTCGACGAGGACGGCGAGCCGCTGGAGGCCGAGGCCACGCTCACCGACCCCGCCGACGTCGCGCCCGAGGAGCCCACCGCGTGGTGGGACGAGGCGTGGGCATCGGTCGAGACGGCCGGACGCCCCCCGAAGGACGAGGGCACCCCGCCCGCCACCGAGATCGACGGCTCCCCGGAGCAGGCCCCCAGCGGCCAGGAGGACAGCGACCAGTGATCGACCCCGCCGACGAGGCGGCCATCGGCGAGCAGCTGGGCCGCGAGCCCCGCGCCATCCACGCCGTGGGCCACCGCTGCCCGTGCGGCAGCCCCGACGTCGTCACCACCGAGCCGCGCCTGCCCAACGGCACGCCCTTCCCGACGACCTTCTACCTCACCTGCCCCCGCGCCGCCTCCCGCATCGGGACCCTGGAGGGCTCCGGGCTGATGAAGGAGATGGAGGCCCGCCTCGGCGAGGACCCCGAGCTGGCCGCGGCCTACGCCCGCGCCCACGAGCGCTACCTCGAGGCCCGCGGCGAGCTGGAGCAGCAGACCGGCGCGGTGCCCGAGATCGCCGGCATCTCCGCCGGGGGCATGCCGAGCCGGGTCAAGTGCCTGCACGTGCTCGCGGGCCAGGCCCTGGCGCAGGGCCCCGGCGTCAACCCGCTCGGCGACGAGGTGCTCGCGCTGCTGGGCCCGTGGTGGGAGCAGGGGCCGTGCGTCGGCCCGTAGCCGCCGTCGACTGCGGCACCAACACGATCAAGCTGCTGGTCGGCACCATGCCGGAGGTGCTGGTGCGCGAGGCCACCGTCGTGCGCCTCGGCGCGGGCGTCGACCGCACCGGTCGGCTCTCCCCGGAGGCGCTGGAGCGCACCTTCGCCGAGGTCGAGCGCTACGCCGCGATCCTGGCCGAGCACGGGGTGCGAGCCGAGGACGTCCGCTTCTGCGCCACCTCGGCCACCCGCGACGCGAGCAACGCCGAGGACTTCCGCGAGGGCGTGCGCGCGCGCCTCGGGGTGCTGCCCGAGGTGCTCTCCGGCGCCGAGGAGGCCGCCCTGGCCTACGCCGGCGCCGTGCGCGAGCTCGACGCGCCGGCCGAGCCGGTGCTGGTCGTCGACGTCGGCGGCGGCTCGACCGAGCTGATCCTCGGCGGGGCGGCACCGACGGCGGCGCACTCGATGGACGTCGGCTCGGTGCGCCTGCACGAGCGCCACCTGCACTCCGACCCGCCGACCGCGGCGGAGGTGGCGGCCTGCGTCGCCGACGTCGACGCCGCCCTCGACGCCTGCCCGGTCGACGCCGCCGCGGCCCGCACGGTGGTCTGCGTCGCCGGCACCGCGACCTCGGTCGCCGCGGGGGTGCTGGGCCTGCCGGCCTACGACCGCGACGCCGTCGACCACGCCGAGCTCCCCGTCGAGGCGGTGCACGAGCTGACCGAGCGGCTGCTGGCGATGACGGTGGCCGAGCGGCTGGCCCTGCCCTGGATGCACCCGGGGCGCGCCGACGTCATCGGGGCCGGTGCCCTGGTGCTCTCGCGGGTGCTGCGACGCACCGCGGTCGCCGGGGTCGTGGCCTCCGAGACCGACATCCTCGACGGGATCGCCTGGTCGGTGGCCGCCCCCGCAGGGGTGGTGCCGCCCGCCTGAGCGCGGCGGCACAGTGGGGGGTTCGAGTGATCCACCCCCCACAGGAGGAGAACGACCGATGAGCAAGACCACCCTGATCGCCGCCGGAGCCGTCGGCTACGTGCTGGGCGCCCGCGCCGGCCGTGACCGCTACGACGAGATCGTCACCGCCGCCCGCAAGGTCGCGCGCGACCCGCGCGTGCAGTCGGCCAAGGACAGGGCCGCCGACACCGCCCGCACCCAGGCCACCGCTGCTGCCGAGGTCGCCCGCGAGAAGGCCGGCGACGTGGCCGCTGCCGCCAAGGACAAGATGAGCAGCGACGACGCGGCGTCCCCGACCGGAGGCCCGGTCGCCACCCAGACCACCACCCAGACCCCGCTCTGAGGTCGGGCCGGTGCCGGACGGGCTGCCCCACCCGCTGACCGGCGAGGTCTTCGCCTCGCCGGTGCCGCCCGGCACCGGCTGGCCCGACGACCCGGCCGAGCCCCGCACCCCGCTGGAGGTGCTCGCCCGCGAGGTGACGACCTGCCGGGCCTGCCCGCGGCTGGTCGACTGGCGCGAGGAGGTGGCGCTCACCAAGCGCGCCGCCTTCGCCGACCAGCCCTACTGGGGCCGCCCCGTCGCCGGGTGGGGCGCCGCGCATCCGCGGGTGCTGGTCGTCGGCCTCGCCCCGGCCGCCCACGGCGCCAACCGCACGGGGCGGGTCTTCACCGGCGACCGCTCCGGCGACTGGCTCTTCGCCTCGCTGCACCGCGTCGGGCTGGCGGAGCGGCCCACCAGCGAGCACGCCGGCGACGGCCAGCGCCTGGTGCACACGCGCCTGGTGGCCGCCGTGCGCTGCGCCCCGCCGCAGAACAGGCCGACCCCGGCCGAGCGCGACACCTGCGCCCCGTGGCTCGACCGCGAGCTGGCCCTGGTGGGCGAGCACGTGCGCGTCGTGGTCGCGCTCGGCGCCTTCGGCTGGGCGGCGGCGCTGGGCGGCGTACGGCGGGCCGGGTGGCAGGTGCCGCGGCCGGCCGCGAGGTTCGGCCACGGTGCGCAGGCGCGGCTGGTGCGGCCCGACGGCGAGGAGGTGCCGCTGCTGGGCTGCTACCACCCCAGCCAGCAGAACACGTTCACGGGGCGGCTGACGGAGCCGATGCTGGACGAGGTGCTCGGCCGCGCCGCGGCCCTTGCGACAATGGAGCGGTGAGCACCCCCACGCCGCCCCCGACCCAGCACGCGATCACCGTCCTGGGCCACGACCGCCCGGGGATCATCGCCGACACCACCGGCCGCCTGGCCGAGCTCGGGCTGAACCTCGAGGACTCCACGATGACCCTGCTGCGGGGTCACTTCGCGATGATGCTGGTCTGCGCGGGCGAGCCCTCGGCCGCGGCGATCGAGGCGGCCCTGGCGCCGCTGGCCGACGACGGCTCGCTCACCGTGACCGTGCGCGCGGTGTCGCCGGGCGCCGGCGCCGTGCCCGCGGGCAGCTCCTGGGTGCTCACCGTGCACGGCGGCGACCGCCCCGGCATCGTGTCGTCGGTGGTGGGCCGCGTCGCCGAGGTCGGCGGCAACATCACCGACCTCACCACCCGCCTGGCCGGCGACCTCTACCTCCTCGTGGCCGAGATCGACCTGCCCGCCGGGGCCGACGTCGACGCCCTCGAGGCCGCCGTGCGCACCGCGGCGACGGCGCTGGGCGTCGGGGCCACGCTGCGCCGCGCCGAGGCCGACGACCTGTGAGCGCTGTCGACCCCCGGGTGGCGGCCTGGACCGAGGCCGAGCTGGGCGTGGAGGGTCGGGTGCTCGACGTCGTCACCGCGCCGGCCCCGGTGCTGTCGGGCGTGGGGGAGCGGGTCGACCCGACCTCCGCCGAGGTCGTGCGGCTCGCGGCCGACCTGGTGGCCACGATGCGGGTCAGCCCGGGCTGCGTCGGCCTGGCCGCCCCGCAGGTGGGCGTGGGGGCGCAGGTCTTCTGCGTCGACGTCTCCGAGCACCCCAAGACCCGTGAGCACCACGGCACCTTCGTGCTCTGCAACGCCGAGGTGGTCTCCTCCAGCCGCAACGAGAAGGCCCGCGAGGGCTGCATGAGCGTGCCCGACCTCACCGGCGACGTGAAGCGCGCCGGCCGGATCACGGTGCGCGGCCAGCTGCCCGGCACCGGCGAGGAGGTGGAGGTGTCGACCAGCGCCTTCGAGGCCCGCGCGCTGCAGCACGAGATCGACCACTGCCAGGGGCTGCTCTTCCTCGACCGCGCCGCCGGGGCCCACGCGATCTACGCTCGCAAGACCTACCTCTAGGCGCTCGACCGGACGCTCCGCCGGAGGACCGGAGCCGGCCCCCGTATCCCAACGGCAGAGGAAGGCGCCTTAAAAGCGCCGCAGTGTGGGTTCGAGTCCCACCGGGGGCACCCCGACCGACCACCGGAGGTTGACCTCAGGTCGACCTGAAGGGGGAGCATGGGCCCATGACCGACGACATGTGGACCGCGGAGTTCTGGGACGAGCGCTACTCCTCCTCCGAGCGGATCTGGAGCGGCGCGCCCAATCCCCACCTCGTCGACGTCGTCGGCGGGCTCGTCCCCGGCTCGGCGGTCGACATCGGGTGCGGCGAGGGCGCCGACGTGCTGTGGCTGGCCCACCGCGGCTGGCGCGCCACCGGCGTCGACCTCTCGCAGGTCGCGCTCGACCGGGGCGCGGCCCGGGCCGCGCAGGAGGGGGTCGAGGCCACCTGGCTGCAGGCCGACCTGCTCGCCGAGACCCTGCCCGAGCAGTACGACCTGGTCAGCGCCCACTTCGTGCACGTGCCGACCCAGCTCTTCGCGCCGCTCTACACCCGTCTCGGCGCCGCCGTGGCGCCCGGCGGCTCGCTGCTCGTGGTGGGCCACCACCCCCACGACGTCGAGACCGGGGTGCGCCACCACCACGGCGACGACATCCTCTTCACCCCCGACCGGGTCGTGGGCCTGCTCGACCCGCAGCACTGGGACGTGCGCCGCGCCGACGCCCCGACCCGCACCCAGCGGGTGGAGGACCCCGACGTCACCGTGACCGACACGGTCGTGCACGCCGTACGCCGCTAGCGCCGGTCGGGTGTCGGGGCCCGCCGGCGGCTCAGGAGATTCACAGCCGCGCCGGGAACGCCCCGGACGGGTGTGACGTTGAGGCTGGTGAGGACCCCTACAGTGGTCCCCACTCAGTGAACCGTCAGGGAGGCGGTCACCACCGGCCTCCAAGGAGAGACCAATGCAGAGCAACAACCCGGTGTTCCGCCGGTCGGAGGAGTTCAACCGCTCCGGCGCGAACGCCTACGGCAACCAGACCTACGCGGGCAACGGGTACCCCGGCTACTCCAACGACCCCTCGCAGTGGGGCGTCGGCACCCCGGGCGGCCCCGCCCAGCAGACGCCGGCCACCACCGGCCCGATGACGATCGACAGCGTCGTGCAGAAGACGGCGATCACGCTCGGCGTGGTCATCCTGACCGCCCTCGCGACCTGGATCGCCATGCCGGAGGTCACCGAGACCACCGCCGAGACCGCCCTGCCCACGGTGGGCGCGGCCGCGACGATCGGCGCGCTCGGCGCCTTCGCGCTGTCGATGGTCAACTCCTTCAAGCGGGTCATCAGCCCGGCGCTCGTGCTCGTCTTCGCCGCCTTCGAGGGTGTCGCCCTCGGTGCGCTGAGCCTGCTCTTCAACGTCATGTACCCCGGCGTCGTCCAGGGCGCGGTCATCGGCACCTTCGCGGCCTTCGCCGGCACGCTGGCGGCCTACAAGGTCCTCAACATCCAGGTGACCCCGAAGTTCCGGATGATGGTGACCGCCGCCGTGCTCGGCATGGTCGGCCTGGCCGTCATGGAGCTCGTGCTCGGCCTCTTCGGCGCCCAGATCGGCTTCTTCGGCGTCGGCACCGGCCTCAGCCTCGTCTTCGCGGTGGTCGGTCTGGTGCTCGGCGTCTTCATGCTGATCATGGACTTCGACTTCGTCGAGCAGGGCATCGCCAACGGCCTGCCCGAGCGTGAGTCGTGGCGCGCGGCGTTCGCGATGACCGTCAGCCTGGTCTGGATCTACACCAACCTGCTGCGCATCCTGGCCTTCTTCCAGCAGGACTGACCCAGGAGCAGCACCCACCTGTCCGGCCCCGCTAGGTCGGCGTGGAACACGGAACCCCCCGGACCTCGGTCCGGGGGGTTCCGTCCGTCTGCGCCGGGTCGTGGGTGCGAGGTCAGCCGCGGGCGAGCTCGGGGTCGGGCGTGTCCTGCTCGCCCGCGTCCTCGTCGTGCTCGTCGGGGGTCTCGCCCTCGGTCTCGGGACGGCGACGACGGTGGCGCAGCTCGACCCACAGGCCGCGCACGCCGAGCCGGTTGCCACCGATCTCGGTGCCGCCCAGCTCGGTGCCGGGGTGGTTGACGGCCTGGATCGCGGCGGCGGTGATGGGCAGCACGCCCTCGCCCCGCAGGGCCTCGAGCTGGGCCTCGTCGGTGTCGATGACGCCGAGCGCCGCCAGCGTGGAGGGCAGCAGCACCGCGGAGAGCGAGCGGTAGCCGGCGGCGGAGGGGTGGAACTGGTCGGGGCCGAAGAGCAGCGCGGGCGCCGCGGCGAACTCGGGGCCGAGCACGGAGGCCAGCGACACGGTGCGCCCGCCCTCCTCGATGACCGCGATGGTCTGGCCCGCGGCCAGGCGGCGCGACCAGGCGCGGGCGACCTGCTTGAGCGGCGGGGCGATGGGCTTGAGGGTGCCGAGGTCGGGGCAGGTGCCGACCACGACGGCCACCCCGGCCTCGCGGAGGCGGCGCACCCCCTCGGAGAGGTGGCGCACCGAGACCGTGGGCGTCACGACGTGGGTGACGTCGTTGGCGCCGATGAGGATGACCGCGACGTCGGGCTCGATGGGCAGCGCCCGGTCGATCTGCTCGCCGAGGTCGGAGGACTTGGCGCCGACGACGGCGAAGTCGCGCAGGTAGACCCGGCGGTCGGCGTGCTCGGCGACGCCGGAGGCGACCAGCGCGCCGGGGGTCTCCTCGACCCGCTCGACGCCGTAGCCCGCGGCACTGGAGTCACCGAGCAGGGCCACCTTGATCGCGGGCCCGGGCCGGCCGCGGCCGTACCAGCCGGTCGGGTCGGGCGGCGGCTCCTCGAGGATCGGCCCGATCGTCTTGCGCGCCAGGCGCGCCTCGGCGGTCAGGACGCCGTAGAGACCGGCGCCGAGCACCGACAGACCGCCGCCGCCGAAGGCAGCGGCGGAGGCGAGCTTGCGTGCCGCTGCTGCTTTTCCCACGCGGGGATTCTACGGAGCACGCCCGTCCACACTTCGCCGGGAGGGGTGAACGGGCCCTAGATTGGCCGGGTGCAGTACGTCGACTCGCTCCTGGACCTGATCGGCAACACCCCGCTGGTGCGCCTCTCGCGCACCCTCGACCTCCCCGCGACGGGTGGCCCGCTGGTGCTGGCCAAGGTGGAGTACCTCAACCCGGGCGGGTCGGTGAAGGACCGCATCGCCACCCGGATGATCGAGGCGGCCGAGGCCTCGGGCGCGCTGCAGCCCGGCGGCACGATCGTGGAGCCGACCTCCGGCAACACCGGCGTCGGGCTGGCCATGGTCGCCCAGGCCAAGGGCTACCGCTGTGTCTTCGTGTGCCCCGACAAGGTCAGCGAGGACAAGCGCAACGTGCTCAAGGCCTACGGCGCCGAGGTCGTGGTCTGCCCGACGGCGGTGGCCCCGGAGCACCCCGACTCCTACTACAACGTCTCCGACCGCCTGGCCTCCCAGCCCGGCGCCTGGAAGCCCGACCAGTACTCCAACCCCCACAACCCGCGCTCGCACTACGAGACCACCGGCCCGGAGATCTGGGCGCAGACCGAGGGCCGGATCACCCACCTCGTGTGCGGCGTCGGCACCGGCGGCACGATCAGCGGCACCGGGCGCTACCTCAAGGAGCAGGCCGCCGCGGCCGGCCGCGAGATCCAGGTGGTCGGGGCCGACCCCGCCGGCTCGGTCTACTCCGGCGGCACCGGTCGGCCCTACCTCGTCGAGGGCGTCGGCGAGGACTTCTGGCCCGAGACCTACGACCGCGGTGTCGCCGACCGCATCATCGAGGTCTCCGACGCCGACTCCTTCGCCTTCACCCGCCGCCTGGCCCGCGAGGAGGCGCTCCTGGTGGGCGGCTCGTGCGGCATGGCGGCCTACGCCGCGCGCCAGCTGGCCCACGAGCTGGCCGGCACCCCCGAGGGCGAGGACGCCGTCATCGTCGTCATCCTCCCCGACTCCGGGCGCGGCTACCTGACCAAGATCTTCAACGACGACTGGCTGGCGCAGTACGGCTTCCCCTCCGGCGACGGCGCCCCCCACGCCCAGACCGTGGGGGAGGTGCTGCGCGGCAAGTCCGGCCAGCTGCCCGACCTGGTGCACACCCACCCGGCCGAGACCATCGCCGAGGCCGTGGCGATCCTCCAGGAGTACGGCGTCTCGCAGATGCCCGTCGTGCGCGCCGAGCCGCCGATCGTCGCGGCCGAGGTGGCCGGCGCCGTCTCCGACCGCGCCCTGCTCGACGCCCTCTACGCCGGCACCGCGCGGCTCACCGACCCGGTCGAGGACCACATGTCGCCGCCGCTGCGCACCATCGGCGCCGGCGAGGACGCCCGCGAGGCGGTGCACCTGCTGGAGGAGGTCGACGCCGTGCTCGTGCAGGAGGACGGCAAGCCCGTCGGGGTGCTCACGCGCCAGGACCTGCTGGCCTTCCTCGCCCGGTCCTGAGGCCGCGCATGGTCGCCCCCGCGCGGGTCACGGGTGTTCACCCACCCGGGTGACACCACGCGACGCACAGGCCACACCTGTGGTGTGGTGGCCGCGGACCGCTGACCCCCGGCGGATCCTGGAGGCGGTGGACGCGACGTGTGGGACTTCGTCAGGGAACGGCAGGACCAGATCCTGTACAACACGTTCCAGCACTTCAACCTGGTGATGCAGGCCGTGCTGGTGGCCAGCGTGCTGGCGGTGCTGCTGGCCGTGGTGATCGTGCGCTACTCGTGGCTCCAGGGCCTGGCCAACGCGCTGAGCGCGATCGGCCTCACCATCCCGGCCCTGGCGCTGGTCGGCGTCATGCTGGCCCTCACCGGCATCCAGCCGATCTCGGCCTTCGTCGCGGTCGCCTTCTACGCCCTGCTGCCGGTGCTGCGCAACGCCGTGGTCGGCCTCCAGGGCGTCGACCCGACGCTCGTGGAGTCGGCCCGCGGCATGGGCATGAGCCCGCTGGCGGTGCTGTGGCGGGTGCGCCTGCCGCTGGCCTGGCCGGTCATCCACGCCGGGGTGCGCACCTCGACCCAGATGTCGATGGGCATCGCGGCGATCGCGGCGTACATCCTCGGGCCGGGTCTCGGCGGCTACATCTTCACCGGCCTGGCCCAGATCGGCGGCGCCAACGCCGTCAACTACGCCCTGGTCGGCACCCTCGGCATCGTCCTCGTCGCCCTCGTGGCCGACGTGCTCCTGCTGCTCCTCGGGCGGCTCACCATCTCGAAGGGAATCAGGGCATGACCACGCAGCACACGACCGAGCACACGACCGCGCAGACCACCGGCATCAGCGGGGCGGAGATCCGCCTCGAGGAGGTCGTCAAGCGCTACCCCGGCCAGAAGACCGCGGCGGTGGAGTCGCTGTCGCTGACCATCCCCGCCGGCGAGATCGTGATGTTCGTGGGGCCCTCGGGCTGCGGCAAGACCACCTCGCTGAAGATGATCAACCGGCTCATCGAGCCCACCTCGGGCACGATCCTCATCGACGGCGAGGACGTGCGGAAGAGCAGCGCCGACGAGCTGCGCCGCAAGATCGGCTACGTCATCCAGGGCGGCAGCCTCTTCCCCCACATGACCGTGGCCAAGAACATCGCCATCGTGCCGAAGATGCTCGGCTGGGACGCCTCGCGGGTCAAGGGCCGCGTCGACGACCTGCTCGACCTCGTCGGGCTCGACCCCTCGCGCTACCGCGACCGCTACCCCCGCGAGCTCTCCGGCGGGCAGCAGCAGCGCGTCGGCGTGGCCCGCGGCCTGGCCGCCGACCCGCCGGTGATCCTCATGGACGAGCCCTTCGGCGCCGTCGACCCGATCACCCGCCAGCGACTGCAGGACGAGCTGCTCTCGATCCAGCGCGAGCTGCGCAAGACCATCGTCTGCGTCACCCACGACATCGACGAGGCGATCAAGCTCGGCGACAGGATCGTGATCTTGCGCGAGGGCGGCCACATCGCGCAGTACGACACCCCCGAGGTGGTGCTCGCCTCGCCGGCCGACGACTTCGTCAGCGACTTCGTGGGCTCCGGCTCCACGCTCAAGCAGCTCAGCCTGGCCCGGGTCAACGAGGTCGACCTGCGCGAGACCGTCACCGCCCGCATCGGCGAGCCCACCGCCGACGCCGTGCAGCGGGCCGAGGCGGCCGGCGAGCGCTCCGTGATCGTGCTCGACGACCGTGACCGCCCCCGCGGCTGGCCCTGGCTGCGCCAGCTCAAGGGCGACCGGATCGTGGAGCCCACCGAGGACCTCGTCACCGTCGACGAGCGCTCGACGCTCAACGACGCGCTCGACACCATGCTCACCAGCAGCCACGGCGCCGCCGTGGTCACCGGTGACCGCGACCGCTACATCGGCATCGTCACCTTCGACACCGTCACCGACCACATGCGCCTGCTCGAGGACCGTGCCGTGGAGGAGCGGGCCCACGAGCAGGCGGCGGGGGAGCGGGCATGAGCGCCACGAGCGCCGCGACGGCCTCGGCCGGCGCGACGGTCGACCCGACCGGCGAGGCCCCGCCGGTGAAGCGCCGGGGACGGCGCCTCGACCCGGAGATGCTGCTGCTCCTCGTGCTGCCGCCGGTGCTGGTCGCGCTGGCCTTCGGGGCCTGGGTCGTGTGGCGCCAGACCGCCGACCTCGACTCCGTGGAGCAGAGCCAGCTGGCCTGGTCGACGGTCACCTCGCTCATGGTCGAGCACGTCAAGCTCACCGCCGTGGCCGGTCTGCTCGTCGTCGCCGTCGCCGTGCCCCTGGGCATCGCGCTGACCCGGGGCCGGCTCAAGGCGGCCTCGCCCGTGGTCGTGGGCCTGGCCAACGCCGGCCAGGCCGCACCTGCAGTCGGGCTGATCGTGCTGCTCGCGCTGTGGCTCGGCTTCGGCTTCGGCACCGCGATCATCGCCCTGGTGGTCTACGGCGTGCTGCCCGTGCTCCGCAACACCATCGTCGGCCTCCAGGGCGTCGACCCCACCCTGGTCGAGGCCGGGCGCGGCATCGGCATGACCTCGGCGTCGGTGCTGCTGCGCGTGGAGCTGCCGCTGGCGCTGCCGGTGATCATGTCGGGCGTGCGCACCGCGCTGGTGCTCATCGTCGGCACCGCCGCCCTGGCGACCTTCATCAACGCCGGCGGGCTCGGCGCCATGATCGTCGCCGGCATCAACCTGTTCCGCTACTCGCTGGTCGTCTCCGGCGCGCTGCTCGTGGCCCTGCTCGCCCTCCTCGTGGAGTGGCTGGGCCGGGTCCTGGAGTTCGTCGCCCGACCGAAGGGGGTCTGAGATGACCGGTCCTGCCACCCACCCCACCCACCCCACCCGCCCCACCCGTCTGCGCACGCGCGCCCGCCGCCTGGCCGCCACCGGGCTGGCCGTCGCGGCGCTGGCCGTGCCTGCGGGCTGCGGCCTGGGCACCGCCGGCGGCTACGTGCCCGACGCGACCCTGGCCGGTCCGCTCGAGGGCGTCTCGCTGGAGGGCACCGAGATCGCCGTGGGCTCGAAGAACTTCTCCGAGAACATCCTGCTCGGCAAGATCGTGCTCATCCTGATGAAGGCCGCCGGCGCCGAGGTCACCGACCTCACCAACATCCCCGGCAGCAACTCCGCCCGCCAGGCCCAGGTGCAGGGCGAGATCGACGCGATGTGGGAGTACACCGGCACGGCCTGGATCTCCTACCTCGGCGAGGACGAGCCGATCGAGGGCACCGAGGAGCAGTACGAGGCGGTCGCCGAGCGCGACCTGGCCGAGAACGACCTGCGCTGGCTGCCGCCCACCCCGGCCAACAACACCTACGGCTTCGCCATGACCGCGCAGAGCGCCGAGCGGCTGGGCATCACCAAGCTCTCGCAGATCCAGGACATCCCCGTCGACGAGCGCACCTTCTGCGTGGAGTCGGAGTTCGAGAACCGGCCCGACGGCCTGCCGGGCATGCTGAAGACCTACGACATCCCGCGCGGCGAGGCCCAGGGCACCCCCGACGACAACATCGGGCTCTACCAGACCGGCGCGATCTACGAGGCGACCGCGCAGGGGGAGTGCACCTTCGGCGAGGTGTTCACCACCGACGGTCGGATCCTGGCCCTCGACCTCACCGTGCTCGAGGACGACCGGCAGTACTTCCCCAACTACAACATCTCGCTGGTGGTGGGCGAGCAGCTGGTCGAGGACCACCCCGAGATCGAGGAGCTCGTCGACCCGGTGGCCGCCGAGCTGACCAACGAGGTGCTGCTGGGACTCAACGCCGAGATCGACGTCGAGGGCCGCGAGGCCTCCGACGTGGCCGAGGACTGGCTGCGCCAGGAGGGCTTCATCGCCTGAGCGGCAGCTCCATGAGGATCAGGTCGGGTCGGTCGGCGCGCAGCCAGGCGGGCCGGGCGGTGCCGACCTCGACCCAGCCGCGCCGGCGGTAGACGGCCAGTGCGCGCGGGTGGGAGGGGGCCACGTCGAGCACCGGGCGCAGCCCGGCGTCGCGGATCCAGGCGACGGCGCGGTCGAGCAGCAGCCCGCCCGTGCCGGTGCCCTGGGTCGCGGGGTCGACGTAGAGCACCGCCACCATGGCCGGGGCGGGCTCCGGGGCCGGGCGCGCGAAGGCCTCGGCCATGTCGGGCGGCACGTCGGTGACCGAGACGTGGCCGACGACGCGCCCCTCGCGCTCGGCCACCCAGGCCGCGCGCTCGCCGGGGCGCACCACGAACTCCTCGGCCGGGAAGGGCAGCGGCCAGCGCATCGGGTAGCCCGAGCCGGGCTGCTGGGCGGCCAGCACCGCGACCAGGGCGGGCAGGTCGTCGGGGCGGCGCGGCCGCACCGCGACGGAGGCACGTACGTCGGACACGTCGCCATCCTGCCGCCCCGGTAGCCTCCGGGCCGTGCCGACCCCCGCGACCCCCTCGAGCCACGTGCTCGACCTCTTCGCGGTGCCCGAGGTCGTCGAGCCGCTCCCCGGGGCGCTCACCGACAGCGTGCGCGCCGGGGACCTCGTGCTCAGCCCCGGTCGGGACGCCGCCGTGCAGGCCTGGCTGAGCCCGCTGCTGGCGCGCCTGGCCGTGCGCCTCGACGAGCGCCCCGACCGCCGGGCCCAGGACCTGCGGGTGGCGATGCCGGTGCCGGCGCGCGACGGCGCCTGGGTCGTCGAGGGGTGGGCGGCCAGCCGCTGGGAGCCGGGCACGACCGCCTGCCTCGACCCTGCGGTGACGCTGGCCGCGGGGCGGCTGCTGCACGCCCGGCTGGCCCCGCTCGTGACCGAGCCGCCCGCGGTGGTGCTGGAGCGCACCGACGCCCGGGCCCGCGCCGAGCGGCTGGCCTTCGCGGGCGGCGCCGACCTGCGTGCCGCAGCCGGCACGCTCCCGGCCGGTGCCGCGGGACTCGTGCGCCGCGTCGCCGACCTGCTCGACGGGCTCGACCCCGTCGCGGCCTCCCCGGCGGCGACCCGCCACCAGCTCGTGCACGCCGACCTCGCCGGGCACGTGCTGCTCGACGCCGCCGGGGCCCCGGTGGTGGTCGACGTCGACCCGGCGTGGCGCCCGCCGCTGTGGGCCGAGGCGGTCGCCGCCCTCGACCTCGTGCGCGGCGGCGCCGACCCCGCCCGCCTCGACCGCTACGCCGGTGCGGCGACCCGCGCCGCGCTGCTGCGGGCGGTGCTCTTCGGGGCGCTGGTCGACCCCGCGGCCGACGTCGCGGCGTACACGGCGGTGCTCGACCGGCTGGACGTGGTAGATCTGGGTGGTCACGACGGGCCCCACGGCCCGACCCGGTGGCCGAGACCGAGGAGCTGCACCGTGGCTGACCAGACACCGTCCGACCACACCCCGAGCGACCAGGGCGACCGGAGTGTGCAGGCCGGGCAGGACCGCCCGGTCCGCGTGTTCCTCCTCGACGACCACGAGGTGGTGCGCCAGGGCATCCGTGCGCTGCTGGAGCAGTCGGGCGGCATCGAGGTGGTCGGGGAGTCGGGCTCGGCGCACGAGGCCATCTCCCGCATCCCCGCCCTGCGCCCCGACGTGGCCGTGCTCGACGCCCGCCTGCCCGACGGCTCGGGCATCGAGGTGTGCCGCGCGGTGCGCGCCGTGGACCCCGGCATCAAGGCGCTGGTGCTGACCTCCTACGACGACGACGAGGCCCTCTTCGCCGCGATCATGGCCGGCGCCGCGGGCTACGTGCTCAAGCAGATCCGCGGCCAGGACCTCGTCGGCGCCGTGCGCTCGGTCGCCATGGGGCACTCCCTCATCGACCCCGCTCTCACCGACCGGGTGCTCGACCGGGTGCGCACCGGCTCGGCGACCGTGCCGGAGCTGGCCGAGCTGACCGACCAGGAGCTCAAGCTGCTCGCGCTCATCGCCGAGGGCCTCACCAACCGCCAGATCGGCGAGCGGGTGCACCTGGCGGAGAAGACCGTCAAGAACTACGTGTCGAGCATCCTGGCCAAGCTCGGCCTGGAGCGGCGCACCCAGGCCGCCGTGCTGGCCAGCCGACTGCTGGGCCCGGGCGCCGGGAGCCCCCGGGACTGAGCGGCACCCGGGCCCCACGGGCTCACGACCCGGCGCGGGCGCGCCACACCAGCACCGTGCCGCGCGGCTCGCGGGGGGCCAGCTCCAGGGAGCCCCCGAGCCCCTCGGCGCGGTGGGCGGCGTTGCGCAGCCCGCTCTCGACGCGCTCGACGGGCAGACCGCGACCGTCGTCCTCGACGCGCAGCGTCACCTCGCCGTCGTCGACGCCGAGGGTGACCCAGGCGGCCCCGGCCTCGGCGTGGCGGGCGATGTTGCTGAGGGCCTCGCGCAGCACCGGCAGCAGGTGCTCGCGCACCCGGGCGGGGACCGCGGTGTCGACCGGGCCCTCGGTGCGCAGCAGCGGGGTGAAGCCGAGCAGGGGGGCGGCGTCGCCGACCAGCTCGTCGAGCTCGTCGCGCAGGGTGGCCACGCTGCGGTGGCGCAGCGCGAAGATGGTGCCGCGGATGTCGCGGATCGTGGCGTCGAGGTCGTCGACGGCGCGGTCCACCCGCGCCGCGACCTCCCGGTCGGTGGTCAGCATGCCGACGCCCTGCAGCTGCAGGCCGGTGGCGAAGAGGCGCTGGATCACCACGTCGTGCAGGTCGCGGGCGATCCGCTCCCGGTCGGAGACGACCGCCATCTGGGCCCGCTCGGCCAGCGC
This sequence comes from Nocardioides sp. P86, assembly GCF_023712465.1. Classification (NCBI taxonomy): domain Bacteria; kingdom Bacillati; phylum Actinomycetota; class Actinomycetes; order Propionibacteriales; family Nocardioidaceae; genus Nocardioides; species Nocardioides sp. P86. The sequence continues at coordinate 978,822 of NZ_JAMAYE010000001.1, read as the reverse complement.
CTGCGCCCGGTCGAGGGACAGGGCGGCCTGGTCGGCGAAGGAGACCAGCAGCTCGCGCTCCTCGACGTCCTGCGGTCCGTGGGCGAGGTCGGTGACCACAGCGAGGGCGACCGGCGAGGTGAGGTGGGTCCGCACGGGCACCAGCACGACCGCCTGGCCCTCGACCTCGAGGTCGACCGGCTCCGGCAGCGGTCCCTCGACCGCGTCGACGTGGCCGGCGACGAGCGGCAGGGCGGCCTCGAGCAGGTCGGTGAACGCCTCGCGCTGGGCCTCGTGGCAGGCCAGCGCCACGATCGTCGGGGCCTGCGGGCCGGTGGGCAGGCGCAGCACGGCCGCCGCGCGGGCACGCCCCACCGTGCGGGTCGCCTCGGCCACGCGCACGAGGGTGTCGCCCCGGTCGACGGGCGGCTGGAGGTGCTCGCCCAGCACCGCCGCGGCCTCCAGCCACTCCCGCCGTCGCTCGCTCAGGCCGTAGGCGCGCGCGTTGCCGATGACGAAGCCGGCCGCCGAGGCCAGCGCCTCGACCAGCGCGACGTCCTCGTCGGTGAAGCCGGGCTCGGGCTCCGCAGCGTCCTCGACAGGGCTCTTCTGCGTCAGGTAGAGATTGCCGAAGACCGCGCCGCGCACCCGCACGGGCACCCCGAGGAAGGTCCGCATCGGGGGGTGGTGGGCGGGGAAGCCGTAGGAGGCGGGGTGGGCGGAGAGGTCCTGCAGGCGCAGCGGCTCGGGGTGGTCGACCAGCAGCCGCAGGATGCCCCGGCCGTGCGGCGGGGCGCCGATCGCCTCACGCTCGGCGTCGTCGAGGCCGGTGGTGACGAAGTCGGACAGGTCGCCGTCGCGGCCGATGACGCCCAGGGCGGCGTACTGGGCGCCGGTGAGCTCGGCGGCCGACTCCACGATGCGCAGCAGCACGCTGTGGAGGTCGAGGTCGGAGGAGATGGCGACCACGGCGTCCAGCAGCGCGTGGGTGGAGCCGCTGAGGTCGAGTCGACGGTGGGGCATCGGCTCAGTGTGGCGCACGGAGGGCCTCCTGCGTCAGGGCCGGCCCGGCCCGTCGTGCGGGGTCGGCCGGGCGGATCGGCCGGGCGGGGCGGTCGGGCGGGTGAGGGCGGTCAGGCCGAGTGCGCGACCGACGACGCACCGAAGCTGCGGCCGGTGACGTCGGTGGTCGGCAGCGCGACCACGAGCGTGCGGGTGCCGGCGGCCCACGGCACGGGCCAGCACTCCCGCACCGCCGCCAGCTGGGCGGGGTCGGTCACGAACTCCCCGCGCCCCCGCACCACCACGCTCCAGCCGCTGCGGCTGGCCACGTCGAGCGCGTCGACCTCGAAGGCGACCAGGCCCTCGCGGGCGTGCGTGCCGACGATGCTCCACGGGCTGGTGCGCACGACCACGCGGCCGTCGTGGAGCACGTAGGTCAGCGGCACGATGTGGGGCCCGCCCGGCGTGGAGACGGCCATCCGGCCGACCTCCGCCTCGCGCAGGTGGGCGAGGCACTCGTCGGGGGAGAGGTCGCGGTGGTGGAGCACGCCTCCGAGCCTGCGCCGGGGCGCTCGGGCGCGGCGAGGGCCGATGGTCCTCTCCCCACGGGACGGGTGTCCTCGGCTCCGCGAGGGGGTCTACCCGCCGGCCCCGCCGTGGTCGCCACCGTGGTCGCCTCCGTGGTCGCCGCCGCTGCCGTCGAGGTAGACCCACCGCCCGGCCCGCCGCACGAAGCGGCTGTGCTCGCGCTGCTCGCCGGGGAGCCCGTGCCGCTCGTAGCGGGCCACGAAGGCGACGTCGTCGGCCCCGGCCGAGAGCACCTCGAGCCCGGTCCACACCGTGGCGGGGTCGAGCTCGACGTCGTCGGGGCGGGTGCGCGGGTGCCACGTGCGGAAGAGGTACGCCGCGTCGCCCACCGCGAAGGCGGCGTAGCGGGAGCGCATCAGCTCCTCGGGGGTCTCCGCCCGCGCAGCGCCACGGTGCAGGCGCCCGCAGCAGGCGTCGTAGGCCGCGCCGCTGCCGCACGGGCAGGTCGCGCGCAGCGGTCCGGTGCTCACCCGACCTCCCCGCGGGGAAGGACCCGCCACAGGGCGTGCACGCCCGGCAGGCCCTTGAGCCCGACCTCCCCGGCCTCGACCAGGTCGACCGCGGCGTCGTCGTCGAGGGCGGCGCGCACGGCCTCGCTGGCCAGCACCTCCCCGCCCTGGGCGGTGTCGGCGACCCGGGCGGCCATGGCGACGTTGCGCCCGAAGTAGTCGCCGTCGCGGGCGACCACGGGACCGGTGTGGATGCCGATGCGGACCCGCACCGGCGCCACCAGCCGCAGCCGGGGGTCGAGGGTGCGCTTGAGGTCGCGCTGCACCCCCACGGCGGCGCGGCAGGCCGCCTCGGGATCGCGGAAGGCGACCATGAAGCCGTCGCCGGCGGTCTTGACCACCTGGCCGCGGTAGCGCTCGATCCGGGCGCGCAGGAGGATGTCGTGGGCCTGGAGCACCCGCACCCAGGTGGCGTCGCCGAGCCGTTCGTTGAGCCGTGTCGACCCCTCGATGTCGGAGAACAGCAGCGTCACCCGACCGTCGGAGCTGGCCATGCTCGCCACGCTCTGCTGCTGCTCGGCGGCCCAGGCCTGGAGGTCCTCCAGCGAGGACTGGAGCAGACCCGCCACGCCCTGCTCGCGGACCCTGGTGGCGGTCCGCACGACCCGGCGTACGGCGCGCTCGGCCGGGGTGGCCGCGGGACGCGGGCGCAGGGCGACGTCGAGGTCGGCCTCCAGCACGGCGATGCGCCGCCGCGCCGCGCGCTCCCGCCGGCGGGCGGCCGACAGGCACAGGGCCAGCGCGGCCACGGCAGCGGCGAGCACGGCGCTGAGCGCCGCCAGGAGGACCACCGCGAGCGTCACGAGCCGAGAGCGTAGCGACGACCGAGGGCCCGCGGGATCGGGACCTTCGTCCGTGGCTGCCGCCCGCGGGGCTGGTGAGGCTGGAGCCATGACGGTGACCGACCTCTCCTCCTCCGCCCGCCCGACCGCCGACCTGCCCACCGGCGCCGTGGTCGTCGGGATCGACGGCTCCCACGACGCCGACCTCGCGCTGGCGTGGGCGGCGCGGCAGTGCCTGCTGCTGCGCCGGCCCCTGGCCCTGGTGCACGCCTACCGCCTGGTGGGCTCGGTGTGGCTCGACCAGGCCGGCATCGACTCGCGCGACGTGCTCGACGCCGTGGGCGACGACGCGTGCACGCTGCTCCAGGACGCCCGGGGGCGGGTGCTGGCCGACCACCCCGACCTCGAGGTGGTGCTGCTGATGCGTGCCGACGACCCGCGCTCCATGCTGGAGGACCTCTCCCGCCACGCCTCGCTGCTCGTGCTCGGGTCGCGGGGGCGCGGCCCCGTGGCCTCGCTGCTGCTGGGCTCGGTGAGCGTCGCCGTCGCGCGCCACGCCCACTGCCCGGTCGTCGTGGTGCGCCCCGGCGCCGCCGTGCGCCGCCCCGGCCGGGCGGGTCGGGGCGCCCACCCCGACGACCGCCCGCGCGGCGGGGTGCTGGTCGGCGTCGACGGCACCCCGGGCTCGCTCGCGGTGGTCGAGTTCGGCTACCAGCAGGCGGCGCTGCGCGGCCTGCCGCTGGAGGTGCTCCACTGCGTCTGGGACGTGCGGGCCACCGCCGCCGGGCTGCACCGCGCCCCGGCCGAGGACCCCGAGGTCGCCGACGTGCGCGCCCTGCTGTCGGAGGCGGTCGCCGGCCTGGCCGAGCGGCACCCCGGCGTCGACGTCACCCTGACCGTCGCCTACGGCCTGGCCGACGACGAGATCGTCGCTGCCTCGCGGGGGCGCGACCTCACCGTCGTGGGCTACCGCCCCGGCTCCCCGGTGCGCTCGCTGCTGCTCGGCTCCGTGGCCCCGGCCGTGCTCGAGCACGCCGACGGCGCCGTGGCCGTGGTGCCCGTGGCCCCGCTGGGAGCCGAGCGCCCCTGACCCGCGTCCCGGCGCGCGACGGCGCGGTTGCGACCCGTCAGTAGCGTGGATCGCGTGACGTCTGCTCCCACCTCCACCACCGTCGGCGAGCTGCGGGCCTCGGGCCACGAGCACCGCCCGCTGCGCACCGAGATCCGCGACAACCTCCTCGCCGCCCTGCGCGAGGGCCGCGACCCCTGGCCCGGCCTGCACGGCCTCCAGGACACCGTGATCCCCCAGCTCGAGCGCGCCCTCATCGCCGGCCACGACATCGTGCTGCTCGGCGAGCGCGGCCAGGGCAAGACCAGGCTGCTGCGCACCATGGTCGGCCTGCTCGACGAGTGGACCCCGGTCATCGCCGGCTCCGAGCTCGGCGAGCACCCCTACGACCCCATCACCGTGGCCTCGCGCCGCCGGGCCGGCGAGCTCGGCGACGCCCTGCCGATCACCTGGCGCCACCGCGACGAGCGCTACGCCGAGAAGCTGGCCACCCCCGACACCAGCGTGGCCGACCTCATCGGCGACGTCGACCCGATGAAGGTGGCCGAGGGCCGCTCGCTGGGCGACCCGGAGACCATCCACTTCGGGCTCATCCCGCGCAGCCACCGCGGCATCGTGGCCATCAACGAGCTGCCCGACCTCGCCGAGCGGATCCAGGTGGCGATGCTCAACGTGATGGAGGAGCGCGACATCCAGATCCGCGGCTACGTGCTGCGCCTGCCGCTCGACACCCTCGTGGTCGCCAGCGCCAACCCCGAGGACTACACCAACCGCGGCCGCATCATCACCCCGCTCAAGGACCGCTTCGGCGCCGAGATCCGCACCCACTACCCGACCGAGCTGGTCGACGAGGTCGCGGTGATCCGGCAGGAGGCCGACCTCGTGGCCGAGGTGCCCGACTACCTCGTCGAGATCCTCGCCCGCTTCACCCGCAACCTGCGCGAGTCCTCCTCGGTCGACCAGCGCTCCGGCGTCTCGGCCCGCTTCGCCATCGCCGGCGCCGAGACCATCGCGGCCGCCGCCATCCACCGCGCGGTCTCCCAGGGCGAGGACGACGCCGTGGCGCGCCCGGTGGACCTCGAGACCGCCGTCGACGTGCTCGGCGGCAAGATCGAGTTCGAGTCGGGCGAGGAGGGCCGCGAGGGTGAGATCCTCACCCACCTGCTGCGCACCGCCACCGCCGAGACCGTGCGCACGCACTTCCGCGGTCTCGACTTCGGCGTGCTCGTCGACGCCCTCGAGAGGGGCGTGATGGTCACCACCGGCGAGCAGGTCACCGCCCGCGACTTCCTCACCGGGCTGCCGGTGCTGGGGGAGTCGGAGCTCTACGACGACGTCTGCGACCGGCTCGGCGCGACCAACGACGGCCAGCGCGCCGGCGCCATCGAGCTGGCCCTCGAGGGGCTCTACCTCGCCCGCAAGGTGAGCAAGGAGTCCGGGGGTGGCGAGACCGTCTATGGCTGACCGCTGGAGCCGCCGCCGCGCCGCGAGCTACGGCCGCTACGACGGGGGCGCCGACCCGCTCGCCCCGCCCGTCGACCTGGCCGAGGCCCTCGACGCCATCGGCGAGGACGTGATGGCCGGTGCCTCGCCGGAGCGGGCGATGCGCGAGTTCCTGCGTCGCGGCGGCCGCGACCAGCAGGGCCTCGACGACCTCGCCCGCCAGGTCGCGGAGAAGCGTCGCGAGCTGCTGTCGCGCCACAACCTCGACGGCACGATGCAGGAGGTGCGCGAGCTCCTCGACCGCGCCGTGCTCGAGGAGCGCAAGCAGCTGGCGCGCGACGCGATGATGGACGACGCCGACCGGGCCTTCCGCGAGATGCAGCTCGAGGGCCTCCCGCCGAGCCCCGCGGCCGCGGTCAGCGAGCTGTCGTCCTACGACTGGCAGTCGCGCGAGGCCCGCGAGGCCTTCGAGCAGATCAAGGACCTGCTCGGTCGCGAGATGCTCGACCAGCGCTTCGCCGGCATGAAGCAGGCCCTGGAGAACGCCACCGACGAGGACCGCGCCGCGGTCGCCGCGATGGTCTCCGACCTCAACGACCTGCTCGACAAGCACCGTCGCGGCGAGGACACCGAGCAGGACTTCGCCGACTTCATGGACGAGCACGGCCAGCAATTCCCCGAGGACCCCCAGAGCGTGGAGGAGCTGCTCGACTCCCTGGCCCAGCGCGCCGCCGCCGCCCAGCGGATGCGCAACTCCATGACCCAGGAGCAGCGCGACGAGCTCGACGCGCTGGCGGCGCAGGCCTTCGGCTCACCGGAGCTGATGGACCAGCTCGGCCGTCTCGACGGCAACCTCCAGGCGCTGCGCCCCGGCGAGGACTGGGGCGGCTCGGAGCGCATGGACGGCCAGGAGGGCCTCGGCCTCGGCGACGGCACGGGCGCCTTCCAGGACCTCGCCGACCTCGACGCGCTCTCCGAGCAGCTCTCGCAGTCCTACGGCGGCGCGCGCATGGACGACCTCGACCTCGAGCTGCTGGCCAAGCAGCTCGGCGACGCCGCGGGCGTCGACGCCCGCACCCTGCAGCAGCTCGAGCACGCGCTGCGCGACTCCGGGACGCTGCAGCGCGGCTCCGACGGCCAGCTGCGGCTGACCCCGAAGGCCATGCGCCAGCTCGGCAGGTCGCTGCTGCGCGACGTGGCCCAGCGCATCTCCGGGCGTCAGGGCCAGCGCGACCTCGACCGCGCCGGCGCCTCGGGCGAGCGCTCCGGCGCGACCCGGTCGTGGGCCTTCGGCGACACCGAGCCGTGGGACGTCACCCGCACGGTCACCAACGCCGTGCTGCGCACGGTCTCCGAGGGCGGCTCGGCCGCCGACGGCGTGCGGCTGACCATCGACGACGTCGAGGTGCAGGAGACCGAGGCCCGCACCCAGGCCTGCGTGGCGCTGCTGGTCGACACGTCGTTCTCGATGGCGATGGACGGGCGCTGGGTGCCGATGAAGCGCACCGCGCTGGCGCTGCACACCCTCATCCGCAGCCGCTTCCGCGGCGACCACCTGCAGCTGATCGGCTTCGGCCGCAGCGCCCAGGTCATGGAGATCGAGGAGCTCACCGCCCTCGACGCCATGTGGGACAAGGGCACCAACCTGCACCACGCGCTGCTGCTGGCCAACCGCCACTTCCGCAAGCACCCCAACGCCCAGCCGGTGCTGCTCATCGTCACCGACGGCGAGCCGACCTCCCACCTGGAGACCAGCGGCGAGGTCTACTTCAGCTACCCGCCCCACCCGCTCACCGTGGCCTACGCCGTGCGCGAGCTCGACAACGCGATGCGGCTGGGGGCCCAGACCACCTTCTTCCGTCTCGGCGAGGACCCCGGTCTGGCCCGCTTCATCGAGCAGATGGCCCAGCGGGTCGACGGCCGGGTCGTCGCCCCCGAGCTCGACGACCTCGGCGCCGCCGTGGTCGGCTCCTACCTCGGCGACCGCAGCGGCCGCTCCGGCGGGGACGGCGGCTGGGACGAGGGCGGCGCCCGCGGCGGCGGCTACGGCGGTCTCTTCGGCGGCGGCCGGGGCTGGTGGGTCGGGGGCGACTGAGGCCGCGGCCCCGCCTCGGGCCCTCGGCTCAGCGCGGGGCGCGCTCCCAGTGGCCGCAGCCCCGCGACGACGTCCGGCGCACCCCTGCGCAGTCGGGCCACCGCGCGGGCGCGCTGAGCTCGTCGGTGTGCAGGTCGCGCTCCATCACGTGGCGGGCCGGTCGCCACCCCGCGGCGAGCGCGGCGCAGTCGCACCCGCCGCCTCGGTGGGAGAGCCGCCGCTCCAGCCCCGTCGCCGTGGGGGAGCGCACCTCGCGGAAGCGCTCGGCCCAGCGCATCGAGCCGTCGCAGCCGTGGGCCTGCAGCATCCGGGCCACGAAGCACAGCGAGCACTCACGCGGGCGCGGCCAGGTCGCCTCGGCGGCCTCGTCGAGGATCGGGACCGCTACGCGGTCGCGCAACGGCGGGGTGTCGTGGTCGTGCACGCGTCCTCCGCTCCCGTCCGGTGCGCCCTGCTCCGGCGTACGGACAGGTCTAGCGGGGGGCACCGACAGTCGCGGGCGGAGGAGGCACGAGGGCCGCTAGGACCGCGCCACCGCCGCGCCGAAGGAGCGCGGCGAGCGCAACCAATCGACCGCGACCCCGCCGTCGGGCCGCGAGCCGGCGACCCTGACCTCCACCCGCACCGGGCCCTCGCCCGGCTCGGCCTCGAAGCAGTCGGTGTCGAGGCGCATCCTGACCAGGTCGTCGGCGTAGCGGGGGTGCAGGGCCTAGTCGCACAGCACGCGCTCCCCGGTCTCGCGCAGGCTCCACGAGGAGGTGCGCAGCAGCGCGTAGTCGGTGCCGGCGAAGAACCCGCCGGTGAGCACGTAGTCGGGCTCCCGGTCACCGTCGGTGTCGAGGAAGACCGAGCCCCCGGTGACCGTCGGGCCGCTCTTGCGCAGGTCGCGCACCTCCACCGTCACCCGCACGGCGCCCTCCCGGTTGACCACGGTCACCGCGCGCAGGTCGGAGGGGTGGTCGAGGTCGCCGGCCTTGTCGGAGAACGTCCTCGTCGCGGCGCTCGCCGGCAGCGCCGTCGTCACCAGCACGGCCACTGTCGACGCCACCACGGCGCCCACCGAGCGGCTCCCGCGTCTCGTCAGGACCATCCCCACCACGACCTTCCACATCCGCGCGGCACCCCGACGGGCGCCGTCACCCCAGGCCTACTCCGGTGCGTGCGGCGGCGCAACCGCCCGACGGCCCTCGACGTCTCCCGCGGGGTGCAGCACGGCGGCGAGCTCCTCGACGCCGTCGACGACGCGCGGGCCGGGGCGGGCCCAGTGGGCGTCGGCGTCCACGGGGTGCACGAGGGCCCCGGCGGGCAGCAGGCCCGCGGTGAGGAGCGCGTCGGCCTGCTGGCGCGCGCCCTCGCGGTCGTAGCCGCACGGGGCGACCACCACGACGTCGGGGCGCGCCTCGTGCACGCGCTCCCACAGCACCCGGGTCGACTTCTCGCCCGCAGCGCCGAGCACGCACTCACCGCCGGCGGCCTCGACCATCTCGGGGATCCAGTGGCCGGGGGCGTAGGGCGGGTCGGTCCACTCCAGCACCACCACCCGCGGGCGGGGCCGGCCCGCCACGCGCGCCCGGACGGCGTCGAGGCGGGTCGACAGCGAGGCGGCGAGCGCCTGCGCGGCAGGCTCGCGGCCGGTGGCCCGGCCCAGGGCGACGACGGTGTCGAGGACCTCCGCCAGGGTGTGGGGGTCGCAGGTCAGGACCTCCGCGGTGCAGCCCAGGTGCGCCAGCGCTTCGTCGACCACGCCGACGTCGACCGCGCAGACCGCACAGAGGTCCTGGGTCACCACGAGGTCGGCGTCGAGCCCTGCCAGGGCGCCGGCGTCGAGACGGTAGAGGTCCTCACCGCGTGCGGCCGCAGCGGAGACGAAGGCGTCGATCTCCTCCGGCGCCAGCCCCTCGGGCATCGCCGAGGTCGACACGATGGTGCGGCTGCGGGCCTCGGCGGGGGTGTCGCACTCGAAGGTCACGCCGACGACGTCGTCGCCCGCGCCGATGGCGAAGAGCGCCTCGGTGGTGGCGGGGAGGAGGGAGACGATGCGCACGCCGTCAGTCTGCCTCTCCGAGCCCGCGGGCCACGACCCCGGCGGCCGCCGCGACCAGGGCGTCGCGCGCGACGGCGTCGACGTCCTCGCTGCGGGTCAGGACGGCCACCACGACCGGTGCGCGGCCGGGCGGGGTGACGACGGCGACGTCGTTGCGGGCGGCGTAGGTGGCCCCCGACCCGGACTTGTCGGCGACCGCCCAGTCGTCGGGCACGCCGGCGCGCACCAGGGTGTCACCGGTCTCGTTGCCCGACATCCACCGCAGCAGCAGCCGTCGGTCGGAGGGAGCGAGGGTGTCGTCGACCGCGAGGGTGCGCAGCGTGGTGGCCAGCGCCCGCGGCGTGGTGGTGTCGCGGTCGTCGCCGGGCTCGAAGCGGTTGAGCGCCGGCTCGGTGCGCCGCGGGTCGGTCACCCGGTCGCCCAGCCCGCGCAGGGCACGACGCAGGCCGTCGGGCCCGCCGATCGCCTCGAGCACGATGTTGCCGGCGGTGTTGTCGCTGACCCGCACGGCGGCCTCGGCGGCGGCGCCGAGGGTGAGGCCGCGCCCCACCCGTTGCTCGACCACGGGGGAGTACTCGACCAGGTCGGTGCGGCGCACCGGCACGACCCGCTCGAGCTGGGAGGGCGTCGTGCGGTCGAGCAGCACCGCGGCGGCCAGCGCCTTGACGGTCGAGGCGTAGGGGAAGCGCTCGTCGGCGCGGTGGGCCACGGTCTCACCGGTGGCGGTGTCGATGGCCACGACGCCGACCCGGGCGGCGTACCGCTCCTCCAGGGCGGCGAACGCGGCTCGCCCGGTGGCCGGCTGCTGCGGGTCGACCGAGGAGGTGGCCCCGGGGCCGCCCGAGGGTCCGCTGCTGCGTGCAGGGGCGTCGTCGCCCCCCGCGCCCGAGCCGCAGCCGGCGGTCAGCACGAGGGCGAGGAGACCCGCCGCGCGGGGCAGGCGGCGGCGGGGGCGGTCGGACAGGGGCGGGAGGGCACGCGTCACCCCTCCTGCCTACCAGCCCCGGCCAGACGCCTACAGTCGGCGCGGTGGGGGACCTGTCGCTGACCGTGATCGCGCTCCTGGCCCTCGCGGCGGTCTCGGCGGGCTTCGTGGACGCCGTGGTGGGCGGCGGCGGTCTCATCCAGCTGCCGGCGCTGCTGCTCGGCCTGCCGGGCGCCTCGCCGGTGCAGGTGCTGGCGACCAACAAGCTGGCCTCGATCTGCGGCACCAGCACGAGCGCGGTGACCTTCTACCGCCGCGTGCGCCCCGACCCGCGCACCTTCCTGCCGCTCATGCTGGCCGCCTTCGTCGGCTCCGCGCTGGGCGCACTGGTCGCCTCGCAGGTGCCCCGCGGGGCCTTCGAGCCGATCGTGCTCGTCGCCCTGGTGGTGGTGGGGGCCTACGTGCTGCTCAAGCCCAGCCTCGGCGAGGTCACCGCGCTGCGCTTCGCCGGCCACCACCACACCACCGCTGCGCTCGGCGTCGGGGTCCTCGTCGGCTTCTACGACGGGGCGCTGGGCCCGGGCACCGGCAGCTTCTTCGTCTTCGCCCTCGTCGGCCTGCTCGGCTACGGCTTCCTCGCCGCCTCCGCGCAGGCCAAGATGGCCAACTGGGCCACCAACCTCGCCGCGCTGTGCGTCTTCGTGCCCCAGGGCGCGGTGCTGTGGCAGATCGGGCTGCTCATGGGCGCCTGCAACGTGCTCGGCGCCTACGTCGGCGCGCGCACGGCGGTCGCGCGCGGCGCCGCCTTCGTGCGGGTCTTCTTCCTGCTCGTGGTCTCGGCCTTCGTGGTGCGCCTCGGCGGCGGCGTGCTCGGGGTGTGGTGAGCCCGTGAGCGCCCAGGCCTACGCGACGGTGCGCGGCTCGGTCGCGGTCGAGACCGAGGTGAGGCGCTCGCGCTTCCTGTGCGTCGTGGAGCGCGTCGGGGGCGGGGCCGCGGAGGAGGCCGCCCGGGCCGTGGTCGAGCGGCAGCGGCGTGCCCACCACGACGCACGGCACCACTGCTCCGCCTTCGTCCTCGGTCCGCCGCCGCAGCCGGTGGAGCGCTCCTCCGACGACGGCGAGCCCGCCGGCACGGCCGGCGCCCCGATGCTCGAGGTGCTGCGCGGGGCCGGCCTCAGCGACGTCGTCGCGGTGGTGACGCGCTGGTTCGGCGGCACGCTGCTGGGCGCCGGCGGCCTGGTGCGCGCCTACGGCGACGCCGTGCGCGCCGCGCTCGACGAGGCCGACGTCGTGCACCGCTCGCTGCTCGTCGAGCTCGAGGTCGACGTGCCCCACGCCGACGCGGGCCGGATCGAGGGCGAGCTGCGGACGCGCGGCACCCGCGTCCTCGGGGCGACGTACGCCGGGGCCGTCACCCTGCGCCTGGGGGTGGCCCCCGAGCGCGAGCCGGCCCTCCACGCCACGCTGGCCGAGCTGAGCTCCGGGGCGCTCGCGGCCCGCGAGGTCGGTCGCCGCTGGGTCGACGCCTGACCCCGGTCGCGGGCAGCGCCTAGGCTCGGGGCATGAGCATCCCCGTGGAGATCGCCGACCTGGCCGCCGCGCTCGAGGACTTCGGCGCGGGCTACCTGCTGACCGTCTCCACCTCGGCCGGGGTGAAGGCCGTGACGGTCGAGCCGACCCTCGAGGGCGGCACGCTGCTCGTGCGTGCCCCCGGGCGCGGCACGCTGGCCAACCTCGCGGCCCACGAGGCGGTGACCGTGCTCTTCCCGCCCCGCGAGCCGCGCGGCCACAGCCTGCTCGTCGACGGCACCGCCACGGCCTGCGGCGACACGGGCGAGGACGTGAGGGTCGAGCCCACCGGCGCGGTGCTGCACCGCCCGGCCGACCACGCCGACGGGCCGCCCGCCCCGGGAGCGGGCGGCTGCGGCCACGACTGCGCGCCGGTCACCTGAGCGCGGGGCAGGACGACCAGGCAGGACGACCAGGCAGGACGACCAGGCAGGACGACCAGGCAGGACGACCAGGCAGGATGACCGGGTGACCGAGCAGCCCTCCGCCGCGCCCGACCCCGCCATCCGTCCCGCGACCGAGGCCGACTGGCCGCGCGTGTGGACCTTCTTCGAGCAGATCGTGCGGGCCGGGGAGACCTACGCCTACCCCGAGGACCTCACCTCAGAGGAGGCCCGTGCCCTGTGGACCGGCGGCCCGGGGGCGGTGGTCGTGCTCGAGGAGGACGGCGAGGTGCTCGGCAGCGCCAGGATGGGCCCCAACCGGCCCGGCCGGGGCGCCCACGTCGGCACGGCGTCCTTCATGGTCTCCGAGCGGGCCCGCGGGCGCGGGGTCGGGCGTCGGCTGGGCGAGCACGTGGTGCGGTGGCACCGCGACCAGGGCTTCCGCGCCATCCAGTTCAACGCGGTGGTCGAGACCAACACCGCGGCCGTGGCGCTGTGGCGCTCGCTGGGCTTCACCGTCGTCGGCACCGTGCCGGAGGCCTTCGACTCCCGCGCCCACGGCCTGGTCGGGCTCCACGTGATGCACCTGCCGCTGACGGGCCCCACGCCCTAGCACCACCAGCGGGTCAGGTCGCGGGGCCGGCGGGGCCCGGGTCGTGCCCGCGGACCTCCGCGGTGAGGCCGGAGGCGAGCAGCGCCAGCCCGGCGAGCAGCCCCGCGACCGGCGCCGCGTCCCCGACGCCCAGGCCCGCCGCCACCGCGCCGGCGCCGCCGACCAGCACCAGCAGGCCGCCGAGCCGGGTGAAGACGGGTGCGCCGAAGGCGCGTGCGAAGGGCAGGAAGTGGGCGCCCACGACGAGCACCACCCAGGGCAGCACCACCGCCTCGAGGTCGAGGGCCACCCACGCGCGCGCCCCGACGACGATCGCGACCGCCATCAGCGTGACGCTCCAGCCGTAGGTGCGCAGCGCTCTGCGCGGGGGTGCCGCGCCCCCGCCGCTGCGGCCGCCGCGACCGCGTCGGGCGACCAGTGCCGCACCCACGGTCAGGACGAGCAGGGCCACTGCCGCGGCCCGCAGCCAGGTGGTGGCGGCCAGGTCGCCGGCGGCGTTCCAGACGAAGAGCGCGCCACCTGCGGCTCCGACCACGCTCCCGAGAGATCGACCGTCCACCGGGCCAGCCAACCATGCCCCGGCTCAGCCCTCCGCGAAGCCCGGCATCGACTCGGTGAGGATCTCGCGGAAGGGCACCTCGGCCTCGAGCTGGCTGAGGATGCCGATCGCGCCCAGCCAGGTGCGGTGGATGAGGAGGTAGGACGGGGGCAGGTTGATCTTGATGGCGACGGTGAAGGAGGGGTCGCGGGGGTTGTTGATCCGCTGGAACTGCTCCTGCATCCAGGCGCGGGTGAAGCGGAAGCGCTCGGTCTTGGTCGGCTCGACGAAGGGCGCGAGGTAGTCGAGCAGCTGCTGGGGGTCGAGGCTGACCTTGTCGCGCACGAAGCCCTCGCCCCGCAGCCCCTCCATGAGGGCCTCGGCGTCGCCGGTGGAGGCGATGCGGATGAGCCGGCCGGTGGCCTCGGGCAGGCGCCCCTCGGGCAGCCGGGCGACGGCGCCGAAGTCGAGCACGCCCATGCCGCCGGGCTCGTCGTCGCGGCGGGGCAGGATGCGGAAGTTGCCGGGGTGGGGGTCGGCGTGGAGCATGCCCGTGCGCGCCGGCCCACCCACGAGGAAGCGCACGAAGAGCTCGCCGTAGTGGTCGCGCTCGGCCTGGGTGCCCTCGGCGACCACCTTGGCCAGCGAGGAGGTCGACTCGAGCCACTCGGTGACCAGGGTGGTGTCGCCGGCGGCCACCACGTCGGGCACGAGGATGTCGGGGTCGTCGCGGAAGGCGGCTGCGAAGGCCCGCTGGGCCTCGGCCTCGAGGCGGTAGTCGAGCTCCTCCTCGGTGCGGGCCTGCATCTCCTCGATGAGCGGCTTGACGTCGAGACCGGGCACCATCGGCCCGATGGTGCGGGCCAGGCGGGAGAGCTGCTTGAGGTCGGAGCGCAGGGCGTCGCCGGCGCCGGGGTACTGCACCTTCACCGCGACGTCGCGCCCGTCGTGCCACCGGCCCTTGTGCACCTGGCCGATCGAGGCGGCCGCCGTCGGGCCGCCGTCGAGCCAGGTCAGCTGGCTGCGCCAGGTCGGGCCGAGGTCGGAGGCGATGGTGTCGCGCACGGTCTGGGTCGGCATGGGGGGTGCGGAGTCCTGGAGCTTGGTCAGCTCGGCGCGGTAGGGACCGGCGAGCTCCTCGGGCAGGGCGGCCTCGAGCACCGAGAGCGCCTGGCCGAACTTCATGGCCCCGCCCTTGAGCTCGCCCAGGGTGCGGAAGACCTGCTCGGCCGTGCGCTGCTGGATGTCGGACATGACGGTCTCGGCGGGCTTGCCGCCGATCCGCTTGCCGAAGCCGAGCGCGCTGCGGCCGGCGTATCCCAGCGGCAGGGCCGCGAGGCGGGCCGTGCGCGCTGCTGCCTTGCGGGGGAGTTCGGGCATGGCCCCATCCTCCCCGAGCCGACCTAATCCGGGTGGGGTCGGACGAGCCCGCGTGCTCAGGCGCCGGGGTGCGGCGCCCCCGAGGCTGGGGCGATGAGCTACTCCTTCATCCTGCTGCGCACCGCCCTCCAGGTGTTCGGGCTGCTGATCACGCTCGGGCTGGCCACGGCCGGGTCGGCGCTGCTCGGATTCGGTGTCATGACCGCGTGCACGTCGACGACGCCGTCGTGCGGTCTGACCGACGCCGTGCTCGTCGTCGGCTGGCTGCTCCAGGGGGCGCTGCTCCTGGTGGCGGCCGCGCTCTGCGCCGGCCCCGTCGTACGCCGGCTGCGCCCGGCCACCCACCTGGCCCTGGCCGCGGCGGTGCCGCTCGTGGCGGTGCTGGTGCTCGCGGGCACCGGCTGGGTCGCCGACCGGTCCTACTGCCTGCCGTGGCACGACCCGGTCGGTCCCGGCGACTACTGCGACGTGACCCTCTAGGCCCGTCGCGGGGTGGCCCGGCGCAGCGCCGGAAGCAGGGCGAGGGCGAGCAGCCCGCCGCCCAGCGAGAGCGTCGCGAAGCTGCTGGCGCCGACCACCAGGCCCGACAGCACGCCGCCGGTGGCACCGGCCAGGGCGACCAGCACGTCGATGCTGCCCTGCACGCGCGGCCGGGTGGCCGGCTCGGTGGCGTCGACCACGAGGGCCGTGCCGGCGATGAGGCCGAGGTTCCAGCCCAGGCCGAGCAGCACCAGGGCCAGGGTGGTGAGCACGAGCGAGTCGCCGGGCGCGAGGGCCGCGGTGACCCCGGAGGCCAGCAGCACCGCGCCGGCGAGCACCGCCACCGGCGTGCGGCCCCACCGGTCGACCAGCCGGCCGGTGAGCGGGGAGGGCAGGTACATCGCGGCGATGTGCAGGCTGATCACGAGGCCGACGTCGGCCAGGTCGTGGCCGTGCTCGCGCATGTGCACCGGCGTCATCGTCATGATCGCCACCATCGTGACCTGAGTGAGCACCATGACGGTGGCCCCGACGTGGGCGCCGGGTCGGGTGCCGGGGCGGGTGCCGGGCCGGGTGTCGGGGGAGACCGGCGCACCGGCCGCGGCCGGTGCGGGTGCGGTGTCGAGGCGGCGGGCGAGCAGCAAGGGGTCGGGCCGCAGCAGGGCGAGCAGCACGACCCCGGCCGCGGAGTAGGCCACCGCGGCGAGCAGGAACGGCCCGGCCAGGGCGGGCAGACCGAGCCCGACGGCGAGGCGGCCCAGCGGCCCGACGAGGTTGGGCCCAGCGACGGCGCCGACCGTGGTGGCCACCAGCGCGGTGCTGATCGCGCGGCCGCGCTCGGCGGGGGAGGCCAGGTCGGTGCCGGCGTACCTCGCCTGGAGGTTGGTGGCCGTGCCGGCGCCGTAGACCAGCAGGGCCGGGAGCAGCAGCACGACGCTGTCGAGGGCGGCGGCCACGACGATGCCCGCCGCTCCGGCGCCGCCGGCCAGGAAGCCCGCGGCGAGCCCGACGCGGCGCCCGAGCCGCTGGCTGGTGCGCCCCACGACGTACGCCGCGAGCGCCGAGCCGAGGGTGAAGAGCGCGACGGGCAGCCCGGCCAGACCGTCGGAGCCGAGCATCTGCTGGGCCAGCAGCGCCCCGACCGTGACGCCCGCGGCCAGCCCGGCACCGCCCAGCACCTGGCCGGTCACGACCACGCGCATCGTGCGCCGCTGCACGCGCAGGCGCTCGGTCTCGCCGACCGAGGCGGTCCCGGCGGTGGGTGCGGTCACGTCGGCCTCCTGGGCGGCGGTGGGGTGGCCCCCGGAACCTAGCCGGGCCCGGAGGACCTGTCGTCGCCGAGGTCCTCGGGGAGGTCGTCGGGCAGGTGCTCGGTGGCGAAGCCCACCTCGACGCGCTGGAAGCCCTTGAGCTGCTGGGCCTTGGCCAGGTCGGTGTAGGAGCGCACGTCGCCCTCGGTGAGGGTGACGTTGTCGGTGAAGGGCGTCAGCAGGGTGCGCGGGTGGAGGCGGTCGACGAGCACGACGTTGAGCTCCAGGCAGAGCACCAGCATCACGCTGGTGAGGTAGAGGAAGCCGAGCAGACCCAGCACGACGGCGAAGACGCCGTTGGTGGCGCTGGCGCCACCGCTCGAGGCGCCGACCAGCGCGACCCCGGCGTACTGGAGCCCGAGCCAGGCCACTGCCGCCACGCAGGCCCCGGGCAGCACGTCGCGCCGCTCCAGCTCACGGGTCGTGGCGAAACGGAAGACGAAGGAGAAGGCGGCGGCGTGGATGAGCAGGGTGCCGACGAGGATCGCCACCGACGAGAGCGGGCCGAGCACGTCGATCGCGCCCACGATCCCGGCGACGGCCGTGGTGGCGAGCACGTCGGCTCCGATCACGCCGAGCAGCACCAGGCTGCGGCCGCGGGCGGCGATGGGGTTGGGGCGCTGGTTGCGCGGCACGGTCCAGGCGTTGTTGACGGCGTTCTGCACCGCCTGGCCCACGCCCATCGCGCCGTAGAGCGCGCCGCCGAGACCGACGACGATGCCGGTCACGCCGCCGCCGAGGCCCTCGGGGCGCTGGAGGTCGTCACCGACCGCCGGCAGCTGCGCCAGCGCGGAGTCGAGCAGGCGCTCCTGGAGGTCGGGGTGGCCGACGAGCACGAAGCCGAGGATCGTCGAGGCCAGGAGCAGCAGCGGGAAGAGCGAGACGAAGGCGTAGTAGGTGATCTGCGCCGACAGGCTGCCGCCCGCGTCGTCGACGTACTTGTAGACCACCGCCAGGGGCAGGCCCACGGCCTTGTGGCGCTGCTGGAAGCGGTCGATCCGGGAGACCAGGCCCTCGTCCTCGGTGTGCTCGGGGCGGGTCTCAGTGCTCGGCACGCAGGGCCTCCATCCGGGCCAGGACGGCCTCGAGGGCGTCGTCGAACTCGTCGGCGTCGTGGTCCTCGGCCAGGCTGGCGCCGAGGCGGTCGAGCACGGGCCGGCGACCCCGGGCCGCGGGGTCGCCGGGCACCCCGGGGGAGTCGGGGGAGTCGGGGCCACCTGCGTGCAGCGAGGCCTCGAGCAGCAGGTGGCCGAGCACGCAGGTCACGAACGCACGGTACGCCGCCACCGCGGCCGCGTCGTCGAACCCGCCGTCGACGAGCACGACCAGCACCTCCTCGACCCAGTCGACGTCGCCCAGCGGCGGGCGCAGCCCCGGCGCCGCCGCGGGGGCCGTCGCCAGGGTGGCGAAGGCCTCCGGGCGGGCCAGCGCGACGCGGCGCAGGTCGTGGGCCAGCCGCTGGAGGTGGTCCTGCCAGCAGTGCGCCGCGCCCGGGTCGGCGCGGCGCTCCGCGCGCAGCCGGTCGAGGAGGTGGGGCAGGTCGTCCACGGGTGTCCTTGCGGTCTCGTCGGTGGTTTACAGCGTAAATCGAGGGCCTGCGTCGGGCCGGAGGCGGGTCAGTGCCGCGTGTCGCCCTCGATGTCGACCCCCGCGTGGCGGTCGCCGGTGGCGCCGGCGTAGGCGAGACCGGCCAGCGCGGCTCCGACGAGGGGCGCGACGATGAAGAGCCAGGACTGGCCGAGGGCGGCGGTGTCGAACCAGGCCACGCCCAGGGTGCGGGCGGGGTTGACCGAGGTGTTGGTCACCGGGATCGAGACCAGGTGCACCAGCGTCAGGGTGAGGCCGATGGCCAGGGGGCCGAAGCCGGAAGGTGCGCGACGGTCGGTGACGCCGAGGATGACGAAGACGAAGACGGCGGTGAGCACGACCTCGGTGACCGCGGCGGCGAGCAGGGTGTAGCCGGCCGGCGACAGGTCGCCGTAGCCGTTGGTGGCGAAGCCATCGGCGGTGGTGAAGCCCTCGCGGCCCGAGGCGATGACGTAGAGCAGGCCGCCCGCGACGCTCGCCCCCACCAATTGGGCGCCGACGTAGGCCGGCACGTCGCGCCACGCGAAGCGGCGGGCGACCGCGAGGCCGAGGCTGACGGCGGGGTTGAAGTGGCCGCCCGAGACGTGGCCGACGGCGTAGGCCATCGTCAGCACGGCCAGGCCGAAGGCCAGCGCGACGCCGAGGTAGCCGACCTCGTCACCGGCCAGGACGGCGGTGCCGCAACCGGCCAGCACGAGCCAGAAGGTGCCGACGGTCTCGGCGGCCAGGCGCACCGGCAGCGCCGGCGGCGCCGGTGCGGGAGTGGTGCGCGGGCGGGCCGGGGTGGTGGTCGAGCGGGACATCGGGTCGTGCCTCCTGGTCGTGACGCGCGGTGGCGTCGGTCGGTCGGTGGGTGGGGCCCCGGCGGTCCGGGGCGCGACAGGCGGCCCTCGCACGACGCGGACCGGTCGCGGGAGAGCCGCCTGCTGGGCGTGAGGAGTGCGGTGCGGGGGAGCGTCACGCGGCGCGCCGGTCGTCGACCGGCCCCCGGGGGCCTGGGGCCCGGGTCAGCCCTTGAAGACGTCCTTGACGTCCTCGCCGGTCTTCTTGGCCGAGGCCTTGGTCTGGTCGGCCTTGCCCTCCGCCTTCAGCGAGTCGTTGCCGGTGACGTCCCCGACGACCTCCTTGGCCTTGCCGAGAGCATCCTCAGCGGCGTTCTTGACCTTGTCAGCGATGCCCATGATGGTTCCTCCTCGGCGTGGTGGGTCGTTCGTGGATGCGAACACCAGGTAGTCGCACCGACCTGCGCGATCGTCACGCGCGGCCGGGATGATCTGGATCACGCCGGGGGGTCGGCGGTGTGTAGCCTCCCCCCATGCCGGGGCCCCCCCGTCGCGCCGCGACGATCTACGACGTCGCCCGCGAGGCCGCGGTGAGCATCTCGACGGTGTCCAACGTGCTCAACAAGCCCGAGCGGGTGGCGCGGCCCACCCGCGAGCGCGTCCTCGCCGTCGCCGACGAGCTGGGCTACGTGCCGAAGTCGAGCGCGGCGCACCTGGCCCGCAAGCGGGTCGGGCGGATCGGGGTCGTCGCTCCCTTCACCGCCTACCCGTCCTACCTCCAGCGGCTCACCGGGATCCTCCGCGGCGCCTCCGGCCAGCAGCTGGAGGTCGGGGTCTTCGACCACGAGTCGGCGGCCACGGCCGCGACACCGCTGCTGGCGAGCATCCCCGTGCGCGGTGCGGTCGACGGCCTGATCGTCATGGGCTCCTCGATCGAGCAGGTGGTCGAGGAGCGGCTGCTGGCCCACGGGGTGCCGGTGGTCGTGGTCGACGCCGACAGCGGCGCCTTCAGCGTGGTGACCATCGACGACTTCGGCGCCGGTCGCACCGCCGCGCAGCACCTGCTCGACCTCGGCCACCGCCGGCTCGGCTACGTGCTGGAGCGGCAGGAGGCGGAGTACGAGTCGCAGGCGCGACGCCGACTCGGGGGCTTCCGCGAGGCGGTCGCCGAGGTGCCCGGGGCCACCCTCGAGGTGGTCTCCTGCCTCGGCACCGCGGCGGCCGCGGAGCAGGTCGCGGCCGGGATGCTGGCCGGCGGACCGGGCGGGCGGCCGACGGCGGTGATGGCCCACTTCGACGACCTCGCGCTCGGTGTCGTGCGGGCCGCGCGGGCGCTCGCGCTGCGGGTGCCCGACGACGTGAGCGTGCTCGGCTTCGACGACGGGCCGGTCGCCGACGCCGCCGACCTGTCCACGGTGCACCAGCCCTTCGAGGAGTCCGGGGAGGTCGCCGTACGCCTCCTGCTGCAGGCGATGGCGGCGGCCGTCGCCGGGGCAGCCGCCCCGCAGCGCCAGACCTCGGTGCTCGACTGCTCGCTGGTGCAGCGCGCCTCCACCGCCGCCCCGTGACGGGGCGCCGCGTCCTCGGAGCGGCCAGCGAGGGTCCCGTACAGCGACTGGATCGTTCTAGAAAAGTGCTTTACAAGAAGTTGTTGACGCGCGTGACGGACGCCACTTAGGTTGGCGCCGTCGCGGACTCGGGTCCCACCCGCGGCACCCCGATCGAAGGAGCACCCGTGACCAGGACGACCGTCCGCTTCCCCGCCCGGCTCACCGGCCTCGTGGCGACCCTCTCCGTGCTGGCCGTGGCCGGCTGCGGCGCGCCGGGGTCGGGCAACGAGACCGCGACCCAGGACCCCGACCGCGAGGTGGGCACCGAGCTCACCGACGAGGACGTGACCCTGGACCTCTACCTCGAGACCGGCTTCCCGCTGGTCGAGGAGCTGAGCGAGGAGTTCACCCGCCAGCACCCCAACATCACCTTCGACATCCGCAGCGACCAGTTCGCCGCGCTGACCGAGAACGCCCCGCGCGTCATGGCCAGCGACGACGCCCCCGACCTCATCCGCCTGCCCACGATCGTCGACGCGGCCAAGGACGGGCTGCTGCTCGACCTCGACCCCTACTACGACGCCTTCGGCTGGGACGAGTTCCCCGAGTCGCAGCTCGAGCAGCTCCGGGTCGACGACGACGGCACCCGCGGCAGCGGCTCGCTCTACGCCATGGGCGTGGGATACTCGGTGACGGGCGTCTACTACAACACCCGCATCGCCGAGGAGATCGGGCTCGAGGAGCCGCCGGCCACCATCGACGAGCTCGAGGACGCCATGGCCGAGGCCAAGGCCGCCGGCGAGCAGCCGATCGTGCAGTTCAACGACATCGGCGGCGTGGCCTTCCCGTTCCAGGCCCTGCTGAACCAGATGGGCGACCCGGCCGAGGTGGCCGCGTGGACCTACCAGAAGCCCGGCGCCACCATCGACACCCCGGCCGCCGTCGAGGCGGCCGACTACGTCGGGCGCTGGGCCGAGGAGGGCTACTTCCCCTCCGACGCCAACAGCCTCGACTACACCACGATGATGGGCCGCTTCGTCGACGGCGAGGGCCTGTTCATGTTCAACGGCGACTGGGAGTCGGCCAACCTCGACACCTCCATGGGCGAGGACGTCGGCTTCTTCCTCATGCCCCCCGTCGAGGAGGGCAACGCCCCGGTCGCGATGGGCGCCCCCAACACCTACGCGATCCCGGCCAAGGCCGAGCACGCCGACGAGATGGCCTACTTCCTGAACTGGGTGCACACCGACGAGACCGCCCGCGAGATCGTCGTCGAGCAGGGCGGCGCCGCCCCCGGCGGGCCCGCCTCGCTGCCGCTGCCCGAGGTCGACCCCGACTCGCTGATCGCCCAGACCCTCGCCGGCGCCCAGACCATCGGGGAGTCGGGGGTGCTGGTGGACTTCATCGCCAACGCCACCTCCGGCATCTACGCCAACTCGATCCGCCCGGAGCTCCAGTCGCTCCTCGACGGGCGCACCAGCGGCGCCGACGTCCCCCCGGCGCTCCAGGCGACCTACGAGGACGAGCTGTCGTCGTGAGCGTCTCCGCAGCTCCCGTGGCGGCTGGGGAGGCCCTGACCTCCCCGGCCGCCACGGGCCGCGCACCCCGGCGCGGTCCCCGCCCCGGCGGCCTGCGCCGGTGGGGCCACCTGGCCTTCGTCGCGCCGGCCCTGGTCTTCTACGGCTACTTCGTGCTCTTCCCGCTCGGCACCTCGGTGCAGTACTCCCTCTACGACTGGAACGGCATCGGCCCCGCCACGTGGGTGGGTGCGGAGAACTACCGCCGGGTGCTCACCGACCCCGACCAGCTCGAGACGCTGCTGCACGCCTTCGAGCTGATCCTGTTCTTCACCGTCGTGCCCGTCGTGCTCGGCCTGGTCGCCGCCTCGCTGATGCACGGGCTGCGACCGGGTCCCTTCGCGACCGTCTCGCGCACCGTGCTCTTCATCCCGCAGGTCATCCCGCTGGTGGCCGCCGGCATCGTGTGGGACTGGGTCTACTCCAGCGACGGCATCGCCAACGAGGTGCTGCGCGCGATCGGGCTCGGCGACGTCGCCCGGCCCTGGCTGGCCGACTTCGAGACCGCGCTGCCCGCGGTGGGGCTCATCGGCTCCTGGGTGATGCTCGGCCTGTGCACCCTGCTGCTGCTCACCGGCATCAGCAAGATCGACCCCTCGCTCTACGAGGCGGCCCGCATCGACGGGGCAGGGCGGCTCAGCGAGCTGCGCCACGTCACCCTGCCCGGTCTGCGCCGCGAGCTGGGCGTCTGCGTCACGGTCACCATGATCGCGGCGCTGGCCAGCTTCGACATCATCTACATCTCGACCCAGGGCGGCCCCGGCCGCTCCACGATGGTGCCCGGCGTGGAGATCTACCGCCTCGCCTTCACCGAGCGCGAGATCGGCCAGGCCTCGGCCATGGCCGTCGTGCTCATGGTGCTGGTGCTCGTCACCATCGTGCCCGTCCAGCGACTGACCCAGAGGGCCGACCAGTGACCGCGACCCGCCGCGCCGACCTCGCCGGACGAGGCCTCCTCGTCGTCTTCATGGTGCTGACCCTCGTGCCCTTCGCCAGCCTGCTGCTGACCGCGCTCCAGCCGCAGGGCAGCATCCCCACCGGGCTCAGCTGGCCCGCCGACCCGCAGTGGCACAACTTCGTCGACGCCTACCGCGTCGCCGACCTCACCCCGCTGCTGGTCTCGAGCATGCTCATCGTGGCCGGCGTCGTGCCCGCCGCGCTCGTGCTGGCCAGCGTGGCCGGCTACGGGCTGGCCTCGCTCAAGGTGCCCGGCGCGTCGTGGATCTTCCTGCTCTTCGTGCTCGGGCTCACCATCCCGTTCGAGTCGCTCATCACGCCGCTCTACTACCAGATCGAGGCGCTCGGGCTGCTCAACACCCGCGCCGCGCTCGTGCTGCCGCTCATCGCGCTCTACATGCCCTTCGCGGTCTTCTGGATGCGGGCGCACTTCCTCACCGTGCCGGTCGAGCTCTCCGAGGCGGCCTACGTCGACGGCGCCGGGGCCTGGCGCACCTTCCGCCACATCCACCTGCCGCTGGCCGTGCCGGCGCTGTCGTCGCTGGCGATCCTGCTCTTCCTGTGGACCTGGAACCAGTTCATCCTCGCCATCGTCCTGGTCAGCGACCCCAGCAAGCGCACGATGGCCGGCGCGCTCGGCGCCTTCCAGGGCCAGTACGGCACCGACATCGCGCTGCTCTCCGCCGGCTCGCTGCTCATCCTGGCGCCCACCGTCGCGGTCTTCGTGCTCTTCCAGCGCCAGTTCTCCCGCGCGCTGCTCCAGGGCGCCGTCAAGGGCTGACCGCCCGCCGCCTCGCGCCCCTCCCGTCCACGCCCGTCCACGCCCGTTCCCGACCCCTCGAGGACCACCGTGCCCCAGTACGACCTTCCCGCCGCCGAGCTCGCCGCCTACCGCGGCAGCGTCACCGAGCCCACCGGCCTCGCCGCCTTCTGGGAGGAGACCCTCCAGGCCTCCCGCGCGCGCGCCCGCGCTCCCCGGGTCGAGCCCGTCGACGCCCGCCTGCCCCTGGTCGAGGTGAGCGACGTGACCCTCAGCGGCTACGACGGCGAGCCCGTGCGGGCGTGGTACCGCCGCCCCGCCGGGGTGGGCGGCGACCTCCCGCTGGTCATCCGCTACCAGGGCTACACCGGCGGCCGCGGCCTGCCCCACCAGGTGCCGCACTGGACGCTGGCGGGCTACGCCACCCTCGACGTCGACAGCCGCGGCCAGGGCTCCGGCGGCGGCTGGGTCGGCGACACCCCGGACCCCCACGGGCACGGACCGTCGTACCTCGGGGGCTTCATGACGCGCGGCCTGGAGGACCCGGCCCGGCACTACTACCGCCGGCTCCTCACCGACGCGGTGCTGGCGGTCGACGCCGGCGTCGCGCTGCCGGGCGTCGACCGCGACCGGGTCGTCGTCGCCGGCGTCAGCCAGGGCGGCGGCATCGCCCTGGCCGTCTCGGGCCTGCACGACGGGCTGGCCGGCGTGCTCGCCGACGTGCCCTTCCTGTGCGACATGCCGCGCGGGGTGGCCATCGCCTCGGCCGGCCCCTACCTCGAGGTGGCGGCGTTCCTCGCCTCCCACCGCGACGCCGCCGACCGCGCCTTCGCCACGCTGGCCCACTTCGACGCCGCGGTGCTGGGGCGCCGCGCCACCGCGCCCGCGCTGATGTCGGTGGCGCTGATGGACACCGTCTGCCCGCCCTCCACCGTGCACGCGGCGCGCAACACCTACGGCGGGCCCAGCGAGCTGGTCGTCTACCCGTGGAACGACCACGAGGGAGGGCAGTTCCACCAGGAGGCGGCCCAGCTGGAGTGGCTGGCCAAGCTCCTCGGCGGCCCCACCCCCGGCCGGGCCTGAGCCGTGCCCGCGCGGGTCACCGTGGTCGACGTGGCCCGGGAGGCGCGGGTCTCGGTGGCCTCGGTCTCCCGGGCGCTCAACGACGCCCCCGGCGTCGGCGCCGCGACCCGCGACCACGTGCGCGCCGTCGCCCGACGGGTGGGCTACGAGCGCTTCGCCCCGGCCGCCGACCTGGCGCACGGAGCGGGTCGCGGCTCCGGCCCCGCGGCGGCCACGATGGCCGACGTCGCGGCCCGCGCGGGGGTCTCGCCCGCCACGGTCTCGCGCGCCCTCGCCGGCTCGCCCCGGGTCAGCGCCCCCACCCGCGCACGGGTCGAGGCGGCCGCCCGGGAGCTCGGCTACACCGTCTGCACCGCCGCGGCCTCGACCGCCCGGGCCCGGTGAGCGCGGCGCCGGGGGCGACCGCGGCGTGCTAACTTCGCCGCGAGCCAGAACACATCTGACGATGTGCGGGAATCCGGTGAGAATCCGGAGCTGACGCGCAGCGGTGAGAGTGACTGGTGGGACGACGCACCACTGGGCCCGTGGCCTGGGAAGGTGTCCCACCGGGACGAACTCGAGTCCGAAGACCGGCTGGCTCGCCTGACCGATGCCGGCCCGCGCGACTCGGGTCCCCGACAGATGCGAGACCCCTGTGGCCGTGACCCGTCCCGCCCCGTCGACCGCGCCCGCGCGCGCCGCCGACCCGCCCCCGCCCGGCGTACGACGCGGCCCGCGGCTCGCGCTGCACCTGGGCCTGCTGGCGGCCCTGCTCGTCTCGCTCGTGGTGGCCCTCGCGCTGGGCTCGGAGCGGCTGCCGGTGGGTGGCGTCGTCGACGTGGTGCGCGAGCGCGTGCTGCACGGGCGCCCGGGCCCCGACCCGGTGCTCGACGTCATCGTCTGGGAGCTGCGCGCCCCGCGCGTGCTGATGGCGGCGGTGGTCGGCGCCGGGCTCGCGCTGGCCGGCACGGCGATGCAGACCCTGGTGCGCAACCCGCTGGCCGATCCCTACCTGCTCGGGGTCTCGGCGGGTGCCGGCGTCGGGGCGACGGCGGTCATCGCCTTCGGCGCGCTCGCCGCGCTCGGGGCGTGGGCGCTGTCGGTGGGCGCCCTGCTCGGGGCGCTCGGCGCGGCGGTGCTCGTCTTCGGGGTCTCGCTGGCCCAGGGCGGCCTGACCCCGCTGCGGCTGGTGCTGACCGGGGTGGTGATGTCGTCGGCCTTCTCGTCGGTCTCCAGCCTCATGGTCTTCCTCGGCGACGAGCCGCGCGCCACCGAGTCGGTGCTCTTCTGGCTGCTCGGCTCGCTCGCGGGCGCGACCTGGGCGCAGCTGGTGGCGCCCGTGGCGGCGGTGCTGGTGGCGGCGGTGCTCGTCCTCGGCGTGCACGGCTGGCTCGACGCGCTGGCCACCGGCGACGACACCGCCGCCGCGGTGGGGGTGCCGGTCGCCGCGCTGCGGATCGCGCTCTTCGTCCTCACCTCCGCCCTCGTCGGGGTGCTGGTGGCGGTCTCGGGGGGCATCGGCTTCGTCGGCCTCGTCGTGCCCCACCTGGCGCGCCTGGTCGTCGGCGGCGGCCACCGGGCGATGCTCCCGGTGGCCGCGCTCGGTGGCGCGGTCTTCCTGGTGTGGGTCGACGTGGTCGCCCGCACCGTCGTGAGCCCGCAGGAGATCCCGCTGAGCGTGGTCACCGGCCTCGTGGGCGCGCCGGTCTTCCTGCTGCTGCTCGGGCGCCGGCGCTACCACTTCGGGGGCGGGGCGTGAGCGGCCGGCCCGCACCGGCCCTGACGGCCCGGGCGCTGTCGTGCGCGGTCGGTGGGCGCGTCGTGCTGCGCGGCGTCGACCTCGACCTGGCACCCGGCACCACCACCGCCGTGCTCGGCGTCAACGGCTCGGGCAAGACGACGCTGCTGCGCACGCTGGCGGGCCTCCAGCGCCCCGAGACCGGGGCGGTGCTGGTCGGCGACCGCGAGGTCCACGACCTGCCGGCGCGCCGCCGGGCGCAGGTCGTGGCGTTCGTGGCGCAGGAGGAGAGCCCGCCGGCCGACATGACCGCGGGGGAGTTCGTGGCGCTGGGTCGCCTGCCCCACCACCGGCCGTGGGCGCGCGGCGACGGCGACCGGACCCACGCCCGCGCCGCCCTCGCCGAGGTCGGCCTCGACGCCGCCCTCGACCGGCCCTGCGCCCAGCTCTCGGGTGGCGAGCGGCGCCGCGTCTGCCTGGCCCGCGGCCTGGTGCAGGACTGCGAGCTGCTCGTGCTCGACGAGCCGACCAACCACCTCGACGTCAGCCACCAGGTGGCGCTGCTCGCGCTGCTGAGTGCCTCCGGGCGCACCGTGCTCACCGCGCTGCACGACCTCGCGCTCGCCGCGGCCTACGCCGACCAGGTGGTGGTGCTCCACGAGGGCCGGGTCCACGCCGCGGGCGCGCCGCACGACGTGCTCACCCCCGACGTCGTCACCCGCGTCTTCGGCGTCGACGCCGCCCACCTCAGCGACCCGCGGGGTCGCCACCACCTCGTCGTCGGCCCCGGCCGCCACCTGCGCTGACCCGGCTCCGCCGCGTCGGCCCACCGCCCTCCCACCACCCTCCCACCGCCCTCCCGTCGCTCCTCCCTCCCGAAGGCAGGTCCTCCGTGCACCGTCCCCTCCTCGCCCGTCCCCTCCTCGCCCGTCCCCTCCCGGTCCGTCTCATGGCCGTCCGCCCCGTCTCCGCGCTCGCGGCCGTGGCGGTCCTCGCCCTGACGACGTCGTGCGGTGCCGGCCCCGCGACCGACCCGGCGGCGGGCTCGCCGGGCGCGACCGGCGCCTCGCTCGTGCTCGACAACTGCGGGGAGGAGCGCGCCTACCCCGACCCGGCCGAGCGGCTCTACGTCTACGACGGCGGCATGATCGCGATGGTGCTCGCCGTGGGTGCGGCCGACGCCGTCGCCGGCATCAGCGGGCTCCAGGACGACGCCGAGGCCCTCTCCCGGGTCTATGGCGAGGACGTCGTGGCCGACCTCCCGGTGGCCAGCGAGGACCGGCCCACCGTCGAGAACGTCCTGCTCCAGCGCCCCGACCTCATGCTCGCCGGCTGGAACTACGGGTGGGACGAGGACGCCGGTCTCACCCCCGACGGGCTGGCCGAGCGCGGCATCGCCGCCTGGACCCTCACCGAGTCCTGCCGCCAGGGCGACGGCGAGAGCCGCGGCGTCGTCGACCCCTGGACGGCGCTGAGCACCGACCTGACCGCGCTGGGCCGCCTCACCGGGCACGAGGACGACGCGGCCGCCCGGGTCGCCGACGTCGAGGAGCGCCTGGCCCGGCTGCGGCAGGCGCCGCGCGCCGAGGAGACGCCCACCGTGTTCCTCTTCGACAGCGGCACCACCTCGCCCTTCACCAGCGGCTCCTACGGCGGGCCGCAGGGCGTCATCGACGCCGCCGGTGCCCGCAACGCCACCGAGGACGTCGCCGACACCTGGACCACCGTGTCCTGGGAGCGGGTGGCGGCCGCCCGGCCCGACTACATCGCCTTCGTCGACTACCCCGGCCAGAGCTTCGAGCAGAAGGTCGCCGTGCTGCGCGCCAACCCCGCCACTCGCGACCTGCCCGCGGTGCGCGAGGAGCGCTTCCTCGACCTGCCCTACGCCGCCTGGGTCAGCAGCCCGCTGAACATCGACGCCGCCGAGCAGCTGCGCGCCGCCCTGGAGGAGGTCGACCTGCTGCCCGACTCCGGCATCGAGCCCGCCCACGACCTGCGGCCCTGAGCCCGCGCCCGGCTCAGGGCGCGCGCAGGTGGGCGCGCTGGCCCTGGCGCCCGATGAGGCTGAGGAACTCCACCGGGCCGGCCGAGGTCGCCCCGAACCAGTGCGGGGTGCGGGTGTCGAACTCGACGGCCTCGCCGGGGCCCAGACGCAGGTCGTGCTCGCCGAGCACGAGGCGCAGCGTGCCGTCGAGCACGTAGGCCCAGTCGTGGCCCTCGTGGGTGCGCAGGGTGGGGCGCGCGTCGTCGCGGCCGGTGGGCAGCACGAACTTGTAGGCCTGGATGCCGCCGGGGCGCCGGGTCAGTGCGATGACGCTGCCGCCGTCACCGGTGGCCACCGGGCGCAGGTGCACCCGGGGGTCGCCGGTGGCCGGTGCGTCGACGAGCTCGTCGAGGGTGACCCCGTGGGCGCGGGCCAGGGGCAGCAGCTGCTCGAGGGTGGGGCGGCGCAGCCCCGACTCGAGCCGCGACAGCGTGCTGGTGGAGACGCCGGTCTCGTCGGCGAGCTCACCGAGGGTGAGGCCGCGGCGCTGGCGCAGGGCACGCAGTCGCGGGCCCACGGCGTCGAGGGTGCGGTCGGCCTGCTCCCGGGGGTCGGTCACCGGGCCAGTTTGCCGTTCGGCAACAGAGATTGCCAGGCGCGGTCCAGACCGTCATCGTCGGGAGCCACGGCCGCCGCGGTGGCGGCCACGGAGGGAGACCCGTGACGCACGCGTTCGACAAGGACTACTGGGACGCCGTCTGGCGCGGCGACCGTGCCCTGGCCATGGCCGCCGGCGAGCCCCACCCCCACCTCGTGGCCGAGACCCGCGACCTCGAGCCCGGCGCGGCGCTCGAGGCCGGCTGCGGCGCCGGGGTGGAGGCGGTGTGGCTGGCCGGCGCCGGCTGGCGGGTGACCGGCGCCGACATCGCCGCCGACGCGCTCGCCCGGGCCGCCGAGCGGGCCGCCGCGGCCGGGGTCGCCGACCGGGTCCGGTGGGTCGAGGCCGACCTGTCGGTCTGGGAGCCCGAGGAGCGCTTCGACCTCGTCACCACCCACTACGCCCACCCGGCCACCCCGCAGCTGCACTTCTACGACCGTCTCGCGAGCTGGGTCGCCCCCGGCGGCACGCTGCTGCTGGTCGGTCACCTCCACGACGAGGGTCACCAGCACGGGCACGGCGAGGAGGGGGGACCGCCGGCGGAGGCCTCGGTGCGCGCCGCCGACGTCGTGGCGCGGCTCGACCCGGCGCGGTGGGAGGTGGTCACGGCCACCGAGTCGCGCCGCACCGTGACCGTGCCCGACGGGCGCGAGGTGGCGGTGCACGACGCCGTCGTGCGTGCCCGGCGCCGCTGAGCGGCTCAGCCCAGCGCGCGGTAGAAGGCGAGGTGCTCCGCGGCGGCGCGCCGCCAGGTGAAGCCGTGGCTGTGGGCCCGGCCGCGGGCGGGGTCGGGCGGGGCGGCGAGGGCGTCGAGCAGGGCGGCGGCGATCGCGTCCGGTGTGGCGGCGTACGCGACGTGGTCGCCGAGCACCTCCCGCAGCACGGGCAGGTCGCGCGCCACGACGGGCACCCCGGCGGCGAGGGCCTCGAGCGGGGCGAGGCCGAAGCCCTCCTGGGTGGACACGAAGCCCAGGGCGGCGGCCTCGGCGACCAGGGAGGGCAGGGCGTCGTGGGCGACCACGCCGAGCACCTCGGGCTCCACGCCCAGCTCGGCCGCGCGGCGGTCGAAGGCAGCGCGGTAGTCGCGGTAGTCGAAGAGGGTCTCGCCGCCGGCGAGCACGAAGCGCAGGTCGGGCACCTCGCGCCGGGCCAGGGCGTAGGCCTCGAGCAGGTCGAGGGTGCCCTTGCGGGGCTCGATGCCGCCGAGGGCCAGGACGTAGCGACCGCACCGCCGTCGCCAGCGGGCGCGGCCCTCGGTGTCGCGCCCGCCGGCCTCGAAGCGGGCGGCGTCGACGCCGTTGGCGATGACGGTGGCCGGCAGGCCCCAGCCGGCCTCGACTTCCGCGGCGACGGCGGCCGAGACGCAGACGCGCGCGACCGGCTCGACCACGGCGCGCTCGTGGCAGGCGACCAGCTCGGGGGTGGTGAAGGTGTCGAGGTGGTGCACGGTGCGCACGCACGGCCCCGAGCGCATGGCGGCGTTGGCGCTGATGCAGTCCTGGGCGTGGACCACGTCGTAGGCGGGGCGCTCGGCGGCGAAGGCCCGGTCGAGGGTGTCGATCGAGCGCAGGATGCGGGGGCCGACCTCGTCGCCGAGGTCGGGGAAGGGCACCGCGTGCACGGTGACCGCCGGGTCGACGGGGCGGAAGAACGCGGTGTCACCGCCGCGGCCGAGGGTCCACAGGTGCACGTCGAGCCCGTCGAGGCCCGCCAGCGCCTCGGCCAGCGCGAGGGTGTGCACGACCCCGCCGCGGGGCTTGGTGGAGTAGGTGAGCAGGGCGATCCTCACGGGTGCCTCCCCGGGGCGTAGGCCGAGCGGCTGAGCTCGTCGAGGTGGTGCAGCGTGCGGCGGGCCCGGGCGACCTCGCCGTCGACGTCGACCGTCGCGACGGCCAGCCCGCCCTTGGTCGAGGTGCGCGCGAGCACGTCGCCGCCCGGGCCCACCACCTTGGCCTGACCCAGGAAGCGCAGCGAGCCCAGGGAGCCGGTCTGGTTGGAGGAGGCCCAGACCACCTGGTTCTCCGCGGCGCGGGCACAGTCGTAGAGGTCGAAGAGGCGGGCCTGCCGGTCGTGCACGAGCCGCTCGGCGCGGTCGGTCACCGAGGCGGGCCAGGCCGAGAGGCAGGCCAGGACACGTGCGCCGTCGAGCGCCATCGCGCGGGCCGCCTCGGGGAAGGTCTTGTCGTAGTCGATGAGCAGGCCGAGGCGACCGACCGAGGTGTCGAAGGCGCGGAAGGCGTCGCCGGGGGCGTAGACGCGCGACTCGCCGGCCGGAAGGTGCACCTTGCGGTGGTGGCCGAGCACGCCGTCGCCGGTGAGGCAGACCGCGGCGTTGTAGATGCGTCCGCTGCCGTCGTCGGCGGCCTCGGCGTACCCCAGGCAGACCACCGTGTCGCCGGCGATCCGGGCCACCCGCCGCAGCTCCTCGGAGTCGGGGAGCAGCGCGGGCGGCGGGCCGGAGGGGGTGCGCAGGTCGTCGAGGTAGCCGCCGAGGGCGGCGTCGGGCAGCACGACGACGTCGCAGCCGGCCGCCCGCGCGTCGACGACGATGCCCTCGACCTTGGCCAGCGCGCGGTCGAGGTCGCGCCCGAAGTGCGCGGCGACGGCACCGATGGTGACCGGCACTAGGAGACCCGGCGCACCTGTGGCCGTGCCCCCACGGACTCGCGGATGGTGGCCGTCACGTGCTCGGCGTCGCGGGCGATCCCGAGGAAGCGCCCCGAGCCCCACGTGTGCAGCCAGGGCAGGCCGAGGAAGGACAGCCCCGGCACCGCCGTGACACCGCGGTGGTGGGTGGGGCGCCCGCTGCCGTCGAAGGCGCCGACGCCGACCCACCGGTAGTCGGGGCGGTAGCCGATGGCCCACACCACGCTGGTGACGCCGGCCGCGGCCAGGTCGAGCTCGAGCGGGTCGGCGTCGGGGGTCCACACGGGGGAGTAGCGCGAGGGCGGCGGGGCGTCGATCCCCTCGCGCTCGATCCAGCGGTCGATGTCGGCGCAGATGGAGTTGTAGGTCGCGTCCGCGGCGTCGAGCGCCGCGGTCAGCGTCGGGCGGAACTCCAGGCGTGTGCCGCGGCCGCCGGCCAGCAGGCCGTGGAGCCGCATGCCCTGCGAGGCCAGCAGGCGCAGGTCGAGGTCGCGGCCGCCGTCGCGCCCCGTGACGTAGTGGTTGGTCTTCTCCCGGGCCGCGAGGCCTCCGGGGTACTGCGCGACCGCGGTGTCGTAGAGGCCCATGTCGGCCAGCCAGGTCATGCAGTCGCGGCCGCGGTAGGTGCGCGCGACCCGCGGGGCGTCGCCGAGGGCGAGGTGCACCTGGCGGCCCTCGAGGTGGAGGTCCTCGGCGATCTGGGTGCCGGACTGGCCGCTGCCGACGACGAGCACGCCGCCGTCGGGCAGGTCGGCCGCGCGCTTGTAGTGGGCCGACTCCAGCTGGGTGAGGCCCGGGTCGAGCGCCGCGGCCCAGGGCGGCACGATCGGCACGTGGTAGCCCCCGGTGGCCACGACCACGTGCTCCGCGCTCCAGGTGGTCTCCCCGTCGGGGCCGGTGCTCTCGAGCACGAAGCCGCCGGCCTCGCCCTGGCGCAGGGCGGTGACCCGTGTGTGCTCGCGCAGCGGCGGGTCGAAGGTGGCGGCGTAGCCCCCGAGCCAGGCCACGACCTCGTCGCGGGTCATGAACCCGTCGGGGTCGGGGCCGTCGTAGGTGTAGCCCGGCAGGCGGCAGTGCCAGTTGGGGGTGACCAGGGTGAAGTTGTCCCAGCGGGTGTCGGCCCACTCGTGGGCGGCCGTGGCGGCCTCGAGCACGACGTGGTCGATCCCGTCGCGGGTCAGGCACCAGCTCGTCGCGAGCCCGGCCTGGCCGCCGCCGACGACGGCGACGGTGGTGTGCACGGTGGTCATGGGAGCTCCGGGGTCGTGGGGCTGGTGGGTGCGGCGGCGGGCAGCGGGGGCCACATCCGCACGACCTCGACGAGGTCGTCGGGGCGGTGCACGGCGGCTCGGCGCCGCACCAGCTCGGCGCTGGCTGCGGCCGAGGTGCAGGCGAAGCCGTAGCGCTGCCGCACCCGCTCGCCGGCCTCGGCGAGCGCGGTCGTGGCGCGGTGGGCGAAGTCGGCGACGGTGTAGCGGGCGCCGGGGGCGAGGTGGTCGTGCATGACCAGCGAGGGCGACCAGCAGTCCTGGAGGCTGCCGTCGGGCCAGCGCACCGAGACCGTCATCTCAGGCATGCGCCGCGACCCGCTCGTGCTCGACGTAGAGGTCGGGGCGCCGGTCGCGCAGGTGGAACATCGCGCGCCGGGCGGTGCCGAGCAGCTCCTCGACGTCGACCCGGGCGTAGGCGACGCCCTCGGTGGTGCCGGTGGCGGCGAGCACGTCGCCGCCGGGTCCGACGACCTTGGCCGAGCCGACGAAGCGCAGCGACCCGAAGGTGCCGGCCTGGTTGGAGGCCACCCAGAGGACCTGGTTCTCCAGCGCCCGGGCCTGGTCGAAGAGGTCGAAGCGCCGCTTCCAGCGGTCGTCGGCCAGGTCGCCGGCCGTGGCGGTGCGCGAGGCCGGCCAGGCCGAGATGCACACGACGGTCTCGGCGCCGTCGAGGGCCAGGCCGCGGGCCGCCTCGGGGAAGGCCTTGTCGTAGCAGATGAGGGCGCCGAGTCGCCCGACGGCGGTGTCGACGGCGCGGAAGACGTCGCCGGCCTCGTAGTAGAGACTCTCGCCGAGGGGCTGGTGCACCTTGCGGTGCACGCCGAGCACCCCCTCGCCGGAGACGATCGCGGCGCTGTTGAAGCGTCGGCCGCCGTCGGACTCGCAGAAGCCGACCACGAGCGTCATCTCGCGGGCGAGCGCGGCCACGCGGCGCAGCTCGGGTCCGTCGGCCTCGAGCACGGGTGGGAGCGAGTCGGGGGCGTCGGGGTGCGTGCCGTCGCGTCCCGAGCCGAGCACCGACAGGTAGCCGCCCAGGCAGGCCTCGGGCAGCGCCAGCAGCGACGTGCCGCGCTCGCGGGCCCGCGCCACCAGGTCGCCGACCTGGCGCAGGTTGTCGTCGAGGTCGCGCCCGAAGCCTGCGCTGACGGCCCCGACGGTGAGCGTGCCGGGCGTGCCGGGCGTGGTGGGTGTGGTGCTCATCGGGAGGACCCCATTCCGGTGACGGTGGAGGTGACGGCGTCGGTGACGACGCCGTCGGGCCAGCGCAGGCCGACGCCCGCGCCGGAGGTGAGCTCGCCGCAGGCGGCGGAGGTGACGAAGGGGGGCAGCGCCGCGCGGGCCGGTGCCGCCTCGGCGGTGACCATGGCGAAGCCGGGGAAGCAGGTCAGCCAGTCGCCGTACGCCGCCCCCTCGGGGGCCGGGACGGCCGCGACGTCGAGCACGGCCCGGCAGCCGGAGGCCTCGGCGAGCATGCCGGTGGTGCCGACCAGGCCGCTCATGCTGACGTCCTTGGCCGCGGTGGGCCGCAGCGCGGGCACGACCCCGGCCAGAGCCCGCAGCTGCGCGCCGGTGCGGTGGCTGGAGGAGTCCCACTGCGACCCGGTGTAGCCCGGTCGCCAGCCGCCGCCGAGGTCGGCGGTGACCCGCAGCGTCTGCCCCGGGTCGGCGCCGCCACCCGCGACGGGGCGCGCGGTGCGGCCCAGGGCCGTCACCGACAGGGCGGCGGGCACGCCGAGCTGGGTGTGCCCGCCGACGACCGGCACGCCCCAGGCGCGGCCGGCGTCGGTGAGCCCGCGGAGCACACGGCGGGCGAAGGAGGCGTCGCGGGCGCCGAGGGAGTCGAGCAGCGCGACGGGGGCGGCGCCCATGGCGGAGAGGTCGTTGAGGTTGACCAGCACGGCGCACCAGCCGGCCCACTCCGGGTCGCGCTCGACCATGGAGGGGAGCACGGCGTCGCAGGCGGCGACGAGGTCGGATCCGGGCACGGGCGCGCCGTCGTCGCCCAGGAATCCGGCCGGCACCCCGGCCGACACCTCGTCGAGCAGGCCGCCCAGGGCGGCCTTGGTGGCGTCGACCAGCCGCTGCACCCGCCCGATCGGCCAGTCCACGACCACGTGGGGGTGGCCGTGCCGGTGGGTGCGCTCGCGCGGCACCCAGCCGAGGCGGCGGAAGAGGGGCTCGTTCTGCGCCTGCACCGTGGCGTCGAAGCGCAGCGCGCCCGCGGCCTCGGCCGCGGCGCAGGCCGCGCGCACCAGGGCGGCGCCCACGCCCAGCAGCAGCCGGGCGTCGGAGGCCACCGCGAGCCGCGAGCCGCGCCACCAGCCGAGGTCGCGCCCGGCGGTGGCCGGGTGGAGCCGCACGCCGCCCAGCACCTCGCCGCCGGCGTCGGGGTGGGTGGCGACGGCGACCAGCACCACGGTGCGCGGGTCGTCGTCGACGTCGTCGCGGTCGGAGCCGACGAAGAGGCCCTGCTCGCGCACGAACACCTGGCGGCGCAGCGCGTGGTAGGCCGCGACCTCGCGGGCCCCGGCGCGCACCACGACGAAGGCGTCGAGGCTCGGAGCCGCCCGGCGGGCGCCGGTGAGGACCACCTCGTCGACCAGGCCCGTCATGACGCGGCCTCAGCCGAGGAGCAGGAGCCGAGGGCCGAGCAGGCCCCGCAGGCCGCGCAGCCCGCCGCCTGGTCGGAGCCCAGCATGCCGTGGGCGCGCAGCGCGGCAGCGACCTCGGTGGTGACCCGGTAGACGTCGGCGGGCCTCGGGGCGACGGCTCCGTCGACGTCGACGGCCAGCGTGCCCGCCAGCGGTCGGAAGGGCACGACGAAGGGGTAGACGCCCATCTCGATGAGCTCCACCGCCCCGGCGACGAGCTCGTCGGGGTCCTCGCCGAGGCCGACGAGGAGGTAGGTCGAGACCTGGTTCCACCCGAAGACGCGCACGGCCTCGGCCCAGGCGGCGCGGTAGTCGGCGAGCGGCACCGAGCCCTTGCCGGGCATCCAGGCGAGGCGGGCGGCCTCGTCGAGGGACTCCACGTGGATGCCGATGGAGCGGGCGCCGGCGTCGTGGAGCTCCTGGAGCGAGGCCAGGTCGCCCGGCGGCTCGCACTGCACCTGGATCGGCAGGTCGGGCAGCACCTCGCGCACCGCCCGCACGCAGCGGGCCAGGTGGGTGGCCCCGCGGTCGCGACCGTTGCTGGTGCCGGTGGTCATCACGAGCTGGGTGATGCCGTCGAGGTCGTGGGCGGCGCGGGCCACCTCGGCGATCTGCGCGGGCGTCTTGACCGCGACCGTCGCGCCGGCGCGCAGCGACTCCTCGATCGCGCAGAAGCGGCAGCGCTCGGCCTCGGCGTACCGCACGCAGGTCTGGACGACGGTCGTGGCCAGCACGTTGCTGGAGTGCAGCCGCGCGATCTGCTCGTAGGGGACGCCGTCGGCGGTCCGGAGGTCGTAGAAGCGGGGGCGGGCCACCGCCTCGACGCCCATGCCGGTGTCGGCGCCGTCGAGGAGCAGCTTGCCGCCGCTCACGGTGTAGGGGCTGCGCGGGTTGAGCGGCACCGCCGCCCCCACACCGTCGAGGAGCAGGTGCCCGTCGTCGCTGGGGCCGGCGCCCGCGCGGCGCGCGACCGGGGCGTCGGACGGGTCGGCGAGGCGGATGCCCAGGATCGCCACGTCCACGCGGGTGTCGGCCGTCATGACGTCAGCCGCTCAGAGGTTGTAGACGGAGTTGATGATGGCGCCCTTGTTGGCGAAGTGGATGACGGCGTCCTGCACGTCGAGCGGGTGGCAGGGGATCACGCCCTCGATGAGGTCCTCCTCGCGCTGGCCGTGCAGGGCCATCCCGAAGCGGCAGCACAGCACCGTGCCGCCCTCGGCGATGAAGGTCTTGATGGCGTCGTTCATGTTCTGGTTGCCGGGGAAGGCGACGTCGCCGGTGGTGGGGAAGCCGCGGGTGTCGGCGCAGGCCAGGGCGCCGGGGCCGTAGAAGTAGAGGGTGGCGTCGAAGCCCTTGCGCAGCGCGCGGGTGGTCTGGAGGACCGCCACGAACGACACCGACGACTCGTGGGGGATGCCGTGCACCAGGGTGAGCCAGGACTGTCCCTCGCTGGCCTGGTAGTCGGGGAAGAGCTTGGTCGAGCCGTAGAGGTTGGTGCCCTTCTCCTGGCTGGGGTGGGGGATCTCCGAGCGGGACTTCTCCATCGCGGCCAGGATCTCGTCGTCGAACACGGACATGTGCGGCTCCTCGGTTGGGGTGCGGGGCTGGGGTGGTGCGTGGTGGTGGTGCGGGTGGTGCCGTGGGGTCTCAGGTGCCGTAGAGGGCGTCGAAGTTGGCGTGGAAGAAGGCGTCGGCGAGCGCGCCGTCGCCGGCCGCCGCGGCCAGGCGGGCGTGCTCACCGGCGAAGTCGCCCCAGGGGGCGTCGGTGGCGAAGAGGACCCGGTCGTGGCCCACGCCGCGGCGCTCGATCTCCTGGGCCAGCCAGGCCGGCGCGAAGCCGATGGCCCAGCTGGTGTCGGTGTAGACCTGCTTGCCGGCCTCGATCCAGTCGAAGAAGAGGCCGCCGACGAGCTTGAGGTGGCCGCTCATGCCCCCGCCCAGGTGCACGAGGTGGATCTTCGTGGCGTCGCCGTAGGTCTCCACGAGACGGCTGATCCGGTCGACGTCGGAGGCGGCACCCGGCGAGGTGTGCACGTGCACGACGAGGTCGAGCTCGGCGGCGGTGGTGAACATCCGGTCGAGCTGCTCGGCGCAGTCGGGGGCGTCGGGCGCCCCGCCCAGCAGGAAGCTGGTCTTGAGCGCGACCACGCCGTCCTCGCGGGCCAGGGCGAGAGCCTCGTCGTTGCGCGCCGCGTCGCTCTGCTGCGGGCTCACCCACAGGCCGCAGCGCACGCGGTCGTCGCGCTGCGCCGCCTCGAGGGCGAGGTGGTTGAGCCCGAAGGCCACCGCGGGGTCCGGCACGCCGTAGTTGGGCAGCACCAGCGCCCGCTCCGTGCCCTCGGCGTCGAGGGTCGCGACGAGCTCGGCCACGGTCTCCAGCGCCGTGGTGTCGGGACTGATCGGTGGGCCGCCGTAGAAGCCGTACGCCGGGAGCTGGCCGATGTGCCGGTGGGCGTCGCGGTGGGCGGTGCGGGTCATGGCGAGAAGCCAACGCCCGCGGTGTTGCCGGGTGGTTTCGCGCGGAAGACGATCCGCGGCGCCACGCGTAAGCGTCGTGTTACGTGCCGGGTCCCGCCGCGGACCGGTCGGCGGGGTGCGCCAGGGATGCGCGGTGGCCGGGCCCGGCGTCGAGCGGGGTGACCCGCCACCGCGCGCGCACGGCGGGGGCCGGGTCGAGACCGTCGAGGATCCCGACGCCCTCGGCCTTCAGCAGCGCCTCCAGGCGCGTCCACACGTCGTAGAAGGCCCCGACCGGGTCGTCGGCGCCGCGCACGGCTGCGGCATCGGCGGCGCCGAGGTGGTCGCGCACGACTTGCTCGAGATCGGGCAGCGGGCGCACCCGCTCGACGTCGATGCCCACCGGTCTCGAGGAGAGGGCGACCGCCACGAGCCCGTCGGTGCGCGAGACGCTGACGTGGCCGTGCTCGGCCGCCGGGGCCCGGCCGGGGCGACGGGTCACCCGCCCGGCGCCGAGCGCGCCCAGCAGGGCGTACGGCGACGTGCCCGCCGGGGCGAGCCTGACGGCGATCCCGTCGATCCCGTCGATCCCGTCGGTGGTCCCGGCGCCGCTCCCTGCGTCACGGGGCGATGCGATCACCCCCGCGTCAGTCGCTTGTAGCGGGCCAGCACCAGCGGCATGAACACCGCCAGCACCGCCAGCGACGACAGCACGGCGTAGAGCGTCGGGTGCTGCAGGGACCAGGTGTCGGGCTGGGGCAGCGTGGCCGGCGTGGGATTGCCCAGCAGGTCGCGCACCGAGGTGGCGACGGCGGAGACGGGGTTCCACGCGGCGAACTCGCGCAGCGGGGTGGGCATGTTCTCGGCCGACACGAAGGCGGTGGAGATGAGCGAGAGCGGGAAGAGCCAGATCAGGCCTGCGCTCTGGGCGACCTCGACGGTGCGGGCGAAGACACCTACCGTGGCGCCGACCCAGGACATCGCGAAGCCGAAGAGCACCAGCACGAGGAAGGCGAGCGCGGCGTCGGCCGCCGAGCCTTCGACGCGCCAGCCGACGGCCAGGCCGCACAGTGCGGTGACCACGAGGGTGGCGACGCCGACCACCATGTCGGAGGTGGTGCGGCCCAGGATCACCGCCAGGGGCGACATCGGCAGCGACCGGAACCGCTCGACGATGCCCTTCTGGAGATCGTTGGCCAGGCCGACGGTCGTGAAGGAGGCGTTGAAGACCATGCTCTGGGCGAAGATGCCGGCCATGAGGAACCGGCGGTAGTCCTCGCCCCCGAGGCTGCCACCGAAGACGAAGGCGAAGAGCACCACGAACATGACCGGCTGCACCAGCCCCGTGGTGATGCGGCCGGGGATGCGGGCCACGTGGCGCATGTTGCGACCGGTCAGCACGAAGCCGTTGCGCAGCGTCTCGGCCCCGGCGGCGAGCAGCGTGGCCTCCGACGTCACGTCGGTGCGGGTCTCGGTGCGGGTGCTCATACGGGGTCTCCGTCCGTGGTGGTCTCGGCGCCGTGCCCGGTGAGGGCGAGGAAGACGTCGTCGAGGGAGCTGCGGTGCAGACCGAGGTCGACCAGCTCGACCTCGACGCGCGCGAGGTGCGCGAGCAGCTCGGCCATGACCTCGGGTCCCCGGTCGGTGGCGATGCTGGCCCGACCGGTGCGGTGGTCGACCCACGGCTCGCCCAGCCCGACGGCCCCGAGGGCGCGGGCGGCGTGGGCGAGGCCTGCGCCGTCGCGTACCTGCAAGGCGAGGGTCGCGCCCTGCACGCGCTCCTTGAGCTCCTCGGCGCTGCCCCGGGCGATCACGACGCCGCGGTCGATGACGGTGATCAGGTCGGCGAGGCGGTCGGCCTCCTCGAGGTACTGCGTGGTCAGCAGCACGGCGACGCCGTCGAGGAGGAGGTCCTCGATCACGGCCCACATGTCCAGGCGGCTGCGGGGGTCCAGGCCGGTGGTCGGCTCGTCGAGCACGACCACCTGGGGTCGCGCCACGAGCGCGCCGGCGAGGTCGAGACGGCGGCGCATTCCTCCGGAGTAGAGACCCGCTCGGCGACCGGCCACGTCGTCGAGCCGGAACCGGTCGAGCAGCTCCTCGGCGCGCTCCGCGGCCCGGCGGCGCGGCATGCCGTAGAGGCGGCCGAGCAGGTGCAGGTTCTCGAAGCCGGTGAGGTGCTCGTCGACGGCGGCGTACTGGCCCGACAAGCCCAGCGCGCCGCGCGCGGCGCGGCTGTGGGCGACGACGTCGTGGCCGGCGATCTCGGCGCGGCCCTCGTCAGCGCGCAGCAGCCCGCAGACGATCCGGACGGTCGTGGTCTTGCCGGCTCCGTTGGGGCCCAGCAGCGCGTGCACGGAGCCGGGGGCGACCTCCAGGTCGACGCCGTCGAGGACCTGGTGGTCGCCGAAGCGCTTCCTCAGGCCGGTGGCGCGCAGGGCGGGACGCAGGGGGGCGGCGCGATGCTCAGCCACCGACCGCGACCCCCAGCGTGGTGGGGTCGTCCCAGTTGTCCTCTACCCAGGCCACGGCGTCGGAGCGGGTGGCGTCCTCGAGCACGGCGCGCCAGCCCTGGGGGACCTCGACGAAGACGGGCCACAGCGAGTACTGGCCCTCGTCGTTGACGAGCACGTGGTAGCGGGCGTCGGTGTCCTCGAACGGATTGGTCATCTCGCTCCTCCTCGGGGGTGCGGGTGGTGCGTGGGGTGGTCGTGGCCGCGGGGTCGCCGGGGCACCGTGGTGGTTCGCGGCCGCGCCGTCACCGGTGTGGTCCCGCGAGCGTGTTGCCGACCACAGGGCCCACGTCGACCAGCGCCGTGGGGTCCAGGAGGTCGAAGTGGGCGTGGGGGACCCGATGCTCGGTGGGTCGTGACCCGACGTACGGCGTCCACTGGTCGGCCAGGGGGGTGCCCTCAGGGCCCGGCGTCGCTGCCACCAGCGTGGTCGGCACGTCGATGCTCGGCGGGTCGCCGGCCTCGCGCAGCACCGCGCCGACCGCGCCGACCGCACCGGCCAGCCGTTGCGCGCCCTCGGCCCCGAGCAGGTCGAGCAGCGCGTCGGCCGAGCCCCCCTGGGCCTCCCGGTAGGCGGACAGGGCTGGCTCGGGATCGTCGGGGTCGGCCGCGAACGGCACGGCGTGGGGGTAGGAGTCCAGCAGCACGAGGTGCTCGACCTCCTCGCCCTCGGCCAGCAGGCGGGCCGCGACCCGGTGGGCCAGGACACCGCCGAGCGACCACCCCAGCAGGGCGTAGGGCCCGTGGGGCCGCACGCGGCGCAGCGCGGTGACGTAGCCGTCCACGAGCTGCTCGACGTCGTCGGGCAGCGGGTCGTCGGCGCTCAGCCCGGGGGCCTGGAGCCCCAGCAGCGGCCGGTCGGCCACGTGCGGCGCGAGTGCGGCGTAGGGCCAGGCCAGGCCCGAGACCGGATGGATCGCGACCAGGGGAGCCCGGTCGCCGTCGGCGCGCAGGGTGAGCAGCCGCTCCAGCCCCGCGGCGCCGGCGACGTCCGCGGCGGGCTCCCCGTCGAGGCGGGCCGCGAGTCCTGCCACCGTGGGGGTCTCGAAGAGGGCCCGCACGGGCAGCGCCTCACCGGTCGCGCTGCGGATCCGCGACACCAGTCGCGTGGCCAGCAGCGAGTGCCCGCCCAGGGCGAAGAAGCTGTCGTCGACCCCGACCTCCGACGTCCCGAGCACCTCGGCGAAGAGCGAGGCGAGCACCCGCTCGCGCGGTGTGCGGGGCGGGGTGCCGCTGCTGCCCCGCACGGTCTCGGGCTCGGGCAGGGCACGACGGTCGAGCTT
The DNA here is from genome assembly GCF_023712465.1 of Nocardioides sp. P86. Classification (NCBI taxonomy): domain Bacteria; kingdom Bacillati; phylum Actinomycetota; class Actinomycetes; order Propionibacteriales; family Nocardioidaceae; genus Nocardioides; species Nocardioides sp. P86. The sequence continues at coordinate 936,637 of NZ_JAMAYE010000001.1, read as the reverse complement.
GCCGTGGGCGGTCAGCGGGAGCTCGGGGAGCACCGCCATCGCGCCCGGCAGCATGTAGGCGGGCAGCCGCTGCGCCGCGGCCGTCCGCACGACGTCGATGTCGAGCCCGACGCCCGGCTCGGCCACCAGGTAGGACGCCAGCGCGGTCGACCCGGAGCCGTCGGTGACGGCGACGGTCGCGGCGCGGGCGACGCCGTCGACGGCGGCCAGCACCGCGTCGACCTCGCCGGGCTCCACCCGGAAGCCACGCACCTTCACCTGTTCGTCGACCCGCCCGGCGAACGCGAGGTCGCCGCGGGCGGTCCAACGGGCGCGATCGCCGGTGCGGTACATCCGCGAGCCGGGAGGGCCGTAGGGGTCGGCGACGAACCGCTCCGCCGTCAGGTCCGCCCGACCCAGGTAGGCCCGGGCCAGCCCGGCCCCGGCGAGGTAGAGCTCGCCGTGCACGCCGGGGGCGACCGGCGCCAGCCGGTCGTCGAGCACCAGGGCGCGGGTGCCTGCGACCGGGCTGCCGATGACGGGGTGCGCCGTGGTGGCCAGGTCGGCCACCACCGCGTCGACGGTCGACTCGGTCGGTCCGTAGAGGTTGACCGCTCGCCCGGGTCGGGTCGCGAGGTCGGTCCAGAGGTCCTCGCCGACGGCCTCGCCGCCCAGCGCGGTGACCGCGAGGTCCGGGAGCCCCAGGCGCAGCAGCTCGGCGACGTAGGACGGCGTCGTCTCGAGCACGTCGATCCCGCGCTCGGAGACCAGCGCCACCAGCGCCTCGGGGTCGACGCGGGTCTCGTCGTCCACCAGGTGCAGCTCGTGACCCGAGAGCATCCACAGCACCGGGTCCCAGGAGGCGTCGAAGGTGACCGCGGTGGTGTGCGCGACCCGCAGCCGGCGTCCTGCCTCGCGCGCGGCGGGCGCCACGAGGGCCTCGCGGTGGTGCGCCAGGAGCGCTGCGAGCGAGCGGTGCTCGACGACGACGCCCTTGGGCTCGCCCGTCGACCCCGACGTGAACAGCACGTACGCCGCGTCGCCGGGTCGCGGACCTTCGGGCAGGGCCGGGGGCTGCGGCAGCTCCGGCACCGCGTCGGTGCCGGTCAGCACGGCGCCGAGATCCGCGGCGTCCAGCACCACGGCGGGGGAGGCGGCCCGGAGGACGGCCTCGGTGCGTCCGGCGGGCTGCCCGGGGTCGAGGGGCAGGTAGGTCGCCCCCGACCGCAGGATGCCGAGCAGACCCACGACGCTGGCCACGGAGCGGGGCACCGCGAGAGCCGCGACGTCGCCACGACCGACACCACGACGAGCCAGCCAGCCGGCCAGTCGGTCGGCCAGCTCGGCCACCTCGGCGTAGCTGAGGGACTCGGGACCGTCAGGACCGGGTGCGACCAGGGCCGTCTCGTCGGGAAGCGCCTCGACCGTGCGTGACCAGGTCTCGAGCACGGTCGCCGCCGCTGGCTCGCGCGTGTCCACGAGGTCGGGCAGCACCGCCCCGCGCTCGACCTCGGTCAGCAGGGGCACCGCCGACAGCGGGGTCGAGGGGGCGTCGAGCCACCGCTCGAGCAGGCGGACCCACCGGTCGGCGAGCGCCTGTGCCGTGCCCTTGTCGTAGAGGTCGAGGGCGTGCTCGAGCACGCCACTGATGCCGGCGGGCGCGCCGTCGGCGTGGTGCTCGGCCACCGAGAACGACAGGTCGAACTTCGCCGAGCCCGCGGCCACCGGTAGCACCTCGGAGTCGAGCCCGGGCAGCCCCAGGTCGCCGGGGGTCTCCGCCTCGGCGGTGAGCATCACCTGGAAGAGCGGGTGCCGCGAGAGGGACCGCTCGGGCGCGAGCGCCTCGACGAGCCGCTCGAAGGGCAGGTCGGCGCGGGCGAACGCCTCGACGTCGGAGCGCCGCACGCGGTCGAGCAGCTCGGGCAGGGTGGGGTCACCGGCGGTGTCGGTGCGCAGGACGAGGGTGTTGACGAAGAACCCGACGAGGTCGTCGAGGGCCTCGTCGCCGCGTCCGGCCACCGGGGTGCCGAGCGGCACGTCCTCACCGGCGCCCTGCCGGGTGAGCAGGGCCGCCAGCGTGGCGTGGAGCAGCATGAAGGCGCTGGCGTCGTGGCGGCGGGCGAGGTCGACGAGGCGGCGGTGGAGGTCGGCCCCGATCGCGAACCTCACCTCGCCGCCCTCGTTGCTGCTGTGCGTCGGGCGCGGGCGGTCGGTGGGGAGGTCCAGCTCGGCGGGCAGGTCCGCGAGCCGCTCGGACCACCACGCGAGCTGGTCGGCCAGCTCGCTGCCCTCCTCGGCGGTCCCGCCGAGGACGTCGTGCTGCCACAGGGCGTGGTCGGCGTACTGGACGGCGAGCGGCGCCCGGTCGGGGGTGCGCCCGGCCCGGCGCGCGGTGTAGGCCTCGGCGAGGTCGCGGCCCAGCGGACCGAGGGACCACCCGTCGGCGGCGACGTGGTGCACCACCAGCAGCAGCACGTGCTCCTGAGGAGCGAGGGTCAGCAGGGAGGCGCGCAGCGGACGGTCGACGGCGAGGTCGAACGGCGCCTCGGCGCGGCGGCGCAGCGCGTCCTCAAGATCGGCGTCGGCGACGGCGCGCCGCTCGAGCACGAGGTCGACGTCGTCGTGCACCAGCTGGTGCGGCTCGCCGTCGGTCTCGGGCAGCGTCGTGCGCAGGACCTCGTGGCGCGCGACGAGGTCGCGCAGGGCGGCCTCGAGCGCGTCCTCGTCGAGGTCGCCGCTGAGCCGCAGGGCCAGCGGGATGTGGTAGGCCGCGCTCGAGTCCTCGAGACGGTTGAGGAACCACAGCCGGTGCTGCGCCCACGACAGCGGCACGAGCGCGGGCCGCTGTGCGGCGGTGACGGCACGCCGGGCGTGGGCGGCTCCGGGCAGCCGCTCGGCGAGACGCTCCACGGTGGGCGACTCGAAGAGGGCTCGCACACCGAGCTCGACGCCCAGCTCCGCACGCACCCGGCTGACCAGGCGCGTCGCCAGCAGGGAGTGGCCCCCGAGGTCGAAGAAGCCGTGGTCGACCGGGGCGGGCTCGTCGAGCCCGAGGACCTCGGCGTAGAGCCGCGCAAGGGTCCGCTCGTCGTCGGTGCGGGCCTCGCGGCCGCCGGCGACCGTGGCCTCGGCAGCCGGCAGGGCGGCGCGGTCGAGCTTGCCGTTGGGGGTCAGCGGCAGTGCCTTCAGGCTCGCCCAGGCCGTGGGCACCATGTAGTCGGGCAGGGCCTCCGCGGCGCCCGCGCGCACCACGGCGAGGTCGACCTCGTCGCCGGTGGTGGGCACCACCCAGGCCGCGAGACGGCCGGCGCCGGCCGGGTGGTCCTGCACGGCCACCGCGGCGGCCGCGACGCCGTCCTGCTCCCGCAGCACCGACTCGATCTCACCGAGCTCGACGCGGAAGCCGCGGACCTTCACCTGGTCGTCGACGCGGCCGACGAACTCCAGCACGCCGTCGCGCGTGCGCCGGGCCAGGTCACCGGTGCGGTACATCCGTGAGCCGGGCGCGCCGTGCGGGTCGGCCACGAAGCGCTCGGCGGTCTGGGCCGCACGGCCCGCGTAGCCGCGGGCCAGCGCGGCTCCGGAGAGGTAGAGCTCGCCGGGCACGCCGGCCGGCACGGGACGCAGCCGGGAGTCGAGCACGTGGGCGGCGACGCCGTCGACGGGCAGGCCGAGCACCGGGGTCGGGTGGTCGGCGAGGTCGGCGACGACGGTGTCGACACAGGCCTCGGTGGGCCCGTAGAGGTTGACGCCACGAACCGTGGGGTGGGCACGCAGCTCGCGCCACAGCGCGGAGCCGACGGCCTCGCCGCCGAGCAGGGCGAGGCTGAGACCGGTCTCGCCGAGGCCCTCGGCCATCAGCGCCTGCACGTAGGACGGCGTGGTCTCGACCGCGTCGATCCCCGCCTCGCGCACCAGCGAGACCAGGGCCCCGGGGTCGCGACGGGTGTCGTCGTCGACGAGGTGGAGCTCGTGACCCGAGATCATCCACAGCACCGGGTCCCAGGCCGCGTCGAAGGACACCGCGGTGGTGTGCGCCATGCGGACCCGTCGGCCGAGCCGGCCGGCGGTGGGGTCGTGGAGCGTGTGCCGGTGGTGGGCGTGGAGGTTGCCCAGGGCGCCGTGGTCGACCAGTACGCCCTTCGGGCGTCCGGTCGACCCCGAGGTGTAGGTGAGGTACGCCGCGTCCTCGGGCGCGACCCGGGGGAGGTCGTCCCCGGCGTGCGGCCCGGCGAGCCGGCGACGGGTCGCCTCGTCGTCGAGCAGCAGCGTCGGGGTGCCCTCGGGGAGCCGGCCGACCGAGGCGCCGTCGGTGAGCACGGTGCGTGGTCGGGCGTCGGTGACGATGTGCTCGATGCGGGCGCGGGGGTACTCCAGGTCGATCGGGAGGTAGACCGCACCGGCGCGCAGCACCGCGAGGAGCGCGACGACGAGGTCGGCCCCGCGCGGGAGGGCGACGCCGACCCGCTCGCCGGCGTGGCCGGCGCCGACGAGCACGGCGGCCAGGCGGGCCGAGCGGGCGTCGAGCGCGGCGAAGTCCAGGGCGAGGTCGCCGACGCGCAGCGCGACGTCGTCGGGACGTGCGGCGACGGTGTCGGCGAAGGCGTCCACGACGGTGGCGCGGTGGGCGTGGTCGCGGCGGTCGGTGGCCCCGAGGACGGCGGCGCGCTCGGCGTCGTCGAGCAGGGGGGCCGCCCCGACAGGGGCGCCGGGGTCGCTCGCGACGGCGCCGAGCAGCCGCTCGAAGCGCAGCACGAGGTCGCGCACCGTGGCGGCGTCGAACAGCGCCGGGTCGTACTCGACGGCGCCGACGATGGCGGTGCGCCCGTCGGGCCGCTCGACCTCGCCGAGGTCGACCGAGAGGTCGAACTTGGCACCGGCGGGCCCGGCCGCGGCGTCGACCGTCACGTCGAGCCCGGGCAGCGCGAGCTCGACCGGTGCGTTGTTCTGGAAGGCCAGCATGACCTGGAAGAGCGGGTGGCGCGTGAGCGAGCGCTCCGGGGAGACCTCCTCGACGACCCGCTCGAAGGGCACGTCCTGGTGGGCGTAGGCGTCCAGGGCGGTCGACTTCACGCGCTCGACGAGCTCGTCGAAGGACGGGTCGCCCGAGAGGTCGTTGCGCAGGACGAGGGTGTTGACGAAGAACCCGACGAGGCTGTCGAGGGCCTCGTCGGTGCGGCCGGCCACCGGCACGCCGATCGCGACGTCCTCGCCGGCGCCGAGGCGTCCCAGGAGCGCGGCCAGCGCGGCCTCGACGACCATGAAGAGGCTGACGTCGTGGGCGCGGGCGACCGCGGCGAGCGCGTCGCGCAGGTCGGGGTCGAGGTGGACCTCGACCTGCGACCCGGCGCCGTCGGCCGGGGCCGCGGCGGGCTCGCGGGGCCGGGTCCGGTCGCGGGGCAGGTCGATCTCGGTGGGCAGACCGGCCAGTTGCCGCTTCCAGTGCTCGAGCTGGCGGGCGATCTCGCTGTCGGGGTCGTCCTCCGCGCCGAGCAGCTCGCGCTGCCACAGCGTGTAGTCGGCGTACTGCACCGGGAGGGGCGACCAGTCCGGCGGGACGCCGTTGTCGACCCGGGCGGCGTAGGCCACCGCCAGGTCGGCGGCGAGCGGGCCGAGGGACCAGCCGTCGCCGGCGACGTGGTGCAGCACGAGCGAGAGGAGGTGCTCGTCCTCGCCCAGCCTGATCAGACGCACCCGCAGCGGCAGCTCCCGGGTGAGGTCGAAGCCGCGGGCGATCTCGCGGCGCTGCACGTCGTCGGCGCAGCCGGGGCCCTCGGCCGGGGCGTCGCGGAGGTCGTCGTACGCCACCTCGAGGTCGACGTCCGCGGGGTCCGCCACGACCTGGCGGGGCTCGCCGTCGATCTCGGGGAAGGTGGTGCGCAGGGTCTCGTGACGCGCCACCAGGTCCTGCACCGCGTGCTCGAGCGCCGCCGCGTCGAGCTCGCCGCTCAGCCGGAGCACAGCAGGGATGTTGTAGGCCGCGCTGCCCGGCTCGAGCCGGTTGAGGAACCACAGCCGCCGCTGGGCGAAGGACAGGGGCAGCTCCTCGGGCCGCGGCATCGGGCGCAGCTCGGTGCGGCTCTGCGGCGCCCCGACGAGCTGCCGGGCGAGCCCGGCGACGGTCGGGTGGTCGAAGAGCGCGCGGATGGGCAGCTCGGCGCCCGCGGCGCTGCGGATGCGGCTGACCAGGCGGGTCGCGAGCAGCGAGTGCCCGCCGAGGTCGAAGAAGTCGTCGTCCACGCCGACCTTCGGCAGTCCGAGGGTCTCGGCGAAGAGACCGGCCAGCAGCCGCTCCTGCGGGGTCTGCGGGTCGCGGCCCGCGCCGGCCGCCGTCTCCTCGCCGGTGGGGACGGGCAGGGCCTCGCGGTCCAGCTTGCCGTTGGGCGTCAGCGGCATCTCGGGCAGCACGACGTAGAGCGCCGGCACCATGTACGCCGGCACCGCGGCCGCGACGGTCTCGCGCAGGGCGGCCGGGGTCAGCGACGCGGGGTCGCCGGCGACGTAGGCCACCAGCTGCTGCACGCCGTCGCTCTCGCGGACGACCACGGCGGCGGCGCGGACGTCGTCGCGCTCGCCGAGCCGGGCCTCGATCTCACCGAGCTCCACCCGGAACCCGCGGACCTTGACCTGGTCGTCGACGCGCTCGAGGAACTCCAGCACGCCGTCGGCGCGCCAGCGGGCGACGTCCCCAGTGCGGTACATGCGGTCGCCGGGTCCGCCGAAGGGGTCGGCCACGAAGCGCTCCGCCGTGCGGCCCGGCTGGTCGAGGTAGGAGCGGGCCAGGCCGGCTCCGGCGAGGTAGAGCTCGCCCGGCGCGCCGACCGGCTTCATCTGCAGGCCCGGGTCGAGCACGTAGGCACGGGTGTTGGCGACCGGGCGGCCGATGACCGGGGAGTCGTGGCCGCCGATGCGGGTGGTGACGACGTCGACGGTCGACTCGGCCGGGCCGAAGAGGTTGTAGGCGAGCAGGTCCTCGCGCGCGCCCAGGAGATCCCACAGCTCGCGCCCGACGGCCTCGCCCCCGAGCGCGACCACGCGCACGGAGTCGCCGGCCCGGCCGAGGAGGCCGGAGGCGACCAGCTGCTCCATGTAGGTGGGGGTGGTCTCGACGAAGTCGATCTCGCGGGTGGTGAGGAAGTCCACCAGGGCCTCGGGGTCGGCCATCGTCCGCTCGTCGACCAGGTGCAGCTCGTGGCCGCCGATCAGCCAGAGGATCGGGTCCCACCCGGCGTCGAAGGACACCGGGGTGATGTGGGCGACCCGCAGCGGCCGCCCGCCGACCGCGGCGCGCGCGGGGGCGAACATCTCAGCACTGTGCGAGACGAACAGGTTCACCAGCGAGCGGTGCTGCACCACGATGCCCTTGGGGCGGCCGGTGGAGCCCGAGGTGTAGACGACGTAGGCCGGGTCACCGGCGCCGACACGTCCACCGCGCTCTTCGTCGGTGACCGGGGCGTTGGAGCGGCCGAGCACGTCGGTCAGGACATCGGGGTCGTCGAGGACGAGCAGCGTGGCGCCCTCGGGGAGCTCGGGCAGCCGGTCGGCGACCGAGACGTCGGTGACCACGACCCGGGGAGCGACGTCGCCCAGCATGTGGGCCACCCGCTCCGGGGGGTACTCCGGGTCGATCGGCATCACGACGGCGCCGGCCTTGTGCACCGCTGCGAGGCTGATCGCGAACTGCGAGCGCCGGGGCAGCGCGACCGCGACCGCGGTGCCGCGCCCGGCGCCGTGGGCCAGCAGTAGGCGGGCCAGCCGGTTGGCCCGGCGGTCCAGCTCGTTGAAGGTCGCGCTGGAGTCGGAGGCGACCAGCGCGGTGGCGTCGGGGGTGCGACGGACCTGGGACTCGAAGAAGTCCAGCACGGTGCGCTGCACGACGTCGACCGCGGTGCCGTGGGTGGCGCCGGCGATGACGTCGCGGTCGGCGTCGGAGGCGATGCGGATGGCCCCGACGGTGGAGCCGTGGTGGCGGGCGACCGATCCCAGGGTGACCAGGAATCGGGAGAGGTGCCCCTCGAGGGTCGCGGTGTCGTAGAGGGCGGGGTTGACGTCGACGTCGATGCGCAGGCCCTCGCCGTCGGGGGCGCGGGAGACGACGACCGACATGTCGTCGACCGGCCCCACCGACAGGTTGTGCAGGGTCCCGGGGTGGCCGCCGAAGTCGAGCGTGCCCTCGATGGGCAGGATGTTGATGGTCGGCCCGGCGAGCCGGGCGTCGCGGCCGAGGCCGAGGTCGGCCCGGATGTCCTCGGGGCGGTAGCGCTGGTGCTTGAGCAGGCTCCGCACCCGGCTGGAGACCTGGGCCGCGAGGTCGGTGATCGCGGTGTCGGGGCGCACGTCGAGGCGCAGCGGCACGATGTTGGAGACCATCCCGGGCACGGCCTTGGAGGTCTTGCCCCGTCGCGCGGTGACCGGGAGTCCCAGCACGACGTCGCGGTCGCCGGTGAAGCGGTGGAGGTAGGCCGCGAAGGCGGCGATGAGCAGGGTGGAGCGCGAGACTCCCATGTCCTTGGCTGCCGCCACCAGGGCCTCGGCGGTCGCCGCCGGCACGTCGCGGCTGCAGCGGGAGAGCTGGTCGGGCAGGCCCTGCGGCGGGTCGGCCAGCAGGGTGGGCGAGGGGTTGCCGTCGAGCGCGCGGGTCCAGAAGTCGCGGTCCTGGGAGCGGTCCGAGGCGCGGTACTCCCGGTCGTCGTCGACCAGGTCGACCAGCGGACCGGTGAAGGGCTCACCGGGGTCGGTGCCGTGCACGAGTGCGTTGTAGACCACGTTGACCCGCAGCATCGCCAGCGTGGCGCCGTAGCCGTCGAGGGCGAGGTGGTGGATGCGCTGGTAGCAGAAGGTGCGCCCGTCGGCCACGCGCAGCAGCGCGACGGAGAAGAGCGGCGGTGCCGCGAGATCGACCGGTGAGCGGAGCTCCTGCTCCATCCACGACCGGGCGGCCCCCTCCGGGTCGTTCTCGTCGCGCAGGTCGAGCTCGAGCAGCTCCCAGTCCACACCGTCGCCGACGAGCTGGAAGGGGCCGTCGGCGTCCTCCCCGAAGCCGGCGTGGAGCGCGTCGATCTCGTCGATCGTCATAGCCCAGGCGTTGCGGTAGGCGGCGCCGTCGATCTCGCCGGGCACGTCGAGGTAGTGCGCGATGTTGAGGACGACGTTGTCGGGGTCCAGCTGCTGGGCGTACCAGAGTCCGCGCTGGGCCGCGGTGAGCTCGAGGCGGACACCGTCGAAGGCGGGCGCGGCGCTCATCGCACGACCAGGACGATCAGACCGGCGAGGTCAAGGCGGGTGCTGGGCGTGGCCGCTGTGGGCGCGGAGCGCTGGCCCTGCAGCGCCCCCGCCTGCTGCTGCTGGCGGCCTCCGCTCTGCTGCTGGGCGAGGCCGAGCTGCTGCTGGTCGCCACGGGAGTCCTGTTGCTGGGCGCCGAGCAGCTGGTCCTGCGTGCGCCCGCGGTCGTCGGACTGCCGGGAGAGCAGGCCGGCCTGCTGCTGACCCTCCCGCGAGCTCTGCTGGGCGCCGAGCAGCTGCGACTGGCGCCGCTCACCCGAGTGCGAGGTCGAGAGCACGCCCAGCTGCTGGCTGCCGTCGGCGTCCTGCTGCTGCAGGCCGACCAGCTGGGACTGCCCGTCGGCCGGGAACCTGTCGGTGCGGGACCCATCAGCCTGCGCGGCGCCGGCGCCGGTCGCGACCAGGGCCGCGCTCGCGAGGGTGGACAGCAGGGCGGCGCGCTTGGGTGACATGTCATCCAGAGAACCAGTGAGGCGGCGGCTAATCACGCAATGGGGCTGTCGACCACGTCACCCGCCCTCGCACCCATCCGTTGCGAGCGCCGCGACGAAGGAGCAGACGACGAGCCCGCAGCGACCGACTACCGGCGAGCGGTGACCGGTTACCGGGCGCGGGACGGCCAGGACGGCACGAGCCGGGGGACCAGCCGTACGAGGACCAGCATGGCCAGCAGCTCGACCATCGTCTGGGTGACGACGGCCAGCGGGGCGAGCGCGAGCGGCTCGGGCAGCGCGAGGGCCAGCGGCAGCACGACCAGCGAGTTGCGGGTCGTCACGGAGAAGACGGCCGCCCGCGTGCCCGGCACGTCGAGCCCGGCGGACCGGCCCACGACCAGGCCGACCGGCACGGCGAGCACGACGAAGGCGGCGTAGAGGGGCACCAGGCGGGCCAGCTGCAGCGCCTCGGAGCCGACCGCGGCGATCTGGGACCCGATCACGACGGTCAGCGTGAGCATCATCAGCGGCACCATGGCGCCGGCCGTGGCTCGCTCGACGGCGCGCCCGGAGCGGTGGCGACGTCCCAGCGCCTGCACGAGCGCCGCAGCGGCGAGCGGCACCACGATCAGGACGAGGAAGGCCTCGACGAACGGCGCGGGCTCCACGACCGCGAGGACGTCGCCGCCCGCGAAGAGGAGGAGGTACGCCGGGAGGAGGAGCACCTGCGCGAGCATCAGCAGAGGCGCGGCCGCCAGCAGTCGGGCCCGGGCGCCACCGGCCAGGCCGGCGAAGACGATGACGTAGTCGATGCACGGGGTCAGCAGCACCAGCAGCACGCCGAGCGTCAGCCCCCGGTCGTCGGCGACGAACCGCGACAGCCCGAAGGCGAGGAGCGGCACCACCAGGAAGTTGCCGCCCAGCACCGCTGCGAGGAAGCGGAGGTCGCCGAACGCCCGGCCGACCTCCACGAGGGGCACCCCCAGGAAGGTCGCGAAGAGCAGCAGCGCCAGCACCGGGTTGATGGCGTGCTCGAGCGACGGGGCGGCCCGGGGGGCGGCGAGACCGAGCAGCGCCCCGCCCAGCATCGCGACGAGGTAGAGCGCGACCTGGTGGGAGTTGCACCACCCCACCAGCGATCGGGTCCGAGCGGGCACCGCTCCAGGTTCAGACGGCGATGTGCTCATGCTGCGCGGCCGGGCGCCGCTGCGGGGCGGCTGCGGGCCGTGCGTCGCGTGCTCGGTGGACGAGGAGGGCCGCACCAGCGGAGCCGACGACCCCCAGGGCCATGTCACCGAGTGTGTCGGCGTAGCGGTCCGAGGCCTGGGAGGTCGCGAGGAAGGCGGCGTACTCGGCCAGCTCCCAGGCCAGGGCGGCCGTGGCGCCGAAGGCGAGAGCGCGCTCGAGGTGCTGGCCGCGCGTCGACCGGCGGGGAAGGGTGAGCATCAGGAAGGCCGCGGTGAGGAGGCCGGTGTTGACCAGGTGGACGACGTCGTCGAAGCGTCGGACGGTGTCGTAGAGGTCGAGGCGGTTGCCCAGCAGGTCGGAGAAGCAGGTGATGCTGATGAGCAGGTCCGCGATCCAGGGGAAGTCGGTGCGCCCGCGGCCGCGCAGCCACCACCACGCCGGGAGCGCGAAGGAGAGCAGGGGGTAGGCGATGGCGCGCTCGGTGGCGCCCTTGCCCTCGAGGTTGCCGAGATCGGGTCGGAGCACGAGGCCCACCAGCAGCAGCACCAGGAGGGTCTTGACCGCGACGTCGAGCGCAGCCGCGACCCGGTGGGACGGGGGCGCCGCGGGGGCGTCGAGGGGTGGGGTCACCGCCGAAGGGTAGCGGCGCGAGGTGGTCCGGACCGCCTCGTCGTCGCGAGGAGCACCCGGTGGGCCCGTGCCGCGGCGAGGCCGACCGCGAGGCTCGCCACGAGGGCGGCCCAGGGGTGCCCGGCGTCCTCCAGGGGCGGGTAGACCTGCCAGTGCGTCAGGTAGATCCAGAGCGAGGCCTGGGCGACGGGCACGAGCAGCCGCGCCACCGGCGTCGGCACCCTCACCGGCCGGCGCAGGAGGAGCGCCGCGACGCCGAGCACCGCGACGACCTGCCTGGTCGTGTCCTCGCCGAAGTAGCCCGCCAGGGCCACGACCACCGCCGCCGCCACGACCGCCCGCTGCGCCGGGGTCCGGGCCTCCGCGGCGGCCCACCCCAGCGCGACGCAGAAGGCGGCCGTCGCGACGGCGTACTCCTGCAGCGAGGCGGTGCTCCACCCCACGAGCACGAGGCGGAGCGCGACGGTGCCCACCACGGCGGCCATCGCGGCCGCGAAGCGGTGCGCCCGCTGCCACCGGTCGACGGCGGGCACGGCGAGGAGGGCGGCCAGCGCGAGCAGGCTCCACACCAGGACCTCGAGGAACCAGAACTCCCAGTCGTCGGTCCACCGGTCGGGCCCGAGGAGCTGGTTGAGGTAGAGCGCTGTCGTGGGGCGGTAGTCGCCGGTGACCGCCCCGGCCACGAGGATCCAGACCGAGGCCGGTACGGCGAACGCCGCGACCGTGGCGAGGATCGCGCGGATTCGAGGCCGGCGTCCCTCCACCGGGAGCGCGAAGCGCGCGACGTTGTAGCCCGCGACCGCCAGCAGCACGTGGGCGCCGCCCATGAGGCTCACCAGGTCGGTGTGGGACGCGACGATGGCCAGGATCGCCACGGCGCGCAGGACCGTCGGCACCTCGAGGAGGGTGGTCCACGCACGCACGGGACGCGCCCGGCGCGCCAGCTCGACGGGGGTCAGGTGCGGCCAGCGCGCCGGGAGGTCGCCGAGCAGGCCGGCGAGTCGCGTGGAGGTCTCCACGAAGGCCAGCGAGTCGCCGCCGAGGTCGACGAAGCTGTCGCCGGTCGTGGCGTCGGGCCGACCGAGCACGACGGCGTAGAGGTCGCGCAGACGCTCGGCGGTGACCGGGCCTGCCCCCTCGTCGTGCGCCGAGGCCTCCCGGGCCGCGGAGGCGGCGTGGCGGCGCAGGGCCGCGTGGTCGACCTTGCCGCTCGAGGTGAGCGGCACCGCGGCCAGCGTGTGCACCACCACGGCCCCGTGGGGGAGGCCGGTGGCCGCCCGCAGCGACGCGCGTGCCGCTGCCGCCGACCGGGGGCGGTCGACGAACACGTGGAGCCGGCCGTCGTGCTCCACCAGGCGGACGGGGACGGCGCACACCTCCTCGAGGCGTCCGAGGTCGAGGCGCAGCCCGAAGAGCTTGACGTGGCGGTCGAGGCGCCCCACGACCTCCCACAGCCCGTCGTCGGACTGCCGGCCGAGGTCGCCGGTGCGCAGCTCGTCGAGCTCGCCGCCCCGCGCGAGGTCGCCGCGCTCCAGGGCGTAGCCCATCATCACGTTGGGCCCGGAGTAGACGAGCTCCCCGACGCCGTCGGGGAGGTCCTGGCCCTCGACCGGCGCGAGACGCAGGTCGCCGCCGGGCACCGGCAGCCCGATGGCGTCGGGCCGGCTCGCGGCGAGGTGGGGCGGGAGGTAGGCCATGCGGGCGGTGGCCTCGGTGGCGCCGTACATGACGAAGAGGTCCCACCCGCGTCGTCGACCGAGGTCGGCGAAGCGCCGGACCGTGGCGGGAGCGAGCCGCCCGCCGGCCTGCGTGAGGTAGCGCAGGTCGGGCAGGTCGCGCTCGGCGAACCCCGAGGCGTCCAGCAGGTCGAAGGTGTGGGGCACGCCGGCCAGGCTGGTGACGCGGTGGCGACGGGCGAGGCGCCAGAAGCACTCGTCGGTGACCGAGAGACCGGTCAGCACCACGGCCGCACCGGCCCGCAGGTGGGAGGTCAGCACCGACAGGCCGTAGCAGTAGTGGATCGGCAGCGAGGTGATCGCGCGGTCCTCGGTGGTGAGAGCGAGGTAGGAGGCGATGCTGTCGGCGTTGGCCAGGACGTTGGCGCGCGAGAGCCGCACCAGCTTGGGCGACCCGGTCGAGCCCGAGGTCGACAGGAGCAGGGCCAGGTCGGGGTGGAGGTCCTCGTCGCCGGCCCCGAGGAAGCGCTGCTCCACCTCGCGGTGGCGTGCGGCGTCGTCGGCCCCCAGCAGGACGACGGGGAGGCGCCGGGCCCACGCGGCGAGGAGGTCGACGACGGAGTCGAGGTCGTTGCGGGCGCGGACGGCGAGGAGCCGTCGGGTCCCGCCGAGGGCGGCGGCCCGGGCGGCGACCAGCCCGGCGAGCTCGCCGTAGGTGACCAGGCGCTCGCCGTCGACGAGGGCGACGTCACCGTGGTCGCCCCCCAGCAGGTCGAGGTCGAGGCGCAGGTCGAGGTCGGGCTCCGGCCGGGTGCCGAGCGGACCGGGGGCGGGCAGCGCGGTCACGGCCGACGGTCCGAGGCGAACGCCACCACGTCGCCGGTCACGACCACGCCGACCCTCTCCCCGGGCAGGGGCACGACGCCCGCCGGCGTGCGCGCGACGACCAGCTCGCCGGTGGCCAGCCGCACCCGGACGGTGGCGTCGTGGCCGAAGAAGCTGGTGTCGAGGACCTCGGCGGCCACACCGCGCTCGGCCGAGGTCACCTGCACCTGCTCCGCGCGCACGGCCACGCGCACCGGACCCGCCGGGGCCGGACCCCGCAGACCGATCTCACCCAGGGCGCAGCGCACCGCACCGGGCGCGGACCCCTCGACCGTGCCGTCGAGGAACACCGACAGGCCGACGAAGTCGGCGACGCGCTCGTCGGCCGGCGAGAGGTAGACCGCGGCCGGCCGGCCGACCTGGAGCAGCCGTCCGCTGTGCATCACCGCGACCTGGTCGGCCAGGGAGAGCGCCTCGCCCTGGTCGTGGGTCACCAGCAGCGCGGCCGCACCCCGCCGGCGCAGCGCCCGCACGACGGCGCGGCCGGTCTCCTCCCGCAGGCCGGCGTCGAGGGAGGAGAAGGGCTCGTCGAGGAGCACCATGGAGGGGCGGGGAGCCAGCGCCCGGGCCAGGGCGACCCGCTGCTGCTGGCCGCCCGACAGCTCGTGGGGGTAGCGGTCGGCGAGGGTGTCGGGGAGGTCGACGAGCTCGAGGAGGCTCGCGACGGTGGCGCGTGCGGCCCGTCGCTGGGAGCGCGGGAGCCCGAAGACCACGTTGGCCGCGACGTCGAGGTGGGGGAAGAGCCCGCCCTCCTGCGGCACGTAGCCGAGCCGCCGGTGCCGCGGGGCGACCGCGGTGCGGTCGGCGACCACGGGCCGGCCGGCCACCGTGACGGTCCCCGTGCGGGGGGTGACGAACCCGGCGACGGTGCGCAGCAGCGTGGTCTTGCCGCAGCCCGACGGGCCGAGGATGGCGGTGACCCCGTCGGTCACGGTGAGGTCGAGGTCGTGGACGACGTCGCCGTCGCCGTAGCCCACGCTCAGGCCGCGCACCTCCAGCGCTGGCGCCGCGGCCGTCACGACGCCCCTCCGAGCGAGACGCGGCCCAGCAGCCACGTCGCCGGGACCGACAGCAGCACCAGCGCGAGGGCGTAGGGGGCCGCGGCGCCGTAGGCGACCGAGGAGGCGTCGGACCAGAAGCGGGTCGAGAGGGTCTCGGTGCCGATGGGAGCCAGGAGGAGCGTGGCCGTCAGCTCGGTCGAGACCGCGAGCGACACGAGCGCCACCGAGGCGGCCAGGCCCGGCGCCACGAGGGGCACGGTCACCCGCGCGGCCGCCGCCGGGCCCGAGCAGCCGAGCGACCGGGCCACCTCGTCGAGACCGGGCGGCACGAGCTCCAGCGACGCGCGCACGCTGACCACGGCGCGCGGCAGGAACAGCACGGCGTACGCCGCGAGCAGCACCACCACCGTCTGGTAGAGCGCGGGCAGCACCCGGATCGACACGGTGACGAGGGCGAGCGCGACCACGATGCCGGGCAGCGACCCCGCGACGTAGGTGCTGCGCTCGACGAGCGTGGCCAGCGGGCCGCGGTGCCTGACCGCGAGCCACACGACCGGCACCGCGAGCGCGGTGGCCAGCGCACCGCCGGCCGCGGCCAGGGCCAGGGTGGAGCCGAGGGCACCGAGCAGGGAGTCGACGTCCAGCCGGGTGGAGGTGCCCCGCACCAGCCACCGCAGCAGGCTCGTCACGGGCACCACGAGCGCCAGGGCGACCAGCAGGGAGAGGCCGGCGACGACGGCGGCCCTGCTCCGCCCGAGGGGGACGCGCTCGCCGGTCCGGCTGACCCCCGACCCGACGCGCGAGCGCCGCCGACGCCCGCGCAGGGCCAGCTCGAGGACGAGCAGCACGGCGCAGAAGCCGACCAGCACCAGGGCGAGCAGCGTGGCCTGCGGTCCGTTGAACACGGTGGCGTACTGCTGGAGGATCGCGGTGGTCAGCGTGGGGTAGTTGAGCAGCTGCAGTGCGCCGTACTCGGCGAGGAGGTGGAGCCCGACGAGGAGGGCGCCGCCCAGGACCGCCGGGCTGATGGCGGGCAGCGTGACCCGCCAGAAGACGCCGCGGGCCCCGTGGCCCAGCGACTGCGCCACCTCCTCGACGCTGGGGTCGAGCCGGCGCAGCGCGGCGACCGTGGGCAGGTAGACCAGCGGGTAGTAGGACAGCGTCACCACCAGGACGGCACCGCCGAAGCTCTGCACGGCGTGGGTGGTGGAGACCCAGCCGTAGCCGTTGACGAAGGCGGGCACCGCGAGCGGCGCGCACAGCAGGCCGTGCCACCAGCCGCGACCGGGCAGGTCGGTGCGCTCGACCACCCACGCCGCGGCCGTGCCGAGGGCCACGCTGAGCGCGGTCCCGACGAGCAGCAGGCGCACGGTGTTCCACAGCAGCTCGCCCACGCGCGGGCGGACCAGGAAGTCGCTCGCCTGCCCGGGCTCGAGCTCGGAGGTGGTCCACAGCACGTAGCCGAGGGGGACGAGGGAGGCGGCCGCGACGAGGAGCCCGATGAGCACCAGCGGCCACGGCGCGCGCTGGTGGGCCCGCCGACCGCCGGTGCCGGCAGGGACCGCCGTCACCGTGGTGCTCAGAGGAAGCCCACCTCGGTCATGAGGTCGACCACCGTCCGCGAGTCGAGGTCGGAGACGTCGACCCGGGGCGGCTGGAGCTCGTCGAAGGGCTTGACCGGGGGGTCGAGCCGGACGTCGGGGTTGAGGGGGTACTCCAGGGCGTAGCTGTCGGCCAGGGCCTGCTGGCCGGTCCGGTCCACCAGGAACTGCACGAACTTCTCGGCGTCGCTCGCGTCGTCGCTCGAGGCGAGCACGCCCGCGCCCGAGACGCTCACGAACGCACCGGGGTCCTCGTCGCCGAAGAAGTACAGCGCGCTGTCGTCGCTGACGTCGCCGCCCTCGGCGAGGTCGCGGTACCAGTAGTAGTGGTAGATGATCCCGACCTCGGACTCACCGGAGTCGACCGCCTCGAGCACCACGTTGTTGCCGTCGTAGACGGTGCCGTTGGCCTTGATGCCCTCCAGCCACTCCCGCGTCGCGTCCTCGCCCTCGAGCTCCAGCACCGCGGCGACGATGGCCTGGAAGTCGGCGCCGGTGGGGGAGAAGGACAGGCGACCGGCCCACTCGGGGTCGGCGAGGTCGAGGATCGAGTTCGGCAGCTCGTCGGGGTCCACCAGGTCGGTGTTGTAGACGAGCACGGTCGAGCGCGCGACGAAGCCGGTCCACAACCCGCTGGCGGGGCGGTACTGCGCCGGGATCGGGGCGACGAGGTCCCCGGGCAGCGGGGCGAACAGCCCGGCCTCCTCGACCTGGGACATGGCCGGGGAGTTCTCGGTGAGGAACACGTCGGCCGGCGACGCGTCGCCCTCCTGCACCAGCTGGTTGGACAGCTCGAGGTCCTTGCCGTTGCGCAGCTCGACCTCGATCCCCGTCTCCTCGGTGAACTGCGGCGCCAGCTCCTCGAGCAGCTGCTCGTGCTGGGCGTTGTAGACGGTGATGCTCGGCCCGTCGTCACCGCTGCAGGAGACCAGTGCGGGCGTGAGGACGGCGAGCGCGAGAGCAGGCGCGAGCCGGGAGCGGCGGATCATGGGACCCCTTCGTAGGCAGGTGACCGTCGTTCAAGTGAGGCGAGGCTTACCTACGTTACCGCACCCGAGTCGGACGGGCTCAAGTCGTCCGGGCAGCAGCAGGGCCGCGGTCCTCCACGGTGCTGGAGGGCCGCGGCCCGGGGGTGTGCCCGTCCGGCTACGGGCGCCGGACGGTGGTGGCGCTGCTCAGGCGGTCTGCGGGAACCGCACGCCGGTGTTGGCGTGGCAGCGGTAGCCGTAGGGGTTCTTCGCGAGGTACTGCTGGTGCTGGTCCTCGGCGTAGTAGTACGTCGGCACCTCGCGGATCTCGGTGGTGACCTCGCCGAGGCCGCGGCGGGCCAGCTCGTCGCCGTAGACCTTCGTCAGCTCGCGCGCGGTCTGCTCCTGGGCGGGGGAGGTGTAGTAGATCGCGGAGCGGTACTGCGTGCCGACGTCGTTGCCCTGGCGCATGCCCTGGGTCGGGTCGTGCACCTCGAAGAAGGCCTTGACGAGGTCGGCGTAGGAGACCTGGGCGGGGTCGAAGACGACCCGCACGGCCTCGGTGTGGTTGGTGCGCCCCGAGCACACCTCCTCGTACGACGGGTTGGGCGTGTCGCCGCCGGCGTAGCCCACCGACGTCGACCAGACGCCGGGCGTCTTCCAGTAGATCTCCTCGGCTCCCCAGAAGCAGCCGAGGCCGAAGACGGCGACCTCGTAGCCCTCGGGGGCCTCGTCGGTGCGCACGGGGGCGTCGAGCACGACGTGGCGCTCGGCGAGTCGGAAGGGGCTCTCGCTGCGACCGGGCAGGGTCTGCTCGGGAGCGATCAGGTCGGTCTGCTTGCGGGTGAAGAACACGGGACCTCCTCGGGTCGTTGCCTACATCCTTCCCAACGCCGTGGGCTGCCCGAACCTTCCCGGCGGCACCCGGGTCGGGGCGGTCACAGGTCCCTGCCAGGTCACTGCAGGCCCCGACCCAGCCGTCGCCGCTGGGATCGGCCCATGAGCGAGCACCGGCACGACGAGTCCCACGACCACGACGACCCCTTCGACCAGGGCCTGGCCCACGACCTCGTGGTGCTGCGCGAGCAGCAGAGGCGCCGCAGGAACCGTCACCACCGCCGGGCCGTCCTGGGGATGCTCGGCGTCGGCGGCGCCGGCGCAGGAGCGGCCGCGCTGCTCTCGGGCGGGAGCGCGGCCACCGCGGCGCTGGCTCGCGTGACCTCGCAGGCCTGCACGGTCGAGGAGATCCCGGGCGAGACGGCCGGGCCCTACCCCGGTGACGGCTCCAACGGACCTGACGTGCTCGTCGAGGACGGCATCGTGCGCCGTGACCTCCGTGCCAGCATCGGCGACGCGGCCGGCACCACCGGAAGCACCGCCGAGGGTGTCGACCTGCGGATCAGGCTCACCCTGACCGACACCGCGACGTGCGCTCCGGCCGCCGGGCTGGCGGTCTACGCCTGGCACTGCGACCGCGAGGGGCGCTACTCGATTTACTCCCCGGGCATCGAGGACCAGAACTACCTGCGCGGCGTCCAGGTCAGTGGTGCGAAGGGTCGCATGGGCTTCCGCACGATCTGGCCCGCCTGTTACCCGGGACGATGGCCGCACGTGCACGTCGAGGTCTTCCGCTCCGTCGACGACGCGACCGGCGGCGGCGACCCGGTGGCGACCTCGCAGCTCGCGCTGCCGCGGCGCCAGTGCATGGCGGTCTACCGTCGGGCCGAGGGCTACTCGGCGTCGGTGGCCAACCTCGAGCGGGTCTCGCTGGGCTCCTACGGCGTCTTCGGCGACGACGGCGGCGTACGCCAGCTCGCGAGCGTGTCCGGATCGGTCGAGCGGGGCTTCCGCGCCCGGCTCACGGTCCCGGTCGACCTGTGAGCGCCTCCTGACCCTCCGGCCGCCGGCCGGCGGGCGCTAACCTCGAGCGGTGAGCGAGCAGCAGCACCCGAGCAAGGCGGGCTTCGAGACCCGCGCCATCCACGCCGGCTACGAGCCCGATCCGACCACGGGCGCGGTGATCCCGCCGATCTACGCCACGTCGACCTACAAGCAGGACGGCGTGGGCGGCCTGCGCGGCGGCTACGAGTACTCCCGCTCGGCCAACCCGACCCGCACCGCCCTCGAGGGCAACCTGGCCGCGCTCGAGGAGGGGGAGCGGGCCTTCGCCTTCGCCTCCGGCCTCGCCGCCGAGGACACCCTGGTGCGCGCGCTGTGCCGCCCCGGCGACCACGTGGTCATCCCCGACGACGCCTACGGCGGCACGTTCCGGCTCTTCGACAAGGTCGAGCGGGCCTGGGGCCTGGAGCACAGCCCGGCGCCGGTCTCCGACGTCGACGCCGTGCGGGCGGCGATCCGCCCGGGCAGCACCCGCCTGGTCTGGGTCGAGACCCCCACCAACCCGCTGCTCACCATCGGCGACATCGAGGCCCTGGCCGCGGTGGCCCACGACGCCGGGGCGCTGCTGGTCGTCGACAACACCTTCGCCTCGCCCTACCTCCAGCAGCCGCTGACCCTCGGCGCCGACGTGGTGGTGCACTCGACCACGAAGTACTGCGGCGGGCACTCCGACGTCGTCGGCGGCGCGCTCGTGGTGCGCGACCTCGACGTCGCCGAGAAGGTCGCCTTCCACCAGAACGCCATCGGTGCGGTGGCCGGCCCCTTCGACGCCTGGCTGACCCTGCGCGGGCTCAAGACCCTCGCGCTGCGCATGGACCGCCACTGCGACAACGCCGAGAAGGTCGTCGACTTCCTCCTCGACCACCCGCGCGTGGAGGAGGTGGTCTACCCCGGCCTGGCCTCCCACCCCGGTCACGAGATCGCCTCGCGCCAGATGCGCCGGTACGGCGGGATGGTGTCGTTCCGCGTCGCGGGAGGGGTCGACGCCGCGCTGTCGGTCTGCGAGCGCACCGAGGTCTTCACCCTCGGGGAGTCGCTGGGCGGGGTCGAGTCGCTCATCGAGCACCCGGGCCGGATGACCCACGCCAGCGTCGCCGGCACCGACCTGGAGGTGCCCGCCGACCTGATCAGGATCAGCGTCGGCATCGAGACCGCCGACGACCTGCTCGCCGACCTCGACCGCGCCCTGGGCTGAGCCCTCCGGACGAGCCCCCCGCCCCGGTCGGGGCGGGGCGGTGCGGCGGATAGCCTGCGGTGGTGGACGACGACGCACGACCGGCCGAGGCCCCGGACGGCGCCGAGGGCGACCTCGGGGGTGCGGAGAGCGCGGAGGTGCGCCGGCGCCGCGCGTTGCGCCGGGCCCGCGCCGACGCCGAGCGCGACGAGGGGCTGGCGGCGCGGCTGGCCCAGCAGTGGGCGGCGCTGCGCGACGAGCGGGAGCGGCGGCTGACGCCGGCCCCGATCACGCCGGGCCGGTCGAACTTCACCCGCGCCCAGGTGCCGTGGGGCGTCGACCTCGCCGCTGCCTGGTCGTGGCGCTTCCTGGTGATCGTCGCCGCCGGCGCCGTGGTCGCCTGGACGCTGGGCTACTTCGCGGTGGTCGTGCTGCCGCTCGCCGTCGCGCTGCTCATCAGCGCCCTGGTCGTGCCGGTCGTCGACCTGCTCCAGCGGGTCGGACTGCCCCGCGGGCTGGCGGCGCTGCTGGTGGTGCTCGGCACGCTGGCCCTCGTGGGCTCGCTGCTGACCTTCGCCACCCAGCAGGTCGCCAACGGCGCGACCGACCTGGCCGAGCAGACGGTCGCCGGGCTCGGCGAGATCCGGACCTGGCTCAAGGAGGGTCCGCTCAACGCCAGCGACACCCAGATCAACGACTACCTCGACCAGGCCCAGCAGGCCATCCGGGCCCAGAGCGACGGCGGTGAGCTCACCGCCCGGATCACCGAGGTCGGCACGGCGGTGGGACACGTCTTCGCCGGCTTCTTCATCGTGCTCTTCTCCTTCTACTTCTTCCTCGCCGACGGGGAGCGCATCTGGGCCTGGATCGTGCGGCTGACCCCGCGCGCCGCCCGCGCCCACGTCGACGGCTCCGGCCGGGTGGCCTGGATCTCGCTCACCCAGTTCGTGCGGGCCACGGTCATCGTGGCCGCGGTCGACGCGCTCGGCATCGCGCTGGGCGCCGCCGTGCTCCAGGTGCCCTTCGTGCTGGCCATCGGCGTGCTCGTCTTCCTCGGCGCCTTCGTGCCGATGATCGGCGCCACCATCGCCGGCAGCGTCGCCGTGCTCGTGGCCCTGGTCGACCAGGGACCCGTCACCGCGCTGCTCATGCTCGGCGTGATCATCCTCGTGCAGCAGGTCGAGGGACACGTGCTGCAGCCCTTCCTGATGGGACGCTGGGTCTCGGTGCACCCCCTCGGCGTCATCGTCGCGATCGCCGCGGGCGTGCTCGTCACCGGGATCGCCGGGGCGCTGGTGGCGGTGCCGCTGGCCGCCGCCGTCAACGCGGTGGTCCAGCACCTCGCGGCGAGCACGGTGGTCGGCGACGACCCGGTGGAGGCGCTCGAGGACGACTACGAGGTGACGGGCGAGCAGCCCGTCGCGACCCAGGAGGACGCATGACCGACCCCGTCGGGTCCACCAGCGAGAGCACCGTCGAGTCCACCGCCGAGCCGGCGGGGCCCGGGGTGCCGCTGGGGCCGGTGCCACCGGTGCCGGAGGTGACCCTGGCCGACGTCGAGGCCGCCCGTGAGGTGCTCGAGGGCACGGCCATCGTCACGCCCATGGAGGAGTCGCGGTGGCTCTCGGCCATCGCCGGCGGCCGGGTCGGGCTCAAGTGCGAGAACCTCCAGCGCACGGGCTCCTTCAAGGCCCGTGGCGCCTTCGTGCGGATCAGCCGGCTCAGCGCCGAGGAGCGCGCCCGCGGCGTGGTCGCGGCCTCGGCCGGCAACCACGCCCAGGGCGTCGCGCTGGCCGCGCAGCAGCTGGGCATCGCCGCCACCGTCTTCATGCCCGAGGGTGCCCCGATCCCCAAGGAGCGGGCCACCCGCGGCTACGGCGCCGACGTCGTCTTCTCCGGGCGCTACCTCGAGGACGCCCTCGAGGCGGCGCGCGCCTTCGCCGAGCGCACCGGGGCGGTGATGATCCACCCCTTCGACCACGTCGACGTCGTCGCGGGCCAGGGCACCGTGGGCCTGGAGCTGCTCGAGCAGATGCCCGACGTGCGCACCGTGGTCGTGCCCACCGGGGGCGGCGGGCTCCTCGCGGGCATCGCGCTCGCGGTCAAGGCCGCACGGCCCGACGTACGGGTCGTGGGGGTGCAGGCCAAGGACGCCGCGGCCTACCCCGGCTCCCTCGAGCAGGGCCGGCCCACGCCGCTGGAGCACATGCGCACCATGGCCGACGGCATCGCCGTGGGCCGCCCCGGCGACATCACCTTCGCGGCCGTGCGCGACCACGTCGACGAGGTCGTCACGGTGAGCGAGGACCTGCTCGCCCGGGCCCTCCTGGCGCTGGTGGAGCGGGCCAAGATGGTCGTCGAGCCCGCCGGGGCCGCGGCCGTGGCGGCCATCCTCGACCACCCCGAGCGCTTCGAGACCCCCGCGGTCGCGGTGCTCTCCGGGGGCAACGTCGACCCGCTGCTGCTGGGCAAGGTGATCCGCCACGGCATGGCCGCGGCCGGGCGCTACCTCAACCTCCAGGTGACCATCCCCGACGCTCCGGGCGGCCTCGCCCAGCTGCTGACCGAGGTCGGCGCCACCGGCTCCAACGTGCTCGAGGTCGCCCACGAGCGGATCTCGCCCTCGCTGGGCATGGACGAGGTCACCGTGCAGCTGCAGCTGGAGACCCGGGGTGCCGAGCACTCCGCGCTGGTGCTGGCCCGGATGCGCGAACGCGGCTACCGCGTCGTCGAGTGAGGCTCGACGCGGCAGCCGCGCTGGCGGTGCTGGGCCCGGGGGCGCCCCGGCGATGATCAGCCGGTGTAGGGCACCGCGTCGACGATGACGACCTGCAGCTCCTTGCCGTTGGGAGCGACGTAGGAGACCGTGTCGCCCTTCGAGGCGCCGATGATCGCGGAGCCGAGGGGCGACTGCGGGGAGTAGACCTTGAGGTCGCTGTCCTCGTCCTCCATCTCGCGCGCGCCGAGCAGGAAGGTCTCGGCCTCGTCGTCGTCGTCGCCGACGAACTTGTAGGTCACCTTCATGCCGGGGGAGACGGTGCCGTCGTCCTCGGGGGTCTCGCCCACCTCGGCGCGGCGCAGCATGTCCTCGAGCTGGCGGATGCGGCCCTCGATGCGCCCCTGCTCCTCGCGGGCGGCGTGGTAGCCGCTGTTCTCCTTGAGGTCGCCCTCGTCGCGCGCGGCGCTGATCTTGTCGATGATCTCCTGGCGCACGGGGCCCTTGAGCTCGTCGAGCTCGGCCTGCAGCTTGTCGAAGCCCTGCTGCGTGAGCCAGATCGTGCCCTGCTCGGTCGACTGCGTCATGGGTGTACTCCTGCGGGTGAGCGGCTGCGGCCGTGCCGCGTGCTCGTCGATGGTGGATCGGTCAGGCCGCCCCCGGTCGGTCGGCGAAGGACCCCGGATCGTCTGTGCTGGGCCCCTTGCCGGACGGCCCTGCGGACGGTCAGAAGGAGCAGTTTACCCATACCGGCGACGGCGTGGGCGGATCCGCTCCCGAGGGGGTGGGTCAGCGGGGGCGGGGCTGGCCCTCGGCGGTGCAGCCGATCTTCTCCACCGAGGTGGCCATCCGCTCGGTGCGGATCGTGAGGTCGAGGCGGCCCGAGGACTCGGGGGTGAAGGCGAGCTCGCCCACCGTGGAGTGGTCCTCGGCGAAGGCGCGCAGCAGGCAGTCGGCCTCGACGTCGGCGTCGCGCAGGTCGACCTGCACGGTGGCGTCGACGGTGTGCTGGTCGACGGTGTCGAAGGTGACCAGCTCGGAGGTCACCGGCGGGTCGGCGTGGGCCACGGTGGTCCACGTCAGCCAGCCGCCGAAGACCAGCACCACCACCGCGACCAGCGCGAGGAGCGCACGCCGCCGCCAGGGCGCAGGCGCGCCGTACCGCTGGGTCATCAGGTCGGTGGAGCTCACCCCACCAGGGTGACACGCGGGTCCAGGGCGCTGCGCCGGTGCCCCGGCGCGACGGGGGAGCGGCCCACCTAGACTCGGGCCCATGTCGCAGTCGCACGCCACCGGACCCCGCGCGGGCCTCCGGCTCATGCACGTCCACGCCCACCCCGACGACGAGTCGAGCAAGGGCGCGGCCTCGACCGCGCGCTACGTCGCCGAGGGCGCCGAGGTGCACGTGGTCACCTGCACCGGCGGCGAGCGCGGCTCGATCCTCAACCCCAAGATGGACCGCCCCGACATCCTCCAGAACATCTCCGAGGTGCGACGCCAGGAGATGGAGCGGGCGCGCGACATCCTCGGGATCACCCAGCACTGGCTCGGCTTCGTCGACTCCGGCTGGCCCGAGGGCGACCCGAAGCCCCCGCTGCCCGAGGGGTGCTTCGGCCTGGCCCCGCTGGAGGAGGCCACCGAGCGTCTGGTGCGGCTGATCCGCTCGGTCCGCCCGCACGTGCTCACCACCTACGACGAGCGCGGCGGCTACCCCCACCCCGACCACGTGCGCTGCCACGAGGTGTCGGTGGCCGCCTTCGAGGCCGCCGCCGACCCGGAGCGCTTCCCCGAGGCCGGCGCCGCCTGGCAGGTCGCCAAGCTCTACTACCACCACTCCTTCAACCGCGAGCGCATGCAGCGCCTGCACGACGCCACCGTGGCCCACGGTCTGGAGTCGCCGTGGGGCGAGCGGCTCAAGGAGTGGAAGCCGGAGCCGGAGTGGGACGCCCGGGTCACCACCAAGGTGCCCTGCGGCGACTTCTTCGGCGTGCGCGACCAGGCGCTGCTGGCCCACGCCACCCAGATCGACCCCGACGGGCACTGGTTCGCCATCCCGCGCGAGGTGCAGGTCGACGTGTGGCCCACCGAGGACTTCGAGCTCGTCACCGCCCACGTGTCCTCGGCCACGCCGGAGGACGACCTCTTCGCGGGCGTCGACGCCTCCTACGACGGCTCCTGAGAGGATGGCGTCATGGTGACCACGCTCGGATCGCAGCTCAGCCTCCAGCTCACCGCGCTCGTCCTGCGGGTCGCCGACCCGACGCCCGAGCCCGAGGACGTCAAGGCCGGGTGGCTGGCCCTGGGGCTGTTCCTGCTCCTCGTCGGCTTCGTGATCTTCCTGTTCTTCAGCCTCGTCAAGCGGCTGCGCAACGTCGAGACCGCGCGCAAGACCGGCGTCTACGGCGACGCCCCCGAGACCGACGGGACCCCTGGTGACCCGGCAACGGACCCGGCGGCCGGCCCGGCGGTCGACCCGGCCAGGGAGCGGGGCGGCGACCCCTCGGGCGAGCGCGGCGACGCGCCGCCGACGCCCCGGGCCTGAGGCCCGACCTGCCGCGGCTGCGGGTCGCGGTGGACTCCCGTCTCAGCCCTGCCCGGCGCCGGGCTGCTGCTGCTCGGCGACCTGCCTGCGCACGTCGTCCATGTCGAGGGCGCGCACCGCGCCGATGACCTGGTCCAGCGCCGGTGCGGGGAGCGCCCCGGGCTGGGCGAAGACGAGGATGCCCTCGCGGAAGGCCATCAGGGTGGGGATCGACTGGATCCCGGCCGCGGCGGCCAGCTCCTGCTGCTCCTCGGTGTTGATCGAGCCGAACGTGATGTCGGGGTTGGCCTCGGAGGCCGCCTCGTAGGTCGGCGCGAACTGCTTGCACGGGCCGCACCAGCTGGCCCAGAAGTCGACGAGCAGGATGTCGTCGCCCTGCACGTGGGTGGTGAAGTTGTCCCCGGTCAGCTCGATGGTGGCCATGCTCCCACCGTACGTCGGGCACGCGCCTGGCCCCACCGCCCCGGTGGGTGGGCGGCGGGTGGGCCGCCCGGGGTGTCGCCTCAGTCGACCACGTGGCCGTGGGGCCGGCCGGGGTCGTCGTAGGCCGGGTCGTCGCGACCGGCGCGCAGCGCCTCGAGCTGGGCGCACACCGCCACGCCGTAGAAGAACGACACCGAGCTCATCAGCGACCACAGCAGCAGCGCCACGATGCCCGCGAGGGGGCCGTAGGTGCTGCCGAAGGAGTCGCTGAGCCCGACGTAGGCCGCCAGGCCCACGGTGGCCAGCATGCTGAGCGCCACCGCGACCACGCCGCCGAGGGCCAGCCAGCTCAGCGCGGGCTGCCGGCGTCGTGGCGCGTGGTCGAGCAGCACGGCGATGGTGAGGACGCCGAGCGCGACCCCCACCGGCCAGCGCAGCACGTTCCACGTGGTCCGTGAGGCATCCGACCAGCCGTAGGCCTCGGTGACGGCGTCGGCGAAGGCGCCGCCGGCCACGAGCAGCAGGAAGGCCAGGGCCGCGGGTGCGGCGAGCACCGCGGTGAGCACGGCGGCCCGGCCGTACTTGGCCCGCGCGGGCCGGTCGCGACGGATGCCGTAGATGCGGTTGGCGCCGCGCTCGACCTGCGCCATGGCCGTGGTCATCGACACCAGTGACAGCAGCAGCCCGAGGACGAGCGCGACCTCGCCGGCCTCCTCGCTGGTGTCGGAGCCGGAGACCGCCCCGGCCAGGGCGTCGCCCGAGCCGCTGCCCGGCGAGACGCCGTCGATGGTGGCGGCCATGACGGCGGCCACGCGGGCCTGGTCGACGTCGGCGGCCAGGCCGGTGAGGGCGAGCAGGAAGGGCACCACGGCCAGGCAGGCCTGCAGGGCCAGGGCCCGGCTGTTGGTGAAGCCGTCGCCGTAGCGGAACCGCACGAAGGCACCGACCGCGACGGCCTTGAGCCCGTGGCGGCGCGCGAGGTGCCAGGCGTCCTCGGCGTCGAGCTCGTCACCGTCGAGCTCGACGGTCACCGGCACGAGGCGGGCAGTGGTCACGGCTTCGGGCCCTTGCCGGGCTTCGGTCCCTTGTCGGACCCCGGTCCCTTGTCGGCAGGTCCCTTGCCGGGCTTCGGGCCGGGGCCCTCGTCCTCGTCGGGCTCGTCCTCGTCGGGCTCGTCCTCGTCCTCGTCGGGCTCGCCCGCGTCGGTGGAGGGAGACGCGGTGGGCGTGGGCGTGGGCGTGGGGGTGGGCGTGGGGGTCGTCGACGACCCGGGCGCGGTGTCGTCGGCCTCCTCCACCGCCTCCAGGGCCGCCTCGAGGCGGTCGGCGGCGCGCTCGATCCGCTCCTGCTCGGCGGCGGTGAGCTCGCCGGCGTCGCCGGCCTCGTCGGCGGCCTCGCGCAGGGCGTCGAGCGCGTCGAGACCCGCGTCGGCGTCGCGGGCCACCAGGGCCTCGTCGACCGCGGCCAGGGCGTCGGTCACGGCGGCGGGAGGCCCGGTGGTGGTCTCCTCGGCGCAGCCGAGCAGGCCCCCGCCGAGCAGTGCGAGCGTGCCCAGCGCGAGGGCGCCGCGGCTGCGGCCGCCCGGGCGCGCGGGACTCATCGGCCGGCCTCCCCGACCGCGTCGTGGAGGTCCTCCAGCGGGCTCTGGAGCCGGGCCGGCACGTCGCCGGGGGCGGGGTCGACCTCGGCGGGGGGCTCGGCGCTCCCGGTGGAGGCCAGGGCCGCGACCACGAGGAGGAGCACGATGCCGGCGAGCGCCCCGGCCAGGCCCTTCTGGTGCGGCTCGAGCGCGGCCAGGCGCGCCCCCGGGCCCCGGCGGGGTCGGCCCGGGCCGCCCGTCGGCGGATGCAGCGGCGGCGGGGGAGGCGTGGCGGGCCCGGGGGGCCTGGCGGGTAGGGGAGAGCCGGGCGACGCGACCGGCGCGGTGAGCACGGCGGTGCGCGCGGGCTCGACGTACGGCGGCGGGCCGGGCGGACCCGCGGGCGGGCCCTGCCGCAGCGCGCTCAGCCGGGCGGCCACCTGGGCGGTGCTCGGCCGCGCGGCCGGGTCGGCCGCGGTCATGGCGCGCAGCAGGTCGGACCAGCCCGGCGGGAGGTCGGCGGGCACCGGGGGCGGGCGGTGCAGCCGGGCCATGGCCGACTCGGTGGGGCTGCCGGGGTAGGCGCGCTCGCCGGTGAGCGCCTCGAGCAGCACCAGGCCCAGCGACCACACGTCGACGGAGGTGTCGAGCTCCTCGCCGCGCACCTGCTCCGGCGCGAGGTAGGCCGCCGTGCCCACGGCGGTGCCGGTCTGGGTGTGGCGCACGGTGTCGCCGATGAGTCGCGCGATGCCGAAGTCGGCCAGCTTGACCCGCCCGTCGGGGGCGAGCAGGACGTTGCCGGGCTTCACGTCGCGGTGCACGACGCCGCGGCCGTGGGCGTAGGAGAGGGCGTCGGCGACCTGCTGGCCGATCCGTGCCGCCTCCGCGGCGGGCAGCGGGCCGTCGGCCAGGCGGGCGCCGAGCGTGGGGCCCTCGACGAGCTCCATCACGAGGAAGGGGTGCTCCTCGTCGACCCCGGCGTCGAGCACGGTCACCAGGCCGCGGTGGGAGAGCCCGGCCAGGGTGCGGGCCTCGGCGGTGAAGCGGGCGCGGTCGCTGGCCTGGTCGGCGGTGCTGCGCAGCAGCTTGACCGCCACCTCGCGGGCCAGCACCGTGTCGGTCGCGCGGTGCACGTCGGCCATGCCGCCGCGACCCAGGACCTCGCCGAGCCGGTAGCGGCCCGCGACCATCGTCGTCGTCACCCCGGGACCGTACCGGTCGCGCGGCGGGGGCCCGTTCCCGACCGGGCGGTCGGCTTACGGCGTACGTGTCCCACTCACCCACGGGGGTGACGACACGGTGACGTGCGTCACGTGACGTGCGTTACACGATCGTTATCGCCCCGCCTTGACCCCCCGATTGCGTAAGCGCTTTCATTCATCCTGCCCCGGACGCTCGGCAGTGGTCTGGGTCACGACCCAGAGAGGGAGCACCCCATGCGCTCACGCACCATCCGACACGCCAGTGTGGCGGTCGTCCTGGCCGCCGGCCTGGTCCTGGCCGGCTGCGCCGAGGA
The DNA here is from genome assembly GCF_023712465.1 of Nocardioides sp. P86. Classification (NCBI taxonomy): domain Bacteria; kingdom Bacillati; phylum Actinomycetota; class Actinomycetes; order Propionibacteriales; family Nocardioidaceae; genus Nocardioides; species Nocardioides sp. P86. Next base: position 907,144 of record NZ_JAMAYE010000001.1, on the reverse strand, counting down.
GGAGTCCACCGAGGTCCAGTCCGCCGGTGGCACCTCGCCCGGCGAGGGCAAGGCCGAATGCGAGCAGCTGACCCAGTTCGGTGACCTCACCGGCACCAGCGTCAGCGTCTACACCTCGATCATCGCCCCCGAGGACGCCGCCCAGAAGAAGTCCTACGAGCTCTTCACCGAGTGCACGGGCGCCGAGATCGAGTACGAGGGCTCCAGCGAGTTCGAGACCCAGCTCAAGGTGCGCGTGCAGGGCGGCAACGCCCCCGACATCGCCTACATCCCGCAGCCGGGCCTGCTGGCCAGCCTCGTGCGCGACGACGACGCCGTCGTCGAGGCGCCCGACACGGTCGCGGAGAACGTCGACCAGTGGTGGGGCGAGGACTGGAAGACCTACGGCACCGTCGACGACACCTTCTACGCCGCCCCGCTGGGCGCCAACGTGAAGTCCTTCGTGTGGTACTCCCCGAAGACCTTCGCCGACAACGGCTGGGAGATCCCCGAGACCTGGGACGACATGATGGCCATCACCGAGGACGCCGTCTCCAAGGGCATGAAGCCCTGGTGCGCCGGCATCGAGTCCGGTGACGCCACCGGGTGGGTCACCACCGACTGGCTCGAGGACTCGATGCTCCGCGAGGTCGGCCCCGACGTCTACGACCAGTGGGTCAACCACGAGATCCCCTTCGACGACCCGCAGGTCGCCGCCGCGCTCGACCGCGTCGGCAGCATCCTCAAGGACGAGGAGTTCGTCAACGGCGGCCTCGGCGACGTGAAGTCCATCGCCACCACCGCCTTCCAGGACGCCGGCTACCCCGTCGTCGACGGCGAGTGCGTCATGCACCGCCAGGCCAGCTTCTACGCCGCCCAGTGGGAGCCCGGCACCGAGGTCTCCGAGGACGGCGACGTGTTCGCCTTCTACCTGCCCACCGTCACCGAGGACTTCGGTCGCCCGGTGCTCGGCGGCGGCGAGTTCGTGGCGGCCTTCGACAGCCGTCCCGAGGTCCAGGCCTTCCAGACCTACCTGTCCTCCGACGTGTGGGCCAACGAGAAGGCCAAGGCCACGCCCGACGGCGGCTGGGTCACCGCCAACACCGGTCTCGACATCTCCAACCTGAGCAGCCCGATCGACATCCTGTCGGCCGAGACGTTCCAGGACCCCGACGCCGTCTTCCGCTTCGACGGCTCCGACCAGATGCCCAGCGCCGTCGGCGCCGGCTCCTTCTGGAAGGAGATGACGGCGTGGATCACCGGTCAGAGCACCGCTGACGCGCTGACCAACATCGAGGAGTCCTGGCCCGCCTCCTGAGGTGAGCCACCGACGTCGGGCCCGCGGGCCGCGCCCGCGGCCCGACGTCGACCCCGCCCCGGCTCCCGGGGCGCCCAGAGCCGGCCGGCGCACAGCGTCGAGCCCCAGGTACGGCGTGACCAGGCGGACGAGCCCTCGGGGCCCCGACGCGGTCACCGACAGGAACGGTGAGACGTGACCACCTCCGACAAGCTCCTCCACATGCTGATCGCCGTCGTGCTGTTCTTCGGCGTGATGGCCCTGATCCTCCTGGCCACCCAGCGGCTGCGCTCGCGCCGCGGCGAGCGCGTCCAGGCGGCGGCCTTCCTCGGCCCCTCCCTGCTCCTCGTCGCCGTGGGCCTGCTCTACCCCGCGGTGCTGACCGTCTGGCAGTCCTTCCACGGCCCCAACGGCGAGGAGTTCGTCGGGCTGGAGAACTACGTCACGGTCGTCACCGACAAGGAGCAGCTGACCGTGCTGCGCAACACCGCCCTGTGGGTGGTGCTGACCCCGCTGCTGGCCACCGGCATCGGCCTGGTCTACGCCGTCATCATCGACAAGTCCCGCTTCGAGAAGGTCGCCAAGGCGCTGATCTTCCTGCCGATGGCGATCTCGCTGGTGGGGGCCTCGATCATCTGGAAGTTCGTCTACGACTACCGCCAGACCTCCGCCGACCAGATCGGCCTGCTCAACCAGGTGCTCAAGAGCCTGGGCTTCGACACCTACCAGGTGCTGCTGACAGGCCCGTGGAACACGCTGTTCCTCATCGTGATCATGGTCTGGGTCCAGGCCGGCTTCGCCATGACGATCCTCTCGGCCTCGATCAAGGCCATCCCGGAGGACATCGTCGAGGCCGCGCGGCTCGACGGCGTCAACGGCCTCAAGCTCTTCCGCCACATCACCGTGCCGAGCATCCGGCCCTCGCTGATCGTCGTGCTGACCACCATCAGCATCGCCACGCTGAAGGTCTTCGACATCGTGCGCACCAGCACGGGCGGCAACTTCGACTCCAGCGTGCTGGCCTACGAGTTCTACCGCCAGTACTTCGTCGCGGGCAACGAAGGGCTGGCGACCGCGCTGGCCGTCGTCATCTTCATCCTCGTGACGCCCATCGTCATCTACAACATCGTTCAGATGCGCAAGCTGGAGGCCCGATGACCACCGCCACGCCCCTCGTCGGCACGCCCGGCACCCCCGGGACCGGGAGCGACCAGCCCGTGGTCCCGGCGTCCACCGCGGCCAAGCAGCAGCTCACCAACCGCTGGGCCTCGCTCGCAGCGGTCGTCATCGCCGCGCTGTGGACGGTGCCGACCTTCGGGCTCTTCATCTCCTCGCTGCGCCCCGAGGGCGAGGTCAAGGGCAGCGGCTGGTGGAACTTCTTCACCGACCCCAACGTCACCCTCGACAACTACAAGCAGGTCATCAACGGCGCCGACACCGACCTGGCGACCTACCTGGTCAACTCCGCGGTGATCACCATCCCGGCCGTGCTCATCCCCATCAGCCTGGCGACCCTGGCCGCCTACGCGTTCGCCTGGATGGACTTCAAGGGCCGCGACGCGCTCTTCGTGGCGATCTTCGCCCTCCAGATCGTGCCGATCCAGGTCACGCTGATCCCGCTGCTCTCGCTCTACGTCGAGCCGCCGTTCAACCTGATGCCGCTGGCCGGCCGCGACGCCCCCGGCGGGGGCTTCTACACGATCTGGCTCTCCCACGCGATCTTCGCGCTCCCGCTGGCGATCTTCCTGCTGCACAACTTCATGCGCGAGATCCCCGGCGAGCTCATCGAGTCGGCGCGCGTCGACGGCGCCGGGCACGTGCAGATCTTCACGCGCATCATGCTGCCCCTGATGGCCCCGGCCATCGCCGCCTTCGGCATCTTCCAGTTCCTGTGGGTCTGGAACGACCTGCTCGTGGCCCTCGTCTTCGGCGGCGGCAACCTCGACATCTCACCGCTCACCGTGCGCCTGGCCGCCCTGGCCGGTCAGCGCGGCGAGGACTGGCACCTGCTCTCGGCCGGGGCGTTCGTGTCGCTGATCGTGCCGCTCGTGGTGTTCCTGTCGCTGCAGCGCTACTTCGTGCGCGGGCTGCTGGCCGGCAGTGTCAAGGGGTGACCTCACCCCGCGCGACCTGAGCCAGCCACCGGTAGGAGGCCTTCGGGGTGCGGGTCTGGTCCGCCGGGTCGATGTGGACCAGGCCGAAGGTCTTGGTGTAGCCCTCGGCCCACTCGAAGTTGTCGAGCAGCGTCCACACGACGTAGGCCCGCACGTCGGCGCCGGCCGCGCGGGCGCGGTGGGTGGCGGCGAGGTGGCCGCGCAGATAGTCGATGCGGTCGTCGTCCTGCACCACCCCGTCGACCCGCTCGGCGTCGGCGCAGGCGGCGCCGTTCTCGGTGACGAGGATCGGCAGCCCGGTGCGGCGGTGGGTCTCGACGAGCAGCTCCTCCAGCCCGTCGGCCACGACCTCCCAGCCGATGTCGGTGCGCGGCTCGCGCACGACCAGGTCGAAGTCGCCCACCCCCGGGTACGCCGCGCCCTCGGGGTGCGGCGGCCGGCCGGGCACGACCAGGTCGGGGCGGGTCGGGGTGTAGTAGTTGACCCCGAGCCAGTCGGCCGAGCCCTGCACGAGCTCCAGGTCGCCGGGCCGGACGAGCTCGGCGTCGGCGAGCTCCGGCGCCACGGCGAGCACGCTCTCGCCGTACTCCCCGTCGACGAGGGGATCGAGCCACACCCGGTTGCGCAGCGCGTCGATGCGCTCGGCCAGCGGCTCGGCCTCGGGCCGCTCCGGCCACACCGGGGCGAGGTTGAGCACCGTGCCGACGTCGACGGCGTGCGCGGCGCGGATGCGCTCGGCGGCCAGGGCGTGGCTGAGGTTGAGGTGGTGCACGGCGCGGTGCGCGCCGCCGCCCTCGCGGCGACCCGGGGCGAAGACGCCCGCGGCGTGGCCGAGGTAGGCGGTGCACCACGGCTCGTTGTGGGTGGCCCAGACCCCGACACGGTCGGCCAGCCGGTCGGCGACGACCTCGGCGTAGTCGGCGAAGGCCTCGGCCGTGCTGCGCACCAGCCAGCCGCCCTCGTCCTCCAGGGCCTGCGGCAGGTCCCAGTGGTAGAGCGTCGCGGTCGGCACGATCCCGCGCTCCAGCAGCGCGTCGACGACGCGGTCGTAGTGGTCGAGCCCGCGGGTCTCCACGCGGCCGCGGCCCTCGGGCTGGATGCGGGGCCAGGCGATCGAGAAGCGGTACCACCGCACCCCCAGGCCGGCCACGAGGTCGGCGTCCTCGAGGTGGCGGTGGTAGGAGTCGCACGCGGTGGCGCCGCTGCTGGCGTCCTTGATCGTGCCGGGGCGCGCGGTGAAGGTGTCCCACACCGACGGGCCGCGGCCGTCGACGTCGACGGCGCCCTCGATCTGGTAGGCCGCCGTGGCGGTGCCCAGCTCGAGCACCGACCCGTCGGGCAGGCGGTGCGGGAGGCGGGCTGCGGTGTCTGCCGGGCGCGGGTCCACTGTGCTCATGGCCACACCGTACGGCCCGCCACCCCCGGACGGGCAGGACGGCGCCGATGACCGGCATCCACGACCTCGCCCGCGAGGTCGGTGTCTCGACCGCCACGGTCTCGCGCGCGCTGCGGGGGCTGCCGCGGGTCTCGGAGTCCACCCGCGAGCGGGTGCTCGAGGCCGCGGTGCGGCTGGGCTACGTGCCCTCCCCGCACGCGGTCGGGCTGGCCAGCGGGGGCCAGACCCGCTCGGTGGCGATCGTCGTGCCGTTCGTGACCCGGTGGTACTTCGCCGCGGTCGTGCACGGCGCCGAGCAGGTGCTGCGCGAGCAGGGCTACGACCTGCTGCTCTACAACCTCGCCGGCGACTCCGCGGCCCGGCACCGGGTGCTGCGGACCCAGGTGCTGACCAAGCGCGTCGACGCCGTGCTGGTGGTCGGGCTGGGGCCGACCGCCGAGGAGATCGCGGCGATGCAGCGGCAGGGCAGCCCCGTCGTGACCCTGGGCGCACGGGTCGAGGAGTGGTCGAGCGTGAGGATCGACGACGTCGAGGCGTCGCGCACCGCGATGCGTCACCTGCTCGACCTGGGTCACCGCCGGATCGCCTTCGTCGGGGGTCTGGGCGAGGACGGCCTCGACTTCACCACGCCGACCGCGCGGCTGGAGGGCTACCACTCCTCGCTGCGCGACGCCGGGCTCCCGCTCGACCCCGCGCTCGAGCTCGACGGTCGCTTCACCCTCGACGGCGGGGTCGACTGCGGTCGCGCCGTCGCGGCCATGGACCAGCGCCCCACCGCGGTCTTCTGCGCCTCCGACGAGATGGCGATCGGGCTGATGAGCGCGCTGCGCGAGGCCGGGCTGCGCGTGCCAGAGGACGTCTCGGTGGTCGGCGTCGACGACCACGAGATGGCGCGGTTCTTCGACCTCACCACGGTGCGCCAGCCCGTGCACGAGCAGGGCCGCATCGCCGCCCAGCAGATCCTGCGCTCCCTGGGCGGTGCCGACGGTCCGGCCGAGGTCGTGCCCGAGCACGTCGAGCTGGCCACCGAGCTGGTCGTGCGCGCCACCACCGCCGCGGTGTGAGGGCCGGCCCTCAGAGTCGGCGGATGACCTTGGCCGGGTTGCCCACGGCCACGACGTCGGCGGGCAGGTCGCGGGTGACCACGGAGCCGGCGCCGACCACGGTGTTGGCGCCGATGGTGACGCCGGGGCACACGATCGTGCCGCCGCCGAGCCAGACGTTGTCGCCGATGGTGATGGGTCGCGCCCCCTCCCACTTGGCGCGCCGCGGCTCGGCCTCGACGGGGTGGGTGGGGGTGAGCAGCTGGACGTTGGGTCCGATCTGCACGTCGTCGCCGATGACCACCTCGGCGACGTCGAGGCAGACGAGGCCGAAGTTGACGAAGGTGCGGGCGCCGATGCGGGTGCGGTAGCCGTAGTCGACGTGGAGCGGGGGGCGGATCTCGGTCTCCGCGCCGATCGCGCCGAGGAGCTCGACCAGCAGGGCGCGACGCTCCCGCGCCTCCGAGGGCGGCAGGTGGTTGATGCGGTGGGCGAGGTCGCGCGCGGCGAGGCTCTCGCGCTCCAGGTCGGGGTCGTCGGCGATGTAGGGGTCGCCGGCTAGCATCCGCTCGCGCATCGAGCGGTTGTCGGGGAAGGACGGGTCGGGCAGGGCGTCAGGCATGCGCCGATGCTTCCACGCCGTCGGTCAGCGCATCGAGTAGGTGGCCATCGAGACCGCGACGTAGTGGCTGGCGAAGGCCAGGATCGTGAAGGTGTGGAAGACCTCGTGGAAGCCGAACCAGCGCGGCGAGGGGTTGGGCCGCTTGAAGCCGTAGACCGCGCCGCCGAGGGTGTAGAGCACCCCGCCGGCGGCCACGAGCACCAGCACGCCGATGGCCATCGACGTGCCGAGCTGCTCGGTGGCGCCCTCGATGAACCCGGGGATGAAGAACACCGCGGCCCAGCCCATCGCGATGTAGATCGGGGTGTAGAGCCAGCGCGGCGCGTCGGTCCACAGCACCCGGAAGCCGACGCCGAGCAGGGCGGTGGACCAGATGGTCGTCAGCAGCACGACCTGTTGCGAGCCGTCGAGCAGGATCAGCGTCAGCGGGGTGTAGGAGCCCGCGATGAGGATGAAGATGTTGGAGTGGTCGAAGCGGCGCAGGAAGCCCCAGACGGCCGGCGACCAGGTGCCGGTGTGGTAGATCGCCGAGACGGTGAACAGCAGCAGCGCGGAGCCGGTGAAGACGGCCGAGCCGATCTTCGTGGTCTCCGTCGGCGACAGCACGACCAGCACGATGCCCGCGGCCAGGGTCAGCGGGGCCGTGCCGAGGTGCAGCCACCCGCGCAGCTTCGGCTTGATGTCGGCGAGGGTCTCGCTGATGGTCTCCTGCACCGAGTCGACCCTCGAGCGCACCGCCTGGGGGATGTGCTGGTCCATGGCCCGACAGTACCGGCCGGCACGTCGACCCGCCGAAGCCAGGACGCCTGGTCGGCGAGGCGGTGACCACCGCCCCGACGGCGCTAACCTTGTCCGGTGGCGGACTGGAAGCGCGGGCTCAGGAGCGTGCTCTACCCGGCCTACGAGGCGCGGGTGCTGCGGCGCATGCCCGCCAACCTGCCCCAGCACGTCGGGGTGATGCTCGACGGCAACCGTCGGTGGGCCCGCGCCGTGGGTCGCGACACCGCCCACGGCCACCGCGCCGGGGCCGCCAACATCGAGCCGCTGCTCGGCTGGTGCGACGAGGTCGGCATCGGCGTCGTCACCCTGTGGCTGCTCTCCACCGACAACCTCAACCGGCCGCCCGACGAGCTCGAGCCGCTGCTGGAGATCATCGAGGAGGCCGTGGCCTCCCTGGCCGACCAGCAGCGCTGGCGGCTGCACCCGGTGGGCGCGCTCGACCTGCTGCCGGCGGCCACCGCGGAGCGGCTCAAGGCGGCGCAGGAGGCCACGCGCGAGGTCGACGGCATGCTGGTCAACGTCGCCGTGGGCTACGGCGGACGGCGCGAGATCGCCGACGCCGTGCGCTCGCTGCTGCTCGAGCACGCCGAGCGCGGGACCTCGCTGGAGGAGCTCGCGGCCCAGCTGGAGGTCGACCACATCTCCGCCCACCTCTACACCAAGGGCCAGCCCGACCCCGACCTCGTCATCCGCACGAGCGGCGAGCAGCGGCTCGGCGGCTTCCTGCTGTGGCAGAGCGCGAAGTCGGAGTTCTACTTCTGCGAGGCCTACTGGCCCGACTTCCGCCGCGTCGACTTCCTGCGCGCGATCCGCGCCTACGCCCTGCGCGACCGCCGCCACGGCTCCTGAGGTCGAGTGCCCGACGCCCGCCCGGCGGCGACGGCGGGGCCCCTGCGCGTCCGCCTGTCCCGGCCCGGTGACGTTCACGAGCGCGTCACGGCGTGTTGCCTCGAAACAGGTCGGCGGGGGGCTACTTTCGCAAGCATCGGCGGGTGGGGAAGCCCGCCGTACCAGGAGGCCCGATCGTGCTCACCCACGACTGCACCACGCACGGCTCCTCGCCGTGCGCGGACGGAGGCGGGCACTCCCGCCTGCGGGTTCCTTCCCGGTCCATCCGTGTGAAGTAGGACCGCGGCGAGGAGTGCGCGCGGCGGTCCGTGAGGGGTGTCCCGTGCCGTCTCAGGCCCAGCAGTCGCAGCAGTCCCCCGGATCCACCCGCACCCGCCGCAAGGCCCCCGCCGGCGCCGCGGCGCCGGCGGTGCGCACCTACGTGCTCGACACCAGCGTCCTGCTGGCCGACCCCGGTGCCCTCAAGCGCTTCGCCGAGCACGAGGTGGTGCTCCCCGTCGTGGTCATCACCGAGCTCGAGGGCAAGCGTCACCACCCCGAGCTGGGCTACTTCGCCCGCACCGCCCTGCGCACGCTCGACGAGCTGCGCATCCTCCACGGCCGCCTCGACGAGCCGGTGCCGGTGGGGGAGGAGGGCGGCACCCTGCGCGTCGAGCTCAACCACACCGACGCCAGCTCGCTGCCCTCGGGCTTCCGCCTCGGCGACAACGACACCCGCATCCTCGCCGTCGCCCACAACCTCTCCACCGAGGGCCTCGCGGTCACCCTGGTCTCCAAGGACCTGCCGCTGCGGATCAAGGCCTCGGCGGTCGGGCTCGACGCGCAGGAGTACCGCGCGGAGGCGATCAGCGACTCCGACACCGGCTACTCCGGCATGGCCGAGCTGGAGGTCGCGGCCAGCGACCTCGACGAGCTCTACGACGACGGCGTCGTCGACCTCGACGCCGCGCGCGACCTGCCGTGCCACCAGGGTCTCGTGCTGCTCTCCGACCGCGGCTCCGCGCTCGGCCGCGTCGGACCCGACAAGCAGGTCCACCTCGTGCGCGGCGACCGGGAGGCGTTCGGTGTCCACGGCCGGTCGGCGGAGCAGCGGATCGCGCTGGAGATGCTCCTCGACCCCGAGGTGGGCATCGTGTCGCTCGGCGGCCGCGCCGGCACCGGCAAGTCGGCCATGGCGCTGTGCGCGGGGCTGGAGGCGGTGCTCGAGCGCGGCCAGCACAAGAAGGTCGTGGTCTTCCGCCCGCTCTTCGCCGTGGGGGGCCAGGAGCTCGGCTACCTGCCCGGGTCGGAGTCGGAGAAGATGTCGCCCTGGGGCCAGGCGGTCTTCGACACCCTCGGCGCGATGACCTCGCGCGACGTCATCGACGAGATCCTCGACCGCGGCATGCTCGAGGTGCTCCCGCTGACCCACATCCGCGGCCGTTCGCTGCACGACGCCTTCGTCATCGTCGACGAGGCGCAGTCGCTGGAGCGCAACGTGCTGCTCACGGTGCTCTCCCGCATCGGGGCCAACTCCAAGGTCGTCCTCACCCACGACGTCGCGCAGCGCGACAACCTGCGGGTCGGGCGCCACGACGGGGTCGTGGCGGTGATCGAGAAGCTCAAGGGCCACCCGCTCTTCGCCCACGTCACGCTGACGCGCTCCGAGCGCTCGCCCATCGCCGCACTGGTCACCGAGATGCTGGAGAACGTCACGCTCTAGCCCGGACTCGGCACCTCCGGCCCTCGGCCTGCCACCGGCCCCGCCCACTCCGGGCGGGGCCGGTGTGGCGCCACGGGACTGCTGTGACGGGTGTGACGAGACCCGCACCACCTTTGTCCACCGGTGTGGCGGTTCGGTTTGCGTGCCCCTGGATGGTCATGCAAGGTGGACGGCGTTCGTCACTCGTGATCCACCGGGGCAGACCGCCCGATCGCGTGACCAGAGCATCGGCCCGTGTCGTCTACCCGTGAGTCCATCGCCTTGTCGAAGCACGTGAAGTACGTCCCGAAGCACCGCTCGGCTCCCGCGCCCTCGCGCGTGGCCCAGGTGCCCCGCCAGGCCCTGCGTAGCACCGTGGTCCTCTCCTCGTTGGCCGTCGCGGCCACCGGCGTGAGCGTCGCCGGTGGTGTGGTCGGGTCCGACCCGGCCGTGAGCGCCGCCGACTCCGTGAGCGCCGACGCCGCCTCGCCGGTCGCGGCGGCGGTCGACCCCGACGACGCGACCGCCGGCGTCGAGCTGGTCACCGGCAGCGCCGTGCTCGAGGAGCGCCAGCCCGCCGTGTCGCGCTCCGCCGACCGCCGCGTCGCCAGCGACCCGGCCAAGGTCGCTGCGCTCTCGGCCGACGAGGGCCCGGCGCTGACCCGCACCGAGGACATCGCCGACCTCGACCCGCGCTCGATCGCGCAGTCGCTGATGGGCGAGTTCGGCTTCTCCTCCGACCAGTTCGGCTGCCTCGACTCGCTGTGGACCCGCGAGTCGAACTGGACCGTGAACGCCGACAACCCGACCTCCTCGGCCTACGGCATCCCGCAGGCGCTGCCCGGCGAGAAGATGGCCTCCGCCGGCGCCGACTGGGCCACCAACCCCGCCACGCAGATCCGGTGGGGGCTGGGTTACATCCAGGACCGCTACGGCAGCCCCTGCGGCGCCTGGGCCCACAGCGAGAGCGTCGGCTGGTACTGACCGGCGCGACGACCGGGTGCCGGTCCGTCCTCGACCGCGTCGACCAGCGGCGCGCCGACACGTGGGCGATCACGTCCTGCAGTGACCGACCCGCGGGGTCGCGGCATGCTGCCGCGGCGCGTGTCGCCCGGGCTCAGGGGTGCGTCATCGACTCCACGTCGAGGGCCTCGTCGAGCTGGGCCTCGGTGAGCTCGCCGCGCTCGAGGAAGCCCATCGCGACGACGGTCTCGCGGATGGTGGCGCCGTCGGCGAGGGCCCGCTTGGCGACCGTCGCGGCGGCCTCGTAGCCGATGTGCTTGTTGAGCGGGGTCACCACGGAGGGCGAGGACTCGGCGTAGCCGCGCATGCGCCCGGCGTCGGCGGTGACGCCGTCGACGCAGCGACGCGCCAGCAGGGTCGAGGAGGTGGCGAGCAGGCGCACCGACTCCAGCAGGTTGCGCGCGATCACCGGCATCGCGACGTTGAGCTCGAAGGAGCCGCTGGCGCCGGCCACGGTGACGGTGGTGTCGTTGCCGATGACCTGGGCGCAGACCATGAGCGTGGCCTCGGGCAGGACCGGGTTGACCTTGCCGGGCATGATGCTCGAGCCGGGCTGGAGGTCGGGCAGGTGGATCTCCGCCAGACCCGTGGTGGGCCCCGAGGACATCCAGCGCAGGTCGTTGCAGATCTTGGTCAGGCCCACGGCGTAGGTGCGCAGCACCCCGGAGAGCTCGACGAGGGAGTCGCGGGTGCCCTGGGCCTCGAAGTGGTCGCGGGCCTCGGTGAAGGGCTGCCCGGTCTGCTCGCCGAGCAGCGCGATGGCGCGCTGCGGGAAGCCCCGCGGGGTGTTGATGCCGGTGCCGACGGCCGTGCCGCCCAGCGGCAGCTCGCGCACCCGGGGGAGCACCGACTCCAGCCGCTCCGCGGCGTAGCGCACCGTGGCGGCGTAGCCGCCGAGCTCCTGGCCGAGCATCACCGGGGTGGCGTCCATGAGGTGGGTGCGCCCCGACTTCACCAGCCCGGCGAACTCCTCGGCCTTGGCCTCCAGGGAGGAGGCCAGCACGTCGAGGGCGGGCAGCAGGTCCTCGGTGACGGCCAGGGTGGCCGCCACGTGGATCGCGGTCGGGAAGGTGTCGTTGCTCGACTGGCTGGCGTTGACGTGGTCGTTGGGGTGCACCTCGACGCCCGCGCGGGCGGCCAGCGAGGCGATCACCTCGTTGGCGTTCATGTTGGAGCTGGTGCCGGAGCCGGTCTGGAAGACGTCGACGGGGAAGGCCTCGACGTGGGCGCCGGCGGCGACCTCGTCGGCGGCGGCCGCGATGGCGGCGGCCTGCTCCTCGGGCAGGATGCCCAGCGCGGCGTTGGCGCGCGCCGCGGCCGCCTTGACCTGGCCGATGGCCGCGACCAGCCGCGGCTCGATCGGCGTGCCGCTGATCGGGAAGTTCTCCACCGCACGCTGGGTCTGGGCCCGCCACAGCGCGTCGCGCGGCACCTCCACCTCGCCCATGCTGTCGTGCTCGACCCGCGTCGGCGGGCCGTCGGACGCGGGGGAGGTGCGGGTCGGGGAACCGGTGGGGAGGTCGGAGTCGCTCACACCTGGGACGGTACCCGCGAGACGTAGAGCCAGTACGTCTCCTCGCGCTCCTGCAGGCGCACGGGGAAGGGGCGCGCCTCGACCTCGCCGAGCACCGCGCGCATCGTCTCCTCCAGGCGCGGGGAGGCGTCGGCCGACCACACCACCAGCACCCCGCCGGGGCGCAGCACGCTGCGGGCCCGGTCGAGGAACGGCGCCTGGTAGAGCGAGGCGTTGGCGTCGTGCACGAGGTGGTCGGGTCCGTTGTCGACGTCGAGCAGCAGCAGGTCGTACGACGCGGGGCGCGCCTCGGCGAGGGCGACCGCGACGTCGGCCACCACCACGCGGGCCCGGGCGTCGGCCATCAGCGCGGGGCCGTGCGGCACGGTGCCGTCGCGCATCCAGGCGACCAGCGCCTCCTCGACCTCGACCACGGCGCAGCGCTCGACCCGGGGGTCGGCCAGCACCTCGTGCATCGTGTAGCCCAGGCCCAGACCACCGACGACGACGTCTCGGGGGTCGTCGCACAGCTCCAGCGCGGCACGGGCCAGCGCCCGCTCGGTGTGCACCTCCACGGTGTCCATGACGAAGACGCCGTTGGCGCGCAGCTCCAGCGCGCGCGAGCCGTCGTCGCCGCGGCGCTCGCGCAGCACCAGCTCGCCGCGCGCGCTCTCGGCGCGGGCGACCTCGACGTGGTGGACCTCGACGTGGTGGACCTCGACGGGACCGGCTCCGGGCTGCACCCCGTCATCCTCGCCCATCGCGGGACGCGACGTCACCCGGGCGTCACACGGCCGTCACGCGGGGCTCAGGTCACTCTCAGTCGGGCTCCCTACGGTGGTGGAAACGTCAACTACCGACCCCCGCCCCCCCCCTGGAGGAACCCCCGTGTCGACCGTTCTCGGGAACCGTCTGCCCCCCGCCGCGCAGGACGTCGTGCTCCTGCTCGCCCGCCTGCTGCTCGGCGCCGTGCTGATCGCCCACGGCTGGCAGAAGCTCGTCGACCAGGGCGTGGGCGCCACGGCCGACGGCTTCGCCCAGCTGGACATCCCCGCCCCCACGGCCGCGGCCGTCTTCGCGGTCGTGGCCGAGCTCGGCGGCGGCGTCCTGCTCGTGCTCGGGCTGCTCACGCCGGTCGCCGGCCTGCTGGTGGCGGCCACGATGGCCGGCGCGTGGTGGTTCGTGCACCGCGGCAGCGGTCTCTTCGCCGCCGAGGGCGGCTGGGAGCTCGTGGCCGCGCTGGGGCTCGGCGCGCTCGTGCTCGGCGTCGTGCCGGGGCGCCTCGCCCTCGACCACGTGCTCGCCGGCCGGGGAGCGCGCCGCGAGCCCGTCGCGGCCTGACCGGCCCACCCGGCCCGCCCACCCTTTGGGACCGGATCGGCCCCGGGACCCCCGGTGGGCTCGGGGCCGGGCCGGCGGCGCAGTACGTTCGAGACGGTCGGACCCGCCGACCGCGAGGAGGACCGATGAGCGACCACGAGGCCGGCACCGGCCAGGGATCCCAGCACGCGACGCCGAAGCCCGACGCCGCCGGCTCGAAGCTCTACACCGAGCACGACCCGGAGCGCGCCGCGGAGAAGGACAACGCCCACGAGCGCCCCGGTCCCGGCGACCAGGACGGCCAGCTCTCCGAGGTCGGCAACCTCGAGGACGCGGGCGACCCGATCATGCCCGACCAGGCCGTCGCCGGCGCCCCCGACGCCGAGAGCGGATCCGTCGACGAGGGTCCTGCGGGGCCCAACGCCAACCCCAACGCCGGCGCCCGACGTACCTGACCGGACCCTGCGACGCACGACGCCCCCGCACCGGACCGGTGCGGGGGCGTCGTGCGTCGCGGGGTCGGGCTACTCCTGCGAGCGCACCCGCAGGCCGGCGCCCAGGGCGCTCAGCGGCACGGTGACGGCGCCGGAGGGGTCGGTGAAGAAGTCGTTGCCCTTGTCGTCGACGACGATGAAGGCCGGGAAGTCCTCGACCTCGATCTTCCACACCGCCTCCATGCCGAGCTCGGCGTACTCCAGCACCTCCACCGAGGTGATGCAGTCCTGGGCCAGCCGGGCGGCGGGTCCGCCGATGGAGCCGAGGTAGAAGCCGCCGTGGGCCTCGCACGACTCGGTGACCTGCTTCGAGCGGTTGCCCTTGGCCAGCATCACCTTCGAGCCGCCGGCGGCCTGGAAGGACCGCACGTAGGAGTCCATCCGCCCGGCGGTGGTGGGGCCGAAGGAGCCGGACGCCATGCCGTCGGGGGTCTTGGCCGGGCCGGCGTAGTAGACCGGGTGGTCCTGGAGGTACTGCGGCATCTCCTCGCCGGCGTCGAGGCGCTCCTGGATCTTGGCGTGCGCGATGTCGCGGGCGACCACCAGCGGGCCGGTGAGCGAGAGGCGGGTCTTGACCGGGTGGCGGGTGAGCTCGGCGAGGATCTCGTCCATCGGGCGGGTCAGGTCGATGCGCACGACGTCGCCGGCGCCGACGAGGTCCTGCACCTCCGGCTCGGGGAGGTACTGCGCGGGGTCGGTCTCCAGCTGCTCGAGGAAGACGCCCTCGGCGGTGATCTTGCCCAGCGCCTGGCGGTCGGCCGAGCAGGAGACGGCGATCGCGACCGGGCACGAGGCGCCGTGGCGCGGCAGGCGCACGACCCGCACGTCGTGGCAGAAGTACTTGCCGCCGAACTGCGCGCCGATCCCGAAGGACTGGGTCAGCTCGAAGACCTGCTCCTCCAGCTCGAGGTCGCGGAAGCCGTGGGCGCTCATCGAGCCCTCGGTGGGCAGGTTGTCGAGGTAGTGCGCCGAGGCGTACTTGGCGGTCTTGAGCGCGAACTCCGCGCTCGTGCCGCCGATGACCACGGCGAGGTGGTACGGCGGGCACGCGGCGGTGCCGAGGGAGCGGATCTTCTCGTCGAGGAACTCCAGCATCCGCTTCGGGTTGAGGATCGCCTTGGTCTCCTGGAAGAGGAACGACTTGTTGGCCGACCCACCGCCCTTGGCCATGAAGAGGAACTTGTACTCCGGCGAGCCGTCGGCGGCGGGCGTGGAGTAGAGCTCGATCTGGGCCGGCAGGTTGCTGCCGGTGTTCTTCTCCTCGTAGGTGGTCAGCGGGGCCAGCTGGGAGTAGCGCAGGTTGAGCCGGGTGTAGGCGTCGAAGACGCCCCGGCTGATGGCCTCGCCGTCGTCGGCGCCGGTGAGCACGCCCTCGGACTTCTTGCCCATGACGATGGCGGTGCCGGTGTCCTGGCACATCGGCAGGACGCCGCCGGCGGAGATGTTGACGTTCTTGAGCAGGTCGAGCGCCACGAAGCGGTCGTTGCCGGAGGCCTCGGGGTCGTCGATGATCTTCCGCAGCTGGGCCAGGTGGGCCGGGCGCAGGTAGTGGCTGATGTCGTGCATCGCCTCGGCGGTCAGCCGCCGGATCGCCTCCGGCTCGACCTGGAGGAAGGTGCGCCCGCCGGCCTCGAAGGTGGAGACCCCCTCGTCGGTCACCAACCGGTAGGGCGTGTCGTCCTTGCCGGTGGGGAGGAGGTCGGAGTACCGGAAGTCGGGTTCGCTGGCCACGGGCCGCAAGGCTACGCCTGGGCGCGCCCCCGTGGGGCAGGACCCCGCTCCGCGGTCGACCCCTGGAAGGCGCCCGGAGCGGCTGCTACGGTCGACGGCGTCCACCACGGGAGCTCGCGGCAGCGAGCTGAGAGGGAGCTGAGCCGCTCCGACCGTCGAACCTGATCCGGGTCATGCCGGCGAAGGAAGCGAGGAGCAGCTGTGCTGTCGTCACGTCCCACCACCCGTCGTCCGAGCCCGCCGTCGAGCGCTCCGTCGAGTCCCCCGACGAGGGGGTGCGCCGGGGCTCCGCCCCGCTCGGCCCGGAGGGGCTGACCCGTGCGCGTGCGGGTGCTCGGCGCGGGGGTCGTCGGCCTGGCCTGCGCCGACGAGCTGGTGCGGCGCGGCCACGAGGTCGAGGTCGTCGACCCGGCCCCCGGTGGCGGTGCGTCCTACGCCGCCGCGGGGATGCTCGCGCCCACCGCCGAGGTGTGGCACGGCGAGGAGGCGCTGCTCGACCTGGGCCTGCGCAGCCTCGCGCTGTGGCCGGCCGCCGCCCGCCGCTGGGGCGTCGCGCTGCGCCCGGGCGGCACGCTCCTCGTCGGTCGTGACGACGCCGACCTCCAGCTGGTCGAGCGCCAGGCCGCGCTGCTGGCCCGCCTGGGCCGGCCCGTCGACGTCGTGGGCGGACGGGCCGCCCGCAGCCTCGAGCCGCGCCTCGGCGCCGGCGTCGCCGGAGCCGCCCTGCTGCCCGACGAGGGCAGCGTCGCCCCGCGCGAGGTCGTGGCCGCCCTGCTCGACCGGCACCGCGCCCGGCTCCTCCCGGCCCCGTCGGGGGCTCCGGTCGACCGCACGGTGGTCGCGACCGGGATCGCCGCGACCGGACTGGTGCGCGGCGTGCGCGGGGAGATCCTGCGGCTGCGCAGCGACGACCCGCCCGAGCGCACGGTGCGCGGGTGGGTCCACGGCGCGCCCGTCTACGTCGTGCCCCGCGCCGACGGCGAGGTGGTCGTCGGCGCGACCAGCGAGGAGCACGACGCGCCCCCGGTGGTCACCGCCGGCGGGGTGCGCCGCCTGCTCGAGGCCGCCTGCCGGCTGCTGCCCGGGCTCGACCGCGCCGAGCTGCTCGAGGCGACCGCCCGCGACCGTCCGGCCACGGCCGACAACCTGCCGCTCGTGGGGCCGGCCGGGCCGCGCTGGTCCGCGGGTCGGGCCGACGGCGGCCACGACACGGGCACCGGCGGGCGCGAGACGCCGGGAGCCCGCGACACGGGCACCGACAGCGACACGGGCACCGACGGCGACACGGGCACCGACGGCGACACCGTGCTGGCCGTCGGTCTCTTCCGCCACGGCGTGCTGCTCGCCCCGCTCGTGGCCGCGCTGGTGGCCGACCACCTCGACCACGGCCACGTCGAGCCCGCCCTCGACCCACGCCGCCTCGACCCGCGCCGCCTCGATCCGCGCCGCCTCGATCCGCGCCGCCTCGATCCGCGCCGCCTCGATCCGCGCCGCCTCGATCCGCGCCGCCTCGATCCGCGCCGCCTCGATCCGCCGCCCGCGCCACCGCACCGCCACCCGACCGCCCCAGCACACCCCCACCCGGCCGGAGACCGCCCATGACCCACGTCGTGCTCAACGGCGAGGCGCGCAGCCTCGACGACACCACCACGCTGGCCGAGCTGCTGGCCCCCACCGGCGCCGGGCGCGGCTGCGCGGTCGCCCTCAACGGCGTCGTCGTGCCCCGTGCGCAGCTGGCGGACCGGCGCCTCGCCGACGGCGACGTGGTCGAGGTCGTGACGGCGGTGCAGGGCGGATGAGCGCCGACGACGACCTCGTGGTCGGTGGCGTCGCGCTCGCCTCCCGGCTCCTGCTCGGCACCGGCGGTCTGCCCTCGGTGGCGTTGCTGCCCGCCGTGCTGGCGGCCGCCCGCCCCGGCCTGGTCACGGTGAGCATGCGGCGCACCGGCGCCCGGGGCCCCGGCGGGGTGCTTGACGTGCTCGACCGCGCCGGCGTGCGGGTGCTGCCCAACACCGCCGGCTGCACCACCGCCCGCGAGGCCGTGCTCACCGCGGAGCTGGCCCGCGAGGCGCTCGGCACCGACTGGGTCAAGCTCGAGGTCGTCGGCGACGAGGTCACGCTGATGCCCGACCCCGTCGAGCTGCTCGAGGCCGCCGGGACGCTGGTGCGCTCCGGCTTCACCGTGCTGCCCTACACCACCGACGACGCCGTCGTGGCGCGCCGGCTGGCCGACCTCGGCTGCGCCGCGGTGATGCCGCTGGGCTCGCCCATCGGCTCGGGGCTGGGCGTGCTCAACCCTCGTGCCATCGAGGCCCTGGTCGCCGCCGTCGACGTGCCGGTCGTGCTCGACGCGGGCGTCGGCACCGCCAGCGACGCCGCGCTCGCGCTCGAGCTGGGCTGCGACGCCGTCCTCGCCGCGACCGCCGTGACCCGCGCCGAGGACCCCGTGCGCATGGCGCGCGCCCTGCGGCTGGCCGTCGAGGCCGGTCACGCCGCGCGGCACGCCGGGCGGGTGCCCCGCCGGCGCACGGCCCGGGCCTCCAGCCCCGTCGAGGGCCGGATCGGGGCGGGGGCGTGAGCGCCCGGCCGACCCGCCCCTCGCCGTGGCCCGGACCCGGCGGACCGCCGCGCCTGCTGCTGCTCACCGACCGCTCCCAGCTGAGCCTGGGCCGGAGCCTGGTGGGCACCGTCGCGGAGTGCGTGGAGGCCGGCCTGCGCGCGGTGGTCGTGCGCGAGCCCGACCTGCACCCGCGTGCGCGCCACGCGCTCCTGGCCGCCCTCGCCCGGCTGCCCGGTCTGGTGGTGATCTCCTCGCGGCTGCCCGACCCCGCCGCCCACGGCGTGCACCTGGCCGCCCACCAGCGACCCGGCCGCTGGGCGACCTCGGCGGCCGGCCCGGTGGTGGGCCGCTCCTGCCACGCGGTGGGGGAGGTCCGCACGGCGGCGGCCGAGGGCGCGACGTACGTCGTGCTGTCGCCCTTCGGCGTCTCGCTGAGCAAGCCCGGCCACCTCCCGCCGCTGCCGCGGACCGCGTACGCCGAGGCGGCGGACGCCGGCGTGCCGGTGCTCGCCCTCGGCGGGATCGGCCGCGACGACGTGGCCGCCGCGCTCGACGCCGGCGCCCACGGGGTGGCCGTGATGGGCGGCGTCATGCGCGCCCGCGACCCCGCCGCCGAGGTGGCCGCCCTCCTGGCCCGCCTGCCCCCACCCGCCTCCCGAGCACTCGCTGCCCAGCCACCTGGGCGTCAAGCACCCGGGGGCCCACCACCCGCTTCCCGGCCGCCCACCTCACACCCGCCCGAGCGCCAGCCGCCCGAGCCACCCGCGCGCGCGAGCTGTCACGCCCCGTCGACCGCTCTGCCGGCCCGCCAGCCCCTCCGCTGACCCGTCACGACGGGGCGGTGGACGAGCGAACCGCGCGTGACGACGCGCGGCGCCCGACCCGCCCCGACCTGACCTGACCTGACCCGACACGACCCGACCCGACCTGAGGAGCCCCCCATGACCACCCACCCCGCCCACTCCCGCGTGCTGACCGAGGCCGGCACGCCGGTGACCCGCGTGGCGCTGACCAACGGCGAGACCTTCGACCGCTACTGCACGGCCGGGCCCGGCTGCGACCCCGAGGTCGGCCTCCCGCGGCTGCGCGGCGACTGGATCGCGGCGCGCGGTGACACCGAGACCTACGCCGGACGCGCCCCGCAGCTGCTCGACGACGGCCGCGCCGCTGTGCGTCGCGGGGCCGCGACCGAGGCGTGGCGCGGCGAGACGGCGGCCCCGCGCCGCGCCGTGCCCGGGGTGCGCGTCACGCAGCTGCACTACGCGCGCCGGGGCGAGGTGACCCGGGAGATGGAGTACGTCGCGGCGCGCGAGGGCTGCGACGTCGAGCTGGTGCGCAGCGAGGTCGCCGCGGGCCGCGCGATCATCCCGCTCAACGTCAACCACCCCGAGGCCGAGCCGATGGTCATCGGGCGGCGCTTCCTGGTGAAGGTCAACGCCAACATCGGCAACTCCGCGGTCACCAGCTCGATCGCCGAGGAGGTCGACAAGCTCACCTGGGCCACCACCTGGGGCGCCGACACGGTGATGGACCTCTCGACCGGCGACGACATCCACACCACGCGCGAGTGGATCGTGCGCAGCTCGCCGGTGCCGATCGGCACCGTGCCGATCTACCAGGCGCTGGAGAAGGTCGGCGGCGAGGCCGACCGGCTGACCTGGGAGGTCTACCGCGACACCGTCGTCGAGCAGTGCGAGCAGGGCGTCGACTACATGACCGTCCACGCCGGGGTGCTGCTGCGCCACGTGCCGCTCACCGCGCGCCGCGTCACCGGCATCGTCAGCCGCGGCGGCTCGATCATGGCCGGCTGGTGCCTGGCCCACCACGAGGAGAACTTCCTCTTCACCCGCTTCGACGAGCTCTGCGAGATCCTCGCCGCCTACGACGTCAGCATCAGCCTGGGCGACGGGCTGCGACCGGGGTCGGTCGCCGACGCCAACGACGAGGCCCAGCTCGCCGAGCTGCGCACGCTGGCCGAGCTCACCACCCGCGCCTGGGAGCACGACGTGCAGGTGATGGTGGAGGGCCCCGGGCACGTGCCGCTGCACCTGGTGGAGGAGAACGTGCGGCTGCAGCAGGAGTGGTGCCACGGCGCGCCCTTCTACACCCTCGGCCCGCTCGCCACCGACGTCGCGCCCGGCTACGACCACATCACCAGCGCCATCGGCGCCGCGGCCATCGCCATGCACGGCACGGCGATGCTCTGCTACGTCACGCCCAAGGAGCACCTCGGCCTGCCCGACCGCGACGACGTCAAGACCGGTGTCATCACCTACAAGCTCGCCGCGCACGCCGCCGACGTCGCCAAGGGCCACCCCGGCGCGCGCGACTGGGACGACGCGCTGTCGCGGGCGCGCTTCGAGTTCCGCTGGCACGACCAGTTCGCGCTCTCCCTCGACCCCCGCACCGCCCAGGCCTTCCACGACGAGACCCTGCCGGCGGAGAACGCCAAGACCGCCCACTTCTGCTCGATGTGCGGGCCGAAGTTCTGCTCCATGCGGATCAGCCAGGACGTGCGCGACCGCTTCGGCGACCTCGACCCCGCACTCGACCCCGCCCTCGATCCCGACCTCGACCCGGCGGCGGGCATGGCGCGGATGTCGGCGCAGTTCGTCGAGCTCGGCGGCACGGTCTACGTCGAGGCTCCGACCGGGTCCGCCGCCGAGGAGGGGGCGGCCCGGGTGGACGGCTAGCCCCGCCCGGCCCGCCTAGGCTGGGGCGCATGGATCCCCGTCCCGACCAGGACCCGATGCTGCTGCGGATCTCCGACGCCGAGCGCCACCAGGTGGCCGAGCACCTGCGCCGGGCGGCGGGCGAGGGACGGCTCGACCTCGAGGAGCTCGACGAGCGACTGGAGGCGACCTACGCCGCCAAGACCTACGCCGACCTGGTGCCCCTGCTGGCCGACCTCCCCGGCCACGGCGGGCTCCCCGTGCTCCCGCCCGCGGCCCCGCGCCCGCCGGCCCACCCGGACCCGGCGTACCCGGCCGCCTCCCAGCCCGCAGCGCTGCCCGGCGCGCTGCCCGCGCCGAGCACGAGCAGCGCGGTGCTCAGCGGGTGCGACCGGCGGGGCGCCTGGCTGGTGGGCCCCACCCACACCGCGTTCGCGCTGATGGGCGGGGTCACCCTCGACCTGCGGCAGGCACAGTTCGCCACCCGCGAGGTCGTCGTCAACGCCAGCGCGATCATGGGCTCGGTCGACCTCACCGTCAACGCCGGCACCCGGGTCGTGGTGGAGGGCACCGGGATCATGGGCAGCTTCGAGGAGGGCCGGGCCAGGACCGAGCCCGACCTGCGCGCGGACTCCCCGGTGGTCCGCGTGCGCGGACTCGCGCTCATGGGGGCGGTCACGGTGGTGCGCAAGCCGATGCCCGGCGAGCCCCGGCGCCGACTGGGCCGCCGGCCGTGAGCACTGCTCGCGCAACCGCTTGCCCTGCTCTAGGGTGACCCGAGTCACTTCACAACGGATCGTCCGGCACGTACCTGCCGGTGAAGGGAGCTGGTCATCATGGCCTCAGTGACGTTCGAGAAGGCACAGCGCTGGTACCCCGGGGCGGACAAGCCCGCGGTGCCCGGCATCGATCTGGAGGTGCGCGACGGGGAGTTCATGGTCCTCGTCGGCCCGTCGGGGTGCGGCAAGTCCACCACCCTCCGCATGCTCGCCGGGCTGGAGGAGGTCAACTCCGGCACCATCCGCATCGGCGACCGCGACATCACCACGATGCCGCCCAAGGACCGCGACATCGCGATGGTGTTCCAGAACTACGCGCTCTACCCCCACATGACCGTGGCCGAGAACATGGGCTTCGCGCTCAAGATGGCCAAGGTCCCCACCGCCGAGCGCGACAAGCGCGTCAAGGAGGCCGCCGCCATCCTCGGCCTCGAGGAGTACCTCGAGCGCAAGCCCAAGGCGCTCTCCGGCGGACAGCGCCAGCGCGTGGCCATGGGCCGTGCGATCGTGCGCCAGCCGCAGGTCTTCTGCATGGACGAGCCGCTGTCGAACCTCGACGCCAAGATGCGCGTGCAGACCCGCACCGACATCGCCCGGCTGCAGGCCGACCTCGGCGTCACGACCGTCTACGTCACCCACGACCAGGTCGAGGCCATGACCATGGGCGACCGGGTCGCGGTGATGAAGGACGGCTACATCCAGCAGGTCGACACGCCCCTGGCGCTCTACGACCGGCCCGCCAACCTCTTCGTCGCCGGCTTCATCGGCTCCCCGCAGATGAACCTGCTGGAGGCCACCGCGGTCGAGGGCAAGGCGCAGATCGGCGACTACCAGGTGCCGGTCGACCCGACCGCCGCCCAGGTCATGCGCGGCAACGTCACGGTCGGCGTGCGCCCCGAGTCGTGGCGCATCGTCGGCGAGGGCGAGGGCGGCCTGCCCGTGCGGGTGACGGTCGTCGAGGAGCTCGGCGCCGACGCCTTCGTCTACGGCACCAGCGGGGTGGAGGGCACGCCCAACAACATCATCGTGCGCGTCAACGGCCGCGACCACGTGCACAAGGGCGAGACGATCCACGTCACGACCGACCCCCAGCACGTGCACGTCTTCGACACCGACACCGGGGAGCGGCTCTCCGCCTGAGCCGCAGGCCCCCGACGTACGACGAGACCGGCGCGTCCCCCACGGGGGGCGCGCCGGTCTCGCGTCGTGCGGGTCGGCTCAGCCCGGGGTGGGCTCGAGGGCCCGGGCGGGCACCTCGCCGGCGTGGTCGTGGTCGATGGTGAGGTTCTCACCCGTGCTCGGGTCGAAGAGGTGCATCTTGGAGGTGTCGACCCAGATCTCGGCCTCGTCGCCCTCCGCGATCCGGCTGGAGCCGTCGAGCCCGACCACCAGCTGGGTGCGCAGCGACTCCCCGTCGAGGTCGCGCTCGAGCTGCTGCAGCTGCTGCTGCACCTCCGGCGGGGCCTCGAAGGGGATGTAGGCGTAGGCCTCGTTGCCCAGCCACTCCACGACCTCGACGGTCGCGCGGAAGGTGGAGCCCTCGCGCCCGGAGTCGACCACGGAGGCGTCCTCGAAGGCCTCGGGGCGGATGCCCGCGATGAGCAGGCCCTTGCCGGCGACCCGCTCGGCCTTCTCGGCCGAGATCTGCACGCTGCCGAAGGGCAGCGTGACGGTGGTGCCGTCGACCTCGGCGGGCAGGAAGTTCATCGGCGGGGAGCCGATGAAGCCGGCCACGAAGAGGTTGCACGGGTTGCCGTAGAGCTCGCGCGGGCTCGCCAGCTGCTGGAGCAGGCCGCGCTTGAGCACCGCGACGCGGTCGCCCAGGGTCATCGCCTCGGTCTGGTCGTGGGTGACGTAGACGGTGGTGATGCCCAGCTTCTTCTGCAGCCGCGCGATCTCGCTGCGCATCTGCCCGCGCAGCTTGGCGTCGAGGTTCGACAGCGGCTCGTCGAAGAGGAAGGCGTCGGCGTCGCGCACGATCGCGCGCCCCATCGCCACCCGCTGGCGCTGGCCGCCCGAGAGGTTGGCCGGCTTGCGCTCGAGGTGCTCGTCGAGCTCGAGGGTCTTCGAGGCCTCGCGCACCTTGGCGTCGACCTCCTCGTCCTTGGCCCCGGCCAGGCGCAGCGGGAACGCGATGTTCTCGTAGACGCTGAGGTGGGGGTAGAGGGCGTAGTTCTGGAAGACCATGGCCAGGTTGCGGTCGCGGGGGGCCAGGTCGTTGACCCGCTTCTCGCCGATGACCATGTCGCCGGAGGTGATGTCCTCCAGGCCGACGATCATCCGCAGCAGCGTCGACTTCCCGCAGCCCGAGGGGCCCACGAGGATGACGAACTCCCCGTCGGCGATGTCGATCGACACGTCGTTCACGGCCGGGAAGCCGTCGCCGTACTTCTTGACGATGTTCTTCATCTGGATGGAAGCCACGACGAGGTCACCCCTTCACCGCGCCGGACGTCAGCCCGGCCACGATCTTGCGCTGGAAAATCAGGACGATGATGACGATCGGGATCGTCGCGATGACGGCTCCCGCGGCCAGCAGCGAGGCCGGCCGGTTGAACGGGTCGGCGCCGACGAAGAAGGACAGCGACGCCGGGATGGGCCGGGCCGCCTCCGTCGAGGTCAGGGTGATGCCGAAGACGAAGTCGTTCCACGCGAAGAAGAACGTCAGGATCGCCGCGGTGAAGACCCCGGGCGCCGCGAGCGGCACGATCACCTTGCGGAAGGCCTGCCACGACGTGGCGCCGTCGACCTGGGCCGCCTGCTCCATCTCCCACGGGATCTCGCGGAAGAAGGCCGACAGGGTCCAGATCGCCAGCGGCAGCGTGAAGGACATGTAGGGGATGATCAGCCCGGGCCAGGTGTCGTAGAGCCCGATCGCGCGCCACATGTCGAACAGCGGGCTGACCAGCGAGACCACCGGGAACATCGCGATGGCCAGCGCCGTGGTCAGCACCAGCTTCTTGCCGCGGAACTCCAGGCGCGCGATGGCGTAGGCGGCCAGCGTCGCCAGGATCACCGACAGCGTGGTCGAGATCAGGCTGATGCCCAGGGAGTTGACGATCGCGCGACGGAACTGGTCGTTGCCCCAGGCGTCGCGGTAGTTGTCGAGGCCGGCGAACGCGCCGTCGGCCGGGAAGAAGCCCGGGCTGCCGTTGGTGACCGCGACGGCGTCCTTGAAGGACAGCGAGACGATCCACACCACCGGCAGCAGGCACCACACCAGGATCAGGCCGACGCCGACCACGAGTCCGATCTTCTGCTTCATGCCGCTCACCCCTCTCCTCGTGCCTTGGCCAGGTCGACCCGGAACAGCTTGACGATCAGGAAGGCCACCAGCAGCACCGAGAGGAACAGCAGCACCGACAGGGCCGAGCCCATGCCGAGCTGGAACTGCTCGATGGTCTGGCGGTAGACCAGGAACGAGATCGACTCGGTGCCCACGGCACCGCTGGTCATGACGAAGATGTTGTCGAAGATCCGGTAGGCGTCGAGGGCCCGGAAGAGCACTGCGACCATGATCGCCGCACGCATGTTGGGCAGGATCACCCGCCACAGCCGCTGCCACCAGGTGGCCCCGTCGACCTTGGCCGCCTCGATCATGTCGTCGCTGACCTGGGCCAGGCCCGCCAGCAGCAGCAGCGACATGAAGGGCGTGGTCTTCCAGATCTCCGAGACCATGATCGCGATGACCGCGGGCGTGGTCTCGCCGAACCAGTTGAAGGAGTCGCTGATCCCCGGCAGCCAGCCGTTGATGAAGCCGTTCTGGTAGGTGAACGCGAACTGCCAGGCGAAGCCGGAGACCACGGTGATGATGCCGTAGGGGATCAGGATCGAGGTCCGGATGATGCCGCGGGCGAAGACCACGCGGTGCATGACCATCGCGAAGGCGAAGCCGATCACCAGCTCGATGGCGACCGTGACCACCATGTAGAGCACGGTCACGCCGATGTCGCGCCAGAACAGCCCGTCGGTCAGGGCCGTGACGTAGTTGTCGATCCCGATGAACGCACGGTCCTCGGGAGAGGTCAGCGAGTAGGTGTAGAACGACAGGTAGAGCGCGCGCAGGATCGGGAACGCCGTGACCAGCAGCATGATGACCACGGCCGGGGCGACCAGCCGCTGGCCGAGGCGCTGCTCGTGACGGGCCCGGTCGGAGAGCTCCGGGCGCTTGTCCTTGCGCCGGTCGCGACGGTTGTCGGTGGCCTCGCGCTCCTCGCCCCGGGCCGGGGGCGCCACGGCGCTCACAGCAGGGCCTCCGAGCGCAGGACCTCACGCAGGTAGTCCGCCGACTCGGCGGGCGTGGTGTCGGGGTCGACCTCGGTGGGCGAGTGCCAGGAGGCTTGGATCGCACCCGAGATCAGGTTGTAGTAGGCGCTCTTGGGTCGCGGGGCGCCGGCCTCGAGGCTCTCCTGGAAGAGGCTCAGCAGGCTGGGGTCGAAGGCGTCGACGAGCTCCTGGGCGTCGTAGACCGACTGCCGCGAGGGCATCAGGCCGTCGGTGACGGCCAGCTGCTGCTGGGCCTCGGGGGAGGACACGCACTGCGCGGCCTCGAAGGCCCAGTCCTTGTTCTCGGTGAACTCCCCGACCGCGATGTCGATGCCGCCGACCGGGGGCCGGGACTCCTCACCCTCGACGGTCTGGGGGTAGCGCGCCCATCCCAGGTCGTCGAACTGCTCCTGGGTGAAGGCGCCGCCCTCGGTGGGCTCGTAGTTCTTGTAGACGAAGGTCCAGTTGGTCATGAACTCACCCGGCCCGTCGAACATGAAGGGCAGGCTGGTGCCCTCGCGGGAGACCGACAGGTCGGGCTGGGCGGCGCCCGACTCGGCGAGCTCCTGCACGACGGTGGCGGCGGCCCGGCCGGCCTCGGAGTCGATGTCGACCTGGGCCTCGCTGCCGGCCTCGGTGTCGGAGACGATGTCGCCCCCGGCGCCGGCGACCAGCGAGTTGATCCACACCATGTAGGCCTCGTAGCGGTCGGCCTGCACGCCGACGGTGCCGCCCTGGTCGGCGGCGGCCTCGATGACCTGCGACCAGGTGACCGGCCGGCTCATGTCGAGGCCGGCGGCCTCGGCCAGCGACTTGCGGTACCAGAGCACCTGGGTGTTGGCCCACTGCGGCGCGGCGTAGACGCCGTCGTCCCAGCGCACGGTCTCGGCGGGGCCGGAGAGCACGTCGTCGTCGACGACCTGCGAGGCCAGCTCCTCGGGCCACTCCGCGATCCACCCGGCGTTGGCGAACTCCGGCACGAAGACCGGGTCGAGGCTCATCAGGTCGGTCTCGGAGTCGGAGGCCGCGAGGCGCCGGGCCAGCTGCGTGCGCTGGTCGGTGGCGCCGGTGGGCAGCAGCTGGATCTCGATGTCGTAGTCGTCGGTGCTGCAGTCGGCGGCGAGCTGGGTGAGCGTGGCCTGGCCGTCGGGGTTGATGTACCAGTTCAGCACCGGCTTGCCGTCGCTGCCGCAGGCGGCCAGCAGGCTCGAGGCCAGCGCCAGGCCGGCCAGGCCCGCGATCGTGCGGCGCGGCCGGCGGGCCGCACGGGGGAGCCGGGATCGGTGCGGGGGCGCGGGGAGGGGAGTGTCACCGCCCCCCGCGCTGGTGGAGGGTGGGGCGCTTCGATGCATGGGGGAGCCTCTCCGGTCCGGGGTGGACCCACACGTCTAGTCCTCCCCGGAGCGGATGTCCACCCCTTCCACCGCGAGGGGTGAGCGGGCACCGGTGGCCCCGGCGGGCCAGGCCGCGTCGGGTCGGGTCAGGCCGGCCGGGCGCGGTCCGCCGTACGCCGGATCGCGGCGACGAAGGTCTCGAAGAGGGCGGGGGGCATGTCGTGGCCCATGCCGTCGACCAGCAGCAGCTCCGCGCCGGGCAGGGCGCGGGCGGTGGCGCGGCCGCCGGAGACGTGGACCATCTTGTCGGCCAGGCCGTGCACGACGACCGCGGGCGCCGTCACCGCGCGCAGGCGGGGGGCACGGTCGGGCTGGGTGAGGATGGCGAGCATCTGGCGCATCACGCCGTGGGCGCTGACGCCCCGGTCGAAGGTCTCCTCGGCGCGGGCGCGGCGCTCCTCCTCGGTCTGCGGGTAGGCGGGGGAGCCGATGAGCTGCCACATCTTCTCGCTGGAGCGCACGTAGGCCTCGCGGCCGGCGCCGGCCCGGGCGATCAGCGCCGGCAGGAGGGAGGGGTGCTGCCAGCCGACCGTGCGCTTGCCGGTGGTCGACATGATGCTGGCCACCGACCTGACCCGGGAGGGCTCGGCGATCGCGACGGTCTGCACGATCATGCCGCCCATCGAGACCCCGGCCAGGTGGGCCGACTGCACCCCGAGGTGGTCGAGCAGCGCGACGGCGTCGCCGGCCAGGTCGGCCATGGAGTAGGGAGCGCGCACCTTGGTGCCGGCGAAGGCCCGCACCAGGGCGGTGCGCCCGACCCGCCCGGGCATCCGGCTGGAGCGGCCGGTGTCGCGGTTGTCGTAGCGAACGACGTAGAAGCCCCGGCGCGCGAGCATGCGGCACAGCTCGGCGTCCCACCAGGTCATCGGGCCGCCGAGGCCCATCACGAGCAGCAGCGGCTCGTCGTCGGGGTCGCCGAAGGTCTGGTAGCACAGCTCGAGGTCGGGGCGCACCGGAGCGAGGAGCTCCTCGGAGACGGCCACGTCGTGGGCGTCGTCGGTGCGGTCGTCCTGCTGGGGCGTCCGGGAGGCCATGGCCCCAGTGAACCGCATGGGCCATACCGCCCCCCGAACGGACCCGATGGGGTGAGTGGGGTCACATACCGGCGTTACGTGGGCGTAACGTCGGAGCATGAACGACGCGACCCCCGGCTCGCTGGACCCCCTCGGCTCCTTCCTGCTGCCCGACGGCTTCCGCCGCCCGCCCCTGGTGGCGATGCTGCGCGAGGGCCGCGTGGTCGGGGAGGCCGGGCGCCACGTCGTGCGGTCGGTGGGCGAGCGGCGCGAGCGCCTGGGCCGGCCCTACGCCACGCGGGCGGGGGGCCGCGACGCCGACCCGGTGCTGCTCGTGCCCGGCTTCATGGCCGGCGACGGGTCGCTGCAGTGGATGCGCTCCTCGCTGCGCCACCAGGGCTTCCGCACCTACCGCTCGATGATCCACGTCAACATCGGCTGCACCCTGGCCGCGGCGACCCGTCTCGAGGCGCGCCTGGAGTCGATCGCCATCCGTCGCGAGAGCCGCGTGCAGATCGTCGGGCACAGCCTCGGCGGCATGCTGGCGCGCGGCGTCGCCGTACGCCGCCCCGACCTGGTGTCGGGCATCGTCACCATGGGCAGCCCGATGCTGGCGCCCGGCGCCCACCACCGCGCGCTGAGCGCCGGCGTCGAGACCCTCGTGCGGCTCAGCCGCGCCGGCGTGCCCGGGCTGATGTCGGAGGAGTGCGTGGCCGGGGCCTGCGCGCGGGAGAGCTTCGAGGAGAGCCGCTCGCCGATGCCCGCGGGCGTGGGCTTCACCGCGATCTACTCCCGCCGCGACGGGGTCGTGGACTGGCAGGCCTGCGTCGACCCCGAGGCGCACGCCGTCGAGGTGCGCGCCTCCCACCTCGGCATGGCCGTCGACCCGCGCGTGGCCGCCGAGGTCGGCGCCGCCCTGCACCGCCACCGCGCCGGTGCCGCCGGCGAGCTGCAGGCGGCCGAGATCGCCTGAGACCTCCGCCGCGGGCGGGCCGAGGGGCGCACGGGCCGGCCGCGGGTGGGCTGCGGGTGGGACGTCATGCGGAGGGTGGAGGCGCACCCACGTCCCGCATGACGTCCGCAGCCGCAGGGCTCAGCCGCCGAAGTCGATGGAGGAGAAGGCGCTCAGCTTCTGCAGCCGGTGCTCGGCGGTGATGGTGCGCACGGTGCCGCTGCGCGAGCGCATCACCAGCGACTCGGTGGTGGCGCCACCGGCGCGGTAGCGCACGCCGCGCATGAGGTCGCCGTCGGTGATGCCGGTGGCCACGAAGAAGCAGTCGTCGCCGGTGACCAGGTCGTCGGTCGACAGCACGCGGTCGAGGTCGTGGCCGGCGTCGAGGGCGCGCTGGCGCTCGTCGTCGTCGGTGGGCCACAGCCGGCCCTGGATGACGCCGCCCATGCACTTGAGCGCGGTGGCGGCGATGATGCCCTCGGGCGTGCCGCCGATGCCGAGCAGCAGGTCGACGCCGCTGTCGGGGCGGGCCGCGGAGATCGCGCCCGCGACGTCGCCGTCGACGATGAACTTGATCCGGGCGCCGGTGGCGCGGATCTGCTCGGCCAGGTCGGCGTGGCGCGGACGGTCGAGGAGCACGACGGTGACGTCGGAGGGGCTGGCGCCCTTGGCCTTGGCCACGGCGCGGATGTTCTCCGAGACGGGGTTGCGGATGTCGACGACGTCGGCGGCCTCGGGGCCGGCGACCAGCTTCTCCATGTAGAAGACCGCGGAGGGGTCGTACATCGAGCCGCGCGGCGAGACCGCGAGCACGGCCACGGCGTTGCTCATGCCCTTGGCGGTCAGCGTGGTGCCGTCGATGGGGTCGACGGCGACGTCGCACTCCGGGCCGGTGCCGTCGCCCACGGACTCGCCGTTGTAGAGCATGGGGGCGTTGTCCTTCTCGCCCTCGCCGATGACGACGGTGCCGTTCATGCCGATGGTCGAGATCATGACGCGCATCGCGTTGACCGCGACCTCGTCGGCGCCGTTCTTGTCACCCCGCCCCACCCAGCGTCCGGCGGCCATCGCGGCCGCCTCCGTCACGCGCACCAGCTCGAGGGCCAGGTTGCGGTCGGGCGACATCGGGGCGACCCGGAGGGCCTCCGGCTCGGCGGGGTGCGGCGTGGGGCGGGTCATGGGCGCATGCTAGCGGTCCGGGGATAGGTCCTGACCGACGTCTCCTTCACCGTCAGCCAGACCTCGCGGCCCGGGTCGAGCCCGAGCTCGACCGCGGCCTCGGGCGTCACGTCGGCGATCAGCTCCTGCGCGCCGTCGGTGCGCGCGAGCAGGCGTACGGCGTCACCGTGCGGCACCACGCTGAGCACCGAGGCCCGCCACCGGTTGCGCGCCGACCCCTCGGGCGCGCGCAGCGAGACCGTGACGGCGCTGGGCGGGAAGGACCGGTTGGTGTCGGCGTCGGCGACCACGTTGAGCCCGACCAGGCGAGCGACGTGGTCGGTGAGCGGGTGGGCGGCCACGTCGCGGGGGGTGCCGGTCTGCGCGACGCGGCCCCCGTCGAGCACCAGCACCTCGTCGGCGAGGGTTAGCGCGTCGAGGGCGTGGTGGGTGACCAGCAGCGCCACCCCCGCGAAGTCGGCGAGGTGGCGGGCCAGCTCGATGCGCAGCGCGGTGGCCACGCCGACGTCGAGGCCGGAGAAGGGCTCGTCGAGCAGCAGCAGCTCGGGCTCGGTGGCCAGGGCCCGCGCGATCGCGACCCGCTGCGCCTGGCCCCCCGAGAGCTGGCGGGGCCGGCGCGCGGCGACCTCGCCGACCCCGAGCCGGTCGAGCCACTCCTGCGCGCGGGCCCGCGCGGGGGTGCGGGCCCGGCCGCGGGCGCGCAGGCCGAAGGCGACGTTCTCCAGCGCGCTGAGGTGGGGGAAGAGCGACTGGTCCTGGAAGACCAGCCCGACGCGCCGGTGGCGCACGGCCAGCGGCGGGGCGGTCCAGCTGCGCCCGCCGACCTCGACCTCGCCCGCCATCGCGGTCGTGCCGGCGAGGGCGCCGAGCAGGGTGGACTTGCCGGCGCCGTTGGGCCCGATGACCGCGACCACCGACCCCGCGGCGGCGGTGACCTCGGCGTCGAGACGGCCGGGCACCCTGACCCGGGCGTGGAGGCCCGGCCCGGTGGCCCTGCCGGGCCCGCTCAGGGCCTCCTCGGAGCCGGTCACGAGGTGGTCAGCCATCGGTTGCGCAGGCCGGCGAGCACGCCGACGGAGACCAGCAGCAGGATCATGCTCAGCGTGCGGGCCACGGCGGGGTCGGCCTGGAGCTGGGTGTAGATCAGCGACGGCATGGTCTGGGTGGTGCCGGGGAAGTTGCCGGCGAAGGTGATGGTGGCGCCGAACTCGCCCAGCGAGCGGGCCCAGGCCAGCACGGCGCCGGCCACCACGCCCGGCATCGCCAGCGGCAGGGTCACCCGGCGGAAGGCGTGCCAGCGGGTCGCGCCCAGGGTGGCCGCGACGACGTCGTACCGCTCGCCGGCCGTGCGCAGCGCGCCCTCCACGCTCAGCACGTAGAAGGGCATGGCCACGAAGGTGTGGGCGATGACCACGGCGGTCGTGGTGAAGGGCACGGTGAGGCCGGTGGTCTCGCGCAGCAGCGAGCCCACGACGCCGTTGCGGCCCAGCGCGGTCACGAGCGCGACGCCGGCCACGACCGGGGGCAGCACGAGCGGCACGGCCACCGCCGCGCGCAGCACCGAGCGGCCGGCGAAGTCGACCCGCGCCAGCAGCCACGCCAGGGGGGTGCCCAGCACGAGGCAGGCGAGCACGGTGACCGCGGAGGTCAGCGCGGTGATCCGCAGCGCCGCGAGCACCGGCGCCGAGCCGAGCTGGTCGAGGAAGTCGCCCCAGGGGGTGTCGAGCACGAGGGTCACGAGGGGCACGACGAGCAGCGCCGCGGCCATCGCGCCGGGCACGACGAGCACCAGCGGCGGTCGGCCGAGGTGGGAGCCGGAGCGCGTGGTCGCCCCCGCGTCGGGGGGTGGGGTCACGGCTGCCCGAAGCCGGCGTCGGCCAGCACCTGCTGGCCGGCCTCGGAGAGCACCAGGTCGACGAACTCCTGGGCGAGTTCCGGGTCGCCGGCCTGGTCGAGCGGGGCGATGGGGTAGTCGGTGACCTGGTCCTCGGCGCCCGGAACCTCGAAGGTCTCGACCTGGTCGCCGGCCGCGACCGCGTCGGTCTCGTAGACGAAGCCGGCGTCGGCCTCGTCGCCGGTGACCTTGGCCAGCACCGCCTTGACGTCGACCTCGAGGCTGGCCGGCTGGGAGGTCACCCCCTCCTCGGAGGCGATGGCCGCCCAGATCGCACCGCACGGGGCGGTGTCGACGCACACGACGTAGGTGGCGTCGCCGTCGGCGACGTCCTCGAAGCCCGACAGGTCGGCCGGGTTGCCGGCCGGCACCGCCATGACCAGGGTGTTGGTGGCGAAGACCTGCGGGTCGGCGGCCAGCACGTCGGCGGCGGTGTCCATGGTGCGGGAGTCGGCGGTGGCGAGGACGTCGGCCGGAGCGCCCTCGACGGCCTGCCCGGCGAGGGTGGCGGAGGAGTCGAAGGCCAGCTCCACCTCGACGCCCTCGTGGTCGGCCTCGAACTGCTCGGCCAGGGTCGTGAAGGTCTCGGTGAGCGAGGCGGCGGCCAGCACGGTGATCGTGGTGTCGCCCGCGCCGTCACCCGCGCCCCCGGTGTCGCCGCTGCCGTCGGCGTCGTCGCCGCAGGCGGCCAGGGGGAGGACGAGCGCGACCGCGGCGGCCGTCGCGGCGAGGCGGCGGCTGGTGCGGGTGGGGGTGCGGCGGGGGGCGGTGCTGCTCATGTCTCGCTCCTGGTCTGCGGCGGCTGCGTGGTGGTGCGGGGTGGTGCGGTGGGCTGGGGCGGGCTCTGCGGCGGGGTCTTGCGGCGGGATCTGCGGTGGGATCTGCGGTGGGGGTGCGGCCCGACCGACCTCAGGTGGGCCGCTCGACGACGACGTTGGTGGACTTCACCGAGGCGATGGCGCGCACGCCGCGCTCGAGGCCGAGCTCCTCGGCGGCCTCGGCGCTCATCAGCGACACCAGCCGGTAGGGCCCGCAGACGAGGTCGACCTGCGCCATGACGGTGTCCTTCCTGACGCGGGTGACGATGCCCACGAGGCGGTTGCGCGCGCTCACCGCCGAGGCGCGGGTGCGCTCGCGGTCGGGCTCGTCGACCAGGGTCTCGGCCAGGCCGGCCAGGTCGGCGCCGGCGATGACCGCCGGCCCGTCGGGTCGCATCGCCGCCACCCGGCCCGAGTCGACCCACCGGCGCAGCGTGTCGTCGCTGACCCCGAGCAGCTCGGCGGCCTCGGCGATCCGGTACGTCGTCACGCCCGCATCATGCCTCATCCGCGGCGGATCTGTCCCCCACATGCCCGCGTCGGCGGACGAAACCCGGATCCTGAGCCGCTTCTGCGGTGACTGACTGCGGCGGCGGGTTTCACCGGTCGGCTGGCGATACCCGCACCTGTCGGCCCACGCGTCGGCCGACAAGTGCGGGTCTGGGCCGACAGGTGCTCGGTGCGGCGGCGGCGTACGACGGCGGGTTTCGCCGGTCGGCTGGTGATACCCGCACCTGTCGGCCCACGCGTCGGCCGACAGGTGCGGGTCCGGGCCGACAGGTGCCGCGAGGCGGCGGTCACGCGGGGCCGCGCCAGGTCGGCTCGGGTCGGGTCGGCTCGGGTCGGGTCGGCTGGGGTCAGGTCAGGGCGAGGGCGGTGACCGCGGCGAGGAGCACGACCGGGGTGGTGGTCAGCGACCACGCGTGGAAGGTGCGCATCGACGGTGCGGCCGTGCTGTGGCCCAGGCCGCGGCGCCAGAGCAGGTTGGCCAGCGAGCCGGTGTAGGTGAGCCCGGAGCCGATGTTGAGTCCCAGCAGGGCGGCGAGCACGGCGTCGGTGCCGAGGGGGGCCACGAGCGGCACGACCAGCAGCGTCGCGCTGAGGTTGGTCACGAGGTTGGCCAGCACCGTGGCGACGAGCGCGACGACCAGCAGGTCGGTCCACGACGGCGCGCCGGAGGGCGCGGGGAGCAGGCGCCCGACCGCGTCGCCGAGCGGGCCGGTGGTCAGGGTCGCCACGACGACGCCGAGACCGAGCACGAAGAGCGCGAACGACGGGTGGGTGGCGCGCGCCGCCTCGGGCCACGTCAGCAGCCCGCGGCGGGCGGCCCAGCCCATCAGCACCACCGCGGCCACCGCGGCCACCCAGCCCGGCTCGACGCCCAGCGGGGAGCCGACCGCGAAGCCCGCGAGCATGAGCGTCACGACGACCAGCGGCACGCGCTCCCAGGGCGGCGCGACCGCGGCCACGCCGCCGTCCTCGTCCGCACCGGCCTCGCCGACCGCGCCCGCCCGGGGCCCGCCGACCGCGCCCGCCCCGGAGGCCGTGGCCGGGCTCAGCTCGCGACGGAAGAGCACGCGCAGCGCGACCCACTCGACGACCAGCACCACGACGAGCACGGGGGCCATCGCGAGGGCGAAGCCGGCGAAGGTGAGGTCGAGGTCGCGCATCGCCAGCAGGTTGGTGAGGTTGGAGACCGGCAGCAGCAGCGAGGCGGAGTTGGCCATGCGCAGGCAGGCCCAGGCCACCGGCCGCGAGGACCAGCCGGCGCCGCGGGCGGCGGCCACCACGACGGGGGTGACGAGCACGACGGTGGCGTCGAGGCTGAGCACGCAGGTGACGGCCGCGGCGAGCACGAAGGCGCCGAGCAGCAGCCGGCGCGGGTCGCCGCGGTCGGTGCGGCGTACGACGGCGGCAGCGGCGGCGAAGAGCCCCGCGCGGGAGCACACCTCGGCCACGACGAGCACGGCCGCGAGGAACACCACCACCGGGGCCAGGTGGCCCAGCGTGCTGCCCACCGCGTCGAGCCCGAGCCGACCCGTGGTCAGCGCGGCCAGCCCGGCGACGACCGCCACGGCGGCCTCGACGAGCGGGCGGGGGTGGGCGTAGGCGGTGACCAGCAGCGCGAGGAGCGCGACCACGGCCACGACGTCGGCGAGGCTCCCGGCGATGGCCTCCTGGATCTGCACCCGGCGAGCATGGCAGCCCACGGGGCGTCGTCGTACCGGTGGTCTGCCAGCATGGACACGTGAGCGAGACCCCCGGCCCCCCGTCGCAGCCCGCGCCCGAGGGCCAGGCACCCGGACAGACCCCCGGCCAGGACCCCGGCCAGGGCGCCGGTCAGCCCCAGGGCAAGCCGGGTCGCTACCAGCGCACCACCGGCGGTCTCATCGGCTCGATGATCGTGCTGGTCGCGGCGGTGATCGGCATCGTGCTCTTCCGCGGCGCCTTCCGCGACACCCCGGAGTTCGAGCCGACCAGCGTCGACTACCTCAGCGAGGTCGTGCGCCCGGTGCAGGGCGCCGGCAGCGAGATCGTCTACCCCGCCGCGGTGCCCGAGGGCTGGATGGTCAACGACGTCACCTACACCCCCGGCGAGCAGCCGGTCTTCGAGCTCGCGCTGCTGACCCCCGAGGAGAGCTTCGCCGGTCTGCACGAGGAGGCCGAGGACGTCGACGACCTCGTCGAGGAGCTCGTCGACCCCGAGGCGGTCGAGGGCGAGGCGCTGGCCACCCCCGACTCCGACGTCGCCACGAGCTGGCAGACCTTCACCGACGAGGGCGGCGACACGGCCTACGTCGCGACCACCGGCAGCGGCGACGACGAGCGCACTGTGGTCGTCTACGGCTCGGCGACGCCCGAGGAGCTGCAGGAGCTGCTGGGCGAGCTCACCGTGGAGACCCTGCCCGAGCGCGGCTCGGGCGCCTGACGAGGTCTGCCGGGGCACCGGCCCCCCGGGTCGCGCCTCAGTCCTCGGAGCCCTCGCGGTCGGCGGCGACCACGGCGTCGAGGCGCTGGCGCGCGCCGTCGAGCCAGTCCTGGCAGACCCGGGCGAGGTGCTCGCCGCGCTCCCACAGGGCGAGTGACTCCTCCAGGGTCGTGCCGCCCGCCTCGAGGCGGCGCACGACCTCCACGAGCTCCTCGCGGGCGGCCTCGTAGGACGGGGTCTGCGGCTGCTCAGGCATCGGTGGGCTCCTCGAGGCGGGTGGTGCGGGTGGTGGTGGCGTGGATGCGGCCGTCGGCGACGCGCACGGAGACCTCGACGCCCGCGGCCCCGGTGGACCCGGCGCCTGCGGCGGCCAGGTCGTCGACGGAGGTGACGACGCGGCCCTCGGCGTCCTGCAGGACGGCGTAGCCGCGGCGCAGGGTCTCCAGCGGGGAGAGGGCGCGGGCGCGGGCGCGCTGGTGGCCCACGTCGTCGGCAGCGCGGTCGAGGCGGTGGCCCAGCGTGCGGCGGGCCCGCTCGAGCAGGGCGTCGAGCTCGGCGGAGCGGGCGTCGAGCAGGGTGCGGGGGTCGGCCAGCGCCGGGCGCGAGCGCAGCGCGGCGAGCCCCTCGGCCTCGCGGCGCAGCCAGGCGTCGAGGGTGGAGCGCACCCGGTCGCGGGCCCAGGCCACGCCGCGGGCCTCCTCGGCCACGTCGGGCACGATGAGCTTGGCGGCGTCGGTGGGCGTGGAGGCGCGCACGTCGGCGACCAGGTCGAGCAGCGGGGAGTCGGGCTCGTGGCCGATCGCGGAGACCACGGGGGTGCGCATCGCGTGCACCGCGCGCAGCAGGGCCTCGTCGGAGAAGGGCAGCAGGTCCTCGACCGCGCCGCCGCCGCGGGCGACGACGACCACGTCGACGTCGGCGTGGCGCTCGAGGCGGCCCAGCGCCTCGATCACCTCGCTGGCGCACCGGGGACCCTGCATCGCGGCGTAGGCCGTCTCGAACTCCACCGCCGGCCAGCGGCGACGCGCGTTGTCGACCACGTCGCGCTCGGCGGCCGAGCCGGGCGCCGTGACGAGGCCGACGCGGGTGGGCAGGAAGGGCGCGGGCCGCTTGAGCTCGGCGGCGAAGAGGCCCTCGGCGGCCAGCAGCTGGCGGCGCCGCTCGAGGCGCGCCAGCAGCTCGCCCAGGCCGACCATGCGGATCTCGCGGGCGTAGAGCGAGATCGTGCCCCGGTTGGCGTAGTAGGACGGCTTGGCGTGCACGACGACGCTCGCGCCCTCGACCAGGGGAGGGTTGAGCCCGTCGAAGAGGGTGCGCGAGCAGGTCACGGTCACCGACAGGTCGGCCACGGCGTCGCGCAGGGTCATGAAGACGGTCTGGACGCCGGGGCGACGGTTGACCTGGGCGATCTGGCCCTCGACCCAGATCGCGCCCAGCCGGTCGATCCAGCCGGCGATGGCGTTGGCGACCTGGCGCACCGGGGCCGGCGACTGCGCGGAGGTCTCCATGGCCATGCGAGGACCCTAGGCGACGGTGGGGACACCACGACGGACAGCACAGGGGACAGCACGGGGGACCGCACGGGACCCGGCCCGGGGGAGGGCGCCGACCCCGCCCGGCGGCCCGCCGGGAGGCTCCCCGCGGCCCGCCTAGGATGGGGGCCATGAGCACCGACATGGGGATGCCCCCGATCCTGTCGCCCGACGAGGCCGAGAAGGCCGTCCTGCTGGCGGCGCCGCGGGGCTACTGCGCGGGCGTCGACCGGGCGGTCGTCACCGTGGAGCAGGCGCTCGACCTCTACGGCGCCCCGGTCTACGTGCGCAAGCAGATCGTCCACAACAAGCACGTCGTGGCCGACCTCGAGGCGCGGGGCGCGATCTTCGTCGAGGAGCTGGTCGAGGTGCCCGAGGGCGCCACGGTCGTCTTCTCCGCCCACGGCGTCTCGCCCGAGGTGCACCGCCAGGCCGAGGAGCGCACCCTCAAGACCATCGACGCCACCTGCCCGCTGGTCACGAAGGTCCACCACGAGGCCAAGCGCTTCGCCGCCGACGACTACGACATCCTCCTCATCGGCCACGCCGGCCACGAGGAGGTCGAGGGCACCGCGGGCGAGGCCCCCGAGCACATCCAGCTCGTCGAGAGCCCCGCCGACGTCGCCGGCATCGTCGTGCGCGACCCCTCCCGCGTGGCCTGGCTCTCCCAGACCACGCTCTCGGTCGACGAGACCCTCGAGACGGTCGCCGCGATCCGCGAGCGCTTCCCCGAGCTGCTCGACCCGCCGAGCGACGACATCTGCTACGCCACCCAGAACCGTCAGCTCGCGGTCAAGGAGATCGCCCACGGCTGCGACCTGCTGATCGTGGTCGGCTCGGGCAACTCCTCCAACTCCGTGCGCCTGGTCGAGGTGGCCCTCGAGGCCGGCGCCAAGGCCTCCTACCGCGTCGACGACGCCTCCGAGATCGACGAGGCCTGGCTCGACGGCGTGCGCACCGTCAGCGTCACCTCCGGCGCCAGCGTGCCCGAGAGCCTGGTGCAGGGCGTCCTGGCCTACCTCGCCGAGCGCGGCTACCCCGACGCCAAGGCCGTCCACAGCGCCGAGGAGTCGCTCATCTTCTCCCTGCCCAAGGAGCTGCGCCGCGACATGAAGGCCGCGGCCCGCGCGCAGTAGGCCCCCGGACGGGACCCGGACGGCGCGGAAGGGTGCTCGGGTGAGGCTGCACGACGACGAGCTCGAGGTCGACGAGCCGCTCGTGCGCCGGCTGCTGGCGGCCCAGCACCCACACCTCGCGGACCTGCCGCTGCGGGCGCTGGGCGGCGACGGGCAGGCGTCGGGCTCCTCCAACCGGCTCTTCCGCCTCGGCGACGACCTGCTGGTGCGCCTGCCCCGTCAGCCCGGCGGGTCGCGCGCGCTGGTGACCGAGCGGCGCTGGGGACCGCTGGTCGCGGCCGCGCTGCCGCCCGGGGTCGTCGTGCCCGAGGTGGTCGCGAGCGGGCGGCCCGGGGAGGGCTACCCCGAGGCCTGGTCGGTGACGCGGTGGATCGAGGGCACCCCGCCGGCGGTGCCGGCGCTCACGCCGTACGCCGGGTCGTCGGGGCCGCTGGCGCGCGACCTGGCCGCGGTCCTGCGGGGGCTGTGGGCCGCCCCGGTGCCGGCGCAGGCCGCGGCCGACCCGGCGCTGCGGGGCTACCGCGGCGGCCGGCTGGGCGACCTCGACGAGGACCTGCGCGAGACGGCGGCCGTGTGCGCCGCCCTGCCGAGGTGGGCCGACCTCGGGCTCGACCTCGACCGCGTGCGCGTCGTCTGGCAGAGCGCGCTGGTGGCGGAGGCGGCGCTCGAGGTCGCCGGCCCGGTCGCGGAGGGCTGGCTGCACGGCGACCTGCTGGCCGAGAACCTGCTCGTGCGCGAGGGCCGCCTCGCCGCCGTGCTCGACCTCGGCGCGCTCGGGGTCGGCCGGCAGGCCGTCGACCTGGTCGTGGCGTGGGAGGTGCTCGACGCCCCCGGCCGCGCCCTGCTGCGCGAGCTGCTCGACGTCGACGAGGCGACGTGGCGGGTCGGCCAGGGCTGGGCGCTGCTGCTCGCGCTCATCACCTTCCCCTACTACGGGCGCACGATGCCCGCCCGCTGCGCCGCTCGCCGGGCGATGGCCGCCGCGGTGCTGGACGCGGTGCTGGGCACGGTGTCGGACGCGGTGGTCGACGTGGGGCCGGTGGTGGGACCCGGCTGAGTCAGGCGCGGGTGCGGCGGCGGGGCCAGACGACGAAGCGGTAGGCGCAGAAGTTGAGCACGATGACGACGCAGATCGCTCCGAGCTTGGCCAGCAGCACCGCGTCGTCGCCGAGCACGGCGAGCAGGGCGTAGATGACCAGCGGCTGCACGAGGAAGAGCACGGTGCCGGTGCTCGCCACGAAGCGCACGGCGTCGCCGAGCCGCAGCCGCTCGGCGCGGAAGGTCAGCAGGCCGTTGACCACGAAGCTGAAGGTCATGCCCGCGGCGGTGGAGACCACGTTGGCCAGCACGATGCCCAGGGTGTCGTGGAGCAGCCAGAAGAGCCCGACGTCGATGCCGGTGTTGACCGCGCCGACCGCCACGAAGCGCACCAGCGTGCTCTCGTGCAGCGTGCGCAGACGCTCGCGTCGCGACGGCCGCGTGCTCGGGGTGGCGCTCGGGGTGGCGCTCGGGGGCTCGCTCGCGGGCTCGCGCGGCGGCACGGGCTGCGGGGCCGGGTGAGAGGAGGTCAGGACACGCTCCCGTGCTGGGTCCGGAGGTCGGGCGGGGTCTGCGGCAGTGAGCGTACGCCGGAGTGCTCGCCGCGGGCGGTGAGGGCCAACGAGTAGAGCGGGCGACCCTGCACCTGGGTGTAGGTGCGCCCGACGTAGCTGCCGATGACGCCCATCATCACCAGCTGCAGCCCGGCGAGCAGGAACATCCCCACCCCGAGGAAGGCCCAGCCGGGCACCGAGTCCTCGGGGCGCAGCAGCCGCACCGAGGCGACGTAGGCCGCCATGACGACGCTGAGCGCCGAGAGCGCGAAGCCGAGCCGCGTGATCATGCGCAGCGGGGCGGTGGAGAAGCCGAGGATGCCGTTGGCGGCGAAGGCCAGCATGCGCCCCAGCGGGTAGCCGCTGGTGCCGGCGTGGCGCTCGTCGCGGTCGAAGAGCAGCGCCTCCTGGCGGAAGCCGACGTGGGCGACGATGCCGCGCAGGAAGCGGTCCTGCTCGCGGTAGCGGGCCACCTCGGCCACGACGCGGCGGTCCATGAGCCGGAAGTCGCCGACGTCGCGGGGGATGTCGACCGAGGCCAGCCGGTCGAGCACGCGGTAGAACGCCCAGGCCGTGGTGCGCTTGAAGAGGGTGTCGCGCCGCGAGCGGCGCTGGGCGTAGACGACGTCGGCCCCGTCCTCCCACAGCCCGACCATCTCGAGGCTGACCCGGGGCGGGTCCTGGAGGTCGGTGTCCATGACGATGACCGCGTCGGCGTCGCCGGCGGCGTCGAGGCCCGCGGTGACCGCGATCTGGTGCCCGCAGTTGCGAGCCAGGTCGAGCACGCCGACGCGCGGGTCGTGGCGGCGCAGCTCGAGCAGCCGGGCCAGCGACTCGTCGCGGCTGCCGTCGTTGACGTAGAGGAACTCCCAGTCGAGGTCGTCGCGGACGGCGGTCGCCTCGGTGAGCGCGGCGTGGAAGGGCGCGACGTTGTCGGCCTCGTCGTAGACCGGCAGCACGTAGGCGATCTTCGGACGCGGGGTGTCGGGGGTGCGGACGGGCAGGGCGCGGGGGCTGGTGCGGGCGGGCATGGCCGGGTCCCTTCGCAGACGGGTCGGGGCTGGGGTGGTCTGGTCCCAGTCAGCCCGGGTCACCTCTGCGTGGGCTGTGAGCCGCCCCCGGACCCGCCGTGAGTGGCGGGCGGATGCTGTGGGCCGGGGCGGCGTAGTCTCGAGCGGTGGCGAGGTACGTGGACATGCACCCGGACAACCCCCAGCCCCGGCTCCTGGCCCAGGTGGTGGAGGCGCTGCGCGACGACGCGCTGATCGCCTACCCGACCGACTCCGGCTACGCCCTGGGCGCCCAGCTGGGCAACCGCGAGGGGCGCGACCGGATCCTGCGGATCCGCGGCCTCGACGAGCGGCACCACTTCACGCTGGTGTGCCGCGACTTCTCCCAGCTGGGCCAGATGGTGCACGTCGACAACTCGGCCTTCCGCGCCATCCGCGCGGCGACTCCGGGGCCCTACACCTTCATCCTGCCGGGCACCCCCGAGGTGCCGCGGCGGCTGCTGCACCCCAAGAAGAAGACCGTCGGCGTGCGGATCCCCGACCACGTGCTGGTGCAGGCGCTGCTCGCCGAGCTCGGGGAGCCGCTGCTGAGCAGCTCGCTGATCCTGCCCGGGGAGTCCGAGCCCCGCACGAGCGGCTGGGACGTCAAGGAGGAGCTCGACCACCAGGTCGACCTGGTCATCGAGGCGGGGGAGACCCCGGCGGAGTCGACCACGGTGGTCGACTGGTCCGAGGGGGCTCCCGAGGTCATCCGGCGGGGTGCCGGGGACCCGGACCGCTTCGCCTGAGGTCGCCGCGGCCGCCCGGGCCGCCCGCGCGCTGCTCCAGCCACGCGGTGGCCCAGCCGGGGAGGGGTGCGCCGGTGCGGCGTACCTGGTTGCGCGCGGCGAGGGCCAGCAGGCACAGGGCGTAGCCCACGACGAGGGCGAGGCTGTGGTCGGCCAGCCCGGTGACGACGACCTGCACCACGCCGTCGCCGGGGTCGGCCAGCGCGCCGGGGCGGGTGGCGCCGAGCATCGCGAAGACGCCGACCATGAGCAGGGGCGGCAGGACGCCGACGGTGAAGAAGTCGCGGGGGCGCACCAGCAGGGCCAGCGCGAGGGCGAGCGCGACGAAGGCGAGGTCGAAGAGCCAGCCGATCACGGCCGCGCCGACCAGCAGCTCGACGGCGGAGGCGGTGAGCAGCACGGCCACGCCGAGCGCGACCATCTCGTGCGCGGGAGCGCGGCCTTCCTCCCACAGGGTGTGCGACGTCATCGCCTGATCACCTCACTGCCTCGGTGACGGGCCGGGAGCGACCGGTCACCACGCCACGCTAGGGCGCTCGTCGGGCTCCTCGGGGGCGGCGCGCCGGTCGACGGCGCGCAGCTCCACGGTGCGCGGCGTCGGCAGCGGGTCGTCGGTGACGCCCAGGTCGGCGAAGCGGCGGGTGGTGACGAGCACGCGTGACTCCAGCGAGCCGACCGCGGAGTTGTAGTGGCCCACCGCGGCGTTGAGGGAGCGGCCGACGTGGTCGAGGTGGCCGCCCAGGGTGGCGACCCGGGAGTGCAGGTCGCGCCCGAGGCGGTGGATCTCGGCGGCCCGCTCGGCGAGCACCTCGTGGCTCCAGCCGTGGGCCACGGTGCGCAGCAGCGCGATGAGGGTGGTCGGGGTGGCCAGCACGACCTGCCGCTCGGCGGCGTGCTCGATGAGCCCGGGGTCGGCCTCGAGCGCGGCGGCCAGGAACGACTCGGCCGGCACGAAGAGCACCACGAACTCCGGGGTCTCGGGCAGCGAGCGCCAGTAGGCCTTCGACGACAGCAGCGCCACGTGGGCCCGCAGCTGGCGGGCGTGGCGCTGGAGGTGGGCGGCGTGCTCGGTCTCGTCGTCGGTGGAGGTGGCGTCGAGGTAGGCGTCGAGCGGGACCTTCGCGTCGATGACGACGTGGCGCTCGCCGACCAGGTGCACCACCAGGTCGGGGCGTCGTGCGCCGTCGTCGAGGCGGTGCTGCTCGCTGAAGTCGCACCGGTCGACCAGGCCGGCCAGCTCGACGGCGCGGCGCAGGTGCAGCTCGCCCCAGCGCCCGCGCACCTGCGGCTTGCGCAGCGCCGTGGACAGCGATTGGGTCTCGCGGCGCAGCACGTCGGTGGAGTGGCGCACGTCGGCCACCTGCTCGCGCAGCTGGCCCTGCCACGTCGCGCGCTGGTGCTCCAGGTCGACCAGCTGGTCGCTGAGCCGGTCGAGCCCCTGCATCACCTCGGCCTGCTCCACCAGCCCCTGGCCCAGCGCGCCCACGTGCTCGGGCCGCGACCGGGCCCATAGCACCCCCAGGGCCACCCCGAGGCCCAGCCCCAGCACCAGCCCCGCCCCGAGCACCCCCAGCACCGTCGTGATCTCCATGCCCGCAGCATGCGGCACGCCACCGACAGTGGGGTGGGGGCGGGCGGGGGTGGTCGCGGGCGGTCGCGGGTTTCACCGGTCGGCTGGCGAAACCCGCACCTGTCGGCCGACGCGTGGGCCGACAGGTGCGGGTCCGGGCCGACCGGTGGGGCTGAGGTGACGGGTGGGGCTCGGCGCTCGACGTCCCCCGGGGCGCGCGGTGGGGTGCGGAAAGTGGCGGCGTACGACAGCTCCGCCGGGCCCGGGAGCGTCGTCTGCCGCCACTTCCGGCCGGAGCCTCCGGTACGGCGCCGACCGCGGCGCGTCACGCGGCGGGGGCGGTCGCGGGTTTCACCGGCCGGCTGGTGAAACCCGCACCGGTCGGCCGACGCACGGGCCGACAGGTGCGGGTCCGGGCCGACCGGTGTGACAGGAGGGGCTTAAGGGGACGGCTCGCGCGCGGGGCCGGCCGGGGCGGGTGGGGCTCAGTCGGCCAGGTCGACGACGACGGGGGCGTGGTCGGAGGCGCCGGTGCCGGCGCGCTCGTCGCGGTCGATGAAGGCGCCGGTGGTGCGGGCGGCCAGGCCGGGGGAGCCGAGGACGAAGTCGATCTTCAGGCCGCGGTCGCGCTCGAAGCGCTGGCGGTAGTAGTCCCAGTAGGTGTAGCCGGGGGCGTGCTCGCGGGTGACCTCGGCGTAGCCGTCGTCGAGGAAGCCCTGGAAGGCCGCGCGCTCGGGCGGGGTGACGTGGGTGGAGCGGCGGAACTGCTCGATGTCGAAGACGTCGGAGTCGAGCGGCGCGATGTTCCAGTCGCCGACCAGCGCCGTGTCCTCGCCCAGCCAGGCGCGCGACGCCTCGCGCAGCCGCGCCAGCCAGTCCAGCTTGTAGACGTAGTGCGGGTCGTCGGGCTTGCGGCCGTTGGGCACGTAGAGCGACCACACCCGCACCCCGCCGCAGACGGCGCCGATCGCGCGGGCCTCGGGCGCCAC
Organism: Nocardioides sp. P86; assembly: GCF_023712465.1. Taxonomy (NCBI): domain Bacteria; kingdom Bacillati; phylum Actinomycetota; class Actinomycetes; order Propionibacteriales; family Nocardioidaceae; genus Nocardioides; species Nocardioides sp. P86. The sequence continues at coordinate 862,226 of NZ_JAMAYE010000001.1, read as the reverse complement.
GGGGTCGCCGTAGCCCGGCATGCCCTCGAAGCCGACCTGCACGTCCTCGAGGCCGACGCGGCTGAGCAGGGCCACGCCGTTCCACTGGCTGTAGCCGACCGAGGCCACCTCGTAGCCCAGCGACTGCAGCCCCATCAGCGGCAGCTGCTCCTCGCGGGCCTTGGTCTCCTGCAGGGCCAGCACGTCGACGTCGTGGCGCTGCACGAAGGCCTCGACGCGCTCGATGCGGGAGCGGAGGGAGTTGACGTTCCAGGTCGCGAGGCGCACCCCGACAACCTAGGCGCCGCCACCGACGCCGCGGGCGCCCGGGTGGGCCCCGGTCCGGCGGGCCCGGGTCGGTACGCCGCCGGGTCAGCGCTCCAGCGGGTCGGCGCCCCAGCCGGTCAGCGCACCAGCGCGGAGACCCCGGCGAGCAGCCGGTCGACGTCGTCGTCGCTGCTGTAGGCCGCGAGCCCGGCGCGCACGGCCCCGTCGTCGCCGAGCCCGAGGCGCCGGGAGGTCTCGAGGGCGTAGAAGTTGCCGGCGGGGGCGTTGACGCCGAGCGCCCCGAGGTGGGCGTGCACCCGGGGTCCGGGGTGGCCGGCGACGGAGAAGAGCACGGTGGGCGTGCGGTGGGCCGGGGAGCCGACGAGCGTGACGCCGGGCAGCGCGGCGAGACCGTCGAGCAGCCGGGCCAGCAGCGTCTCCTCGTGGCGCTCGACGGCGCCCATCGAGGCCACGACCCGCTCGCGCCGGGTCAGCTCGGCGGGCACCGAGGAGGGCTCGGCGAGACCGGCGACGTAGTCCACGGCGGCGGTGACGCCGGCCAGCAGCTCGTAGGGCAGCGTGCCGAGCTCGAAGCGCTCCGGCACGGCGTCGGTCGAGGGGAGCAGCTTGTCGGGGTGCAGCCGCTCCAGCAGCGCGGGCGGCGCGGCGAGCACGCCGAGGTGCGGACCGAAGAGCTTGTAGGGCGAGCAGACGACGACGTCGGCGCCCAGGGCGGTCGCGTCGACGGCCGCGTGGGGCACCAGGTGGACGGCGTCGACGTACGACAGCGCCCCGACCTCGCGGGCGGCCCGGGTGACGGCGGCGACGTCGGGGCGGGTGCCGATCAGGTTGGACGCCGCGGTGACCGCGACCAGCCGGGTGCGGGGGCCGATGGCGGTGGCGGGGTCGTCGAGCTCGCCGGTGACGGGGTCGAGGTCGAGCCAGCGCACGGTGGCGCCGGCGCGCTCGGCGGCGATGACCCAGGGCCTGACGTTGGCGTCGTGGTCGAGGCGGCTGACCACCACCTCGTCGCCGGGCGCCCACCCGCGCGCGAGCGTGCGGGCCAGGTCGAAGGTCAGCTGGGTCATCGAGCGGCCGAAGACGACGCCGGCCGGGTCGGCGCCGAGCAGGTCGCCGGCGGCGGCCCGGGCGTCTGCCACCACCGCCTGGGTACGACGCTCCGTGGCGGTGCCGCTCCCACGCTGTCCCAGGCCCGCGGTCATCGCGCCCGCGACGGCGTCGGCCACCGCGCGTGGCACCTGCGAGCCGCCCGGCCCGTCGAAGTGGGCCACCCCCAGCGACAGCGCCGGGAAGTCGTCGCGGATCGGTCGCAGGACGGGTGCGTGGCTCATGGGGCCGAACCTACGCACCACCTGCGCGCCATCGCCCGGGCGGCCCCGACGCGCCCGCGGGACCCGCCTGCGCGACCCGGCTGCGCGACCCGCCCGGGCTCGACCCGCTCGTGCGAGGCCTCCGCTCGCACCGCCGGCGCGGCACGCCCGTCAGACGAAGGTGCTCTCGCCGGTGATCGCGCGACCGACGATGAGGGTGTTGATCTCACGGGTGCCCTCGTAGGAGTAGATGGCCTCGGCGTCGGCGACGAAGCGGCCGACGTGGTGCTCGAGGAGGATCCCGTTGCCGCCGAGCACCTCGCGGGCCCAGCCGACGGTCTCGCGCATCCGCACGGTGCTGTGGACCTTGCACAGCGAGGCGTGCTCGTCGCGCAGCAGACCGGCGACCTGCAGCTGCGAGGCGCGCACGTTCATCGCGGTGGAGGCGGTGACGTTGGAGAGCATCTTGACCAGCAGGTCCTGCACCATCTGGAAGGACGCGATCGGGCGCCCGAACTGCTCGCGGGCCTTGGTGTAGCGCAGCGCGTGCTCGTAGGCGCCGCGCGCGCAGCCGGCGGCCTGCCAGGCCACGCCCATGCGGGTCACCCGCAGCACCTGGGAGGTGTCGTGGAAGGAGTGGGCCTCCTGCAGCCGGTTCTCCTCCGGCACCCGCACGTCGCGCAGGTGGATCTCGGCGTTCTGCACCACGCGCAGGGCGATCTTGTCGCGCTGCACGTCGAACGTCATGCCCTCGGTGTCCTTCTCGACCACGAAGCCCTTGACCTGGCCGTCGTCCTCGTCACGGGCCCAGACGACCACGAGGTCGGCGAAGGAGGCGTTGCCGATCCACTTCTTCTCGCCGTTGAGCACCCAGGCGTCGCCGTCGCGGCGCGCCGTGGTCGACAGCCCCTGGGAGATGGCCGAGCCCGTCTCGGGCTCGGTGAGGCCGAAGGCGCCGATGAGCTCCAGGCGCGCCATCGCCGGCAGCCACCGCTGCTGCTGCTCGGGGGAGCCGCACAGCGCGATCGAGCCCATGGCCAGCCCGCCGTGCACGCCCATGAAGGTGCCGATGGAGGGGTCGACGCGGCTCAGCTCCATGGCCACGAGGCCGTCGACCAGTGCGCCGCGGGCGGGGCAGCCCGGGGCGTCGTAGGCCAGGCCGGCGATGCCGAGGTCGGCGATGCCCTGCACCAGTTCGTGGGGGAACTCCCCGCGCGTCCAGTGCTCGTTGATGACCGGCTCGACCTCGCGGTTCATGAAGGCGCGCACCCGGCCGAGCAGCTCGCGGTCGTCGTCCTCGAGCAGCAGCTCGAAGCCGAGGAAGTCCGAGAAGGGGGAGTCGGTGAGCTCCACGCCCTCCAGCCCGGTGGTGCTCGGGTCTCCGCTGAGGTCGCCGTCGGGCCGTGCCGCGGCCTCGGCCGCGTGCTCGGTCGCGGTGCCGGAGGTCGCGGTGCCGGAGGTCGCGGTGCCGGAGGTGGGGGGAGGGGTGCTCATCGGTCGGGCTCCTGGTCGTCGAGGAAGTGGTCGATCAGCGGGGCCAGCTCGTCGCTCTCGGTGAGGATCCCCAGGTGGCCGCCACGGTAGACGTGCAGCTGCGAGCGCGGCACGAGGCGGGCGATGACGCGGGCGTTGACCAGCGGGATGATCGGGTCGTCGTCGCCGGCCATCACCAGCACCCGCTGGCGCAGGAGGGGCAGCGCGGGCAGGCTCGACCAGCCCGCGCCGGCGAGCAGCTGGAGGTAGTAGCCGCGGCGGGGGCCGCTGCGAGTGGCCTCGTGCAGCAGGGCGGCGCCGCGGGCGGGGTCGGTGCGCATGGTGCCGCCGTAGATGTCGCCGGCGATGGAGGCGGCGTAGCCCGCGTCGCGGTGGCGCTTGGGGGTGAGCATCCGCGAGAGCACCCGCGGGTGGGCGGGCACCATGAGCGAGCCGGTGCCGGTGGCCACGAGCACGACGCGGCGCACCCGTCGCGGCGACTGGAAGGCCAGCTGCTGCGCCAGCCCACCGCCCCAGGAGAGACCGAGCACGTCGAAGCGCCGGTGGCCCAGGCGGTCCATGAGCGCGGTGAGCCAGGAGGCGATGCCGGCCATCGTGTAGGGCACCGGCGGCGCCGGCGACCCCCCGACGCCGGGCACGTCGAAGCGCACCACCCCGCGCCGGGGGTCGAGGGAGTCCACCAGCGGCTGGAGCGCCTCCAGGCTGGCCCCGATGCCGTTGCACAGCAGCAGCGGCGGCTCGCCGGTCAGCGCGCCGGTGCCCGGGCGCACCGAGACCCGCACCGGGATGCGGCGTACGGCGATGGTGCGGATCCGGTCGGGGGCAGCCGGGCCGCGGTCGTCGTCGGCGCCGGGACCGCTCGGGCCGCCGGGGCCCCGGGTCGCCATCGTGGGGCTCACCGGTCGTGGACGTAGGCGCCGGGCGCGGCCCCCACGGGCTCGTAGCGGGCCGAGCCGTGCCGGCGGGGCCGGTTGCGCTCGGGGCCGGTGCGCTCGGCCAGCCAGGCGGCGTAGTCCTCCCACCAGCTGCCGCGCACCTTGCGGGCCCCGGCCAGCCAGGCCTCGGCCGTCGCGGGGTTGTCCTCGGCGGTCTGGAAGCTGGCCTTCTCGTTGCCGGGCGGGTTGACCATGGCGGCGATGTGGCCGCTGGTGGAGAGCACGAAGCGGGTCTCGCCGCCGAAGAGCTGGGTGGTGCGGTAGCACGACTCCCACTTGCACAGGTGGTCGGCGATGCCGGCCACGACGTAGGCGTCGGTGTCGACCTTGGCCAGGTCGACCGGCGAGCCGAGCATGGTGGAGCCGTCGGGCTCGGTGAGCGCGTTGCGGATCGCGAGGTCCATGAAGTCGCGGTGCATCGCGGCCGTCATCCGCACGGGGTCGGCGTTCCAGTAGAGGATGTCGAAGGCCTTGGGGGCGTGGCCCATCAGGTAGTTGTTGACCCAGTAGTTCCAGATCAGGTCGTTGGGCCGCAGCCAGGCGAAGATCTCGGCCAGCGCGGCGCCGTCGAGGTAGCCCTTCTCCCGCGAGGCGCGGGTCGAGGCGGCCGCGCCCTTGTGCGAGAGCAGCGCGCTGGGCAGCCCGGCCTCGAACTGGTCGAGCACGGTCACGGCGAGGCTGAAGGCCGCGACCCGGTCGAGGTCGCCGGTGGCGGCGAGGTGGGCCATCACCATCGAGGCGAGCATGCCGCCGGAGCAGATGCCGAGCAGCGCGACCTGCTCCTGGCGGGCGATGTCCTGGGCGGCGCCCATCGCCTCCACGATGGCCTGGCCGTAGGTGTCGAGGCCCCAGTCGGCGTGGCGGGCGTCGGGGTTGCGCCAGGAGATGCAGTAGACCTGCTGCCCGGCGCGCACGAGGTGCTCGACCAGGCTGCGGTCGGGGGCGAGGTCGATGACGTAGTACTTGTTGATCGTCGGCGGCACGATCAGCAGCGGCACCGAGCGCACCTTGGTGGTCTGCGGGGTGTACTGGATCAGCTCGAAGACGTCGGTGCGCAGCACCACCTCGCCGGGCGTCACCGCGATGTCCTCGCCCACCTCGAAGGCGTCGGCCTCCACCATCGACGGCACCCGCGGCGCGGTGGCGAAGTCGCGCACGAAGCGGCGCCCGCCGGCCACGAGGTTGCCGCCGCCGGTGTCGATGACCCGCTTGAGCACCTTCGGGTTGAGGGCGGGGTTGTTGGTGGGCGCCGAGGCCTCCACGAGGTTGTCGACCACGAAGCCCATCCGCTGGCCGTCGCCGTGGTCGAGGCCCGCGTCGGCGACCAGGCCGCGCAGCGCCGCGCCCGTGGCGAGGTAGCTCTGGAGGGTGCGGCGGAAGAAGGGGTTCTTCTCCCACGCCTCGTCGCTGAAGCGGCGGTCCTTGGGGTGCGGGGCCAGCTCGGAGCGGCCCACCTGCACCTTGGCCAGCTCGGCGCCCAGGCCGGCGACGCGGCCGACCACCCGACGCGGGTGACGGGCCAGCCCGACCCCGAAGCGCACCCCCGACATGCCCGGCAGCAGCCGCCGCAGCGGGCCGCGCGTGGCGTCGGCGAGCAGCAGGTCGAGGGGCGTCGCGAGCTCGCCGGGGCCCGGGGCGTCGGCGGCGCCGGCCTCGCGCATCCTCTGGTCGGCCTCGCGGGCGGGTCGTGCGCTGAGATCGGTCATCGTGCCTCCGAGCGGCTGGGCGTGGCCGACGTACGCCGGCCCTGCTGCGCCCAGTGTGACTGGTGCCACACCGGACTGGACCACCCGGTCGGATGGGCGGTCGGCGGGCGGGTCGGCGGGCGGCTCAGCGGGCGGGTCCGCAGTCGGGCGGGGCGGGCCGCCGGGCGGGGCCCGTCGGGGTGAGGGTGGGGGCCGCGGGGTCGACGTACGTTCGAGGGGCGGGCAGGACCTGTCCGCCCCACGATCCCCAGGAGGCACCATGAGCGCCCACGACCAGAGCACGAGCGAGCAGGAGCAGCGCGTCGTCGAGCTGCTGAAGGACTCGAAGGTCGCGATGCTGACCTACCTCGACCCCAGCGGCAAGCTGCTCAGCAAGCCCATGGCCACCCAGGACGTCGACTTCGACGGCACCCTCTACTTCATCGCCGAGCGCGGCTCCGACAAGGTCCAGGCCCTCGTGGCCGACTCCCGGGTCAACGTGTCCTACTCCAACAACGGCTCCTGGGTCTCGGTGGCCGGCACCGCCTCGGTCGTCAACGACGAGACCAAGCTGAAGGAGCTGTGGAGCAGCTTCACCGACTCCTGGCTCGAGGGCGGCCCGGAGAACCCGGAGAACGTGCTCGTCGAGGTCACCCCCGACTCCGCGGAGTACTGGTCGGCGCCGGGCGGCAGCACGATCATCTCGCTGACCAACCTGGTCAAGGCCAAGCTCACCGGCTCGCGCATCGAGGGCGACAACGAGCAGGTCGACCTGCGCTGACCCGGCTCTGAGCTGCGCCGGGCCCGCGCCGGGCCTGCGCCGGGCCGGCCCCGGGTCCGCCCCGGCCCGGCCGGGGGCCGCGGCGGCCCGGCCCGGGCGCGATTGCGGCCGGGTCGGCGCCCGCCCGTAGAGTTTCCGCCCGTGGCACTCACCATCGGCATCGTCGGTCTCCCCAACGCGGGCAAGTCGACCCTCTTCAACGCCCTGACGAAGAACGACGTCCTCGCGGCGAACTACCCCTTCGCCACCATCGAGCCCAACGTCGGTGTGGTCGGGGTGCCCGACGGGCGCCTGGCCCGGCTGGCCGAGGTGTTCTCCTCGGCCAAGGTGCTGCCGGCGACGGTGGAGTTCGTCGACATCGCCGGCATCGTGCGCGGCGCCTCGGAGGGCGAGGGCCTGGGCAACAAGTTCCTCTCCCACATCCGCGAGTCGGCCGCGATCTGCCAGGTCACCCGCGTCTTCCGCGACGAGGACGTCACCCACGTCGACGGTGAGGTCAACCCCGACAACGACATCTCCACCATCCAGACCGAGCTGATCCTGGCCGACCTGCAGACGGTGGAGAAGGCCATCCCGCGCCTGGAGAAGGAGGCGCGCGGCAACAAGGCCGTCACCGCCAACCTGGAGGCCGCCAAGGAGGCCCTCGGCCACCTCGAGGCCGGCACCCCGGTCATCGACACGAAGGTCGACCGCGCACTCGTGCGCGAGCTGTCGCTGCTGACCGCCAAGCCCTTCATCTACGTCTTCAACTGCGACGCCGACGAGCTGGCCGACGAGGAGCTCAAGGACCGCATGCGCGCCCTGGTCGCCCCCAGCGAGGCGATCTTCCTCGACGCGAAGTTCGAGTCCGAGCTCGTCGAGCTCGGCGACGACGACGAGGCCCGCGCCATGCTCGAGGAGATGGGCGTCGAGGAGCCCGGCCTCGACGTGCTCGCCCGGGTCGGCTTCGACACCCTCGGCCTGCAGACCTACCTCACCGCCGGCCCCAAGGAGACCCGGGCCTGGACGATCCCGAAGGGCGCCACCGCCCCTGAGGCCGCCGGCGTGATCCACACCGACTTCCAGCGCGGCTTCATCAAGGCCGAGATCGTCTCCTTCGACGACCTCATGGAGCTCGGCACCATGCAGAAGGCCAAGGAGGCCGGCAAGGTGCGCATGGAGGGCAAGGACTACGTCATGGCCGACGGCGACGTGGTGGAGTTCCGCTTCAACGTCTGACCCGCGCGGCCCGGCGCTCGCCGTCCCGGTTCAGGACGCGCGCTGCTCGCTGTCGGGCGAGGCGGTGCTGTCGGCCACGGCGTCGTCGTCCTCGCGGCCCTCGTCGGGCTCGCGCTCCTTGCGCCGCAGCAGGTAGGCCGCGGCCGCGAGCAGCAGGGTCAGCACGCCGAGCACGCCGATGAGGGTCACGTCGTCGCGGAAGACGTCGCCCTTGCCGGTGGCCTCGGCGGCCTTGACCGACACGACCACGATCTCCTTGATCGAGGCGATGATGCCCACGATGAGGAAGGGCTCCGCCACGAGCTCGCGGCGCGCGACCGTCGCACGCACGGCGAAGAGCAGCTCCACGACGATGAAGACCAGCAGGACGGCGTCGAGCACCTCGAGCACGGGTGCCTGGCCGCCGGTGACGAAGAGGTCGGGCACGCCGCGGGCCAGGTCGACCACCAGGGCCGTGGCGCAGATGGCGAGGACGACGGCGATGACGACGTAGAGGGTGTCCTCCAGCCAGCCGATGGCGCGGTCGATGACCTCGGCGCGGCGTTCCTCGCTCGACGGAGCGTCCTTGGATCGTGTGCTCATCGGCTGATGATGGCAGCCCGACGGCGGCGGCGTCGCCCGCGCCGCGCGCAGACCCGACGGCCGGGCCCGCCGGCCTCGCCGTGTCTGTCCAGGGTCCGCCGGGCCCTTCTCGACCGGGCGCGCCAGGTGGTGCAGGACCCGCTGCGATCCGGCGCCGCTGGGGTGCGGTCCGCCGCACGTGGCACGGAATCATTCTCGGGTGCGTTCTCGGGAGTGGATCGACAGCAGGCAGGCGGCCGAGGTGCTCGGCCTGACGCGGAGCCAGGCGGTGTGGCTGGCGCGGCGGGGGAGGATCCCGGCCGAGCAGCGCGAGGGGCGGTGGGTCTTCGACGCCGCCCATGTGCGCGCCGACGCCGCCGAGCGCCGGGGGTGGGTCTCGTGGCGGGAGGCCGCCGACCTGGCCGACTGCACCGAGCACGCGCTGTGGGAGGCGGTGGCCGCGGGCCACGTCGAGCAGCGCGCCGGGCGGGGGCCCTCGCTGCGGCGCGACAGCGTGCTCGCCTGGGCCCGGTCACGACGGGTCCGGGGGATCGTCCGCACCCCGCGCCAGGGCTGTACGCCGGGGGCCGGGCCGACGGCCTAGCCCGGGCCCACGAGTCGCCCGCGCCGCGGGGTGGGCCAGCGGGGTGCGCCAGCGGGTGCACGGCGCCCGCCACCCGGCTGATCACCCCGCGGCCCGACCGGCCGATCGGAGGGGGTGCCCCCGCGGGGTGGCGCCGTACGGGCTCCACCGGTGACCGCGGACGCTGAGTGCGTCGACCCCCCTGAGCGACGCGGCAGGGCGAGCACACGGAGGCACGATGTCCACGACCAGTGCGCGACGCTCTCGGGCGCGCTTCGCACCGCCCGTCCCGGTCACCCACGGCACCCCCCGCCGGGTCCTGCTGCTCCTCGCGGTGCTCCTCGGCGCGCTGGCGGGGATGCAGACCGTGGCGGCCGACAGCCTGACCCCCACGGTCTGGCCCCCGGCCGGTCTGGCCGCCGGGCTCTACCTCACGACGCCGCCGCGGCGCAGGCCGCACGTCCTCGCTGCGCTGCTCGGCCTCCTGGTGCTCGCCCACCTGCTCGACGGCGCGGGCGGGGGAGTCTCGCTCGGGCTCGGCGTCTCGACGGTGCTCGGGGCCGTGGTCACCGAGACCCTCCTCGTCGCCCGCCGCCCCGACGGGCGCGCACGGCTGCGCGACCAGGGCGACGTCTCGCGCATGATCGGGGCCATCGCCGTCGGCTCCGCCGTCGCCGGGGCGGGCTGGGTGACGACGCTGCTGCTCACCGGGGCGCCGGTCGAGAGCACGTGGCGCGTGGCGCTGGCCGCGGGGGGCGCCCACGCCGCGGCCGCGGTCGTGCTGGTGCCGCTCTTCCTCGACAAGCTGGAGTTCCAGGCGCTGGCCTCGACGGGTGAGAGGGCGGTGCAGCTCGCGCTCACCGTCGGCACGACGGTGGCGGTCTTCGTGCCCACCGACCTGCCGCAGCTGATCTTCGCGGTGATGCCGATGTTCACCTGGCACGCCTTCCGCGGCAGCCTGCGCGAGTCGATGGTGGTGCTCGTGGTGGTGGCGGTGGTCAGCACGACCCTGACCACGGCAGGCCTCGGGCCGGTCGCCGCGGCTGGGGCGCTGCTCGACCTGCCGCCGGAGGTGTCGCTGGGGGTGCTCCAGCTCTTCCTGCTCGACTGCGGGCTGATCCTGCTCCCGCTCTCGGTGATGGTCACCCAGCAGCGGGTGGCCACCGCCTGCGCCGAGCAGGAGCGGGAGACGATGATCCGCCTGGTCGACGCCGCCACCGGCACCGCCGTGGTGGCGACCGCTGCCGACGGCACGGTCACCCTCTTCAACCCCGGCGCCGCCGCGGTCTTCGGCCGCCGCGCCGACGAGGTCGTGGGCTGCCGGCCCGACGCCCTCTTCGCCGAGGAGGAGCTGCGCCGGCACGCCGACGCCGTGGGCGCGGCGCCGGTCTTCGCCGACATCTGCCGGGCCTCGGTGGCCCAGGGGGTGCGCGACGCCCACTGGCGCGTGCGGCGGGGGGAGGAGGAGCGCATCCTGCGGATGACGCTGACCGCGGTGCCCGACTCGCTCGGCGGACTGACCGGCTACCTCGCCACGGCCGAGGACGTCACCGACCGCGAGCGCGCCCACCGCTCGCTGCTGGCCACCCTCGAGGCCGAGCGCGAGGCGGTGGAGCGCCTCAGCGCGCTGGAGCGCACCAAGACCGAGCTGGTCGCCACGGTCAGCCACGAGCTGCGCACCCCCATCACCAGCATCCTGGGCTTCGCCGAGGTGCTGGAGGACGGCGACGTCGGCGAGCTCACCGGGCCGCAGCGCGCCGTGCTCACCCGGATCAGCAGCAACTCGCGCCGGCTCTCGGCGCTCGTGGAGGACCTGCTGATGCTCTCCAGCGTCGAGGAGGCGACCGTGCGGCTCCAGGTCGAGCGCCTCGACCTGCGCGACGTCGTGGCGCGCGCCTCGGCGGCGGTCGTCGACTGCGTGCCCGAGCGCTCGCTCGACGTCGCGCTCCACCTGCCGCCCGGCCCGGTCGAGCTCAGCGGCGACGCGGTCAAGCTGGAGCGGGCCGTGACCAACCTGGTGAGCAACGCGCTGAAGTTCACCCCCGACGGGGGTGCCGTCACCGTGGCGGTCGAGCGGGGGGCCGACGAGCACGTGGTGGTCGTCAGCGACACGGGCATCGGGATCGCGCAGGAGGAGCAGGCGCAGCTCTTCACCCGCTTCTTCCGCTCGGCCGAGGCCAACCTCCGCGCCATCCAGGGCACGGGTCTGGGGCTGTCGATCGTGCAGGCCATCGTGGAGCTGCACGGGGGTCGGGTGGGCGTCGACTCCGCGCCGGGTGTCGGCACCACGGTGACCGTGGTGCTGCCCCTGGTGATGCCCTCGACGGTGTCGTCGGCGGTGTCGCCGGCGGTGTCGTCGCCGCTCGGGGCTCCGGCGTCCGAGCCGGCCGGGGGTGGGGAGGGCCTGGCGGTCCTCCCCACGTGACTCTCGCGCCTGCTGGTGCGCGCGTGGCTCAGCCCTCGGAGCCGAGCAGCTCGACCAGGATGTCGCCGTGCCCGGCGTGGCGGGCCAGCTCGGTGAGCAGGTGCAGGTGCACCGCCCGCAGGCTGGTCTCGCCGTGGTGGGAGGAGTAGGTCTCGTCGAGGTCGCGGCCGGCCGCGATCTCGCGCGAGCGCTCGCAGGCGGCGAGGTAGGTCGCGCGCACCGAGGCGACGGTGTCCTCCTCGTCGATCACGAAGCTCTCGTCGACGGTGTCGGGGAGGCCGAGCTCGGCGCGGGGCACGCCGGCGACGCGCGAGTGGAACCAGACCCGCTCCACGAAGGTCAGGTGCTTCACCAGGCCCAGCGGCGTGGTCGCGGAGGGCACGAGGCGCGCGCGGGCCGCCGTGTCGTCGAGCCCGTCGAGGATGGCCGCGACCTCCTCGCGCTGGCGGTCGAGGGCGTCGGCGAGCAGCGCCCGCTCGTCGTGGGGGGAGGGGGCCATGACGGCAGGCTAGCGACGGACGTCGGCGCCCGGGCCTAGCGTGTGGCCATGGACCGACACGACGCTGCCGCGATGCCCTGGGAGATCCCGCTGGCCGGCGACGAGGTCGGCCACCTCGTCGGCTCGCTCGACCGGCTGCGGGCGACCTTCCGCTGGAAGGCCGAGGGTCTCGACGCCGCCGGGCTGTCCGCCCGGCTGGGCGTCTCGGCCATGACGCTGGGGGGCCTGCTCAAGCACCTGGCCCTGGTGGAGGACGACGTCTTCGCCTGCCGCCTGTCCGACGACCCGCTGGGTCCGACCTGGGACGCCTACTTCGCAGGGATGACCGCGCCGCCCGGCGACGACTGGTCCTTCACGTCCGCGGCCGACGAGCCGCCCGCGGTGCTCTACGCGCTCTACGACGGCGCCGTCGCGCGCTCGCGCGTCCGCCTGGCCGCCGCTCTGGCCGCCGGCGGGCTCGACCAGGAGGTGGCGATGGCCGACGACGCCGGGCGGCACGCCAGCCTGCGCCGGCTGCTGTGCGACCTGCTGGAGGAGTACGGCCGCCACACCGGCCACGCCGACCTGTTGCGCGAGGCCGCCGACGGCCGGGTCGGGGAGGACCCGCCGGCGTACTGGGTGGGAGCCTGAGGCCCCTGACGATGTGACGTACACCGTAAGGCGGCACCCTCAGGGGTGGTCGTCGTGCTTGGCGGCCTGTGGTGCACTGGGTGGTCGACCACGCGCCGGGGAGACCCCCGTCGCGCCGACAGACCCCGGGCCGCGGGCCCGACGGAGGAGCCAGATGACGCCGGACCCCATCGCAGGCCGCTACCGGATCGTGCGCGAGATCGGCCGTGGAGGGATGGGCGCGGTCTGGCTGTGCCACGACGAGACCCTGGGCCGCGACGTCGCGGTGAAGCGGGCGGGAGCGCTGCCGGGCGTCGCGGTCGACGGCGCCCGCGCGCTGAGGGAGGCCCGCTCGGCCGCCGCGCTCAACCACCGCAACGTCGTCTCGGTGCTCGACGCGGTGGAGGACGGCGGGGAGGTGTGGCTGGTGATGGAGTACGTCGCGTCGCGCAACCTGACCGAGGTCGTCGACCAGGACGGTCCGCTGACGCCCCGGCGTGCGGCGGCGATCGGCGCCCAGGCGGCCGACGGCATCGCCGCCGCCCACGCCCGCGGCACCATGCACCGCGACGTCAAGCCCGGCAACGTGCTGGTGACCTCCGACGGCACGGCCAAGATCTCCGACTTCGGCATCGCCCGCACCGCCGGCGACGACCAGCTCACCGGCACCGGTCTGGTGCTCGGCACCCCCGCCTACTTCGCGCCCGAGCTGGCGCGCGGCGGCGACCCCACGCCCGCCGCCGACGTCTGGGCCCTGGGCGCCACGCTCTACGCCACGGTCGAGGGCCGCCGTGCCTACGGCGAGGGCAGCGCGCTCGAGGTGCTGGCTCGCATCGCCGACGGTCCGCCCCCGCCGCCGCAGCGCGCGCAGGCCCTGGGCCCCGTGATCGAGCGGATGATGGACCCCGACCCCACCCGTCGCCCGAGCATGCCCGAGGCGGCGGAGTCGCTGCGCGCGCTGGCCGCCGGTCGCGCCGTGCCCGCCGGCGCCGCTCGGGCCGACGCCACGCAGGTGATCGCGACCCAGGCGGTCGCCACGAGGACCGTGCCCGCCGTGGCTCCGGTGCCCGTCCCGGCGCCGACCCCGGCCGGGACCTCGGACGACGGCTCGCGGCGGCGTCGGGCGCCGTGGCTCGTCGCCGCGGTCGTGCTCCTCGTGCTGGCCCTGGCCGGCGGAGCGGTCGCGCTGGTCGTCGGCGACGACGGCGTCGACGAGGCCGGGCGCGCCGAGCAGGCCTCCGCCCGCACGGGCAACGGCAACGGCGCCGGCAACGGCAACGGGCGGGACCGCTCGGCCACGCCGACACCCACACCGACCCCGACGCCCACGCCCACGCCCACGCCGACTCCGACCCCCACGCCGACCCCGACCCCGACCCCGACGCCGACGCCCGCGGACCAGGCCCCGAGCAGCAGCCCGGCCGCCTTCGTGCAGTCCTACTACGCAGCCCTGCCCGGCGACCCGTCGCAGACCTGGCCGGCCCTGTCGCCGCAGCTGCAGGCCCGGGTCGGCAGCTACGACGACTACGCGTCCTTCTGGTCGGGCATCGACGCCGTCACCGTGACGGGCACGTCGGGCTCGGGCCGCACCGTCGACGTGTCGCTGACCTACTCCTCCGGGGGCGGCCAGCAGAGCGAGGTGCGCCGACTCACCCTGCAGCCCACCGACGGCACCTGGCTGATCGTCGGAGACGCCGTCGTCGGCTGACCCGGCCCCCGACCGCCCGCGGCCCCGGCGCTCGTAGACAGCGCCCACTCGTGCGGTGGCCGTGGTCGGGCGCGCGCAAGTGCGCTGCTCGGGCAGACGCCGGGCCCCACACCTGGCACGGACCGTGCAAACCTCCGCGGGGGGCGGGGTCGCCCGCACGCAATTGCGCCACTTGCGCAGACGCCAGGCCCCGCGCCTGGCACGGACCGCGCAAACCTCTGCGGCGGCCGTGGTCGGGCGCGCGCAATTGCGCCACTTGCGCAGACGCCGGGCCCCGCGCCTGGCACGGACCGTGCAAACCTCCGCGGGGGGCGGGGCCGCCTGCGCGCAGTTGCGCCACTTGCGCAGACGCCGGGCCCCGCGCCTGGCACGGACCGTGCAAACCTCCGCGGGGGGCGGGGTTGCCTGCGCGCAATTGCGCTGCTTGCGCAGACGCCGGGCCCCGCACGCGGCACAGACCGCGCAAACCTCTGCGGCGGCCGCGGTCGGTCGCGCGCAATTGCGCTGCTTGCGCAGACGCCGGGCCCCACACCTGGCACGGACCGCGCAAACCTCCGCCGGGGCCGGGGCCGGGGCCGGGGCCTGGGTCGCCCGCACGCAATTGCGCTACTTGCGCAGACGCCGGCCGGCCGCCGCAAGCGGATGCCGTCACCAGTCGTCGCCGGGGCGTTCGTCGCAGGCGATGGGCGCGGTGAGGTCGAGCGGGCGGTCGGGGTCGACGACGAGCACCATGAGGCCGTCGTCGTCCTCGGGGGTGCGCTGGCGCCCGCCCGCACGCACGACGTACGACGGGCCGCGCCAGGAGCGCCACCCCAGCGACTCGTAGAACAGCGGCACCCCGGTGCTCAGCACGCCCAGGTCGTGACGGGCGACGAGCTCCTCCTGCAGGGCGCGCATCACGGCGCGCCCCACGCCGCGGCCGCGGACCGACGCCAGCGTGCAGACGGCCTCGACGTAGCCCGCGTCCCACACGGTGAGCGCGTCGCCCTCGCCGACCAGGATGCTGCGGGGCACCACGCTGGCGTGGCCGACCAGGACCCCGTCGAGGTGGGCCAGCACGTGCACGCCGCCGAGCGCGTGGTCGGCGTCGGTGTCGGCGAAGTCGCCGTCGAAGGCGTCGTGCCACAGCGCGCGCAGCGCGGTCAGCTCCGCGGCGCCCAGCTCGCCCGTGGCGGTCACCCGCAGCTCGAGGCCGGTGCTCACCGCAGGACCCGCGCCGGGGCGAGGCCCCTCAGGCGGGCAGGGGTGGGGCCGTCCTCCGCGACGGCCCATCCCCGCGGGTCGAGGTCGGCGCTCGAGGTCGCCAGGCCGGCCCACCGGCGGATCGTGCGCACCAGCCGGTCGCGCTCGGCGTCGGGTAGGTCGGCGATCGGCGCGCCGTGGGTGCCGCCGGGCACGACCGCGGTGAGGCAGGCGCGGGCCGCGGCGGCGGCCGGGTCGCCGCCGCAGCTGAAGGGCTCGGCGTGCCACGGGTCGACGCCGCCGTCGACGAAGAGCATCCGCTGCGCCTCCTCGCGCACCCACGCGTCGACCGCCGGCATGGCGCTGGGGTCGAGCGTGAGCGGGCGCAGCCGTCGCGGCACGAGCTCGGCGGCGGTGTTGGCGCCGGGATGGCGCAGGAGGTCGGCCAGCGCCGACTCGTCGAGCTGCGGTGAGCCCAGCTGGGTGGCGGCCTGCACGTAGTAGGGCGCGTAGCGGCGCAGGACGGGGTCGACGTAGGCGATCGGGGGCGAGACGTCGGTGACCTCGGCCCACAGCCGTCGCGGGCTGAGGGCGGCGGGGTCGCGCGACAGCGTCGGGCAGGCCTCCTGCCCGCGGTAGGCCCAGAAGCCGAAGGCCAGGTCGGTGGCGAGGAACTCCAGCGCCCGGTCGGGCCCGCCCAGGATCTTCGTGGGGCCGAGGTCGGCCAACCGGGGCGCCAGCGCCTCGCGCTGCACCAGCACGGCCCGCTGCAGGGCCACGAGCCGGTCGCGGCAGCCCGCGCTCGTGCCGACCCGGTCCAGGAAGTCGCTGTAGGCGTCGTCGGTGTCGACGACGTCGTCGGGCGCGCCGTAGGGGATCGTGCCGGCGACGTCGTCGGGGTAGGACCTGCGGTGGTAGACCGCGGTCATGCCGCCCTTGGAGACGCCCGTGCTCAGCCACGGACGCGGGTAGAGGCGGCGCAGCGAGGCGATGATGCGGTGCTCGTCGGCGGCGGCCTGCTCGAGGGTGAGGTAGGTGCGCCACGACTCGGGGCTCAGGTCGGCGGGGCGCGAGCGCCCGAAGTAGCGGTGCTCGAAGCCGACCTGGTTGCCGTCGACCAGGCGCGTGGGCTCGGTCGGGGCGGGCCCGGGCAGGGAGTAGCCGCTGGTCGTCACGACGGTGGGCCAACCCACGCCGCGGTGGGTGACCACGACCCGCTGCACGAAGGTCGGCCCGCCGCGCACGGTGTGGTCCACCGGCTGGCGGAACCGTACGTCGAGCACGCGCGGCCCGCGCCGGCTCACGCCCACGACGTGCGGCAGCCGGTCGATCCGCTCCTCCAGGCTGCGCCGCGGGGCCCGGCGGACCTCGGCGGACGCGTGGGCCGGGCGGTCGGCCGCCGTCGCCGAGGCCGTCGACGGGGCGGCCGCGACCCCCGGGCCGGCCGGCAGCAGACCGCCGAGCAGCAACCCGGAGACGACGGCACCGGCGACGGGACCGACGAGACCGACGAGCAGGGCGGCGCCTGGGCGCCGGGAGCGGCGCAGGGCGCGGGGAGGAGCGAGGGGCACGGGGGACCTCCGAGACGTGGGGCTCCACCCAAGCAGACGCCGGCGACACCCCCGTCGTGACGAGGCCGTCGCCGGCGTGCGTGGCTCAGATGCCGAGGGAGCGCCCGACGATCTCCTTCTGGATCTCGGTGGTGCCGCCGTAGATGGTCTGGATGCGGCTGTCGACGTAGGCCTTGGCGATGGGGTACTCCATCATGTAGCCGTAGCCGCCGTGCAGCTGCACGCCCTGGTCGACCAGCTTCTTCTGCAGCTCGGTGGTCCACCACTTGGCCATCGAGGCCAGCGAGGTGTCGACGTCGCCGGCGTTGAGCCGCATGACGCAGTCGTTGACGAAGACGCGCGCGATGTGGACCTCGGTGGCCATCTCGGCGAGCAGGAAGCGGTTGTGCTGGAACTTCCCGATCGGGCGGCCGAAGGCCTCGCGCTCCTTGGCGTAGGACAGGCACAGGTCGAGCACGTGCTCGCAGGCGGCGACGGCGATGGCGGCGATGGAGATCCGCTCCTGGGGCAGGTTGACCATGAGGTAGATGAACCCCTGGCCCTCCTCGCCCAGCAGGTTCTCCTTCGGCACGATGACGTTGTCGAAGAACAGCTCGGCGGTGTCCTGGGCCTTGAGGCCCATCTTGTCGAGGTTGCGGCCGCGCTCGAAGCCCTCCATGCCGCGCTCGACGACGAGCAGGCTGATGCCCTGGTGGCCGGCGTCGGGGTCGGTGCGGGCGACCACGATGACCAGGTCGCTCATGATGCCGTTGGAGATGAAGGTCTTCGACCCGTTGAGCACGTAGTGGTCGCCCTTGTCGACCGCGGAGGTCTTGATGCCCTGGAGGTCGGAGCCGGCGCCGGGCTCGGTCATCGCGACCGAGGAGATCAGCTCGCCGCTGACCAGGCCGGGCAGCCAGCGCCGCTTCTGCTCCTCGGTGCCGAGGGAGGAGATGTAGGGGACGATGATGTCGGTGTGCACGGGGAAGCCGAGCCCGCTCGCGCCGACCTTGGAGATCTCCTCCGCGACGATCATGTTGTAGCGGAAGTCCTGGATGCCCATGCCGCCGTACTGCTCGTCGACGTCGAAGCAGAGCAGGCCCTGCGCGCCGGCCTTGGTCCACACCTCGCGGCTGACCTGACCGTCCTTCTCCCACTGCTCGTGGAAGGGCACGACCTCCTTCTCCATGAAGGAGCGCACCATGGCGCGGAAGTCGTCGTGCTCGGTCTCGTAGATGGAGCTGGCGGTGCTCATGGGGCGGCCTCTCGGGGGTCGGGACGGTGCCTGCACGCCCTACTGTGACAGCGGTACTGTCACAGTTCAAGAGGTACGCCGAGGTTCGCCCGACGCCGTGTCGCACGCGTCGCGGCACCACCTGCGGCGCCCCTCGGCGACCCCCCGGCGACCCCCGGGCGCCCGCTCGTCGTACGGCGCGCACGACGCGGTCGCGCCGACGGCGGGAGCCCGGCGGGGTGCCGGGTGGGCCCGACCCGGGACGTCCGGACGGCGCAATTGCGTGGTTTGGACGGGTGGTGGCCCCGCGGGGGTGCTCGGACCGCGCAATTGCGCGGTTCGGACGGCTGCCGACCCCGACGACCCCGACGACCCCGACGACCCCGACGACCCCGGGCCCGGACGTGTGAGGGCCCGTCGGGCGTGCGGGGGCGCACCTCACCCCGGTGGTCGGGTAAAGGCCCAACGCCCCACGGTGGGGCCGCGCGGACCCTAGACTCCGCGCATGCCTCTGACCGCCGGCCCCTCCCCGGCCGCGTGGAACCGTCTGGCGCACGACGCCGGCAACCTCTTCGCCACCCACACCTGGGCGTCGTGCTGGTGGGACTTCTACGGCGACGGCGCGCAGGCCGACGTGCTGTGCGACGACCTCGCCGACCCCACGGTGGTGCTGCCGCTGGTGGTCACCGGCCGGGTGCTGCGCCAGGCCCGCTTCATCGGCCACGGCCCGGCCGACCAGCTCGGCCCCGTCTGCGCCCCCGAGCACCGCCCGCGCGCCCAGGCGCTGCTGCGCGAGGCCCTCGAGGGCGGACGGGTCCGCGCCGACGTGGTGCTGCTCCAGGACATGCCGCTCGACGAGCCGTGGTGGCAGCCGCTCGGCGGGCGTCAGGTGAGCAGCGAGGTCAGCCCGGTGGTCGACCTCGTGGAGCACGACGACTGGGAGTCCTTCCTCGCCTCGCGCAGCCGCAACCTGCGCGCCCAGATGCGCCGCAAGACCGCCAAGCTGGAGGACGCCCACGACGTCACCTACCGGCTGGCCACCGCGGCGACCATCGAGGCCGACCTGGCCACGCTCTTCGACCTGCACGCGCGCCGCTGGGAGGGCGAGAGCCCGCTGCTCGACGAGCGGCAGGGCGGCTTCACCGCCGCCTTCGCCCGCGCCGCGCTGGCCCAGGGCTGGCTGCGGCTGTGGTTCCTGGAGATCGCGGGCCGACCGGTGGCCACGGCGCTGGTCTTCGAGTTCGCGGGGGCGTCGTACTGCTACCAGCTGGGCCGCGACCCCGACCACGACCACGAGTCGGTCGGCTTCGTGCTCATGGTGCGCATCATCCGCGCCGCCCTGGAGTCGGGGCTGCGCGAGTTCCGCTTCCTGCGCGGCGACGAGGGCTACAAGGGCCGCTTCGCCACCCGCGAGCCGATGATCGAGAGCATCGCCCACGCCCGCACCGCCCGGGGCCGGGTGGCCGTGCGCGCCGCCCTCGTGCGCCGCCACCACCGCGAGGTCGCCGCCGAGGAGCGGGCCGCGGTGTCGGAGCCGGCCGCCGCCCGTTGAGGGGCCGGCTCGGCGGGGCGTCCTACTGATCGTTGCGACCACTGGACGGCCGTCAGGACTGTCAGCCAGTGGTCGCAACGGTCAGTAGGACGGGGCGCGGGCGGCGCCCCCTCAGCCGCGGGCGACGTGGTCGAGCATGCGCTCGGCGGTGTCGACGTCGAGGGCGGCGTGGCCGTCGCCGACGGCGACCCAGCCCAGCCGGCGGGCGAAGAAGGCCAGCTGGAGCGGCTCCGCGAGGCGGTCGGCGAGGGCCTCGGAGCCGGTGGCGGCGACCAGGCAGGCGCGGTGGGCGCGTCGGGCCTGGGCGAGCAGCGGCTCCTCGTGCCAGGCGCGGGTGAAGGTGCTCAGCACGCGCTCCGGCGAGCGGGAGCGCAGGCCGACGCCGTGCTCGAGCAGCGACACGGCGGCGTGGAGGGCGTCGTGGCCGGGCACGCCGTCGGGCATCGCGGTGTCCCAGTCGACGAGCCCGACCAGCGCGTCGTCGCGCACCAGCCAGTTCTGCGCCGAGAGGTCGTGGTGCTGGAGGCTGCGGTGGGTGAGGCGGCGTACGTCGCGCAGCGCCGCCTCGACCAGCAGCCGGGTGCGGGGGGAGCGCACCAGCGGCAGCGCGGGCTGGGCGTCGGCGAGCAGCCGGTCGGGCCCGCCGGGCACCGCGGTGGCGGAGGCGAGCCGCTCCAGGCCGGAGCCCAGCGAGGCGTAGGCGTCGCCGTAGGCGCCGCTCCAGCCGGGACGCCCGGGCGCACGCACCCACAGCGGCCGGCCCGCGAGCCCCTCCTGGGCCTCCAGTTCGGCGATGCGGCCCAGGCAGCGGGGCGCGAGACCGAGCGCGGCGGCGCGGGTGAGGGCCTCGGCCTCCGCGGCGCCGTCGGCCGTCGCGTCGGGCGACTTCAGCACCAGCAGCGGGTGGGGGTCGTCGGCGAAGACGAAGACGAAGCGGCGCCCCGAGCGGTCGACCTCGAGCGCGGCCAGCTGCGCGGGCGCGTCGCCGACGAGGCGTCCGGCCCCCGGCGCCCCGGCGTCACCCGAGTCACCGGCGTCGCCCGCGTCACCCGAGTCGCCCGGGTCACCGGCACCACCGGCGGCCGCGACGAGGGTCGGCCAGGCCTCGCGCACCGCGTCGAGCACGGCGTCGGTGGCCGGGGCGGGGCGGTGCGGCAGCCGGGCGACGAGGGAGGCGACGGCGGGCGCGGGCAGGCCGCGGCGTCCGATCGCGGCGGCGAGCGGCCCGCTGCGCCGGCGGGCGGGCAGCCCGTGGTTGAGGGCGTGGGAGAGCTGCTCGCCCAGGAAGAGCGCCGGCCAGGGCAGGTCGGTCGAGACCAGGACCCGCCGCGGCCGGCGGAGGCGTGCGTAGCGGCCGCTCACCGACGCGCGACCCGGCGGGCGACGCCGGCGACCATGGCGTACTGGTCGGGGGCCAGGCGGCGCGAGGCGAGCGCCCACGCCGCGAGGTAGACCACGCCGCCGAGGGCGAGCTCGACCACCACGGGCAGGTCGAGGGCGAGCAGCACGCCGAGGAGCACGACGCCGCCCAGGACGGCCGAGGTGAGCGGCTGCAGCAGCCGGGGGCGGTCCTCCAGGTCGCGCACGACGTAGACGACCAGCAGGCTCTGGGCGAGGTAGGCCACGCTGGTGGCGATCGCGGCGCCGACCCCGCTGTAGGCCGGGATGAGGGCCAGGTTGAGCCCGGTGTTGACGGCCAGGGCGAGCACGGAGGAGGCCAGCAGCAGCCGGTTGCGCTGCTGGGCCAGCATGAGGGAGTTGCCGAAGAAGGCGATCGCGAAGAGCATCGGCGCGGGCGCCAGCCAGGCCAGCACGGGGGCCGCGGCCTCGCCGTAGGGCGCCCCGAAGAGCAGCCGCAGCACCCGCTCGCCCTCGACGACGCAGACCACGGCGAAGGGCAGGTAGACGAAGCCGGCCACGGCCACGCCCCGCTCGAAGGCGTTGCGGCGGCGCAGGGTCGAGGAGGTCGAGCTGAGCACGGGCAGCACGGCCTGGTTGATGGCGTGGGCGACGAAGAGCACGGTCTCGAGCAGCCGGTAGGCCACCGAGTAGACCGCCACCGCCTCGTCGCCCTTGAGCGCGGCCAGCAGCACGGCGTCGAGGCGGAAGAGCAGCATCAGCACGAGGCTGGAGACCCCGAGCAGGAAGGTGCCCGAGGCCGCCGCGGCGAGGTCCTCGCGGGTCAGCTCGCGGGTGCGGGTGTGCAGGTCGAGGCGGCGTACGGCGAGCACGTGCGCGCCCCAGCCCGCGAGGGTGCCGACGAGGAAGCCCGAGGCCACGCCGACCGGCCCGAGGCCGAGGGCCAGCGCGGCGACGATGACCACGGCGGTGACCAGCCGTTGCACGACCAGGGCGCTGGAGACCGCGGCGGCGCTCTGCCGCACGGCGGCCGCACCGCGGGCGCTCTGGCTCCACATCTCGGGGAAGCCGGCCAGCACCATGAGCACGATCACCACCCAGGTGCCGGTGTCGGCGCGCGACTGCACCGCCACCAGGGAGGCGACGGAGAAGACGACCAGCCCGAGCCCGGTCTTCTCGACCTGGGTGGCACGGTAGAGCCGGGGCAGCGAGTCGGGCTCGGCGGCGCCGCGGCGCACCAGGCCCGAGTCGAAGCCCCACGCCGCGACCGAGCTGAGCAGCAGCATGAGGGTCAGGGCGTAGGAGACCGCACCGAAGTCCTCGGTGCTCAGCGTGCGGGCGGCCGCGACCGTCCAGGCCAGGGTCGCCACCTTGCCGAGGATCTCGGCCACGCTGCGCACGGCGGTGTTGAGGGCCGCCCGGCGGCTGAGCTCGCCGACGCCCGAGGTCGGTGCCGAGGTCCCGGTCGAGGTGTCGCCCGAGGTGTCTGCCGGTGGCTCGTCGGGGCCGGCCGGGCCGCTCGCGGGGGCCGGCGGGTGCGGTGAGGTCACGCGCGGTCCCCTCGCAGCCGGCCGAGGCTGCCCCGGGCGCAGCCCACGGCCTTGGCGACGTCCTTGAGGGCCAGGGCGAGGGGCATCAGGGCCACCGTGGCGGGGTCGGCGTGCTCGGCCCGGGCGCGGCTGAGCGGCACCGCGAGGTAGCCCAGCGCCCCCAGGGCCAGCAGCGCGCGGGTCCCGGCTCCGCCGCGCACGGCGAGCGCGGGGGCGACCAGGTAGGCCGAGCCGCGCACGAGGTCGCGGCTGACCAGGGGCCAGGAGCCGGCGCGCCCGCCCCACTCGCCGTACTTGCGGTACATCGCGGCCGTCTCGCCGATCCGGCCCGACTGGGCCCAGGTCACGCACGCGTCGAGGGCGAGCACGCTGCGCCCGCCGGCGGCGCGCACCGCCGTGCCGAAGACCGCGTCCTCGGAGGAGTAGAGGGACTCGTCGAAGCCGCCGGCCCGCTTCCACGCCTGGACGGTGCAGGCCATGGAGCGACCGTCGAGGCGGGCGGCGTCGAAGCGGCGCCCGGTCAGCGTGCCGGCCATCCGCACGAGCGGGGTGCGCCGGCGTGCCTCGGCCACCGCGGGGAAGAGCGCGAGCCGCGCGGCGTCGCGCCAGGGGTCGCCGCCGTCGACCTCGTAGACGCCGACCACGAGGTCGACGCCCCGGCCGCTGGAGCCCACCGCGTCGGGGCCGAGGGGGCCTGCGGGGCCGACGGGGCCGGCCGCGGCCGCTGCGTCCCTCGCGGCTGCGGGCAGCCGCTCCGCGAAGGGCGTGCGCAGCGCGTCGAGCCACCCGGGGGCGGGCTCGACGCCGGCGTCGGTGCAAGCGACGACCGCGTGCGTGGCGTGGGCGAACCCGTGGTTGCGCGCCGCGGAGAGGTTGACCCCGGGGCCGGGCAGGACGCGGATGCGGGGCTCACGGCGTGCCCAGGCGGCCAGCTCCTCGCTCGTGCCGTCGGTGGAGTGGTCGTCGACCAGGAGGTACTCGTCGTCGGGGCCGAGCTGCTCGACCACGCGGGCGACGACGCCGTCGACGTGGCCGGCCTCGTCCTTGAAGCAGGTGAGCACCGTGACCGGCTCGGCCGGGGCCAGGCCGGCGCCGGGACGTCCGGCGGTCTCGGCCAGCAGGCCGACGGTGAGGGCGGTGCACGTGGCGGCGTCGGGGTGGGCGCTGTGGAGGCGCTCGGCGCCCAGCCGCGTCGCGCGGCGTACGTCGGGGTCGCCCAGCTCGGCGAGGCCCTGGGCCACGTCGGTGACGGCCCGCGCCCCGTCGGGCGTCGCGGGGTCGCCGGTGGCGACGACCCGGCCCGCGGCGGCGGCCATCCGCTCGACCTCGGGGTTGCCGCGGCCGCCGAGCAGCGGCACGCCGGCGGCGAGCGCCTCGATCGCGACGAGGGAGTAGCCCTCGCGGCCGAAGGCCCCGGCGCTGCGGGTGAGCACGGCGACGGCGTCGACGGCGGCCAGCCAGTGGCCCGCGTCGTCGACCTCGGGCACGAGCCGCACCCGTCCGGCCACGCCGAGGTCGGCGGCGAGGGCCTCGAGGCGGGCGCGCTCCCCGGGCTCGGAGGGGTCGTCGGGGCCGACGACGAGGAGGTCCCAGCCGGCGGCGGCCGGCTCGGCGAGCGCCGCGATGGCGGTGTCGACGCCCTTGTAGGCCACCAGGCGGGTCAGCATGGCGAGGGTGCGGCGCCCGGCGGTCGGGGCGTGAGCGGGACCGGTCGCGCGCGTCTCGCCGGGGGGCGCCCCGGCCGGGGCGTGGTCGGGCACCGGGACACCGGCCGCCGACCAGAAGGACTGGGCCTCCAGGCGCGAGGCGACCACGCGGGAGGGCCGCGGGGGCGGCACGAGCACGGCGTCGTCACGCCCGGTGGCCGCGGCGACGGCGGCCGAGGTGGCGAGCACGGCGTCGGCGAGCGCGCCCAGGGGGCGGGCCAGGGTGGAGTCGAAGGAGAAGTCGTGCTTGGCCCACACCACGGGCACGCCCACCAGCCGGGCGGCGGGCACGGCGGCGGCCGCGGCCTTCACGCCGTTGGCGAGCAGCACGTCGGCGCCGCCGGCGCGCAGCCGGCGCGCCAGGTCGGCGCCGCGGGCGGCCAGCGAGCGGGCGTCGGGGCCGGTGGGCAGCACCAGGGTGGGCACGTCGCGCCGCTCGAGCTCGGCGCGCAGCGGACCGTCCTCGAGCAGCCACACCTCGGCGTCGAGGCGGGCGGCGGCGCCGTCGAGCAGCGCGAGCAGCCAGCGCTCGGAGCCGCCGAGGGTCGCGTAGGGCGTCACCACCACGCACCGCAGCGGGGGCGTGGCCGGGCGGTCGGCGGCGTCATGCGTCGCGGCCGGCTCGGCGGCTGACCCGGCGGCCGGCCCGGTGACGGCTCCGGTGGCCGACCCGCCGCGCGACGCGGAGTCAGCGCCGCCGCGTGACCCGGTCTCGGACCCGAGCGGGTCGGTCGGGCCGGTGCTGGTGCTGCTCATCGGGTGTCCTCCGTGCTGCGCGGGGCGCGGGTGGGCTGGTGCGGCGGGAGGGGGGTGCGGGTGGTGCGGTGGGCGGGGTCGAGGTCGACCTCACCGGCTCCAGTGTCGCCGATGGGCCGGGCGTCGGCGGGCTCGGGGCGGGCGCCGGGGTCGGGCGCCGGGAGGTCGGGGGCGGTGGGCGCCGGGCGCCGCGGCGCGACGGGCCGCACGACGCCGGCCAGGTCGGCGGCGCGGGTCTCACCGGGGCCGTCGGGGCGCTCGGAGCCGCGCACCCGGCCGGCGAGGTCGGCGAGGCGCGCGCCGGAGCGTGCCGCGGCCCGCGGGCGCTCGGCCGCGGGGCGCGCTGCGCCGCCGCCGGCGGATGCGGCGCGACCGGCCGGGGTCGGCACGAGGCTGGGGTGCACGGCCACGACCGGCACGTCGGCGAGGTGAAGGTCGGGTGCCCGGGCGGGGTCGGGGGCGGGCGGCGCGGCGACGTCGGCCCCGTGGAGGTGCCAGGCGCCCAGCAGGGCCACGACGAGGAAGACAGTGGTGACCACGGCGGCGTTGCGCAGCGGGTAGTCGACCATGCCGTGGGCCACCACGGCCACGAGGGCCGCGGCCAGGGCCACGGGCACGCCGGCGTCGCGGGGGTGCGGCCCGGCGGCCAGCAGCCGCGTCGCGCGCACCGCGGTCACCACGACACCGGCCATGAGCGCGAGGAGGGCGAGCAGGCCCGGCACGCCGTACTCGCTGGCCGCGGCGAGGAAGAGGTTGTGGGCGTGCTCGATCTCCAGCACGATGCCCTCCCCGCTCAGGCCGCGCGCGGCGTAGGGGAAGCCGCCGGGGCCCTGGCCGGTCACCGGGCGCTCGGCGAGCTGGCGCAGCGCCTCGGCCCAGATCTGGCCACGCTGGTCGTAGGGGTTGTCGCTGGCGTTGAGCACGCTGTCGAGGCGGGCCAGCAGCGCCTCGGCGATGCCGGCGCCCGCGAGCTGGAGCACCACCACGACGGCGAGCGCGGCCCCGGCCAGCGCACCGATCGGGCGGCGCGCCTGGGGGCTGAGCAGGGCCAGCGTGGCGAGCCCGGCGACGGCCCCGATCCAGGCCCCGCGCGAGAGCGACTGCGCCAGCGCCGCGGCCAGCAGCCCACCGGCCACCAGGCACAGCAGCTGCTGGCGGCGCGAGGTCGCGGTGGTGCCGAAGCCGATGGCCACCACGAGCAGCACGGCGCTGAAGAGGCCGAGCTCGTTGGGCTGGGAGAAGACGCCCTGGGCGCGGCCGCTGACGACCGCGCCGCCGTAGAACGTCGTCGAGGGCCCCGAGCTCACCAGCGCCCAGCCGGCCGCGACCGCTCCGCCCGTCACGGTCGAGGCGGTGACGAGCACCAGCGCCCGGCGGCTGCGCAGCGCGCTGGCGGCGGCCACGGCGAGCAGCACCAGCAGCAGCAGCTGGACGTCGAGCCTGAAGGCCACGTCGCTGCCGCGGGCCAGCGGCGTGGCCAGCGCGGCGCTGAGCAGCATCGCCAGCAGCGGCACCGCCAGCGCGGGGGCCGGCAGCCGCAGCCCGTGCGTCAGCGCGGCGCGGCCCAGCAGGGCGACCACGGCGAAGGCCACCGTGAGCTGCACGACCTCGACGGGCCCGACCGGCACGGGGCCCAGCGGCAGGGTCAGCCCGACCGCCGCGAGCATGGTCTCGGGGCGGCGCGGCACCACCGCGGCCAGGCCGGTGGCCACGACGACCGCCACCACCGCGGCCGGGCCGAAGCGCACGCCGAGCTCGGCCAGCAGCAGACCGGCGGCGATCCCGCCGACCACGCAGCCGACGACGCAGGCCAGCGTGGTCAGCGCGGCGGGCAGGAGCGGCACCAGGGGCCGGAGCGGCCCCAGGAAGGCCGGTCCGCGGGCCGGTCGCGCGGGCGCGGCCGGCAGCAGCGTGGTCATCCCCGGGGCCCCCTGCCGTCGGCCGGCGGGGTGGTGCCGGTCGACGGGTCGGGCTCGGGGGCGGAGGCGAAGGCCGCGCGCTGGGTCGTCGTACGGTGCGTGGTCGTGGGTGCGGCGCCGGTGCGCTGCGGGCGCCTGAGGGGGGTCGGCTCCGAGGCCGCCTGCTCCGGCGCCTCGGCGACCGGCGCCTCGACGACGGGGGGCTCGCTCGGCACGGCGGTGGGTGCGGCCTCCGGCGGGCCGTCGGGGGTGCGGTTGGGCGTGCGGGTGCTCACCTTGTGCACCAGGCGGCGCAGGGCGGGGGCGCTCTCGAGGGCGCGCCAGGCGCGGCGGTACTGCGGCATCAGCTTGACCCGGAAGGAGCGCAGGGTGTCAGTGGCGTTGACGTCGACGCGGGAGACCGCCATCGGCCCGGCGTCGTCGAAGACCGAGAAGGCCTCCAGGAAGCCGGCCGCGGCGACGGCGTCGCGGGCGGCGCGGTCGTGGGCGCCGTAGGGGTAGGCGAAGGAGCGCACGCACCGCGCGGCCGGGGCGCCCAGGAAGTCGGCGAGCTCGGCGCGGGCCAGCGCCGTCTGGCGGTGCAGCTCGTCGGGATCGATGCCGCGCAGGTCGCGGTGGTCGCGACCGTGGAGGCCGATCTCCACGCCGAGCGCCGGCAGCCCACGCAGCCGCTCGGGCTGCAGCAGCGGGCTGGAGGCGGGCTCGGGCAGCCAGGTGGCGGTGGCGCCGACCAGGCCCGAGGGCACGAAGAGCACCGCGGGCACGCCGAGCCGGTGCAGCACGGGCGCGGCGAGGTCGGCCACGGAGTCGAAGCCGTCGTCGATGGTGACCAGGACGGTGCGGTGCCCCGAGCGGCGACCGGCGCGCACGTCGCGGTAGCCGTCGAGGTCGAGCGCCTCCCAGCCGTGCGCCAGCAGCCACGTCAGCTGCTCCTCGAGACGGGCGACCTCGACGAAGAGGTTCTCCGGGTCGTCGGCGCGGCGGGTGGTGCAGAAGCCGTGGTACATCAGCACCACCGTCGAGCGCGACGGGCGCAGCGGCGAGCGGCGACCGGGGGCCGCGGTGGAGCCGGTGGTGGCGGGCTGCGGCTCAGCCATCGGCGTGGCTGACGGTCGCGACGGTGCGCATCGACTCCACGACCCCTCGCGGCGCACGGTTGAGCACGACGCCGCGCACGGGGATGCCGTGGCGGGCCAGGCGCCGCGCGGCGCGGCGCACCCGGTGCACCGGCGCCCCGAGCGGCACGACCAGCAGCACCGACGCGGCGTGGAGGCCGACGACGTCGGCGCCCTGGCTGCCGACCGGCGGGGCGTCGACGATCACGCGCTCCCAGGAGCCGGCGGCCTCCTTGAGCACCTCGCCGAGACGGCGCTCGGTGAGGGCGTCGGAGCCGAGCTTGCGGCGCGTGCCGACGACGGGCACGCGGCCCTCGCGGTCGATGGCGGCCTCCAGGTCGGCGCGCCCGGCGAGCACGTCGTCGAGGCCGACGTCCTGGGGGAGCAGCAGGTGCTTGCTCAGGCCGGTGCCCTCGAGGTCGCCGTCGATGAGCAGCACGGCCTCGCCGGCGTCGCTGGCCGAGCGGGCGAGCAGGAAGGAGATGGTGGTGCCGCCGGCGCCGAGCTCGCTGCCGAGCACGCAGATCGGGCCGCTCGGCGCGCTGCGCTCGCTGGCCAGCAGGCCGGTGCGCAGGGCGCGCGCGGCGCGCAGCACCTCGTCGTCGCTGACGACGTTGCGCCGCAGCAGGCCGGGCTGGGGGAAGCGGCGCATGCCGGCCACGACCATCGCGCCGGTGGCGGCCTCGGCGTCGCCGCCGGTGCGGATGCGGGGGCGGGCCAGCTCCACGGCGCAGGCGGCGCCCAGGGCGACGACGAGGGCGATGAGCAGGAGCACGGCCTCGAGCACGCGCTTGGAGGCGGTGAGCGGCGGGGCCTGGACGACGGCGGGGGAGAGCACCGAGACGTCGGTGGCGTCGTCGTCGGCGCCGAGCACCCGGGCGTGGGCGGCGACCGCGTCGGCGATCTCCTCGGCGCGCTCCTCGGTGGCGGCGTCGACCACGATCCGCAGGTTGGCCGAGTCGAGGCTGGACTCGACCGAGACGGCCTGCTCGAGCTCGTCGACGTCGATGCCGGTGTCGTCGGAGACCCCCTGCAGCCCCGTGGGCGAGGCGAGCAGCACGGCGTACCGGTTGACGGTGAGCTGCACCAGGTCGGGGTTGGCGTACTCCACCGACGCCGGGGTCACGCCGACGACGCTGACGGCCTCGGCGCGGGTCGGCTGGGCCTCGACCCACCAGATGCCGACGACCGCGACGGGCACGAGCACGAGCACCATCCACGGCCACCGCCAGCGCAATGCGCGGCGAACTGTCTCGATCATCGTGCGGTTCCTCCTGCAGGCACGGCGAAACCTCCCCCCGGAGGAACTGTCAGCCCATGATCTACCCACGATGGGTGAGGACCAATCTGAGGGACACGTCACGTGAGTCGCCGAGGCGGGCGCGAGCACGTCTCCGGGGTCACCCGGGCGGGGGTTCCTGGCCGGCCCGGCGCGCCGATAGGCAGGACCCGGGGTGCGCCGGCCGCGGGGTGGTGGGCCCCTGACGACGTGCAGGGACGACGAGCAAGAACGATGAGCAAGAACGACGAGCAAGAACGACGAGGAGGAGGCCGACGTGGCTGGTGGTGAGGACCTGACCGGTGCGGGCGCCGACCCGGGCACCGACCCGGTGTCGCAGTGGGAGGTCGCACGACAGCGGGTGCGAGCGCTGGTGACCGGGCTCGACGAGGAGCAGGTGCAGCGCCACGTGCCGGCCTGCCCCGACTGGACCGTGCGCGACCTGCTCAGCCACGTCGTCGGTCTGCCCGTCGACGTGCTCGACGGCGACGAGCCCGAGGACCACGACCCCGCCTGGACCCAGGCCCACGTCGACCGGCGCCGGGGCCGCTCGGTGGCCGAGCTGGTCGCCGAGTGGGACGACGTCGCCCCGCGGCTGATGGCCTGGATGGGCGAGCACGGCAGCCGCCCCCTCAACGACGTCGTCATCCACGAGCAGGACCTGCGCGGCGCCGTCGGCGAGCCCGGCGCGCGCGACACCCCGGGCCTGGCGGAGGTACGCCGGCGCATGGCGGGCCGGCTCGCCGACGCCGTCGGCGACCTCCCCCCGATCGCCCTGGTCGACCCCGCCCCCGAGGGCTGGCGCTGGTGCAGCCACGGCGACGGCGGGGTCGACCCCGACGACGCGCCCGTGCGGCTGGAGGCCTCCGGCTTCGACCTCTTCCGGGCCCTCACCAGCCGCCGCACCGCCGACCAGCTGCGCTCCTGGACCGTGCGCGGCGAGATCACCCCCTACCTCGACGCCTTCGCCGGCCTCGGCGACCTCCCCACCGAGCCGCTCCCCGAGTAGTCGCCCCCGGTGGTTGAGGAGGGAGGAGCGCCAGCGTCGCCCCCGGTGGTTGAGGAGGGAGGAGCGCCAGCGACGCCCCCGGTGGTTGAGGAGGGAGGAGCGCCAGCGACGAGCGTCTCGAAACCACCACCCCGCCGACCTACGATCCCTGCGTGCCCACCCCTCGCCCGCGACTGACCCCGGGCATCCGCCTGGTCGACGCGGTGATGCGCGCCAGCCCGTCGTTCTCGGTGGCGCGCATGGACCCCGCCCGCCTCGAGCGGGTCCAGGCCCTCGCCCTGCCCGACCGCGGGCCCGTCGGCCGAGCCCTCGGCGTGGTGCTGGGGCGGGTGCAGCCGGGGGTGGTCGTGCGGACGACGGCCTACCCCGCCGCCCACGGCGAGGTGCCCCTGCGCGTCTACACCCCGCCCGGGCCGCGACCGGCCGCCGGGCGCCCGCTGGTGCTGGCCTTCCACGGCGGTGGCTTCGTGCTGGGCAGCGCGCGGCAGGGCGACTGGGCCTCCAGCGTGGTGTGCCGCGAGGTGGGCGCGGTGGTGGTCTCGGTCGACTACCGGCTCGCCCCGACCCACCGGTTCCCGGCGGCGCTCGACGACTGCCTCGGCGCCCTGCTGTGGGCGGTCGAGCACGCCGCGGAGCTCGGCGCCGACCCCGAGCGGGTCGCGGTGATGGGGGAGTCGGCCGGCGGCAACCTCGCGGCGGTGGTCGCGCTGCTCGCCCGCGACCGCGGCGGTCCGCGGCTGCGCCACCAGACGCTGCTCTACCCCGCCACCGACCTCACCGAGGCCCTGCGCGAGCACGACTCCTTCACCGCCAACGACCACGGCGTCGTGGTCAGCCTCGAGGACCTCGAGGTCTTCCTGGGCCACTACCTGCC
This sequence comes from Nocardioides sp. P86, assembly GCF_023712465.1. NCBI lineage: Bacteria > Bacillati > Actinomycetota > Actinomycetes > Propionibacteriales > Nocardioidaceae > Nocardioides > Nocardioides sp. P86. Next base: position 831,066 of record NZ_JAMAYE010000001.1, on the reverse strand, counting down.
CGAGCCCGGCCCCACCGCGGTCGACGCCTCCGACTGGCGGCTCTCCCCGCTGCTGGCGCCCGACCTCGCGGCCCTGCCCCCCGCGCTGGTCGTGGTGGCCGGGCTCGACCCGCTGCACGACTCGGGCGTGCGGTACGCCGAGGCGCTCGCCGCCGCCGGGGTCCCCGCCCGCGTCGAGGACTTCCACCGCATGCCGCACGGCTTCCTGGGCTTCCCCCACCTCGCCCGCTCCGCGCGCCCCGCCATGGACGCCGTGGTCGCCGCCCAGCGCGCAGCGCTGGGGTGACCGCGCCGGGGTCAGGAGGCACCGCGGTGTAGCGATCGCTACACTCAAGGGATGTCCCGACGCACCCAGCTGCTCGACCAGGTCACCGACCACGTGCTCGAGCACGGTCTGACCGGGCTGACCCTGCGCCCGGTGGCCGCGGCGATCGGCACGAGCGACCGCATGCTGATCTACCACTTCGAGAGCCGCGACGGCCTGGTCTCGGCGGTCATCACGCGCGTCACCGAGCGCGCCATCGAGATCGTCGAGGCCCTCCCGGCCGCCCGCACGGTGCGCTCGGGGGTCAACCGGCTCTGGGAGACCTACCAGGAGGAGCCGATGCACGGCTGTCTCACCGCCTACTGCCAGGCCGCGGCCACCGGCCTGATCGGCGACGAGCCCTACCTCTCCGAGGCCCGCGCGGCCAACGAGCTGTGGGCGGCCGCGCTGCGCACCTACTTCGTGCGCTGCGGCGCCCCGCCCCGCAAGGTGCGCCGCGTGGTCACGCTGGTCGAGGCCTCGCTGTCGGGCTTCCACCTCGACCTCGCCACCGACCGGCCCGAGTGGCTGGCCGCCGGCGTCGACGACCTGGCCCGCGCCGCGCAGGAGCTCGCGGGCCCGCGGGAGCGGCGTACGGCCTGAGGTCGCCGGGCGACGTCGGGTGACGTCGGGTCCGGGGCGTGACCTCGGCGGGAGTGTGACGTTGGTCTCCGCATGAGGTCCTCGCGCCGACTCGTGCCCGCCGCCCCCCTCGCCGCGCTCGCGCTCGCCGCGGCCCTGCTCACCCCGGGCGTGACGCCCCTGGCCGGGTCCGACGCCCAGGCCGCGCCGACCGCCACGGCGGCCACGACCGCACCGTCGACGCAGACCCGGGCACTGTCGACGCAGACCCCCGACCGGCGCCGGCTGCCGTCGCTGACCGAGTACGTCGCCCTCGGCGACTCCTGGACCGCCGACGTGGTGCTGCTCAACCGCGACGGGGTGCCCGACACCACGCACGTGCCGGTCGACTGCGCGCAGTCGCACCACAACTACCCCAAGATCGTGGCCGAGGCCCTCGGCGCCGACCGCTTCCGCGACGCCTCCTGCGGCTCGGCCACCACCCGCGACTTCCGCCACCCGCAGACCGGGCTGCCGCTGGGCGGCACCAACCCGCCGCAGTTCGACCGGCTCACCCGCCGCACCGAGCTGGTGACCATCGGCATCGGCGGCAACGACGCCGGCATCGCCTCGGCGGGCCTCGACTGCCTCGGCGTGCTGCCGGTCGACAACCCGCTCACCGACTCCGGCGCGGGCCTGCCCTTCGGCGGCTGCAAGGCCAAGTACACCGCCGACGGCACCGACCAGCTGGCCGAGCAGATCCGCGCCTCGGAGATCAAGCTCGTGCGGGCCTTCCGCGCCGTGCACCGGCTCGCCCCGCGCGCCCGTGTGCTGGTGCTCGACTACATGGACGTCATCCCCGACCACGGCTGCTACCCGACCGTGCCGGCCAGCGACGAGGACATGGCCTACATCGCCGCGAAGTTCCGCCAGCTCAACCGCATGGTCGAGCGGGCCGCGCGACGCGGGGGAGCGGAGTTCGTCGACACTTTCAGCCACACCGGTGGCCACGACCTGTGCCAGGACCCCGTCACCCGCTGGGCCGAGACCTACGGCCCCTCGGTCAACGACCCCGCCGTCGGCGTGCCCGCCCACCCCAACGCCGCCGGCGCCCGCGCCCAGGCCGCCGTGCTGCTGCAGTACCTGCGCGACACCGCGTGCTACTCCTGCTCCTGACCCACCCTCGGTGGTTGAGGAGCGAGCGCCAGCAAGCGCAAGTCCGACGGTGGTTGAGGAGCGAGCGCCAGCGAGCGTCTCGAAACCACCCGACCGCCACGGTGGCTGAGGAGCGAGCCCTTCGAGACGCTCGCTGCGCTCGCTCCTCAGGGACCACGCCAGCGAGCGTCTCGAAACCACCCGGCCACCCACCCCCACCCGCACGCCCGGCGAGGATGTTCGGGTGACCTCCCGCCTCGCCGCCGTGTCGCACGAGCGCATGCACCTGGCGCTCATGCTCGTGCTGACCTTCACCACCGGCATCGTCGACGCCGTGGGCTACCTCGGCCTCGACCGCGTCTTCACCGGCAACATGACCGGCAACGTCGTCATCCTCGGCATGGCGATCGTCGGCGCCGACGACCTCCCGGTGCTCGGGCCCGTGGTGGCGCTGGTGGGCTTCATGGCCGGCGCGGCGCTCGGCGGGCGGGTGCTGCGCCGCGCGGGCGGAGCCTGGACCCGGCGCACCACGCTGCTCTTCACCGCGGTGGCCGTCGTCTGCGTGGGCCTCGGGGTGCTGCTGCTCGCGCTCGGCGAGACCCCGGGCGAGACCCCCGCCGAGGCCATCGCGCTGCCGGTCACCGCCGCGCTCGGGGCGGCGATGGGAGTGCAGGCCGCCACCGCGCGCTTCATCGCGGTCAAGGACGTCACCACCGTGGTGGTCACCTCGACCATCACCGGTCTTGCCGCCGACTCGGTGCTCGGCAGCGGCAAGGGCGGCGGCTCCGGGCGCCGCGTGCTCGCGGTCGCGCTGATCCTGCTCGGCGCCGCCGCCGGGGCCGCCCTGCTGCGCTGGCACCTCGGCGCCGGGCTCGTGGTGGCCGGGGGTCTGGTCGCCCTGGCGACCCTGCTCGGCGCGGTCCACGCCCGGCTGGCCGCCCGGGTGGCTCCCTCGACCCTGGCGTAACCGGACGGGCACTGTGCCGCCGCCGACGACCTCGGGTGGACGGGCGCCGCGCGGTTACGGGCTGTCGTCCGGCCGCTGCCGCGGCGTACGCCGACAGTGCCCGTCCGGCTACGGCGACCCGGCGGCGGCGACCGGGCCGCTGTGACCCCGTCGCGCTCGGCCTCAGCCGGCGAGGCTGGCGGCCAGCGCGAGCAGGTCGCGGTCGCGACCGGGGCCGGCGACGAGGCACACGCCCGCGGGCAGCCCGTCGCTGGTGGTGACGGGCAGCGACACGGCGGGCAGGCCGCCGAGGCCGGCCAGGCAAGTGAGGGCGAGGGTGGCCTCGCGCACGCGGCCGAGGTCCTCGCCGACGAGCGGGGCGACCGAGGGCGCGGAGGGCAGCACGAGCACCCGGTCGCCGACGAGCTCGCGCACCCGGGCGCGGGCGCCGGCGACGACCGCCTGGGCTGCGTCGGCCTCCGCGCGCGAGACCGCCGAGGCGGCGGCGAAGCGGCCGCGCACGTCGGGCCCGAGGGTGTCGAGCCGCTCGGCCAGCCACGCCCCGCGCACCTGCCAGGCCTCCCAGGCCTGCCAGGTGGAGAAGGCGCGACGCCAGGCGTCGAGCTCCCCGAGCGGCCAGCTCTCCCGCACGACCAGCCCCTGGTCGCCGATCCAGCCCTCCACCGCGGCGCGCACCGGCGGCGTGGCCAGCCCCAGCAGCTCGGGCACCACGACGAGGTCGCTCGAGCCGCCGGGGGAGTCGGGCAGCAGCACCTCGCCGACGAGGGCGAGCAGGTCGGCGTCGCGGGTCATCCACCCGACGGTGTCGAAGCTCGGCGCGAGCGCGAGCAGCCCGTGGGTCGCGATGGCGGCGTGCGTCGTACGGATGCCGTAGAGGCCCTGGTAGGCCGCGGGCACGCGGATCGAGCCGCCGGTGTCGGTGCCGAGACCGATGGTGGCGTGACCCAGGGAGACCGCGGAGGCCGAGCCGGAGGAGGAGCCCCCCGACACGCGGTACGGCGCCCGCGGGTTGGGCGGGCTGCCGAAGTGGTGGTTGGTGCCGGCGAGGGAGTAGGCGAACTCGTCGGTGCGGGCGATGCCGCGCACCGACGCCCCGGCCTCGACGAGCAGGTCGACGACGCGGGCGTCGCCGCGCTCGACGGGGGCGGCGGCCTCCCAGGCGGGGTTGCCGGCGCCGACGACCTGGCCGGCCACGGCGTAGAGGTCCTTGACCGCGAGGCTCTCCCCGGCCAGCGGGCCGCCGGCGGCGCCGGGCACGAGGGGGTCGCCGACCACGCGCCAGATGCGGCTGTCGAGGGCGGGGGCGGGCGCCGAGACGTGGGCGGCGGTGACGACCCAGCCGTCGACTGCTCGGGCCCACAGCTGGGTCTGCTGACCGCGGCCGCCGCGCTCGAGCTCGGTGACGGCGACGACCAGGGCGTGGTCGGGGTCGGTGACCTGCACGTGGGTCTGCACGATCCGTCGCCGCGGCGCCGGGCCGTGCGACCGGCGGAAGGCGCTGACCTGGTCGTGGCCCACCAGCAGCCCGGCGGCGTCGCCGCGCAGCGTGGTGGAGGCGCGCGCGACGAGCCGGTCGAGGGTCTCGACGTCGTCGGCCATAAGGGCCCGCTCGTAGGCCCAGAAGGCCTCGACCAGGCCGTCGGGCACGGGCAGGCTCGGGCCGGTGGGTCCGGGGACGGGTCCGGGGGGAGTGGCGCTCACGCGCTGATCATCCCCCGCGGGGTCGCACGGCGGGCGCCGTGCCGCTGGTCGGTCGCCCCGGCCGCGGGCCCCGGTGGCGCGTCACCGGCCGGTCCCCACCCCGACGGGCGGTTCCCCGCGGGGCTCCCAGCCTGTTGTCTTGCGCTTGTCGCGAGTGAACTCACCACGTCCGGGTGGTCGTTCCACCCGCAGGGGTGATCGCGGTCGCACGAGTCGGTCCGGACGAGGCCGACTCGTGCCCATCGATCTCCCGAGGGGCTCAGACAGCGTTCGCGGCGGGGCCCGGGGAGCTGTCGGCGTCGTAGATCGCAGGGCCGGTGGCCGCCCACCAGCGCGCGGCGCGGGCCGACTCCTCCGAGGCGCGGCCAGCATCGGCGATGTGCCCGGGGCCGGCCATGCCGAGCGCGAAGACCGCCGAGGCCCTGACGTCGGCGTGGGGGGTCTCCCGGGCCACGGCGAGCAGCTTCTCGGCTTCGTCCTCGTCGAGGTGGCGCCGGCCGAGCCCGACGCTGACCAACGCCTCGCCCTGGAGACCGGTGCGGGGCTCGCCGACGGCGAGCGCCACGACCTCGTCACGACGGTTGCCGTGGCCGAGCACGAGCAGGGAGTCCCAGGCCCGGGCGGCGAGCACCTCGTTGACCCCACCGGCCAGGGGCACGCAGGCGTCGGCGACCGCGGGGCCGTAGGGGCTGAGCGCCAGCACCCGCCCGGCCATGCGGCGTCGCACGCCGTGCACGTGGAAGAGCAGCTCCTTGACCAGCTTCTCCAGCAGCGCGTCGGGCTCGGCCGGTCGCGCGGTGGGGGTGACCGCCTGGGCCTGACCGGCGATGGTGCGGCACAGTGCGTTGATGTGCTGGGCCGGCAGCAGCAGGCCCTTGTCGCGGGTGAGCTGGAGCCGGGGCCGCTTGGCCGGGTCGCGCAGGCCGCGCATGACCCGCTCGAAGCCGTCGTCGGGCAGGTGGACGACCAGGTCGATGGTGTCGACCGCGGCCCGGGTGGTCTCGTGGGCGTCGAGGCGCCGGGCGGCGACCTTCTCCAGCTTGCGCAGTGAGAGCGGGTCGAAGTGGCCCCGCGCGGCCTTGCCGGCGGCGACGCCGACCGCGGCCTCGCGCAGGGTGGGGTTGTCGCTGCGCAGCAGCCGCAGCACGAGCTCGCCGGCCGGGGCGTCGGGGATCTCGCGCAGCAGCGAGACGGCCGGGGCGGCGAGCTGCACGTCGGGGTGGGTCAGCCAGGAGCCCAGGGCGTGGAGCATGTGGGGGCGCGCGATGTCGTGGCCGATGAGGGTCACGCAGGCCTCGTAGCGGCGCAGGTGGTCGATGCCCATCGTGCGCGAGAGCTCGTTGACCAGCCGGCCGCAGAGCACCTGCCAGGAGTCGGCCATGAGGAAGAAGTAGTCGAAGCGCGCCAGCTCCACGGTGAGCTGCAGCCACTCGCCACCGCAGAGGACGTCGCCGGCCAAGGCACGCTCGAGGAGCCCCTGCACGAGCTGGGGGCCCTTGTCCTCCTCGCCGTAGGTCGCCCGCTCGGGCGGCGGGGGAGTGGGGGCGGAGTTGCGCAGCAGGCTGCGCGAGGTCGCCAGGATCGAGCCCGACGGCAGACCGAGGGCCCCCTCGTAGGCGAGCACCACCTTGGTCGGCACGGCCTGCTGCCCCGACTCCCAGCGGCTGACGCGGCTGAGGTCGGCGGCCATCCCGAGCCCTCTGAGCTTCTCCACGAAGGCCGAGCGGCTGGCCAGCTCCAGGTCGGTGCCGAGCATGCGCGAGGTGGCCAGCAGCCACGCCGAGCGGGGCCAGGCGCCGAAGGTGCGTGAGCGGAGCGAGCTGGGGTCGTCGGGCATCTGCTGGGGACGGCCGCGTCGTCGGCCCGTCACGCGGAGCCCTCAGGGCAGTCGGTCGGTCGCTGCTGCGAGCGCGTCGGGGGGGACGCAAGGCTCATGGGGTCTCGTACTCCTCACGTCGTCGTGCAGGAGAAAGGTAGGGGAGCACCTCGGGCTCCGTCTCGGGAATCACAACGATGGAGCGCCGCCATAGTTATTGCGGATCAAAAATCGGTACACATAAAAGGGGGTGCTCACCTCTTTACCTTCCTAGGGTCCTCGTTGTTTGGGTCTGCTCGGCAGACCTGGGCCCGGGTCCCAGCGGGGGCCTGGCGAGTCCCCCGGCAGGTGTCGGAGGCTCACTTCACCTTCCGGAAGGAACATCTCCACATGAACAGCAGCGGCATCAAGCGGGGACTGGCCACCACGGCCATCGCCGCCCTCGCGGTCACGGGCGTCCCCGCGATCGCCAACGCGGCGCCCCTCACCCTGGGCACCGGGTCCGAGAACGTCGTCACCCTCGTCGACCCGACCCTGCCGATCTCGGCCCAGGCCGACGGCACCAACTCGACCTACCGCCTCACCGCGCAGGCCGGCACCGGCGTCACCTCGGTGACCTTCTCCTACAGCCTCAACGGTGTGAACTTCACCGAGATCGGCTCCACGACGCGCAACGACAACGGCGTCTTCGGCATCGAGTGGGACGCCTCGGCCGTCGCCGGCGCCCCCGCGGTCACCATCCGCGCCACCGGCAACGTTGCCGGCACGACCACCGACGAGGACACCGCGGCCGCCCCCGTGGCCGCCAACAACACCGTCGAGACGGTCAACATCACCAACGGCGACACCGTCGGCGTCTTCCAGGCCCCCTACGGCGGCGGTCAGCAGAACGTCATCGTCAACGGCACCTCGTCCGACCCGGCCGCGACGCCCGACCTCGAGTTCCTCAACGGCGCGGCCTTCGCCGCCGGCGGCACCGCGGTCAGCACCACCACCGGCACCAACCCCACCACGGGCACCTGGGCCGGCATCCTCAACATCGCGGGCTACCAGTACGGCTCCACCAACGAGCTCCTGGTGCGCGCCTCGGAGGCCTCCGAGGACACCGAGGCCTTCGCGCTCTACCAGCAGACCATCACCACGGTCAACGCCGTCGCCGGGCAGCCCACCGCCGGTGGCGCTCAGGTGCCGGTCACGGTCACCGTGCTCGACCAGAACCAGCGCCCGATCGCCGGTGCCCGCGTCGCCAGCTCCACCGGCGGCGCCACGCAGCTGACGAACGCTCAGGGTCAGGCCACCTTCACCCAGACCGACGCCTCGGCCTACTACTACGCCGACGCCACCGCCGCCACCGGCTACCAGGCCAACCTCGGCGACAAGCGCTCCAACGACGTCGCCCTGGGCCAGTACGTGCCCGTCGCCTCCTCGCTCGACGCCGACTCCTCCAACGGTGCGGCCTTCGACTTCAACGAGTACGACGCCAACGACATCACCGTGCAGGTCCAGGACCAGCAGGGCATCGACTTCGGTGGCGTGCAGCAGGTGCAGTACTACTTCACCTTCACCGCCTTCGACGGCACCACGACCCAGGGCCGCTTCCCGGCCACGGGCACCAGCACCGTGCCGACCGACGCGAACGGCGAGGCCGACATCCCGCTGCCGACCGTCACCGAGGGTGGCACCTTCACGCTGTTCGCCGGCGTGGCCGCCGACCCCAACACCGGCAACGGTGCGGTCCCGGTCAGCAACGTGCTGACCTTCAAGGCCGGTGACGCGACCCTCGACATCACCAACGCCGACCCCGCCTCGGCCCCGGCCGGCGGCGAGATCGTCGTCTCCGGCACGCTGCTGCTCGAGGACGGCACGGCCCTGGCCGGTCGCCCGATCGACCTCAGCTACACCGGTGGCGACGCCGGCTTCAACCAGACCACCGGCGCCGACCAGCCCACGCTGACCGTCACCACCGGGGCCAACGGCGGCTTCTCGGCCACCCTGGACGACGTGGCCACCGCGGCCGGCGTCGCTCAGCCCACCGAGAACGGCACCGTCACCGCCGACACGGCCGACTACGACGACTCCGAGGGCGACATCGACAACGCCCTCGAGGGCGACACGCTCGCTGTGATCTTCTCGCAGGCCACCGCCCCGGCGGCCTCGACGGTCGACATCACCGGTCTCGACGCCAACACCACCCCCGGTGAGGCCGACCTCGCTCAGGTGGAGGTCGTCGACGCCAACGGCGCCCCGGTCGCCAACCAGAACGTCACGCTCACCATCGGTGGCGACGCGTTCTTCACCGACGGCACCTACACCGGCGCCAACGGCACCGAGGGCGGCAACCTGCGCGACCTCGGCCAGACCATCACGGTCGCCACCGACAACGCCGGTGTCGCCGAGTTCCTGGTCGGCATCGGCCGCTCGGAGGACTTCGACGACGACGGCGACGCCACCGCCACCGTGACCGCCACCGTCGCGACCGCCGGCACCACGCCGTCGGCCTCCGACACCGCCACCGCGGACTTCGACTCGTCGAACCCGCTCAACGGCGGCGACGTCACCATCGTCCCGAACGACCGGTTCAACGACGACGCGGACTTCCTGCCCGAGGCCCGCACCGGCGATGAGGTCTACTTCGACGTCTACGCCACCGACCAGTTCGGCAACCTGACCGACGTCACGGTGCAGCTCACCGACAACACGACGCTGGCCGATCTGTCGAACAACACGGTCACCACGGACTTCATCGACGACGTCGAGTTCTCTGCCTTCAGCATCCGCGAGGTCGACCAGACCATCACCGCGACGTGGAACGCCCCGACGACCACCGTCGTCAACGGTGCCGCCGTCGCCGGCCCGACCGAGGCGCTGACCGACACGTACACGATCAACTGGTACGACTTCGACATCGCCGACGCCACCGCCACCATCACGTCCTCGCCCGAGGGCGAGGTCCAGGTGGGCTCGCCGGTCACCGAGACCGTGCGCGTGGTCGACGGCAACGGCAACCCGGTGTCGAACCTCGACGTCCAGTTCATCCGCCAGGGCCCCGGCTCCGGCCAGGACGGCGACGCCAACTTCACCACGACGACCAACGCCAACGGTGAGGCTTTCTACACCTTCGTCGGCACCGAGGAGGGCACGGCCAACATCACCGTGACCGCCACGGACGGCAACGGCGTCGTCACCGCCCAGGACCAGGTCGTCTTCGTCGGCAACCCGGGCCCGGTCGAGAAGGAGCCGGTCACCGCGGTCCTCAGCGCCAACAACAACGGCGCCCAGGCCGACCGCCTCCGCGTCTCCGCCGGCGTCACCGCCGGTGCGAACGAGGCCGTCGCCGAGTTCTACCGGATCAAGAAGGACGGCAGCTCCAAGCTCGTCGGCACCGCCGTCCTCAACTCCGAGGGCATCGCCAAGGTCAACGCCCCCGACGTCAACGGCAAGCGCTTCACGAAGTACTTCGCCATCGTCAAGGGCACCGCGGCCACCCTGCGCGACCGCTCCAACAACACCCGGGTCCGCTGACCCTCGTGTGACACGTGAGGAGCCCCGGGGCGGCGCGAGCCGCCCCGGGGTGACTCTCCCGGGGGTCCACGACCCCCACGCTTCTCCGCACAGCTGAGCACCACCACCAGCCGGGAGACACAGACGCGGTCCGGGCCATTCTCTGTTGCCGCTGCTTGAGAATGGTCCGGACCGCCTGTCCACCCTAGGACACCAGGGCCGTCCGGCTGCACCACCGGGGCGACACACGTCATGTGTGTCGCCCCGGTGGGCATTTCGGGGGAGGGTCCACAGGCCCCGACCGTGTGGTCCGCGCGACCCGGACACGCCGCCGACGGGGCGTCGCGCCGGCGTCGAGGGGTGCTTGACTTTACCCATGCGACTGCGCCGTGCCCTCCTCGTCCTGCCCTCCCTCAGCCTCGCCCTCGCCCTCGGTGCGTGCAGCGGTGACGACGGCGGCGGCGACCAGGCCGACCCCGCCCCGTCGCCCTCGGCCTCGGGCCCGGTGGGAGACGCCGAGAAGGGCTGCACCGTCGAGCTCACTGTCTCCGGCGGCGCCGAGGCCGCCTACTCCGGCGAGGCCCGCGTCATCCGCTCGGCCCAGGAGGGCCAGCCCAAGGCGATCTACATGGCCGCGTGGGGCAAGGACGACCAGAACACGCTCAACGTCTACCAGGCCGGCGGCGAGATCGAGACCAGCGCCGTGCTCAGCCTCGACGGCGCCAACTTCGCCAGCGAGGGCTCCGAGGGCATCGAGATCACCCGACGCGAGGCCACCGCCGACCTCCCGCTGACCGGCGCCGACGACACCTCCGCCGACCTCGCGGCCACCTTCTCCTGCGGCCGCGGGGGCAAGAGCCGGCAGTGACAGCCGCGCCGCAGGGAAGGGTCGAAGGGCCCTACCCCGCGGCGGGGCGTCTGTCCAGCGTTTGACCCAGAACCATCCCTTTTTACTGTTCTGTCAGGCTCGAACCGACTATGGGCCACGAGGGTGAAGACGTGGTGAGGTTCTCCTGGCCGAGTGTGCGCAACAGGGGGTTGCCCCGGCCGTGTGAGTCCGGAGTTCCTCGTGCGTGCTTCCCGTCCTGCCGTCCTGCGTCGCTCCCGCCGTCTGCTGGGGGTCGTCGCGGCTCCCACAGCTCTCGCCGTCGCCGCGGCGACCCTGTCCGTCAGCCCGTCGGAGGCCGCCCCGCCGGTGGGCTCGACGTCGGCCTCCGACGTCGTCATCGGTCTGCTCGGCCTCGGCAACGCGCTCGGAGCCGCGGCCCAGCAGCCCGCGCTCGCCGACGACTTCCCGCTCACCGACCTCTCGGTGCGCGACGTGCTCCAGCTCGACACCGCGCTGGGCCGTCGCGTCACGGCGGCCGTGCTGAACAAGAACGCCACGCTCGACACCATCGACGACGTCATCTCCGCCGACCCCGCCCTCGAGATGCGTGCCGTCACCCCGCTGGCCAGCGCCCCGGCCGACAGCATCGAGTGGCTGCTCGACATCGACCTCACCGGCACCGCCCCGGTCGCCCTCACCTACGCCGACGACCGCATGCAGTTCGGGGCGGCCGAGCTCGCCGGTGAGGCCACCGGCCGTCTCACCGGTCAGGTCCGACTCCGCTTCGACGACTCCGCCGAGGACCTGCGCGAGTTCTCCGTCGTGGGTCAGTCGGAGCTCACCACCCACGTGTGGACCCGCCCCGCCGGCAGCAGCGCCGGAGCCGGCCAGGACCTCCCCATCGCCCCTTTCACGGTGCGCGACGGGTTCGTCGAGCTCGCCGCCGAGGGCGCCGGGCGCATCGACACCACCACCGTCCTGCGGCTGCGCGACCCCAACGGCCGCGGCGCGCTGACCACCGAGGACCTCCAGCTCAGCGACCCCGCCGAGATGTTCGCGACCCGCCGGCTCCCCGGCGCCGACGACGTCTCGATGGACGTCTCGCTCACCAGCGACCTGCTCGACGGCGGCCCCCACGGCGCCGTCACCGTCGGCACGCGTGCCGCCGACGCCGAGACGCCCTACGCCACGCCGGTCATCGCTCGCGAGACCGCCCTCGAGCAGCTCACGGCCCTGACCCGCACCCAGGCGCTCACCGGCTTCACCCAGTACGCGACCGCGCTGCGCAGCGCCGAGGGGGCCGCCGACGCCGAGCTGCCCCTGCTCGACGCGAACCTCTCCGACCTGTACTCCCCGGCCGACGACCTCATCGACCTGCTCAGCCAGCAGGCCACCGCCACCATCACCTGCGGTGCCGCCGACACCAACCCGCCGAGCGGCGCCCCGCGCCCCGGGCAGGTGCAGTACTGCCAGGCCACCACCACCGGGGTCAGCGTCGACGACGGCGCCACGGTCACGTGGGCCTCGCCCGACCCCTCGGTGAGGATCACCGGCGTCACCGCCGCCACCGTCGGCACCGCCCCCACCGACAATGTCGAGGTCACCGGCGGCGGCGGCTTCCCCGTGCTCACCACCAGCTTCGCCAGCAACGGCGAGAAGCGCACCGCCCGCACCGTCACCGGCTCGATCCAGGAGCTCGGTCGCGCCATCGGCGACCTCGGCCTCGACGGCACGGTGACCTACGCCCCCGACACCCGCGCCCTCGAGGTCGCGGTCCGCCAGGACGACGCCGCCTCCCGCAGCGCCGACGTGCTCACCGGCGGCAGCGGCAGCCTCGCCCCGCTCACGGGCCTCACCGGCCTCTGCCAGGCCGTCGTCGCCGACGGCGTGCGCTCCTGCCCCCAGACCGGCGACGCCCCCGGCGCCGTGGAGCCGCCCGCGGGTGACGCCACGGTCGCCACCGCCGGGCGCTACCTCGAGGCCACCTTCGGTCTCGGGCTCGTCGACCCCGCCCCGCTCGTGGAGGGTGACCAGCCCACCCTCGCCGAGGCCGACCAGACCCCGGTCGCCTACCTCAAGCCCGGCCCCGACGGCAGGCTCTGGGAGATCGGCTCGGTCGACGCGGGCCTCGACGGCGACACCGCCATGGCCGCGCGCATCGGCTTCCTCAAGGTCGACGTCGACGTCACCGACTACGACCTGACCCAGGCCGCGGGGCAGCCCGCGGCCCGCGTCACCGTGCCCACCGGCACGGTCGCCCTCCAGTACGGCGAGGTCGCCGGCGCCCTCCCGGTGGCCGACCTGCTCGACGACGGCCAGAGCACCGTCGTGGCCGAGCCCGAGGGCTCGGTCGCCCTGAGCGCCACCGCCTCCCTCGACGTCGCCGACGCGCCGACCATCGCCGCCGGCGGCGGAGCCGGGGAGCGCCTGGTCGGCGCCGACGGCACCATCGACGCCACCTGGGCCACCCTCGCCGCCGGCGCCCTGCCCACGGTCACCACCGGCGGCGCCTACGACGACCTGCGCCTGCTCGACCTCGTGCCCTCGCGCAACGGCACCATGGGGGAGGCCTCCGACGGCGCCACCCTGGTCGACGAGTCCGCCGACTTCTACGCCCAGTTCGGTGTCGCCGACGACACGGCCGCCGAGGACCGCGTGGTCAACCGTCAGCTCTACGACCTGGCCCCCACCGACCCGACCGCGAGCATCTGCACGCAGTTCACCGTCGACAGCGCCACCACCGTGACCTGCACCGACGGTCCGCTGGCCGAGGTCGGCTTCACCGCCGGCCACCCCTACGTCATCAACGGCGACCCCGAGGCGCTGCGCGACAAGCTCATCGACGACTACGCCGCGGTGCTGCTCTCCTTCGCCTCGCCTTCTCCCGAGCTCGGCGCCGACAAGACGCTGCCGCTGCTCGACGTCGTGCCCTCCGAGCTCAACCGCGCCCGCCAGGGCCTCAACGCCGTGCTGCTCGGGCTCCAGGGCTCGGCCACCGGGACCGCGGCGCCCGCCGACACCCAGGACGTCTCGACCCTGCAGGCCTTCGCCGCCGCCATCCCGGCCATCGCGCCGGGCACCGAGGCCACCTTCGGCCTCGACGGCGACCGCCTCAGCTTCGCCACCACCCGCAGCCAGAGCGACCAGAGCGACAGCGTGCCGCTGCGCCTGGCCGCCGGCGAGAGCCAGCTGCGCATCGTGACCGACGCCGTCGACGACGACGGGGTCCGCAAGCCCGCCCAGGTGCTCCTCGGCTCGGAGTCGAGCGCCACCGTCGACCTCACCGTCGACCTGGCCACCGCCGCCTCCTACGTCGGCTCCGACACCCGCACCGTCGAGACCGTCACCGACGTGGCGTCCGCCGACATCGCAGCCCTGGGCGGCAAGAACGCCGAGTACGGCTCGGCCGCGCTGACCGTGGGCGCCACCGGCTCCGACCTGCGCATCGGCGTCACCGTCACCACCGACTCCGGCAGCACCGAGGCCCTCGTGCCGCTCGCCGACTTCCGCGACTCCCTGACGCAGGACCGGGCCCTCGCCGGCGCGGCCCAGCAGTGCCCCGGCAACACCGGCGGGGCCGACGTCGCCGCCTGCGCGACCGTGCCGCTCGACGGCTCCGACACGGTGCGGCTCGACCTCAAGGCCACCGACAGCTCCGGCGGCACCGGTGCCGACCTGGCCGGCCAGCCGCTCGCCACCCAGTTCCTCGTCGACGCCCTCAGCGGCTTCGACCGCACCCTCGGCGACTCCCTCGACGGCGAGCTCGCCGGCCTGACGATGCCGCTGGTGGGCGCCGACCTCGACGCCGCCGCCGACGTCCCGGCCGCCGTCCGTGCCTTCAGCGGCGCGGCCCGCCAGGCCCTCGACGTCCAGTCGGTCACCGGCATCGCCACCACCGCCGACGCCGGCACCCTCGAGACCGCCGTCGAGAACGCCCTCAACGGCATCGCCGACACCCCCGAGACCACCCTCGCCCCCGTCGACGTCACCCTGCGCTGCGCCAGCTCGTGCACGTCGTCGTCGAAGGTCTCCGACGTCACCTCGATCTCGGCGCCGCTGGCCCTGAGCGGCACCGTCACCGAGCAGCCCGTCGCCTTCGACGCCGGCCTGCCCGGCGTCTCCATCGACACCGTCGCCGAGGTCGTCACCACCGTCGACTGGGACCTCTCGGTCACCGTCGGCATCCAGAAGGGCACCGGCCCCTACCTCCAGCTGCCCGACACCTCCACCCCGCTGACCGCGACCGTCGAGGCACGGCTGCCCGACCGCACCGACGACAGCTGCCACGCCTGGACGCGTGCCTCCTACTGGGAGGACGCCGCCGGTGCCGGCTCCGTGCCGGCCCCGACCGCCGCCCGGTGCATCGACGCCGTGGTCGGCACCATGCCGAGCGTGCTCGTCGACCTCGGCGACACCGGCCTGCAGGCCGACGTCGCGGTCGAGATCGACGCCGCCGACGCCAATGGCAACGACGGCCGGGTCTACCTGCCCTCCATCTACGACCGCGAGCTCGGCTTCAACACCTCGGCCACCGGCACCGGCGGCCTCGACGTCTACGCCGAGTCCTTCGCCGGTGAGCTCGGCTTCTTCGACACCGTCGGAGCGATCTCGCTGACCTGGGAGGACGAGGTGTTCTCCGACCTGTCCTTCGACAACACCTACCTCGACGCCACGACCTTCTACAAGGCCGTCGGCGAGGGCTTCGGCAAGGCCCGCCAGTGGCTGGCCCCGCTCAACCCGGTCGTGGAGACCCTCAGCGCCCCGATCCCGGTCATCAACGACCTCGCCACCCTGGTCGGGGCCGGACCGGTCTCGATGCTCTCGATCCTGGTCAAGCGCTACCCCAACCTCGGCCTCATCACCAACCTCATCGCCTTCCAGCAGCTCGTCGGCAACCTGCCCGAGCTCAAGGACGAGCCCGAGCTGGTCAGCCTGAGCAGCATCGACGAGGGCGGCAGCTTCGAGATGGACGCCGACTCCCTCAAGGTCGGCTCCTGCTCCTCGACCGCGGTGGAGAAGCTCGACGACGGCACGACCAAGACCGAGAAGAGCAGCAAGAGCAACGTCGGCGCCGAGTCGGCCTGCGACGTGGAGGACGAGGACGAGAAGAAGGGCGAGGAGGGCGCCGAGGTGCCCGCCGAGGAGGAGCAGGAGAAGCCCAAGACCGTCACCGAGGTCTCCTCCGAGGCCTACTTCGACCTGCCCAGCATCAGCGTGCCCGTGCTCCAGGACTCCGAGCAGGTCTACAACCTGCTGCTCGGCGAGGGCGACGCCACCCTGCTCTACGTCGACCTGGGCCACCTCGGCTTCAACGTCGGCGTCTCGCGCAGCTTCGGCCCCTTCATGGTGGGCCCGGTGCCGGTCAGCGCCTCCATCGGCGGTGAGATCGGCATCGACGGCCGCATGGCCTTCGGCTTCGACACCCGCGGGCTGACCCAGAAGATCGAGGCGATCGACCCCGGCGCCACCGACCAGCTCACCGGCGGTGGGTCGGTCTTCAAGGACGGCTTCTACATCGACGACCTCGAGGAGGGTGACGACGTCCCGGAGATCGAGCTCACCTTCACCGTCGAGGCCGGCGCCGCCGTCAGCATCGGCTTCGCCGAGGCCGGCATCAAGGGCGGCGTGGTGCTCGACCTGGGTCTCGACGCCTTCGACCCCGACGGCAGCGGCAAGATCTACACCGACGAGTTCATCGGGGCCAGCGCCGGACCCAGCTGCGCCTTCAACGTCTCCTCGGGGATCGTCTTCTTCCTGCAGTTCTACTTCAGCATCGACCTGTTCCTCTTCTCCATCGAGGAGGAGTTCGACATCGTCCGCAGCCCCCGCCTCACGCTCTTCGAGTTCAACTGCGCCACCGAGGAGCCCGTGCTCGCCAAGCGCGAGGGCGACGACCTGCGCCTGCTGATCGGCGAGTCCTACGCCGGCGAGCGCAAGGTCTACACCGGCCAGCAGAACGAGAAGTTCACCGTGCGCCAGCTCAGTCCGACCCGGGTGGAGGTGACCGCGTTCAACATCGTGCAGGAGTACGACGTGCCCGCCACCGGGCGCATCCTCGCCGACGCCGGCAGCGGCAACGACATCGTGCGGCTCTACCCCGGACAGCTCCTCAGCACCGAGGGCGGATCCACCAAGGTCACCACGGTGCCCGTCACCACCCAGGCCGTCGTCGACGCCGGCGCGGGCAACGACGCCGTCGTCACCGGCGGCGGTGCCGACACCGTCACCGGCGGCTCCGGCAACGACACCGTCGACGCCGGCGACGGCGAGGACACGGTGAGCGACGCCTCGGGCAACGACATCCTCGATGGCGGCGCCGGCCGCGACTCCGTCGACGGCGGCGCCGGCGACGACCGCACCAGCGGCGGCCCCTCGACCGACGAGGTCAAGGGCGGCGACGGCAACGACGTCGTCGAGGGCGGGCTCGGCATGGACGTCGACTCGCTCTTCCCGACCGACGACGACGCCGCGATCGCGGCCCTGGTCGACTCCGGCGACGTCCTCGTGGGCGGCAACGGATCCGACACCGTCAACGGCGGCGACGGCTCCGACCTCACCGTCGGCGGCGCCTTCGACACCGCAGGGATCAGCCGCGACCAGCGCGTCACCATCACCGTGAGCTCCGCCAGCGGCACCCAGATCATCGACAACGACGTCTCGGTGCTCACCGTCGCGCTGCCCAGCGAGGCGTCGGTGCTCGCCTCCTGCCAGGAGCAGGGCGCGGCCTCCGACGGCGGCGTCGACTCCGTCACCGGCGGCGACGCCCGTGACTACGTGCTCGGCGGCGCCGGGGCCGACACCCTCTCCGGGGGCGGCGACGACGACATCGTCTGCGGCCGCGGCGGCGACGACCTCCTCGACGGCGACGGCTCCGACGTGCTGGTCGACGACCAGGGCGACGACGTGGTCCGTGGTGGCGACGGCCGCGACCGCATCTACGGCTCGGGCGGCACCGACACGCTCTCCGGCGACGCCGGGGACGACCTGGCCCGCGGTGGCGAGGGTGACGACACCCTGGCCGGCGGCACCGGCAGCGACCTGCTCGTCGGCGACGCCGGCGACGACGTGGTCAAGGGCGAGCCCGCCGACCCGTCGGCTCCGCTGGGCGCCGGGCGCTCGATCGTGTGCCGCCCCTCCACGAGCATCGTGGTCGGTCTGGTCGACCTCAACGGTGACCTCTCCGGCACGGCCGAGGACGACGGGCAGCTCGAGGGCCTCCAGGTCACCGACGGCTACGTCCTGGCCGCCGGCGGCGGACGCTACTCCGGGGTCCTCGCCGGTGTCGTGTTCAGCGACGGCCGCGCCGACCTCGACGGCAACGGCAGGGTCGAGGGCCGCCCGGCCAGCGGCGCCGTGCTGGGCGACACCGGGACCGTGGAGCTGGCCGGCCTGACCGGCGCGACCGGCGACGGTGACTGCGTCCTGGGCGGCGAGGGCACCGACGAGCTCGACGGTGGCGCCGGAGGCGACTTCGTCGACGCCGGCGAGGGCGACGAGACCAAGATCCGCGGCGGCGTCGGTGACGACTTCGTGCGCGGTGGCGACGGCGCCGACCTGCTGCACGGCGATGCCGGGAACGACCTGGTCTCCGGCGACGCCGACGGCGACATCCTCTACGGCGACGCCGGCAACGACGTCGTGCGCGGCAGCTCCGGCACCGATCTCCTCGCCGGCGGCAGCGACACCGCCGGTGTCGCCGACGGGGCCGACGAGGTGCTCGGCGACGGCAGTGTCGACGTGGTCGCGGGCGGCAACGCCGCCCTGGCCTTCAAGCCCGGCACCACGGGCTCGATCGTCGAGGGCGTCGACGCCACCCTCCTGGCCACCCCGGCCTCGGGTGACAACGACAAGCTCTACGGCGGCTACGCCTCCGACTGGGTCTTCGGCCAGGCCGGCGACGACCAGGTCTTCGGTGGGCCCGACGACGACAACGTCGAGGGCGGCAGCGGCGCCGACCTCGTCCAGGGCGACGACGGTGCCGACCTGCTCGTCGGTGGGTCCTCGACCTCGGGACCGCTGACGCTCAACCGCTCCGGTGCGGGTCAGGCCGACGGCGCCGACACCCTCGTCGGCGACGAGGGCGTGGACGAGATCGACGGCCAGGACATCCTGGCCGGCGACAACGCCAAGCTCGTGCCGCCGTCGCAGAACACCGCGGCCGCGCGCACCTGGTGGGCGCGGATCCGCCCGACGGTGGGCATCACGCTCTACGACACCGCGACGACCCAAGCCCCGGCCGCGGCCGTCTCGGGCTCCGACACGCTCTACGGCAACGGTCAGGACGACCTGCTGCTCGGCCAGGGCGGCAACGACACCGTCTACGGCGGCGACGGCATCGACGCCGTCGAGGGCGCAGCCGGCGGCGACACGCTCTTGGGCGAGGCCGGCGACGACCACCTCATCGGTGGCTCGTGGGCGGCCGGCTCCTACGACGGGGTCTCCGCCGACACCGTCGACGGCGGCGAGGGCAACGACCTCGTCCTCGGCGACAACGGCACCGTCACGGGTGCGGGCACCACGGCCGACCCGGCCAAGGTCACCCTGCTCAACCAGCCCGCCACCGGCGGCACCGCACCGGTCTCCACCTACGGCCCCGACCGCCTCGGCGGCGGCGTCGGCGACGACCTGGTCTTCGGCCAGGGCGGCGACGACGAGCTGCGCGGCGGCGACGGCTACGACGGCCTCGAGGGTGACGGCGGCTCCGACCGGCTCTTCGGCGAGGCGGGCGACGACGCCCTCACCGGCGGCAGCTCCTCGGCCGACGGCGTCATCGGGGCGACCCGCACCGGCACCGGTCAGCTCGACGGGGCCGACGCCCTCGACGGCGGCACCGGCGACGACGTGCTGGCCGGCGACAACGCCCGCCTGGTCCGTCAGGACGGCCTGCGTGCCGACGGCACGACCCGACGCGACATCGCGCTCTTCGACCTCGACCGCGCCACGGCGCGCGCCGCGGCGGGCACGGGCGGTGCCGACACCCTCGTCGGGGGCGACGGTCGCGACCTCGCCTTCGGGCAGGGCGGCAAGGACCGCGTCGACACCGGCGCCGGCGACGACTACGCCGAAGGCGGAGCCGACGACGACACGCTGCTCGGCGGCACCGGTCAGGACGACCTCCTGGGCGGCGGCTCCTCCAACACCGGGGTCGTCATCAGCGGCAACGGCACCGACGACCGGCTGCTCAGCGTCGTGCGCGCCACGTCCGACAGCTCGGCGACGGGTCTGGTCGACGGCAACGACTCCATCGACGGTGGAGCCGACACCGACGTCGTGCTCGGCGACAACGGCCGCATCACCCGCGGCGGGCCCAACCAGCTCCTCGCCGGCGGTCCCTCGGGCCCGCGCGTGGTGCGCCAGGTGGCCATGGCCGACTCCGGCCCCGGCATCTGGGCGGGCAGCGACACGTTGATCGGCGGTCAGGGCGACGACGACCTCTACGGCCAGTTCGACGCCACCGGCACCAGCCGGCCGCAGTCGTCCTACGCCGGGCAGGCCGTCTCCGGCGACGTGCTCGACGGCGGCGACGGTGACGACGCGCTCCTGGGCGACCAGGGCGTCGACGTCCCGACGGCGGCGGCGACGCTGGGCCGCACCAACGAGGTCATCCGCAACCAGACCGGCTTCCTCACCGAGACGGTGCGACCCAACGACTCGCTGGTGCGGGTGGTCACCCAGACCGAGCCCACGGTCGGCGGCGCCGACCTCCTGCTCGGCGGCACGGGCCTCGACTCGCTGCACGCCGGGGCGGGCGACGACCTCGTCAACAGCGGCGACGGCGACGACGTCACCTTCGCCGGCGACGGCAACGACGTCGTCTGGGGCGGCGCCGACCACGACCGGATCTTCGGTGGTGCCGGTGACGACCTGCTCGACACCAAGAAGTGGATCGGCGTCCCGGCGCTGTGGATGGCCGTGGCGCCGTCGGTCGACACCGACGGACGACGCATCACCGTCAACGGCTCCGACCTGATCTACGGCGGCCAGGGGCACGACGCCCTGCAGGCCGACCAGAACGACCAGGGCCGCGTCGCCGGTGACCGCCTGGTCGACTGGACGGCCTCCTACAACCGCTACCTGGTGTGCAGCGGCTCCGGCACGGCCAACCAGGTCGTCGACGTCGCCGAGTCCACGATGGTCACGGCGCTGACCCGCCTGGCCGAGGCGACCGGGTCCGTCAGCGCCGCGGAGCTCTCCCTGGTGGCCAGCGGCGGCGAGCGCCTCCCGGCGTTCTCCGGCACCGCCGGCACCAACGCCTGCGAAGGAAGCTGAGCCCCGCGTCACGGCGCTGAGGAGGGCCCCCGGTCGGACGACCGGGGGCCCTTCGCCGTCCGCCACCCGATCGATCGGGGTACTAGCCCGAACGGGCCATGCCTCCGGTGCCGAGAGGGCCAGGGGGACTCCGCCCGAGCTTCCGTCTGCACGGGTGGCAATGGTCATTGCGACCTGAGTGAAAAAAAGCAAAAACTCTTCGCGGGCGATCGCGACGACCGACGATGGTCCTGCATCCACGCGTCAGCTCTCTCGGGTCTGACCAGAACCCGAAACGGACGATCCATGAACCTCACCACCGCACCGACAGGGGGTGGCCGCCGCACCATCCGCCGTGCCGCCGCCCTCGCCTCGACCCTGCTGCTCGCTGCCGGCGGGCTCGCCGTCAGCGCCGCGGCCCCGGCCTCCGCCGCCCCGACCTCCTTCCCGGCCACGTCCGGGGTGCCGGCCTTCATCGGCGACTACACGACAAGCAATGCAGGCATACCGGTCTCGTCTGCCACGAGCTCGGCGATCACTGCTCAGATCACCCTCAACCACAGCTGTGTCGCCGACCTGGTCATCAGCCTCATTGCGCCCGACGGCACGACGGCTGTCCTCGCCGATGAGAACCGCACATGCCGCGGGTTGAACGGGACCTACACCTTCAGCGACTCCGGCGCAGACTCCTTCCTCTCGGCGCCGACCACGTTGTCCTACGAAATCCCCGGTGGGCAGTACCGCGCGTCCAATTCCCGAGGAGTCGTGGACCTGGCGCAGGCATTCGCGGGAGTCGACCCTGATGGTCAGTGGACCATCCGTGTCGCTGACGAGGCCGGCTTGGACACCGGCACCTTGAGCAGCGCCTCACTCACGTTCGGTACGGACATGACGGACGCCCCGACCGTGGTCGTCGACGGCGGACCCGCCGACGGGGCCACGGTGACCTCGGCGCCGACCTACACCTTCTACGTGCCCGAGCAGGGCTCCACGACCAAGGAGTGCCGGGTCGACGAGGGCGCATGGGTCGACTGCACGAGCCCCTACACCGTCGACATCAGCGAGCTCGAGGACGGCCCCCACACCGTCGACTTCCGCGCCCGCGCCGAGTCGGGCCTCCAGGGGCAGTCGGTGCGTCGTTCGTTCGTGCTCGACGCCGTGCCGGACGAGCCGGCTGACACCACCGCTCCCGTCGTGACCATCTCGTCTGGTCCCACCGACGGCGCCAGCGTCGAGTCGGCGCCGACCTTCACGTTCACCTCGGCCGACGACGACGTCGCCGGCTACGAGTGCTCGGTCGACGGTGCGGCCTTCGCGGCCTGCACCAGCCCGGTCACGCTGACCACCGAGCCCGGCGCCCACACCTTCGCCGTGCGCGCCACCGACGAGTCCGGCAACACCGGCACCGCGGTGACGCGCTCCTTCACCCAGCGCGACCTCGCCTGCGAGGAGGCCACCGCCACCCTCGCCGAGGCCAAGGCCGACCTGAGGGAGGCCAAGGCGCGCTTCGCCCGGGCCAAGGAGTCGGGCAACAAGACCCGTATCGAGCGCACCCGTGCGCTGCGCAACGAGGCCCGCGCCGAGCGCAACGAGGCGCTGGCGCAGGTCGAGCAGGAGTGCTGACCGCAGCACCCTGACGGCCGACGGTCGTCCCCACGCACGTCGGGCCCCCACCTCGCGGTGGGGGCCCGACGTGCGTCGACCGGGTGGCGGCTACCTCAGCACCGTGGTGCCGGAGTCCTCGTCGTCGATCCAGTCCTGGCCGTCGTCCCAGAAGTCCTCACCGGTGGCGCCCTTCTTCTTGTCCTTGCTGCCGCGCCCGGCGCCGCCGCCGGCCCCGGCCGCGCCACGGCCACCGGCGCCGCGGCCCCCGGCGCCGGTGCCACCGCGCGCGGCCCCACGGGCCCCGCTGCGGCTGCCGCCACGACCGCCCGCACCGGCGGCGCCCGCCGTACGCGCTCCGCCGGTGGAGCCGGGGGCGACCGCCGCGCCGCGGCCCAGGGCGCCCGAGGTGCCCGTGCGGGCCGAGGCGCCGATGGCGCCGGCCTTGGTGGCGGCGTTGGAGAGCGAGCCGGTCAGGCCGCTGAAGGCGCCGCTCTTGATGCCGCCCAGGAGCGCGCCGCCCCCGATGGCGCCGGCGGCCACGCCGCCCGCGACACCGCCGGGGAAGCCGCCGCCCGTGCTGCCGCCCGAGCCGCCGGTGCCCGTGCCCGACGCGCCGCCGTCGGTCCAGGAGCCGGGGTCGCCGATGTCGGGATCGGTGCCGTCGGGGACCTCTGGCTCGCCGGTGATCGGCGGCTCGGTGATGATCGGGGGCTTCGGCTCCTCGGGGTCGACCGGGTCGATGATCGGGTCGCGGTCACGATCGGGGTCGCGGTCACGATCGGGATCGCGGTCGATCCGGCCGCCCTCGTCGGGGCGCCAGGTGCTGCCGCCGTTGCCGCCGGTGGAGCCGTCGCCGTAGGGGTTGTCGCCGCCGCCACCGCCGCCGTTCCTCGTGCCGGGGAGCGGCTCGGGGTCGGGGATCTTGTGGATGTCCTTGAAGATGGTGATCGGCTCGTCGTAGTCGCTCTCCATCTGGTCCGCGATCTCGCGGGCGCGCTGCTCGCGGGCCTGCTCGCGCAGACCGGCCTGCGTCGCGGAGTTGTCGGCCGCCGTCCTGGCCTGGTCGTTCTCCGCCTGGGTCTTCTCGGGGTCAGGCGTGAAGGTGATCGGCGTCAGCGGTGGCAGGTCGGTGTCGATCTTGTCGCGGGCCTCGCGGGCCTTGATCACGCCGTCCTTGGCCATCTGGAGCGCCAGCTTGCCGCGGAAGGCCTCCGTGCCACGCTCACGCATGCGGTCGGCGGAGGCGCTGAGGGCGTTGAACATGGCGGGACCGGTCTCGCCTCCGATGTCCATCCCGTTCTGGGCGGCCGTCGACAGGTGGATGGCCACCCTGTTGAGCACCTCGGAGACGTTCTCCCAGGCGGTGACACCATTGGTGATGGCGTCGTCGCTCGACTGGTCGACGGCCTGGTCGAGACGCGTCCGCTCGGTGCCCTTCATCGGTTCTCCAGGTTCTGGTTGATCGCTTCGACCGCGTCGGTGCTGCTCTGGATCTGCGCCAGGGCCTCGGCGGAGTGCGTGTCGGTCGTGTTGGTCCCGTCGCGGAACGTCTGGACCGCCTCGATGTAGATGTTCATCGCCTGCCGGAGCTCGACCAGGCTGTCGCGGAGGTAGTCTCTCGCCTTGTCGGCGTGCCCGCTGAGCTCGGTGCCCCGCGGCAGCGAGCCGAACGACGAACCGGCCGCCCAGTCCAGGTCGGTGGAGCTGAGGTCGCCCTCGCCCGTGCTCAGCTCCTCGAGGATGCCCTCGATGACGCCGTAGTCGATGATGAGCTCCTGCAGGGCACCTACGAGCCCTGGCAGTGGCGTGGTGTCGCTCATGAGCGCGTCCTCCTGGGACAGTCGAGGTGTCGTGGGCGCAGGTTGTGGCCGAGACGCTCCTTCCCCTCGGGCCGCGACTTCTAACGTCCTTGACCGAAGTCGTCCGGTCCACGTGTGCTCCCTCGGCCGGCAGGGCCTTCGCGGGCGGCTGCGCCCGTGGTGGGTCTGGCACGCTGTGGCCATGCTGTCCCGTGCGCGCACCGTCCTGCTGTCCCTGACCGCCGCCGCCGTCGCGTTGACCGGCGTCGCGTGCTCCGACAGCGGCGCGGGAGACGATCCCGACCCGTCCTCGACCGCGGCGGCGTCCCCCACCGACGCCGGCTCCGCGGGCTCCACCAGCGCCCCGGCGGAGCCCTCGGAGCCCTCGGAACCCTCGGAACCCTCGGAGCCCTCGGAGTCCGAGGCGCCAGACGGCACCGAGCTGCGGATCGAGGGGATCTCCCTGGTCGCGCCCCCAGGGGCGAAGCCCCAGGAGCTGGGTGAGGGGCTGATCAGCGCGGACTACGCCGACGGGTCCTTCGTCAACGCCGGGTCGATCCCCGACTACGGCGGGTCGCTGCGCGAGCTGGCCCAGACCGCCGCCGAGACCTCGCGCTTCCCGACCCGGCCCACCGTGCTGGCGCCGGTGGAGTACGTCGGACAGCGCTGGTGGCACCTCGCGGGGCCGGCCGGCCTGGGCGACCGGGTGGAGTCGTTCGGCACCAGCACGGGGGAGTACGTCGTCTACGTGGAGTTCGGCATCCCGCAAGGCACCAGCCGGGCCGACGCTCAGGAGCGGATCGAGTCGGTAATGGGGAGCGTCGAGCTGTCGGGGTGACGCGCCGACCGCTCACCGGGGGTGGTTTCGAGACGGTCGCTGGCGCTCCCTCCTCGACCACCGGGGCCGGGGGGCGCTGCCTCCTCGACCACCGGGGGTGGTTTCGAGACGGTCGCTGGCGCTCCCTCCCAAACCACCGGGGGTGGGTGACGCTGCCTCCTCGACCACCGGCGGTGGTTTCGAGACGGTCGCTGGCGCTCCCTCCTCGACCACCGGGGGTGGGTGGGGCTGCCTCCTCGACCACGGCGCGGTCAGGCGCTGAGCAGGACCACGACGGCGAGGAGCAGCGAGACGCCGACGACGGCGGCGGTCATCAGCAGGCCCAGGCCGAAGGCGGGCAGGGGGCGGCCGGTGCGCATCGCGCGCTCGACGCGCGCCCAGCGGGCCAGCGCGACCGCGGTGGTCAGCCCGCCGAGCAGCACCAGCACCACGACGAGGGTCAGCCGCAGCCACGTCGGCTCCGGCACCCCCAGCGACGACAGCGCCACGCCGCCGGCGAGCAGGGCCAGCGAGGTGCGCACCCAGGCGAGGAAGGTGCGCTCGTTGGCGAGCACGTAGCGAGGGTCGGGCTCCTGGCCCTCGCCGTAGACCCACGCGGGGCGGCGCGGGCGCTCCTGCCCACGGGGGCTCTCGCCGGGAGCGGGGGAGGCGGACGCGGGCACGCGACCATCGTGCCGCACGACCGCGGGCGCGGGACGGTCGGCGGCGGGCGGTAGCGTCCGGCCATGACCGCAGGCCTCCCCCCGACCTCCGAGTTCGACACGCAGACCGCCGTCACGGCGCAGGGCGAGGGGCGCTACGCCGCCGACCTCGCCGCCGGGTGGAAGGTCGGGGGCGGCCTCAACGGCGGCTACCTGCTGGCCACCCTCGGCACCGCCGTGCGCGCCGAGCTGGCCGAGCGAGGCAAGCCCGACCCGCTGGTCATCAGCGCCTACTACCTCTCCGCCGCGACCGCGGGGCCGGCCGAGGCCCAGGTCGGCGTACGCCGCGACGGCGGCCGCGTCGCCACCGTCGCCGCCGACCTCGTGCAGGACGGGCAGACCCGCATCACCGCGCTGGCCACCTTCGGCGACCTCGCCCGCGCCGCCGACGACGTGCGCACCACCGCCGTCGAGCCCGAGCTCCCGCCGCTGGAGCAGTGCGTGCGCAACACCGACGCCCCGCCCGAGGTGCGCGCGATGGCGCCGCTGATGGAGCGCTTCGACATGCGCTTCGCCCCCGAGAGCGCCGGCTGGGCGGTCGGCGCGCCGAGCCGCCGCGGGGAGATCGCCGCGTGGTTCCGCCTGCACGATGAGCGCGAGCCCGACCCGCTCTCGCTGCTGCTCGTCGTCGACGCCCTGCCGCCGGTCACCTTCGACCTCGGGCTCATGGGCTGGGCCCCCACCGTCGAGCTCACCGCCCACGTGCGGGCCCGGCCCGCCCCCGGCTGGCTCAAGGTGCGCCACGCCACCCGCAACCTCGCGGGGGGCATGTTCGAGGAGGACTGCGAGGTCTGGGACTCCTCCGGGCGCCTCGTGGCCCAGGCGCGCCAGCTCGCGATGGTGCCGCGCGGGGCCTGAGCCGCCTGCGGGCGCGGGCGTCAGCGGGGCACGCGCAGCTCGCAGATCCAGCGGCGGCGGGGGTGCTCGGTGACGGTCCACAGCCGGTCGTCGGCGGGGGTGTCGCCGGGCCAAACGGCGAGGTCCTCGGGACCCATCGGGGTCGCCCAGCGGCGTGGCCGCCAGGGGTCGGCGGCGTCGGGGGAGGCGCCCGTGACCAGCGTTCCCGGGGTCCAGGGGCCGTGGGAGGTCGTGACGTGCCAGCGCCCGCGCGAGACCACCGCGCCCTGCATGCCGGCCACCCCGCTGTCGTGCACCGACAGCGGCCGGGCGCGGCCGTCGTCACCGACCACGGGGGCGCCCTCGGGGGTGAGGGCGAAGCGGGCCAGGCGCCGGGTCCGGCGGCCCCTGGCGTACTCGCCGACCACCAGCTTCGGGCCCGCCGCGGGCGCGGCGGACGACGACGCGGGTGACGCGGGGGAGGCGTCGACGGAGAGGAACGAGTAGCGCAGCGGCTCCACGCCCTCGCCCGAGCCGGCGGCGTGGCCGCGCCGCACGGGCAGCACCCAGCGGTGGCCGAAGGTCTCCGCGCGGCGACCGGCCGGCACCTCGACGACGTCGTCGACCCGGGCGCTCCAGAAGCCCTTCGCGGTGGCCGCGACGTGCAGCCACGACCCCACCCACGCGATGCCGCCCGCGTGCACCTGCAGCGGCTTCCACGACCCGTCGGCCTGCGCGCGCACCAGCAGGACGTGGTCGTAGCGGCGCGTCTCGAGGTCGACGACGCTGATCCGCGAGCCCTGGCCGCCCGGCGGCGTGGGCTCGCCCGGCATCGTCTTGGCGTACCAGCTGACCATCAGCACCCGCCCCGGCACCGGTGCCTCGGCCGCCCCCGCCGCGGCGTCGGCCGACGAGGTCACCCCTTGCGGCCACCAGCGGGCGTCGCGCCGGTCGGGTCCCTGCCACGTCCACGAGCGGCGCGCCGCGAGACCCGGCGACAGGGTCCGCCGCAGCCGCCGGCCCTCGCGCGGCAGGGCGGCCACCAGCCCCGCGAGACCCGCGCGCCGCCCGCCGTACGCCGAGACGAGCGCGTCGATCGCGGGGCCCGCGTCGCGGCCCGGGGTGAGCCAGAGGTCGGGGTCGGTCACGGGGTCCTCCTGGTCGACGGGCGGGGCTCCAGCCTGGCAGGTCGTCCTGGTCGGGCTGCCCGGGACGGGTGGTTGAGGAGGAGGAGCGCCAGCGACGAGCGTCTCGCGATCACCGTCGGGCCGGTGGTCGAGGAGGGAGGAGCGCCAGCGACGAGCGTCTCGAAACCACTGTCCCCGGGCGGACGTGGTTTCGAGACGGTCGCTGGCGCTCCCTCCTCAACCACCGGGGCTGGTGCTCCCTCCTCGAGCACCGGGGCTGGGGCTCCCTCCTCGACCACCGTCGGGGTGAGGGCGGGCGGAGCGGGTGGCGACGGCGACACCGAGCACGGCCACGACCAGGCCGACGAGCTCGCGGGCGTCGAGGGTGTCGCCGAAGCAGAGCCAGGCCATCACGGCGGTGACGGGGGGCATGAGGAAGAAGACGCTGGCCGAGGCGCCGGCGCCGCCGCGGCGCACCACCGCGCCGAGCAGCAGCAGGCCGACGATGGAGTTGACGACGCCGAGCCAGGCCACGGTGGCGACCGCGACGACGGGGTCGTGCACCGGGCGGGTGCCCTCGAGCAGCAGCCCGAGCGCCACCAGCGGCACGGCGCACACCGCGAACTGCACCACCGCCGCCCACACCGGGTCGATCGCCTCGCCGGGCGGCGTGGCGCCCGCCTCGGCCGCGCCCGCCTCCTCGAGGGAGTCGGAGGGGCGGGGGGACGCGGGGGTGGTGGCCGTCCAGCGCTGGCCGAGGGTGCCGAGGCAGAGGCTGAGGGTGCTGAGCACGCCGAGGGTGAGGCCGACCGCCCCGCCGGCCTCCTCGATGTCGGGGCCGAGGATCGTCACGACGCCGGCGACGCCCACCACCAGGCCGACGACCTGCACGCGGGTGACCCGCTCGCGCAGCAGCACCCCGGCGAGCACGACGGTGAGCACGGGGGAGAGCGAGTGCATCAGCGCGCCGAGGGTGGCGCCGAGGCCGACGTCGAAGGCGAGGTACATGAAGACGAACTGCAACCCGTTCATCATCAGCCCCACCGCGCCCAGCCGCACGAGCACGCCCCGCGGCAGCCGCATCGGCCCGCGGCGCCACCGCGCCCAGGCCCCCAGCAGCAGCGTGGCCACCACGAAGCGCAGCGCCAGCAGCGTGATCGGCTCCACCGCCTCGACGCCGAGCGGGCCGGCGATGTAGCCCGAGGACCACACGACCACGAAGGCCGCCGCCGGCACGAGCGGCACCTGCGGGTGCGGCAGGTGCGGGTGGTGGCGGCCGTGGTCGGTGGCGGGGTCGGCGTCCCGGTCGGCGCCGGGTCGCGAGCCGGCCGGCTGCGCCGCCGACGGGGTGGGCGCGCGACGAGGTCCCCGAGACAGCATGGGCCCACCCTGCACCACCGGTGCGCGGGAGACCTAGAGTCGCGCTCGTGGACGGGCAGCGGGAGCGGCTGGTGGTGGGCGCGGCGCTCGTGCGCAGCGGGCGGGTGCTGGCCGCGCGGCGTACGGCTCCGCCGGAGGCGGCGGGACGCTGGGAGCTGCCGGGCGGCAAGGTCGAGGCCGGCGAGACCCCGGGCGACGCGCTGGTGCGCGAGGTCGCCGAGGAGCTGGGGTGCGAGGTCGAGGTGGTGGGGTGGCTGCGACCGCTGACGGGGCCGGCGACGGGGCCCGCAGCGGGCGCCGCCGGGGCGACCGCCGACGGGGTCGCGGTGCGGCCCGGGCTGACGTTGCGGGTGGCCACGGCGCGGCTGGTGCGCGGCGAGCCCGAGCCGGGCGAGCACGACCTGCTGGCCTGGGTCGGCCCCGACGAGCTCGACGACCTCGACTGGCTCGAGCCCGACCGGCCCTTCCTGCCCGAGCTGCGCCACGTGCTGCTCACCGCGCCGGTGGCCTCGGCGCGCGCGGTGTTCTTCTCCGACGACGACGCCCGCGCCGTGGAGCGCCGGCTGCGCGCCGACGGCTACGACGCCCACGTCGAGCGCGAGCGCCTGGCCGGGGAGGACGACGACGAGGACCACCCCTGGGCCGTGGTCACCGACGCCCCCGCCTTCGTGCTCGACGTGCTCTGCGACGAGCACGACGGCTGGCTCGACGAGGGCCTCGACGCCCCCGACGCGCCGCCCGCGCCGCCGCTGGACCTGCCGAGCGCGCCGAGGCGGATCAAAAAGCCGCAGTGAGGCGTTGGGGCCACTGACCGGCCGGTGCGCCGGTCGCGGTGCACGGCGGCGGACCCCCGCGGCCGGGCACCCTCCGCCCCTGTCGGACCTCGTCCCTAGGATCCTCGCCATGCCCGCAGCGCCCGCCCACGCCTCCCAGCAGCCGCCCGCCGCCACGCCCGCCGAGCAGCGGCTGCTCCTCGTGCACGCCCACCCCGACGACGAGACGATCGGCCAGGGCGCCACGATGGCGCAGTACGCCGCGCAGGGCCGCTCGGTCACCCTCGTCACCTGCACCGCCGGCGAGATGGGCGAGATCCTCGTGCCCGAGCTCGAGCACCTCGCCGCCGACAAGGAGGACCGCCTCGGCGAGCACCGCCGCGGCGAGATCGCCGACGCGATGGCCGCCCTCGGCGTCACCGACCACCGCTGGCTCGGCGGCTTCGGGCACTACCGCGACTCCGGCATGCAGTGGCACGCCGACGGCCACGCCGTCGCCGCCGACGACGTGCACGACAACGCCTTCTCCCGCGCCGACCTCACGGAGGCCGCCACCCTGCTGGTGGAGGTGATCCGCGAGGTGCGCCCGCAGGTGCTGGTGACCTACGACGAGTTCGGGGGCTACGGCCACCCCGACCACATCCAGGCCCACCGCGTCGCGATGTACGCCGCGCAGCTCGCGGCCGTGCCGTCCTACCGCCCCGACCTCGGGGCGGCGTGGGACATCGCCAAGGTCTACTGGGGCGCCATGTCGGAGAGCCGCATGCGCGCCGGTCTGCGCGCCCTGCGCGACGCCGGCGACACCACCTCCTTCGAGGGCATGGACCCCGACGGCCCGCTGCCGCACTTCGTGACCGCCGACGACGACCTGTCCTGCGCCGTCGACGCCCAGGACCACGTCGAGCGCAAGATGGACGCCCTGCGGGCCTACCCCACGCAGGTCACCCTCGACGGGCCCTTCTTCGCGCTGTCCAACAACGTCGGCGCCGCCGCCTGGGGCGTCGAGTTCTACCGCCTGGTGAAGGGCGCCCTGGGCCCGGTCGGCGACGACGGGCTCGAGAGCGACCTCTTCGCCGGGCTCGCCGGCGACGCGGGCTGACCCCGCCCGTGGTGGCCGAGGCGCCGGCGCACCCCGGGGCACCGGGGCGAGCAGCCCGACCGGGGCCGGTCGGGCTGGTGCTGCGCGTGCTCGCCGCCGCGCTGCTGGTCGCGGTGGGCGCGGCCACCGCGACCGCCGTCGTGCTGGTGCACCCGCTGTGGTGGGGCCTGCTGCTCGGCGCGGCCGCGACCCTGGCCACGGCGTGGGCCCTGCCGCGGTCGTGGTGGGCGCGCCCGCCGTGGGCGCTGGGCTGGGTGGTCGTGCTCGGCGTCGTGCTGCAGAGCTCCCCGGGGTCGGGCTACCTCGTGGCCCAGGACGTCGCGGGCTACCTGCTGCTCGGCCTCGGGCTGGTCGTCGTGGTCGTCGTCGTCTCCGACGTGACCACCCTGGTGCTGCGCCCGCGCGGCGCGCCGCCCGGCCTGCGCCCCGAGGCGGGCGACCCCGCCGGCGACCCTGCGCCGCCGACGTAGGGCCGGGGATCCGGGCGCGGCGCGGAGCCTTCCTTAGGATGGGGGTCGTGAGCCCGCGAGACGACGCCAAGCCGCCCCGCCCCGACCGCGAGGGGAGCGGGGGCAAGGTCGTCGCCGCGGTCATCGGCGGGCTGGCGCTGCTCGCCGGCGGGGGCTACGCCGCACTGGCCCTCACCGCCGGCGACAAGGTGCCGCGCGGCACGGCCGTCTCGGGCGTCGACATCGGCGGGCGCACCCAGGCCGACGCGGTCGCCGCCCTCGAGGAGGGCCTCGCCGAGCGCGAGAGCGGCCGGCTGCGGGTCTCGGTGGCCGGCTCCGACGCCGAGCCGCTGCGCCTCAGCCCCGCCGACGCGGGGCTCTCGGTCGACCACCTCGCCTCGGTCGAGGCCGCGGGCGGCGAGCGCACCTGGGACCCGCGCCGCCTGTGGGACTACTACACCGGCGGCGACGACCTCGAGGCCGTCGTCGACGTCGACCCCGCTGCGCTCGACGCGCTGGTGACCCGCCTCGACGACGAGGCCGGTGCTCCCGCGGTCGACGGCGAGGTCGTCTTCGGTCCCGCGGGCGTCAGCACCGTCTCCCCGCAGCAGGGCCGCGCCCTCGACGCCGAGGAGGTCCGCGAGGCGCTGGAGGCGGCGTACGTCGCCGAGCGCCGCGCCGACCGCCGCGTCGAGCTGGAGCCTGTCGTGGTGGAGCCCGACATCGACGCCGCCGACGTGCAGGCCGGCCTCGACGACTTCGCCAACCCCGCGCTGTCGGCCTCGGTCGTGCTGCGCTTCGACGGCACGCCGCTGCGGCTGCAGCCGGCCGACTACCGCGAGGCGCTCTCGATGGAGCCCGTCGACGGGGAGCTCGAGCCGCGCGTCGACACCGAGGCGCTGAGCGCGCTGGTCGACTCGATGACCACCTCCGACGACCCCGTCGACGCCACCGTCGCGCTGGTCGACGGCCGCCCGCAGGTCGTGCCGGGCCGCCCCGGGGTCTCCTACGACCCCGACGACGTCGCCGCCGACTTCCTCGACGTGCTGACGCGCCGCGAGGGCAGGCGGGAGGTCGACGTCGAGGCCACCGTGGCCCGGCCCGACTTCACCACGAAGGACGCCCGGGCGCTGGGGATCCGCGAGCGGGTGTCGTCGTTCACGACGTACTTCCCCTACGCGGAGTACCGCAACGTCAACATCGGCCGCGCCGCGGAGATCGTCGACGGCACGGTCGTGAAGCCGGGCGAGACCTTCTCCCTCAACGACATCGTGGGCGAGCGCACGGTCGAGAACGGCTTCACCACCGGCACCATCATCAGCGACGGCGTCTTCGTCGAGGACCTCGGCGGCGGCGTCTCGCAGATGGCGACCACGACCTACAACGCCGCCTTCTTCGCCGGCCTCGAGGACGTCGAGCACAAGGCGCACTCGGTCTACATCGACCGCTACCCCGTGGGCCGCGAGGCCACCGTCGTGTGGGGCGCGGTCGACCTGCGCTTCCGCAATGACACCGACCACGGCGTGCTGGTCGACACCGCCTTCTCCGACAGCACGCCGTCGTCGCAGGGCGTGCTGACGGTCTCGATCTGGTCGACGAAGACCTGGGACATCACCACCCGGACCTCCGAGCGCTACGACTACACCGCCCCGGCCACGCAGACCCTCAGCACCGAGAACTGCCTGCCCAACACCGGCTACTCCGGCTTCTCGGTCGACGTGTGGCGCTACTTCCGTCGCCCCGGGGAGGAGCAGCTGGTCAAGCAGGAGAAGATCCACACCGACTACATCCCCTCCGACACCATCATCTGCCGCCCGCCGGCGGGCGCCGGGCGCGGCTGACCCGCGCTTCCTGCCACG
The DNA here is from genome assembly GCF_023712465.1 of Nocardioides sp. P86. Lineage (NCBI taxonomy): Bacteria > Bacillati > Actinomycetota > Actinomycetes > Propionibacteriales > Nocardioidaceae > Nocardioides > Nocardioides sp. P86. The sequence goes on along the minus strand of NZ_JAMAYE010000001.1, from coordinate 797,517 downwards.
GGTCCGGCCTGGGCCCGGCCAGGGCCCCGACCTCAGGCCGGGGAGACGCGGAGCCGGTCGCGACCCACGTCGTGACGACGGCCGCGCGAGTCGGTGGCCCGGGCGAGCAGGGTGTGCACGCCGGGGGCCTCGGGCACCCAGGGGTGCTCCCACTCGACGGGACCGGCCGGCTCGTTGGGCCCGGTGAGGGTGGCCTCGTGCCAGCTCTCGCCGCCGTCGGTGCTGACCTCGACGATGGCCACGGTGGCGTCGTGCACGCACGCCGTGCCCCGCAGCACGCACATCCGCCCCTCCTGCGCCTCGACCGCGGTGTCGATCGCCACGCGGGGGTCGAGGGGCTGGCAGCCAGACGGCTGGGGGAGGCCGGCGTCGGTCATCATGCGCGTAACCATACTGACCTAGGTGAGTTAGGCGAACTACTGGCTCGGCGTGTCCGGCGCGCACCCGGGCCCGTCGGAGCCGACGAGGTCGGCCGCTCTAGCCTGGGCGCGTGCTGCTCCACCTGCGCGTGACCGCGCCCGCCGACCTGACCGAGTCGGTCTGCCAGACCCTCTGCCGCCACGACTGGATCACCAACGTGACCCTCCAGCGCGGCGTGGTGCTCGAGCCCGCCGGCGACCTCGTCGAGGCCGACGTGGCGCGGGAGAAGGCCGGACCGGTGATCCGCGAGCTGACCCGTCTGGGGCTGCGCGAGCGCGGCGGGATCGTGGTGACCTCGCCCACCGGCACGCCCTTCGACGCCGCCGACCGGCTCGAGCGCGCCGCCCCGGGCCACCCCGACGACGCCGTGATCTGGGAGTCGGTCGAGGCGGCCGCGGAGGCGGGCGCCGTGCCCACGGTGTCCTTCCACGTGTTCCTCGTGCTCGCGGTCGTGCTGGCCGCGGTCGCGGTGATCACCGACTCCGCGGTGCTGGTCATCGGGGCGATGGTGGTCGGCCCGGAGTTCAGCGCGATCGCGGCCACCTGCGCCGGGCTGCTGCTGGGTCGCTGGGGGCTCGTCGGCCGCGGACTCCGGCTGCTCGTGCTGTCGTTCCTGCTCGCCATCGTGGTCGTGACGCTGCTGGCGGTGCTGGCCCGGGCGACCGGGCTGGTGACGCTCGAGGAGGTCGTGCGCGAGCGGCCCAACACCGGCTTCATCTGGCACCCCGACCGCTGGTCCTTCATCGTCGCCCTGGTCGCCGGCGCCGCCGGCGCCCTCGCGCTGGCCATCGAGAAGACCGCCACCATGGTCGGGGTGTTCATCAGCGTCACCACCGTGCCGGCCGCCGGCAACCTCGCCCTCGGCCTGGCCTTCCTCGACGGCGGCGAGATCCGCGGGTCGCTGGCCCAGCTGGGGCTCAACGTCGCCGGCATGATCATCGCCGGCACCTTGGTGCTGGTGGTGATGCGGCTCTGGTGGACGCCGATCACCGTGGCCAGCGAGCGGCTCTTCCGCCGGCTGTCGTGACCGGGCTCAGGTCCCGCTGCCCGGAGCGCCGCCGGTGAAGCCGTCGCCCGGCCACGCGGCGACCCCGGGCGGGACGAGGTAGCGCGTGAGGTGGTGGGGGAGCAGGCCCAGGCCGTCGTAGAGGGCGAGGGCGGGCTCGTTGTCGGTCTCGACGTGCAGCCACACGGTGCTCGCCCCGCGCTCGGCGCCCCACTCCAGCAGCGCGTCCATCACCTCGCCGGCCAGGCCCTGGCGGCGGTGCTCGAGGCGGACCTTGAGCGCGTGCAGCCCCAGCCAGTCGCCGTCGAGGATGGCGCGGCCCTCGGCGATGCGGCCCGCCGAGGTCGCGACCACCGCGAGCGCCCGGTCGCCGGTGACCTCCACGTGGGTGCGGTCGACGGCGGGGGCGAGGCCGCGCCGGCGCCGGCGTACGGCGGCCAGCGAGCCGAGCCGGAACTCGACCTCCCCGTGCGGCAGCAGCCGCCAGCCCGCGGCGAGCGCGTTGGCCTCGACCGGGCCGTCGGCCTCGACCTGCAGCAGCGGGGGCCGGTCGCGCTCGGCGTAGAAGGCCTCGACCCGGGTGAGGGCCTCGGCCACCGGCACGCCGGGGTCGCCCACGGCCAGGCAGGAGTTGGCGCGCTTGAAGGGCCTTCCCACCGGCATCGGGTCGGTGCGGGCCACCCAGTCGCCCAGGTCGCGGCGCTCGACGTCGGGGAAGGCCGAGAAGGAGTGGCCCTCGGCCTCGCGGGCCGAGACCCGCTGGCGCACCGACGCGCGCGGCGGCACCGGCTTGCCCGAGACGATGTCGCGCAGCGCGATCTCGACCGGCTCGCCCCGCTCCGGGGCGATCGTGCAGGTCTCGGCGCCCCAGGCCGTGCACGTGCCGAGCAGGTCGGTGAAGGCCGGCCCGCCCGTGGGGCCGGTCTCGGGCTCGTCGCCCGAGGCGCCGCCGCCGCGCACGATCCGCCTCACCACGACCCGCGTGCCCACGACGTGCGGACCCAAGCGGTGGGCGGGGGCGGCGTCGGGCACGCCGGGATACTAGGCTGTGGGAGTCCATCAGCACCCCCAGGCCCCGGCCTGGATCTCCACTCCCAGGAGGATCCCGGTGACCTACGTCATCTCCCAGCCGTGTGTCGACGTCAAGGACCGCGCCTGCGTGGACGAGTGCCCCGTCGACTGCATCTACGAGGGCAAGCGGATGCTCTACATCCACCCCGACGAGTGCGTCGACTGCGGTGCGTGCGAGCCGGTCTGCCCGGTCGAGGCGATCTTCTACGAGGACGACACGCCGGAGGAGTGGAAGGACTACTACGACGCCAACGTGAAGTTCTTCGACGAGCTCGGCTCGCCCGGCGGCGCCGCGAAGATGGGGGAGATCGACCACGACCACCCCTTCATCGCCGCTCTCCCCCCGCAGAACCAGGACCACTGAGCGACACGGCCGGGCCGGGCGCGCGGGGCACCGTCTCCGCGCGCCTGCCCGACTTCCCCTGGGACGCCCTCACCGGGCACGCCGCACGGGCGCGCGCCCACCCCGACGGCGTCGTCGACCTCTCCATCGGCACGCCCGTCGACCCGACCCCCGAGGTCGTGCGCCGCGCCCTGGCCGGCGCGACCGACTCGCCGGGCTACCCGACGACCGTCGGCCTCGAGCGCACCCGCCAGGCTGTCGTGGACTGGCTGGCGCGCCGCCACGGCGTGAGCGGCCTCGGGACCGACCAGGTGCTGCCGTCGATCGGCTCCAAGGAGCTCATCGGCGCGCTGCCGCTGCACCTGGGCCTGGGCGCCGGCGACCTCATCGCCTACCCCGCGCTGGCCTACCCGACCTACGAGGTCGGCGCCGCCCTCGTCGGGGCCCGCGCCGTGGCCACCGACTCGCTGACCTCCCTGGGCCCCGAGACGCCGGCGCTGGTCTGGCTGAACTCGCCGTCCAACCCCTCGGGGCGGGTGCTGCCGCCGGAGCACCTGCGCAAGGTCGTCGACTGGTGCCGCGAGCGCGGCGCCCTGCTGGTCTCCGACGAGTGCTACCTCGAGTGCGCCTGGGAGACCACCCCGGTCTCGGTGCTCCACCCCGACGTGAACGGCGGCTCGCTCGAGGGGATCCTCGCGGTCCACTCGCTGTCGAAGCGCTCCAACCTCGCGGGCTACCGCGCCGCCTTCGTCGCCGGCGACACCGCGGTCGTCGCCGAGCTGCTCGCCGTGCGCAAGAACCTCGGCCTGATCATGCCCGGCCCGGTGCAGGTCGCGATGGCCGCGGCCCTCGACGACGACGAGCACGTCGTGGCCCAGCACGCCGTCTACGCCGCCCGCCGCGCCCGGCTGCGCGAGGCGCTGCTGCACGCCGGCTTCCGCGTCGACCACTCCGAGGCCTCGCTCTACCTCTGGTCGACCCGTGACGAGGACTGCTGGGACACCGTGTCCTGGCTCGCCGAGCGCGGCATCCTCGTGGCGCCCGGGGCCTTCTACGGCGTCGCCGGTCGCCAGCACGTGCGCGTCGCCTTCACCGCCACCGACGAGCGGGTCGACGCCGCCGTCGAGCGCCTCACCCGCTGACCCGGGCGGCTCAGTCGAGGACGTCGACGTGCACGTGGTCGCGGTGCTCCAGGATCGCGGCGGTCTCGGGGGAGCGGCCGGAGGTGTCGGGGGTGTAGTCGCGCCACCCCTCGTCGGCGCGCCCCGAGGTCCAGATCTTCGCGTCGTAGATGACCGTGGCGACGTCGAGGCGCTCGGCCTGCGCGACGAGGTACTGCGCCACCGCCCAGCCGCGCACCAGGTTGGTCGGGTTCACCGGGCGGTAGAAGAGGTCGACGGCGCGGCCCTCGTAGTGCGCCGAGCCCTCCATGTGGCCGGTGCTGACCCCGCCGGGGGCGAAGCCGCCGACGGCCTGGCGGCCGAAGTGGCGGTCGACGTCGCGGCGCACCCGCTCGGCCCGCGCGACCAGGCCGTTGTCGCCGAGGGTGTCGGAGGCGGGCTCGGCGGAGTCGTCGCTCTCGCAGGTGAAGGCGGCCGGCGAGTTGCCGGTCAGCGCCGAGGCGATGACGCGGGCGTCGTCCTCGTGGTCGGCGTAGGCGTCGGGGAAGGCCGAGCGCTGCACGGCCTGGGCGGCGACGGTGATCTCCATCGACTCGTAGCCGTCGACCTCCTCGAGCTCGTCGTAGAAGGCGTTGGTGGCGTAGGTCGGGTCGAGGATCTGCTCCACGGTGCCCCAGCCCTGCGAGGGGCGCTGCTGGAAGAGGCCGACGGAGTCGCGGTCGCCGTAGTCGATGTTGACGATCTTCGACTCCTGGTACGCCGTGGCCAGGGCGATCGACGCCGCGCGGGCGGGCATGCCGCGGCGCACGGCGGTCGCGACGATGAGCGAGGCGTTCTCGGCCTGCTCCACGCTCAGCTCGACCGAGCGGCCGTCGACGGTGGCGACGCAGGTGTCGCCGTCGAGCGACGGCGCCACCTCCTGGTAGACGCCGTAGCCGACGGCCCCCACGACCCCCAGCGCGGCCACGGCGGAGCCCGCGGCGATCACGGAGGTCCTCATGGGTCGATTCTCCTGGGACCGGCCAAGAACCACCTGAGAACGCGCCGGTCGGCGGCTGTGGGTCCTCGACCGCGCCTCAGTTGGCGTGCAGGTCGGCGTTGAGCGCGATGCCTTGCCCGGTGCGGGCGACGGCCTCGACGGCGCCGGAGACGGAGTTGCGGCGGAAGAGCACGTTGTCGGAGCCGGAGAGCTCGAGGGCCTTCACCACGCGGGGCTCGCCGGCCTCGTCGCGCTCGCCGACCAGGGTCACCTTGGTGCCGGCGGTGACGTAGCAGCCGGCCTCGACCACGCAGTCGTCGCCGAGCGAGATGCCGATGCCGGCGTTGGCGCCGAGCAGGCAGCGCTCGCCCAGCGAGATGACCTGGGTGCCGCCGCCGGAGAGCGTGCCCATGATCGAGGCGCCGCCGCCGACGTCGGAGCCGTCGCCGACCACCACGCCGGCGGAGATGCGGCCCTCGACCATGCTGGCGCCGAGCGTGCCGGCGTTGAAGTTCACGAAGCCCTCGTGCATGACGGTGGTGCCCTCGGCGAGGTGGGCGCCCAGTCGCACGCGGTCGGCGTCGGCGATGCGCACGCCGGCGGGCACGACGTAGTCGACCAGGCGCGGGAACTTGTCGATCCCGAAGACGGTGACGTGCTGGCCGCGGGCCTTCAGCCGGGCGCGGGTCAGCTCGAAGCCCTGCACGGCGCAGGGACCGGCGGAGGTCCACACGACGTTGGCCAGGTGGCCGAAGACGCCGGCCATCGAGATCGTGTGGGGGCGCACCAGGCGGGAGGACAGCAGGTGCAGACGCAGCCAGACGTCCTCGGTGGAGGTGGGGTCGGCCTGCAGGTCGGCGATCTCGACCAGGCGCACCTCACGGCGCACGCCACGGGCCTCGTCGCCGCCGACCAGGTCGGTGAGCTCGCGCGGGGCGGTCGCGTCGGCCGGGGTGTCACCGAGGCGGGGCTCGGGGAACCACACGTCCAGCACGGTGTCGTCGCTCGTCACGGTCGCCAGGCCGTGGGCCCAGGCGCGGGTCGGGGTGGCGGTCGGGTCGTTGGCCTCAGTCACGGCGGCAAGCCTAGGCGGGCCCGCCCCGCGGCTCGTCCGCGGTCCACGACCCCGGACGGCAGCACCCGCCACCGCGGGCGAGGCGCGCTGCCACCCGCCCGACCCCGATCCTGGGGAGGCGGTGTGGTGCTCGCCGCCGTGGGGCTTAACCTGGAGACGTCCGGCGGGGGGTCGGACGAGCCGGCGCTTCGGGGGGAGCCATGAGCGAGAGGCACGCCACGGCGTCCGCGAGGGCGACACCGTCCACCACAGCCGGCGCAGGCGGGTCCGCCGCCTCGCTCCCGTCGGCCCTGCCGGGCCGCACCCACCTGCTGCCCGAGATCGCCGACGCCGTGCACAGCTCCGGGGTGCTCGTGCTGCGCGGGCGACCGGGCACCGGGGTCTCGGCGGCCCTGGCCACCGTGGCGCCCCTGGCCGCGGCCACCGGCGTCCGCTGCCTCGCCACGGCCGCCGACCGCTGGGCCGCCGACGACGTGGGCGTGCTCGACACCCTCCTCGGCGAGCTCGACGGCCGCCCCGCGCTGGTGCGTCCCGCCGACGCCGACGAGGTGAGCCGCCGCCTCGCCGGCCGCGGCGTCTGCGCCCTGCCCGGCCCGGGCGGGATCGCCCCCGGCTCCCCGGTCGTGCTCGTGGTCGACGACGCCCACCTGCTCGGCCCCACCGCCCAGTCGCTGCTCGCGGTCGCGGCGCGGGAGTCCGGCGTCGCCGTCGTCGTCGGCGCCCACGGCGCCGTGCCCGCGCTCGAGGACCTCCCCGGCGCGCGCGTCCTCGACCTGCCCGGCCTCGACCGGGCCGCGGTCGCCGAGGTGGTGTCGCGAGCGCTGGGGGAGCAGGTCGAGCCGGGCTCTTCGCTGGCCGCCGGCTACGCCCGCGCCAGCGGCGGCGAGCCCGGCCGCCTGACGGCGCTGCTCGACCTGCCCGACGCCCGCGCGGCCCTCGACCTCGTGCGCTGGGCGCCCGACCCGTCTCAGACCGCGATCCGCCTCGAGGACGTGCTGCCCGTCGTCGTCGGCGGGGTCGTGGCCGGGGGCGGCGACCGCGACCTGGACGCCTGGGCCGTGCTCGCGCTGGCCGGGGCGGGGGCGCCGAGCGGGCTGCTCGACCACGCCCTGGGGGCGGGCTGGCAGAGCGCCGGGGTCGCGGCCGGCCTGCTGCGCGAGGGACCCGAGGGGGTCGCCTACCGTCACGACGCCGTGCGGCGCCTGGTCGAGCAGACCGTGCCGCCCGCGGTGCGCGCCGGCCTGCTGCACCGTCTCGCCGTGGCCGCGCTCGAGTCCGGCTGCCCGCCGCGGGTCTGCGCGCGGCTGCTCCTCGCCGCCGGCCCCGTCGACGTCGAGCTGGCGGTGCGCACCGCCGAGGACGCCGCGGCCCACCTGCGCGACGCCGGTGAGCGCGCCGAGGCCCGCGCCCTGCTGACCCGCGTGCTCGAGCTGCCGGTCACCGAGCCCGCTGTCCGCTGACCTGGCAGGACGACGGCGGGTCCGGGTGGACCCCGGTCGCCCCGGTCGCCCGGGTCGAGGCCGCGCCGGGGGCTGCCGCGCGTGACCATCGCCACCGGGCGTCGTTGGGCGGGTGATCCCGTCTCCCCCCGAGAGGCCGCTCCCGTGCGCCGTACGCCGCTCCGCCCGTCCACCGCCCGGCTGCGCCCGGCCGTCGCCCTCGCCGCGGCGGCCCTCGCCTTCGTGAGCGCCCTGACCGGCGTGGAGGCCCTCACGGTCGGACCGGCCGGGGCGGCCGGTGCCGGTGCGCCGGGGCCCGACCTGCGACCCACGCGCGCGCAGGTGCTCGAGGCCCTCGACTGCGCCGGTGACCTCACCCGCGGCCGCGCTCCGGTGCTCCTCCTGCACGGCACGACGTCGAGCGCCGAGGCCAACTGGTCGTGGAACTGGGACCGCGCCCTCGACGCCCGCGACCGCGCCCACTGCGACCTGCAGTCGCCCGACAGCGCCAACGCCGACATCCAGGTCAACGGTGAGTACGTCGTGCGCGCGATCCGCCTCATGCACCGCCGCGCCGGGCGCGACATCAGCATCGTGGGCCACAGCCAGGGCGGCATGGTCGGCCGCTGGGCGCTGAAGTACTGGCCCGACACCCGCGGCATGGTCGACGACTACGTCGGGCTCTCCTCCTCCCACCACGGCACCGAGGTCTTCGGCGCCGTCTGCGAGACCCTCGGGCGCTGCACCCCGGCCAACTGGCAGCAGCTGGCCGGCTCCGACTTCCTCACCGCCCTCAACCGCGGACGCGAGACCTACGACCGGGTCGACTACACCGCGATCAGCACGCGCTACGACGAGGTCGTCGTGCCCAGCACCTCGGCCCACCTCGCCCCCGGGAGCAACGTCACCAACGTCGCGGTGCAGGACCTCTGCCCGACCGAGGTCGTCGACCACTTCGGCATGGCCTACGACAACGCCGCCTGGCTGATCGGCCTCGACGCCCTGGAGCACCGCGGGCCGGCCCGGCTCGACCGCGTGCCCACCGCGACCTGCGGCCAGCCGCTGATGCCCGACGTCGACCCCGTCACCTTCCCGGCCGAGGTGGCCGCGGCCCTCGCGCAGACCGCGCGGTCGAGCGCCACCTCGCCGATGGTCACCGCCGAGCCGCCGCTGGCGCCCTACGCCCGCTGACCCCGGGCCCCGTGGCCCGGCCCGGCTCAGTGGGCCCGGCTCAGTGGGAGCCGAGCCGTCCGGTGAGCCGCTCGTGGCGCTCGGCGCTGGCCTCGTTGAGCCCCACGATGTCGGCGCGCTTGCCCTTCGCGGCGTACTTGGTGGTGATGGCGTCGAGGGAGGCCACGGTGGAGGCGTCCCACACGTGCGACTCGCTGAGGTCGATGACGACGCGCGCGGGGTCGCCGACGTAGTCGAACTGGCGGTAGAGGTCGTTGCTGGAGGCGAAGAAGAGCGCCCCGGTGACGCGGTAGACCGCGGTCTCCTCGCCGTCGCTGCCCACGGTGACCTCGCGGTCGACCTCGGTGAGGTGGGCGACGCGGCGCGCGAAGAGGGTCGTCGCGACGAGCACGCCGACGACGACGCCGATGGCGAGGTTGTGGGTGGCCACGGTGACCGCGACGGTCGCCACCATCACGGCGGTCTCCGAGCGCGGCATGCGCCGCAGCGTCTGCGGGCGCACCGAGTGCCAGTCGAAGGTGCCGACCGAGACCATGACCATCACCGCGACCAGCGCGGCCATCGGGATGATCGAGACCACGTCGCCGAGACCGACCACGAGGACCAGCAGGAAGACGCCGGCGAGGAAGGTGGAGATGCGGGTGCGGGCGCCGGAGGCCTTCACGTTGATCATCGTCTGGCCGATCATCGCGCAGCCGCCCATGCCGCCGAAGAAGCCCGTGATGACGTTGGCGGTGCCCTGGCCCCACGACTCACGGGTCTTGTCGGAGTGGGTGTCGGTGAGGTCGTCGACGAGCTTCGCGGTCATCAGCGACTCCAGCAGCCCGACCAGCGCCATCGCCAGGGCGTAGGGGGCGATGATCTGCAGCGTCTCCAGCGACAGCGGCACGTCGGGCACGAAGAGCGCGGGCAGGGAGTCGGGCAGCTCGCCCTCGTCGCCCACGTCGGGCACCGACAGCGCGGCCAGCACGGTGAAGCCGGTGAGCGCGACGATCGCGACCAGCGGAGCGGGCACGACCGTCGTGACGCGCGGCAGGCCGACCATGACGGCGATGCCGACGGCCACCATCGGGTAGACCAGCCACGGCACGTCGACGAGGTAGGGCACCTGCGCCAGGAAGATGAGGATGGCCAGGGCGTTGACGAAGCCGACCATGACCGAGCGCGGGATGAAGCGCATCAGCCGGCCGAAGCCGGCCAGGCCGAGCACGACCTGCAGCACGCCGCCGAGCAGCACGGTGGCGATGAGGTAGTCGTAGCCGTGCTCGCGCATCACTGGGGCGACGACCAGGGCGACGGCCCCGGTGGCCGCGGAGATCATCGCCGGGCGCCCGCCGAGGAAGGCGATGGAGACGGCCATGGTGAAGGACGCGAAGAGGCCGACCTGCGGGTCGACGCCGGCGATGATCGAGAACGAGATCGCCTCGGGGATCAGCGCCAGGGCCACCACGAGGCCGGCCAGCACCTCGGTGCGCAGCAGCGCGGGGGAGCGCAGCGCCTCGCGGACGCCGGGCTGGCGGGCCGGCGGCGTGGCGTCGGGGCGGGAGCCCGGCACGTCGGCCGGCAGGGAGGGGGTCGTGGTCACGAGGCTCCGTTCGGGGCAGGGCACACCGGCGCTCAACGGTCCGCCGCGGCGTGCGCGGGCGGTCTGGGGCGTCGGTGGACGGGATGGGAGGGTGGTGCGCGCCGGGCGCGCTGCCGGCGTCGTCGCCGGCGGAAGTCTGAGCACAACCCTACCCTTACGTGAGGGTAGGGTTGAAATCGCTCCCGCCCGACGCCTGCGCGAGCACACCCACCGACCGAGGAGACCCAGGTGAGCGAGGAGACCGCCGGCCCCGCGGCCGACCCGTCCGACCCGATCCCGGAGGCGCGCGCCATGCACATCGGTGAGGTCGCCACCCGCACCGACCTGTCGCTGCGCAGCCTGCGCCACTGGGACGAGGTGGGCCTGCTGCGTCCCTCCGGCCGCACCGACGGCGGCTTCCGGCTCTACACCGAGCGCGACGTCGAGCGGATCCTGCTCATCCGCCGCATGAAGCCGCTCGGCTTCAGCCTCGAGGAGATGGGCGCCGCCCTGGCCGACCTCGACCTCCTCGCCGAGGAGGGCCCCGGTCCCGACACGGGCCCCGGCGCCCCGCGAGCCGCGGCCCGCGAGCGGCTCGCCGCCGTGCAGGCCGAGGCGGCCGCCCGCCGCGAGAAGCTCGTGCGGCAGCTCGCCATGGCCGACGAGTTCCTCGACCTCCTCGGCCGCCACCTCCCCTGACGACCCACCCCGCCGGGTCCGGCCGGGGGGCGCCCGGAGGGCGCGGGGGTGCGGTCAGTCGTCGTCGTTGTCGGTCTCGGTGCCGCTGACGTCGCCGGAGACGGCGTCGATGCGCACGGTCTGCTCGGTGGTGCCGTCCTGCACCTGGACCTCCCACTCGGCCGCGCCGTTCTCCAGGTCGAGGTCGACGTCCTCGACCACGCCGCCGGCGACCTCGCCGCGGGCGGCCTCGACGGCCTGGCGGTAGTCGACCTGCACGTCGTTCAGCAGCTGCTGGCGCTCGGCGAGGTCGTCCTGGTCGTCGGCGTCGTCCTGGTCGACGTCGGGGCCGCGCTCGACCGAGGAGCCGTCGGCGGAGACGACCACGTCGTTCTCGACGCCCTGACCGTCGACGACGGTGATCTCCCAGCCGCCGGCGTCGTCGCGGTCGATGGAGAAGAGCGTGCTGCCCTGCACCGAGCCGACGGCGGTCGCCGCGGCGGCGAGGAGCGCGCGCTCGTCGCCGGAGCCGCCGGCCGAGCCGCCGGTCGAGGCGTCGTCGGAGGCGTCGTCGGAGGAGCCGGTCGACGGCGAGGCCGAGGCGGTCTCGGTGACGGTGGCGGTGGGCGCCGGGGCGGTGACGTCGTCGTTGTCGTCGTCGGAGTCGCCGCAGGCGGCCAGGCCGAGGGCCAGCGGGACGACGGCCGCGACGGCGAGGCTGCGGCGCAGGCGACGCCCGGGGGTGCGGCCGGTGAGGGTGGCGGTCGTGGTGCGGACGGTCTTCGTCATGGTCGTCTCCTGGATCGGGGTGGTCTTCCTCGAGGTCTCCTCGAGCACAGGCACCACTCTGCGGCGGTGCGCACCAACGCGGCTCCAAGGGAAGGTCAAGGCGACGCTAAGACGCGCGCCGGCCCCCGCCGGACCCCGCCGGACCACCGCGGGAGCCGAGCGGTGCGACGTACGGCGGGGGCGACGGGGAACCGGTTGGCCGTGGACGGGCCCGGCTGGCTACCCTGGGAGCACAGGCGCTCGAGCCGTCATCAGCGGCGAGCCTCCGGAAGAACGGGCCGCGCGGTCCCCGACCGCGCGACCTCACTAGACCCGGACGGGTAGGCCCGTCACAGCCCGCAACGAGCGGCCCCGCCCGACGCACGCGCCCACCGGCGCGCACGGCGCGGCAGGGCAAGCGAGGTGGTACCGCGGTCCCCGTCAGGGAGTCGTCCTCGTGGTGAGGCAGCCCACGACCCGACGCACCGCAGGAGATGACCCCGATGACCTATCCCCAGGTCTCCACGGCCGGCCAGGCCGCCGTCCCGTCCGCGCCGCGCTTCCCCGAGATCGAGGAGAAGGTGCTGGCCTACTGGGCCGCCGACGGCACCTTCCAGGCCTCGGTGGAGCAGCGCAGCGCCGGCGACGACGGCTCGGGGGAGTTCGTCTTCTACGACGGCCCGCCCTTCGCCAACGGGCTGCCGCACTACGGCCACCTGCTCACCGGCTACGTCAAGGACCTCGTGCCGCGCTACCAGACGATGCGCGGCAAGCGCGTCGAGCGCCGCTTCGGCTGGGACACCCACGGCCTGCCCGCCGAGCTCGAGGCGATGCGGCTCAACGGCATCAAGACCACCGACGAGATCGTCGAGATGGGCATCGACAGGTTCAACGACGCGTGTCGCGAGTCGGTGATGAAGTACACCGGCGAGTGGCGCGACTACGTCACCCGCCAGGCGCGCTGGGTCGACTTCGACCACGACTACCGCACGATGAACCCCGACTACATGGAGTCGGTCATCTGGGCCTTCAAGAGCCTGCACGACAAGGGCCTGGTCTACGAGGGCTTCCGCGTGCTGCCCTACTGCTGGAACGACGAGACGCCGCTGTCGAACCACGAGCTGCGCATGGACGACGACGTCTACCAGAACCGCCAGGACCCCGCGGTCACCGTCGGCTACACCCTCCACGCCCGCGAGGGCGTCGAGGGCGACGCCGAGCTCGACGGCGCGAAGGTGCTCATCTGGACCACCACCCCGTGGACCCTGCCCTCCAACCTCGCCGTCATGGTCGGCTCCGACATCGACTACGTCGTCGTCGAGGCGCCCGTGCCCGGCACCGAGGCGACCGCGCGCTACCTGCTGGCCGAGGCCCGCCTGGGCGCCTACGCCCGCGAGCTCGGCGACGAGCCGGTCGTGCTCGCCCGCCGCCGCGGCGCCGACCTGGTCGGCCTCACCTACACCCCGCCCTTCTCCTACTACGCCGACCACGACCGCGCCTTCCGGGTCGTGGCCGCCGACGACGCCGTCACGACCACCGACGGCACCGGCGTGGTCCACACCGCCGGCGCCTTCGGCGAGGTCGACAAGGAGGTCACCGACCGCGAGGGCATCGAGGCGGTCATGCCGGTGGGCAAGGACGGTCGCTTCACCGCGCCGGTGACCGAGTACGCCGGCATGCAGGTCTTCGACGCCAACCCCCACGTGATCGACCACCTGCGCGCGGCCACCCGCGGCGCCACCGGCGAGGAGGCCGGCGCGGTCACCGCCGGCACCGTCCTGCTGCGCCGCGAGACCTACGACCACTCCTACCCGCACTGCTGGCGCTGCCGCGAGCCCCTCATCTACAAGGGCGTCTCGTCGTGGTTCGTCGAGGTCACCGCGATCAAGGAGCGGATGCTGGAGCTCAACCAGCAGATCCGCTGGGTGCCCGAGCACATCCAGGACGGCCAGTTCGGCCGGTGGCTGGAGAACGCCCGCGACTGGTCGATCACCCGCAACCGGTTCTGGGGCTCCCCGGTGCCGGTGTGGAAGAGCGACGACCCGGCCTACCCCCGCCTCGACGTCTACGGCTCCTTCGCCGAGCTCGAGCGCGACTTCGGCGACCTGCCCCGCAACGCCGACGGCGAGCGCGACCTGCACCGACCCTGGGTCGACGAGCTGACCCGCCCCAACCCCGACGACCCGCGCCCCGAGGGCGAGCGCTCCACCATGCGCCGCGTCACCGACGTGCTCGACGTGTGGTTCGACTCGGGCTCGATGTCCTACGCCCAGGTGCACTACCCCTTCGAGAACGCCGACTGGTTCGACGGCACCGCCGCGGCCAAGGGCCACTTCCCGGGCGACTTCATCGTGGAGTACATCGGCCAGACCCGCGGCTGGTTCTACACCCTCCACGTCCTGGCCACCGCGCTCTTCGACAAGCCCGCCTTCTCGGCCTGCGTCAGCCACGGCATCGTCCTGGGCTCCGACGGCAACAAGATGAGCAAGTCGCTGCGCAACTACCCCGACGTGCGCGAGGTCTTCGACCGCGACGGCGCCGACGCCATGCGCTGGTTCCTCATGTCGAGCCCGATCCTGCGCGGCGGCAACCTCGTGGTCACCGAGCAGGGCATCCGCGACTCGGTGCGCCAGGTGATGATGCCGCTGTGGAACAGCTGGTACTTCTTCCAGCTCTACGCCAACGCCGCCGGCGAGGGCGGCTACACCGCGCAGCGCTCCACCGCCTCCACCGACCCGCTCGACCGCTACCTGCTGGCCAAGACCCGCCAGTACGTCGAGCAGATGACCGGCGCCCTCGACGACTACGCCGTCGCCGAGGCCTGCGACGTCACGCGCTCCTTCCTCGACGTGCTGACCAACTGGTACATCCGCCGCTCCCGCGAGCGCTTCTGGCAGGGCGACGCCGCGGCCTTCGACACCCTCCACACCGTGCTCGAGGTCGTCTGCCGCACGACCGCCCCGCTGCTCCCGCTCACCACCGAGGAGATCTGGCGCGGGCTGACCGGTGGCCGCTCGGTGCACCTCACCGACTGGCCGACGCCCGAGGAGCTGCCCGGCGACGACGCGCTGGTCACGGCGATGGACCAGGTGCGCGACGCCTGCTCGGCCACCTCCGCGCTGCGCAAGGCCGGCCAGCTGCGCAACCGGCTGCCGCTGCCGGCCCTCACCGTGGTCGTGGCCGACCCCGCGCTGCTCGCCGGCTTCGAGTCGATCCTCGCCGACGAGGTCAACGTCAAGACCGTGCGGCTGCTGGGCGCCGACGCGCCCGAGGCGGCGTCGTACGGCGTGTCGCAGCGGCTCACCGTCAACGCGCGCGCGGCCGGACCCCGGCTCGGGCGCGAGGTGCAGGTCGCGATCAAGGGCTCGAAGTCGGGCGACTGGTCGGTGGCCGAGGACGGCACCGTCACCGCGGGCGGTCTCGCGCTGGTCGAGGGGGAGTACACCCTGGAGACCGTCGCCGGCGCCGCCGACGACACCACCGCGGTGGGCCTGCTGCCCCGCGGCGGCGGCTTCGTGGTGCTCGACACCGCCGTCACCCCCGAGCTCGCGGCCGAGGGCCTGGCGCGCGACCTGGTGCGCGCGGTGCAGCAGGCCCGCCGCGACGCCGGCCTCGACGTCTCCGACCGGATCGCGCTGACCCTCACCGGCGGCCCGGCCGTGCGCGGGGCCGCCGCCACCCACGAGGCCCTCATCGCGCGGGAGACCCTGGCCACGTCGTTCTCGGTGGTCGACCCCGACCAGGGCGGCACGCCCACCGGGGCCACCGAGGTGGTGGTCGGCGACGGCGAGAAGGCCGGCGTGCACGTCGCCCGCGCCTGATCCCGGCCGGGGCCGGGGAGCCACGGGCCGGTGACCCCGGCCCGTGGCCGGCCCGTGGCAGGGTGGGCCCATGGCGCTCGCGACGTGGAAGGACCTGTGCCTCGACGCGGTCGACGTGGAGGCGCAGTCACGCTTCTGGGCGGCGGCGACGGGCCTGGAGGAGCGCGACGACCCCACGCACCGCCACCTGGTCGGCCCCACGCCGCGCCACACGATCTGGGTCAACGCCGTCGACCGGCCCCACGTGACGAAGAACCGGCTGCACCTCGACCTCGACTCGGGCCCCGTCGAGGAGCTCGTCGCACTGGGCGCGCGCGTGCTCTCGCGGCCCGCCGACACCGGCTTCGCGTGGCACGTGATGGCCGACCCCGAGGGCAACGAGTTCTGCGCCTTCGAGCGCGCCGAGCCGCCGGCGGTGCGCCTGCACGGCATCGGGGTCGACTGCGTCGACCCGGGCCGCGTGGCCCGCTGGTGGGCGGACGTCCTCGGGGCCGAGGCCGTGCTTGACGAGGGCGGCTGGTGGACCGTGGCCGGCGTGGCCGCCGACGAGCGGATGACGCTGGACTTCAACGCGGTGCCCGAGCCCCGCACGGTGCCGCACCGGGTGCACTGGGACGTCACCGGCGACGTCGAGGCCCTGCTCGCCGCGGGCGCGCACCGGCGGTGGGAGACCGAGCACTGGTCGGTGCTCGGCGACCCCGAGGGCAACGAGTTCTGCGTGTTCGCACCCGAGTCCTGAGCGGGACCGCTCAGCCGTCGGCGAGCTCGACCTTCGTGGCCGCGATCCGCTCGAGCAGCTGCTCGAGGGCCTCCTCGAACTCGGTGGCCGAGTGGTCCTGGGCGAGGTCGGCGCGCAGCCGCGCCACCGTCGGGTGCTGCCGCAGCGCCTCGTTGTCCTCCTCGCCGTCGTCGACGACGTCGAGGGGGCCGATGTCGGCGCCGTGGGAGGCGACCTCGAGCAGCAGGTTGCCCAGCAGGAAGCTGGTGAACGAGCGGTAGGCCGCCACCGCGGCCGCGTCGCTGAAGCCCTCGGAGGTCAGCCCGGCCAGGAACGACTCCACCCAGTCCAGGCTGCGCAGCGGCGGGCGCAGCCACGGCGCCTCGGGCGGGCGCGAGGCCACGAGCGGGAAGGCCTGGATGTGGGCGAGCGCCACGCGCCGCACCCCGTGGGCCATGCGCTGCAGGAAGTCCTGCCAGCCGTTGTCGGGGGTGCTGAGCACCTCGGGATCGGCGTACATGCCGGAGATGAGCGACTCGACGACGGCGTCGAGCAGGTCCTCCTTGCCCGGCACGTAGCGGTAGAGCGACATCGCCTCGACGCCCAGGCGCTTGCCCAGGCGGCGCATCGAGAGTCCGCCGGGGCCGACCTCCTCGAGGAAGACCAGCGCCTCGGAGACGATCCGGTCGCGGTCGAGGGGCACCCGCGCAGAGGGGGGCGCGCCGCCGGCCACGATCGCCGCGTCGGCGTCGGGCAGCGGGGGCTCCGGGCCGTCGCCGGGAGCAGGGCCGACCGCGGCCGCGTCGGTGACGGGCCGGTCGTGGTCGGGGTGCTCGGCGGGCGACATGGGGGTGCTCCTCGGCTGGGGGTTCCACGGTAGCGACGACCGCGGTGACGCCGTCGTCCGGGCCGACCCTCCGGCACGTGGTGACGTGCGAGGGAGGGTGGACCCGGACGACGGGGTGGAGCACGCGACCGGGGGGAGTCGCGGGGACGGTGCGGGGGCTGTGGTCGGCCGGGGTCGGCCGGGGTCAGCCGGGGTCGGCCGGGGTCAGCGACCGAGACCGGCGCGGTCGACCTTGCGGTGGAAGTGCATGCCGGCCAGGCCGCCGAGCAGGGCGCCGACCAGGCTGACGACGACGACGCCGACGAGCACGGCGATGGCCTGCAGGGTGAGGTCGCCCGCGTCGACCGGGATGCGCGGGAAGGAGTTGACGTCGCCCAGCACGTCGTACTGCGAGCCGGCGACGGCGCCGAGGATCGCCACGACGATCGCGGCCACGACGGCCCAGGCCCACACGGCGAAGCCCTGCTTCATGCCGTCGAAGCGGGCCATGCGGCCGGCGACGTAGCCGCCGGAGTAGTAGGAGAGGAAGACGACGACCAGCACCAGGATGACGCCGGCCCAGCCGATCTCCTCGGCCTGCAGGCCGTTGCCGGTCGCCGCGTCGGCGACCTCGGAGGCGCTGGAGACCAGGCCCACGCCGGCGCCGGCGGCGGCGACGAGGGCGGTCAGCAGCACGGCCATGCCGGTGGCGGTGAGCCAGCCGAAGAAGGCGACGAAGGGCTTGATGCCCCCGAAGCGCTCGCGCTCGCGGTCGACGACGTCGCGGCGCGACTCGGTCGGGGTCGCGTCGTGGTCGTGGTCGTGCCCGGACCCGAGGGGTGAGGTGGCGGTCATGGCGTCCTGCTTTCGTCGAAGTGGTGACCGGGCCGCCCGTTTGACCGGGGGGCTACGGTGAAACTGACTTACGACGTAAGTCAACCGGAGCGGCCGCCGTGGCTGCTCACCCCGAAGGCCCGACCTGGGCCACAGACGAAGGAGTAGCCATGGGTATCGCCGACAAGGCCAAGAACGCCGCTCAGGACGCCGCCGGCAAGGTCAAGGAGGCCGTGGGCGACGTCACCAACAACGAGAAGCTCGAGGCCGAGGGCAAGAAGGACCAGGCCGCGGCCTCGGCCAAGAAGACCGGCGAGGGTGTCAAGGACGCCTTCAAGGGCTGACGTGGGCAAGCCCAAGCGCACGATCTTCCAGCTGCTCGGCTGGCTGGTCTGGAAGCTGCTGGCCCTCTTCGGGGTCAAGTTCGCCAAGGACAAGCTCAAGCAGGGCGAGCGCCGTCGCTGAGGTCCCCGAGACCTCCGCGGCCGAGCGCCGCTCGCGCGCAGCCACCACGACCCCCGACTGCCGTCGGGGGTCGTGGTGCGTCCGGACACCGCCCGGTCGTCCGGCGTACGCCAGGGCGTCGCGCGCCGCCCGGGCCCGGCGCGCGCCCCGGCTGGTTGACTAGCGCCATGCCGCAGACGCCCGTGACGACCCCCGTGCTCGACCTGACCGCCGACGCGGTCACCCTCACCCGCCAGCTGTGCGACATCGAGTCGGTCAGCCTGGGCGAGCGCGACATCGCCGACGCGGTGGAGGAGGCGCTGCGGGCCCTGCCCCACCTGGAGGTGGTGCGCCGCGGCCACACGGTGGTGGCGCGCACCGACCTGGGCCTGGGCGACCGCGTCGTGATCGCGGGCCACCTCGACACCGTGCCGGTCAACGACAACATGCCCAGCCGTCTCGACGAGGCCACCGGTCTGCTGCACGGCCTCGGCACCTGCGACATGAAGGGCGGCGACGCCGTCATCCTGCGCCTGGCCGCCACCGTGACCGCGCCGGTGCGCGACGTGACCTACGTGCTCTACGAGGCCGAGGAGATCGACGCCGAGTTCAACGGCCTCCACAAGCTCTCCCAGTCGGACCCCGAGCTGATGACCGGCGACTTCGCGATCCTCATGGAGCCCTCCGACGCCGTGGTCGAGGCCGGCTGCCAGGGCACGCTGCGCGTCGAGGTCCGCACCCGCGGGGAGCGCGCCCACTCCGCGCGCAGCTGGAAGGGCGTCAACGCCATCCACGGGGCCGCCGACGTGCTGGCCCGGCTCGCCGGCTACGAGGCGCGGCGACCGGTCATCGACGGCCTGGAGTACCACGAGGGGCTCAACGCGGTCTTCATCCGCGGCGGGGTCGCGGGCAACGTGCTGCCCGACGAGTGCGTCGTCGAGGTCAACTTCCGCTTCGCGCCCGACCGCTCCGAGGCCGAGGCCGAGGCCTTCGTGCGCGACTTCTTCGACGGCTACGACGTCACCCTCACCGACACCGCCCCCGGCGCGCTGCCCGGGCTCGACCAGCCCGCCGCCAAGGCCTTCCTCGAGGCGGTCGGCGGCGTGGCCAACCCCAAGTTCGGCTGGACCGACGTCGCCCGCTTCAGCGCCCTGGGCGTGCCGGCGGTCAACTACGGACCCGGCGACCCGCTCCTGGCCCACAAGCAGGAGGAGCACGTGCCGGTCGAGCAGGTGCTGCGCTGCGAGCGACAGCTCGCCGCCTGGCTGCGCGGGGAGCAGGGCCGCGGGGAGCAGGGCGGGGAGCAGGGCGGGGAGCAGGACGCGTGAGGCACAAGTTCAAGGGTCCGGTCATCCAGCGCCGCGACCAGGTCGACGGCTCCACCACCGACCAGCGCCTGCTCGACTCCCGCGGGCCCTCCGACTGGGTCCACACCGACCCGTGGCGGGTGCTGCGCATCCAGGCTGAGTTCGTGGAGGGCTTCGGGGCGCTGGCCGAGCTCGGCCCGGCGATCGGCGTCTTCGGCTCCGCCCGCACCCCGCTCGACCACCCCTCCTACGCCCAGGGCGAGGAGCTGGGCCGTCGCCTGGTCGACGCGGGCTTCGCCGTGATGACCGGCGGCGGGCCCGGCGCCATGGAGGCCGCCAACAAGGGCGCGAGCGAGGCCGGCGGCCTCAGCGTCGGGCTCGGCATCGAGCTGCCCTTCGAGTCCGGCCTCAACGAGTGGGTCGACATCGGGGTCAACTTCCGCTACTTCTTCGCCCGCAAGACGATGTTCGTCAAGTACGCCCAGGGCTTCGTCGTCCTGCCCGGCGGCCTCGGCACCCTCGACGAGCTCTTCGAGGCCCTCACGCTCGTGCAGACCCAGAAGGTCACCCGCTTCCCCGTCGTGCTGCTCGGCGTCGACTACTGGTCGGGGCTGCTGGCCTGGCTGCGCGACACCGTGCTCGCCGACGGCAAGATCTCCACCGCCGACCTCGACATGATGGTGCTCACCGACGACCTCGACGAGGCCGTCGACCTCATGGTGCGTGCCCGAGGGGAGCGTGCGTCGTGATGTGGTTCCTCGCCGTCCTCGGCGTGCTCCTCCTGGGCGGGATCGCCGTGGTCGCCTCGGGCCGCGGCACCCCGCTCGCCCCGGCCTACGACGACCGGCCCGACGCCCTCGTGCCCGCGGCCGGACCGCTGCGCCCCGACGACCTGCGACGCGTGCGCTTCTCCCTGGCCCTGCGCGGCTACCGCATGGACGAGGTCGACGCCCTGCTCGCCAGGCTCGCCGACCAGCTCGCCGACCAGCGCGACGGGGCCGGCGGGGCCGGTGGGACCGCCGCAGGTGAGGTCGCTGCCGCGGAGGCAGAGGGGCCCGCCGACGGCGACGCTGCTGCGCCGTACGACGGCGACGCTGCTGCGCCGTACGACGGCGGTGGCCACGACCGGGCCGCGGGCGGTCGTGGCGACGCGCCACAGCCGTAGGGCACACTCTCCCGCGTGCTCGAACCGGTCGTCTACGTCCTGACCGCCCTCGCGGCGCTCGTCGTCGTGCTGACCAGGCTGCGGCTCGGAGGGGCCGCAGGAGGGGGCGGGCGCCACGTCGTGCCGCGCCGGCTGCTCACCGTGCACCTGCTCGCCGGGATCCTCGCACTGGTCGTGTGGACGGTCTTCCTGGTCTCGCCCGACGACTCCGCGCCCGGCAGCGCACTGGTCGGGGTCGTCGCGCTCGGCTTCTGGTGGGTCGTGGCCGGCGCCGGGCTGCTGCTGCTGGCCCGCTGGCTGCCCAGCAAGGGGCGCCACGCGGGGGAGGGCACCTCCGACGCGTGGGCAGGAGGACCGTGGCTCTCCCTGCTGGCCCACCTCGGCATGGCCGCGGGGGTCGTCGTGTTCACCTACGCCTACGTCAGCTCCGCGGTCTGAGGCCGCCCCCGGCCGGCGTCGCGGGAGGACCGGCTCGCCGCGCGGAGGCCCGCGCGGGGGCGCACGAGGACGGTCGCGAGCGGCGTCCGCGAGCGCGCGGCCGTGACCAACCACGAGGCGGTGCTCCCGGTCGGAGGGTCCATGGGGGATAATGGTCACGCACGACCGGGACGCACCCGCGACCCCGGCGCGCACACCTGAGTTCACGACATGTGGGGAAGAGGTGCCGGATGGCGGCGATGAAGCCGCGGACGGGCGACGGTCCGCTGGAGGTCACCAAGGAAGGACGCGGCATCGTCATGCGCGTCCCGCTCGAGGGTGGTGGCCGACTGGTGGTCGAGCTCAACGCCGAGGAGGCCGGGAATCTCGGCGACGCCCTCAAGGACGTCGTCGGCTGATCGGCTGATGCCCCCCACGACGGCTCCGACAGCGGGTCACACCCTCCCCACCCAGGTCACCCCGCCGGGGTTCGCGCTCAGCGACCTCGGCCCCCACGCGATCCTCGGCGTCGACGTGGTCGCCCTCCCGGTCCTGCAGACCGACGAGGACGACCGCGACGCCGGCGAGCGCCGTGCGGACGACCCCGGGCCCCGGCTGCTGCTGGGTCCGGGCGCCGAGGAGCTCTCCGAGCTGCTCGGCGTCGACCTGATCGCCCTGCTGGAGGCCGAGAAGGCCACCGGCAGGGCAGGGGAGATCACCCGTCTGCCGGTGCCGCTGGGGGGCCCCGACAACGCCGAGCTCCGCTCGGTCCTGCTCGTCGGCACCGGCAAGCAGAGCCCCACCGACCTGCGCCGCGCCGGCGCGGCGCTCGCCCGGGCGACCAAGGGTCGCTCGGCCGTGGCCACCTCCGTGCCGGCCGTCGCCGACTCCGCGGGCCTCGAGGCCTTCGTGGTCGGCCTGATGCTGGGCTCCTTCGTCTTCCACTGGAAGTCCGAGCCGCCCGCGCAGGGCCCCGTCGAGAGGGTGGTCCTCACCGACCTGCCCGACTCCGAGGCCCACGTGCTCGCCCGCGCCATCGCCGTCGGCGGCGCCGGGTGGCGCGCCCGGCTGCTGGCCACCGTGCCCTCCAACCTCAAGAGCCCCGCCTGGCTCGCCGACCAGGCCGTCGCCGCGGCCGAGGAGGCCGGGCTCGCCGTACGCGTCTGGGACGAGCGCGAGCTCGTCGCCGAGGGCTTCGGCGGCATCGTCGGCGTCGGTCAGGCCTCGGCCACGCCGCCGCGGCTGATCCGGCTCGACTACACCCCCGACGGCGCGTCGCGCCGCACCCCGACCGTGGTGCTCGTCGGCAAGGGCATCACCTTCGACACCGGTGGCCTCTCGATCAAGCCCGGCGAGGCCATGACGACGATGAAGCGCGACATGACCGGCGGGGCCGTCGTGATCGCCACCATGGCCGCGCTCGGCGCCGTCGGCTGCCCGGTCAGGGTGGTCGGCCTCGTGCCCGCGGCCGAGAACGCCGTCTCCGGCGACTCCGTGCGACCCGGCGACGTGCTGCGCCACTGGGGCGGACGCACCTCCGAGGTCACCAACACCGACGCCGAGGGCCGCCTGGTCATGGCCGACGCCCTCGCCTACGCCGCCGCCGAGATCGAGCCCGCCGCCATGGTCGACGTCGCCACCCTCACCGGGGCGATGAAGGTCGCGCTCGGGCAGCGCACGGGCGGTTACTTCGCCAACGACGACGCCCTCGCCGGTGCGCTCGAGGACGCCGCCGAGTCGGCGGGCGAGCCCTTCTGGCGCTTCCCGCTCGCCGAGGTCTACGAGGAGAAGATCGCCTCCAAGGTCGCCGACGCCGACAACGCGGGCGGCGGGCCGGGCGCCATCACCGCCGCGCTCTTCCTCCAGCACTTCGTCGGCGACGTGCCGTGGGCCCACCTCGACATCGCCTCCGCCGGTGACGCCCCCTCCGACTTCCACGAGTGGACCGCCGGCCCCACCGGCTTCGGTGCCCGCACCCTGCTGGCCTGGCTGGGCGGCGACGACCCGCTCGCCGGGGTGCGCGGGGCCTGAGGCCCGCCCGGGGGCTGCACGCCCCCGGCGACCGGCGGCGCTGGTGCGTGCGGTCGGGCCCGTCGCGGGCTCCGACCGGCGCGGGATCGACACGCGGGCCCGGGGTGCGCGCGGGCCCGGCCCCGTTCAGGGCGACCGGTGACCGGGCCGGGGTTACCGGGCTCAGCTCCGTTTGGGGCCGTCCGGGGCGGTCGGCGCGGCTTCGTGGGGCTGCACTCGTGGTGGGCGCGCGGGCACGCCCGGCCCGCGGGGTCGGGGGCGCGGGCGGTCGGGGCGCCAGCGGCGTACGGGTCGGTCAGACCGCGGCGGGGTCCCAGACCTTCTTGGCGCACAGCAGGCCGTCGCCGACCGGCAGCAGCACCGAGAGCAGGCCCTCGTGGGCGGCGATCTCGCGGCCCAACTCGCGGATGGCGACGGTCTCGGAGTCGCGCTGGGCGGCATCGGCGACCTTGTCGTGCCACAGGGCGTTGTCGAAGGCCACCACGCCGCCGGGGCGCAGCAGGCGGAGGGCCTCGGCGAGGTAGGCGGAGTACTCCGACTTGTCGCCGTCGCAGAAGACGAGGTCGTAGTGGCCGTCGGTGAGGCGGGGGAGCACGTCGAGGGCGGAGCCGGAGATGGTGCGGGCCCGCTGGCTGGGGATGCCGGCCTCGGAGAAGCCCTGGCGCGCCAGGCGCTGGTGCTCGGCCTCGATGTCGACGGTGGTCAGCACACCGTCGGAGCGCATGCCCCGCAGCAGCCACAGGCCCGAGACGCCCGTGCCGGTGCCGATCTCGACGACCGCGCGCGCGTCGAGCACCGAGGCCAGGAAGCGCAGGGCCGCCCCGCCGCCGGGGCTGATGGCGACCACGCCGACCTCCTCGGCGCGGGCGCGCGCGGCCGAGACCACCTCGTCCTCGGCGACGTGGGCCTCGGCGTAGGACCAGCTCGCTGCGGTGATCGGGGTGGTGATGACGGCCTCCTGAGGGACGGTCCGGCGGGGCGGGTGCCCCGCGCGGCACGGTGGGGGTGCCCAACCTATCGCCTGCGGTGCGGGTGGTGCGACGCCCCGCGCGCGGGCCCGCCCCGGCCGGTCCCGCCGGCCGGCCCGCCGGCCCTGCCGGCCCGCCGGCCCTGCCGCCCGGCCCGCCGTACCCGCCGGCCCCGCCGCCCGCACCACCGGCACCACCCGTCACAGCTGTCGGCCCGGACCCGCACCTGTCGGCCCACGCGTCGGCCGACAGGTGCGGGTTTCGCCAGTCGGCTGGTGAAACCCGCGCCGGGAACGCCCAGCCCCCCGAGCACGTTGAGCAGGACGAGGCACGAAGCGCACCGGCTCACAGGGTTTCCTCAGACAGGGTCCCTACGGTGTGGGGGAGGACGCGATGCTGCTCAGGTCGAAGGGGACCGCGATGGAGGCTCGACAGGTCGACGACACGGTCGTCGGGTCCGGCACGCCGCCGGAGGTGCCGAGCTGGGACGAGGTCGTCGAGCGCCACTCCGACCGCGTCTACCGCCTGGCCTACCGCCTCACCGGCAACCGTCACGACGCCGAGGACCTCACCCAGGAGGTCTTCGTGCGGGTCTTCCGCTCGCTGGACTCCTACACCCCCGGCACCTTCGAGGGCTGGCTGCACCGCATCACCACCAACCTCTTCCTCGACCAGGCGCGTCGCAAGCAGCGGATCCGCTTCGACGCCCTCTCCGACGAGCGGGCCGACCGGCTCACCAGCAGCTCCCCGGCCCCCGACGCGGCCTTCGCCGACCAGCAGTTCGACGACGACATCGAGCGGGCCCTGGCCACGCTGCCCCCCGACTTCCGCGCCGCGGTCGTGCTCTGCGACGTCGAGGGCCTGTCCTACGACGAGATCGCCCAGATCCTCGACGCCAAGCTCGGCACCGTGCGCTCCCGCATCCACCGCGGCCGCGCCATGCTCCGCACCGCCCTGTCCCACCGCGCCCCCTCGGCCGGCCGCCTGCGCTACTCCGGTCCGGCCGCCGACGCGCCGCCGGTCGCGGTGCAGGTCTCCGGCGGGGCGCAGCGGTGATCGGGCACCTCGGCCCCCGCGTCAGCGCCCTCCTCGACGGCCAGCTGTCGGGCGAGGAGGAGGAGCGC
Organism: Nocardioides sp. P86; assembly: GCF_023712465.1. Taxonomy (NCBI): domain Bacteria; kingdom Bacillati; phylum Actinomycetota; class Actinomycetes; order Propionibacteriales; family Nocardioidaceae; genus Nocardioides; species Nocardioides sp. P86. The sequence goes on along the minus strand of NZ_JAMAYE010000001.1, from coordinate 772,207 downwards.
GCCTGGGCCCACGTGCACAGCTGCCACTCCTGCCGCGACCTCGTCGAGCGCGAGGGCTGGATCAAGACCCGGCTCTCGGGACTGTCCGGCGACCCGGCCGGCTCGGCGCCGTCGGCGCTCAAGGGCTCCATCCTCGGCGTCCCCCCGTACGCCGGGCCCGGACCGGCCGCGTCGCTGGGCGCCTTCGGCGCCGACCACGCCGCGGGCGTCGCCCCGCGCGGCTGGTCGCACCCGCCCGCCCGGTCGCGTCGCGCCCCGGCCGTCGTCGCGCTGGGAGGCGGCGCCCTCGGGGCGGCCGTGCTCGGGGTGCTGGCCCTGGGTGTCGCGCCGGCCACGGCGCCCACCGGCGACCGGCGTCCGCCGGCGGCCTCGATCGACCGGCCGGTCGACGCCGCGTCCCCGTCGACCTCCTCGCCGCGCTCCGCCGACCCCGCGCCCGCCACCGTGGCCTCGATCGCCTCCGCCGGGCTCGGCCCCGTGGTCGGACCCGCCCTGGGCTGGTCGGTGGCCACCGCCGCCGACCCCGACCAGCGCTGAGCCGCACCGAGCCCGACCTGCACCGAGCCCGACCCGCACCGACCCCGACCCGCGCCGACCCCGACCGGCGCTGAGCCGCAGAGCCCGACCCGCAACGGCCCCGACCGGCGCCGACCCGCGCCGACCCCGACCGGCGCTGAGCCGCAGAGCCCGACCCGCACCGATCCCGACCGGCGCCGACCCGCACTGGCCCGCACCGACCCCGACCGACCCCGACCGGCGCCGAGCGGCACCGGCACCGGCGCCGACCCCGACCGGCGCCGACCCGCGCCCGGCCGGACGCCGACGCGGCCGGCCGCGGCGGTGGTCCACCCCTCCGGGCCTGCAGCGGTTGCGGGCCACCGGTCATGATGGTGCGGTGAACGACGAGCACCAGCACGGCCAGGCCGACGGCGAGCCCACGCAGCCGGTGGGTCCGCTGCCTCCTGCCGCGCACGACCCGGCGGGGTCCTGGCAGGCGCCGGCGCCCCACGAGGCTCCCGCCGACCGGTCGACCCCGCCCTCCTGGGTGCCTCCGCAGCAGCAGCCGGCGCCCTACCGCGAGCCGTGGGGCGGCTACCCCGCGCCCGGCACCACGCCCTTCCCCGTGGGGGGCTTCGCAGGCCAGCCGGCCCAGCCCGGCGCTCACCCGGGCCAGCCGCACGCGCGCCACGCGACGACCAAGGGACGCGTGAGCGGCTGGGTGTGGCCCGTGGTCGCCGTGCTCGCGCTGGTGGTGGGCGTGCTCGGCGGCGTGGCCGGCAGCGTCGGCTACGAGAACCTGCGCTCCGATGACACCCCCGGCACCGTCGCCGACGGCCTCGCGGGCGTCGACACGGTCACCGAGGCCCCGCTGGCCGCCGAGGACGGCACGGTCGCGGCGGTCGCCGACGCCCTGCTGCCGAGCACGGTGCAGATCGTCGCGGAGTTCGAGGGCCAGGACGGCGGCGCCACCGGGTCGGGCTTCGTGCTCGACCGGCAGGGTCACATCGTCACCAACAACCACGTCGTGGCCGACGCCGCCGACGACGGTGGTCCGATCGAGATCGTCGACCAGGACGGCAACCGCTACGACGCCACCGTCGTGGGCCGCAGCCCCGTCTACGACCTGGCCGTCCTCGTCAGCGAGGAGGCCACCGGGCTCGAGCCCGCCTCGCTCGGGGCGTCCGGCAAGCTCCGCGTCGGCGAGACCGTCGTGGCCTTCGGCTCCCCGCTGGGCCTCAGCTCCACCGTGACCGCGGGCATCGTCAGCGCCCTGCAGCGCCCCGTGACGACCGGCCAGTCGGCCGACCAGTCCTCCTACATCAACGCCGTGCAGACCGACGCCGCCATCAACCCCGGCAACTCCGGCGGGCCGCTGGTCAACCTGCTCGGCCAGGTCGTCGGCGTCAACTCCGCCATCGCCACCACCGGCGGCGGGCTGGGCGGGGAGTCGGGCAACATCGGCGTCGGCTTCGCGATCCCCGTCGAGCAGGTGCGCATCACCGCCGACCAGATCCTGCGCACGGGCGAGGCCAGCTACCCCGTGATCGGTGCCGAGGTGCAGACCGGCGGGCAGGGCGGCGACGGCGCCGAGATCAGCCGGGTCGTGGCCGACGGCGCCGCGGCCGAGGCCGGCCTGGAGGAGGGCGACGTGGTCACCGCGGTCGACGGCGAGCGCGTCACCGACGGCATCGCCCTCATCGTCAGCATCCGCTCGAACCAGCCCGGCGAGACCATCGAGCTCACCGTGCAGCGCGGCGGCGAGGAGCGGCAGGTCGACGTCGTGCTGCGCTCCGAGGTCGGCTGAGCCCGGAGGCGTCGGGCGCCTGGCGGCGCCCGGCCAGGCACCACCGCTAGGGCTCGGGGCGCTCGGCGGCCTCGACGTAGGGGTGCTCGTCGACGAACGTGCGGGTCTCGGCGTACATCCGCTCGATGAACTGCTCCAGCTGCTCCGACTCCACGCGCCACTGGCCGCGGCCGCCGATCTTGATCGCCGGCAGGTCGCCGCGGCGCACCAGCGCGTAGACCTGGGCGCTGGAGGTGTTGAGCACCTCGGCCACGTCGGCGAGGGTGAGGAAGCGAGGCGACGCCATGGCTCCATCGTCGCACCTGCCTCCGACGCGCGGCACGAGCGGTGGTCCGGACCTGTGGAGAGACGGTGTCTGTCTCCGGCGCCGCTGGGCATGATGGCGGCGTGGCCAGGAAACTCGGGAGCACTCCGTCACCACCCCAGCCGTCGGCGGCCCTCGCGCCGCCCGCCGCGCAGCGCACGCGGTCACCGGGATGGCGCGACCCGCGGCTGTGGATCGGGGTGGCCATCGTGGCGGGCTCCGTCGTGCTCGGTGCGCGCCTGCTGGCCGCGGCCGACGAGACGGTCGCGGTCTGGGCGGCCGCCGACGACCTCGGCCCGGGTGAGCGGATCGACGCCGGCGACCTCGAGGCGCAGCGGGTGCGCTTCGCCGACGACACCGACCTCGCGCGCTACTGGAGCGCCGACGAGGAGCTGCCGGCCGACCTGACCCTGGTGCGGGGGGTCGGGGCGGGGGAGCTGCTGCCGCGCGGGGCCACCGGTCCGGCCGGGGAGGCCGACCTGCGCGTCGTGCCCGTCGCGGTCGACCCCGGGCTCGTGCCGAGCGGGGTCGGGCCCGGCGTCGTCGTCGACATCTACGTGCTCGACGGTGCCGGCGCGCTCGCGGAGGGCGACGCCGGCGCGGCGGGAGCGGCCGACGCCGAGGAGAGCCGCATCGAGGGCCTCTCGGTGGTGGGCGTGGCCGCCGACTCCGAGGGCTTCGCGGCCTCGGGCCAGCAGCGTCTCGACCTCGCGATGAGCCCCGAGCAGGCCGACCGGTACTTCGCCCTGCTGGCCTCGCTGGGCGACCCGGTCGTGACCGTGCTGCTGGGGGGCTGACCCGTGCCTGACCGCACCGCCGTCGTCCTGGTCGTCGCCTCCGGGGCGGCGTGGGAGTCCCCGGCGCTGCAGCACCTCAACGCCCGCCCCGGCGTGGTCGTGCTCAAGCGCTGCGTCGACGTCGACGACCTGCTCGCCTCGGCCGCCGCCGGTCAGGCCGACGTCGCCGTGCTCGGCCTGGACTCCCCGGGCCTCGACCTGGCCGCCGTCGACCACCTGCGCCGCCACGGCGTGCGGCCGGTCGCCGTCGTGCCCTCCGTGTACTCCCCGGAGGCGGCCCGGCTGCGGGCCTCGCGCATCGCGATCTCCTCGATCGTGCCGGAGACGCGCCTCGACTCCCTGCCCGAGGCGGTCACCGCGCCGGAGGAGCCGCCGCCGCCCACACGCCCGGCCGGCGGCGGCGACCCGGTCCCCGCGGCCCCCACCGCGCCGCGTCCCGCTCCGTCGGAGCCCGAGTCGGCGCGCGACCGGCCCGCCGCGGCCCCCGCGTCCCCGTCGGTGCCCGGCCGCGTGGTCACGGTGTGGGGCCCCGCCGGCGCCCCGGGTCGTACGACGATCGCCGCCGGTCTCGCGGCGGTCCTGGCCGGGCGCGGCGCGCGCACGGTGCTGGTCGACGCCGACCCCCAGGGAGGGGCGGTGGCCCAGCAGCTGGGCATCCTCGACGAGGTCTCGGGCCTGCTCGCCGCGGCGCGACTGGCCTCGGCGGGCATGGTCGAGGAGCGGTTCGCCAGTGTGCAGCGCTCCCTGGGGCCGCACCTCTCGGTGGTGACGGGCCTGCCGCGTGCCGACCGCTGGGCCGAGGTGAGGGCCGGCGCCCTGGAGCACCTGCTGGAGGTCGGCAGGGAGCAGGCGCAGGTGGTGGTCGACACCGGGGCGAGCCTCGAGGGCGACCTCGGTGCGGAGCTGTCGGGGCGACCGGGGCGCAACCACCTCACCCTGGCCGCCGTCGACGTGGCCGACACCCTCGTGGTGGTGGGCACGCCCGACCCCGTGGGCCTCTCGCGGCTGGCCCGCGGCCTGGCCGAGCTCCACGAGCACACCGGGGGGCGTCCGGTCCACGTCGTGGTCAACCGGATGCGGTCGACCCTCGGCTGGAGCGAGAAGGACGTCGCGGCGATGGTGGCCGGCTTCGGCCGGGTGGAGGGCCTGCACTTCCTGCCCGACGACCGGGCCGGGGTCGATCGCGCCCTCGTCGCGGGTCGCACGCTCACCGAGTCGGGGGACACCCCGCTCGTGCGCGCCCTGGCGCCGCTCGCCGACGCCCTCGTCCCTGACGTGGCGCGCGAGCACGCCTCACCCCGCCCGGGCCGGGGCGCGCGGGCGCGCCGACGCACCCGGTGAGCCCCGGGCGCGACCCGGCGACCGGTGCGTCCACCGATGCGGTGCTCCGCAGCGCCCGCAGCGCCGCCAGCGCCCGCAGCTTCCTCAGCTCCCTCAGCGAGGGCGGAGGGTGAGCACCTGCGCCGCGCGGCCCACGGGTCCGTGGAGGTCGTGCAGCACGCTGCTGGTCAGCCCGACGCCGTCGGGGCCGAAGACCACCGTGGTGTCGAGGCCCAGCCACACCGGGTCGCCGTCGGCCACCCGTGGCTCGCGCACGAGGTGCACGGTGAGGTCGAGGTTGGGGAAGGCCCACTCCTGCGGCGAGGTGCGCACCGCCAGCCCGTTGGCGGTGTCGACGAGGCCGAGCAGCCGCGCCAGGGCGCTCGCGGGCTCACCGGCCACGAGCGCGGCCGTGGTGGAGATCCACGACCGGCCCCGGCCGGGCTCGACCTCCCCGGCGGCGCGCACGTCGAGGCCGGCGATGTAGCCGCCCGGCCAGACGTCGGTCATGGCTCGCGTCGGCAGGTCGTGGGGCGGTGGGAGCGGCTCCCCGGCCCCGCCGGCGACGACCGAGGTGTCGCCGGTAGCCAGCCGCCACACCCGGGCGCGGGCCGCCGCCCGGCCGGCGCTGCGCAGGGTGGCCTCGACCAGCTCGATGGTGCGGCCCGGGCGCAGCACCTCGACGTCGACCTGCACCTCCTCGGGCCCGATGACCCCGAGGATGTCGACCGACACCCGGCTCACCGTCATCGCCCGCGCGCCGCCGGCGGGACCGGCGGTGTCGGCAGGGCCGGCGGCCCGGGCGGCGGCGTCGCGCTCGACCTCGTGCACCAGCAGGCCCACGAAGGGGCTGATGTGCTGCTCCGCGGTCGACCACGCGCCGCCGGTGAGGTCGGTGGGCAGGAAGCGGCCCTCGGCGAGCCGGTCGAAGAACCGGTCGGGGCGCTCCACGTCGCGGCTCACGCCGCGAAGAGAAGGTAGAGGCCGCCGGCGGTGAAGGCGACCATGACGAAGAGCAGCGGCAGCTGCCCGGTGAGCTGGTGGCGTCGCGGCAGCAGCTTGATGGCCCGGTCGTGGGCGGCGACCACGCCCAGCACGTGGCCCAGCACGACCGCGGCGACCTTCGTGTTGGCCAGCAGCGTGGGGTGGTTGGAGAGCCAGTAGTTCGGCGTCCAGCTGCCGGTGCCGAGCAGGTCGGAGCCGTTGCTCAACGGGTCGCTGGCCTGGATGAGGGTCTGCTGGCCGTACTCCACCCAGTAGGACAGGTAGTGGGCGATGATGTAGCCGACGATGATCGGGACCACCGAGTGGGCGAACAGCATCGGCAGCGCCCGCCGCGACCGGCCCTCCTCGACGCCGGTGGTCATCGTGCCGAGGGCGAAGAGCCCCCCGACCCCGGCGCAGAAGACGACCAGGCCGATGTTGTTGGCCACGTCGGGCGCCCAGGAGCGGGAGTCGATCCACGCGGTGTTCTGCAGGAACGAGACCCAGCGCAGGGAGTCGCGGAAGGAGTCGAAGGCGGTGGACCCGAAGAGCACCGCCACCACGGCCACCAGCCCCGGACGCGGCACGAGGGAGTCGAGGTTGGCCAGCGGGCTGCGCAGCAGCACCATCCCGTCGCGCCGGCCCCACACCGAGAGCTTGGCGACGAGGCTGGAGTAGACCTCGAAGGGGTCGGCGCGCTCGTACCAGACGTTGCCGAAGACCGCCCCGCCGACGAGCATGGCCGCGACGTAGACCGCCGCCCACAGCCGCACCGGCCCCAGCTCGGTGGAGTAGGGGTAGACCAGCTCCAGCCACACGAAGGCGAAGAGACCGATCGCCGCCGGCCAGTAGCCGAGCCGCTCGGGGTAGCGCAGCAGGCCGACCTCGGGGTCGCCGCCGGAGATCCTCGCCAGCGCCAGGTTGATCGTGCGGGCCGGGCTGATGGCCTTGAAGACCGGGCCCAGCAGCACCGAGGCGGGCACGATCCCCACCCACAGCCACACGTAGAACATGCCGAAGAAGGGGTTGAGCAGCAGGTCGCGGCCGAAGACCGCGGCGAGCGCCCCCCAGCCGAAGACCGCGAGACCCGCGACGCGCAGGGCCACGCGCCACGGCACGGAGTCGACCACGCGCGTGAGCAGCGGCAGCGGCCGGCCGCTCGTGGCGGCGTCGTAGCGCGGGCTGCGCCACGCCACCGCGAGCACGGTGAAGGAGACCGTCAGCGCCGCCACGGCGCCGGCGATGGCCAGCTCCGGGGAGATGGGCAGGTCCTTGGCGCCGCCGATGCCGTGCGCCTGGGTGACCCGGTCGTCGGTGACGCCGGCGGCGAGGGCCGCCTGGAGGCCGGCGTGCAGGCCGGTCAGGCCCGCCACGGTCAGGAGACCTCGAGCTGCAGGATGGTCAGCCCGAGGTCGTGGGACTCGACCTCGACCACGCCGGGCTGCTCGAAGGTGAGCTCGAGGTCGGTGGTGCCCTCGTCGTACTCCAGCTCCTGCTCGGGGGTGGAGTGCACGTGGATCTCGCCCGGGGCGTCGGCGGTGATCTCGAGGGTGACGGTCTCGTCGAGGGAGACGGGCAGGCGCTGGGCCTCGGGGGAGACGGTGTCGCCCTCGATGGTGATCGGGACGACGGTGCCGGCCGGCTCCTCGGAGCCCTCCGAGGCGGAGCCGGAGGGCGAGGCGCCCGAGCCCTCGGTGGCGCCGGTCGTCGCGCTCGACGTCGCCGCACCGGGGGTGTCGTCGGAGACCGTCTCGGCGTCCCCGCAGCCGCTGGCGAGCAGCAGGACGCAGGTGAGGGCGGCGGACGAGGCCAGCAGACGCATGGTGCGGGTTCCTTCGCAGACGGGGACGTGGCGGACCGGGGGGAGGTCGGCCGGGGGCCGGCCGTGGTCGTCGGCCCGGTGGTGCACGGGCCTCTGACAGAATCGCACGACGAGCAACTCCGGGGAGAGCCGGGCCGGTGGGTTCAGCAGCCCCTCAGCGCGGTCTCAGCGGGTCCTCAGCCCGCCCCCGGCCGGGGGCACCGAGGGCCCGGGTCGGCCCCGGTCCCGCCCGCCCCGTCCCGGTGGAGGGACCCCCGTCAGCACAGAGAGGCACCGATGAGTGAGCGTCTGCGGTCGCGGGACCTCGCGTTCCTGACCGAGGAGTCGTTGACCACCCCGAGGCACAACGCGACGGTCGAGATCTTCGAGCCGGGCGACTCGGGCTTCGACTACGACCGGCTGGTGGAGCTCATCGCCGACCGGATCTCGTTCGTCCCGCGCTACCGCCAGCGCGTGCAGAGCGTGCCGGGCTGGCTGGCCAACCCGGTGTGGGTCGACGACGAGCGCTTCGACCTGGGCTACCACGTACGCCGCTCCGCGCTGCCCCGCCCCGGCTCGCTCGACCAGCTGCGCGAGCTGGTCGCCCGCATCGTGTCGCGCCCGCTCGACCGCAGCCGCCCGCTGTGGGAGGTCTACTTCGTGGAGGGCCTCTCCGGTGGCCGGGTGGCCCTGCTCTACAAGTCCCACCAGGCGCTGGTGGACGGCGTCGGCACGGTCGACCTGGCCCAGGTGCTGCTCGACTCCTCCGCGGAGCCGAAGTCGCTGGGCCACGACGACTGGGCGCCGGAGCCCCGCCGCTCCACCCCGGGCCTGGTGGCGGAGGCGCTCGGTGACTCCCTGCGCGACCGCGCGACGGTGGTCGACACCCTGCGCAGCAGCACCGGCGCCCTGACCCGCACCGCCACCGGTGCGGCCGAGCGCGCCGGCCGTGTCGTCGGCGGGCTGACCGGGCGGGGCCAGGCCCCGGAGACCCCGCTGGCCGGCCGGCTCTCCCAGCAGCGCCGCGTGGTCTCGGTGACCACCCAGCTCGCCGACTACCGCCGCATCCGCGACGTGCACGGCGGCACGGTCAACGACGTCATCCTGGCCACGGTCGCCGGCGGCCTGCGGGCGTGGCTGATGACCCGGGGCGCCTCGCTGGGGTCGCTGAGCCAGGTGCGCGCCGTCGTGCCGGTCTCGGTCATCGACCACGAGCTCGAGGCGACCTCCCTCGGCAGCCAGATCGCGCCCCACCTGGTGCAGCTGCCCCTGGGCGAGGCCAGTCCCGTCGTGCGGCTGCACCAGCTGAGCTACTCCTTCCTCTCCCACCAGGAGACCGGCCGCAGCGTCGCCGCCAACCGGCTGGCCGGGATCGCGGGCTTCGCCCCGTCGACCTTCCACGCCATCGGCAGCCGCGTGGCCGCGGCCGAGACCCGCCGGGGTGCGCAGCTCACGATCACCAACGTGCCGGGCCCGCAGTCGCCGCTCTACGCCGCGGGCGCCCGCATGCAGGCGACCTACCCCGTGCCGCCGCTCCCGCCGGGCCAGACCCTCGCCTTCGGTGTGACCTCCTACGACGGCGGCGTCTACTACGGCATCACCGCCGACCGCGACAAGGTCCCCGACGCCGAGGTCCTCGGCCAGTGCCTCTCCGAGGCCCTCGACGAGCTGCTCGACACCGTCACCGGCGCCCGCTCGCGTGTGCCACGGGGTCGCCGTCGCGGCGCCGCCGGCACGACGGCCCCCCGGTCGGCCCGCAGGGTCACCCGGCCCGCGAGCAGCCGCCCCACCGGCGGCGCGACCCCGCCCACCAGACCGTCCGCCGGCCCGCTCGACGGCCCGCCCGACGGCCCCGCGGGGGAGGAGTCGTGAGCCCGCGCTCCGGCGCCATCCGCGCCTACGTGCCGCTCACGTCCTCCTCGCTCGCCGCCCTCGTCGCCGCGGGCCGCCTCGAGGGCCCGCTGCGCGCCCACGCGGTGACCGAGGCGCTGCGCGCGGAGTGGCCCGACGGCGACGAGGAGGGCTGGGAGTACGCCGCCCTCATGGCCGCCGCCGCCACGTCGCGCACGCTGCTCACCCCCGCCGACCGGCCGCGCCGCGTGGTGCTCGCCGTCGACGTGCCCGCGGTCGAGCCCGTCGCCGGCGACGACCCGACGCTGGTCGACGTCGCCGCCGACGTGCCCTGGCGCACCGTCGCCTCGGCCCACGTCGACCCCGTCGACGACGCGCCGGACGACGACGACCTCGCGTGGTACGCCACCCAGGAGATCGCCCACCTGCTCTGACCCCCGCGGGGGGAGGGGGCCGTGACTCGGAGCCCGGGGCACGGCCTCGTTAGAGTCGCGCCCATGGACGCCCTCACCTTCCCGCCGGCACCCGTCAACGAGCCCAACCTCACCTACGCGCCCGGATCGGCGGAGCGCGAGGCGCTCCAGGCCGAGATCGCGCGGCTGGAGTCGGAGCAGCGCGACCTGCCCGCCCACATCGGCGGCGAGGCGCGCCCCGGCGGCGGGGCCGAGATCCGCGTCGTGCAGCCCCACGACCACCAGCACGTGCTGGGCGTGACCCGCAACAGCACCCGCGCCGACGCCGAGGCCGCGATCACCGCCGCCCAGGACGCCGCTCCCGCCTGGCGTGCGATGGCCTTCGACGAGCGCTGCGCGGTGATCCTCAAGGCCGCCGACCTGCTCGCCGGTCCGTGGCGCCAGCGCATCAACGCCGCCACCGTGCTGGGGCAGTCGAAGACCGCCTTCCAGGCCGAGATCGACAGCGCCTGCGAGCTCATCGACTTCTGGCGCTTCAACGTGCACTACGCCAAGCAGATCCTCACCGACCAGCCCATCGCCAACTCCCCGGGCATCTGGAACCGCACCGACCACCGCCCCCTCGAGGGCTTCGTCTACGCGATCACCCCCTTCAACTTCACCGCCATCGCCGGCAACCTGCCGACCGCGCCGGCTCTGATGGGCAACACCGTGCTGTGGAAGCCCTCGCCGACCCAGCAGCTGGCGGCGTCGCTGACCATGGAGCTGCTCGAGGAGGCCGGCATGCCGCCGGGCGTCATCAACATGCTCCCCGGCGACGGCCTGGAGGTCTCCGAGGTGGCCCTGGCCCACCGCGATCTCGCCGGCATCCACTTCACCGGCTCGACCCCCACCTTCCAGCACCTGTGGCGCACGGTGGGGGAGAACATCGCGGGCTACCGCTCCTACCCCCGCATCGTCGGCGAGACCGGCGGCAAGGACTTCGTGGTCGCCCACCCCTCGGCCGACCCCGACGTGCTGCGCACCGCGCTGATCCGCGGCTCCTTCGAGTTCCAGGGCCAGAAGTGCTCGGCGGCCTCGCGCGCCTACGTCGCCCGCTCGGCGTGGGACCGGATCAAGGACGACCTGGTGGCCGAGGTCGAGGCGATCAGCGTCGGCGACCCCACCGACTTCTCCCACTTCATGGGCGCCGTCATCGACGACCGGGCCTTCGCCAAGCACCGCGTTGCCATCGCCCGCGCCCAGGAGACCCCGCACCTCACGGTGATCGCCGGCGGCCAGACCGACGACTCCACCGGGTGGTTCGTGCGTCCCACGGTCGTGGAGTCGACCGACCCCACCGACGAGATGTTCTCGACCGAGTACTTCGGCCCCATCCTCGTCGTGCACGTCTACGACGACGCCGACTTCGAGTCGGTCGTGCACCAGATGGAGTCCTTCGCCCCCTACGCCCTCACCGGCGCGATCATCTCCCAGGACCGCGCGGCCATCGCCTGGGCCCGCGAGGAGCTGCGCTTCGCGGCCGGCAACTTCTACGTCAACGACAAGCCCACCGGCGCGGTGGTGGGCCAGCAGCCCTTCGGCGGCGGGCGCGCGAGCGGCACCAACGACAAGGCCGGCGCCGCGGTCAACCTGCTGCGCTGGACCTCGCCGCGCTCGATCAAGGAGACCTTCGTGCCGCCGACCGACTACCGCTACCCCTACATGGGCTGAGCCCCGGCGCGCGCGCCCGCAGACGCCACGAGGCCCCACCGGACGACCGGTGGGGCCTCGTGCTGCGTCGGGCCCTGGTGCGAGCCCTGGGTCGACCCGCAGGGGAGTCGGAGGCTCAGGCCTCGAGGGCGGGGTAGTCGGTGTAGCCCTCGGCGCCGCCGCCGTAGAACGTGTCGGGGTTCGGCTCGTTCAGCGGGGCGTCGGTCTGCCAGCGGCGCGGCAGGTCGGGGTTGGCGATGAAGAGCCGGCCCACGGCCACGGCGTCGGCGAGGTCCTGGTCGAGGATGCGCTGCGCGTCCTCCTTGGTGGTGACGGTGCCGAAGCCGTCGTTGGCGATGACCACGCCGCCGAACTCCTTGCGCAGACCCTGGATCAGGTCGAGCTCGGGGTCGGCGAGGAAGCTCAGGTAGGCCAGGCCCAGCGGGGCGATGGCCTGCACGAGCGCGGTGTAGGTGGCCTCGACGTCGGCGGGGTCGGTCTCGGTGCAGCCCTGGATGTTGTGGGCCGGCGAGATGCGGATGCCGACCTTGTCGGCGCCGATCTCGGCGGCCACGGCGCGGGTGACCTCGATGGCGAAGCGGGCACGGTTATCCGGCGAGCCGCCGTAGGCGTCCTCGCGGTGGTTGGAGCCCGGGGCCAGGAACTGGTGGATGAGGTAGCCGTTGGCGGCGTGGACCTCGACACCGTCGAGACCGGCGTCGATCGCGCCGCGGGCGGCGTCGACGTACTCCTGCACGACCGAGGCGATCTCGTCGGTCTCGATGGCGCGCGGGGTGGGCGAGGGCTTCATGCCCTCGGCGGTGAACATCTCGTCGGGGGTGGCGATCGCGCTCGGCGCGATCAGCTCCTGGCCGCCGGTGTTGTCGGGGTGCGCGACGCGGCCCGCGTGCATGAGCTGGGCGACGATGCGGCCGCCGCCGGCGTGCACGGCCTCGGCGACGCGCTTCCAGCCGGCGAGCTGCTCGGCGGTGTGGAAGCCGGGGGTGTTGAGGTAGCCCTGGCCGTGGGCGCTGGGCTGGCTGCCCTCGGTGATGATGAGGCCGGCGGAGGCGCGCTGGGCGTAGTACTCCACATTGAGGTCACCGGGCACGGTGCCCTCGGCGCGGTTGCGGGTGAGCGGCGCCATCACGAGGCGGTTGGGGAGCTCCCAGTTCTTCACGGTGAGGGAGTCGAAGAGGTCGGCCACGGTGGTGTCAGCTCCTGTGCGTCGGGTGCGGTCGGTCACGAGGACTAACGCCCCGGACGCCCCACGTCATCCCGGTCTCACCCGGGGAGGTGAGAATGGGGCGTGATGAGCACCGCAGCCCTCGCGCCGACCGCCGATACCGCCACCGTGTGGCTGGTGGCGCTGCACCTGGGCGCCCTGCACCCGGTGGAGCAGGCGCTCACCGTGGCGCTGGCCTTCGGGCCCTTCCTGGTGCTCGGCGTGGTCGTGGCGCTGCGGCGCCGCTCCGACCGGGCCGCCGAGGAGACCGCGGGTGAGGCGGTCGCCGGCGACGACGCGCGGGCCGCCCAGGCACCCGACGCGGGCGACGGACCCCGAGGTGCCCCCGGCCGCGACCCCGGCCGCGACTGAGCGACCGGGGCGGCCCCGGTCAGCGGGCGAGGTACTCCCGGCCGACCTTGTTCTCGGCCTTGAGCGCCTTGAGGAGCATGTCGCTGACCAGGCCCTCGATCTTGCCGCCGACCAGCGGGATGCCGACCTTGATCTCCAGGTCGACGGTCTCGGTGGTGACCCCGCCGGCCTCGCGCAGGGTGGCGGTGCCCTTCATCTCGCCGGGCTTGCCCGGGATGGTCACGAGCACGGCGCCGCGGTCGATCGTGCTCCACGACTCGGTCTGCACGATGTTGATCTCGTCGCCGACGAGCTTGGTGGCGAAAGAGGGCAGGCCCTTGGCCGGCTGCACCTGGTCGATGACGACCTCCATGCCGTCCTCGGGCCGGTCGCCCTTGGGGGTGACCGTGACGGTGTGCGAGAGCACCCGCTGGTAGTCGCAGACCTCCTCGCGGAAGGACTTGTCGGCCAGCATCGCGGCCACCTCGGCCAGGGGGGCGTCGTAGGTCAGGTCGTGCTTGAGTCGCTTGCTCACTTCTCACCTCTCGTGGCCGCGCCGGGGGCGCGGGGCCGCGTGCGTGCGGATCGGTCGGTGCACATCATGCACGGGTGTGCACCGAGTCGGCAGGCCCGACCGGGTGACGTGCGCCCGGTCAGCTCTGCGGGACGTGCGGCCCGATCGCGGGCAGCTCCTCCTCCTCGGCGAGGATCTCGGCGTAGGTCGGGTCCTCGAAGGAGATCGGGTCGGGCACCCCGGCGGTGATGCGGGTGCCGTCGGAGCGCACCCCACCGAGCTGCGGCTCGTCGCCCAGGTGGCCCGAGAGCCGGTCGCCGTGGCCGTCGAGCGCGACCACGAGCGGGGCGCCGGCGCGCACGACGTGCTCGCGGCCCGCGACCGCGATCTCCACGTCGGGGGCGTCGTCGCCGTCGAGGGTGAAGCTGATCGCGGCCTCGGTGAGCTCCACGCGCACCCGGGTGCCGCGCCAGGTGACCGCGAAGCGCAGCCGGCCCCAGGCGTCGGGCAGCCGCGGGTCGAAGGACAGCCGCGGACCGCGGTCGCGCATGCCGCCGAAGCCGAAGACCAGCGCGCTCCACACGCCGCCGGTCGAGGCGATGTGCAGGCCGTCGACGGTGTTGCCGTGCAGGTTGCACAGGTCGACGTAGAGCGACTGCAGGAAGTACTGGAACGCGACCTCGTGGTAGCCCACCTCGGCGGCCATCACCGACTGCACGACCGCAGACAGCGTGGAGTCGCCGGTGGTGATCGGGTCGTAGTACTCGAAGTCGGCGCGCTTCTCGGCCGCGGTGAAGCGGTCGCCCTGGAGGAAGAGCGCGAGCACGACGTCGGCCTGCTTGAGCACCTGGAAGCGGTAGATCACCAGCGGGTGGTAGTGCAGCAGCAGCGGGCGCAGCTCGTCGGGGGTGCGCGAGAGGTCCCAGACCTCCCGGTCGAGGAAGAAGTCGTCCTGCGGGTGGATGCCCAGGCCCTCGTCGAAGGGGATGTGCATGCCGGCCGCACAGCGGCGCCACTCCTCGACCTCGTCGTCGCCGAGGTGCAGCCGGCCCACCAGGCGTGCGTGCTCGACGGGGTGCTCGGCGCGCAGCAGCTCGACGGCGGCCACGGCCTGCTCGAGGTTGTAGCGCGCCATGACGTTGGTGAAGAGGTTGTTGTTGACGACCGTCGTGTACTCGTCGGGGCCGGTCACGCCGTGGATGTGGAACGACAGCGAGCCGTTGCTGCGCCAGAAGCCGAGGTCGACGTACATCCGCGAGGTCTCGACGAGCACGTCGATGCCGTCGCGCACGAGGAAGCCGGTGTCGCCGGTGGCCGCGACGTACTGCGTCAGGGCGTAGGAGACGTCGGCGTCGATGTGGACCTGGGCGGTGCCGGCGGCGTAGTAGGCCGAGGCCTCCTCGCCGTTGATGGTGCGCCACGGGAAGAGCGCGCCGCTCTGCGCCATCTCGCGGGCCCGGTGGCGCGCGGCGGGCAGCATCCGGGTGCGGAAGTGCAGCAGGTTCCGGGCCAGGTGGGGCTGGGTGTAGGTGAGGAAGGGCGCGACGTAGATCTCGGAGTCCCAGAAGTAGTGCCCCTCGTAGCCCGAGCCGGTCACCCCCTTGGCCGGCACGCCCTGCTGGTCGGCGCGCGCGCTGGCCTGGGCCAGGGAGAAGAGGTTGAAGCGGATCGCCTGCTGGGTGGCGAGCGTCTCCTCGACGTCGGTGCCGTCGGCGGCCTCCACCTCGACGTCGGCGGCCGACCAGAACCGGTCGAACCACGCGCGCTGCTCGGCGTGGTAGTGGGCCACGCCGTGCAGCGCGGCGCGGTCGAGGGTGCGGTCGCAGCGGTCGGCCAGCTCGCGCACGGGCACGCCGCGCGAGGTGTGGTAGGCCACCGTCTTCTCCAGGCGCACGGTGCGGCCCTCGCGGGCCTCGACGCGGAAGACCATCTTGGTGAGGTCCTCGTCGTCGCGCAGGATCACCTCGGGCTCGTCCTCCGACTCCAGCCGGTGGTCGGCGCCGACCGCGATGGTCATCTTGGAGTTGGCGCACATGTAGCCGAGCATCATCCGGTCGTGGCGCGCGTAGCTGAGCCGCGGCAGCAGCACCCGGTCGTCGAACGACGCCGCCTTGCGCGGGTCGACGCCCTCGCCCATCGACTGCGAGGAGACGTGGTACTCGTCCTTGCCGTCCTGGCGGTTGAGCACCTGCGAGGAGATCACGATCGGGGCGTCGCCCTCGAGCATCGTGACCTCGAAGGTCATCACCGCGAGGTGGCGCTGGGTCATCGAGACCATGCGGGACGACTCGACCCTGACCCGCTTGCCCGAGGGGGTGCGCCACACCAGCGAGCGGCGCAGGACGCCGTCGCGGAAGTCGAGGCTGCGCTCGTAGTGCTCGAGGTCGGCGGTGCCGATGGTGAGCGGCTCGTCGTCGACGTAGAGCTTCATCAGCTTGGCGTCGGGCACATTGACGATGGTCTGGCCGGTGCGGGCGAAGCCGAACGCCGCCTCGGCGTGGCGGATCGGCCAGGTCTCGTGGAAGCCGTTGACGAAGGTGCCGTGGGCGTAGGCGTCGCGGCCCTCGGCGGGGTTGCCGCGCATGCCGAGGTAGCCGTTGGCGACGGTGAAGAGGGTCTCGGTGACCCCGAGGTCGTCGGGGTCGTAGGCGCGCTCGACCAGGCGCCACGGGTCGACGGGGAAGCGGCTGCGGTCGACTGGGTCGGCCGCGACGTGGCGGCCGTGGCTGCCCTGGGTCTGTCCCTGCCCGGGGGTGCGCGCGCTCACGGGACCAGCTCGGCGAGGTCGGCGACGACCAGCGTGGCCCCGGCGCCGGTGAGCACCTCGGCGCCGGCGCCGCGGTCGACGCCGACCACGACCGCGAACCCGCCGGCCGCGCCGGCGCGCACGCCGGACACGGCGTCCTCGAGCACCACGGCCGAGCCCGGCTCGGCGCCCAGCACGGTGGCGGCGTGAACGAAGGTGTCGGGGGCCGGCTTGCCCGGCAGGCCGAGCTCCTCGGCCACCGCGCCGGACACGACGGTCCCGAAGCGGTCGGCCAGTCCGGCGGCCTCCAGCACGGCGGGGGCGTTGGCCGAGGAGGACACGACGGCCAGCGGCGTGCCGAGGTCGCGCAGGTGGTCGAGCAGCGCCACCGAGCCCGGGAAGGCGGAGACGCCGTCGCGTGCGAGCACGGCGTTGAAGGCGTCGTTCTTCCGGTTGCCCAGGCCCTTGACCGTGGGCGCCCGGTCGGGGGCGCCGGAGTCGGTGGCCTCGCCCTCGGGCAGCGCGATGCCGCGCGAGGCCAGGAAGTCGCGCACGCCGTCGTAGCGGGGCTTGCCGTCGACGTGGGCGAAGTAGTCGGCCTCGGTGTAGGCCGACCAGTCGCCCGCGGCGTCCTCGGAGCGGTGCTCGGACAGGAAGGCGTTGAACATCTCCGACCAGGCGCGCATGTGCACCTCGGCGGTCGGGGTGATCACGCCGTCGAGGTCGAAGAGCACGGCGGCGTGCGCCGACCAGTCGACCGGGGTCGTGCCGGCGGGCTCGGGCGGGGTCGCGGGAGTCGTCACCGCAGCAGGGTAGGCCGCGCGTGTGTCGCGGGTGTGAAGGCCCGGCGTACGCAGGTCGGGACGGTGACGGGCGCAACGCCGCGGCGGACGTAGGCTGCTCGGCATGGACGACCAGCCGGACCTGAAGCCCCGCTCCCGCGACGTCACCGACGGCCTCGAGAGAGCGGCCTCGCGCGGCATGCTCCGCGCGGTCGGCATGGGCGACGACGACTGGGAGAAGCCCCAGATCGGCGTGGCGTCGAGCTGGAACGAGATCACCCCCTGCAACCTCTCGCTCGACCGGCTGGCCAAGGCGGTCAAGAACGGCGTGCACGCCGCCGGCGGCTACCCGCTGGAGTTCGGCACGATCTCGGTCTCCGACGGCATCTCCATGGGCCACGAGGGCATGCACTTCTCGCTGGTCTCCCGCGAGGTCATCGCCGACTCGGTGGAGACCGTGATGATGGCCGAGCGCCTCGACGGCTCGGTGCTGCTGGCCGGCTGCGACAAGTCGCTGCCGGGCATGATGATGGCCGCGGCCCGCCTCGACCTGGCCTCGGTGTTCCTCTACGCCGGCTCGATCATGCCCGGGCAGGTCGACGGCAACGACGTCACGATCATCGACGCCTTCGAGGCCGTCGGCGCCTGCCTGGCCGGCAAGATCACCCGCGAGGAGGTCGACCGCATCGAGCGGGCCATCTGCCCCGGCGAGGGCGCCTGCGGCGGCATGTACACCGCCAACACGATGGCCGCCGTCGGCGAGGCCCTCGGCATGTCGCTACCCGGCTCGGCCGCCCCGCCGGCCGTCGACCGGCGCCGTGACGGCTTCGCCCACCGCTCCGGCGAGGCCGTGGTCGAGATGCTGCGCCGCGGGATCACGGCGCGCCAGATCATGACCATGGAGGCCTTCGAGAACGCCATCACCGTCGTCATGGCCCTCGGCGGCTCCACCAACGCCGTGCTGCACCTGCTGGCCATCGCCCGCGAGGCCGAGGTGCCGCTGACCATCGACGACTTCAACCGCATCGGCGACAAGGTCCCGCACCTGGCCGACCTCAAGCCCTTCGGCCGCTACGTCATGAACGACGTCGACAAGATCGGCGGCATCCCGGTGGTCATGAAGGCGCTGCTCGACGCGGGCCTCATGCACGGCGACTGCCTCACCGTCACCGGCCGGACCATGGCCGAGAACCTCGAGGCCCTCGCACCGCCGGCCCTCGACGACGACGTCATCCGCCGTCTCGACCGCCCGATCCACGCCACCGGCGGGCTCACCATCCTCAAGGGCTCGCTGGCGCCCGAGGGCGCCGTCGTGAAGTCGGCCGGCTTCGACGAGTCGGTCTTCACCGGCACCGCCCGCGTCTTCGACGGCGAGCGCGCCGCCATGGACGCCCTCACCGCCGGGCAGATCACCGCCGGCGACGTGGTCGTCATCCGCTACGAGGGCCCCAAGGGCGGCCCCGGCATGCGCGAGATGCTCGCCATCACCGGCGCCATCAAGGGCGCCGGCCTGGGCAAGGACGTCCTGCTGCTCACCGACGGCCGCTTCTCCGGCGGCACGACCGGCCTCTGCGTCGGCCACGTCGCCCCCGAGGCCGTCGACGGCGGCCCGATCGCCTTCGTGCGCGACGGCGACCGGATCACCCTCGACGTGCTCAACCGCAGCCTCGAGGTCGAGCAGGGCGACGACTGGGAGTCGCGCAAGGAGGGCTGGGCGCCCCGCGAGCCGAAGTACACCCGCGGCGTGCTGGGCAAGTACGCCCGCACCGTCGCCTCCGCCGCGCACGGCGCCGTCACCGGCTGAGCCGCGTGAGCGTCCCGCGACGGGCGCCGAGCGAGCGCCGGGCGCTGCTCGGCGCCCTCGCCGGGCTGGTCGCGCTGGTGCTCGCCGCGGGCCTGGTGACCCACCTGCCGCGGTGGCTCGCGGGTGACGACCCGGCCCCGGTCGCCGAGGGCGTCGGGCGCCCCGGTGCGGGGCCGGGGCCGGGCCCGGGCGGCGGCCGCGGCGACCGGCGTACGCCGGAGCAGGTGCGGGCCGCCAACGCCGCGACGCTGCTGCCCAACGGCACGCGCCGCGTCTTCGGCGCCGACGACTTCCTGGTGGCCTACTACGGCACGGCGCAGACCCCCGCCCTCGGGGTGCTCGGGGAAGGAGCGCCCGAGCAGGTGCGCGAGCGCCTCGACGCCGCGGCGCGGCCCTTCGCCCGCCCCGGCTCGCCCGTGCAGCCGGTCTACGAGCTCATCGTGACCATCGCCGACGCCGGGCCGGGTGACGACGGCGACTACGCCCACGACGTGCCGCGCGCCGAGGTGGAGCGCTGGGTCGCCGCGGCGCGCCGGCACGACGCGCTGCTGCTGCTCGACCTCCAGCCGGGCCGCACCGGCTTCCTCGACACCGCCCGCCGCTGGGAGTGGGCGCTGCGCCAGCCGCACGTCGGGCTCGCCCTCGACCCCGAGTGGCGGATGGGGCGCCGCGAGGTGCCCGGGCGGGTCATCGGCAGCGTCGGCTCCCAGGAGGTCGACCGCACCTCGGCCTGGCTGGCCGGGCTGGTGCGCCGCTGGGAGCTGCCGCAGAAGCTCTACGTGCTCCACCAGTTCCGCACCGACATGGTGCGCGACATTGCGGCCGTCACGTCGCGCCGGGAGCTGGCGACGGTGCAGCACGTCGACGGCTTCGGCGCGCCCCGCGAGAAGCTCGCGACCTACCGCGCGGTCGTGCGTCCGCAGCAGTTCCGTCGCGGCTTCAAGCTCTTCTACGACGAGGACGTCGACCTGATGGGCCCGCGCGAGGTGCACGCGATCCGGCCCGCGGTGAGGTTCGTGAGCTACCAGTGAGCCAGCCGTGAGCCACCCGACGGGCTCGGGCGCCCTCCAGCCCGACCCCGGGCGGGTCACCGGGCGTCGCGGGCACCATCGCCCCGATCTCAACCCAGTGGAAGCCGGCGGGAAGGTGGCGGGGCCCCGACGGTTGGACCAGGAGTGCCTGACGTGACGACCGAGCCCTCTCGCCCGCCCACGACGACGCCGAGCCGGCCCCGTGGCGGTGGCGGTGGCCGGCTGCGCGACCAGCTCCTCGCCCTCGGACCCCACGACGGCGCGCACCGCGTCGCGGCCCGCGCGGGGGTCTCGATCCTCGTGCCGCTGCTCGTGCTGCTGGCCGCGGGTCGTCTCGAGTGGGCGCTCTACGCCACCTTCGGTGCCTTCGCCGCGCTCTACGCCCGCGACCGCGGCGGCGCCGAGCGGCGCCGCATGCAGCTCACGCTCGCGACGCTCCTGGTGCTCGCCGTCGGGCTCGGCACGGTCGTGGCGACGTCCCCGCAGCGCGCCTGGCTGGCCGTGCCGCTCGCGGCCGGTGTGGCCGCACTCGGCTCCACGCTCTCGGACCGCCACGCCTGGCACCCGCCCGGGGCGCTCTTCCTCGTCTTCGCCTTCGGCGCCACCGCCTCGGTGCCCTCCACGGCGAGCGATGTGCCGGTCGCTCTGGGCGTGGCGGCGGCGTCCGCCGCGCTCGCTGTGGTCGTGGGCGGTCTCGGGGCGACGGTGCGCGCCAGGCGGGGCGGGTCGCGCGCCGCTGGTAGGCCCGGCACGGGTGCGCACACGGTGGCGCGTGCGGCGGCGGGTGCGACGGCGGGTGCGACAGGGGGTGCGACGGTGGTCGCGGCCACCCGGGTCGCGCCGACCGACGTACGACGTCACGCGCTGCGGGCCGCCCTCGGCGTGGCGCTGGCCGGTGCGCTCGCCACCGCGACCGGCATCGGCCACCCGTACTGGGCGATGGTCTCGGCCGTGGTGCCGCTCGCCGCGCGCGACCCGCGGGCCCAGGCCGTGCGGGGGCTGCACCGCCTCCTCGGCACGGGCGTCGGTCTGCTGGTCGCCGCGGCCCTGCTCGGCCTCGACCTCGAGGGGCTGGGCCTCGTGCTGGTGGTGGTGGCGCTGCAGGTGACCGCGGAGCTGCTCGTCGGGCGCAACTACGCCCTCGCCCTGGTCGCCATCACGCCGCTGGCGCTGCTGATGGTGCACCTGGCCAGCCCGGTGCCCGTCGGCACCCTGCTGCTCGACCGCGCCGTGGAGACCCTGCTCGGCGTCGCCGTCGGGCTGGCGGTGGGTCGGGCGCTGCGGCGCCGGCCCTGACCCGCGGTCGCCGTCGGTCGCGTGGTTGCTGAAGCGGCGCAATTGCGTGGCGGTGCCGGGGGTCGGGTGGGGGGTTTGCGCGGCTGGTGCTGGCGGTGGGTCGCGTGGGTTGCTGAAGTGGCGCAATTGCGTGGTGGTGCTGGGGGTCGGGTGGGTGGTTTGCGCGGCTGGTGCTGGTGGTGGGTCGCGTGGGTTGCTGAAGTGGCGCAATTGCGCGGTGGTGCTGGGGGTCGGGTGGGTGGTTTGCGCGGCTGGTGCTGGTGGTGGGTCGCGTGGGTTGCTGAACCGGCGCAATTGCGCCGTTGCGCACCGGACCGGGCTGGTGGCTCAGAAGTAGTCGCGCACGTGCAGCGGACGGCCTGCGAGCAGCAGGTCGAGCAGCGCGTCGTGGTGGCCGAGCCCGGTGAGGTGGTCGAGCATGCGCAGGTTGGCGCAGGTCTGCGCGCCCGCGAAGAGGAGGGCCAGTCCCTGCGGCGTGAGGGTCGGTATGTCGACCCCGCCCGGCGCACCGCCCGCGACCGCACCGGTGGCCAGCCGCTCGCAGCGGCCCGGCCCGTCGCCGAGCGTGAGCCGGTAGCGACCGTCGGCGCCGAGCCGGTCGCCGGCCACGGCGAGGTCGATCGCGACACCTGGCCCGGCAGTCCCGGCCCCGCCCCCGGACCCGACCCCGCCCCCGACCCCGGCCCCGACCCCGACCCCGACCCCGGCCCCGGACGCGACCCCGGCCGCGCCCCGCGGGCTCACCCCGTCGGGAAGGGCGAGGCGTCGAGCGGTGAGGGCGCCGGCGACGTCGTGCACGCGCAGCATGTAGGGGTGGTGGGCGGCGGGGTCGGGTGACCAGGTGACGCCGGGCAGGAGGAGCCGCGCGGGGTCGGCGCCGGAGGTGCGCAGCGCGAGGGTGGGGGCGACGGAGGCGGAGCTGGCCAGCACCTGCCACAGCGCGCGGTAGCCGTCGGCGCTGACGGCGAGGAGGTCGTGCACCTCGAGCACGCCGTCGGGGCCATAGCCGCCGTGGCGCGACCAGCTCGCGTAGCCGACCACGCGCCCCGCGGTGTCGACGGCCAGGGTGGTCGCGCCGCGGTCGGCGTGGATCTCGGTGTCGGGCCGGTCGAAGCGCGGGCCGGTGCGGGTCAGCGGACCGTTCTGCGCCGCGGCCCAGGCGGCGTACAGCTCCTGCACCGCGCGCACGTCGCCCACCTCGGCGCGCCGCGTGGTCACGCCCACGGGCGGGCGCACGCGCGACAACGAGGCCGTCGGCAGGGTGACCCGGTCGAGGGCGGCGACCAGCTCCCAGCCCAGCGAGCGGTAGATGCCGGGGGCGGTGGGGTAGAGCGTCGAGAGGACCGCGCCGCGCTCGGCGGCCTGGGCGAGGAGCGGGGCCATGACCGCGGCGAGCAGCCCGCCGGAGCGGTGCTCGGCGGCGACGGCCACACCGGCGATGCCGCAGGTGGCGAGCTCGACCCCGCCCCACCACGACGCCTGCTCGAGCGCGACCACCTTGGCCACGAGCCGGCCGCCGTCGACAGCGCCCCAGCCGTGGCGACCCGGCGGCGGCTCGGCGGGGCGCGTGCGGGGCGGGCTGCCGGCCGGCGGAGCGCCGAAGGCCTCCTCGGCCAGGGCGGCCTCGCCCTCCCAGTCGTCGGGGGTCAGCTCGCGGATCTCCACGACCCCGAACCTAGCCGGGCGCGCCGGGTCGGTGCCGGGCCCGGGGCGGGCGCGCGTGTAGACATGCGCCGTGAGCGACCTCGACCCCGCCCCCCGTGACGCCGCCGACCCGCTGGCCGACCACCGCGACCGCTTCGTCGGCGCGAGCAGCCCGCTGGTCTACCTCGACGGCAACTCCCTGGGCCGTCCCCTCGCCGTCACCGGCGCCCGTCTCGCCGGCTTCGTCGACCACGAGTGGGGCGGGCGGCTGATCCGCGGCTGGGACGAGGACTGGTTCGACCTGCCGCAGCGCGTCGGCGACGACATCGCCCGCACCTGCCTGGGCGCCGCTGCGGGCCAGACCACCATCGGCGACTCCACGACCGTGCTGCTCTACAAGGCGATGCGCGCCGCGGTGGCGCTGCGTCCGGGCCGCGACGAGATCGTGGTCGACCGTGACAACTTCCCCACCGACCGCTACCTCGCCGAGGGCGTGGCCCGCGAGTGCGGGCTGACCCTGCGCTGGGTCGAGGTCGACACCGCGCTCGGGGTGAGCGAGGAGCTGCTGGCCGAGGCGGTGGGGGAGCGTACGGCGCTCGTCGTGCTCAGCCACGTGGCCTACCGCTCGGCGTACCTCGCCGACGGTGCGACGCTGACCCGCCTCGCGCACGACGCGGGCGCGCTCGTGCTGTGGGACCTCAGCCACTCGGTGGGCTCGGTGCCGGTGGAGCTCGACGGCTGGGACGCCGACCTCGCGGTGGGCTGCACCTACAAGTACCTCAACGGCGGCCCCGGGTCGCCGGCCTTCGTCTACGTCGCCGAGCGGCTGCTCGCCGAGATCGAGCAGCCGCTGCAGGGCTGGATCGGTGCGCACGACCCCTTCCTCATGGGCCCGACCTACCGCCCGGCCGACGGCATCCGCCGGATGCTGTCGGGCACGCCGCCGGTGGTCGGCATGCAGCCGGTGCGCGACATGCTCGAGCTGCTCGACCGGGTCGGCATCGCCGCGGTGCGCGAGAAGTCGGTGGGGCTTACCGGCTACGCCCTCGACCTGGCCGACGACCTGCTCGCGCCGCTCGGCGTGGGCGTGGCCACCCCGCGCGACCCCGCCCTGCGCGGCGGCCACGTCACCCTGGTGCACGAGCGGATGCGCGAGGTCACCACCGAGCTGTGGCGCCGCGACGTCATCCCCGACTACCGCGACCCCGGCGGCCTGCGCCTGGGGCTGTCGCCGCTGTCGACGTCGTACGCCGAGATCCGGGCCGGTCTCGAGCAGGTGCGCGACGTGCTCGGGGGGCTGCTCGGCTGAGGTCGCCGCCGTCCGGTCGCGGGAGCTGCGTCATGCCAGCCGTGGCATCGCGTCCTCGCCTCGCGTGACGTCCGGTGACGTCCGGTGAGTACGGCAGCCGCTCCTCCCGCGCTGCGCTCGCCCCGCCCGCAGGGCGCTCGTCGGGCCGCGTGGCAGGGTGAGGCCATGCGCTACCCCACGCCCCTGCGGCCCGGCGACACGATCGGCGTGACCGCTCCCTCCTCGGGGGTGGCGGGCCCGCTGCGCCCGCGCCTCGACGCCGCCGTGGCCTCGCTGCGCGAGCGCGGCTTCGAGGTGGTGCTCGGCGACTGCCTCGACGGCTCGTCGGTCACCTCCGCCCCGCGCGCCCGGCGCGCGGCCGAGCTCGGCGCGATGCTCACCGACCCCGCGATCCGCGCCGTCGTGCCGCCGTGGGGCGGCGAGCTGGCCATCGACCTGCTCGAGGAGCTCGACTGGGCCGCCGTCGAGCGCGCCGAGCCCACCTGGGTGGTCGGGTGGAGCGACCTCGACACCGTGCTGCTGCCGCTCACCACCCGGCTGGGCTGGGCGACCCTGCACGGCTGGAACCTCATGGACACCCCCTACGCCGCCCCCGACGGTCTGCTGCACTGGGTCGACGTCGCCTCCGCCACCGGCCCCCTCACCCAGACGAGCCCGGGCCGCTACCGCGCCGACGGCTGGGACGACTACGTCGCCGAGCCCGGCGTCGACCACATGACCCTGTCCGACGAGGGCGGCTGGTCGCTGCTGGGCGGGGGAGAGGCCTCCTTCTCCGGGCGCCTGGTCGGCGGCTGCCTGGAGGTGCTGAGCCCACTGGCGGGCACGGCGTACGCCGACGTGCGCGGCTTCGGCGAGGCCCACGCCGACGACGGCCTCGTCGTCTACGTCGAGGCCGCCGAGCACGGCGCCTACGACGTCGCCCGCGCGCTGCACGGCCTGCGCCTGGCCGGGTGGTTCGACCACGCCACCGGCATCCTCGTCGGGCGCACCTCCGCCCCCGCCGCCGAGCACCTGACCCAGGCCGAGGCGGTCAAGGACGCCCTCGGGATGCTCGACCTCCCGGTCGTCCTCGACGTGGAGATCGGCCACGTGCAGCCCTTCCTCCCGCTCGTCAACGGCGCCCTCGCCGACGTCGACACCGGCGACCGCACCCTCGTCCAGACCTTCGCCTGAGCGCACGGTCGCCCGCCCCAGACCTCGCTCGCGACCCGCCCCGCCGCCCGCCCGCGACCAGCCGCCCGCCCGCCGCCGCGGGACGTCATACGACGGGTGGATGCGCATCCACGGTGCGCATGACGCTCGCCGCCGGGGGCGCGACCCGCCGGCCCGCCCGCCGGCCCGCCCAGCCGCCCGCCCCGCCGCCTGCTGCGGTACGTCATACGACGGGTGGATGCGCATCCACCTCTCGCATGACGCGCGCACCACCCGACCCGACCCGACCCGACCCGACCCCACCCGCACGAGCCGCCCCGGGCCGACCGGAGCCCCGAGGGTGACCCGGGTGTCGGTGGCGCGGGCGATGCTGAGGGGGTGCCCAGCCTCCCGCCGCCCCCGTCCCTCGCCGACGGCGCGACCCGCGACGACGTCGTCGCGTGGGTCGCGGCCCACCTCGGCGACCTGACCCTCGAGGGCCCCGACGGGGTGCGCGCCGGAGCGCTCACCGGCGGGCAGGGCGCCGCCGACGCCGCGCTCGCGGCCCTCGACATCACCGGCTACGCCCGCACCCGCAGCACGGTGCTGCCCGTGGGGCGCCGCGGCGCGAGCCGGATGTCGCCCTACATCCGCCATGGGCTCACCCCGCTGCCCGCGGTGTGGTCGGCGGTCGGCGACGCCCCCGAGCGCGACCGCCGCAAGTACCGCGACGAGCTGCTGTGGCAGGAGTACGCCCGCCACCTCTACGCCCGCGTCGGGCCCGCCCTGGGCCGTCCGCTGCGTCACGAGCAGCCCGCCGGCCCCCTGCCCGCCGACGGCCGCGACCCCTGGCCGCGCGAGATGGCGTGCATGGACGCCGTGGTCGGTGAGCTCCACGACGACGGATGGCTGGTCAACCAGACCCGCATGTGGCTGGCCTCCCAGTGGGCCGTGCGCGAGGGTGCGGCCTGGCGCGACGGCGAGGACGCGATGTTCGCCCACCTGCTCGACGGCTCGCGCGCCGCCAACCGGCTGGGCTGGCAGTGGACCACCGGCACGGGCAGCGGCAAGCCCTACGGCTTCAGCCGCTGGCAGGTCGAGAAGCGCGCGCCGCAGCTGTGCCGCTCGTGCCCGCTGAAGGCCGCCTGCCCCGTGCAGGACTGGCCCGAGGCCTCCACCGGCGCGCGGGTCGAGGGGCCCGGCGCCCCCGACCTCGGCCCCGGCGACATCCCGGCCGGCCCCGAGTCGGTCGAGGGCGGCGGGGCCGAGGAGGTCTGGCTCACCGCGGAGTCCCTCGGCGACACCGACCCCGCGCTGGCCGCCGACCCCGAGCGGCCCGCGGTGTTCGTCTTCGACGAGCCGCTGCTGCGCGCGCTACGGCTCTCGGGCAAGCGGCTGGTCTTCCTCGCCGAGACCCTGGGCGAGCTCGGCGGGGGCCGCAGGCTCGACGTACGCCGGGGCGACGTGGTCGAGGAGCTGGCCGGTCGCTCGCTCGCGACGACCCACGCGCCGGTGCCCGGCTGGGCGCGCCGGGCCGCGGCGCTGGAGCCGGCGGAGGTGCACCCCTGGCCGTGGCTGGTGCGTCCGCGGCGCGCCTCGGTGCGGTCCTTCTCGTCGTGGCGCAAGGGCGTGCGGGCCTGACCCGACCCGGCCCCGGTCCGGGCGGGTGCCGTCGGAGGCGACCACCTCGTGCGGGACGCCCCCCGGCTCGTCCCCGGCCGCGCCGTGCGAGCCATGGCCCCGGGCGGTGCCCTCTGGCAGGGTCGGCGGATGGACCAGCGACTCAGCTTCGTGACCCTGGCCGCGCGCGACCTCGCCGCGAGCCGACGGTTCTACCTCGACGGTCTCGGCTGGCGCGCCGCCCTCGACGTCGAGGGGGAGGTGCTGATGGTCAAGGTCGCCGACCGCGTCGTGCTCTCCCTGTGGGACCGCCGCGCCTTCGAGGCCGAGGTCGGGCCGCTCGCCGGCGGCCCCGGCCTGGCGCCGCTCACCCTGGCCCACAACGTCGCCACCCGCGAGGAGGTCGACGCCGTGCTCGCCACCGCCCGCGGCGCCGGCGCCGACCCGGTGCACCCTGGGCAGGAGCGCGCCTGGGGCGGCTACACCGGTTACTTCGCCGACCCCGACGGCTACCGTTGGGAGATCGCCTGGAACCCCGGGCCGATCGGGCAGGAGGTCCTCCCATGAGCAGCGACACGACCCAGACCGACACGACCGACGACCAGCAGACCGACCCGGACAAGCAGGTGCTCACCGGCCACGACGTGGCCGAGGCCCTGCTCGAGGAGTGGCGCTTCGTCCTCGGGCGCCTCCACGCGCGCTTCCGCACCGGCGACTTCTCCACCGGCGCCCGCCTGGTCGCCGCGATCGCCGACGCGGCCGACGCGGTCGACCACCACCCCGACGTCGACCTGCGCTACCCCCACGTCGACGTGGTGCTCTCCAGCCACGACGTCGGCGGAATCACCCGCCGCGACCTGCGCCTGGCCGCCACGATCACCGACCTGGCCGGCCAGGTCGGCGCCGAGCCGGCGCCGCACGAGGTGCAGGCCCTCGAGTGGGCCCTCGACACCCCCGACCCGTCGCGCATCAAGCCCTTCTGGGCCGCCGTGCTCGGCCTCGACCCGAGCGCCGGGAAGGACGACGAGGTGCTCGAC
This sequence comes from Nocardioides sp. P86, assembly GCF_023712465.1. Taxonomy (NCBI): domain Bacteria; kingdom Bacillati; phylum Actinomycetota; class Actinomycetes; order Propionibacteriales; family Nocardioidaceae; genus Nocardioides; species Nocardioides sp. P86. The sequence continues at coordinate 744,250 of NZ_JAMAYE010000001.1, read as the reverse complement.
GGCGACGGCCGCTCGGCGCTGTGGTTCCAGCGCTCCACCGACAGCGCCGCCGACGGGGCCGCCGACGGGGCCACCGACAGTGCCGCCACCGGGTCCGACGGCGGGAACGCCGACCGCGCCGGGACGTCCGGCCAGCGCTTCCACCTCGACGTCACGGTGCCCCCGGAGCTGGCCGAGAAGCGCGTGCGCGTCGCGGTCGAGGCGGGCGGCACCCTCGTCAACGACGGCTACGCCCCGGCCTTCTGGGTGCTCGCCGACGCCGAGGGCAACCACGCCTGCGTCTGCACCTGGCTGGGCCGCGACGGCTCCGCCACCGCCCCGCCCGCCGACGAAGCCTGAGTCCCGCCCGGCCGCCCGCCGGAGGGGCACCCACGAGGCCGGGCAGGCCGCACGACTGCGCAACCGGCGCAATTGCGTGGGCGGGCGGGACGGTGGCGGGGAGCTTTGCGCGGTCGGCGCAGCCGGCGCCGCCGCACGACTGCGCAACCGGCGCAATTGCGTGGGCGGGCGGGACGGTGGCAGGGAGCTTTGCGCGGTCGGCGCAGCCGGCGCCGCCGCACGACTGCGCAACCGGCGCAATTGCGTGGGCGGGCGGGACGGTGGCGGGGAGCTTTGCGCAGTCAGCGCAGCCGGCCCGCCTCCGGACCGCGCAACCGGCGCAATTGCGTGATCGCGCACGCCGCACCCAGCAGCACGCACACCCCGCCAGCCGATCGGCACCCTCCGCCCGACCACGATGTGGGACCGCCGTCCCGCATCGTGGGACGGGGTGGCAGGGTGTGGTGACGGGAGAGAGGCCACGGGCTACCGTGGTCAGCATGCGCCAGGACCTTCTTGTACGCACGCGACGCGTGAGCTGAGACCACCACACCCGGTCGAAGTCCACGTGTCACCCCTCGTCGCCCTCGGGCCGGGGGGCTTTTTTGTGCCTCGCACACCGGAGGCGACCACGAGCGGCACGCCAGATCCAGCACGCAGCACCGGCAGGCGGATCCAGCGCGCAGGTCCAGGCGGCACGGCCCTCCGGGGCCACCTTCCACGAGCCACACACCGGCCCCCCGCGGGCCACACAGGAGCAAGGGGCACAGAGGCATGAGCGAGCAGGTGACGGGTGCGCAGAGCCTGATCAAGTCGCTGGAGGCGGCCGGCGTGACCGACGTCTTCGGCATCCCCGGCGGCGCGATCCTCCCGGCGTACGACCCGCTGATGGACTCCTCCATCCGCCACATCCTGGTGCGCCACGAGCAGGGTGCCGGCCACGCCGCCCAGGGGTACGCCGCCGCGACGGGGCGGGTCGGGGTCTGCATGGCCACGTCGGGCCCGGGCGCGACCAACCTGGTCACGCCGCTCGCCGACGCCCACATGGACTCCGTGCCGCTAGTCGCCGTGACCGGCCAGGTCGGGGCCTCGATGATCGGCACCGACGCCTTCCAGGAGGCCGACATCCGCGGCATCACGATGCCGATCACGAAGCACAACTTCCTGGTCACCGACCCCGCCGAGATCCCGCAGAAGGTCGCCGAGGCCTTCCACATCGCCTCGACCGGTCGCCCCGGACCGGTGCTGGTCGACGTCGCCAAGTCGGCGCTGCAGGCCATGACCGACTACCGCTGGCCCACCGAGCTCCAGCTGCCCGGCTACCGCCCGGTGACCAAGCCGCACGCCAAGCAGATCCGCGAGGCCGCGCGCCTGGCGCTCGAGGCCCGCCGCCCGGTGCTCTACGTCGGCGGCGGCGTCATCCGCGCCCGCGCCCACCGTGAGCTGCGCGTGCTGGCCGAGCTGACCGGCATGCCGGTGGTCACGACCCTGATGGCCCGCGGCGCCTTCCCCGACTCCCACCCCCAGCACCTCGGCATGCCCGGCATGCACGGCACGGTGGCGGCGGTCGCGGCGCTGCAGAAGAGCGACCTCATCATCAGCCTCGGTGCCCGCTTCGACGACCGCGTCACCGGCAACCTCGACTCCTTCGCCCCCGGCGCCAAGGTCGTGCACGCCGACATCGACCCCGCCGAGATCGGCAAGAACCGCCACGCCGACGTCCCGATCGTGGGCGACTGCCGCGAGGTGATCTCCGACCTCGTCGTGGCGCTCACCGCCGAGAGCGACGCCGGCACGACCGGCGACTACGAGCAGTGGGTGCAGTTCCTGGCCGGGGTGAAGCAGAAGTACGCCCTGGGCTACGACCTGCCCACCGACGGCAGCCTCTCGCCGCAGTACGTCATCGAGCGGCTCGGCTCGATCGCCGGGCCCGAGGCCATCTACACCTCCGGCGTCGGCCAGCACCAGATGTGGGCCGCGCAGTTCATCGGCTACGAGCACCCCAACACCTGGCTCAACTCCGGCGGCCTCGGCACCATGGGCTACTCGGTGCCGGCCGCGATGGGCGCCAAGGTCGGCATGCCCGACACCACCGTGTGGTCGATCGATGGCGACGGCTGCTTCCAGATGACCAACCAGGAGCTCGCCACCTGCGCGATCGAGGGCATCCCGATCAAGGTCGCGATCATCAACAACGAGTCGCTCGGCATGGTGCGCCAGTGGCAGACGCTCTTCTACAACGAGCGCTACTCCAACACCAACCTCCAGCGCCACGGCGGCCCGGTGCGCATCCCCGACTTCGTCAAGCTCGCCGACGCCTACGGCTGCGTCGGCCTGTCCTGCGAGGCCCCCGGCGACGTCGACGCCACCATCGAGAAGGCCATGGAGATCAACGACGTGCCCGTCGTGGTGGACTTCCGGGTGCACCGCGACGCCATGGTGTGGCCGATGGTCGCCGCCGGCACCAGCAACGACGACATCAAGTACGCGCGAGACCTCGCGCCCGACTTCGACGAGGACGACCTGTGAGCGCACACGCCGACTCCCGCAGCACCCTGTCGGTGCTGGTGGAGAACAAGCCCGGTGTCCTGGCCCGCATCGCGGGGCTCTTCAGCCGCCGCGGCTTCAACATCGACAGCCTCGCGGTGGGCCCCACCGAGCACCCGGAGATCTCGCGGATGACGATCGTGGTCGACGTCGAGCGCTCCCCGCTGGAGCAGGTCACCAAGCAGCTCAACAAGCTGGTCGAGGTGATCAAGATCGTCGAGCTCGACCAGGGCGCCTCGGTCAACCGCGAGCTGGTGCTGGTCAAGGTCGCCGCCACCGCGGAGACCCGCGGCCAGGTGCTCGACACCGTGCAGCTGTTCCGCGCCAAGGTCATCGACGTGGCCCCCGACGCCCTCACCGTGCAGATCACCGGCAACGCCGGCAAGATCGCCGACTTCCTGCGCGTGCTGGAGCCCTTCGGGATCCGCGAGCTCGTGCAGTCCGGCATGGTCGCCATCGGCCGCGGCTCCCGCTCCATCTCCGAGCGCAGCCTGCGCCCGGTCGCCACCCCCGCTCCGCCCGCCGCGGTCTGACCCGGCGCCCCCGACGCACCTCCACTGAAACCAACCCGAAGGAGAAGCCCCCGTGGCTGAGATGTTCTACGACGACGACGCCGACCTGTCCCTGATCCAGGGCAAGAGCGTGGCGGTCATCGGCTACGGCAGCCAGGGCCACGCCCACTCGCTGTCGCTGCGCGACTCCGGCGTCGACGTCCGCATCGGCCTGCAGCCGGGCTCGAAGAGCCGGGCCAAGGCCGAGGCCGAGGGCCTGCGCGTGCTCACCCCCGCCGAGGCCGCGGAGGAGGCCGACGTCATCGTCATCCTCGCCCCCGACCAGCACCAGCGGAAGCTCTACGCCGAGGAGATCGCCCCGGCGCTCACCGAGGGCGACACCCTCGTCTTCGGCCACGGCTTCAACATCCGCTTCGGCTACATCACCCCGCCCGAGGGCGTCGACGTCTTCATGGTCGCCCCCAAGGGCCCCGGCCACCTCGTGCGCCGCGAGTACGTCGACGGCCGCGGCGTGCCCGTGCTCGTCGCCGTCGAGAAGGACGCCTCGGGCTCGGCGTGGGACCTCGCGCTGTCCTACGCCAAGGCCATCGGCGGCCTGCGTGCCGGCGGCATCAAGACCACCTTCACCGAGGAGACCGAGACCGACCTCTTCGGCGAGCAGGCCGTGCTGTGCGGCGGCGCCTCGCAGCTGGTGCAGTACGGCTTCGAGGTGCTCACCGAGGCCGGCTACCAGCCCGAGGTGGCCTACTTCGAGTGCCTCCACGAGCTCAAGCTCATCGTCGACCTGATGTACGAGGGCGGCATCGCCAAGCAGCGCTGGTCGGTCTCCGACACCGCCGAGTTCGGCGACTACGTCTCCGGCCCCCGGGTCATCACGCCCGAGGTGAAGAAGAACATGGAGGACGTGCTCGCCGACATCAAGAACGGCGCCTTCGCCGAGCGCTTCATCACCGACATGGACAACGGCTCGCCGGAGTTCACCGAGTTCCGCAAGAAGGGCGAGGCGCACCCGATCGAGTCCACCGGCCGCGAGCTGCGCAAGCTGATGGCCTGGGTCAAGAGCCACGACTCCGACTACGTCGAGGGCACCTCCGCCCGCTGACCCGGCGGTCCCTCCCGGGACCGCTCCCGCAGCACCCGCCGAGCCGGCGCCCCACCCGGGGCGCCGGCTCGTGGCGTACGGCCGCCCGTGACGTGACGCGGCGCGCCCCGCGCGCGGAATGCCCCGTGCCCCGGGGCCGTTGGGGCAGGCATGCAGATCGAGATCTGGTCAGACGTCGTGTGCCCGTGGTGCTACGTCGGCAAGCGCCGGCTGGAGTCGGCGCTGGCCGACTTCGAGCACGCCGACGAGGTCGAGGTGGTCTACCGCTCCTTCGAGCTCGACCCCTCCGCGCCGCACCACGGCCACGAGAAGACCCTGCCGCAGCTGGCGCGCAAGTACGGCCGCCCGGAGGACGAGATGCGACAGATGGTCGCCTCGCTGGTCGAGACCGGCGCCGAGGAGGGCCTGGAGCTGCGGCTCTTCGACACCGTGCACACCAACACCGTCGACGCCCACCGGCTGCTGCACCACGCCCTCGCCGTCGGTGGGCCCGCGCAGCAGCGCGCGCTCAAGGAGGAGCTGCTCGCGGCGTACTTCAGCCGGGCCGAGGACGTCGGCGACCACGACGTGCTGGTGGCCGCGGCCCGGGCCGCCGGACTCGAGGAGGGGCCGGCCCGCGAGGTCCTCGCCGGGCAGGCCCACGCCGAGCAGGTCGCCGCCGACGTCGAGCAGGCCCGGGCCTACGGCGCCACCGGCGTGCCGTTCTTCGTCGTCGACCGGCGCTACGGCATCTCCGGCGCCCAGCCGGCCGACGTCTTCGCCCAGGTTCTGCGCACCGCCTGGACCGAGGCCCACCCGCCGCTGCAGGTCGTGGGCGCGGGCGAGGCGGGGGAGGCCTGCGGGCCCGACGGGTGCGCGCTCTGACCCACACGTCGGGCGCCGGCCGGCGCCGGCCGGCGCCGGCCGGCGCTGTCCGGCGACGGGCCCCGCCCACCCGTCCCGGTGGACGGGTGTGGCCCCGACGGTGTGACGGCGGTTACGGTCGGCGGGTGACCCGACGCTCGCCGCTGCGCGCCCTCGCCGCCCTGCTCGCCACGACCGCCCTGGGGGCCGCGCTCGCCGGTGGGCCGCCCGCAGCGGCGGCCGACCCCGGCCCGTCGGCGACGGCGGCCACGGGGGCGACGGCGGCGGCGCGGGAGAGCGGTGTCGGGCCGCGGCTGACGTCGTTCCCGGCCGCGCTGCTGCTGAGCAACCTGCTGCCCGACCTCGACCCGCCCGGCGCCAACGACTGGACCTGCCGTCCCAGCGCCGCCCACCCGCGCCCGGTCGTGCTGGTCCACGGCACGGTCGAGAACCGCTACGACAACTGGGCGCAGATGGCCCCCGACCTCGCCGCGGCCGGCTACTGCGTCTTCGCCCTCGACTACGGCAGCTACACCCGCACGCCTTACCGGGGCCTCTCGGACATCGCCGCGTCGGCCCAGGAGCTCTCGGCGTACGTCGACCGGGTGCTGGCCGCCACCGGTGCGGCCGAGGTCGACCTGGTCGGGCACTCGCAGGGCGGGATGATGCCGCGCTACTACCTGCGCTTCCTCGGCGGCGCCGACGAGGTCGACCAGCTCATCGGACTGTCGTCGAGCAACTACGGCACGACCTTCTTCGGCGTGCTCCCGCTGGTCGCCGCGCTCCCCGGCGGCGAGGGGCTCGTCGGCCTGGCGGCGCCCGCGATCCCGCAGCAGCGGCAGGGCTCGGACTTCCTGGCCCGGCTCAACCAGGGCGGCGACACGGTGCCGGGCGTGCGCTACACCGTCATCCAGACCCTCTTCGACAACGTCGTGACGCCCTACCGCAACGCCTTCCTCAAGGACCCCGGCGTCACCAACATCCTGCTCCAGTCGCGCTGCCCGCTCGACCAGAGCGACCACCTCAGCATCAGCTACTCGCCCAACGTCGTGCGGCTGGTCAAGAACCGGCTCGACCCCTCCACGGCCCGCTCCCTCTGCGTCTACTCCCCGCCGCTGCTCTGAGGCGCCCCCGCCAGGTCGACGACCCGGTCCACGCCGACGTCGTCGAGGAACGCCGGGTCGTGGCTCACCACCACCAGCGCCCCCCGGAAGGCGCCCAGCGCGCTCACGAGGGCGTCGTAGGCGGCCAGGTCGAGGTTGTTGGTGGGCTCGTCGAGCAGCAGCAGCCGCGGCGCCGGGTCGGCCAGCAGCAGGGCCGCCAGGGTCGCGCGGAAGCGCTCCCCGCCGGAGAGCACCCCCACCGGGCGCCCGGCGGCGTCGCCGCGGAAGCCGAAGCGCGCCAGCCGCGCCCGTGCCTCGTGCGGGTCGGCGCCCGGTGAGCGGTCGAGCACCCCGTCGAGCACCGTGCGGGCGGGGTCGAGCACGTCGAGGCGCTGCGGCAGCAGCGCCGTCGGCACGTACGTCGACACCGCGCCGGCGGCGGGCGGCAGCAGCCCGGCCACGGTGTGCAGCAGGGTGGTCTTGCCGGCTCCGTTGGGCCCCACCACCGCGACCCGGTCGGGGCCGTGCACGGCGAGGTCGACCGCGGCGCCGGTGCGCAGCACCAGCCCGGCGGTGTCGAGCACGCGCCGCCCCCGCGGGACCTCGGTGGCGGGCAGGTCGACCCTGACCGCGGTGTCGTCGTGGACCCGGCGCTCGGCCTCCTCGAGCCGAGCACGGGCGTCCTCGAGGCGCCCCTCGTGGACCGCGCGGTAGCCCGCGGCCGAGCGCTCCGATCGGTTCTGCTGGTAGTCGATCTCGGCGCGTCCCATGCCACCGGCACGGGCGGCGCGCGCGCCCTGGCGCCGGCGCTGGGCGATCACGCGCTCGGCCTCGACCCGGTCGGCCCGCTGGCGGCGCAGCTCCGAGCGGGCCGAGGCGACGGCGGCCGCGGCGGCCTCCTGCTCGGCGCGCAGCTGCGCGGCGTAGGCCGACCATCCGCCGCCGTACCACCGCACCCGCCCCGCGCGGAGGTCGCCGACGCGGTCGACCTGCTCGAGCAGCGCGCGGTCGTGGCTGACCACGACCAGGGTCCGGGTCCACGACGCCAGCACCTCGCCGAGACGTCGCCGCGCGGCGGCGTCGAGGTTGTTGGTGGGCTCGTCGAGCAGCAGCACGTCGGGTCGGCGCAGCAGCAGCCGCGCCAGCCCGAGCCGCACCACCTCGCCGCCCGAGAGCTCGCCGAGGCGGCGCCCGAGCACCCCGGCGGGCAGCCCGAGGCGGTCGAGCTCGGCCTCGGCGCGGTCGGGCAGGTCCCAGTCGTCGCCGATCTCGGTCACCAGCCGGGTCGCCCGCTCGTCGGTGGCCCCGGCCTCCAGCTCGCGCAGCGCGCGCCGCACCGACCCGACGCCGAGCACGTCGGCGACGGCCGCGCCGACGTCGAGGGTGAGGTCCTGCGGCAGCAGCCCGACCTCCCCGCGCACCGCGACGTGACCGGAGGTGGGCGTCAGCTCACCGGCCACCAGCCGCAGCAGGGTGGACTTGCCCGAGCCGTTGGCCCCGACCAGGCCGGAGCGGCCGGGGGGCACCGCGAGGTCGAGGGGCACCTCGCCCCCAAGGGCGGGGGTGCCGTCGGGCCAGGTGTGGACGACCCCCGCCAGCCGGATCGCGGGCGCCGGGTCCGGCGGCGGGGAGAGAGGACGAGGGGTGGGTGCGGGCACGGGGCCTCCTGAGGACGTGACGGATCGCGGGCGAGCGGGGCTCGCCGACGCGGGGACGTGGGCCTCAGAGGAGCAACCGGACCTGCCGTGGGGGAGGGGATGGGGCGGGTCCACGGTAGGTCGCCGCGGTGGCGCGGTGCCACCGCTTTCCCGTCGCCCGCGGCCGGTAGGGTGCCTGCCGCACAGCGTCGTGCACCGTCCCGTCCCCGCCGTCGTCCCGCGACCGCGCCGCGCACCGCCCCGGCGGCCCGCGTCCCTCGCGGCCACGCGACGGGGAGCCCCGTCGAGGACCAGCGAGGTCACCGCTCGTGAGCAAGCCCGTCGTCCTGATCTGCGAGCCGCTGAGCCCGGCCACCCTCGAGGCCCTGGGCCCCGACGTCGAGGTCCGCACCTGCGACGGCACCGACCGCGCCCGCCTGCTCCGCGAGGTCGCCGACGCCTCCGCGCTCGTCGTGCGCTCCGCGACGCGGGTCGACGCCGAGGTCCTGGCGGCCGCGCCCCGCCTGCGGGTCGTCGCCCGGGCCGGGGTAGCCCTCGACACCATCGACGTGCGCGCCGCCACCCACGCGGGCGTGGTCGTCGTCAACGCGCCCACCTCCAACGCGGTCTCGGTGGCCGAGCTGGCCGTGGGCCTGCTGCTGGCCGCCGCCCGGTGCGTCGTACCGGCCCAGGAGGCGCTGCGGGAGGGCCGGTGGGAGCGGGAGAGCTTCACCGGCACCGAGCTCTACGACAAGACCGTCGGCGTGGTGGGGCTGGGCCGCATCGGCGTGCTCGTCGCGCAGCGCCTCGCGGCCTTCGGCATGAAGGTGCTGGCCTACGACCCCTACGTCCAGCCCGGCCGCGCCGCCCAGGTCGGCGTGCGCCTGGTCGACCTCGCCACCCTGCTGCGCGACTCCGACGTCGTCTCGGTGCACCTGCCCCGCACCCCCGAGACCATGGGGCTGATCGGGGAGGCCGAGCTGCGGCTGGTGCGGCCCTCAGTCATCGTCGTCAACGCCGCGCGCAGCGGCGTCGTCGACGAGGCCGCGCTCCACGACGCCCTCGTCGAGGGAAGGGTGGCCGCCGCGGCCCTCGACGTCTTCGAGCACGAGCCGGCCACGGCCAGCCCGCTGCTGGGGCTGCCGGGCGTCGTGGCCACACCGCACCTCGGCGCCTCCACCCACGAGGCCCAGGAGAAGGCGGGGCTGGCGGTCGCCCTGTCGGTGCGCCTGGCGCTTGCCGGCGAGCTGGTGCCCGACGCCGTCAACGTGCAGGGCGGCGTCATCGCCCACGACGTGCGCCCCGGCATCCCGCTGACCGAGCGGCTGGGCCGGATCTTCAGCGCGCTGGCCGGCGAGGCCGCCGCCAGCCTCGACGTGGAGGTGCGCGGCGAGATCACCGACCACGACGTCACCGTGCTCGAGCTCGCCGCCCTCAAGGGCGTGCTGACCGACATCGCCGAGGAGACCGTCTCCTACGTCAACGCCCCGCTGCTGGCCGCCGAGCGCGGCACCGCCGTGCGCCTCGTGGTCGACCCCGAGAGCCCCGACCACCGCAACCTCGTCACCCTGCGCGGCACCCTCGCGGGCGGCGCCACGGTCTCGGTCAGCGGCACCCTGGTCGGCATCGGCCAGCGCGAGCGGCTCGTGGAGGTCAACGGCTACGCCCTCGACATCGAGCCCACCGACCACCTGGCCTTCCTCACCTACGCCGACCGCCCCGGCGTCGTCGGCACCGTCGGGCGGGTGCTCGGCGACGCGGGCGTCAACATCGGCGGCATGCAGGTCTCCCGCGACGCCCCCGGGGGCCTGGCCCTCGTCGCCCTCTCGGTCGACTCCGCCGTGCCCGCCGACGTGCTCGCCGCCATGGGGCGCGCCATCGACGCGGTCTCCGTGCGCGCCGTCGACCTCACCTGAGGACGCCCGGGCGAGGTGGGCCTCAGGCGACGGTGACGCGGTCGCGGGCGGTGTGGGAGCGGCCGCGGCCGCGGGCCACGACGTCCCAGGCCTCGGCCAGGCGGGCCACGGCGTCGTCGAGCTCGGCGGCCGGGCGCGACCAGGGCAGCCGCACGAAGCGGTCGAGGCCGCCGTCGGCGGCGAAGACCGGGCCGGGCGCGACGAGCACGCCGCGTCGCTCGGCCTCGTCGGCCAGGGCGCTGGCCCGCGCCGCCGGCAGCTCGCACCACAGCGCCAGCCCACCGCCGGGCAGGCGGAAGCGCCACCCGGGCAGGCGCGAGCGCACCGACGCCGCGAGCGCGTCGCGCTGCGTGCGCAGCCGGGTGACGTGCTCGGGCAGCACCGGCCCTCCGGCCAGCAGCCGCGTCAGCACCAGCTGCTCCATCACCGGGGAGCCGAGGTCGAGCACGAGGCGGGCCTGGGTGAGGGCCTCCACGCGGTGGTGAGGTGCCCTGATCCAGCCCAGCCGCAACCCGCCCCAGAAGGACTTGCTGGCGCTGCCGAGCGTGATCGTGTCGGGGGAGTGCAGGGCGAAGGGTGCGGGCATCGCGTGCCCGTCGAGGGCCAGGGCCTGGTGGGCCTCGTCGACCACCGCGACCGTGCCCGCGGCGCGCAGGTGGGAGGCGTAGCGCTCGCGCTCCTCGTCGGCCATGAGCAGGCCGGTGGGGTTCTGGAAGTCGGGCACGAGGTAGGCCAGGGCCGGGCGGCTGCGCCGCAGGGTGCTCGCGACGGCGTCGAGGTCCCACCCGTCGGGGTCCACCGGGCAGGGCACCAGCCGGGCGCCGGCGTTGCGGATGGCGCCGGTCGCGTTGGGGTAGACCGGCGACTCCACCAGCACCCGTGAGCCCGGCCCGGCGAAGGCCCGGGCCACGATCGCGGCCGCGGAGAGCGCACCCGGGGTGACCAGCACCTGCGCGGGGTCGGTGGGCAGGCCCCGTGCGGCGTACGACGCGGCGATCGCGGCCTGGAGCGCCGGCATGCCGGCCGGGAAGTAGCCGTGACCGCCGAGGTGGGCCGGCAGCAGTGCCGCGGCCTCGGCGAAGGCGGCGGCCAGGCCCGGCGGCGCGCTGGCCGCGGCGCAGTTGAGGTCGAGGGCCTCGGCGTCGTCGGGGCCGGGCAGCAGGGCGCGGTCGTGGGCCCGGCCGCGCCCGCCCGGCAGCCGGGCGAAGGTGCCGGCGCCCTGCCGGGCCTCGGCGAAGCCGGTCTCGCGCAGCGCGGCGTAGGCGCGGGTGACGGTGGTGCGCGAGACGGCCAGCGCCTCGGTGAGGTCGCGCTCGCTGGGCAGCCGGGTGCCGTAGCCGATGCGGCCGTCGCCGATGAGCAGGGTGAGGGCGTCGGCGAGGCCGAGGTAGGCCGGGGAGCGGTCGAAGCCGCCCACGAGCGCGGCCAGGCGCGAGGCCGACACGGTCGTGGCGCTCAGCGGCAGCGGGCCCGGGTCGGGGCGCCGCGCACCGGTCGCGCTGTGGGCCGCGCTGCGGACGGAGGTGGCCTGGGTCATGCAGACCACTGTCCCACGATTGGCTATTTGTCCACAGGCCAATCGGGCGCAGGCTGGGGTGGTGCCCACGACCACCGCCCCGCGATGCCCCCGACCCGCCCTGGCCGACCTCGGACCCGTCGCCCAGCTGCGGGCGGGGCGCCTGGGCCGCCGGCTGCCCCAGCTCGCCGTCGGCCTCGTGCTCTACGGCGTGTCGCTGGCCATGATGGTCCGCGGCGACCTGGGTCTGGCCCCCTGGGACGTGCTGCACTCGGGGCTGGCGGGCCTGGTGCCGCTCACCCTCGGCCAGGTGATCGTGGCGGTGAGCTTCCTGCTGCTGCTCGCCTGGGTGCCGCTGCGCGAGGTGCCGGGCCTGGCCACCGTCGCCAACGCCGTCGTGGTGGGCCTCTCCGCCGACGCCACGCTGGCCCTGCTCGAGGCGCCGCACGGCTGGGCCGCCCGCGCCGCCCTCATGGTCGGCGGCGTCCTGCTGTGCGGCTTCGCCAGCGCGCTCTACATCGGCGCCCAGCTGGGTCGGGGTCCCCGCGACGGGCTGATGACCGGGCTGAGCCGCCGCACGGGGCTGTCGCTGCGGCTGGTGCGCACCGGGCTCGAGGTGAGCGTCGTGCTGCTCGGCCTGGCCCTCGGCGGGGTGCTCGGGCTCGGCACGGTGCTCTACGCGCTCGCGATCGGCCCGCTGACCCAGGCGATGCTGCCGTCCCTCACGGTCGACCTGCGCCTCGACCCCGCCCGCGGACCCGCCGCAGGCGGCTCCTGAGGTCCGGCGGGCCGGAGCCTCAGCGCCGGGTGGCGATGAGGGTGGAGGCGTCGGAGGCCACCATCACCTCGACGGTGGTGAAGCGGGGGTCGGTGAGCCACTGCTCGCGCAGGGTGTCGACGCGGCCGTAGCTGATCGGCGGCCAGACCTCGCAGGGGGTGAAGTCGTCGAGGACGACGATGCCGCCGGCCTCGACCAGGTCGGCCACGGCGTCGACGCCGACCTCGGTGGGCTCACCGGAGTCGAGGAAGAGCAGCGAGAAGGGGCCCTTGTCGAGCAGGGTCGACCAGTCGGCGGCCAGCACCTCGACCTGACCGTCGTCGACGAAGATCTCGGAGGCGGCGCCGGCCAGGCGGGGGTCGAGCTCGGCGGTGACGATCCGGGTGGAGTCGTCGCGCACCCCCGAGCGCAGCCAGGCCGTGCCCACCCCGCAGCCGGTCCCGAACTCCGCCATCGTGCCGGAGCGGGTGGCGGCGAGCGTCGCCAGCAGCCGGCCGGTCTCGTTGCGGCAGAACGACACGTACCCCGCGCGCCGCGAGACCGCGAACGCGCGGGCGACCACGTCGGGAAGGTCGGGAGGGGCGCTCATGCGCCGAGTCTCCCACTGCGGGACGGTCGTCTCGGATCGCGGACGGATTCCGGAAAGCGGTGGCCGGCGTCCGGAATGCGGGGCTACCGTGGTCGCACCATGCGGAGCATCCTCGTACTCATCGAGCGCCGCGGCGGGGCCCAGCAGTAGATCTGCTCAGAGAGGCCACCTCGCCGCGGTGGTCGTCGCACGTGGTCTCTCGGCACTGCTGGATCGATGACGTCCCTGCCGGTCGGCCCGTGCGCCACGCGCGACCCGCCCCCCGCACGGCCCGTCCCTCGTGCGATCCGCGAGCCGACCCGCCCGCCCGTGCGGGGTGTCGTCGTTCCAGCCGTGCCGCGAGCCGCACGGCGCCACCGCCGTCGGCCGGCGCCCGCCGGTCGGCGCGACCGACCGGGTCACGACCCGGGAACGAGCCCGGGAACGAACCCAGGACCGAAGGAGACACCGATGTACGACATGTACCCCGAGTGGGGACCGGCCAGCCACGACCCCGAGAACCCCCGCAGCCGCGAGGCCCTCCAGCGCTCGCTCGACCAGCGGGACGACGGGGGCGAGCGGCCCGACGACAACTAGCCTTCCGCGCATGACCGACCCGAACGCCGCCCCCACCTCCGGAGCACCCTCCGGGCCCGCCACCGGCACCGTGCGCCTCGCCGTCATCCCCGGCGACGGCATCGGGCCGGAGGTGACCGCCGAGGCCCTCAAGGTCCTCGACGTGGTCGCCCCCGCGGGAGTGACGTTCGAGCAGACCCACTACGACCTCGGCGCCGAGCGCTACCTCGCCACCGGCGAGGTGCTGCCCGAATCCGTGCTCGGCGAGATCCGCCAGCACGACGCCATCCTCCTCGGCGCGGTCGGTGGCAAGCCCAACGACCCGAACCTGCCCCCGGGCATCCTGGAGCGCGGCCTGCTGCTGCGGCTGCGCTTCGAGCTCGACCACTACGTCAACCTGCGACCCTCCCGGATCTTCCCGGGCGTGACGTCGCCCCTCGCACACCCCGGCGAGGTCGACTTCGTGGTGGTCCGCGAGGGCACCGAGGGCCCCTACACCGGCAACGGCGGCGCCCTGCGCGTCGGCACCCCGGCGGAGGTCGCCACCGAGGTCTCGGTCAACACCGCCTTCGGCGTGGAGCGCGTCGTGCGCGACGCCTTCGCCCGCGCCCAGCGCCGGCCCCGCAAGAAGCTCACCCTGGTCCACAAGACCAACGTCCTCGTGCACGCGGGCGCGGTGTGGTGGCGCCTGACCCAGCAGGTCGCCCGGGAGTTCCCCGAGGTCACCGTCGACTACATGCACGTCGACGCGGCCATGATCTTCCTGACCACCGACCCCGCGCGCTTCGACGTGATCGTCACCGACAACCTCTTCGGCGACATCGTCACCGACCTGGCCGCCGCCATCACCGGTGGCATCGGCCTCGCGGCCTCCGGCAACGTCAACCCCGACCGGACCGCCCCCAGCATGTTCGAGCCCGTGCACGGCTCCGCGCCCGACATCGCGGGCCAGCAGAAGGCCGACCCCACCGCGGCGATCCTCTCCGCCTCGCTCCTGCTCGACCACCTCGGGCACCCGCAGGCGGCCGCCGTCATCGAGGCGGCGGTGATCGCCGACCTGGCCGAGCGCGCCGGCTCGCGCCCGACCGCCGAGGTCGGCGACGCGATCGCCGCACGCGTCGGCGGCTGACCGGCCCCACCGCTCACGGACGCCTCCTCCCGACCGGGGGGAGGCGTCCGCGCGTCACCGGGGCCGCACGACCGCGTCGTACGTCGCCCCGCCCCGTCCCAGCCCGTCCCGCCCGCCGCGGCCGCCCACACCGCGCCGGGCCCCACCACCGAGGTCGACTACCGTGAGCCCCATGCAGATCAGCACCACCCTGACGTCCACCCCCGTCGACGACGCGCGCCTCGCGGGCATCCTGGGCGACCCCGGGTTCGGCAACTTCTTCACCGACCACATGCTCACCGTGGAGTGGACCCCCGAGGCCGGCTGGCACGACGCCCGCATCGAGCCCTACGCGCCGCTGAGCATCGACCCGGCCTCGGCGGTGCTGCACTACGCGCAGGAGACCTTCGAGGGGATGAAGGCCTACCGTCACGCCGACGGCTCGGTCTGGTCCTTCCGTCCCGAGGAGAACGCGAAGCGCATGGCGCGCTCCAGCCACCGCCTCGCGCTGCCGGTGCTCGACCCCGCCGACTTCGTGCAGGCCGTCGACGCCCTCGTCGAGGTCGACCAGCGCTGGGTGCCCGACACCACCGCGCCCGGCGCGGGGGAGAAGAGCCTCTACCTGCGACCGTTCATGTTCGCCTCCGAGGTGTTCCTGGGCGTGCGCCCGGCCCAGCACGTCACCTTCATGGTCATCGCCAGCCCCGCCGGGGCGTACTTCAAGGGCGGTGTGAAGCCGGTCAGCCTGTGGCTGACCGAGGAGTACACCCGCGCCGGCCGCGGCGGCATGGGCGCGGCCAAGACCGGCGGCAACTACGCCAGCTCGCTGGTCGCCCAGCAGGAGGCGATCGCCCAGGGCTGCGACCAGGTCGTCTTCCTCGACGCCCAGGAGGGTCGCTACGTCGAGGAGCTCGGCGGCATGAACCTCTACTTCGTGCACCGCGACGGACGCATCGTCACCCCCGCGACCGGCACGATCCTCGAGGGCATCACCCGCGCCAGCATCATCGAGCTGGCCCGGGAGATGGGCCACGTCGTGGAGGAGCGCAGGTTCTCCATCGACGAGTGGCGCGAGGGCGTCGCCAGCGGCGAGATCACCGAGATCTTCGCCTGCGGCACCGCCGCCGTGGTCACCCCCGTCGGAGCCCTCAAGTGGGACGGCGGGGAGGTGCCCTGCGCCGCCGAGGCCGGCGAGGTCACCACCGCCGTGCGGCAGGCCCTCGTCGACGTCCAGTTCGGTCGCGCCGAGGACACCTTCGGCTGGATGCACCGCATCGTCTGAGGACCGGCCGGCCGCTGCGGGCGTTCCGGCCGGGAGCCGGTCGGGGCGGGCACGGCGTCCGCGACGCGGGCACCGGTCTGGCCGCGCACTGCGGAGTGAGGTTACCCTTACCTAAGTCGCTCGCGCAGACGGCGCGGGCACCGGCGGAGGGTCGAGCCATCAGCGTCGTCGCGGAGACCGGCACAGCGCCCCACGCCCCCCAGGGACCGCCGCAGGGTCGAGGTGGCGGGGAGCGTCGTGAGGACGGCCCGCGGGCGCCCCGCACGACCCTGCGCGGCGTCGTGGCGCTGGTCGTCCTGCTGCTCCTCGTGGCCGTGGTGGCCCTCGCGAGCCTGGCGTGGGGGGCGCGCGACGTGGCCCCGGGTCAGGTGTGGCGTGCTCTGGTCGACCCGGTGGCCGGTGACAACGACCACCTCGTCGTGCGCGACCTGCGGGTGCCGCGCACCCTGATCGGCCTCGCCGCCGGCGCCGCGCTCGGCGCGGCGGGAGCGCTCATGCAGGGCGTCACCCGCAACCCCATCGCCGACCCCGGACTCCTCGGCATCAACGCCGGCGCCTCGCTCGCCGTGGTCGCGGCCATCGCCGGACTCGGGGTGGCCTCGACCGCCGCCTACCTCCCCTTCGCCTTCGGCGGTGCCGCCGTCGCCGCGCTCGTCGTCTACGGCGCCGCCTCGCTCGGCTGGGAGGGCGTCACCCCGGTCAAGCTCGCGCTGGTGGGCGCCGCCTTCACCGCCACGGCCACCTCGGTCATCACCGTCGTGCTGCTCACCGACCGCCGCACCCTCGACGAGTACCGCTTCTGGCAGGTCGGGTCGCTGGCCAACCGCCCGCTCGACGTGCTCACCACCGTCCTGCCCTTCGTCCTCGTCGGGCTCGCCCTGGCGCTGGCCGCCGGGCGCGTGCTCAACGCGCTCGCGCTCGGCGACGACGTGGCCCGCGGGCTGGGCCAGGACGTCACCCGGGGCCGCCTGCTGGTGGTGACCGCGGTCGTGCTGCTGTGCGGGTCCGCGGTCTCCCTGGTGGGCCCGATCGCCTTCGTGGGGCTCGTCGTGCCCCACGTCGCGCGCGCGGTGGTCGGCCCCGACTACCGGTGGATCGTGGTGCTCTCCACCGTGCTGGGCCCGGTCGTGCTGCTCCTCGCCGACGTGGTCGGCCGTCTCGTCGCCCGCCCCGGCGAGGTCGAGGCCGGTCTGGTCGTCGCGGTCATCGGCGCCCCCGTGCTCGTCGCGCTCGTGCGCCGCTCCAAGGCGGTGGCGGCGTGAGCGCCCCGTCCACCGCGCGCACCGGCCCCGCCTCCGCAGGTCGGCCGCAGGGCCCGTCCGGCGCCACCGCGGGCCGGGTCGCGCCCGACGCGTCGTCGCCGGGCCCGGTCGAGGTCGCGCGCCGCGGGCTGGTCGCCGGCCGTCGCCGGCGCCGGCGCCGGCGCGCCGTCGTGACCGTGGCCCTGGCCGCCGTCGCGCTCACCCTCTCGGCCCTCGCCCTCATGCTCGGCGACTTCCGCCTCTCGGTGGGCCAGGTCGTGGGCGCCCTCGTCGGCAGCGACGACGACCTCGCCGCCCGCTTCGTCGTGGTCGACCTGCGCGCCCCCCGCCTCGTGCTCGGGGTGCTGGTCGGGCTGGCCTTCGGCCTGGCCGGGGCGCTCTTCCAGTCGGTGCTGCGCAACCCGCTGGCCAGCCCCGACGTCATCGGCATCTCCCAGGGCGCCAGCGCCGGCGCCGTGGCCGCGCTGCTGCTCGGTGGCGCCACCGGTGCCGCGGTCTCCGCCTCCGCGCTGGTCGGCGGTGCCCTCGTCGGCCTCCTGCTCTACGCCGTGGCGTGGCGGCAGGGCATGACCGGCCACCGCTTCGTGCTCGCCGGCATCGGCGTGGCCTACGTCTGCAGCAGCGTGGTGGGCTACCTGCTGACGCGCAGCGAGGTCAACGAGGCGCAGGCCGCGCTGCTGTGGATGACCGGCAGCCTGGCCCAGGCCACCTGGGGCCTCGTCGTGACCCTGGGGGTGGCCCTCGGGGTGCTGGTGCCGCTCGTCGTGCTGGTGGCCCGGGGCCTCGACCTGCTGCTGCTCGGCGACGAGCAGGCCGCCGGGCTCGGCATCCGCCCCGAGGTGGTGCGCGCCCTGGTCATCGCCCTGGGAGTGGCCCTGGCCTGCGTGGCGACCGCCGCCGCCGGCCCCGTGGCCTTCGTCGCCTTCACCGCCGCCCCCGTCGCGCGCCGCCTCCTCGGCGACGGCTCGCTGGCCCTGCTCCAGGCGGCCCTCGTCGGGGTCGTGCTCGTCGTCGGTGCCGACGTCGTGGCCCAGCACCTCCTGCCCGCCGACCTGGCCGTCCCCGTCGGTGTGGTCACCGGCGCCGTCGGCGGCCCCTACCTGATCTGGCTGATGGCCAGCGGACGCACCCGGACCGCGTGAGCCGGACGTCGTGAGAAGGAGATCCCGCATGACCGGCACCACCACATCCCCCCTCGACCGCCCGCTCGGCGGCGGTCCGGCCGGACCCGACGAGGCCTCCGACGCGGGCCCGGCGAGCGGTGCCTTCCACGCGCCGGTCCGGCTCGTGGCCCGCGGGCTCGAGCTGGCCTACGACCAGCGCACGGTGGTGCACGGCGTCGACCTCGCCGTGCCGCCCGGCCGGGTCACCGTGATCGTCGGGGCCAACGGCTGCGGCAAGTCGACCCTGCTGCGCGGCCTCGGCCGGCTGCTGACTCCCGCGGCCGGCCGGGTCGAGCTCGACGGGCGCGACCTGCGCTCGGTGCGCCCGCGCGAGGTCGCCGCCGTGCTGGGGCTGCTGCCGCAGCAGCCGCTGGCGCCGGAGGGGATCACGGTCGCCGACCTCGTCGGCCGCGGTCGCCACCCCCATCAGGGCGCCTTCCGACGCTGGAGCGCCGCCGACTCCGACGCGGTGGCCGAGGCGCTCGCCCTCACCGACACCCACGAGCTGGCCGCCCGCCGGGTCGAGGAGCTCTCGGGCGGTCAGCGCCAGCGCGTGTGGGTGGCGATGATGCTGGCCCAGGACCCCCGCATCATGCTGCTCGACGAGCCCACGACCTACCTCGACATCGCCCACCAGGTCGACGTGCTCGACCTGCTCGCCGAGCTCAACGAGCAGCGCGGCACGACGGTGGTCATGGTGCTGCACGAGCTCAACCTCGCGGCCCGCTACGCCGATCACCTGGTGGTCATGCACGAGGGGCGGCTGCTGTGCGAGGGGAGCCCCGCCGACGTGCTCGACGCCGACTGCGTCGAGCGAGCCTTCGGGCTGCGCGCGCAGGTGGTGCCCGACCCGATCACGGGCTCGCCGATGGTCGTGCCGGTCGGTCGGCGCGCGGCCGCGCGGGCTGCGCGCCCCGCGATCCACCCGGGCGAGCGGTCCGAGGTCCGGGGCGCGGACCGGGGGTGACGCACCGCCGGTCCGATCATGTAAGGTGAGCCTTACCTAACTCAACGACCGGGCTCGGCCGGTCCCGCACACCTGAGGAGCGGACGTGACGTCCCTTCGTCCCCTGAACCGCCGCGGCTCCCGCCGGGGCCTGGCCCGCCGGGTCGGCCTGCCGCTCGGCGCCCTCCTGCTGGCCCTCCCGCTCGCGGCCTGCGGCTCCGAGGAGTCCGGCGGCAGCGCCTCCGACGGCGAGTCGGCCGGTGGCGAGAGCTTCGAGCCCGTCACCATCGAGCACGCCTTCGGCGAGACCGAGATCGACGAGCAGCCCCAGCGCGTGGTCACCTGGGGCTGGGGCAGCTCCGACGCCGCCATCGCCCTGGGCACGATCCCGGTGGCCATGCCCAAGAACTCCTACGGCGCGACCGAGGAGGGCCTCATGCCCTGGCAGGAGGAGGCCCTCGCGGCCGCCGGCGCCGAGACGCCGACCCTGCTGACCGAGGGCACCGAGGTGCCCTTCGAGGAGATCGCCGCCGCCGGCCCCGACCTGATCCTGGCCAACTACTCCGGCATCACCGAGGCCGACTACGAGAAGCTCTCCCAGATCGCCGACACCGTCGCCTACCCCGACGAGCCGTGGACCACCCCGTGGCGCGACGTCATCACCACCGTCGGCGAGGCCCTCGGCCAGTCCGACGAGGCCGAGCAGCTGCTCGAGGACATCGACGGCGAGGTCGCCACGGCCGCCGAGGAGCACCCGGAGTTCGAGGGCAAGAGCATCGCCGCGGTCGCCATCGACCCGACCGCCTTCTACGTCTACAAGGGCGCCGACCCGCGTGTGCAGTTCCTCGAGGACCTCGGCTTCGAGCTCGCGCCCAGCGTCGACGAGCTGAGCACCGACGAGTCGTCGTTCTACTACACGATCAGCACCGAGGAGGTCGACAAGCTCACCTCCGACGTCCTGCTGTCCTACGTCGCCGACGAGAAGACGCGCGACGAGCTGGCCGCCGACCCGGCCTACCAGGCCATGGAGCAGTTCCAGGACGACACCGTCGCCTCGGTGGTGGGGGAGTCCTACATCTCGGCGGTCTCGCCGCCGACCGCACTGTCGCTCACCTGGGGCCTCGACGAGTTCGTCGCCTCCCTCGAGCCGGCCGTCCAGGCCGCGGGCTGACCACCCGACCCCGCACCCCGGCCGCGGCCGGTCCCCCCGCTCCGGCGGGGCGACCGGCCGCGGCTGTCGCGGTTCCGGCGGCTCGCGACGGTAGATTGCCACGGTGACGACCTTCTCCCACGGGCGCTCCGGCGAGCACGCGACCTCGCCCCGCCCGCCCCAGCAGGCGGTCACGGTCGGCCCCTACACGCTGCTGACCAAGATCGGCGAGGGCGGCATGGGCGTGGTCCACCTCGCCCGCGCGCCCCACGGCGAGCGGGTCGCGCTCAAGGTGCTGCGCCCCCACATCGTGGGCGACGACGAGGCCCGCGCCCGGCTGGCCCGCGAGGTCGGGTCGCTCTCGCGCATCCGCAGCCGCTGGGTCGCCGAGATCAAGGACGCCGACCCGTGGGCCGTCGTGCCCTACGTCGCCACCCGCTACGTGCCCGGCCTCTCGCTGCACGACCACGTCGTGGAGGAGGGACGCGTCGAGGGCGAGGACCTCGTGTGGTTCGCCGCCTGCCTGGCCGAGGGGCTCGACTCGGTCCACGCCGTGGGAGTCCTCCACCGCGACGTCAAGCCGTCCAACGTGCTGATGGAGGGGCGCACCCCGATCCTCATCGACTTCGGTCTGGCGCGCGTGGCCGACGACCCCAAGCTCACCCACACCGGGTGGCTGCTCGGCACCCCCGGCTACCTCGCCCCCGAGATCCTCTACGGCGACGACGCCACCACCGCCTCCGACGTGCACAGCTGGGGCGCCACCGTGGCCTACGCCGGGCTGGGCCGCGCGCCCTTCGGCCGCGGCCCGTCGATGGCGATCATGGACCGCGTGCGCCGCGGCGAGCACGACCTGTCGGGGCTGGACGGCGACCTCGCCCAGGTCGTGGCCGCGGCCCTC
Source organism: Nocardioides sp. P86 (assembly GCF_023712465.1). NCBI lineage: Bacteria > Bacillati > Actinomycetota > Actinomycetes > Propionibacteriales > Nocardioidaceae > Nocardioides > Nocardioides sp. P86. The sequence goes on along the minus strand of NZ_JAMAYE010000001.1, from coordinate 723,022 downwards.
CACCCCGACCCGGCGCGCCGGCCCACCCTGGCCGAGCTGCTGGCGTGGCTGCGCCCGCAGACCACCCGACCCGAGGCCGCTCCCGCCCCGCTGCCGGCCCCCGCCCGCGAGGACCCCTTCACCCTGCCGCTGGCGCTGGCCGCCGAGGCCGTCGCCCAGCGCCTCGGCCACCCCGCCGGGCCGGGCACCGACGCCGGTGCCCACCGCGCCGCCGACGTCGACGCCGCTGCCGACCCGGCCACCGACGTGCTCGCCGACCCCGCGTCCGTGCGCGACGACCCGGCCGTGGCCGACCCCTGGGCGGGGCCCGCGGGCGACCGGCAGGGTGCGGCGTACGACGGGCGGGGACCCGACGGCACGCTCGTGGAGCGCGACCACCCGCCGACCCGTGTCTACGAGGAGGACCCCACCCGCCGCCTCGGCGACCCCGACCCCTGGTCGGCCCCCCGGCCCGAGGCCGGTCCCGGCGACCCCGCGGTCGCGCACCCCGGTGGGCGCCCGGAGGGGCACGACCCCGACGGTCCTGAGGGTCCGAGGGACCCCTGGGACCACGAGCCGTGGGGCGCGCCGGTCGAGGTGGCCCGGGCCCCGCTGGCCGAGCGGGCGCGGCGGGCGACGCTGCTGGTGGCCGCGGCGGGCGCGGTGGGCACCGCGACGGCCGCCGCGCCGTGGGTGACCCTCGCCGTGCTGCTGGTCCTCGTCACCGTCCTGCGGGGCGGGTCGCTGGCCGGCAGCGTCGCCGCCGACCGGCGACGGGCCCGCGGGCCGAAGTGGTACGACGGCCCCCGCCTGCTGCTGGCCGCCCCCTGGACGCTGACCCGCTCGTTGCCGGCCACGGCGGTGCTCACCCTGTGGAGCGTCGGCCTCGGCCTGGCCGTGGCGCTGCTGTGCTACGCCGTCGCCGCCACCACCCCGACCATCCTCCTCGTCTCGGGCGCCACCGTCGCGGTGTCGCTGTGGGCCGGGCCGGGCGGCTCGCGGGTCCGCAGCCCCCTGGCCCGGGTGATCGAGCCGGCCGCCCGCTCGGGCGCGCGCTGGGTGGTGTCGCTCGTCGTGCTGGTCCTCCTCGCGGCCGCCGGCGCCTTCGCCCAGGCCCAGGGCGGCACCCGCTGGACCCCCGACAACAGCCCGCCCCTGGCCGACGTCAGCCTGCCCTCCTGGTGGGCCGCCGGCTGAGCGACGAGCGCCCGGAGCAGCCGGTCCGCACCCCGCGGCCGCCCGACCCCACGGTCCCGAGGCGTGCCGGCCCGGTGACGCGCGGTCGCGGTCCGCGACGGTGCCGCCGGACCACCGCCGGACCACCGCTGGACCGCTGCCGGACCGCTGCCGGACCATCACCTGACCACCACCCGCCGCTGCTGGGGGGAGGGGCACGACCGTGCCCTCCCCCTGGCAGCCGCGAGGTGGATCCTCCCGGGCCGGGCCGCCGTCCGAGACCGCACGGCCGGCGACGGGCCAGCGCCGGGCCGCATCGTGGGACCCCCTGTCGGGGGCCGGCCGCGCGTGGCAGCATGAGCGGCATGCAGCACCACGTCATCATTCGCTAGCGCGTCGAGCGCCCACCCGGGCCCCCGACGCGCCACCTCTCGCACGCGAGAGGTTTTTTTGTGCCCGGACCACGACGGAGACCACCGAGACCATGGACCTGCACGGCGACTTCCACGTCTACGACACCACCATGCGCGACGGCGCCCAGCAGGAGGGGCTCAACCTCTCCGTCGCCGACAAGCTGACCATCGCCACGCTCCTCGACGGCCTCGGCGTCGGCTACATCGAGGGCGGCTGGCCGGGGGCCAACCCCAAGGACACCGAGTTCTTCCGTCGTGCCGCCACCGAGCTCGACCTGCGCCACGCCCGGCTCGCAGCGTTCGGGGCGACCCGCCGGGCCGGCGTACGTGCCGCCGACGACCCGGGCACGGCCGCCCTGCGCGACAGCGGCGCCGGCACCGTGACCCTGGTGGCCAAGGCGCACACCCGCCACGTGGAGCTGGCCCTGCGCACCACGCTGGAGGAGAACCTCGCGATGGTGCGCGACACCGTCACCCACCTGCGCGAGGAGGGCCAGCAGGTCTTCGTCGACGCCGAGCACTTCTTCGACGGCTACCGCCTCGACCGCGGCTACGCCCTCGAGGTGCTGCGCACGGCGGCCGAGGCCGGGGCCGAGGTCGTCGCGCTGTGCGACACCAACGGCGGGATGCTGCCGCCGTGGGTGGCCGACACCGTGCACGACGTCGTGGAGTCCCTCGGTGCGCGCGGGTCGGGCTCGGGGTCGGGCGGACTCCACGTGGGCATCCACGCCCACAACGACACCGGCTGCGCGGTGGCCAACTCGCTGGCGGCCGTCGAGGCCGGGGCGACCCACGTGCAGGGCTGCATCAACGGCTACGGCGAGCGCACCGGCAACGCCGACCTGGTCACCGTCGTGGCCAACCTCGAGCTCAAGACCGGTCGCGCCCTGCTGCCCGACGGCCGTCTGCGCGAGGCCACCCGCATCGCCCACGCGGTGGCCGAGGTGACCAACGTCCCGCCCGCGTCCCGCCAGCCCTACGTGGGCACCTCCGCCTTCGCCCACAAGGCGGGGCTGCACGCCAGCGCGATCAAGGTCGACCCGAACCTCTACCAGCACATGGACCCCGTCGGCGTCGGCAACGACATGAGGCTGCTGGTCTCCGACATGGCCGGTCGCGCCTCGATCGAGCTCAAGGGCCGCGAGCTGGGCTTCGACCTCTCCGGAGAGTCGCGCAAGGAGCTCGTGGGCCGCATCACCGACCGGGTCAAGGTCCTGGAGTCGCGCGGCTACACCTTCGAGGCCGCCGACGCCTCCTTCGAGCTGCTGCTCGCCGAGGAGGTCGAGGGCCGCCGCCCGTCGTACTTCGACGTCGAGTCGTGGCGCGTCATCACCGAGACCCGCGCGGGGGCGCCCGTGGGGGTGGAGGCGCTGTCGGAGGCCACGGTGAAGCTGTGCGCCGCCGACGTGCGCTACGTCGTGACCGGCGAGGGCAACGGTCCCGTCAACGCCCTCGACCAGGCCCTGCGCGCCGCCATCGGGCAGGCCTATCCCGAGGTCGCCCGCTTCGAGCTGATCGACTACAAGGTGCGCATCCTCGACCAGGGGCACGGCACCGACGCGATCACCCGGGTGCTCATCGAGACCACCGACGGGGAGTCGTCGTGGGTCACCGTCGGGGTCGGCGCCAACGTCATCGAGGCCTCCTGGGGCGCCCTCGTCGACGGCGTCACCTTCGGCCTGCGCCGCCACGCGGGCTGAGCCCCGGGCCGGCCGCTCAGGCCACGACGCGGCGGACCAGGTCGGCCCAGGCGGCGTACACCCGCTCGACGGCGAAGCCCTCGACCCGCACCTGCTGCTCCAGCACCGGCACCTCGAGCGGGGCGAGCAGGGCGGTGGCCAGCAGGGGCAGGTCGCCGCCCACCTCGAGCTCGGTGAGCAGGTGGCGCACGTGCATGGCGACGAAGGAGTACGCCGCGTAGGACCGCGTGCCCGCCCGCCCGGCGGCGCGGATGAGATCGGCGCTGAGCAGGGTGGCCTCGATCCGCGAGCGGCCGAAGGCCAGCAGCCGGTCGAGCGGGGGAGCGCCGGGCCCGAGCGGCGGCGGGCCGGAGATGACCGAGGCCTGCCAGGCGCTCTCGGAGTGGTCGAGCAGGGCCGCCATCAGACCCTCGCGGGAGTCGAAGCGGCGGAAGACGGTGCCTTTGCCGACGCCCGCCTCGGCGGCGACCGCCTCCATCGTGACCCGCTCCAGGCCACCGCACCGCCCGATCAGCCGGCCCGCGGCCTCCAGCAGGGCCGCGCGGTTGCGGGCCGCGTCGGCGCGCTCGACCGGGGCGTCGTGGAGGAGGGGGAGGAGGGGCCGCTCGGTCATGGTCCGCCCAGTCTAGGGAGCCGGACCAGCCGGGTGACCGGTTCCGCAGCACCGCGGGAATGGAAACGGACTGCGGTCCGTTTGAGATCGCGACCGTCCGGCACCACCGGACTGCAAGCCCGCCGGCCCGCCGCCGGCACCCCATCACCCGCCCGACGGCGGGACCGACCGTCCTCCGAGGAGCACCCCATGTCCGAGACCACCACCGTCGCCGTCCTGGTCGGCAGCCTGCGCGCCGACTCCCTCAACCGTCGCCTCGCCGAGGTCCTGCGCGACCAGGCCCCCGAGGGCGTTGTGCTCGACATCGTCGACGGCCTCGCCGACCTGCCGTTCTACAACGAGGACCTCGACGCCGGCGACGCCCCCGCCGCCGCGGTCGCCCTGCGTGAGCGCGTCGCCGCGGCCGACCGGGTCCTCGCCGTGACCCCCGAGTACAACGGCACGATGCCGGCCGTGCTCAACAACGCCATCGACTGGCTCTCGCGGCCCTACGGCGCCGGCGCCATCGTGGGCAAGCCCTTCGGCGTCGTCGGTGCCACCCCCACCCCCTACGGCGGCAAGTGGGCCCACGCCGACACCGTGCGCTCCGCGGGCATCGCCGGCGCCACCGTCGTCGAGGACGTCCTCGTCTCGCAGTCGGCCCTCGAGGTCGACGTGCTCACCGACACCGAGGTGCTCGGCCGCCTCACCGGCGCCGTGCAGACCCTCGCCGCCTACCAGCCGGCCACCTCCGCGGCCTGATGCACACGCGGGGGGACACGTCTTACTGACCGTTGAGACCACTGGCTGACAGTCGTGACGGTCAGCCAGTGGTCGCAACGGTCAGTAACATGCGGTGCGTGAGCGACCCCCGGCCCGACCCCGCCGCACCGGTGCCCTACGCGCCGTACGGGCCGGCGGTGCCGCCGCCGGTGCGCCCGCCGGCGCCGCGCTCGCGCCCGCTCGACGTCACCGTGACGATCCTCGAGCTGCTCGTGCTGGCCATGGGCGCGCTCGTCGCGTCGTTCTTCGGGCTCTTCCTCGGGATGGTCTCCGACGGGTGCGGCGGCTCGGTGCAGTGCGACACCGGCCGCATCGGCGCCGGGATCCTCGTCGCCGCCGGCTCGCCGTGGATCGTGCTGCTCATCGCGACCTGCTGGTCCACCGTGCGCATGGTCCGGCGGCGCGTGGCCTTCTGGGTGCCGCTGCTGGCGGTGCCGGTCTGGGCCGGTCTCCTCGCGCTGGGTGTCGCCCTGGCCGTCAGCGGCGTGCCGTCCTGAGGACGACCCCGAGGCGCTAGCGTCGGCGCATGGTCGACCTGCACGACATCCACGAGCTCACCGCCCTCGAGCAGGGCGACCTGGTCCGGCGAGGTGAGGTCTCCTCGCTGGAGCTCACCGAGCACTACCTCGACCGCGTGGCGCGCCTCGACGACGTCGGGGCCTTCGTGACCGTGACCGCCGAGCGCGCCCTCGAGCGCGCCGCCTCCCTGGGCCGCTGCGCCCCGGGCGGGACGGGGCCGTCGGGGTCGGTCTCGCGGCTGTGGGGGGTGCCGACGGCGATCAAGGACCTCAACCTCACCGCCGGCGTGCCCACGACCTTCGGCTCGGCCGCCTTCGACGACTTCGTGCCCGAGGTCTCCGACGCCGTCGCCCTGGCCGTGGACGACGGCGGCCTGGTCAGCCTGGGCAAGACCAGCACCCCGGAGTTCGGGTCGCCCTGCTACACCGAGCCCGAGGGCCGACCGGCGGCCGTCACCCCGTGGGACCGCACCCGCATGGCCGGCGGCTCCTCCGGCGGCGCGGGCGCGGCCGTCGCGGCCGGTCTGGTGCCGGTGGCGCAGGGCTCCGACGGCGGTGGCTCGATCCGCATCCCGGCCTCCTGCTGCGGTCTGGTGGGCCTCAAGCCCTCGCGCGGTCGCGTGAGCGGCTTCCCGATGTACGGCGACCCCGTGGGCCTCGCGGTGGCCGGCCCGCTGGCGCGCACGGTGCGCGACGCCGCCGCGCTGCTCGACGTGCTCGAGGGGCACCGGGTGGGCGACCCCTTCTGGGCGGCGCCCCCGCAGACGACCTTCCTGGAGGCCTGCGACCGACAGCCGGGGCGGCTGCGCATCGCCCGCTTCGTGGCGCCGGTGATCGCCGACGTGCCGGTCGACGCCTCCAGCGTGAGCGCCTGGGAGGACGCCTCGCGGCTGCTGGAGTCACTGGGCCACGACGTCGTCGACGTGCCCGTGCCGCTGCCTCCCGAGGCGGTGCCGGTCTTCGAGACCTGCTGGGCCGTGCTCACCGCGCTGTCGGCCGCACCGGCCGGCCGCGAGGCGCTGCTGCGCCCGCTGACCCGGTGGCTCACCGAGCGCGGCCACGCGGTCAGCGGCCCCCAGCTCGGCCTGGCGATCGGCGCGATGCGTCGCCACGCCGCCAACGCCCTCGCCGCCCTGGCCCCCTACGACGCCGTGCTCACCCCGACGCTGGCCACCCCGCCGCTGCCGGTCGGCGCGATCCGCGACGACGCCGATCCCGCCGCCGACTTCGCCGCGCAGAAGGCGTTCACCCCCTGGACCTCGGCGTGGAACGTCACCGGCATGCCGGCGGTCTCGCTGCCGCTGCACTGGACCGCCGAGGGTCTGCCGGTCGGCGTCATGCTGGCCGGGCGCCCGGCCGAGGACGAGCTGTTGCTGTCGCTGGCCGCGCAGGTCGAGGCGACCGCACCGTGGCACCACCGGCGCCCGCCGGGCTGGTGAGACAGGAGCGGATGGGTCGGGCAGGTCGGGCCGGGTTCAGACCGCCCGCTCGTCGACGCCCCACTGCTCGCGGAACTCCTCGGGGCTGAGCTCGGCGAGCTCGGTGCGCAGGTGGTGCAGGGTGTGGCTGGCGACCTCGGGGCTCTCCACGTCGATGGCCAGCACCCGGCGCCCGGTGTGTCGCTCGTGCACCTCCACCGTGCCGGCCGAGGAGCACTCCAGGGTGCCGCCGCTCAGCGCGAACCAGACGTCGAGCGCCACCACGAGGGCGCGCCGCAGCGGCGGGCGCCGGTCACCGGCCAGCGCGACGCGGTAGACCTCGTCGGCGGTCTGCGGGTCGAGGGTCAGCACCCCCCGATCCTACGGCGCCGCCGCGCACGGCCCGGCTCAGTCGTCGCCGAGCCCGCGGGCCGCGAGCGCGTCACCGGTCTCGTGGGCGCGGGCCACCACCCGCACCACGAAGGGCGTGAGGTAGGCGCGGGGGTGCCGGCCCAGGCCGCGGGCGCGGGCGGCGTCACGGGTCTCCAGCGCCAGCGCGACGGTGCCGGGCAGGGCCTGCACGGCCAGACCGACGGTGAGGGCGACCCGCTCGGGCGGCACCCCGACGTGGCGCAGCGGGCCCGACCAGCGCACGAGCGCGTCGAGCATGGCGTTGACCGGCGTCGTGGCGGTGACCACGACCGCGGCGAGGGTGAGGGCCAAGAGGTCGACGAAGGTCTCGACGGCCTTGCCGGCGCCGTAGAAGAGGCCCTGCACGAGGGAGGCGACCAGCGCGATGAGCAGCACGCCGCGCGCGGCGGTCAGCAGCAGCGGCAGCCGCACCCGCGCCAGGAGGGCCAGGCCGAGCGCCACGGCGAGGAAGAGCAGCGAGGCGGGGGCGCTGCGCACCAGCACGATGGTGAGGCTGAGCGCGCCGAGTCCGGCCAGCTTCGGGCCCACCGGAAGACGGTGCAGCAGCGTGTCGCCGGGCTGGTGGACCGCCACCATCGACGGCTGGCTCACGAGCGCTCCGCCACCGAGGCGACGTAGTCGGCGACCCCGGCCTCGGCCGGCCCGTCGTAGCGCACGCGGGCGTCCTCCACGACGACCACGCGGTCGCAGCGCGCGGCCAGGTCGAGGTCGTGGGTCACGAGCAGCAGCTGCTGGTCGAGGCTGAGGAGCAGGTCGCCGACGCGGCGGGTGTTGGCCAGGTCGAGCAAGGTCGTCGGCTCGTCGGCCACCAGCACGGCCGGCTCGGCGGCCAGCACCCCGGCTAGCGCCAGCAGCTGCTTCTGGCCCCCCGACAGGGCGTGCACCGACACGTCGGCGTGCTGGCCGAGGCCGTAGCGCTCGAGCACCTCCAGGGCCCGGGCGCGGCGCCGTACGCCGTTGCGCTCGTGGCGGCGCAGCGACAGCTCGACGTCCTCGACGCAGGTCGGCATCACGAGCTGGGCGGCGGGGTCGGTGAAGCAGAAGCCGACCCTGCGGCGCACGGCTCCGGCCTCACGGGCCACGTCGAGACCGTCGACGACCACGCGGCCGGAGGTGGGCTCGACCAGGCCGTTGAAGAGCCGGGCCAGGGTCGACTTGCCGGAGCCGTTGGCGCCGATCACCGCCACGCGGCGCTCGGTCAGCCGCAGGGTGGTGGGGTGCAGCACCACGCGCTCGCCGTCGGTGGTGTCGACGGTGACCGCGGCGGCGTGGAGCTCGAGGACGGGCACGGGGCGGCGCGGCGCGAGGTCAGCGACGGCCGTGCAGCAGCTGGGGGAAGGCGCGGTGCACCTCGGCGGCCACCAGGGCGACCAGTGAGGTCTTGACGACGTCGCCGATCCAGAAGGGGGCGTCGTAGCTGATCGCCTCGCGCCACGACACGTCGAAGTAGAGCTTCATGCCGACGATGCCGGCGGTGTGCAGCACGAGCGCGCTCGCGACGAAGGAGCAGGCGAAGACGACGAGAGCGCGGGTCTTGCCGCGGCGCCCGGCGACGTACTTGACCAGCACGCCGGCGGCGAGCGCGGCGAGCGGGAAGCCGACGAGGTAGCCGGCGCTGGGGCCGGTGAAGACGCCGAGCCCCGAGGAGTGCTCGGCGAAGACGGGCAGGCCCACGGCGCCGAGCACGAGGTAGAGGGTGACGGCCAGGAAGCCGCGCACCGGTCCGAGCAGGCAACCGGCCAGCATCACGCCGAAGGTCTGCAGCGTGATCGGCACACCTGCACCGCCCACGGGGATCGCCCCGACGTAGGCGCAGGCCGAGATGAGCGCCGCGAAGGCGGCGACCAGCGCGATGCCGGTGGTCGTCGAGCGCAGCCGCGAGGAGGTCGAGCCGCCGCGTCCGTCGTACGCCGGGTCGGCGCCGGGGTGGTCGGCCGGGTGGCCGGTGGTGGTGTGGTCGGAGGCGGGAGCCGGCTGCTGCGTCGTCATGGGGTCCTCGTCGTGCGGGTGGGCCACGCCGGACGGTCGCCGGCTGAACGGCGTTCAGGTTAGGGTGGTGCGGCGTCCGTGGTCAACGCGTGCGCCGGCCGACCGAGGAGTGAGATGTCCTACCGCCGCCCCGACATCGTGGCCCGCGCCGTCGAGGTGCTCGACACCTACGGCCTCGCCGACCTCACGATGCGCCGGCTCGGCGGCGAGCTCGGGGTGCGCCCCAGCGCGCTCTACCACCACTTCGCCAGCAAGCAGACCCTGCTCGCCGCCGTGGCCGACGAGGTGCTCGCCCGCGGACGGGCCTCGCGCGACACCCCGCCTGACACCGTGCCCGACGGCTCCTGGGACGACCGTGTCGTCGCGGTCTGCACCGAGCTGCGCGAGGCGATGCTGGCCTACCGCGACGGGGCCGAGCTCGTGGCCACCGTGCACGCCTTCGGCCTAGGCGCCGCCGCCCCCGGGCGCGACCTGGCCGCCGCGCTGGCCGACAGCGGCCTCGACCCGGCCCTGGCCGGCACGGCGACGCGGACCCTGCTGCACTTCGTCTTCGGCCACACCCTCGACGAGCAGACCCACCTGCAGGCCGGCAGCGCCGGCGCCATCGAGGACCAGCCGCGAGAGCGCTCCGACTTCGCCGCGGGCCTGGGCATCGTCCTCGACGGCATCCGGCTGCGCTGTCGCGTCGCACCGCCCCCGCGGGGCTGAGGCGCCGGCTCGGGCGCCGGGCTCGGTCCGCCCTAGGGTGATCGCATGGCGGCGACGGCGGAGCACTACGCGGAGGTCCTCGAGGAGGTCGGGCTCGACACGGAGGCCACGTTCGTCGTGGTGACCGGCGCGACGCGCGAGGAGGTGGCCGAGGTGCTGGGGGTCGACCTGGGGCGCCGGGTCGCGCTGGGCGACGCCTTCGAGGAGGACCACTCCGCCTACGCCCTCCTCGAGGTCGCCGGCGGCGTGCTGGCCGCCGAGCCCACCGGCTACGCCGACCCGAGCCTCGAGGCGCTGCGACGGCTCTCGGCCGGAGGGCGCACCGCCGCGGTCGCGCGCTCCAACGTGCAGGCCCACGACCGCTTCGGCTTCGCCCGCGACGGGAGGGTGGTCTTCGACGCCGACGAGTACGTCTTCCTCGACGACCCCACCCAGGTGCCCGACGACCTCCGCCCGCTCTTCGACCGGGCCTGGATCGACCTCGACGCCGAGGACCCCGTCCCGGCGCCCGCGCCGGTCGCCCCCGCCGACGTCGCCGACGGGGAGGAGCCGACCGGTCCGCCCGACGCGCTGGCCGTGGCCCTGGCCATGGTCGAGCACGTCACCGGGGTCGAGCTGAGCGTCGAGGACCTCGACCGGCTCCAGGACGTCGAGCGCTTCTGGGTGGCCTCGCTCACCTACGAGCCGGCGCAGCGGCCGGCGGACTGACCCGGTCCCCGGCGGGCCGAGGAGTCCGCCGCCGCGCGGGGCCCGGGTAGGTACTCAGGTGCGGGCCCGGGTGCACGGTTCCGCAGTGCGCCGTGTCGGCAGAACCAGGCACGTCCGTGGTGGGACGGGGCCTCGACGCGGAGCAAACAGCAGTAACTTGGTCGAGTTAAGTCTGTTTGCGGGTCGGTCCTCGGGCGACCACCGCACCGACCAGGAAGGCCCGTCATGAGCGCTCCCACCCACACCACCGCCCCGGCCGCCACCGGCCCGACGAGCACGCGTCGCGGCCCCGCCGTACGCCCGGGGTCGCCCGAGCTGCGCGACCTCCTCGACCGCATCCGGGCCGGCGCGGCCGAGCGCGAGCTCGAGGTCGACCCGCCCCACGAGCCCCTGGCGTGGTTCAAGGAGGCCGGCCTCGGCGGGCTGCGGGTGCCGGTCGCCGAGGGCGGTGGCGGCGCCACGATGCGGGAGTTCTTCGCCACGCTCATCGCGCTGGCCGAGGCCGACTCCAACCTGGCCCACATCGTGCGCGCCCACTACTGGTTCGTCGAGCAGCAGCTCCAGACCGACGACGCCGCCGCGCGGGCCCACGGGATCGACCTCGTCACCTCGGGTGCGCTGGTCGGCAACGGCTTCAGCGAGCAGAGCGCCAAGCCGGTGGGGCTGCACTTCGACACCACGATCACCCCCGACCCCGCCGGTGACGGCGGCTTCCGGCTCGACGGCACGAAGTTCTACTCCACCGGGAGCATCTACTCCGACTACACCCAGATCTGGGCCGCGGCGCCCGAGGGCCGCATCGCCGGCGCCGTCATCCCGGTCGACCGCGCCGGGGTGACGATCGCCGACGACTGGGACGGCTTCGGCCAGCGCATGACCGGCACCGGCACCACCATCCTCGACGACGTGCGCGTCGAGCCCGGTGAGTTCTTCGACCTCGGCGAGCCCGACGGGCCCCAGGCCCCGAGCTACCAGGGCGCCTTCCTCCAGCTCTACCTGCAGGCCGTCACCGCCGGCGTGCTCCGCAGCGTGCGCAACGACGCGGTGGAGCGGGTGCGCAGCCGCACCCGCGGCTTCAGCCACGCCAACGTGCCCCAGCAGCCGCGCCACGACGCCCAGGTGCTGCAGGTGGTGGGGGAGATCTCGGCCGACGTGTTCGCCGCGGAGGCCATCGTGCTCGCCGCCGCCGACCGGCTCCAGGACGCGGTCGACTCGGTCGTCGACGGGCTGCCGACCCCCGAGGCCGCCGAGGCCGCGCAGCTGGCCGCCGCCCAGGCCAAGGTGGCCGTGGACCGGTTCTCCTACGCCACCGCCGCCCGGATCTTCGACGTCGGCGGTGCCTCGGCGACCCAGCGGGTGCACAACCTCGACCGCCACTGGCGCAACGTGCGCACCATCGCGACCCACAACCCGACCTACCTCAAGGCCTCCGCGATCGGCGACCACGAGGTCAACGGCAGCGGCTTCCCGGGCAACGCCTACTTCTGACCCGACCGACCCGGCGCCGGACCCGGCACCGGACCCCGCACCGTCCTCCTCCGGACACCCCTCGAGAAAGGCCCCGCCATGTCCTCGGTCGGACTGACCTTCGTCGGCGCCGCCCTCTTCGTCAACGGCCTGCTGCTCCTCGGCAGGATCGACGCGAAGGGCGCCGGCGTCTTCAACCTCTTCGTGGGAGCGCTGCAGACGGCGATCCCGTTCTTCCTCATCGCCACCGCCGACACCCCCGACGAGATCCTCGGCGCGGCCGGGATCTTCCTGTTCGGGTTCACCTACCTCTACGTCGGCATCTGCAACCTGGCCGGCTACGCCAGCACCGGCGTCGGGTGGTACTCGCTGTGGGTCGCCGTCATGGCCCTCGGCTTCGGCGTCGTCAACATCGTCCGCTTCGACGACACCCCGACCGGCCTGCTGTGGCTGCAGTGGTCGGTGCTGTGGACGCTGTTCTTCCTCGTCCTGGCCCTCGGCCGCGAGCGGCTCACCGCCCTCACCGGTTGGTTCACCCTCATCCTGGCCTTCACCACCTGCACGGTGCCGGGCTTCCTGCTCCTGCTCGGCGAGTGGGGGCGGGTGCCGACCTGGGCCGTGCTCGCCTCGATCGCCGCCACGGTGGTCGCGCTGGTCCCGCTCTCGCGCGTCGGCCTGGCCGACCCGGCAGCGTCCACCTCGCAGCCCCCGGAGCCCACGGAGCCCTTGGAGCCCGCAGAGCCCGCCGGGGCCTCGGGGGAGCCCGGTGTGGACGCCACCGGCGGGATCCCGGGGCGCCGTCGCGCGGAGCCGGCCGCGGTCTGAGGAGTCGGCGGCGACCACCGTCCGCCTGGGTTCGGGGCACACGGTCGCCGCCGGCGGAGCTGACCTGGTCTGTCGACGACGCGCCGTCGTCGGACGAGGGCGACGAGGCCGGCGGCGACGTGGTCTGACCCGTCGGCGGCGCTCGGGTGCGGGTGCTGGCGCGACGCCCGCCGAGGCTCCCGACTCGACCACCGCTCGCTGGGGTCGCCTCAGCCGGCGGTCTCGCGCCGACCGACGTCGACGGTGGCGCCGTGCTGCTCGGCGAGCAGCACGGCGCCGGCGAGGTCGAGGCGCGTCCTGTCGAGTCTGGCCGAGGCCAGGTCGACGCCCGCGAGGTCGGCCCCGCGCAGGTCGGCGCCCGCGAGGTCCGCCTCGCGCAGGCTCGCCCCGCCCAGCCGCGCGTCGCGCAGGACCGTGCCGGTGAGGTCGGCCAGCGCGAGGTCGCTCTCGCGCAGGTCGAGCCCGGTGAGGTCGAGCCCGGCGAGCCGGGCGCCCCGCAGACCGACGGCGCGCCACTGCCCGCCGACGACCCGCATCGGCCGGGTCGTGCACGAGGCCAAGGTCGAGCCCGTCGTCTTGCAGCCCTCGAAGGTCGCGTCGAAGAGGTTGCAGCCGCGCAGCTCGCAGCCCACGAAGGCCGTGGCCACGTGCACCGAGGAGTTGAGTCGGCAGGAGTCGAAGCGGCAGCGCTCGAAGAGCGCGCCCCTCGTCGTGACCTCGGAGAGGTCGACGCCGACGAAGGCGCAGTCGACGAAGCGGGCGGCGGCGAGGTCCTCGGCGTACCAGTCCTCGCCGTGGAAGGTCCGCCCCTCCGCGCCGTCGGGCGCCTCACCCACGAGAGTTCCGGGGTGGCTGCGTCGGGGTCGCCGGGGTCACGGGGGTCACCGTAGTCAGGGGCGCCGACGGCGGCGCCGACAGCAGGGTCAGCCCAGCGGCCACCAGGCCAGCCGCCGGGTCGCGCCCTGCTCCCACCACGCGAGGTCGACCCGCTCGGCGCGGCAGCGGGCGGGCAGCAGGTCGCCGAGGTCGCGGCGCAGCGAGTCCTCGTCGACGCCGGGGCCGGCCAGGTCGAGGGTGAGGTGCGGGTGCAGCTCGGCGTACCGCCCCTCGTAGGGCGGGCACTGCGGGAAGGCCTCGGCCAGTCGCGCGGTGAGCTCGCGGAAGGGCCCGTCGGGCTCCGGCACGAGGTGGAGCGTGCCGTCGGGGAAGCGCGCCACCCGCTCCAGCACCACCTCGAAGGCCGCCACCGAGGCCACCACGCGCCGCACCCGCTCGGTCTCGGCGGCGTCGGGGGAGGCCAGGAACGGCCCGAGCACGGTGACGTGGGCGTGGGTGAAGCCCGGGTCGCGCGACAGATACGCCGCGTCCTGCCGGCCGGTGAGCCCGCGCACGAACCCGTCCAGCGGTGTCACCGGCACCTGCAGCACGCTGTGTCCCGGCCACCCCACCGCGCCATCCTCCCCGTCGGGGCGGGGCCCGCCCTCAGCGGGCCACCGGGTTGACCAGCTCCCCGGCGTAGAGCAGCGAGGAGGACTGGTCGGCGAGGTCGACCATCTGCAGCGTGTTGCGCAGCTGGAGCCGGTTGAGGCAGGAGTGGCGGAAGGCGGGGCGACGCAGGTCGTAGGCCGCCACGGCGTCGGCGAGCTCCGGGTGCTCCTCGGCGTGCTGGTCGAGGCAGCGCGCGACCTCGGCCCAGAAGTCGTCCTGGTCGAGCACGCCGTCGACGTGGAGGATCGCGGCGAGGTGGCGCAGCACGCCGTCGAGGACGTCGGTGTGCAGCGCGAGCGCCTTGACGTCGGGCTCGACGTCGGCGCGCACCCGCTCCACCTCGGCCGGCAGCGGACGGTCGGGGTGCATGACCGCGACCTCCTCGCCGACGTCCTTCATCAGCGCCCGCACCGGCACGTGGTCGCGCAGCACGAGCACGAGGTTCTCCCCGTGGGGCATGAAGGCCAGGTCGTGGGCGAGCAGGCAGTGCACGAGCGGGCGCACGTAGGCGTGCAGGTAGCTGCGCAGCCACTCCCGCGCGTCCAGCGACGAGGCCTCGACCATCGCGGTGGCCAGCGCCCGCCCCTCGGCGTCGCGGTGCAGCAGCGAGGCCATGGTGGCCAGCCGCTCACCGGGGCCGGTCCGCGGCAGCGGGCTCTCGCGCCACAGCGCCGCGAGCATCTTGCGGTAGGGCGAGGTGGCGGTGTGGCGGTGGAAGGCGTCGCCGGTGTAGCCGACCGCCGCGCGCTCGCGCAGCACCGTGAAGCCGCAGCCGGCCAGCGTGGGGTCGCCGGCGACGAGGTCGGCCACCCAGTCGTTGATGGCGGGGGTGACGGCCATGTAGGCGGGGGAGAGGCCCCGCACGAAGCCCATGTTCTGGATGGCCAGGGCGGTCTTGACGTAGTGCCGCTCGGGGCGGTCGGTGTTGAAGAAGGTGCGGATCGACTGCTGGGCCCGGTAGGCGTCGGGGCTCTCGCCGAGGTGCACGAGGTCGCGCCGGGCGAGGTCGGGGGCGAAGGTGACCGCGACCTTGCTGCGCCACTGCCAGGGGTGCAGCGGCAGGTAGGTGTAGTCGTCGGGGTCCAGGCCCAGCGCGAGCAGCCGCGCCGCGAAGCCCGCCCGCACCTCGGGGTCGAGCTCGCCGGCCCACAGCCGCTCCTCGCTGAGCCCGGCGCCCAGCGAGAGCCGGGTGGCGCTGCGCCGGGCGGCCAGCCACACCAGCCGCACCGCTCGCCCGGCCTCGGGGGCGTAGGCGGTGTAGTCGTCGAGGTCGAAGCCGATGCGCCCGTTGTTGGCCACGAAGCCGGGGTGGCCCTCGGTCATCGCCGCCTCGACCTCCTGGTAGTCGGCCCCGAGCAGCTCGGCCACCGGCACCCGGCGGTGCGCGAGCTTCCAGCAGGCCGCGGCCAGGGTGCTGGCGACCTCCTCGAGGTAGGTCGGCACCAGCGCGTCGGGGATGCCGAGCACGGGGGCGAGCTCGACCACGAGCTCCTGGGCGTCGAGGGGCGCGGGCTCGCCGTCCACGCGCCGCTCGAGGCTCTCCTCCTCGATCGCCCAGTGCTCGAGGGCCAGCCGCCGCGCCCGGAAGCGGTACGCCGCCCCGCGCCCGGTCTCCAGCAGCCAGGCCGCCGGGTCGGCCGCCGCGGTGGCGTCGGGCGTGCCGTCGGGCGTGGCACCGGGCCCGGCCCCGGGGTCGGGCACGGGGGCGATGATCCGCTCGTGGGCGTACTCCGCGATCGCCTTGGCCACCAGGTGTCGCTGCGCGACGGCGAGGTGCTCCGGGGTGAGGTGGTCGGCGGGGTCGACGGCCCGCGGGGCGGGGCCCGTCGGGTCGGCTGCGTGCCCGGTCGGGTGCCCGGTCGTGTGCCCGGTCGTGTGCTCGGTGGGGTGGGTCAGCGTCATCGGGTGGTCTCCAGTCGGGAGAGGCGGGAGGCGCCGTGGGCCTCGCGGGTGCAGAAGGACAGGACGGCGGTCTTGCCGGGCAGCGCGACGTGGCGGGCCACGACGAAGCCGGCCTCGGCGTTGAGCGCGGCGATGGCGGTGTTGCGCACGTCGGGCTCCACCACGACGCGGCGCACCGCGGGGTCGGCGAGGCAGTGGGCCATCACCGCGGCGAGGACCGCGCGGGTCAGCCCGGGTCGCGGTGGCCCGGTGGGCGGGGCGACGAGCACGTGCATGCCCAGGTCGCCGGGCTCGAGCTCGGGCAGGTCGCGCAGGTGCGGGTCGGCGGCAGGGTCGTAGGTCTCGGCGAGGAAGGTCGGCTCCCCGTCGACACGGCCCAGCCAGGCGTCGTGGGTGGGGGAGGCGGCGATGCCGACGTACTCGACGGCCACGTCGTCGTAGGTGGCGCCCTGCATCTGCCAGAAGGCCGAGCGCGGGTGGGTGACCCAGGCGTGGAGCAGCCGCAGGGTGGCGGGGTCGAGGGGCAGCGGGCCCAGGGTCGCCCTCACCGCGTCGCCCCCTGCCCGGCGGGGGCCCGGCGCAGGTGGTCGGGCACGCCGAAGCTCTGCACGGCCACCCGCTTCTCCAGGGGGTAGACCTCACGGCCGGTGACGGCGGCGAGGATCGCGGAGCTGCGGTAGGCGCCCATGCCGAGGTCGGGGGCGACGAACCCGTGGGTGTGCTCCTCGCCGTTCTGCACGAAGACCTCGCGGCCGGCCCGGTCGACGGCGTAGCGGGAGTCGGCGAGGTAGCGGCCGCGCTCGTCGAGACGCAGCCGGTGGCGCACGGGGTCGAGGAAGTCCGGCACGGAGGCCTCGTAGCCGGTGGCGAGCACGAGGCCCTCGGTGCGCAGCCCGAAGTCCTCGCCGGTCTCGTCGTGGCGCAGGTCGAGGTCGTAGGCCTCGCCGTCCCAGCGGGCGCCGGTGAGGGTGGTGGCGCTCACCAGCGTGGTCCGCGGTCCCGCGCCCTGCACCCGCAGCCGGTAGTGCAGGTCGGAGATCTCGTCGACCAGGTCGCCGCTGATGCCCTTGTAGAGCGAGCGCTGCTCGCGCAGCAGCCGCTCGCGGGTGCCGGCGTCGAGGCCCTGGAAGTAGGCGGAGTACTCCGGCGAGGTCAGCTCGAGGGTGAGCTTGGTGTACTCCATGGGGAAGAAGCGCGGGCTGCGGGTCAGCCAGGTCAGCTCGTAGTCGTGCCCGGGCGACTCGGCCAGCAGGTCGCGGTAGATCTCGGCCGCGCTCTGCCCGCTCCCGACGATCGTGATCGAGCGCTGCTGCTGCAGCCGCCGCTTGTGCGGCAGGTAGTCGGCGGAGTGCAGCGCGGGCCCGCCGGCCGCGCGCACGCTGTCGAGCACGCGCGGGCGGGTGCCGACCCCGAGCACGAGGCGGCGCCCCAGCACGGTCTCGCCGGAGGCCGTCGTCACGACGTACGCCGCGCCTGCGGCCCCGTGGGGGTCGAGCCCCTCGTGCAGCCGGTCCCTCAGCCCCGGGTGGGCGTCGAGGTCGAGGTCGTCGGTGTGCTCGACGCGCACGACGGGGCAGCCGAAGCGCACCGAGGCGAGGCCCTCGGCGGCCCAGCGGCAGTAGTCGTCGTACTCGCGGCGCAGCGGGTAGAACGACTCGCGCACGTAGAAGGGGTAGAGGTGCCCGGTCTGCTTGAGGAAGTTGAGGAAGGACCACCGCGACGTCGGGTCGGCCATGGTGACCAGGTCGGCCAGGAACGGCACCTGGAGGGTCGCGTCGTCGAGCATCATGCCGGGGTGCCAGGCCAGCTCGTCGCGGGCCTCGAGGAAGACCGCGTCGAGGTCGTCGAGGGGGTCGGCGAGGCAGGCGAGGCCGAGGTTGAAGGGGCCCAGGCCGATGCCGACCAGGTCGTGCACTCGACCGGTCGAGGGGGCGGCGGCGGTGCCGGCGGACGAGGTGGAGGCGCTCACGCGGCCACCTCCCCGAGCAGCTCCTCGGCCAGGGCGACGCAGTGGTCCACGACGCCGAGCAGGTCCTCGGTGGTGGCCATCGGGTTGAGCAGGGTCAGCTTGAGCCAGCGCCGGCCCTCCAGCGTGGTGGCCGCGACCATGCCGAGGCCGCGCTCGTAGAGCGCCGAGCGCACCAGCGGCACCAGCCGGTCGGCGGCGTCCTCGCCGAGCCCCGGCGGGCGATAGCGGAAGACCACCGTGCTCAGCTCGGGCACGGCGGCCAGCTCGACGCGGCGGTCGGCGGCCAGGTGCTCGCCGACCTCGCGGGCCAGGTCGGTGACGGTGTCGACGTACTCCCCGATGACCTCCGGGCCCATCACGCGCAGCGTCAGCCACAGCTTGAGCGCGTCGAAGCGCCGGGTGGTCTGCAGGCTCTTGTCGACCTGGTTCGGGCTCGCCGCGCCGCCGGGGTCACGGGGGTTGAGGTAGTCGGCGTGCCACGCCACGTGGCCCAGCGTGCGCGCGTCGCGCACGAGCACGGCGCTGGAGGAGACGGGCTGGAACCACGTCTTGTGGAAGTCGACGGTGACCGAGTCGGCCCGCTCGATCCCGTCGAGGCGCCCGCGCTGGGTGGGGGAGACCAGAAGCCCCCCGCCGTACGCCGCGTCCACGTGCAGCCAGCAGCCGTGCCGCTCGGTCAGGTCGGCCACCTGCGCCAGCGGGTCGATGGCGCCGAAGTCGGTCGTGCCGGCGGTGGCGACGACCGCCATCGCGGTGCGGCCCTCGGCCACCACGGCGTCGAGGGCGTCCGCCAGGCGGGCGGGGTCGAGCCGGCGGCGGGCGTCGACGCCGACGGCCACGACCGCCTCGGCGGGCAGGCCGAGCAGGCGCGCCGACTTCTGCACGCTGAAGTGGGCGTCGACCGACGCGAGCACCCGCAGGTCGGCCGGCGCCGCTCCGGCGGCGAGGGCGCAGTCGCGGGCCAGGTGGAGGGCCTGGAGGTTGGACTGCGAGCCGCCGCTGGTGAAGATCCCGTCGGGGACCGTGCCGGCGCCCGACTCGTCCTCCGAGCCGGCGGCCCAGCCGATGCGCCCCGCGGTCCACGCCACCAGGTGGCGCTCGACGAAGGTGCCGGCGACGCTCTGGTCGAAGGTGTCGAGACTGGCGTTGACCCCGGAGACGAAGACCTCGGCCAGCAGGGCGGGGATCACCACGGGGCAGTTGAGGTGGGCGGCGTAGGTCGGCTCGTGGAACCACACCGTGTCGTCGAGCCACAGCCGGCCCATCTCCTCCAGCGCCGCCGCCGGGTCCTCGAGGGGGGCGTCGAGGTCGACGTCGAGCACCGGCTTCGCCGCCTGCGCCGGGCCGACCCCGGTCGCCGGGCCGGACACCCGGGTCAGGGCGTCGGCGAGGTGGTCGACGCCGAGGCGCATCGAGGCGACGTAGGCGTCGGCGTGGTCGGGGTGGAACAGGTGCGCCAGGGCGCGAGGGGAGGGGGGCACCGGAGATCCTTCCGAGATCAGGTCAGGTAAGGCTCACCTTAGTTAGGTTTACCTAAGTCTGCATCGGTGGTCTCGGAGGACGAACGTCACACCGTGGCCCGGTGGTGGGGAAGGAGCCCTTCGAGACGGCGCTGCGCTCGCTCCCCAGGGACAACGCCAGCGGTCCGTCACGGTGGTTGAGGAGGGAGCGCCAGCGACCGTCTCGAAACCATCCACGCACGCGGTGGTCGAGGAGGGAGCCCTCGAGACGCTCGCTCCGCAGGAGCCACGCCAGCGGTCCGTCACGGTGGTTGAGGAGGGAGCGCCAGCGACCGTCTCGAAACCACCCACCCACGCGGTGGTCGAGGAGGGAGCCCTCGAGACGCTCGCTCCGCAGGAGCCACGCCAGCGATCCGTCACGGTGGTTGAGGAGGGAGCGCCAGCGACCGTCTCGAAACCATCCACGCACGCGGTGGTCGAGGAGGGAGCCCTCGAGACGCTCGCTCAGCAGGCACCACGCCAGCGACCGTGTCGACACCAGCCGCAGGCGTCGTCTCCCGCCACTCCCGCGCGGTCGGTCACCGCGAGCGCTGCCGACCCCACCACGCGGGGGTGCTTCGTGTCGCCGGCCGGGTCGCGCGAGAAGTGGCGGCGTACGACCAGTCGAGGACCGCCGCAGGTGTCGTCTCCCGCCACTCGCCGACGCCGCCCGCCGGGCCGACCCACGCGCCGGTCACCGGGCCGGTCACCGGGCTGGTCAGAGGGCTGGTCTCAGGGCCGGTCGCAGGGTCGGGGACCCCGGTACGCCGGGGCCGTGCACCGCCTTCCGCGCGAGACGGTCGTCGCTGACGCTCCTCCCTCCTCGACCACCGCCGCCCACCCGGCGACGGCCGGGGCCCTCAGCCGGCGACGACCAGCAGCCGGTCGACCTCGCCGAGCAGCCGCGCCCGCAGCGGCGCACCGCGCTCGCTGAACTCCCGCTGCGCGGCGACGTAGGCGGCCTTGCCCTCGGCGGTCTCGATGCGCACGGGCTCGAAGCCGAGGTCGGCCAGGTCGTAGGGCGCGGCGCGCATGTCGAGCTCGCGGATGTCGCGGGCCAGCTCGAAGCAGTCGGCGACGAGGTCGGAGCAGATCATCGGCGTGAGCCGGAAGGCGTGCTTGTAGAGGTCCATCCCGGCGTGCAGGCAGCCGGGCTGCTCGAAGTCGGGCCGGTCGGCGGCGCTCGGCGCGAGGGTGTTGAGCGGGGCCGCGGTGGGGGTGAAGAAGCGGAAGGCGTCGAAGTGGGTGCAGGCGATGCGGTGCGACTCCACCACCGCGTCGGTGCCCTCGCGGCCCAGGCGCAGCGGCCAGTCGTGGCGGGTCTCGTCGGCGCGGTGCACCATCGCCCACTCGTGCAGCCCGAAGCAGCCGAAGGCGGCCGGCCGCGCCGCGGTCGCGGCCAGCAGGCGGCGCAGCGCCTCGAGCAGCGGGCGCTGGGCCGCCACGTGCTCCACGCCGACGGCCGGCGGGTCCCCGGCGTACCCCTTGAGCCCGGCGTACGCCGTGGCGTCGCCCCCCAGCGCGGCTCCGAAGCCGGGGTGCCAGCGGCGCAGCTGGGCCGGGCGCTGGGAGTAGTAGGTGAAGAGGAAGTCGTGCACGGGGTGCTTGACGCTGGCCCCGCGTCGCGCGAGGTGAGGGGCGAGGAAGGCGTCGACCCGCTCGGCGTGCGCGGCGGCCCGCGCGCGCCAGGTGTCCTCGTCGAGCACGAGCGGCGGCGCGGTCGGGGTCACCGCAGGGATTATCCGCGGCCCGTCGTCGGGCGCCCAGTCGCGGGCCCGGTCGCGGGCCCGGTCGAGGCACCGCCTCGGGTTCGGCCCGGCACGGCCCGCCTCGCTAGGGTCGAGGGGTGCGCATCGCGAGATTCACCACCGGCGAAGACCCTCTCTACGGCGTCGTGACGGGGGAGGTGGACGAGTTCGGCCAGCCCGACGAGGACAGCGTCGTCGTGGCCCTGGCCGGCGACCCGCTCTACGTCGGCGTCAAGCTGCTCGACCAGGAGCACAAGCTCTCCGACGTGCGCCTGCTCGCGCCGGTGCTGCCACGCAGCAAGGTCGTCGGCATCGGGCGCAACTACGCCGCCCACGCCGCCGAGCTGGGCCACGACCTGCCCGAGGAGCCGCTGATGTTCCTCAAGCCCAACACCAGCGTGGTGGGCCCGGGCGACCCGATCTTCTACCCCCGCCAGACCCGGGAGCTGCACTACGAGGGCGAGCTGGCCGTGGTCATCGGCCGCATCTGCCGCGACGTGCCGCCCGAGCAGGCCACCGACGTCATCCACGGCTACACCATCGCCAACGACGTGACCGCGCGCGACCTGCAGCGCTCCGACGTGCAGTTCACCCGCGCGAAGGGCTTCGACTCCTTCTGCCCGTTGGGGCCGTGGATCGAGACCGACCTCGACCCGCAGCACTTCAAGGACGGGGTGTCGGTGCAGACCTTCCTCAACGGCGAGACCGTCCAGGACGGCTCGACCGCCGACATGATCTTCGACATCCCCGCGCTGGTGGCCCACGTCTCCAGCGTCATGACGCTGCTCCCGGGCGACGTCATCCTCACCGGCACCCCCGAGGGCGTCGGTCCGATGGAGGTGGGCGACGAGGTGGAGATCTCGATCGCCGGCCTCGGCACCCTCACGAACAAGGTGGCACAGCGTTGAGCACCACGACCCCCGGCACCGACCGTCCCGTCCGCGTGCGCATGGCCCCGAGCCCCACCGGCAGCCCGCACGTCGGCCTGGTCCGCACCGCGCTCTACAACTGGGCCTTCGCGCGCCACCACGGCGGCACCTTCGTCTTCCGCATCGAGGACACCGACACCGCCCGCAACACCCAGGAGTCCTACGACGCCCTCGTCGACCTCTTCCACTGGCTCGGCCTGGGCTGGGACGAGGGTCCCGAGGTCGGCGGCGACCACGGGCCCTACCTGCAGTCGCAGCGCGGTCATCTCTACGTCGACGCCCTGGCCCGGCTGGCCGAGGCCGGGCACACCTACCGCTGCTTCTGCACCACCGAGGAGATCGACGCGCGCCGCAAGGCGTCGGGCTCGAAGATCCTGGGCTACGACCGCTTCTGCCGCGACCTGACCGCCGAGCAGGTCGCGGCCTTCGAGGCCGAGGGCCGCTCGGCCGTCGTGCGCTTCAAGATGCCCGACGGCGAGATCGCCTTCGACGACCTCGTGCGCGGCACGATCACGTTCCACTCCGACCACGTGCCCGACTACGCGCTGGCCCGGGCCAACGGCGACCCGCTCTACACGCTGGTCAACCCCGTCGACGACGCGCTCATGGAGATCACCCACGTGCTGCGCGGCGAGGACCTGCTCTCCAGCACCCCGCGCCAGATCGCGCTCTACGCCGCCCTGGCCGACGTCGGCATCGGCTCGGGCGCGCCGTACTTCGGCCACCTGCCCTACGTCATGGGCCAGGGCAACAAGAAGCTCAGCAAGCGCGACCCCGAGGCCAACGCCCTGGGCTACCGCGAGGCCGGCTTCCTGCCCGAGGGCCTGCTCAACTACGTCGCCCTCCTCGGCTGGGCGATCGCCGCCGACCGTGACGTCTTCACGCTGGAGGAGATGGTCGAGGCCTTCGAGATCGGCGACGTCAACCCCAACCCCGCCCGCTTCGACCTCAAGAAGGCCGACGCGATCAACAGCTCCCACATGCGGCTGCTCTCCACCGAGGACATCGCCCACCGCGCGCTGCCCTTCCTCAAGGCCGCCGGCGTCGTGTCCGACCCGGTGGGCGACGCCGACGCGCAGCTGCTCGAGCTGGCGATGCCGCTGGTCGCCGAGCGCATCAACAAGCTCACCGAGGCCGTCGACATGCTCGGGTTCCTCTTCGTCGAGGAGGCCGACTTCACCCGCGACCCCGCCGACGTCGAGAAGCTGGTGGCCACCGACGACGGCCGCGCGGTCGTCCAGGCCTCCCACGACGCCCTGGCCGGCCTGGAGCAGTGGTCGACGGCCGCCATCCAGGAGGCGCTGCAGACGCGCCTGGTCGACGAGATGGGCCTCAAGCCCCGCCACGCCTTCGGGCCGGTGCGCGTCGCGGTGACCGGCCGCAGGGTCTCCCCGCCGCTCTTCGAGAGCCTCGAGCTGCTCGGCCGCGAGCGCGGCCTGGCCCGCCTGGAGGGGGCGCTGGGCGCGTGAGCGACCACGCCCCCGTCCGTACGCCGGAGCCGTTGGAGTACCAGCGGCTGCTGCGCGCCGGCCGGCCGGGGGCGTGGCGCCCCCTCGTCGGCGTGGTGGCCCTGGTGGCCCTCGTGCTGCTGGCCCAGGTGGTCGTCGTCTCGGTGCTCAGCGTCTACCTGCTGCTCACCGGCGTCGACGGCGCCGAGGCCTCGCGACGGCTGTCGGGCGCCGACGAGGTCACCCCGGTCTTCCTCGCCGTGGTCAACCTCGGGTGGGCCGCGGCGATCCCCGCGGCATGGCTGGTGCTGTGGAGCGTGCACCGGCTGCGGCCGGGCTGGCTGGCCTCGGTGCGACCGCGCATCCGGTGGCGCTGGTTCGCCACCTGCCTGGGGCTGGCGCTGCTGGCACTGGTGGCGACCCTGGTGGTCTCGGCCGTGCTGCCCGCCCAGGGCGGGAGCACGCAGGTCGGCGGGCAGGTCAACGACTTCTCGCGCACCACCCGCGACTTCCTGCTGGTGATCGTGCTGCTGACCCCGCTGCAGGCGGCGGGGGAGGAGTACGCGTTCCGCGGCTACCTGACCCAGGTCTGCGGCGGGCTCGTGCGCCAGCGCTGGGTCGCCGTCGTCGTGCCGGCGCTGCTGTTCGCCCTGGCCCACGGGCTGGGCCAGGACCTGCCGATCTTCTTCGACCGCTTCGCCTTCGGCCTGGTCGCGGGCGCCCTGGTGGTGCTCACCGGCGGGCTCGAGGCGGGCATCGCGATGCACGTGCTCAACAACTTCTTCGCCTACGGCCTGGCCCTGGCCTTCGGCGACATGACCTCCGCGCTCAACCCCACCGGCGGGAGCTGGTGGAGCATCCCCGTGACGCTCACGCAGTCGCTGGTCTTCCTCGCGCTGACCCTCGCCGTGGCCCGCCGGCAGGGCGTCGAGCGGGTCTCCGGACGCCTCGACTTGGTCGGCTCCAGACGTCCCGTGTAATGTTTTGTCCGGCCCGGAGACGGGCCGAGCAGCAGGTCCGACGAGCTCGGGTCGACTGCGATTGGGATATGGTGTAATTGGCAACACGACTGGTTCTGGTCCAGTTATTCTAGGTTCGAGTCCTAGTATCCCAGCTGACAACCGGCAGGATCGCGGCCGCGAGGCCGCGATTTTGTGCGAGACGGGAGCTTCGGCTAACGTTCCGCGAGTTGTCAGGGAGACGCCGCGAGGCAGATCCCAGCAGCACCGCAAGGCCCCCGTTGTGTAGCGGCCTAGCACGCCGCCCTCTCACGGCGGTAGCGCCGGTTCGAATCCGGTCGGGGGTACAAGCAGACGAAGGCCCGGCTCCTCGGAGCCGGACCTTCGTCGTTCCCGGACGGGTCCGTCCGAGGTGCCCTCAGGCGCAGAGCCCGGCGGCCGCGGCCTCCTCGGCGTCCTGCTCCGAGCCCCCGCCGCCGTCGACCGGGTCGGCTGCGGAGATGGCGCCCCCGCGGAACTCGCGGCCCAGCGACTCGTCGGCCTTGATCCGCTTCCACAGCGCGTCGGCCTCCGCGGTCCAGACCAGACGGTTGGGATCGGGCTCGTAGGCCTCGAACGGCACGCTGATGAAGCGGATCTTGGTCAGGCCGGTGTCGCGGAACTGGCGGGCCAGCTGGGTCAGGTCGCGCAGGCTGTCGATCTGGTCGTCGACCTCGATGGAGTCGGTGGCGGCCTTGAGGAACTGGTAGACCCGGTCGACGCGGGTGAGGGTGCCGGCGGAGAAGACCTTGTTGACCATGGAGGCGATGAAGGCCTGCTGGCGCTTCATCCGGCCGATGTCGCCGGTCGACGACAGCACCGTGCGCTCACGCACGTAGTTGAGGGCCTGCTGGCCCTCGAGCTCCTGGACGCCGGCGTCGAAGTAGATGTCGTGCTCGGGGTCGTCGACGTCCTTCGGGATGCAGACCTCGACCCCGTCGACCGCGTCGACCATGTCCTTGAAGCCGTTGAAGTCGAGGACCACGAAGTGGTCGATGTAGATGCCCGTGAGCTGCTCGACGGTCTGCACGGTGCACAGCGGGCCGCCCACGGCGAAGGCGGTGTTGAACATCGCCGCCTCGGCGCCGGGGATCTCCTCGCCGTCGACGCGGCACGCGGGGCGGTCCACGATCGCGTCGCGGGGCAGGCTCACGCCGTAGGCCTCCTGGCGGTCGGCCGAGACGTGCACCAGGATCGTGGTGTCGGCGCGCTGGCCGCCGCCGGTGAGCCCGTCGATGTCGTTGCCCTCGCCGTCGCGGTTGTCGGAGCCCATCACCAGGATGTTGAGCGGCTCCAGCGGGGCGTCGTCGGCGACGTCCTCCTTCTCCACGACGTGGGGGATGGCGCTGCCGGCGGCGATGTTGTCGTCGAGGCGCTGGTAGGCCAGGGTCACCGCGGCGGCGGTGAGCAGGGCCAGGCACAGCTGGGTGGTCAGCACGACCCGCAGCACCGTGCGCCGGTGGCGACGCGCCATCGTGCGGTGGCCCCCTCCAGCGGCTGCGGCGCCGGTGCGGGTGCGGCGCGGGCGGCGACGCCGCCCGCGACGCGGCGCCGTCTGCGAGGGCGCCTCGGCCGCGGGGTTGGAGCCCGCGGGCGGTGTCGTGTCGTGATTCACCCCACCATCGTCGCAGGCCCCTGCACGGGAGGGCTCCCGCCGTGTCCGATTCCCGCCGGTCCGGCCACCGGGCATCGGCCATGATGGGCACGTGACCCCGCCCAGCGACCTCGACCCCGCGTCCTGCTACGGCGCGGTGAAGTCACGCGACCGCCGCTTCGACGGGATGTTCTGGACCGCGGTGCGCACCACCGGCATCTACTGCCGTCCCTCCTGCCCCGCCCGCACCCCGGCGCCCGGCAACGTCACCTTCCACCGCAGCGCGGCCTCGGCCCAGGCCGCCGGCTACCGCGCCTGCAAGCGGTGCCTGCCCGACGCCGTGCCGGGCAGCCCGCAGTGGGACGTCGCCGCCGACGTCGCCGGGCGGGCCATGCGGCTGATCTCCGACGGCGTCGTCGACAGGGAGGGCGTCGAGGGTCTCGCCGCCCGCCTGGGCTACACCCCGCGCCACCTGACCCGTCTGCTCACCGCCGAGCTCGGCGCGGGCCCGCTGGCCCTCGCCCGGGCACGACGGGCGCAGACCGCGCGGGTGCTGGTGGAGACCACCGACCTCGGGCTGGCCGACGTCGCCTTCGCCGCCGGTTTCTCCAGCGTGCGGCAGTTCAACGACACGGTGCGCGCGGTCTACGCCGCGACCCCGTCGCAGCTGCGCGGTGCGGGCCGACGTGCCGGCGGCGCGGGCCGCGCGGGAGACCTGGGCGGGGCGGGCGGCGTGGAGAGCGGGGACCCGTCCGGCTCGCAGGGCGCGGACGACCCGGTGGCCCTCGCGGTCGTCGGGCTGCGGCTCGCCGTACGCACGCCCTTCGCGGGCCAGGCGCTGCTGGCCTTCCTGGCCTACCACCTCGTGCCGGGCGTCGAGGTCTCCGGGCCGGGGTGGTACGCCCGCACGCTCGACCTGCCCCACGGGCACGGCACGCTGCGCCTCGACCTCGACCCGGCCCTCGACGCCGCGCCGGCGGGGGAGACCGTGCTCGTGCCGGTGACCCTCGCCCTCAGCGACCTGCGCGACACCACCGCCGCCCTCGAGCGGGCCCGCCGGCTCGTCGACGCCGACTGCGACCCGCTGCCGGTCGCCGAGCACCTGGCCGGGGACCCCGTGCTGGGCCCCCTGGTGCGGGCCACGCCGGGTCTGCGGGTGCCCGGGCAGGTGGACGGCCCGGAGACCGCGATCCGCACCGTGATCGGCCAGCAGGTCAGCGTGACCGGCGCGCGCACCGTCACCGGCCGCGTCGTGGCCGAGCACGGACGCGTCGTGCGCACCTCGACCCCGGGGCTGACCCACCTCTTCCCCAGCTCCGCGGCGCTCGCCGCCGCCGACCCCGAGACGCTCCCGATGCCGCGCGCCCGCGGCCGGGCCCTCGTCGCCCTCGCCGGCGCCCTGGCCTCGGGCCACCTCGCGCTCGACCGCGGCACGGCGCGGGCGGAGGTCTGGAAGGCGATGGTGGCGCTGCCCGGCATCGGTCCCTGGACCGCCGACTACGTCGCCATGCGCGCCCTGGGCGACCCCGACGTCTTCCTGCCCACCGACCTCGGCGTCCGCAACGCGCTGCGGCGTCTGGGCCACGACCCGGTCGCCACGATCGAGGCGGCCGACCGGTGGCGGCCCTGGCGCTCCTACGCGCTGATGTACCTGTGGGACACCCTCATGCCGCCGGCCGCGCCCGCCCCTCCGGCGGACGCCCGGGCCGGAGCCGTCACCACGAGCGCCACGAGCCCGGCCGTGAGCCCGGCCGTGAGCCCCGCCGCGAGCCCCGCCAAGAGCACCACCCTGAGCGACACCACGACCACCGAGGAGCCCTGAGATGTGGACCGAGACCGACACCCCGGTCGGGCCGCTGCGCCTGGTCGAGACCGACGGCGCGCTGAGCGCGATCGAGTTCGCCCCGTGGAGCGACGCCCTCGGCCACGACCGCGGGGAGCGCGACGACGACCACCCGGTCCTCGCGGCGACCGTCGCGCAGCTCTCGGCGTACTTCGCCGGCCGGCTGACCGCCTTCGACCTCCCGCTCGCCCCGGTGGGCAGCGACTTCCAGCAGCGGGTGTGGGCCGCGCTGCGCGAGATCGGCTTCGGCGAGACCGCGTCGTACGGTCAGGTCGCCCACCGGCTGGGCATGACCAACGCCGCCTCGCGCGCGGTCGGACTGGCCAACGGGCGCAACCCGATCCCCATCGTCATCCCGTGCCACCGCGTGATCGGCGCCGACGGCAGCCTCACCGGCTACGCCGGCGGCCTCGAGCGCAAGCAGCTCCTCCTGGGCCTCGAGCGGCCCGGCCTGTTCTGAGCCACTCGCGCCCGACCCGCACGCCCCACCCGCCACACCGGTCGGCCCGGACCCGCACTCGTCGGCCCACGCGCGGGCCGACAGGTGCGGGTTTCGCCAGCCGGCCGGTGAAACCCGCGAGCGGCGCGGGGACCGGCGCGGCACGCCCCGCAGACCCCATGCGTCACACCGGTCGGCCCGGACCCGCACTTGTCGGCCCACGTGCGGGCCGACAGGTGCGGGTCTCGCCAGCCGGCTGGTGAAACCCGCAGCAGGTCAGGCCGACTCGGCCGCAGCCCGCCGCAGCGACTCGGAGAGCCGCTCGGCGGCGGCGAGGACGGCGGGGGCGTGCATGCGGCCGGGCTGGCGGGAGAGCCGCTCGAGGGGGCCGGAGACGGAGACGGCGGCGATGATCTTGCCGCTGGGGGAGCGCACGGGCGCGGAGACCGAGGCGACGCCCTGCTCGCGCTCGCCGACCGACTGGGCCCAGCCGCGGCGCCGGATGCCGGAGAGGGCGGCGGCGGAGTAGGCGGCGTTCTGCAGGCCGCGGTGCATCCGCTCGGGGTCCTCCCAGGCCAGCAGCACCTGGGCGGCCGAGCCGGCGCGCATCGTGAGCTGCGAGCCGACGGGGATGGTGTCGCGCAGGCCGGAGGGACGCTCGGCGGCGGCCACGCACACGCGGTGCTCGCCCTGGCGGCGCCACAGCTGGGCCGACTCCCCGGTGATGTCGCGCAGCCGCGCGAGCACGGGGCCCGCGGTGGCCAGCAGGCGGTCCTCGCCGGCGGCGGCCGAGAGCTCGGCCAGACGCGGTCCCAGCACGAAGCGGCCCTGCATGTCGCGGGCCACCAGCCGGTGGTGCTCGAGGGCCACGGCGAGGCGGTGCGCCGTGGGCCGCGCGAGTCCTGTGGCCGTGACGAGGCCGGCCAGGGTGGCCGGCCCGGCCTCGAGAGCGGTCAGGACGATGGCGGCCTTGTCGAGCACGCCCACTCCGCTGGTGTCCATATGGCAATACTCGCGTCTCAGATCATGGGATGCAACCTCCCGGCGCCAAGTCGGCGCTGTGACCTGGCCGACACCGTGGACGGGCGTGCCGCGCCCCGGCGGACCCGATGCCGCCTGCGTCTCGCATGCCAAGACCCGAGTCTCACACAATGGGACGCGCGTCGTACGCTGGTCCTCCCGCCGGCGACGCCTGTCGCCGTGCCGCACCGCACTGCAGTCGTCACGAGGGAGTGAGCCATGGGTGCCACCCGCACCGCCAGGACGTTGGCCGAGAAGGTCTGGGACGAGCACGTCGTCCGCTCGACCGAGGGGGAGCCCGACCTCCTCTTCATCGACCTCCACCTCATCCACGAGGTGACCTCCCCGCAGGCCTTCGACGGGCTCCGCCTCGCCGGCCGCCAGGTCCGTCGCCCCGACCTGACCCTGGCCACCGAGGACCACAACGTCCCGACCGTCGACTGGGACAAGCCGATCGCCGACCCGGTCTCCAAGACCCAGGTCGACACGCTGCGCCGCAACGCCGAGGAGTTCGGGGTGCGGCTGCACCCCCTCGGCGACATCGAGCAGGGCATCGTGCACGTCGTGGGCCCGCAGCTGGGCCTGACCCAGCCCGGCATGACCATCGTGTGCGGCGACTCCCACACCAGCACCCACGGCGCCTTCGGGGCGATCGCCTTCGGCATCGGCACCTCGGAGGTCGAGCACGTGCTGGCCACCCAGACGCTCATGCAGGCCAAGCCCAAGACCATGGCGGTCACGATCAACGGCAGCCTCCCCGCGGGCGTCACCGCCAAGGACATGGTGCTGACCCTCATCGCGCACACCGGCACCGGCGGCGGCCAGGGCTACATCGTGGAGTACCGCGGCCAGGCCATCGAGGAGCTCTCGATGGAGGGCCGGATGACGGTGTGCAACATGAGCATCGAGTGGGGCGCCAAGGCCGGTCTCATCGCCCCCGACCAGACCACGTTCGACTACATCGAGGGCCGTCCCGAGGCGCCGAAGGGCGAGGACTGGGACGCCGCGGTCGCCCACTGGAAGACCCTCGTCACCGACGACGACGCGGAGTACGACAAGGAGATCGTCCTCGACGCCGCGGAGATGACGCCCTTCGTCACCTGGGGCACCAACCCCGGCCAGGGCGTCCCGCTCGGCTCGGCGGTGCCCGACCCGGCGTCCTACGACGACGAGTCCGACCGCGTCGCGGCCCAGAAGGCCCTGGAGTACATGGGCCTCGAGGCCGGCACCCCGATGCGCGAGGTCAAGGTCGACACCGTCTTCGTCGGCTCCTGCACCAACGGCCGCATCGAGGACCTGCGCCTGGCCGCCGAGATCATCAAGGGCCGCACGGTCGACCCCGACACCCGGCTGCTGGTCGTGCCGGGCTCGGTGCGGGTGCGCCTGCAGGCCGAGCAGGAGGGCCTCGACGTCGTCTTCAAGGACGCCGGCGCCGAGTGGCGCGGCGCAGGCTGCTCGATGTGCCTGGGCATGAACCCCGACACCCTGCAGCCCGGCGAGCGCAGCGCGTCGACCTCCAACCGCAACTTCGAGGGCCGGCAGGGCAAGGGCGGGCGCACCCACCTGGTGTCGGTGCCCGTCGCCGCCGCGACCGCGGTGCGCGGCACCCTGTCCTCGCCCGCCGACCTCGCCTGACGCCGACCTCGCCCGACCTGAAAGGCCTCCGATGGACAAGTTCACCCAGCACACCGGCGTCGGCGTGCCGCTGCGCCGCAGCAACGTCGACACCGACCAGATCATCCCCGCGGTCTACCTCAAGCGCGTGACGCGCTCGGGCTTCGAGGACGGGCTGTTCTCCGCGTGGCGCAACGACCCCGACTTCGTGCTCAACGACCCGGCCTACGCCGGTTGCTCGGTGCTCGTCGCCGGCCCCGACTTCGGCACCGGCTCCTCGCGCGAGCACGCCGTGTGGGCGCTGCAGAACTACGGCTTCAAGGCCGTGGTCTCCTCCCGCTTCGCCGACATCTTCCGCGGCAACTCCGGCAAGGCGGGCCTGCTGGCCGCGCAGGTCGACGAGAAGGTCGTCCAGAAGCTCTGGGACCTGCTCGAGGCCCAGCCCGGCGCCACCGTCACCGTCGACCTCGAGTCGCGCACCGTGCGCGCCGGTGAGGGTCCCGACGCGATCGAGGACTCCTTCGACATCGACGACTACACCCGCTGGCGCCTGCTCGAGGGCCTCGACGACATCGGCATCACCCTCGGGCACGCCGACGACATCACGGCCTACGAGCAGACCCGCCCCCGCTGGAAGCCCGCCACCCTCCACGCCTGAGCCCGACCGGGCACCACCGCCGCGACCCCGTCCGCACCCGCGGGCGGGGTCGCGCGCGTCAGGGGCGTACGGCGACCTGCGCGCACCAGGTCTCGAAGCCGATCCGGCGGGCCGTCGCCAGCGAGGCGGCGTTGTCGTCGCGGCTGCTCCACCGGGCGTGGCCGTGGTGGCGCACCGCCCACGACGCCGCGTGGCACCCGACCCGCTCGGCGAGACCGCGCCCGCGGTGCGCCGGCGCCACCAGCACGCCGACGTCGAGCGGTGCGCCGTCCACCGGCCGGAGGTTGGCCGCCGCGACGACCCGGCCCTCGACGACGAGACCCCACGCCAGGGCGGGGCGGTCGGCCCAGCCCGACTCCTCCCACTCGGCGGCCGGCACCGTGGTGCGCAGCTGCTCGCGCTGCGCGGCGTCCAGCGCCACGACCCCGTCCCCAGCCCCGTCTCCGTCCGCCGGCCCGTCGCCGACCCGCCCGCCCCGGGCGAGGGGGTCGGTGTCGAGGTAGGCGTGGGTCGCGGGCCCCACCAGCCGCAGACCACGCTCGGCCGCGAAGCGGCGCCAGAAGGCGACGTCCTGCAGCTCGGGGATCTCGCAGCCGGCGAGCATGCCGGCGTCGACCGCCGGGGCGTCGGCGGGGGAGGAGACGTGGACGCCCTCGCCGCGCCAGGCGACGTACCAGCCCGGGTAGTCGCCGAGCCGGCGGTGGGTGCGCACCGTGAGGTCGCACCACAGGTCCTCCTCGTCGACGCCGAAGACGCGGGCGTAGGAGCGGTCGACGGCGGCGGCGGTGGCGGGGTGCACCCGTCTCACCCTAGGCAGCGGTCACTCACCCCAGTGAGCGGGACCATTCGTCCGGGTCGCGACACACCATGGAAGGGAGACAGACGTCACCCACGAAAGGCACACGTCGTGACCACGATCCCCAGCAACGGCATCACCCTCGAGTACTCCGACACCGGCGGCACCGGCCGCCCGGTCGTCCTCATCCACGGGTGGCCCCTCAGCGGCGCCTCGTGGTCGGAGCAGGTGCCCGCGCTCACCGACGCCGGCTACCGCGTCGTCACCTACGACCGGCGCGGCTTCGGCGACTCCGACAAGCCGGGCGAGGGCTACGACTACGACACCTTCGCCGCCGACCTCAAGGGTCTGCTCGACGGCCTCGACCTCTCCGACGTCACCCTCGTCGGCTTCTCGATGGGCGGCGGCGAGATCGCCCGCTACCTCGGCACCTACGGCGACGAGCGCGTCCACTCGGCCGTCTTCGCCGCCGCGGTCCCGCCCTACCTGCTCAAGACCGACGACAACCCCGACGGCGGCCTGCCCGAGGAGGCCGTGCAGGAGATGCAGCAGGGGGCCCGCGACGACCGCGAGAACTTCCTCGACGGCTTCACCACCGACTTCTTCTCCGTCGACGGCACCCTCAAGGTGACCGAGGAGCAGCGCCAGGAGGCGCTCGCCCTCGAGACCAAGGCCGAGGACAAGGCGCTGGTCGACTGCATCGGCGCCTTCGGCCGCACCGACTTCCGCGCCGACCTGGCCAAGGTGAAGGTGCCGACCCTGGTCATCCACGGCTCCGGTGACGCCACCGTGCCCTTCGAGGTCTCCGGCAAGCGCACCGCCGAGGCCGTCGACGGAGCCGAGCTGGTCGTCGTCGATGACGCCCCGCACGGCTTCAACGTCAGCCACGCCGCCGAGTTCAACAAGGCCGTGCTGGACTTCCTGGCCCGCTGAGCCTGCCCGCACCACGACGGCCCTCCCGCAGCCGCGGGAGGGCCGTCGTCGCGTGCGCCGACGGCGGCCGCGCGGCTCAGCCGGCGGCGAGGCCCCACCGGTGGGCGGCGACCGAGGTCGCCGGGCCGACGCCGAGGCCGAGCGCGACGGCGAGGTCGTCGAGGTCGTCGACGTCGCGGCGCAGGGTGACCAGGTCGCCGCGCACCTCCAGCGCCCCCGCCGCGAGGTGGGCCTCTCGCGACCCCTCGCCGTAGGACGGGGCGAAGTCGGCGTGGGGGGCGGTGTAGAGCGTGGTGCCGACGCCGTCGGCGTCGGCCACGAACGACGCCCCGCCGGGCACGAGCGCCCCCAGGGCGGCGTCGAGGTCGCCGGGGCGCAGGGCGGGCAGGTCGGCGCACAGCGCCACGGGCTCGAGGTCGGGCCAGCGACGGCGCGCCTCGGCCGCCGTCAGGCGCAGCGTGGCGTTGAGGTCGCTGGTGGTGCCGTCGGGGATCGCCGCGCAGCCCAGCCGCGCCAACGCGTGGGAGAGCCGGACGTCGTCGGTGGCCACGAGCACCCTCGCGACCCGCGCCGCCGCCACGCACGCGCGTGCGGTGTCGAGCGCGAAGGCCTCCGCCAGCTCGCGGCGGCCCTCGTCGCTGACGCCGAGCAGGCGCGACTTGCCCACGGCCGGGGGCTTCGCGGGCAGCAGGACGGCGTGGACCGCAGGAGGGACGGACATCGCCCCCATCCTCCCAGCAGCCCTGGCGCGTCCGGGGCCCACCTGCGGTGTGGCCGAGGTCACCGGCGAGTAATGTGCGCCTGTGAGTGTCGTCCGCAAGCACGCCCGTCCGCCGGGGGGAGCCTGGAGGTTCGCGGTGGCCGTCGTGAAGCCGGCCCTGCTCGCCACGACCCGCCGCGACTGGCGCGGCGGTGAGCGGATCCCCGCCGAGGGCGGCTGCCTGCTGGTGCTCAACCACATCTCCCACGTCGACCCGCTGACCGCGGCCCACCTGGTGCACGACCACGGCCGGGTCCCGCGCTACCTCGCCAAGTCGGGCCTGTTCCGTGTCCGCTTCGTGGGTCGGATCATGCGGGCCACGGGCCAGATCCCCGTCGAGCGGCTCAGCCGGGAGGCCGTCGGCGCCTACGCCGCGGCCGTGCGCGCGGTCGAGCAGGGCGAGGTCGTGGTCGTCTACCCCGAGGGCACGATCACCCGCGACCCCGGGCTGTGGCCGATGACCGGCAAGACCGGCGCGGCCCGGATCGCGCTGGCCACCGGGTGCCCGGTCGTGCCCGTGGGCCAGTGGGGGGCCCAGGAGATCCTGGCGCCCTACTCCCACCGGCCCCACCTCGTGCCCCGCAAGCGGGTCACGATGCTCGTGGGGGAGCCGGTCGACCTCGCCGACCTCGTCGCCCAGGGCGCGACCCCCGAGGCCGTCGCCCGCGCGACCGAGCGGATCATGGACGCCCTCACCCACCTCGTGGAGGAGGTCCGCGGCGAGCGGGCCCCCGACGTACGGTTCGACCTGCGCCGCGCCCGCGCGGACCACCCCCACCGGAAGGACTCCGCATGACCCTCGGCTCCAGCTCCGGCAAGGTCGCCGTGCTCGGCGCCGGCTCGTGGGGCACGTCGTTCTCCATCGTCCTCGCCGACGCCGGCAACGACGTGACGGTGTGGGCGCGTCGCGAGGAGGTCGCGGAGTCGATCAACGAGAGCCGGGAGAACGTCGACTACCTCCCCGGTGTGGAGCTGCCCGCGGGCATCGGCGCGACCCACGACGTCGAGAAGGCGCTGCACGGCGCCGACGTGGTCGTGCTGGCCACGCCCTCGCAGACCCTGCGGGCCAACCTCGCGACCTGGGCGCCCTACGTCGAGGACGACGCGGTGCTGGTGTCGCTGATGAAGGGCGTCGAGCTCGGCACCCTCAACCGGATGAGCGAGGTGATCGCGCAGGAGACCGGCGCCGGCCCCGAGCGGATCGCGGTGATCAGCGGGCCCAACCTGGCCAAGGAGATCGCGCGGCGCGAGCCGGCCGCCTCCGTGGTGGCCTGCGCCGACGAGTCGGTGGCCAAGCGGCTGCAGCAGCGCTGCCACTCACCGGCCTTCCGCCCCTACACCTCGGTCGACGTCGTCGGCTGCGAGCTGGGCGGGGCCTACAAGAACGTGATCGGCCTGGCCGTCGGGATGGCGGTCGGCCTCGGCTTCGGCGACAACACCACGGCCTCCCTCATCACCCGCGGGCTGGCCGAGACCGCGCGCCTGGCCACGCGCCTCGGTGCCAACCCGCTCACGCTCATGGGGCTGGCCGGCCTCGGCGACCTCGTCGCCACCTGCTCCTCGCCGCTCTCGCGCAACCGCACCTTCGGGGAGAAGCTCGGCCAGGGCATGACGGTGGAGGAGATCTACGCCTCGACCCGCCAGGTCGCCGAGGGCGCGAAGTCCTGCTCCTCGCTGCGCGCGCTGGCGGCCAGCCACGGGGTCGACGCCCCGATCGCCGAGCACGTCGACGACGTCGTGGCCGGCCGGCTGACCACGCAGGAGATGATGAACTCCTTCATCGCCCGCGACACCAAGGCCGAGACCGACTGACTGCTGCCCGGCCCGGGCGGTCGTCGTCCGGGCCCGGCCGGGCGTCGTCTCAGCCCAGGTCGTCCAGGGCCCGGCGCAGGTCGGCCCAGAGGTCCTCGACGTCCTCGATGCCCACGGAGAGCCGCACCAGGGCGTCGGGCACGCTGGCGGGCTCCGACTTCCAGCGACGACGGCGCTCGAAGGTCGACTCCACCCCGCCGAGGCTGGTGGTGTGCACCCACAGCGAGGTCTTGCGGGTCAGCAGGTCGGCGGCGAGGGCACCCTGGGCGAGCACGATGGACACGATGCCGCCGAAGCCGGGGTAGCGCACCTCGCCGACCGCGGGGTGCTCCCGCAGCCGTCGGGCCAGCTCCCCCGCGTTGGCCTGGGCCCGCTCCACGCGCAGGTGCAGGGTGCGCAGGCCGCGCAGGGCGAGGTAGGCCTCGAGGGTGCCGGGCACGGCGCCGAGCAGGTCGCGGCGGCCTTTGAGCACGCCGAGGAGCTCGTCGTCGGCGGTGACGATCGCTCCCATGAGCGCGTCGCTGTGCCCGGCGAGGTACTTGGTCGCCGAGTGGACCACCAGGTCGGCGCCCAGGCGCAGCGGCTGCTGCAGCAAGGGGGTGGCGAAGGTGTTGTCGACGACGACGTAGGCGCCGGCCTCGTGGGCCGCGGCGGCGATCGTCTCGATGTCGGCGACCTCGAGGGAGGGGTTGGTCGGCGACTCCAGCCACACCAGTGCCGCGTCGTCGCAGGCGGCCACGCAGGCCGCGGTGTCGGTGACGTCGACCAGGTCGGTGACCACGCGCCCGCGTGCCTCGAGGTCGGCCAGCTGGAGGATCGTGCCGTTGTAGGCGGTGCGGGGGGCCACGACCTTCGCGCCCTGCCCGACCAGGTCGAGCACGGTGGCGACGGCGGCCAGGCCCGAGGAGAACGACAGCGCCCGGCCGCCCTCGAGCGCGCCCAGGGCCTCCTCGAAGGCCTGCCAGGTCGGGTTGCCCCAGCGGCCGTACTCCCGGTCCCCGCCGGCGACGAAGGTCGATGCCATCGTGATCGGGGTGTTGAGCGGCTGGTCGGCCTCCCGCGGCGGGCGACCGGCCGTCACGGCGACGGTGGAGGGGCGGAGCTCGGCGGGCTGGGGGTGGTCGGCCATGACGTCCAGACTAGGGTCACGCGACATGACGTCGAAGGTCGGGACCGCGCCCGGAGCAGCCCTGTGATCGCCCTGTCGCTGGCCGAGGTGGCCGCGGTGGTCGGCGGGGAGGTCGTGCTCCCCGCCGGCGCCGGCGGCACGACCGGCGCCGAGCCGGGGGCGGTGGCCGGGGCGGGGACCACCGTGACCGGCCCCGTGGTCATCGACGGTCGCGAGGCCGGTCCGGGCAGCCTCTTCGTCGCCTTCGTGGGCGAGCGCTCCGACGGTCACGACCACGCCGCGCAGGCCGGCGAGGCCGGCGCGGTGGCGGTGCTGGGCAGCCGTCCGACGCCGCTGCCGACCGTGGTCGTGCCCGATGCGCGCGAGGCGCTGCAGCGCCTCGCCTCCCACGTCGTGGAGCAGGTCCGCCGCGCGGGCGGTCTCACCGTCGTCGGCATCACCGGCTCGCAGGGCAAGACCTCGACCAAGGACCTGCTCGGCGCCGTGCTGGCCCACGCCGCCCCGACGGTGGCCACGCGCGGGTCGTTCAACAACGAGCTGGGCATGCCGCTGACCGCGCTGCGCGTCGAGCCCGGCACCCGCTACCTGGTGCTCGAGCTCGGCGCCCGCGGGCGCGGCCACATCGCCGAGCTCACCGCCCTGGTGCGCCCCGACGTCGCCGTCGTGCTCAACGTCGGCCAGGCCCACCTCGGCGAGTTCGGCTCGCGCGAGGCCATCGCCGAGGCCAAGGGCGAGCTGGTCGAGGCCCTCACCGCCGAGGGCACCGCCGTGCTCAACGCCGACGACCACCGCGTCGCCGCGATGGCCTCCCGCACGCGGGGCGCGGTGGTGAGCTTCGGCGAGGCCGAGGGCGCCGACGTACGGGTCGGGGGGCTGCGGCTCGACCGGCTCGGCCGGCCCTCCTTCACCCTCGCCACCGCGCAGGGCGACGTGCCCGTCACGCTGCGGCTCGTCGGCGCCCACCAGGCGCTCAACGCCGCCGCCGCGGCCGCGGCCGCGCTCGCGGCCGGCGTCACCCCCGCCCAGGTCGGCGAGGCCCTCGACGCCGTCGAGACCCTCTCGCAGTGGCGCATGGAGCTCACCGAGCGCGCCGACGGCGTCGTGGTGCTCAACGACTCCTACAACGCCAACCCCGAGTCGATGCGGGCCGCCGTCGACGCCCTGGTCTCCCTCGGTGCCGACCCCGCCGTGCGGCGCACCGTCGCGGTGCTGGGGGAGATGCGCGAGCTGGGGGAGGCCGCGCCCGAGGAGCACCGCGCCGTCGGCTCCTACGCCGCGCAGCGCGGCGTCGACGTCGTGGTCGTGGTGGGTGCCTCCGCGCAGGGGATCGCCGACGGCGCCGGGCAGCATGCGGTCCTGCTGCCCGACAACGCCGCGGCCGTCACGTGGCTGCGCGAGCACGTCGCCGAAGGTGACGCCGTTCTCCTCAAGGCCTCCCGCGGGGCGCGCCTCGACGAGGTGGCCGCGAGCCTTCAGTAGGGTCGCGGACCATGACCGAGACCCCTCCCCGGAAGGTCCGGGTGGCCCTCGTCTTCGGCGGCCGCTCCGGCGAGCACGCGATCTCGGCGGCCACCGCCGCCGGGGTGATGAGGGCGATCGACCGCGACACCTACGACGTGCTGCCCGTCGGGATCACCCGCGAGGGGCAGTGGGTGCTGGCCCCCGACGACCCCGCGCGCTGGGAGCTCGCCGCCGGCCGGCTGCCCGAGGTCACCACCGACGCCGGGCCGGCACTGGCCAGCCTCGGCGAGGCCGGCCCGGTCGACGTGGTCTTCCCGCTGCTGCACGGGCCCTACGGCGAGGACGGCACCATCCAGGGCCTGCTCGAGCTCGCCGGCGTGCGCTACGTCGGAGCCGGTGTGCTGGCCTCCGCGGTGGGCATGGACAAGCACTACATGAAGCTGGTCTTCGCCGGCCACGGCCTGCCCGTGGGGCCCTACGTCGTGGTGCTGCCGCGTGCGTGGGAGCAGGACCCCTCCGCGGTGGTCGACCGGGTCCAGGCCGAGCTGCGGTTCCCGGTCTACGTCAAGCCCGCCCGGGCCGGCTCCTCGCTCGGCGTGACGCGCGTCGAGGACCTCACCGGGCTGGCCGACGCCATCGAGGAGGCGCGCGCCCACGACCCCAAGGTCCTGGTCGAGCAGGCGCTGGTCGGTCGCGAGATCGAGTGCGCGGTGCTCGGCGGACGCGCCGGGGGCCCGACCCGCGCGTCGGTGCCGGGGGAGATCGTGGTCGACCACGACGCCGCCGACTTCTACGACTTCGAGGCCAAGTACCTCTCCGACTCCCAGGCCCGCACCCAGGCCCCGGCCGACCTGCCCGACGACGTCGCCGAGCGGGTGCGCGCCCTGGCCGTGCAGGCCTTCGAGGCCATCGGGGGCGAGGGGCTCTCGCGCGTCGACGTCTTCGTGGCCCCCGACGGCGACGTCGTGATCAACGAGATCAACACGATGCCCGGCTTCACCCCCATCTCGATGTACTCCAAGATGTGGGAGGCCTCGGGCCTGGCCTACACCGACCTCGTCGGGGAGCTCATCCAGCTCGCCCTCGAGCGCCCGGTCGGCCTGCGCTGAGGCCCGGCCCGGGCGTCAGGGGCTCGAGGCTCGAGCCCGGCGTCCGGGCTCAGCCCGCGACGACGCCGCGCAGCAGGTCGCGGGCGACCTCGCCCAGCGAGGTGCCGCTGTGGGTGCAGGCGTAGGGCATCACCGAGGTCTCGGTCATGCCGGGGGTGATCGCGGTCTCGAGCACGACGAAGGAGCCGTCGGGCTCGACGATGAAGTCGGAACGGGAGACCCCGCTGAGGCCGAGCACGCGGTGGGCCTCCACGGCGGTGCGGCCGATCTCGGCGACCTGCTCGTCGGTGAAGGGCGCGCGGGAGAGCGAGACGTACTCCGCGGTGTAGCGGGCGCTGAAGTCGAACTCGTGGCCCTTCTCGTACTCCACCCACACCGGCATGAGCGCCTCGAGCCCGCCGGGGCGCTCCACGCAGACGACGCTGACGTCGACGCCGTGGTGGAAGCGCTCGATGAGCGCGTCGTCGCAGTAGGCGTAGCTGCCCACGAGGGCCGAGGGCAGTGCCCCCATGCCGTCGACGCCGGTGACGCCGAGCGCGCTGCCGCAGCGGGTGGGCTTGACCACCACCCGGTCGCCGAGGCGGGTCATGACGTGCTCCATGAGCGCGTTGGCGCCGATGTCGCGGAAGGTCTGGGCCGAGAGGCCGACGCTCTGCGGCACCGGGATGCCGGCCCGGCGCATCAGCTCACGGGCGGTGCCCTTGTCCCAGGCCACGCGGCAGGCGTTGCTGGAGGAGCCGACGTAGGGCAGGCCGAGGAGCTCCAGCAGGGTCTGGATCTCCCCGTCCTCCCCGAACTGCCCGTGGAGCACGGGGAAGGCGGCCGCGACCTTGTCACGCTCCAAGGCGTGCATCAGGTTGCGGTCGAAGTCGTAGGCGTGCGCCTCGACGCCTTGGGCGCGCAGCTCGCGCACCAGGTTGCGGCCACTGGCCAGGGAGACGTCGCGCTCGTGGCTGAGGCCGCCGGCGATGACGGCGACGGGGCCCGGGAAGTCCTCGCTCATGGCACGAGGGTCCCACACCGCCCGGTCGCCGGCGGCGGGTGCCGCCGTCCCGGACACGACGGACGCCCCGTGCCGTCGGGGGCGCGGGGCGTCGGTCGTGCGGTCGGTGCCCCGCCGGTGCGGGGCGGAGGCGGCTGCCTCAGATGTGCACGACGGGGCAGGTGAGGGTGCGGGTGATCCCCTCGAGGGTCTGCACCTTGGCCACCACGAGCTTGCCGAGCTCGTCGACGTTGCGCGCCTCGGCGCGGACGATGACGTCGTAGGGCCCGGTGACGTCCTCGGCGAGGGTCACACCCTTGACCTGCGCGATGGCCGTGGCCACCTCGGCGGCCTTGCCGACGTCGGTCTGGATGAGGATGTACGCCTGGACGACCATGGTGGTTCTCCCTCTACAGCGACTCTGCTGGTCGGTGGATCTGCTCACGCAGACGATTCGCGGTCAACCTACCGCCCCCACCGCCGCGCCGGGTACCCGACCGTCACCGGTCCGCGCCACGGTCCCCGCGTCTGCTGGGATGGGGCCATGACACCCCCGTCGTCCCTCCCCCCGTCCGGCCCGTCGTCCCAGCCGTCGTTCCCGCCCGGGGCCACGCTGGCCGACGCCGGCGAGTTCGGCCTGATCGAGGAGCTCGTACGCCGCTTCCCGCAGGGCGAGCACGTCCTGGTGGGCCCGGGCGACGACGCCGCCGTGCTGCGGGTGCGCACCGGGCACGTCGTGGTCTCGACCGACCTCATGGTCGAGGGGCGCCACTTCCGCCGCGAGTGGGCCTCGGCCGCCGACACCGGCCACCGCGCCGCGGCGCAGAACATCTCCGACGTCAACGCCATGGGCGGGCGCGTCACCTCGCTCACGATCGGCCTGGCGGCCCCGGCCGACCTGGAGGTCGCCTGGGCGCTCGACTTCGCCCAGGGGTTCGCCGACGAGTGCGCGCTGGTCGGGGCCAGCGTCGTGGGCGGCGACCTGACCCGCGCCGACCAGGTCGTCGTGGCGGTCACCGTCATGGGGGTCTGCACGGTCGCGCCGGTGCTGCGCTCCGGCGCCCGTCCCGGCGACGTCCTGGCGCTCGCGGGACGCCAGGGCTGGGCCGCGGGCGGCCTGGCCGTGCTGGGTCGCGGCTTCCGCTCGCCGCGGGTGCTCGTGGAGGCCTACCGCCGCCCCGAGCCGCCCTACGACGCCGGTCCGGCCGCCGCCGACGCCGGGGCGACGGCGATGATCGACGTCTCCGACGGCCTGCTGGCCGAGGCCGGGCACCTGGCCCGGGCCTCCGGGGTGGCCGTCGACGTGCGGCGCGCCGCGCTCGACCTGGCCGAGCCGCTCCAAGCCGTGGGTGCCGCGCTGGGCGCCGACCCGCTCTCCTTCGTGCTCGGCGGCGGTGACGACCACGCGCTGCTGGCGACCTTCCCGGCGGGCGCGGACCTGCCGGAGGGCTTCACGCCCATCGGCACGGTGGGGGAGGGCTCCGGCGTGACCCTCGACGGCGCCGCCTACGACGGACCGACCGGGTGGACCCACTTCTGAGGCCCCGGTCCTCTGGGGCCCCGGAGAACGACGAAGGGGCCGTCACCGCGAGGTGACGGCCCCTGTCGAGGCGTGGGTGCTGCGCTGGGTCAGCGGGAGACCTTGCCGGCCTTGAGGCACCCGGTGCAGACGTTGAGGCGCTTCGGGGTGCCGTTGACCTTGGCCCGGACGCGCTGGATGTTGGGGTCGAAGCGTCGCTTCGTGATCTTGCGCGACCACGGCCGGTTGTTGCCGAAGCCAGGCTTCTTGGCGCAGATGTCGCAGACGGCAGCCACCGTGAACTCCTGTAGATCGATTGCTAGAGATGAGGTTCGAACGACGTTCGAGGGCCCGGTCGAGCGGGCAACCGCACCAGAGTATCCGACGTCTCCGGGCACGGGCGAATCGAGCCGACCGAGCCGCGCGAGCGGCGTCGGTGCGTTGATCTAGCCTAAGCCCCGCACCCCCCGGGCGACGATCCGGTCCGGGCGCCCCGTCCGCTGCCCCGGCAGCCCGACCCGAGGTGAGTCGATGGAAGTCCCCGGCAGCGGCCACGTGCAGCTGGCCGTTGTGCTGCGCTTCGTCGACGTCGCGGTCGACGCCCTGGCGGCCGCACGCGAGGAGGTCGACGCGCTCAACGTCTATCCCGTGCCCGACGGCGACACCGGCACCAACATGCACCTCACCGTCTCCGCGGCGCGCGAGGCGGTGCGGCAGGCGGTGGCCGACCGGTCCGACGCCGACGTGGTGGAGGCCCTCGAGGCGCTGCGGCGCGGCGCGCTGCTGGGAGCCCGCGGCAACTCGGGCGTCATCCTCAGCGAGATGCTGCGCGCGATCGTCGAGCGCCTGCTCGCCGCGACGTCCGAGGAGACCAACGCCCGGGTCGTCGCCGACGCCCTGCGCCGTGCGGCGGCCGCCAGCTACGCCGCCGTGGGGGAGCCCGTGGAGGGCACGATGCTCACCGTGGCCCGTGCCGCCGGTGACGCCGCGGTGCTGCGGGCCGAGGAGCCCCGCGCCCGTGCCCGCGACGTCTTCGCCGCAGCCGCGGCGGCGGCGCGTGCAGCGCTGGCCGCGACGCCCGACCAGCTGCCGCTGCTGCGCGAGGCGGGTGTGGTCGACGCGGGCGGTCGTGGCCTGAGCGTCGTGCTCGACGCCGCCGAGACCGTCCTCACCGGGCGGCGCCCGGTGCCGGTCGCGAGCGGTCTGGGGGCCGCCCGCACGATCCCGGTGCCCCACCTCGGTCCGGGCGGTCACGCGCTGGCCGCCGACGGGCCGGCCTACGAGGTGATGTACCTGCTGGAGACCACGGCCGAGCGGGTGCCGGAGCTGCGGGCGCGCCTCGGCGGGCTGGGCGACTCCCTGGTCGTCGTGGGCGGCGACCCCCTGTGGAACGTGCACGTGCACGTCGACGACGTCGGCGCGGCGATCGAGGCGGGCATCGACGCC
The DNA here is from genome assembly GCF_023712465.1 of Nocardioides sp. P86. Classification (NCBI taxonomy): domain Bacteria; kingdom Bacillati; phylum Actinomycetota; class Actinomycetes; order Propionibacteriales; family Nocardioidaceae; genus Nocardioides; species Nocardioides sp. P86. The sequence continues at coordinate 679,218 of NZ_JAMAYE010000001.1, read as the reverse complement.
GGTCGCCCCCACCGGATCCGGGTCACCCACTTCGCCGAGCAGCGCGCGGGCGCGGCGGCCACCCCCGCGGGCGCCCCCGTCGGTGCGGCCTCGCGCAGCGGCAGGCGGGTCGTCACCGTCTCGGCCGGCGCGGGCCTGACGCGGCTCTTCGAGGAGGCCGGGGCCGTCGTCGTGGCCGGGGGGCCCGGTCGTCGGCCCTCCACCGGCGAGGTGCTCGCCGCGATCGAGGCCAGCGGCGCGGCCGAGGTCGTGCTGCTGCCCAACGACGAGGCGTCGGTGCGGGTGGCCGAGGTGGCGGCCTCCACAGCCGCCCAGGACCTCGGTCTGCGGGTCGCCGTGGTGCCCACGATCGCCCAGGTCGAGGGGCTGGCCGCCCTGGCGGTCCACGAGCCCGGGCGCGGCTTCGACCGCGACGTGCGCGAGATGACCGCGACCGCGCGCCACGTGCGCCAGGGTGCGGTCACGGTGGCGGCGCGCCAGGCCATGACCATGGCCGGGCCCTGCGAGCCCGGCGACGTGCTGGGCGTCGTCGCGGGCGACTTCGTGGTCGTCGGCTCCGACGCGTTCGACGTCGCCACGCAGGTGCTCGACCGGCTGCTGGCCAGCGGCGGCGAGCTGGTCACGGTGGTGGCGGGCTCCGACGACCCCGAGGGCTCGCTGGCCACCCGGGTGGCCGGGTGGCTCGAGGAGCAGCACCCCACCGTCGAGGTCGTCGTCTACGACGGGGGACAGGAGCGCTACCCCCTCCTGGTGTCGGTCGAGTGAGGGCGGGGAGGCTGTCCTCGTGATCCGTCCTGACTCCCCGGTCGAGACGGTGCTCGGCAACGCCGACAAGGCCAAGCGCGACCTCGTCGTCGACAAGCTCGGCCTGCGCACCGTCGGCGACCTCGTGCACCACCTGCCGCGGCGCTACCTGCGCACGGCCGAGCTCACCCTCGTCGAGGACGTCGAGGAGGGCCAGGTGCTCGTCGTCGTGGGCCGGGTCGTCGCCACGAAGGTCATCCCCTACGAGGACCGCCGCACCGGCAAGCCGGCCTTCCGCGTCGAGGTGACGGTCGAGACCGACGGGCCGCCGCTGCGCATGACGTTCTTCTCCAAGCGCAAGGGCGTCGCCCAGTGGCACGCCGAGCGCCTCGAGGTGGGACGACGGGGGATCTTCCAGGGCAAGGCCACGATCTTCAACCGGCAGTGGCAGCTCACCAACCCGCAGATGGTGCTCTTCAGCGAGGAGGAGGGGCGCGACCTCGAGCGGAAGCGCCAGGAGGGTCGCCAGCCCCTCGAGCTCGAGGCGCTGCGTGCCCTCTACCCGCTCTACCCCGCGATCAAGGGCGTGGACTCCTGGGACCTCCAGCGCGCGATCACCTTCGCCCTCTCGGTGCTCGACGACCCGCCCGACGCGCTGCCCGAGCCGTTGCGCGCGGAGCACGGCGTGCTCGACCGCGCCACCGCCCTGCGCTGGATCCACCTGCCCGACGACTGGGGGCAGGTCACGCGCGCCCAGCACCGCCTGCGCTTCGAGGAGGCCCTGGTCACCCAGCTGGTGCTCGGCCGTCGCCGCCGGGCGCTGCAGGCGCAGGGGGCGCAGGTCCGTGCCGGTGGAGGAGGGCTGCTCGCCGCCTTCGACGCCCGCCTCCCCTTCACCCTCACCGAGGGCCAGCGCGCCGTGGGTGCGGAGGTGGAGGCCGACCTGGCCCGTCCCGTGCCGATGCACCGCCTCCTGCAGGGCGAGGTCGGCTCGGGCAAGACCCTGGTCGCGCTGCGGGCGATGCTGCGGGTGGTCGACTCCGGCGGCCAGGCGGCGCTGCTCGCGCCCACCGAGGTGCTGGCCCAGCAGCACCACCGCTCGATCACCGCACTGCTCGGCGACCTCGCCGGCGGCGGCATGCTCGGCGGTGCCGCCGAGGCCACCGGCGTCGAGCTGCTCACCGGCTCGATGACCAAGCGCCAGCGCACCGCCCCGCTCTCGCGGCTGGCCAGCGGCGAGAGCGGCATCGTCATCGGCACCCACGCACTGCTCGAGGACACCGTGCAGCTCGCCGACCTCGGGCTCGTCGTCGTCGACGAGCAGCACCGCTTCGGCGTCGAGCAGCGCGCGGCGCTCACCGACAAGGCCGGCAGCCCGCCCCACGTGCTCGTGATGACCGCGACCCCCATCCCGCGCACCGTGGCGATGACCGTCTTCGGCGACCTGGAGGTCTCGACGCTCGCCGAGCTGCCGGCCGGGCGCGCGGCCATCCAGACCACGGTCGTGCCGGTGGCCGAGGCGCCGCACTGGGTCGACCGGGTCTGGCAGCGCGTGCGCGAGGAGGTCGCCGCCGGCCACCAGGTCTACGTCGTGTGCCCGCGCATCAGCGGCGACGTCGTCGAGCAGGGCGGCCACGACGCCGTCGACCTCGACGAGGACGGTCAGCCCCTGGCCCGCCCGCCGTCGCTCAGCGCGGTCGAGGAGGTGCTGGCCGAGCTGCGGGCCGGGCCGCTCGCCGACGTGCGCGTCGAGCCGCTGCACGGCCGGATGACCCCGGAGGACAAGGACCGCACGATGACGGCCTTCGCGGCCGGCGAGGTCGACGTGCTCGTCGCCACGACGGTGATCGAGGTCGGCGTCGACGTCGCCAACGCCACCACCATGGTGCTGCTCGACGCCGACCGGTTCGGGGTCTCCCAGCTCCACCAGCTGCGCGGGCGCGTCGGGCGCGGCGGCCTGCCCGGGCTGTGCCTGCTGGTCACCCACACTTTGCCCGGACCGGCGCGCGAGCGGCTCGACGCGGTCGCCGCCACCACCGACGGCTTCGAGCTGAGCCAGGTCGACCTGGAGACCCGACGCGAGGGCGACGTGCTGGGCCGCTCGCAGTCGGGTGGCCGCTCCAGCCTCGAGACGCTGCGGGTGCTGCGCGACGAGGAGACGATCGTCGCCGCGCGCGCGGCGGCCGGGAGCCTGCTCGACGACGACCCCGACCTCGACGGGGTGCCGCAGGTGGCCGCGGCCGTGCGAGCGCTCGAGGACTCGGTGCGCGCCGACTGGATGGAGCGCTCGTGACCCGGATCATCGGGGGCAGCGCGGGTGGTCGTCGCCTGGCCACGCCCCGCGGCGCCGCCACCCGCCCCACCAGCGACCGGGTCCGCGAGGCGCTCTTCTCGGTCATGGAGTCGTGGTGCGGCTCGCTGCACGGCCTGCGCTTCCTCGACCTCTACGCCGGCTCCGGCGCGGTCGGGCTCGAGGCGTGGTCGCGCGGCGCCGGCTTCGTCACGCTGGTCGAGTCCGACCGCCGCACGGCGGCCCTGGTGACGGCCAACGCGCGGACGCTGGGATTCCCCCGCGCCGACGTGCGGGCCGCCCCCGTGGCCAGCGTGCTGGCCCGCCCCGCGGTGGCGCCCTACGACCTGGTCTTCGCCGACCCGCCCTACCCGCTGCCCGACGAGGCCGTGGCCGCCGACCTGGCCGCGCTGGTCGAGCACGACTGGCTGGTGCCCGGCGCGCTCGTGCTCGTGGAGCGCTCCTCGCGCAGCCCCGAGCCGACGTGGCCCGACGGCTTCGACGACGTGCGGCGCCGCACGTACGGTGAGACCACCGTGTGGACGGCCCACGCCCCCGAGCCGGACTGACCCCACGACCCGACCCCCGACCCGAGGAGTGGCGCGTGCGCCGAGCCGTCTGTCCCGGATCCTTCGACCCCGTCACCCTGGGCCATCTCGACATCGTGGGGCGTGCCGCGTCGCTCTTCGACGAGGTCGTCGTGGCCGTCGGCGTCAACGCCTCGAAGAACCGGATGTTCACCGCCGAGGAGCGCATGGACATGCTGCGCGAGGCCTGTGCGCCCTGGCCCAACGTGCGCGTCGACGGCTTCAGCGGGCTGCTGACGACCTTCTGCTCCGAGCACGGGGTCCACGCCATCGTCAAGGGGCTGCGCGCGGTGAGCGACTTCGACTACGAGCTGCAGATGGCCCAGATGAACGCCTCCCTCAGCGACGTCGAGACCGTCTTCGTGCCGACCAGCCCCGAGTTCTCCTTCCTGGCCTCGAGCCTGGTGAAGGAGGTCGCGACCTTCGGCGGCGACGTCTCCACGCTGGTGCCGGCCTTCGTCGACGAGCGGCTGCGGGCCCGGATCGCGGAGAACGCCGCGGCCCGGTGACCTGCGCTGCGACCTGCGCTGTGACCTGCGCTGTGACCTGCGCTGTGACCTGCGCTGTGACCTGCGCTGTGACCTGCGCTGTGACCTGCGCGGGAGGGCCGGAGCTGCGTTTTGGTCCGCCACCCCCGCGGCGGTTACGATTCCCGACGATCTGTTGTGCCTGGAACCGGAAGTGACACCCTGAAGAGCCTGGACCCGAGAGCGCCGCTCGTGCTCGACACCCGCGAGCTCGGCCGCCGCCCGGGGTCCCAGCGTCAGGTGTCCCGTCAGGTCCCAGCCCCAGCAGATCTCGGCATCGAAGTCCTCCATGTCCCCGAAGGTGCGCCGGTCGACCTCGACCTGCGCCTCGAGTCGGTCATGGAGGGGGTCCTGGTGACGGGCGAGGCGCGAGCCACGCTCGAGGGCGAGTGCGCACGGTGCCTGGAGCCGATCTCCGACGAGATCGAGGTGACGTTCCAGGAGCTGTACGTCTACGAGCAGCACCAGACCCCGCACGACGAGGACGACGAGGTCAGTCGGCTCGAGGACGACCTGGTCGACCTGGAGCCCCAGCTGAGGGACGCGGTGGTGCTCGCACTGCCGTTCCAGCCGCTGTGCCGCGACGACTGTCCGGGGCTGTGCACCGAGTGCGGTGCCCGGCTCGCCGACGATCCGGACCACTCGCACGAGGAACCGATCGACCCCCGCTGGGCCGGCCTGGCCGCGCTCCAACAGGACGAGGCGCCCCGGGGCGACTGACCCGGCGCTGAGGCAGTACGGTGCACCGATCGTGCACCGATCCCGCACCACCCACCGAACGACCGGAGCGCCCATCCCGGGTGCTCCACAGCGAGCCGGACCTGCCGGCCCTGGTAGAGGAGAGAACTGTGGCTGTCCCGAAGCGGAAGATGTCGCGCAGCAACACGCGTCACCGTCGCTCGGCCTGGAAGGCCGTCGCCCCCACCCTGGTGACCTGCGCCAACCCGGCCTGCGGTGCCAAGCACCTGCCCCACCGCGCCTGCGCCACCTGCGGCCAGTACGGCGCGCGCGCCGAGCGTCGTCAGGTCCTCTGATCTGAACGACTACGCCGAGCTCCGAGCAGCGCTCGGGGACCCTGAGCTGGCCCCCGAGCTGCTCGAGCGTGCCCTGACCCACCGGTCCTACGCGTACGAGAACGGCGGCCTGCCGACCAACGAGCGCCTGGAGTTCCTGGGCGACTCGGTGCTCGGCGTGGTCGTGACCGAGCAGCTCTACGTCACCCACCCCGACCTCTCGGAGGGCCGTCTGGCCAAGCTCCGGGCCGCGGTGGTCAACGCGCGCGCCCTGGCCGAGGTCGGGCGCGCGATCGGGCTGGGCGAGCACGTCAAGCTCGGTCGGGGCGAGGAGTCGACCGGCGGTCGCGACAAGGCCTCGATCCTCTCCGACACCGTCGAGGCGGTCATCGGCGCGGTGCACATGTCGCCCGGGGGCTTCGAGACCTCGGCGCGCGTCGTGCACCGTCTCTTCGACCCGCTGATCGAGGCGGCGTCGGCGATGGGTGCCGGGCTGGACTGGAAGACCTCGCTGCAGGAGCTCGCCGCCGAGCACACCCTCGGCGTGCCGGAGTACGTCATCGAGGACGACGGCCCCGACCACATGAAGACCTTCACCGCCCAGGTGCGCGTCGCCGACCGGCTCTACGGCAACGGCAACGGCCGGTCGAAGAAGGAGGCCGAGCAGGCGGCCGCCGAGACGGCGTACGGCGAGATCGCCAGTGCCCTCGGCGTCGTCGACCCCACGACCGTCGCCGTCACCGAGGCCGTCGGCGAGGTCGTCGCGCCCACCGACGCCGACGCCGACGCCTGACCCGTGCCGGAGCTGCCCGAGGTCGAGGTCGTCCGCGCGGGCCTCGAGCGCCACGTCGTGGGCGCCACCGTCACCGACGTCGAGGTGCTCCACCCGCGCCCGGTGCGCCGGCACGCGGCCGGCCCTGCGGGCTTCGCCGCCGACCTGACCGGCCGCCGCATCGTCGGCGCCCGCCGGCGCGGCAAGTACCTGTGGCTCCCGCTCGACGACGCCGACACCGGGGACGCCCTGGTGGCGCACCTCGGCATGAGCGGCCAGATGCTGGTGCAGCCGCCGCAGGCCCCGGCCGAGCGGCACCTGCGCGTGCGGCTGCGGCTCGCGGGGGCCGACGAGGGCCGTGAGCTGCGCTTCGTCGACCAGCGCATGTTCGGCGGGTTGTCGATCTCGGTCGGCGGCGCCGTCCTCCCGCCCGAGATCTCCCACATCGCGCGCGACCCGCTCGACCCGGCCTTCGACGACGACGCCTTCGTCGCCGCGGTGCGCCGCCGCCGCTCGGCGGTCAAGCGGCTGCTGCTCGACCAGGGGCTGGTCTCCGGGGTGGGCAACATCTACGCCGACGAGTCGCTGTGGCGGGCGCGGATCCACGGCGAGCGGCCGGGGGAGCGGCTCACGCGCGGCCAGGTCGTCGAGCTGCTCGCGCACGCCCGCGAGGTCATGGGCGACGCCCTCGCGCAGGGCGGCACGTCGTTCGACGCCCTCTACGTCAACGTCAACGGCGAGTCCGGCTACTTCGACCGCTCGCTGCACGCCTACGGACGCGAGGGCGAGCCGTGCGAGCGGTGCGGCACACCGATCCGACGGGTGGCGTTCACCAACCGCTCCTCGTTCTTCTGCCCCGTCTGCCAGCCGGCGCCGCGGCGTCGGCGGGCGCCGGGGCCGCTCGCCGGGTCGGCGCTGCCCGCCCCCGACTGAGCTCGACCCCGACCCGACGGGGCCCGACCGGGCCCGACCAGACCCGGCCAGGGCCCCGCCTGTGCGCTCGGATTGACCCTGCGGGGCGCCGGTGGGACTCTTGTAGACGGCCCTCTCAGGGTCGCACCGCACGCCCCCAGACCCACCTCCGGAAGGTAAGCCATGGCCAAGGCGCTGATCGGCTACATGAGCAGCGACCTGCGCGACCCGCGCCTCGCCTCCGACAACGCGCGACTGCGCGCGCGGGTGGCCGAGCTGGAGTCGCTCGTCGTCCGTCTCAGCGAGGAGAACGACCGCCTGGTCGCCTCGCGCGCCGCCGAGATCCTCGACGCCGCGCACGCCCAGGAGATGCAGCCGGCCTGACCCGCCGGACCGGTCGGCGCACGCCGGCCGGAAACCCGCGTGCCGACCGCGGGGCGGAGCGCTAGCGTCCTGACCCCGTGAGCAGCCTGGTCGAGATCGTCGTGCCCCGTCGGCTGGGCCCGGGCTACCGGTGGCTCCTGGCCTCGTCGTGGACCAGCAACCTGGGCGACGGGATCGTGCTGGCCGCCGGCCCGCTCCTGGTCGCCTCGCAGACCGACCAGGAGTTCCTGGTCGCGCTGGCGGCGCTGGTGCAATGGCTGCCGCCGCTGCTGCTCGGGCTCTACGCCGGGGCGCTGACCGACCGCGTCGACCGCCGGCGGCTGGTGATCGCCGTCGACCTCGTGCGCTGCGCAGTCCTGGTCCTGCTGGCCACCGCGGTCCTCACCGGCGCCGTCTCGATCGGTGTCGTCCTCGTCGCGCTCTTCCTGCTCGGCACGGCGGAGATGTTCGCCGACAACGCCTCGAGCACGATCCTGCCGATGCTGGTCGACCGTGACGACCTCGCGGTCGGCAACGCCCGGCTGCAGACCGGCTTCATCACCGTCAACCAGCTCGCGGGCCCGCCGCTGGGCGCGGCGCTCTTCGCGGCGGGCGCGGCGTGGCCGTTCGCCGCGCAGGCGGTGCTCGTGGCCCTCGGGGCCCTGCTGCTCTCGCGCCTCGTGCTGCCGCACCGGCCGGCGCCGACCGACGGGCCGCGCGCCGACCGGCGGCTGCGGGCGGAGGTGGGCGAGGGCTTCCGGTGGGTGCGCCACCACGCGGCCGTGCGGACCCTCGTGCTGACCATCTTCGCCTTCAACGTCACCTTCGGCGCCGCCTGGTCGGTGCTGGTGCTCTACGCCACCGAGCGGCTGGGTCTGGGGGCGGTCGGCTTCGGCCTGGTCACCACGGTCGGTGCCGTCGGCGGGCTGCTCGGCACGCTGTCCTACGGCTGGATCACGCGCCGGGTCAGCCTGGGCGACCTCATGCGCATCGGGCTGGTGGTCGAGACCCTCACCCACCTGGGGCTCGCCCTGACCACCGACCCGCGGGTGGCCCTGCCGATCTTCTTCGTCTTCGGCGCCCACGCCTTCATCTGGGGCACCACCTCCATCACCGTGCGCCAGCGGGCCGTGCCCGCCCGCCTCCAGGGCCGCGTGGGCAGCGTCAACCTGGTCGGGGTCTACGGCGGCCTGGTCATCGGGTCGGCCCTCGGCGGGGCGCTGGCCCAGGGGCTCGGGGTCACCGCCCCCTTCTGGTTCGCCTTCGTCGGCTCGGCGGTGCTCGTGGTCGTGCTGTGGCGCCAGCTCAGCCACATCGCCCACGCCGACGCGCGCACCGCGCCGCTCGACGACGTCTGACCCGTCGGCCGGCGCCGGCGCCGGTAGGGTGACGGGCGCCGGGCTTCCCCCACGTGGCCGTCGAGACGGCCCCGTGCCCGTCCGGACGCGACGACCGAGGAGCCCGTGGTGTACCTCAAGAGCCTGACCTTGAAGGGCTTCAAGTCCTTCGCGTCCGCCACCACGCTCCAGCTCGAGCCGGGCATCACCTGCATCGTCGGGCCCAACGGCTCGGGCAAGTCCAACGTCGTGGACGCCCTCGCCTGGGTGATGGGCGAGGCCAGCGCGAAGTCGCTGCGCGGCGGCAAGATGGACGACGTCATCTTCGCCGGCACCTCGGGCCGCCCACCGCTGGGGCGTGCCGAAGTGCTCCTCACCATCGACAACTCCGACGGCGCGCTCCCGATCGAGTACGCCGAGGTGACGATCAGCCGCACCATGTTCCGCAGCGGCGGCTCGGAGTACGCCATCAACGGCAGCACCTGCCGCCTGCTCGACGTGCAGGAGCTGCTCAGCGACTCCGGCATCGGCCGCGAGATGCACGTCATCGTCGGGCAGGGCCAGCTCGACACCATCCTGCACGCGACGCCGGAGGACCGGCGCGGCTTCATCGAGGAGGCCGCCGGGGTGCTCAAGCACCGCAAGCGCAAGGAGAAGGCGCTGCGCAAGCTCGACTCCACCGACGGCAACCTCACGCGGCTGACCGACCTGCTCAGCGAGATCCGTCGCCAGCTCAAGCCGCTGGGCCGCCAGGCCGAGGTGGCCCGCCGTGCGGCCACCGTGCAGGCCGACGTGCGCGACGCCCGGGCACGGCTGCTGGCCGACGACCTGGTGGGCGCCCGCACGTCGCTGGAGCAGGAGCTGGCCGACGAGTCGGTGCTCCAGGAGCGCCGGACCCGGCTCGAGGCGGCCCTGGCCGAGACCCGCGAGGCCGAGGCGGCCCTCGAGGCGGCGCTGCGCGAGGACCTCCCGGCGCTGTCGGCGGCCCAGGAGACCTGGTTCGCCCTCTCGGGCCTGCGCGAGCGGCTGCGGGGCACCCAGTCGCTGGCCGCCGAGCGCGTGCGCAACGCCGCCGGTGCGGCGCCCGAGCAGCCCTCGGGCCGCGACCCCGAGGAGCTCGAGGAGCAGGCCGAGCGGGCCCGCGCGCGCGAGCAGGAGAGCGCCGCCGAGGTCGAGGAGCGGCGCGCCGCGATGGACCGGGCCGTCGCCGAGCGCACGGCGGCCGAGGAGGCCGCCGCCGCGGAGGACCGGCGCGTGGCGGGTCTGCAACGGGCCGCGGCCGACCGCCGCGAGGGCCTCGCGCGGCTGCACGGCCAGGTCAACGCGCTGCGCTCGCGCGCCGCGGCGGCCGCCGACGAGGTGGGCCGCCTCGGTGCCGCCCGCGAGGCCGCGGTGGCCCGCGCCGAGCGGGCCCAGCGCGACTTCACCGCCCTGGAGACCCGCGTCGCCGGCCTCGACGCGGGCGAGGAGGGCCTCGACGCCGAGCACGAGGCCGCCGTGGCCGCCCTCGACGACCTCGAGGAGCAGCTGGCCGCCACCCGCGAGGAGGCCACCCGGGCCGACCGTGAGCGCTCGGCGCTGAGCGCGCGCAAGGAGGCCCTCGAGATGGGGCTGCAGCGCAAGGACGGCGCGGGCGCCCTGCTCGCCGCCTCCGACGGCGTCTCCGGCCTGCTGGGCTCGGTCGCGGCGCTGGTGTCGGTGCGCCCGGGCCACGAGACGGCCGTCGCCGCGGCGCTCGGCGCCGCCGCCGACGCCGTCGCGGTCACCGGCCCCGACGCCGCGCTCGCGGCCATCGGCCACCTCAAGGACCGCGAGCTCGGCCGGGCCGGGCTGCTGCTGGCGGCCGACCCGGCGGAGGCCGGCGGGGCGGCGGCCGACCGTGACTGGCCGGCCCTGCCGGCGACCGCGTCGTACGCCGTGGACTCGGTGGAGTGCCCCGCCGGGCTGCGGGCCGCCCTGACCCGCCTGCTGCGCAAGGTCGCGGTGGTGGACGACCTCGACGCCGCCCGCGCCCTGGTCGCCGAGGCCCCCGACCTCGTCGCGGTCACCCGTGACGGCGACGTGCTCGGCGCCCACCTCGCGGCCGGCGGCTCGGGCGACCAGCCGAGCCTGATCGAGGTCCAGGCCGCCGTCGACGACGCGACGACCCAGCTGGCCGAGGCGGTCGCCACGGGGGAGCGGCTCGGCTTCGCGCTCTCCCGCCTGGAGCGGGAGCGCCTCGAGGCCCAGCAGCGCGTCGACGCCGCGCTGGCGAGCCTGCACGAGTCCGACGCGACGCTGGCCGCCGTCGCGGAGGAGCTGGGCCAGCACGGCTCGCAGGCGCGCGCTGCGCGGGGGGAGGCCGAGCGCCTGGAGCAGGCCATCGCGCAGGCCGAGGCCGCGCGCGACCGCGACGTCGCGGGCCTGGCCGACCTCGAGGCCCGCCTGGCCGGGGCGGAGGAGAGCCCCGAGGAGGAGCCCGACACCGCCGAGCGCGAGCGCCTCGCCGCAGCGGCCCGCGAGGCGCGGCAGGGCGAGATGGAGACCCGGCTGGCGCTGCGCACCGCCGAGGAGCGGGCGCGCGCGCTGCACGGGCGGGCCGACTCGCTGCTGCGCGCCGCGGCGCAGGAGCGCCAGGCCCGTGCCCGCGCCGCCGAGCGGCGCCGCCGGCTCGAGCGCGAGGCCCGCGCCGCCCGCGCCGTGGGCGCCGGTGTGGCCGCGGTGCTGGCCCGGCTCGAGGTGTCGGTGGGGCTGGCCGCCGAGGCCCGCACCGCGATCGAGGAGCAGCGGCGGGGCCGGGAGGGCGAGCTGCTCGCCGCCCGGGCGCGGCTGCGCGACCTGGGTCGCGAGCACGACGAGCTGGTCAGCACCGTGCACCGCGACGAGCTGGCCCGCTCCCAGCAGCGGATGCGCATCGAGCAGCTCGAGCAGCGCGCCCTCGACGAGCTCGGCGTCGAGCCCGACGTGCTCGTCGCCGACTACGGCCCCGACCAGCCGGTGCCGGTCGCGCCCGCCCCGGACGCCGCCGAGGACGACCCCGCCCCCGAGCCGGTGGCCTACGTGCGCGAGGAGCAGCAGAAGCGGCTGCGCAGCGCCGAGCGCGCGCTGGCCCAGCTGGGCCGGGTCAACCCGCTGGCCCTGGAGGAGTTCACCGCGATGGAGGAGCGCCACCAGTTCCTCTCCGAGCAGCTCGACGACCTGCGGCGCACGCGCAAGGACCTCCTCGACATCGTCAAGGACGTCGACGTGCGCGTGGAGCAGGTCTTCACCGAGGCCTACGCCGACGTCGAGCGGGCCTTCGACGCCACCTTCGCCCGGCTCTTCCCCGGTGGCGAGGGCCGCCTCGTGCTCACCGACCCCTCCGACATGCTCACCACCGGCATCGAGGTCGAGGCGCGCCCGCCGGGCAAGAAGGTCAAGCGGCTCTCGCTGCTCTCCGGCGGCGAGCGCTCGCTGGTGGCGGTGGCCTTCCTGGTCGCCCTCTTCAAGGCCCGGCCCTCGCCGTTCTACATCCTCGACGAGGTCGAGGCCGCGCTCGACGACACCAACCTGGGCCGGCTGCTGCAGATCTACGAGGAGCTGCGCGAGAGCTCGCAGCTGCTCGTCATCACCCACCAGAAGCGGACGATGGAGGTCGGCGACGCCCTCTACGGCGTGACGATGCGGGGCGACGGGGTCTCCACGGTCATCAGCCAGCGGCTGCGCGAGGCGGAGACGGCCTGACCCCGACGGGGGACCGGCCGGTCCGACCCGGACGTGCGCCGCAGGCCCCGGTGCGGCGCGGTCGGCCGGCTGCGACCCGTCGTAGGTCGCCGGGCCGGGCGTTGGCAGGATGGCCGCCGTGAGCGACCGCACCCGACCCACCCGAGCCGACTACGTCGCCTGGCGCACCATCACCACGCGCTGGCGAGACGACGACGCCTACGGACACCTCAACAACGCGACCTACTACGAGATGTTCGACACCGCGGTCAACGCGCACCTCTACGAGCACACGGGCGTCGACGTGCGCCGCCTGCCCGCCATCGGCGTCGTGGCCGAGACCTCGTGCCGCTACTTCCGCGAGATCGGCTTCCCGGCCCCGGTGGAGTCCGGCCTGGTCGTCGACAAGGTCGGCACCTCCTCGATCGTCTACCGCATCGGTCTCTTCCAGGGCGACGCGGAGGAGGCGGCGGCCGAGGGCCGCTTCGTCCACGTCTACGTCGACGACACCGACCCGGCCCGGCCGGTGACCCCGATGCCCGACGTGATCCGTGTCGCAGTCGAGCCACTCCTGCGCGGGGGTGAGGCGGGCTGACCCCGCCTGTGCGACCGTGACGGTGCGGCCCCGGCCGGGGCGCCGCGCCTCACACGTCTCGGAAGGTCCGCGTGCTCGTCATCGCCGTCGCCATGCTCGTCATCCTCGTCCTCGCGGGCCTGGTCATCTTCTACGTCGCCTTCCCGCACCGCGGGCAGACGCCGCCGCAGGGCGAGTGGCTCGGCGGCGTGATGTCGCGCGCCGCCGACGCCGTCCCGACCCTCGAGCACGACGCCCGCGCCCGGGTGGGTGCGCAGCAGCAGGACCGCTCCGCCTGAGGATCCGCCCGCGGTGGCGAGCCGGTGCGTGGGCCGCCCGGCGGCACGTGCCGTGGGGCGAGCCCCTGGGTCACGCTCCTGCCCGACAGGGACGGCAGGCCGCTCTGGTTGGATGAGGCCATGGAAGCCATCGCCATCCTGATCCTCGTCATCGCGCTGGTCGGCGTGGCCCTCGTGGCCACCGTGACCGGCCTGGTGGTGACCCGCCGCCGCAAGCCGGCGCCCCTGCCCGACACCCACACCGACGTCCTCGGCACGCCCGTCGAGGACGGCGCCGAGCCGGTCGAGCTCAGCTCGCCGCCGGCCACCCTCGAGCCCGAGGCGCCCGAGGCGCCGGTCGAGCCCGACACCGCCCCCGCACCGACCCTGGAGCGGCCGGAGAGCACGGCCTCGCGCCTGCAGCGGCTGCGTCAGCGGCTGGCCGGCTCCCAGGGAGCCCTGGGCCGCGGCCTGCTCGCGCTCCTCTCGCGCGACCGGCTCGACGAGGACACCTGGGAGTCGATCGAGGACACCCTGCTGACCGCCGACATCGGCGTCGGCCCCACCCAGGAGCTGGTCGACCGGCTGCGCACCCGCATGCGCGTCGACGGCGCCGACGCCTCCCAGGCCCGCGAGGTGCTGCGCGAGGAGCTGCTGGCCCTGGTCGACCCGAGCATGGACCGCCGGCTCCAGGTCAGCGGTGAGGACGGCCGGCCCGGCGTGGTGCTGGTGGTCGGGGTCAACGGTGCCGGCAAGACCACCACGGTGGGCAAGATCGCCCGCATCCTCGTGGCCGAGGACCGCTCGGTGGTGCTCGGTGCCGCCGACACCTTCCGCGCGGCCGCCGTCGAGCAGCTGGCCACCTGGGGCGAGCGCGTCGGCGTCGACGTCGTGCGCGGCCCGGAGGGCACCGACCCCGCCAGCGTCGCCTTCGAGGCGGTCAAGCAGGGCGCGAGCGAGGGCGCCGACACCGTCATCGTCGACACCGCGGGCCGGCTGCAGAACAAGGCCGGCCTCATGGACGAGCTGGGCAAGGTCAAGCGGGTCATCGAGAAGCAGGCCCCCGTCACCGAGGTGCTGCTGGTGCTCGACGCCACCACGGGGCAGAACGGCATGATCCAGGCCCGCGTCTTCAGCGAGGTCGTCGACGTCACCGGCATCGTGCTCACCAAGCTCGACGGCTCCGCCAAGGGCGGCATCGTCGTGGCCGTGCAGCGCGAGCTCGGCGTGCCGGTCAAGCTCGTGGGCCTGGGCGAGGGCCCCGACGACCTGGCGCCCTTCGACTCCGGCGCCTTCGTCGACGCGCTGCTGGGCTGAGCGCCCCGGCGTACGCCGACCGTGCCGCACGGGCGCGGCCACGCACCTCGGTGCGGGGCCGCGCCCGTCGTCGCGTCATCGTGAAGTTACACAGCCACCGGGTCGTTTACGTGGCTGAAACACACCTCACGGGGAGAGGAAACCTGGCCCCACCAAGGTCTCCTGCAACAGCCGCTGGGCCGCCGACACCGGAGTCGCCGACGCCCCAGCGTCACCGCGCAATTCCCCTGGAGGTCCTGTGGACGGCTATTACGCCTTCATGCTCATCGCGACAGCGCTCGTGCTGATGATGACGGTGCCCGCGCTCGCCCTGTTCTACGGCGGCATGTCCCGCTCGAAGTCCGTGCTGAACATGATGATGATGTCCTACATCGCCGCCGCGATCGTGGGCATCCTCTACGTCGCGGTCGGCTGGTCGATGGGCTTCGGCGGCGAGGGCACCTTCTTCGCCAACCCCTTCGAGCTGTTCTGGCTCGACGGGGTCACGACCGACGCCTACATCGGCGTGATGTTCCAGATGACCTTCGCGATCATCACCTGCGCCCTCATCAGCGGCGCGGTCGAGGGCCGCATGAAGTTCGCCGCCTGGGTGACCTTCGTGCCGATCTGGGCCCTGGTCGTCTACTTCCCGCTGGCCCACATGGTCTTCAGCTGCACCGACGACTCCCTCATCTGCGGCCGCATCGGCGCCCAGGACTACGCCGGCGGCACGGCCGTCCACATCAACGCCGGTGTCGCTGCCCTCGTGCTCGTGCTGCTGCTCGGCAAGCGCGTGGGCTGGCCCCGCGACAAGATGCGCCCGCACAACCTGACGCTGACGATGCTCGGCGCCGGCCTGCTCTGGTTCGGCTGGTACGGCTTCAACGTCGGCTCGATCGTCTTCGGCGGTGAGAGCGAGGAGGCCGACATGGCCCAGTTCTTCTCCGAGACCGGCCGCACCTTCGCCAACACCACCCTCGCCACCATGGCCGCCATCCTCGGCTGGCTGGTCGTGGAGCGGGTCCTGCACAAGAAGGCCACCTCGCTGGGCGCGGCCTCCGGCATCGTCGCGGGCCTGGTCGCCATCACCCCCGCCGCCGGCGCGGTCGACATCGAGGGTGCGGTCGCCATCGGTGCCATCGCCGGCGCGGTCTGCGCCTGGGCCGTCGGCCTGAAGTTCAAGGCGGGCTTCGACGACTCCCTCGACGTCGTGGGCGTCCACCTCGTCGGCGGCATCGTCGGCACGGTGCTGATCGGCATCTTCTCCACCAGCGACGGCGCCGGCGGCGTCGACGGCCTGCTCTACGGCGGCGGCGTCGACTCCCTGGTCGACCAGGTGCTCGGCGTGCTGGTCGCGGTCGTCTACTCCGGCGTGCTGACCGCGGTCATCGCGCTGGCCATCAAGTACACCATCGGGCTGCGCCTGGCCGAGGAGGACGAGGTCGGCGGCATCGACCTGGCCGCCCACGGCGAGTCGGCGTACGACCTGCACACCGGCGTCGGCGGCTCGGGCAACGCCACCAGCGTGCTCGCGCCGAAGACCCAGAAGGAAGGTGTCTGAGCCATGAAGCTCGTGACCGCGGTGATCAAGCCGCACAAGTGGGAGGACGTCCGCGAGGCCCTCGAGACCTTCGGTGTCACCGGCATGACCGTCAGCGAGGTCAGCGGCTACGGCCGGCAGAAGGGCCACACCGAGGTCTACCGCGGCGCGGAGTACGACATCGCGCTGGTGCCCAAGATCCGCATCGAGATCGTCGTCGAGGACGACGACGCCGAGGACGTCGTGGGCATCGTCGTCAAGACGGCCCAGACCGGGCGCATCGGCGACGGCAAGGTCTGGCTGAGCCCCGTCGAGAGCGTGGTGCGCGTGCGCACCGGCGACCGGGACGCAGCCGCACTGTGATCCACCGGACGGGCCCGGCCCCCCCTCACGCAGGGGTGCCGGGCCCGTCCCGTCCCGCACCGGCCGGCCGACCCGCGGCGCGGGGCGCTGCCCGCCGCCGGGGCCGTCCGGCATGATCGGCCCCACCTTCCCGGCTCCCGCCGGCCCGCCCGACCCAGGAGAGACCCATGAAGCTCGTCACCGCGGTCATCAAGCCGCACAAGTGGGAGGACGTCCGCGTCGCCCTGGAGAGCGTCGGCGTCACCGGCATGACCGTGAGCGAGGTCAGCGGCTACGGCCGGCAGAAGGGCCACACCGAGGTCTACCGCGGCGCGGAGTACGACATCGCGCTGGTGCCCAAGATCCGCCTGGAGATCGTCGTCAACGACACCGACGCCACGACCGTGGTCGACACCATCGTGGCGAGCGCAGCCTCGGGACGCATCGGCGACGGCAAGGTCTGGGTCTCACCGGTCGAGTCGGTGGTGCGCGTGCGCACCGGTGACAAGGACGACGCAGCCCTCTGACCGTGCCTCCCCACCCCCACGCGCACCCCCAGCACGCCGATCACCCCCGGCACCCCCGGCACCCCCGGCACCCCCGCACGAGCCGGCAGCAGGCCCCCGCATGAGCGCCGCCGACCGCGCCCGCCGCACCGTCGAGGCCGACGCGCTGTGCACGAAGGCCTACGAGGCCGCGGGGGGCCAGGACACCGGCACGGCCCTGGTCGCCGTGGGCGGCTACGGCCGGGGCGAGCTCGCCCCGCACTCCGACCTCGACGTCGTGCTGGTCACCGAGGAGGGCGTCGACCCCGGCGAGCTGGCCCACCAGCTGTGGTACCCGCTGTGGGACTCCGGCACCACCATCGACCACTCCGTGCGCTCGATGCCGCAGATGCTGGCCGCGGCCGAGGCCGACCTCCGGGTCGCGCTCGGGCTCGTCGACACCCGCCACCTGGCCGGCGACCCGAGCCTGACCCTGAGGCTGCGCACGACCGTGCTGGCCCACTGGCGCCGCCGCTCGCGCGAGCGGCTGCCGGACCTGCACGAGATGGTGCGCTCGCGCCACGAGCGGGTGGGGGAGCTGGCCCACCTGTCGGTGCCCGACCTCAAGGAGGCGGAGGGCGGGCTGCGCGACGCCACCGTGCTCAAGGCCCTGGTCGCGACCTGGCTGGTCGACGTGCCCCACGTCGAGCTCGAGCGCAGCCGCCAGCAGCTGCTCGACGTGCGCGACCTCGTGCAGGACGCCGCCGGACGCGCCACCGACCGGGTCAACCCCGAGACGTGGAGCGAGCTGGCCACCGGACTCGGCCTGCCCGACGCGCGCAGCGCGCAGGTGCACGTGCGCGAGCTCGGGCGGCGCATCACGCACCTCTCGCGCCTGACCTGGCGGCGCGTCGACGACGTGCTGGCACGCCCGGCCCAGGTCGGCGTACGACGCCCGTCGCTGACGCCGGTCGCGCCCGGGGTGGCGCTGGCCGGTCGCGAGATCGTGCTCGACGCCCGCGCCAAGCCCGCCCAGGACCCCGTGCTCCTGCTGCGCGCCGCCGCGGCCGCCGCCGAGATGGACGTCGTGCTGGCCCCGCCCACCGCGGCGCGGCTGGCGCGCGAGTGCCCGCCGCTGCCCGACCCGTGGCCGGCCGAGGCCCGCCAGCAGCTGGTGCGGCTGCTGGCCTCGGGCCGGGGGCTGCTGCCGGTGTGGGAGACCCTCGAGGAGACCGGGGCGCTCACCCGGCTGCTGCCCGAGTGGGAGCGCATCCGGCTGCTGCCGCACGCCTCGGCCATCCACCGCTTCACCGTCGACCGCCACGTGGTCGAGACCTGCATCGAGGCCTCGGCGCTCATCCGCCACGTCGGACGGCCCGACGTGCTGATGGTGGCCGCGCTGCTGCACGACATCGGCAAGGGCTCGCTGACCGAGCACAGCGTCGCCGGCGAGCCCCTCGCCCGGACGATCGCGACCCGGATGGGCTTCGCCCCCGACGCCGTCGACCTCATCGCCTCGCTCGTGCGCTGGCACCTGCTGCTCTCGGAGACCGCGACCACCCGCGACCCCGACGACCCGGCCACCGTCGACCGGGTCGCCAGCCGCATCCGCACCACCGAGGCGCTGGCCCTGCTGACCGCGCTCACCGAGGCCGACGCCAAGGCCGCCTCGGCCCCGGCCTGGTCGAGCTGGCGCGCGGGCCTGGTCCTGGACCTGTCGCGCCGGGTGCGCACCGCGATCGACACCGGTCAGAGCCTGCCGGTCGTGGAGACCGACGAGGTCGACATCCCGGAGGCCGTGCGCCGCGGGGCGGTGTCGGTGAGCGTCGAGGCCACCCCCGACGGCTCGCGCGTCACCGTCATCGCTCCCGACCGGGTCGGTCTGCTGGCCGACTTCGCCGCGATGTTCGCCCTGCAGCGCATCGCCGTGCGCGCCGCGCGGGTCTGGGCCCAGGACGTCTACGGCGTCTCGGTCTGGGAGGTCGCGCAGAGCGACCTGACCGGGGCCTTCCTGCTGGAGAAGTACGACGCGATCGTCGAGGGCCGGGTCGACCCCGCGGCGCGGCTGAGCCCGCCCGACGCGACCACGCTGGCGCCCACGGTGGAGGTGCGGGCCGACGCGTCGGCCTCGGCCACGGTGCTCGAGGTGCGCACCGCCGACCGCCCGGGGGTCGTCTACCTCGTGTGCTCCGCCCTGGCCCGCCTCGACGTCGCGGTGCGCTCGGCCCACGTCGACACCCTCGGGCCGCAGGCGGTCGACGTGTTCTACCTCCAGGAGGCGGGCGCCGGTCAGCTGGCCGAGACCCGTGCCGCGGCGGCGGCGCACGCGGTCAGGGCGACCTTGTCGGGGGAGTCGCGTTAGGCTCGACGCCGACTGCTCGCCCGTTCGACGCCCCCGAGGACACCCTTGTTCGCCACACTCTCCGACCGTCTCGCCGACACCTTCAAGAACCTGCGGGGCAAGGGTCGGCTCTCCGAGGCCGACATCGACGCCACCGCGCGCGAGATCCGCATCGCGCTGCTGGAGGCCGACGTCGCGCTGCCCGTGGTCAAGGAGTTCGTGGGGGCGGTCAAGGACCGAGCCCGCAGCGAGGAGGTCAGCGGTGCGCTGAACCCCGCCCAGCAGATCATCAAGATCGTCAACGAGGAGCTCGTCGCGATCCTGGGCGGCGAGACCCGCCGGCTGCGCTACGCCAAGTCGGGCCCGACCGTCATCATGCTCGCGGGCCTCCAGGGCGCCGGCAAGACGACCCTGGCCGCCAAGCTCGCGCTGTGGCTCAAGGACCAGGGCAAGACCCCGATGCTCGCGGCCTGCGACCTCCAGCGGCCCAACGCCGTCAAGCAGCTGCAGGTCAACGGCGAGCGCGTCGGCGTGCCGGTCTTCGCCCCCGAGCCCGGCAACGGCGTGGGCGACCCCGTGTCGGTGGCCCGGGCCTCGATCGCCGAGGCCCGGCGCACCCTGCACGACGTGGTCATCGTCGACACCGCCGGGCGCCTCGGCATCGACGCCGAGCTGATGCAGCAGGCCTCCGACATCCGCGACGCCGTGCAGCCCGACGAGGTGCTCTTCGTCGTCGACGCGATGATCGGCCAGGACGCCGTGGTCACGGCCCAGGCCTTCCTCCAGGGCGTCGGCTACGACGGCGTCGTGCTCACCAAGCTCGACGGCGACGCCCGCGGTGGCGCGGCCCTGTCGATCGCCTCGATCACCGGCAAGCCGGTCATGTTCGCCTCCAACGGCGAGAAGCTCACCGACTTCGACCTCTTCCACCCCGACCGCATGGCGTCGCGCATCCTCGACATGGGCGACATGATGACCCTGATCGAGCAGGCCGAGAAGACCTTCGACGCCGAGCAGGCGATGAAGGCGGCCGAGAAGCTCTCGGGCCGGGGCGGGCAGTTCACCCTCGACGACTTCCTCCAGCAGATGCAGCAGGTGCGCAAGCTGGGCTCGATGTCGAAGATCATGGGGATGCTCCCCGGGATGGGCCAGTTCCGTGAGCAGCTGGAGAACTTCGACGAGCGCGAGATCGACCGCATCGAGGCGATCATCCGCTCCATGACCCCCGGCGAGCGGGAGAACCCCAAGCTCATCGACGGCTCGCGTCGCGCCCGCATCGCCAAGGGGTCGGGGCGCCAGGTCTCCGACGTCAACCAGCTCGTCGACCGCTTCTTCGAGGCGCGCAAGATGATGGAGCAGATGGCGCGCGGTGGCGGCATGCCCGGGATGCCCGGCATGCCGGGGATGCCGGGGATGGGCGGGCCCAAGCGCGGCAAGGCCAAGGCCCAGCCCAAGAAGGGCAAGGGCGCCAAGCGCTCCGGCAACCCCGCGAAGGCCGCCCAGGAGGCCGCGGCCGCCAAGGACAAGGCGGGTGCGGTCAACCCGTTCGCCACCCCGGGCGAGGACGTCGACTACGAGCAGGCGGCCGCGGCCCTCGACCTGCCGAAGGACTTCTCGAAGTTCCTGAAGTGACCGGTCGCGACGTGGTCGGGCCCGCTCCGACCGGCCCCGGGGACGGTCGGCGGCCGTGACCTCCGTGCTCGTCGTCGACGCCGCCAACGTCGTCGGCTCGCGACCCGACGGCTGGTGGAGGGACCGCGCGGGCGCCGCACGCCGGCTCCACGAGCGGCTGCTGGTGGCCGACACGCCGTACGACCGGATCGTGCTGGTGCTCGAGGGGGCGGCCAAGGGCGGGGTGCGGGCCGGTCGCGACCAGCACGTCACCACCGTGCACGCCCCGCGCGACGGCGACACGACCATCATCGAGCAGACCCGGGTGGCCTGCGAGCGGGGCGACCAGGTCGTCCTCATCAGCGCCGACCACGTGCTGCGCGGGCGCTGCGAGGGCCTGGGCGCCCGGGCGATGAGCCCCTCGTGGCTCCTGGACCAGATCGAGCGCTGAGACCGGGCGGCCCGTCGGCCCCGGGCGGGCGGGGCCGAGCCCCTCAGCCGGCCGCTCCCGCGGCCGCCGTGCGCAGCACCGCGAGCGTGAGCGCCCCGACGACCTCGGCCCGGTCGCCGAGGTGCCCGGGGCGGACCTCCAGCGCCGCCGCGGTGGCGGGCTGGGCGTAGCGGTCGATGGCGTCGCGCACGCCGGCCACCACCGAGCCGCACGCACCGAGCGCGCCGCCGACGACCACCATGGCGGGGTTGAGGCTGTTGCCGAGGTCGGCCAGCGCCCGTCCGAGCGTGCGGCCCGCGTCGGTGAGGACGCGTCGCACCGCCGGGTCGCCGGCCTCGTCGAGCGCGCGCAGCCGCTCGGTGGTGAGCGTCTCGTCGTACGCCGGCTGGAGCACGGCCAGCAGGTGGGGCAGGGCCACGAGGGTCTCCAGGCAGCCGCGGTTGCCGCAGCGGCAGACGTGCCCGTCCTCGCCGACCTGCACGTGGCCGATCTCGCCGGCCAGACCGGTGGCCCCGCGGTGCAGCCGACCGCCCAGGACGATGCCGGCGCCGACCCCGGTGGAGAGCTTCACGTAGACCAGGTCGCCCCGGTCGCGGGCCGCCCCGTGGCGGCTCTCGGCCAGGGCGCCGAGGTTGGCGTCGTTGTCGGCGTGCACCTCGACGTCGAGTCGCCGGCCCAGCTCCTCGCTCGGCACCAGGCCGCGCCACCCGGGCAGGATGCCCGTCGAGATCCGCGCCGAGCGCCGGTCGACGGGGGCGGGCACGCACAGCCCGACCGCCGCCAGCTCGCTGCGCTCGCGACCGGCCGCGCGCAGCGCGCTGCGCACCATGTCAGCGCACAGGTCGAGGGTCTGGGGCCCGTCGAGGTCGGCCTGGGTGCCGGCCTGCTCCTCCACCAGCACGGTGCCGCTGCGGTCGGCCAGGGCCACGCGCACGTGGGCGTGGCCGACGTCGACCCCGGCCACGCACCCGTCGGGCACCGACAGCGCGACCAGCACCGGGGGGCGCCCGCTGCCGCCCTTGTGGGGCCGTCCCCGCTGGGCGGTCTCGACCACGGCCCCGTCGGCGAGCAGCGCGAGCACCAGGTTGGACACCGCGGAGCGGGACAGGCCGGCCGCGCGCGCCAGGTCGGCGCGGCTCATCGGCCCGCGCGCGGCCAGCAGGCCGGTGAGGGCGCGCGCGTTGCCCGACGGTCGGGCCGACTCGGCCCGTGGGCGCCCTCGCTCGGTCACCGCACCACCGTGGCGGGAGCGACCGAATATGTCCAGCACCTGCACGAATCAGTTCGGATGTGACGGGCGTTACGCGTTGACGGTGGCGGAAAGGCGTTCCTAGGTTGAGCGGGCGCGGCCCCCGCCGCGCCCGGTCCGACCGGTCCTCTCCCTTGAATCTCGGCAAGGAGACCCCCATGTCCCGCTCTGTCACCCCCACCCCGGCCGCCTCGGCGCCGCTCCCGCAGGCGCCACGTCACCGTCGCTCCCGCCTGGCCGTCGGTCTCGCGATCGCCGCCCTCGCCGCCGGGCTCGTGCCCGCCGGGCTCTCCGCCTCCACCGCCGCCGTGTCCGCCGCGGGTCCCGGCGCCTCCTCCGCCCCGGCCTCCGACGAGGTCCTGCCCTACCTCGACCCCTCGCTGCCGGTCGCGGAACGCGTGGCCGACCTGCTGGGGCGCATGACCCTGGCCGAGAAGATCGGCCAGATGACCCAGGCCGAACGGCTCGACGTGGCGGCCGACCCCACGCTGGTCACCGAGTACGGCCTGGGCAGCGTGCTGTCGGGCGGTGGCTCCGTGCCCGACCCCAACACCCCCGAGGCGTGGGCCGACGCCGTCGACACCCTGCAGCAGGCCGCGCTCGACTCGCGGCTCGGCATCCCGCTGCTCTACGGCGTCGACTCCGTGCACGGCCACGGCAACCTGCTGGGCGCCACGGTCTTCCCCCACAACATCGGCCTGGGGGCCACCCGCGACCCCGCGCTCGTGCGCCGGATCGGGCACCTCACCGCGATCGAGACCCGGGCCTCGGGCCCGCAGTGGGCCTTCGCCCCGTGCGTCTGCGTAGCGCGGGACGACCGCTGGGGCCGCACCTACGAGAGCTTCGGGGAGACCCCGTGGCTCGCGACCCGCATGGAGACGGCCATCGACGGCCTCCAGGGCGGCCCGGGCCAGCTCGACGAGACCGACCGGGTGCTGGCCACGGCCAAGCACTTCGCCGGCGACGGTCTGACCGACTGGGACACCGGCGAGGGCGACTACACCCTCGACCAGGGCATCGCCCGGGTCTCGCGCGAGGACTTCGACCGGCTCGCGCTCTCGCCCTACCCCGACGCGGTGGGCAGGCACGACGTCGGCTCGATCATGCCGTCCTTCTCCAGCGTGGACTGGACCGACGACGGCCTGGGCGACCCGGTCAAGATGCACGCCAACCGCGAGCTGCTCACCGACGTGCTCAAGGGGGAGATGGGCTTCGAGGGCTTCGTCGTCTCCGACTGGCGCGCCCTGCACCAGATCCCCGGCGACCTCGACGACCAGGTCGAGGCGTCGGTCAACGCCGGGGTCGACATGTTCATGGAGCCGGCCGCGGGCACCGACCCGGCGTGGCGGGAGTTCATCGAGACCCTGACCGGCCTGGTCGAGGAGGGCCGGGTGAGCCAGGAGCGCATCGACGACGCCGTCGGACGCATCCTGACCGCGAAGTTCGAGCTCGGGCTCTTCGAGGCCCCCCTCACCGACCGGTCGCGCATCGACTCGATCGGCAGCCCCGCCCACCGTGCGGTGGCCCGTCGGGCGGTGGCGAAGTCGCAGGTGCTCCTGCGCAACCGCGGCCAGGTGCTGCCGCTCGCCGCGGACACCGTGCGCGGGCCGAGCCGCCCCGTCTACGTCGCGGGGAGCAATGCCGACAACATCGGCAACCAGTCGGGCGGGTGGACCCTCACCTGGCAGGGCGGGTCGGAGAACGTCGTGCCCGGTGACACCGTGCTCGACGGCGTCCGGGCCGCGACCGACCGACCGGTCCGCTTCAGCGAGACGGCCGACACCCGGGTGCCGAAGCGCGCCGACGGCGTCGTCGTGGTGGGCGAGACGCCCTACACCGAGGGCTTCGGCGACGTGGGCGGCCCGCAGTGGGCCTACGACCCCGCCGACGGCGGGGTGCCGCGCCCGCAGCAGACGATGCGCCTCACCGACGCCGACCGGGCCGCGGTCGAGAAGGTCTGTGCCGCTGCCCGCGCCTGCACGGTGCTGGTCGTGTCGGGTCGTCCGATGATCCTGCCCCCGGCGCTCGTCCGCAGCACCGACGCGCTCGTCGCCTCCTGGCTGCCCGGCAGCGAGGGAGCCGGCGTCTCCGACGTGCTGTTCGGCGAGCGGGCCTTCACCGGCAGGCTGCCGGTGACCTGGCCGCGGACCCTGGCCCAGGAGCCGATCAACGTCGGCGACGCCGACTACGACCCGCTCTACGCCTTCGGCCACGGCCTCACGACCCGTCGCTGAGCGGCGACGCCGGGAGGACCTGCGCGCCCGCGACCGGGCGCGCAGGTCCTCGTCGGGGCCCGGTGGGCGCGGTAGCGTCCCGGGCATGGCCGCCACCAGCGCTCGCCCCCGCTCCTCCGGCTCCGCCCGACCGCCCGTCCTGCGCGTGCGCGGGCCGGTGCTGCCCGGCGACGACGTCTCCCGCGACCTCTACGTCGTCGACGGGCACGTGACCTACGAGCCGCAGCCGGGCGCGGAGACCGTCGCCACCGGCTGGGTGCTCCCCGGCCTGGTCGACGCCCACAACCACCTGGGCATGGAGGACCACGGGGCCGTCGACGCGGACGAGGTCGAGCGCCAGGCCCTGCAGGACCGCGACGCCGGGGCGCTCCTGCTGCGCGACTGCGGCTCGCCCGCCGACACCCGCTGGGTGCACGAGCGCGAGGACCTGCCCCGCCTGCTGCGCGCGGGTCGCCACGTGGCACGCACCCGCCGCTACATCCGCCACTACGCCGACGAGGTGGAGCCCGTCGACCTCGTGCCGACCGTCGTGGAGCAGGCCCGCTCCGGCGACGGCTGGGTCAAGCTCGTCGGCGACTGGATCTCGCGCGAGCAGGGCGACCTCGCGCCGTCCTTCCCCGCCTCCGACTTCGCAGCGGCGATCGCCGCCGCCCACGCCGAGGGCGCACGGGTCACCGCCCACTGCTTCGGTCGCGACGTGCTCGACGGCCTCCTCGACGCCGGCATCGACTGCATCGAGCACGGCACCGGGCTGTCGACCGCCCACCTCGAGCGCATGGTCGCCGCGGGCACCGCGCTGGTGCCGACGGTGATGCAGACCGACAAGTTCCCGGAGTTCGCCGACGCGGGGCGCGAGAGGTTCCCGGCGTACGCCGCCACGATGGAGGACCTCCACGCCCGCCGACGCGAGACGCTGCTGAGTGCGCACGAGGCGGGCGTGGCCCTCTTCGTCGGCAGCGACGGGGGCGGGGCGCAGCGCCACGGTCACCTCGCGGGCGAGGTGATGGCCATGGTCGAGATGGGGCTGCCCGCCGCCGACGTCGTCGCGGCGGCCTCCTGGTCGGCCCGCGCCTGGCTCGGGCACCCCTCGGGGCTCGAGGAGGGCGCGCCCGCCGACCTCGTCGTGGTCGAGCGCGACCCCCGCCGCGACCCGTCGGTGCTGTGGGAGCCGAGCCGGGTGGTGCTGCGCGGTCGCGTCGTCGCCTGATCCCGGGGGTCGCGCCCGTCCGGCCTACTCCCGCGCGCGCGCCCGGTCGGTGGCCGCCTGCTCCGTCATCGCGCCGGCCGCCTCGTCGATGATGGCGCGCATCGCGTGCTCGGCGCCGGCGCCGTCACCCGTGCGCACGCAGCGCGCGACCTCGTCGTGCAGCGCGATCGCGGTCGGGTTGGGCCGCGCCGGCATGAGGTCGTGGTGGGTGCGCCCGGCGAGCACCTCCTCGACCAGGCCCGCGAGCGCACGCACCATGTCGTTGCCGCTCGCGTCGAGCAGGGTGCGGTGGAAGGCCACGTCGGCCAGCAGGTAGGCCTCGAGGTCGCCGGTGCGGCCGTGCACCGCCATGTCGGTCGTCGCCTCCGCCATGGCCCGGCACTGCTCCGGGGTGGCGCGGTCGGCGGCCAGGCGCGCCGCGACGGGCTCGAAGCCCTGGCGCAGCTCGCTGATGGCCAGCAGCTGCTCGGTGCGCCCGGAGCCCTCGAGGCGCCAGCGCACCAGCCGGGGGTCGAAGACGTTCCAGTCCGAGGGGTCCTGCACGGTCACGCCCACGCGGCGGCGCGAGACGACCATGCCCATCGACTCCAGGACCCGGACGGCCTCGCGGGCCACCGGGAGCGAGACGCCGTGCTCGCGCCGGATCGCGTCGAGCGTGAGGACCTCGCCCGGTGCCACCTCGCCCGACGCCAGCCGCGACCCCAGGGCGTCGAGGGTGTCGACGTGGAGCGCCCCGTGCGGGCGCGCGCCGGGCGCGGGGGCCTCGGCGGGCGGGTCGAGGGGGCTCATGGCCCCATCCTCCCAGGCGGGCCGGGAGGGTCGGCCCGGAGTGTCGGAGAAAAGAACGCATCTTTGAACCTTCCAATTGCCAATGATCCGATCATTGGTCATAGTGTGCGTGCAGTCACACGATGTGTCGACGGTCACGGCCGTCGCGACGACGGGAGCACGATGCCGGACACGACCCGCCCCCCGGGACCTCCGGGACCCGCGAGACCCCTGGCCCTGGTGATGGGGGTGTCCGGCTCCGGCAAGTCGACGGTGGGGGCCGCCCTGGCCCGGTGCGCGGGGGTGCCCTTCGCCGACGCCGACGACTTCCACCCGGCGGCCAACATCGCCAAGATGGCCGCGGGGATCCCGCTGGACGACGCCGACCGCGCCCCGTGGCTGGACCTGCTGGCATCGTGGCTGCGCGAGCACGAGGCCGGCGGGGGAGTGCTGAGCTGCTCCGCCCTCAAGCGGTCCTACCGCGACCGGCTGCGCGACGGGGCCGGGCGTCTGCTCGTCGTCCACCTCGCGGGCAGCCCGGCCGTCATCGCGCGCCGCCAGGCCGCCCGCCCGGGGCACTTCATGCCCGCGTCGCTGCTGGCCTCCCAGTTCGCCACCCTCGAGCCGCTGGCCCCCGGTGAGCCGGGCGCCGTGCTCGACGTGGACCGACCGGTCGACGTGCTGGTCGAGCAGGCGCTCGCCCTGCTCGCCGGGCCCGTCGCCACCCCGTCCGACCCCACCACCCCCTGGCCCGCCCGGGCCGACAGGAGCTGACCCCATGACCCTCCCGCAGATCCTGCCGCTCGCCGCGGCCGAGCTGGCCGAGCCCGTCGCGGGCGGCGGCCGGCTCGTGCTGGCGGCCCTGGCGGCCATCGCCCTCATCGTCGTCTCGATCACCTGGCTCAAGCTCCACCCGTTCCTCGCCCTGATCGTCGGTGCGCTGGCCGTCGGCATCCTGGCCGGGCAGAACGTCAACGGCGTCATCACGAGCTTCTCCACGGGCTTCGGGTCCACCGCGGCCGGCGTGGGGGCGCTCATCGCCCTGGGTGCGATGTTCGCCAAGCTCCTCGCCGACTCCGGCGGCGCCGACCAGATCGTCGACACGATCGTCGGCAAGGCCTCGCCCCGGGCGCTGCCCTGGGCCATGGCCGGCGTCGGTGCGCTCATCGGGCTGCCGATGTTCTTCGAGATCGGGCTCGTGCTGCTGATGCCGGTGATCTACCTGGTGGCCCGCCGCGCGCAGCTGTCGGTGATCACGATCGGCATCCCCACCCTGGCCGGGCTCTCGGCCATGCACGGCCTGGTGCCGCCGCACCCCGGTCCGCTGGTGGCCATCGACTCCCTCGGCGCCGACCTCGGCACGACGCTGGCGCTCGGCGTGCTCGTGGCCGTGCCGACCGTGGTCGTCGCGGGCCCGCTCTTCGGCAGGCTCGCCGGGCGCTGGGTCGACGTACCGGCCCCGGACCTCTTCGAGGCCGAGGAGCGCACCGACGCCGCCGCCCGGCCGGCCTTCGGCCTGACGGTCGCGACCGTGCTGCTCCCGGTGGTGCTGATGATGGCCAAGGCCCTGGTCGACATCGGCATCGAGGACGAGACCGACACGGTGCGGCAGGTCTTCGACGTCGTCGGCAACCCCTTCGCCGCCCTGCTGATCGCCGTGGTCGTGGCGATGTTCACCCTCGGGCGCGGCTCGGGCATGGACCGCGCCGCCATCACCTCCTCGGTCGAGAGCTCGCTGCCGGCCATCGCCGGCATCCTGCTCATCGTGGCCGCCGGCGGTGGGTTCAAGCAGGTGCTCGTCGACACCGGCATCGGCACGCTGCTGGCCGACTGGGCCGGCGGCGCCAACGTGTCGGTCCTGCTCCTCGCCTGGGTCCTGGCCGTGCTCATCCGCCTCGCGACCGGCTCGGCCACGGTCGCCACCATCACCGCCTCGGCGCTCATGCTCGGCCTGGTCGAGGGGCTCAGCCAGGGCGAGGTCTCGCTGGTCGTGCTGGCCATCGGCGCGGGCTCGGTGTTCTTCTCCCACGTCAACGACGCCGGCTTCTGGCTGGTCAAGGAGTACTTCGGCCTGAGCGTCGGGCAGACCATCAAGTCGTGGTCGCTGATGGAGACCGTGCTGTCGGTGAGCGGGCTCGTCTTCGTGCTGCTGCTCGGCCTCGTCATCTGACGGGGAGGTCCCACGGGGAGGTCCGCGGGGCGATTTAGCCCACCCGGGGGTCTCTGGCATCATTGCTCGTCGAGTCCTGCGTGCCCGGTCCCTCTCACCCGGTCGCGCGGTGCCCTCGAGGCGATCGGGCCCGGTGTTTCCCCACCTGGTGCACGCTCCCTCACCCACCACGATAAACGAGGAGACACCACAAACGTGGCCGTCAAGATCCGCTTGAAGCGCCTGGGCAAGGTCCGGGTGCCGCAGTACCGCATCGTCGTCGTCGACTCGCGCAAGAAGCGCGACGGTCGAGTGATCGAGGAGATCGGCAAGTACCACCCCAAGGAGGACCCGTCGTACATCGACGTCGTCTCCGACCGGGCGCAGTACTGGCTGGGCGTCGGCGCGCAGCCGACCGAGGCCGTCGAGGCCATCCTCAAGGTCACCGGTGACTGGCAGACCTACAAGGGTCTCCCCGGCACCGAGGGCACGCTGAAGACGAAGGCCGCCAAGCGCGACAAGCTCGACATCTTCAACGAGGCCCTCGCCGAGGCGCACAGCAGCCCCAAGGGCGACGCCGTGACCAAGAAGGCCAGCAAGAAGGCCGACGAGAAGCCCGCCGAGGAAAAGCCGGCCGAGGTCCCCGCCGACGAGACCCCCGCGGTCGCCGCCGAGCAGGCCGAGGCCGCCGAGACCCCGGCCGCTGACGCCGAGGCCGAGAAGACCGAGGCCTGAGCGTCGTGCTGGCCGAGGCGCTCGAGCACCTGGTCCGCGGCGTCGTCGACAACCCCGACGACGTCTCGGTCCGCGACAAGCAGCTGCGACGCGGCTCGATCCTCGAGGTCCGGGTCCACCCCGACGACCTCGGCAAGGTGATCGGTCGCGGCGGGCGCACGGCGTCGGCCTTCCGCACCGTTGTGTCGGCCCTGGCCGGTCGCGAGGGTGCACGCGTCGACTTCGTCGACGTCGACCGCCGCCGCTGAGCCCTCCGGGCCAGCAGCGCCGACCGGCAACCGCGTGAACGGGTGCCGCCCCCCGGGGCGGCACCCGTTCGGCATTTCGCACCACCCGCCACCACCGAGAGGACCCGCCGTGCCCCCGTCATCTCCGAGCGCCCCCGGCACGCCCCCGGGCGAGCCCACCATCGAGCTGGTCGTCGGCCGCATCGGCAAGCCCCACGGCATCCGCGGCGAGGTGACCGTCGACGTGCGCACCGACGAGCCCGAGCGCCGCTTCGGCGACGGCGCGGTGCTGCGCGCCGAGGCGCCCCGCGGCTCCTCCTCGCCGCTGCGCTCCGTGAGCGTCGTCCGGACCCGCTGGCACCAGGGCGTGCTCCTCGCGACCTTCGCCGAGCTGCCCGACCGCAACGCCGCCGAGGCCGCCCGCGGGCTGCTGCTGCACGCCACGGTGCCGGCCGACGCGACACCCGACGACCCCGACGAGTACTACGACCACCAGCTGGTCGGCCTCGCGGTGCACGACCTCGACGGCACCGAGCTCGGCACGGTCACCGCCCTGGTCCACGGCGGCGCCCAGGACCTGCTGACCGTGCGCACCCCGTCGGGACGCGAGGGGCTCGTGCCCTTCGTGAAGGCGCTCGTGCCCGAGGTCGACCTCGTCGCGCGACGCGTCGTCGTGGCCGACCGACCGGGGCTCGTCACCCCGCTGCCCGAGGACGCCTGAGCCCGTCGTGCGCCTCGACTACCTCACGATCTTCCCCGACTACCTCGCGCCGCTGTCGCTCTCGCTGCCCGGCAAGGCGGTGGCCAAGGGGCTGATCGAGCTCCACGTGCACGACCTGCGCTCGTGGGCCCACGACCGCCACCGCACCGTCGACGACACGCCGTACGGCGGGGGCGCCGGCATGGTCATGAAGCCCGAGCCCTGGGGTGAGGCGCTCGACGAGGTGCTGGGCGCCGGCGGGTCCGACCAGGCGCCGGCCACGGTGGTGTTCACGACGCCGTCGGGGGAGCCGATGACCCAGGCCCTGGCCCGCGAGCTGGCCGGTCGCGAGCGCCTGGTCTTCGCCTGCGGACGCTACGAGGGCATCGACCAGCGGGTGCTCGACCACGCCCGCACGCTCGCCGAGGTGCGCGAGGTCTCGCTCGGTGACTACGTGCTCAACGGCGGCGAGGTGGCGGCGCTCGCCATCACCGAGGCGGTCGTGCGACTGCTGCCGGGCTTCATGGGCAACGCCGCCTCGCTGGTGGAGGAGTCGCACGAGGACGGCCTGCTGGAGTACCCCGTCTACACCAAGCCCGCGTCGTGGCGCGGCCACGACGTGCCGCCCGTGCTCCTCGGCGGCAACCACGGCGCGATCGCGGCCTGGCGCCACGACCAGGCCGTGCGACGCACGGCCGAGCGGCGCCCCGACCTGCTGCACGCCAGCGCCGCGGTCAGCGGGGAGTGGGCCGTCGTGCCGGCCGTGCGCGGCGACGCGGCCGAGCTCCTCACCCTCCAGCTGGCGTGCTGGGTGGGCGAGGCGCTGGTCAACGGCGACCTCACCCTCCCTCCGCTGCAGGAAGGCCTCGACGACGTCACGGCCTCGCTGTCGTCGTGGGACACCTACGTCGTGCGCTCGGCCGGGCGTCTCGTCGGGTCGGTGCGGGGAAGGCTCGACGGGCGCACCTGGGAGATCGGGCGTCTCATGGTGGCCCCCGACCTGCGCGGGCGCGGGCTGGGACGCCACCTGCTCGAGCACGCCGAGCGCGTCGCGGCGCCGGAGGCCACGGCGTACCGGCTCTTCACGGGGGCCGCGAGCACCGCCAACCTGCGCCGCTACAAGCGCGCGGGCTACTCGGTGCGCGACGTGCTCGACGGTCCCTCGGGGCCCGCGGTGCTGACCAAGCCCCGTCGCGGCTGACGCTGGCCGGCCGCTCAGGCTGATTCACCCCCGCCCGCCCGGCTGTGGCAGACTTGCGCACCGGCCAGTCGGCCAAATCCGGATCACCCCGAGGCGCTGCCCAGCAGCCGCCGGCAGGGGGGTCTGCGTCGGGCACCTGCCACAGGGGGAGCACGACGCCGCCGGCCACTCGCACTGCGCCCGACACCTGAACACGCACGACCATCCGACACCGCGGCTGACCTGTGGCACCCGCGAGGAGAACCATGACCAACGTGATTGCCGAGCTCGGCAACTCCCTCAAGCGCGACGACGTCCCGGCCTTCCGCGCCGGCGACACCATCAAGGTCCACGTCAAGGTCGTCGAGGGCAACCGCTCCCGCGTCCAGGTGTTCCAGGGCGTCGTCATCCGCGTCCAGGGCTCCGGCATCGGCCGCACCTTCACCGTGCGCAAGGTGTCCTTCGGCGTCGGTGTCGAGCGCACCTTCCCCCTGAACTCCCCGATCTTCGAGGAGATCGAGATCGTGACCCGCGGTGACGTGCGTCGCGCCAAGCTCTACTACCTGCGCAACCTGCGCGGCAAGAAGGCGAAGATCAAGGAGCGCCGCGAGGCCTGAGCGGTTCTGCTCCCCGCAGCACCACCGGCTTCCTAGACTCACCCGCGTGACCTCACCCGACCGCGACCCCGTGCCCGTCGAGAGCGACGGCACCGCGCACCCGACCGAGACCGGTCGGGGCGCGGAGCCCGACCCGGCCGTCACGGAGTCGCGGTCGCGGTCGTTCCCGGGAGCGCGCGGACCGCGCCGGGAGCGCTCGCTGCCGTTCGGGGTCGAGACACTGGTGCTGCTCGCCGTCGCGGTGGGTCTGGCGGTGCTGGTGAAGACCTTCCTCCTGCAGGTCTTCTACATCCCCTCGGAGTCGATGGAGCCCGGCCTGGTCGAGAACGACCGGATCGTGGTGCAGAAGGTCTCCTACTGGGGCGGCGGCACCCCCGAGCGCGGTGACGTCGTGGTCTTCCAGGACCCCGGCGACTGGCTGGGCGAGGAGGAGACGCGCACCGCGAGCAACCCGGTCACGAAGGGCCTCGACGCGATCGGCCTCTACCCCGGCGGCGGCCACCTCGTGAAGCGCGTCGTCGGCGTCGCGGGCGACACCATCGTGTGCTGCGACGAGGCCGGGCGGATCAGCGTCAACGGCCTGCCCATGGAGGAGGACGCCTACGTCCTCGACGAGAAGAACATCAAGTGCCGCGGGCCGATGCTCGGCGACTGCGACTGGCAGGCCGGGCCCGTGCCGGAGGGCACCGTCTTCGTGATGGGCGACAACCGCGGCCACTCCGCCGACTCCAGCTTCCAGATGTGCGCCGAGGGCGACACCGCCTGCGTGCCGGGCGACGAGTTCGTGCCGGTCGACGACATCGTCGGCAAGGTGATGGCCGTCTTCTGGCCCGTCGGGCACGCCGGGCTGCTCGAGCGTCCCGACGTCTTCGCGGACGTGCCCGACCCGTCGTGAGCCTGCTCCCGCGCGGTGCCACCGTCCGGCGCGACGCCGGGCTCTACGGCTACGAGCGCGCCCTGCGACGCCACGGCATCGAGACCGTGGCCGGGGTCGACGAGGCCGGGCGCGGCGCCTGCGCCGGCCCGCTCGTGGCCGGGGCCTGCATCCTGCCCGCCGGTCGGGCGGGGATCGTGCCGGGTCTGGCCGACTCCAAGCTGCTGACCGAGCGGGCCCGCGAGCGGTGCTACGACCAGGTCGTGCGGCGGGCCCTCGCCTGGTCGGTCGTCGTGGTCTCGCAGGAGGAGTGCGACCGCCTCGGCATGCACGTCGCCAACATCGAGGCGCTGCGCCGTGCGGTGGCCCTGCTCGACGTGGCCCCCGACTACGTGCTCACCGACGGCTTCCCCGTCGACGGCCTCGGCGCGCCGGGGCTGGCGGTCTGGAAGGGCGACCGGGTGGCCGCCTGCATCTCCGCGGCCTCGGTGCTGGCCAAGGTCACCCGCGACCGGATCATGACCGAGCTGCACGAGCAGTGGCCGGCCTACGACTTCGCCACCCACAAGGGCTACATCACCGAGACCCACACCGCGGCGCTGCACGAGCACGGCCCCTCGCCGGTGCACCGGATGCGCTTCGTCAACGTCCGCCGTGCCGCGGGCCTGGAGCCCCCCACGGGCTCAGAGCCGCTCGGGCACCCCGAAGCGGGTCTGCACCCCGGTCGAGAAGAGCACCGAGTCGGGCGCTGACCCGCTCACCCCGGGGAGCCCGGCCGCGGCGACCAGCTCGTCGTCGAGGGCGCTCACCCGGGCGCGGCGCAACGGCCACGGGCCGTGGGTGTTGGGCACCCACAGGGTGCGCCCCAGCACGCTGGTGTGCAGCCCGAAGCGGGCGGTGAGGAAGAGGTCGAGCGGGCTGGGCTCGGCGACCGGCTCGCCCACCTCGATCTCGAGGCGACTGCGCGCGCGGCCGCGGGCGCGGCGTACCGAGTCGTAGCGGACGCGGGCGCCGGTGACGTCGGCGTCGTGGGGGAGCGCGGCCGGGGCCATCGTCATGCCGGCCCAGCGGTAGGGCACGTTGAAGGTGAGGTTGGCGCCGGCCACCACCGCGAGCCGCTCGGCCTCGAGGGAGCGGAAGACCACGCCGTGACGGCCGCGGTCGTCGGTGGAGTAGAGCCTGACGTTGGTCTCGAGGAAGGTGCCGAACCACGGCGCCGTGCTGCGCCGCCCGAAGCCCGCCTCCACCATCCGGAAGGGGATGAGGCCGACCCAGGCGCTGCCGTCGTGCAGGTCGGGGCGCACCCCCGGCGGGAGCAGCGGTGCCACCCGGTCGGGATCGACGCGCCAGTGGACGAAGGCGATGTCGCGCCACCACTGGTTCATGATCGGGCGGCCCGGCAGCGGGGGCCCCTGGGCCTCGACGGGCCGCCCCAGGCCTGGGGGCACTCGGGTGTCGCTCACGTGTCTACGATGCCAGTGCGCACGGCCCGCGACCCCACCCCTCGGGCCCGCCCGCACCGACGACGAGGAGAGCGATGAGCGCCGAGGATCTCGAGAAGTACGAGACCGAGATGGAGCTGACCCTCTACCGCGAGTACCGCGACGTCGTGGGCATCTTCAAGTACGTCGTCGAGACCGACCGGCGCTTCTACCTGTGCAACCAGGTCGACGTGAAGGCGCGCACCGAAGCCGGCGACGTCTTCTTCGAGGTGTCGATGAGCGACGCCTGGGTCTGGGACATGTACCGCCCCGCCCGCTTCGCCAAGAACGTGAAGGTGCTGACGTTCAAGGACGTCAACGTCGAGGAGCTCAGTCCTTCGGACATGGATCTGCCCGAGAAGTAGTCCTTTCGGGCCATCTGCCCGCAGCTGGCCGCGCGCCCCTGAGCGCCTTCCCTAGCCTCGCTCGTGGAGCTCCGGGGGCTGCTGTGCGGGGTGAGGGAGACATGGGTCTGCGACAGGGACGCGACCGCGAGCGGGGCGCGGCCGCGGTCGAGTTCGCCCTCGTGGCGCCGCTGCTGCTGCTGCTCGTCTTCGGGATCATCACCTACGGCTACATGCTGAGCTTCCGCCAGGCGATCAGCCAGGGGGCGGCCGAGGGTGCCCGCGCGGCCGCCGTGGGCGCCCAGGCCTTCAACACCACCCAGGAGGCCTCGCGCCGCACGGCCGCCCTGGCCAGCGTGAACGAGGCGCTCCAGAGCTACGGCGTCTCCTGCAGCTCCGGTGCCACCTGCACGGTCACCTTCACCACCTGCGGCAGCGCCCGCTGCGTGCAGGTGCTGGTGTCCTACCCCTACGCCGCTCGGCCGCTGACCCCGAAGCTCCCGCTCGTGCCGCTGCCGCAGACGCTGAGCTACACCGCGACGGCGAGGGTGAGCTGATGCTGCGGGGCACCTGGCGCGTGCACCGTGACGAGCGCGGCCAGCGCGGCGCCGTCGCGGTCTTCCTCGCGGTCACCATCGCCCTGCTGCTCGCCGTGGCCGCGCTCGCCGTCGACCTCGGCACCCAGCGCGTCGTGCGCCGTGACATGCAGGCCATCGCCGACGTCGTCGCGCTCGACATGGCCCGTGAGATCGACGGCCGCTCCCAGGCCCAGCTGGCCGCGCTGGTGACCACCTCGTCCACCTCGCTGCTGAGCCAGAGCGTCGCCCGCAACAGCACCACGCTCGGCGACGACCTCGTCGTGACCGCCGACTGGGGGTCGTGGAACGGCACGACCTGGAACACGACCGCCGAGCCGCCCACCGCCGTCAAGGTCGTCGCCAGCGCGAGCACCGACTTCGCCTTCGCCGCCGGCTCGGGCAGCGCGACGCGCACGGCGTACGCCACCTCGACGACGACCGCCTGCCACGCCCTGGGGTCCTACGCCGCGGCGGTGCGCAGCAACGACTCGGCCCTGCTCGCCCCGCTCAACAGCCTGCTGGGGGTCGACCTCACGCTGGTCGGCTACCAGGGCATCGCCAACACCGAGGTGAGCCTGGCCCAGCTGGCCGCGACCGCCGTGCTCGGCACCGAGACCGAGCTGCTCACCGCGCCGGTGGCCTTCGGCGACCTGGTCAAGGGCACCATCGACGTGCTCAACAGGGAGAAGCCGGCCGGCTACAGCGCGGCCGTCAGCGCCCTCGGCTCCTTCCTGGCCGTCGCCGGCAGCGTGCCGGCGGTGCGGCTGGGCTCGCTGCTCAACATCTCCCCGACCGACAGCGCGGCCCTGGAGACCGGGCTCAACGTGCTCGACCTGATCGCGGGCTCGGTCGGCGTCGCCACCGGCCAGCACGCCGTGGCCGTCCCCAACCTCCAGGCCCAGGTGCCCGGCCTCGGCAGCCAGGTGACCGGCGGGATCTTCGTGCAGCAGGGCAGGCAGACCGCCTGCGGCGCGCCCAACTCGGCCGAGGCACGTGCGGCCACGAGCCAGATCGCCGGCGACCTGGGCCTGACCTTCGTCAACCTCCCGAGCATGAACCTCAACCTCGGCCTGGTGAAGGGCACCCTGCAGACCCCGAAGGCCACCGGGAACGTGCACCTCAAGCTGGGCAACGCCACCTCCCAGCTCGTCGACCCGCCCCAGGTCCACTGCGGCAACGGCACCACGACCGACCCCTCGACCTTCTCGGTGGCCGTGGCCAGCGGGCTCGCGGAGTACAGCCTCACCGTCGACCTCGAGGTCAAGGGCACCCTCAAGCTCGAGCTGCTGCTGACCTCGGTCGACGTGGCGGTCGACGTGGGGGTCAGACTGACCATGAGCAGCCCCGCCCCGGCCGCGACCAGCACCGTCCCACTGGCGCTGCCTCCCAACGACGTCACGCCGAAGTCGACCGGCGGCACCGTCAACGTGCTCAGCTCGGTGGTGCCCACCATCACCTCCTCCTCCATCACCGCCGCCGGCCTGACCCTCAACGCCAGCCAGATCACCTCCGTCACCACGGCGGTGCTCGACGGGCTCACCAACGGGCCCAACGCCTTCGTCAACAAGACCCTCACCCCGCTGGCCAGCAACCTCGACAGCCAGCTCGTCGGCCCGGTCGCCAGGCTCCTGGGCGTGCGGGTGGGTGGCGCCGACGTGTTCGCCCTCGAGGCGGTGTGCAGCCTCCCCGCACTGCGCGGCTGAGCCGGTCGCCGTCCTCCAGTGGGACGCGGGCCGTGGTGGATCTGTTACCGATCTGAGGATCTCGCGTTGATTTTACCGAGCGAGCGCTCAGCACGGGTCCGGCCCGACCGATGCTCCTTGTCGCTGACGCGCGTCCACCGGGGGACCTGAGCAGCGCTCCCGAGAGGCGACCGGCTGTGGGCACCAGACGAGCGGCACGGCAGCGCTCCGAGCGGGGCGCGACCGTCGTCGAGTTCGCCCTGCTCATGCCCGTGCTCTTCCTGCTGCTCTTCGGGATCATCCAGTACGGCCTCTACTTCTGGGCCATGCAGGGCGGCAGCGACATCGCCCGCAACGCCGCCCGGATGGCGGCCGTCGGCGACCCCGCGACCTGCGCCGCCTACCGCACCGCCGTCGCCGCCGACATCCAGGGCCTCACCGGGTCGGGCTCCACCGCGACCGTGCGGCGCAGCTACGCCACCGCGCTGCCGAGCCAGGTGCAGGTGGGCGACGTGGTCACGGTGACGGTGCAGTTCGACAGCTTCGACCTGCAGCTGCCGATCCTGCCCTTCGTCGACGACGGCGAGGTCAACGCCACCGCCGAGGCGCGCGTCGAGTTCGTGCCGCGCCAGCCCGAGGCCTGCCCGTGACCGAGCGGTGCGCCCGCCCGGCCGCTCCCCGGGCGGCTCGGCGCCGCCGGCGTACGCGGGACGAGGGCGGGGCCATGGCGGTGATGATCGCCGTGATGGCCGTCGTGCTCTTCGGGGTCTCCGCGCTCGCGGTCGACCTCGGCAACGCTTGGTCCCGGGGGCGCGCGGTGCAGAAGCAGGCCGACGTGACGGCGACCAGCGCCGGGTGGCGCCTGCCGATGAGGGTGTCGGTGCCGGCGGCCGCGCCCGCGGCGATCGCGGCCGACGCGGCCCGCTACCTCAACGCCAACCGCGCCCCCGGCCAGCCGGTCGCCACCGGGTCGGCACTGCTCGACGGCCAGCGCGCCAACGGCGAGGTGTCCTTCGAGCACGCCGACGGCACGGCCTGCACCGACGTCTGCGTGCAGATGGAGGTCGTGGCGCCGGCCGCCCACGTCGAGTTCGGCCTCGCCGGCGTGCTCGGCCGGACGGCCGTCGACGTGCAGCGGGTCGCGACGGTCAGGGTGGTCTCGCCGCTGCCGTCGCCCGCCGACATGGTGCCCTTCTGGCTGCCCGACGGGTGCGCCCTCGGCCCGGCCGCCGCCGACACCACCGGCGGCAACTCGCTCGCCGCGACCACGACGACCACGACCGTCGCCCCCAGCCCGACGCCCAGCCCGACGCCCAGCCCGACGTCCAGCCCGACCGCCACGGCGAGCGGGTCGGGCGGCCCGGCCGCGACGGCCAGCCCGAGCCCCACGACCACGACGACGACCGCGGTGGCCTCGCCGGGCATCCCGGTGGGGTCCCACCGGATCACCAGCCCCCGCGCCCTGAGCGTCACCGTCGGGCAGCAGCTCAGCGTCTCCCAGCTCCAGGTCGACTCCATCCCCAGCAACACCGACCGTGCCTCGATCCGGTTCTACTCACCCGACGGCTCCACCTACGTCGACTACGCCGCCCAGGACGTCGGCAAGACCAACCCGCTGGTCGTGCCGACCTTCACCGTGGGCGGCGAGGTGTCGGCCACCCCCGGCACGTGGCGGGTCTACGCCCTGATCCAGGCGAAGGGCAACGCCCGGCTGGAGATCTCCGCCAACCACCTCGACTACGTGGTGGTCGGCCCGTCGCCCTCGCCGACCCCCAGCCCGACGCCGACGGCGAGCCCGAGCCCGTCCCCGAGCGCCGGGCCCTCGCCCACGCAGACCGCCTCCCCGACGGCGACACCGACGACGACACCGACGCCCGAGCCGGCGCCGTCGCCGACCGGGGTGCCCGTGGGCTGCGTGGGTCAGGACCGCGGCAACTTCGGCCAGCTCGACAGCCCCCGGCGCGACGGCCTCACCGGGCAGCGACGGCTCGCGGCGAACATCGCCGGCGGCCTCGACCACCAGCTGGTGCCCTACTCCTTCGCCGTGGGCCAGACCGTCACCAAGGAGTGCGGCAGCGGCTCCTCCTGGATCAGCGGAGCCGTGCCGGACGACCAGCCCCTCGACGGCCGCAACTGCATCCTCGGCGACACCGGCAACGACGGTCCGGCCCTCTACGACGGCTTCGTCAGCGGCACGGGGTCGAGGCCGGGGCGCCTCGACGTGCGCAACGGCGCCACCACCTGCCCGGGTCGCGGCGACCTCGTCGTCGGCAGCGTGCGGCTCAACAACGACGTGCTCTCCTGCTTCCTGCGCAACGGCGCCACGCTCGACTCGCTGACCCGCACGGGGGTGTCGGCCACGATGCTGGCGCCGGAGGTCGTCGACTCGCCCCGGCTCGTGTGGCTCCCGGTGGTCTACGCCACCGACCGGGCCCAGAAGCGCTTCCAGCCGATCCTGGACTTCGTGCCCGGCTTCCTCACCGACGAGACCCAGAGCAGCGCCGCCTCGGCCTCCAACGGCCTGGCGATCAACGGCAACTCGGTCAAGGCGCTCCAGGTCTTCGTCTTCGACAAGGCGGCCCTCCCGGTCGACGCGCAGGCGCCGACGGTGGCCTACGACGCCGACCTCGGGCCCAGCATCGTGCGCCTCGTCGGCTGAGCCGACGCGACGTCCGCCCCGGGCAGGACCACGAGTCGTCCACAGACGCACGCGACCGGAGCGTCCTCCACACCCTCCTGCGGTGGGACCCCACGCACCGGCGATCCGGAGGAGCCTCCTCGTCAGGAGGTCCCATGACGACGACGGCAGGATCACGACAGGCCCTGGGTGCCTACGGCGAGGCGCTCGCCGAGCGTCACCTCGTGGCGCAGGGGATGACGGTGCTCGCACGCAACTGGCGCTGCCCGGCGGGAGAGATCGACCTCGTCCTGCGCGACGGCGACGTCCTGGTGGTCTGCGAGGTCAAGACCCGCAGCAGCCTGGGCCGTGGCACGCCGCACGAGGCGGTCACCGACGCCAAGCTCGACCGGTTGCTGCGCCTCGGCGAGGCGTGGCGGGTGGAGCAGGGGTTGGGGCGCGTCGAGCTCCGCATCGACCTGGTGGCGGTGCTGCGGCCCCGCCAGGGCGCCTCGACCATCGACCACGTGCGGGGGCTGGTCTGATGAGCACGGCGACCGCGCGGTCGGTGTCCCTGCACGGCGCCCTGGGGCACCTCATCGACGTCCAGACCGACGTGTCACCCGGCCAGGTGGGGCTCACGCTCGTCGGCCGACCCGACGCCTCGCTCAACGAGTCGCGCGACCGCTGCCGCATGGCCGTCATCAACGGCGGCTTCGAGTGGCCCTCCACCAAGCGCATCACGATCCTGCTGTCCCCGGCCGACCTGCTCAAGCGCGGCACCCACTTCGACCTGGCCATCGCCGTGTCGGTGCTCGCCGCCGACGGCACGGTGCCGAAGGCCGCGCTCGACGGGGTCGTGCTCATCGGCGAGCTCACCCTCGACGGCAACCTGCGCGGCGTGCACGGGGTCCTCCCGATGGTGCTGGCGGCCGCGGCACGGGGCGTGCGCCGGGTCTTCGTGCCCGAGCCGCAGGCGCACGAGGCCGCGATGGTGCCCGACATGGAGGTCCTCGGGGTGCGGTCGCTGGGTCAGGTGGTCGCCGAGCTCCGCGGCGACGAGGTGCCCTGGGCGCCGCCGGTGGCCTCGGCGAGCGGGAGCCGTCTCCTCGCCTGGCGCGGCGACGAGCGCCGCGAGGAGGGCGACTTCGCCGATCTGCTGGGTCTCGAGGACACCCGCTTCGCCGTCGAGGTCGCCGCCGCGGGCGGTCACCACCTGATGCTGGAGGGGCCCAAGGGCGCCGGCAAGACCAGCATCGCCGAGCGGATACCGACCATCCTCCCCGACCTCACCGGCTCGGAGTCCCTGGAGCTCACCGCGATCCACTCCCTGGCCGGGGTGCTGGAGCCAGGCGCGGGCATGGTGGTCCGGCCTCCGTTCAGCGCCCCCCACCACGACGCCAGCAAGGCCAGCCTCATCGGTGGCGGCAGCGGCGCGGTCCGGCCCGGCGAGCTGAGCCGGACCCACCTCGGAGTCCTGTTCCTCGACGAGTTCCCGCTCTTCCACAGCGACGTCATCGACGCGCTGCGCCAGCCGCTCGAGAGCGGCGACGTCACCGTGGCGCGCCGCGAGGAGTCGGTCACGCTGCCGGCCCGGGCCATGGTGGTGCTCGCCTGCAACCCCTGCCCCTGCGGCGAGTACGCCCCGCGGTCGGGCGCGATGAGCTGCGGGTGCACCGAGCGCAAGCGTCGCGACTACCGCGCCCGCATCACCGGTCCCATCGCCGACCGCATCGACGTCGTGCGATACGTCGAGCCCCTGGCCCCGCACGACCAGCGCGACGTCTTCAGCCGCGCCGAGCCCTCCGAGGTGGTGCGGCGCCGGGTGTCCCTGGCCCGTCGCCGTCAGGCCGACCGCTACGCCGGGTGCAGCTGGCGGCTCAACGCCCACACCCCGGGCCCGCAGCTGCGCGACCGGTGGCGGCTGGACGCCGACGCCCAGCGGATGGTCGACGAGCAGGTCTACGCCGGCCAGCTGACCGGCCGCGGTGCCGTGAGGGTCAACCGCCTCGCCTGGACCGTCCTCGACCTCCTGCCCGACGAGCGGGCCCGACCGGGGCTCGACGAGGTCGAGGTGGCGCTGCGGCTGCGTCGGGGCGAGCCGCTGCTGTCCTCGACGCTGCGGCGCGCCGGATGAGCCGGCGACCCACCGGGTCGGCGCCACGGGTCGGGCTCGACGACCGGCTGGCCCGCGTCGCGCTGAGCAGGCTCGCCGAGCCGGGCGACCTGCGGATGAACACCCTGGTCACCGATCTCGGACCCGTCGCCGTCCACGAGCACCTCACCTCCCAGCGCGACCTGCACGGCCTGCTCGACGACGTCGGGCAGCGGCTGGAGGCCCTCGATCCCGAGCGTGAGCTCGTGCAGGCCGAGGAGCGGGGGATCCGGTTCGTCGTGCCGGGCGACCCCGAGTGGCCCGCGGGCCTCGACGACCTGCGGTCGGCCGACCCGCTCCACGACCGCGGCGGCGTGCCGATCGGCCTGTGGGTGCGCGGGCCCCTGCGTCTCGACGAGCTCGCCGGGGGAGTGGCGGTGGTCGGCTCGCGCTCGTCGACGACCTACGGCGAGAGCGTCGCGCGTGACATCGCCGCCCGGGTGTCGCTCACCGGGCTCACCGCGGTCTCGGGGGCGGCCTTCGGCATCGACCAGGCGGCCCACCGCGGGGCGCTCGCCTCGGGTGCGCCGACCGCGGCGGTCCTCGCGTGCGGCGCCGACCGGAGCTACCCCGCCGCCCACTCGACCCTGCTGGACCACATCGCCACGGTGGGTTCGGTGGTCTCGGAGACGGCACCGGGACTGCCGCCCACCCGCATCCGCTTCCTCAGCCGCAACCGGCTCATCGCGGCGCTGACCTGCGGCACCGTCGTCGTCGAGGCGGCCGCCCGCAGCGGCGCTCTCAACACCGCCAACTGGGCCGGTCGGCTCCACCGGGTCGTGATGGGGGTGCCGGGGCCCGTGACCAGCGCGCCGTCGCAGGGCGTCCACCAGCTCCTGCGCTCCGGTGCCGCGGCGCTGGTGACGGGCGGGGCCGACGTCCTCGAGCTGGTGGGAGCCAGCGGTGAGCACCTGGTCGAGGAGCCCCGCGGTCCGGAGCGCAGCCGCGACCGCCTCAGCCGGCGCGACCAGCAGGTCCTCGACGGTGTGCCGGTCGCGCGCGCCGCGCCCGCCGACTCCGTGGCCCGGGCCGCGGGGCTCGGGCTCCTCGAGGTGCAGTCGGCCCTGAGCCGCCTGCACCGTGCGGGGCTCGTGGAGCACGGTGAGGAGGGCTGGCGGCTCGCCGCACTGGCTCACGACTGAGCAGGCCGGCCCGGCCTAGCATCGCCTGATGAGCACCCCGGCGCCGGACGACAGGGCAGCCGCCGTCGCCGCGTCCTCGGGCACGGGTGGGCCGGCGGACGACGGGCGGTCGGCCGAGCCCACCGAGCCCACCGAGCCCACCGACACGCTGCCGCCGGAGATGACGCGCGTCCTGGCCGACTACGAGCGGCACCTCGCCGTCGAGCGCGACCTGAGCCCCCACAGCGTCCGTGCCTATCTCGCCGACGTCGCCGGCCTCCTCGAGCACGCCCGTCGCCTCGGCCACACCGACGTCGGCACCCTCGACCTCCGCACGCTGCGCAGCTGGCTGGCCAAGCAGCAGACGATGGGACTCTCCCGCACGACCCTCGCCCGCCGGGCGACCGCTGCGCGCGTGCTCACCGCCTGGCTCGCCCGCACCGGGCGGGCCCCCCAGGACGTCGGCGCCAGCCTCGCCAGCCCCCGGGCCCACCGGACCCTGCCCCCGGTGCTGCGCGCCGACGAGGCGGCCGACCTGATCCGGGCCGCGAGCGAGCTGGCCGACGACGGCAGCCCCGTGGGCCTGCGCGACGTCGCGATGCTCGAGCTGCTCTACGCCACGGGCGTCCGGGTCGGCGAGCTGGTCGGCCTCGACGTCGACGACGTCGACCGCGAGCGCAACGTCGTGCGGGTGCTCGGCAAGGGCCGCAAGGAGCGCACGGTCCCCTTCGGCCGGCCCGCCGCCCGCGCGGTCGACTTCTGGGTCCGGCACGGGCGACCGGCTCTCGTGCGCGCCGGGTCGGGCCCTGCGCTGTTCGTCGGCGTCAGGGGTGGTCGCATCGACCAGCGCGCCGTGCGGACCCTCGTGCACCGACGCATCGCGGACGTGCCCGGAGCCCCCGACATCGGACCCCACGGTCTGCGTCACACCGCGGCGACCCACCTGCTCGAGGGTGGCGCCGACCTGCGCTCGGTGCAGGAGCTGCTGGGCCACGCCTCCCTGGCCACGACGCAGCTCTACACGCATGTCACGACCGACCGCCTGCGCCGGGCCTACCAGCAGGCCCACCCCCGCGCCTAGGCTCACCGGGTGGCGCCTGCGCCGTGAGCCACCCGGGCCGTGAGCACCGCTGCCCGCGCCGCGGCACGGGTCGTCGAGCCGTCCGGGGCCGACAGCACCGGTCGTGCGTCAGCCCCTCGGCTCCTCGGCCCCCCGGTCCACCAGCCCCAGCCACGGAGCCCACGGGACCCAGGCCACCCACGCGGCCCGGGGGAGCGGGGGCGCCCACGGCACCGGCGACGTCGCCGCCGGACCGCTCGGGCGCGGCCCGACCGCTCCCGCCGCCCCGCCCGACCCCAGGGGGAGGAGGCGCACGGGCCCGGCCCCCACCAGGCGCAGGGGGTCGAGGTAGGTGTCGGGATCCGCGATCCACCCCCAGTGCAGGCAGGAGCGGGGCGCGCAGTGCGAGCCGCCGACCTGCAGGGCCCCGATCTCCTCGCCGCCGGAGACGGTGGAGCCCACTGCGGCGGTCCCGGCCACCGGCTCGTAGGTGGTGCGGGTGGCG
This sequence comes from Nocardioides sp. P86, assembly GCF_023712465.1. Taxonomy (NCBI): domain Bacteria; kingdom Bacillati; phylum Actinomycetota; class Actinomycetes; order Propionibacteriales; family Nocardioidaceae; genus Nocardioides; species Nocardioides sp. P86. The sequence continues at coordinate 634,591 of NZ_JAMAYE010000001.1, read as the reverse complement.
CCGTGGTCGACCACGACCACGCCGCGGCCCGCGATGGTGCCGGAGAAGGAGACCGTGCCCGGCAGCGCCGCCCTCACCGCCTGGCCCGGCCGGCCGAGCAGGTCGACCCCTCGGTGGCCCGGCGCCCACGGTGAGGCCGGCGCGTCGAAGCGCGCCGTCACCTCCGGAGGCGGGAGCAGGGGCCAGGTGCCCACCGGGTCCTCCCCGGCGCTGGCCGGCGCGACGACGCCGAGCAGCGACGCCAGCGTGAGTCCCGCGCCCGCCAGGAGCCGCCTCCGTGCCCGAGCGGACCTCGGCGGGCCGGCCGAGCCGGTCCCGACGGTCCGGGGCGTCACGGCACGGACGGGGAGGGTCGGCGGGTGACGGCGCATGACCCCAGGCTCGAGGACCGTCGGGTGGACCGGGGAGGAGCGGGCGCACGGTGTGGAGGGGGCGCGGCGTCGCGCCGCCTGGGGGCGACTCGTGGGTCGTCGGATTGGGCTGCTGCGGCGGCCAGCGCGTAGGCTGGAGACTGCGATCAGTGCGGCATGTCCGCAGTGGTCGACTTCGCACGTCGGCAGACCGCGTCGACCGCCCTCACCGGGGTGGTCGGTCTCCCGTGGGCGACGACCCTCGGTCCTGTGGCTCCCACTGCGCAGGTCGGGTCGCGTGCCGGCGTCAGGGCTCCCAGCACCCGCTGGGGGCGAACAACCGAGAACACGACCGGCCTCGAGCGCCGGTGCGTCCTCCCCGCCCCCGGGCGGAGGGCAAGGACGCACGCACGGGCTCGCGGCCACACAGGAGAAACAACACCATGGCAGTCGTCACCATGCGCCAGCTCCTCGAGAGCGGCGTCCACTTCGGGCACCAGACCCGTCGCTGGAACCCCAAGATGAAGCGCTTCATCATGACCGAGCGCAACGGCATCTACATCATCGACCTGCAGCAGTCGCTGGCCTACATCGACCGCTCCTACGCCTTCATCAAGGAGACCGTCTCGAAGGGCGGCACCGTGATGTTCGTGGGCACCAAGAAGCAGGCCCAGGAGGCGATCGCCGAGCAGGCGACCCGCGTCGGGATGCCCTACGTCAACCAGCGGTGGCTGGGCGGCATGCTCACCAACTTCCAGACGGTGCACCAGCGGATCAACCGTCTCAAGGAGCTCGACGAGCTCGACTTCGACAACGTCGCGGGCTCCGGTCGCACCAAGAAGGAGCTCCTGCAGATGAAGCGGGAGCGCGACAAGCTCGAGAAGACCCTGGGCGGCATCCGCGAGATGGGTCGCACCCCGTCGGCCGTGTGGATCGTCGACACCAAGAAGGAGCACCTCGCCGTCGAGGAGGCCCGCAAGCTCCGGATCCCGATCATCGGCATCCTGGACACCAACTGCGACCCCGACGAGGTCGACTTCCCGATCCCGGGCAACGACGACGCCATCCGCGCCGTCGGTCTGCTGACCCGCGTGGTCGCCGACGCCGTGGCCGAGGGCCTCATCGCCCGCTCCGGCGCCAAGACCGGGGCCGAGAGCGCCACCGCCGAGGAGCCGCTGGCCGAGTGGGAGCGCGAGCTCCTGGCCGGCGACGCCGAGAAGGCCGCCGAGACCGCCACCGCCTCCGACGCCACCGCGGAGGCCCCGGCCTCCGAGGCGACCGGTGCCTCCTCCGAGGGCGCCGAGTCCGCCGAGGTCGCCGCGTCGGCCGAGCCGGCCGCCGAGGCCCCCGCCGAGACCGAGACCGCCGAGGCCCCCGCGGCCGACGAGGCCAAGGCCTGATCCTGCTCCAGCCGTGACCACCGTCCGCGAGCGACGCTCGCGGACGGTGGCACGCCCGGACACCTCCCACTCACACAGAACCGAGGGACGAAGCACATGGCGAACATCTCCGCCGCGGACGTCAAGAAGCTCCGCGAGACCAGCGGCGCCGGCATGATGGACTGCAAGAAGGCGCTGACCGAGGCCGAGGGCGACTTCGACAAGGCCGTCGAGATCCTGCGCATCAAGGGTGGCAAGAAGATGGCCGAGCGCGCCGCCGAGCGCGAGGCCACCGCCGGCCTGGTCGCCACCTCCGGTGGTGCCCTCGTCGAGCTGCGCTGCGAGACCGACTTCGTCGCCAAGGGCGACGCCTTCGTCTCCGCCGCCCAGCGCATCGCCGACGCCGCCGACCAGGCCAAGGCCGTCGACGCCGAGGCGCTCAAGGCCGTCCCGCTCGACGGCAAGACCGTCGGCGAGGTCGTGGACGACCTGGCCGTGTCCATCGGCGAGAAGATCGAGCTGGGTCGTGTGGCCTACTTCGAGGGCCCCGTCGTGGTCTACATGCACAAGCGTGCCGCCGACCTCCCGCCGGCCGTGGGCGTCCTCGTCGAGTACGACGGCGACGAGACCGCCGCCAAGGGTGCGGCCATGCAGGTCGCCGCCATGCGCCCGCAGTACCTCACCCGCGACGAGGTCCCCGCCGACGTCGTCGCCAAGGAGCGCGAGATCGCCGAGGCGACCTCGCGCGAGGAGGGCAAGCCGGAGCAGGCCATCGCCAAGATCACCGAGGGTCGCCTCAACGGCTTCTTCAAGGACGTCGTGCTGCTCGAGCAGCCCTCGGTCACCGAGAACAAGAAGTCGGTCAAGACCGTCCTGGACGAGGCCGGCACCACGCTGAAGCGCTTCGCCCGCTTCGAGGTCGGGGCCTGATCGCCACGACCCGTTCCGGCGTCATCCACTAGGTTGGCGCCACACGCTCGACGAGGAGGCCGGCCGACGATGACTCAGACCCTGATCATCGTCGCCGGCCTCCTCGCTGTGCACCCCCCGACCCGCTCTCGAAGGGACCGTCCGTGACCGGATACAAGCGTGTGCTCCTCAAGCTCTCCGGAGAGGTGTTCGGCGGCGGCAACGTCGGCATCGACCCCGACGTGGTGCAGGGCATCGCCAAGGAGATCGCCGCCGTGGCCGAGGCGGGCGTACAGATCGCCGTCGTCACCGGCGGCGGCAACTTCTTCCGCGGCGCCGAGCTCCAGCAGCGGGGCATGGACCGCGTGCGGGCCGACTACATGGGCATGCTCGGGATCGTCATGAACTGCCTGGCGCTGCAGGACTTCCTGGAGAAGATGGGCGTCGAGACCCGGGTGCAGACCGCCATCACGATGGGGCAGGTCGCCGAGCCCTACGTGCCGCGCCGCGCGATCCGCCACATGGAGAAGGGCCGCGTCGTCATCTTCGGCGCCGGCATGGGCATGCCCTTCTTCTCCACCGACACCGTGGCTGTGCAGCGCGCGCTGGAGAGCCGCTGCGACGTGGTGCTGGTGGCCAAGAGCGGGGTCGACGGCGTCTACTCCGCCGACCCCCACCTCGACCCCACCGCGACCAAGTACGACGAGCTGACCTACGACGAGGCCATCTCCCAGGGCCTGCGGATCATGGACCAGACGGCGTTCGCCCTGTGCGGGGAGAACAAGCTGCCCATGATCGTCTTCGGCATGGAGCCCGAGGGCAACATCCTGCGCGTCGTGCAGGGTGAGAAGATCGGCACGCGGGTGAGCGCGGGCTGAGCGCCCGCCCCGCCCGCAGCAGTCCGCGACGACACAAGGAGCCCCTTCGGTGATCAACGACATCCTCAACGAGGCCGACAGCAAGATGAGCAAGTCGGTGGAGTCGACGCGCGAGGAGTTCGCCGCGATCCGCGCCGGCCGGGCCCACCCCAGCATGTTCAACAAGATCGTGGTCGACTACTACGGCTCGCCGACCCCGCTGCAGCAGCTGGCCAGCTTCACCGCCCCCGAGGCGCGGGTCATCCTGATCCAGCCCTACGACATGGGTGCGATGAGCAACGTCGAGCGCGCGATCCGCGACTCCGACCTGGGCGTCAACCCCTCCAACGACGGCAAGGTGCTGCGCTGCGTGTTCCCCGAGCTCACCGAGGAGCGGCGCAAGGAGTACATCAAGGTCGCGCGCGGCAAGGCCGAGGACGGCCGGGTCGCGGTGCGCAACCTGCGTCGCACCGCGAAGCAGAACCTCGAGAAGCTCGAGAAGGACGGCGAGGTCGGCAAGGACGACGTCACCGGGGCCGAGAAGCGTCTCGACGGCACCACCAAGAAGCACACCGACGCGATCGACGAGATGCTCAAGAACAAGGAAGCGGAGCTGCTGGAGGTCTGAGACCTCCCACCACCGACTCGATGACAGACACCTCCCCGGACACCACCCCCGGCGCGACCCCACCGGTCAAGGACCACGGTCGCGCCGGGCGTGACCTGCCTGCCGCGTTCGCCTCGGCCTTCGTCCTGCTCGCGGCGATCGCTGCGTCGCTGCTGTTCTACAAGGCGGCCTTCATGGTCATCGTGGTCGCCGCCGTCGTGGTGGCGATCTGGGAGCTGCACCGCGGCTTCGGCGCCAAGGGCATCGACCTGCCCGAGCAGCCGCTCATGGTGGGTGGCGCCGCGATGGTGGCCGTCGCCTACTTCTTCGGCGCCTCCGCGCTGGTCACCGCCACTGCGGTCGCTGCACTGGTGATCATGCTGTGGCTGCTGCGCCGGGGCATCGACGGCTACGTCATGAACGCCACGGCGTCGGTCTTCACCCTCGTCTACGTGCCGTTCCTCGGCTCGTTCGTCGCGCTGCTGCTGGCCGAGGGCGGCTCGAGCGGCGCCGGCCTCGACAACGACGGCGTGCTGGCGGTCATCGTCTTCATCCTGGTCACCATCGCCTCCGACACCGGTGGCTACGTCGGCGGCGTGCTCTTCGGGCGCCACCCGATGGCGCCGGTCATCTCCCCGAAGAAGTCCTGGGAGGGCTTCGCGGGGTCGGCGGTCGCCACCGTCGCCGGCGGCACGGCCCTCGTGGTGTGGCTGCTCGACGGCGACTGGTGGGTCGGCGTGGCCCTCGGCCTGATCACCGTCGTGATGGCCACCCTCGGTGACCTGTGCGAGTCGGTCATCAAGCGCGACCTCGGCATCAAGGACATGAGCCAGGTCATCCCGGGCCACGGCGGCCTCATGGACCGTCTCGACTCCCTGCTCGCCACGGCCGCGCCGATCTGGCTGCTGCTGCACTACGCCGTCTTCTGAGCCGGCTCCTGCTGCGCTCGTCCACCTCGTGGGCGCCGCGCGCCCGGTGCTCGGGCCGGGTCGGCTGACGCCGCGAGCGGCGTGGTCCGGCTCGCCCGCGCCAGGGACGACCGGGACCGCCCGGCCGCCGATCTCTGTCGAGGTGGGAGCGCTCGACGGGCCGTGCCGGTGCCCGCGGGCGCGGTGAGCGGCCGTCGCGGGCCGGCAGGTGAGATATTGCCTCCCATGGACACGACCCCCGACCGGCCGGTCACCACCACGCCGGACCCGTCGCACGAGCCCGCGACCGCGGAGGTCGTCCCGTCCGAGCCGGCCGGGAGCGGCCGGGCCGACGAGACCGGCCGGGCCGACGAGGCCGCCCAGGAGGACGAGGGCGCCGACGGGGGCCCGAGCTGGTGGCACCGCGACCATCCGACCTTCACCGCGCTGTCCGGCTTCTTCGCCGGGCTGCTCTTCCTCATCCTGGTGCCGGGCGTCTACGGCGCGGTGCTCAACGCGGTGGTCGCCTACGACACCGCGGAGCGGCTCTTCCCCTACGTGCTCGTGGCGCTGCTGGTGCCCGCGGTGCTGCTCGTCGTGCCGCGCACCCGGCGGTTCGGCTGCTACATGACGCTCGGCATGGTCTCGACGGCCGTCGTCGTGCTGGGCGTCGGCGGCCTCGTGCTCTGGATCCTGGTGGCGCGCGGCTGACCGGGCTGGCCGGGCTGACCGTGCGGTCGGCTCAGCCGGGTGGTGCGGCGTCGGGGTCCTCGTCGACCACCCAGTGCAGGGTGCGCTGCACCGCGCGGTCCCAGGCCGCCCGCTCCCGGCGGCGCACGACGGGGCTCATCGACGGCTCCCACAGCGCCGCGCGGCGCCACGTGCCGCGCAGGACGTCGAGGTCGGGCCAGAAGCCGACGGCCAGGCCGGCGGCGTAGGCCGCCCCGAGCGAGACGGACTCGGCCACCAGCGGCCGCTCGACCGGCACGTCGAGCACGTCGGCGACCGTCTGCATCAGCAGGTGGTTGGCGGTCATGCCGCCGTCGACCCGCAGCCGTGACAGGGTCAGCGAGGTGTCGAGGTCGACGGCCTCCACCACCTCGCAGGTCTGCCAGGCGGTGGCCTCGAGCACGGCCCGCGCGAGGTGACCGCGGGTGACGTAGGACGTGAGGCCCACGACGACGCCGCGCGCGTCGGCCTGCCAGCGGGGGGCGAAGAGGCCGGCGAAGGCCGGCACGATGTAGCACCCGCCGTTGTCCTCCACGCGACGTGCGAGGGTCTCGATCTCGGGGGCCGAGGAGATCATCTCCAGCGAGTCGCGGAACCACTGCACGAGCGCCCCGGCCACGGCGATCGACCCCTCGGTGGCGTAGACGGGCCTCTCGCCCTCGAGGGCGTAGGCGACCGTCGAGAGCAGGCCGTGCGTGGAGGGCCTCACGCTGGCGCCGGTGTTCATCAGCAGGAAGGCGCCGGTGCCGTAGGTGCACTTGGCCTCGCCCTCGTCGAAGCAGGTCTGCCCGAAGAGCGCGGCCTGCTGGTCGCCGAAGGCGCCGCCGATGAGGACACCCGGCAGCCCGACCGTGCAGGTGCCGTAGACCTGGGCGTTGGGGCGGATCTCGGGCAGCATCGCCGCCGGCACGTCGAGGGCGTCGAGCAGGCGCTGGTCCCACTGCAGGGTGTGGATGTCCATCAGCATGGTGCGGCTGGCGTTGGTGACGTCGGTGACGTGGACGCCGCCGTCAGGGCCGCCGGTGAGGTTCCAGATCAGCCAGGACTCCATGGTGCCGAAGGCGACCTCGCCGAGCCGGGCCCGGCGCTGCAGGCCCGGCACGTGGTCGAGCAGCCACCGCAGCCGGGGCGCGGCGAAGTAGCCGGCCGGCGTCAGCCCGCAGACCTCCTCGAAGAGCGGCGCGGCGGCGCTGCGGCCGAGCTCGGCGACCAGGTCGGCGGTGCGGGTGTCCTGCCAGGTGATGGCGGGTGCGACCGGTCGCCCGGTGGCGCGGTCCCAGACCACCGTGGTCTCGCGCTGGTTGGCGATGCCCACCGCGGCCACGTCGGAGGGCTGTAGCCCCGCGAGCGCCAGGGCCTCGGGCAGCACCCGCAGCGTGTTGGCCCAGATCTCGGCGGCGTCGTGCTCGGCCCAGCCGGGCCGGGGGTAGTGCTGGTGGTGCTCGTGCTGCGCCACCGAGACCATCCGACCCGCGTGGTCGAAGAGCAGGCACCGCGTGGAGGTGGTGCCCTGGTCGATCGAGGCGACGTACGACGCGCTCACAGCCGCTCCTGCAGGGTCGAGGAGACGGCGTGGGCGGCGGCGACGACCTGCGTGACCAGGTCGTCGCGGGGCTCGCCGGACGGCCCGAGGACGCGGTCGCGCGGTCCGCTGACGCCCAGCGCGCCCACCCCCACCCCGAGCCTGTGCCCCAGGTGGCGGCGCAGGGGAGCCGCGAGGGTGGCGACACCGGGGCGCAGCGTGCTGTCGACGCAGGCCCATCCCTGGCGGCGGGCCAGCTGCACCGCACGGGCGAGCGAGACCCGGGGGGTCGGGCCGCCCGCCTCGCGGGCCGCCGAGGCGCTCACCGCGGGGGAGAAGGCGAGCAGCACGAGGCCGAGGGCGCTGGTGGCCAGCGGCTGCAGCTCGCCGACGCGCAGGCGCTGGGGCGAGCCGTCGGGGCGGAAGACGTGGTGCACGAGCTCGACGGTGCGCCCGGTCAGCACGCCCAGCTCGACCTCCATGCCAGTGCGGGCCGCGAGCCCGTCGGCCCAGTTGACGGCGCGCGAGCGCAGCAGGTGGGGATCGAGCCCCTCGCCCAGGGTGGCCAGGCCCGAGCCCAGGGCGTAGCGGCCGGTGTCGGGCTCCTGGGTCACGAAGCCGACCTCGCACAGGGTGCGCACGATGCCATGCACGGTGGGCTTGGGCAGGTCGAGCAGCCGGGAGAGCTCTCCGAGCGCCACCGGCTCGTGCACCGCGCCGAGCACGTGGAGCACGGCCGCGGCCCGCTCGATGGACTGGATGGTGGCCACCGGCCGATCCTAGGCGTTCGACATCGACGAACGCACGTTCGGTCATGCCGAACGACGGGCCTCGCCTGTGACGCGCGTCTCGTGTTGGCTGTGACCGGCGCCACCCCCGAGTCCCGGAGGAGCACGGCGCGTCCGGGAGGAGAGACAGTTGCGGTCCACGAAGAACCCCCTGGTCGGCGAGCTCTGTGCGGAGTTCGCCGGCACGATGATCCTGATCCTATTCGGCACGGGCGTGGTCGCCCAGGTGTCGACCAGCGCCGACGGCAGCCTCGGCGACCACGACTCGATCGCCTGGGCCTGGGGCCTCGGCGTCACGCTGGGCGTCTACGTCGCCGCCCGCCTGTCGGGCGCCCACCTCAACCCCGCGGTCACCATCGCGCTCGCGGCCTTCAAGGGCTTCTCCTGGCGCAAGGTGCTGCCCTACTCCCTCGCCCAGCTCCTCGGCGCCTTCGTCGCGGCACTCATCGTGCGCGCCACCTACGCCGACCTCATCGCGACCGTCGACCCCGACCACACCATCAAGACCCAGGGCATCTTCTCCACGCTGCCCGGCAACGGCGGCGCGGGCGTCAGCATCCCCACGGCCTTCCTCGACCAGGTCGTCGGCACCGCGATCCTCGTCTTCGTGATCTTCGCCCTCACCACGGCGTGGAACAACCCGCCCCTGGCCAACCTCGGCCCGGTCGTGGTCGGCCTGCTCGTGGTGGCCATCGGCATGGCCTTCGGCGCCAACGCCGGCTACGCCATCAACCCCGCCCGCGACCTCGGGCCGCGCCTGGCCTCGCTCATGACCGGCTACGGCGGGGCGCTCAACGACCAGAACGGCGACCTGTACTTCTGGTTGCCGATCATCGCCCCGATCATCGGCGGCCTCATCGGCGGCGCGCTCTTCAAGCTGCTCATCGAGAACCACCTCACCGAGGACCCCGCCGACGGCGCCCAGGACGAGGCGGTCAGCGAGCCCCGGCCCAACCAGTGACCGGACCCGTCACCAGCACCAGCCCCAGCACCAGTCCCACCACCAGCACCAGCAGCACCCACCCACACCAGGAGGCACGCATGGCCGAGTACGTCGGAGCCGTCGACCAGGGCACCACCAGCACCCGCTTCATGATCTTCGACCACGGCGGCAACGAGGTGGCCCGCCACCAGCTCGAGCACGAGCAGATCCTGCCGCAGGCCGGCTGGGTGGAGCACGACCCGGTGGAGATCTGGGAGCGCACCCGCTCGGTCATCGAGACCGGGCTCGGCAAGGCCAAGCTCACCGCCGAGGACCTCTGCGCGCTCGGCATCACCAACCAGCGCGAGACCACCGTGGTGTGGAACCGCAAGACCGGGCGGCCCTACTACAACGCCATCGTGTGGCAGGACACCCGCACCGACCGGATCGCCAGCAAGCTCGAGCGCGACGGCCACGGCGACCTGATCCGGGAGCGGGCGGGCCTGCCGCCCGCGACGTACTTCTCCGGCGGCAAGATCCAGTGGATCCTGGAGAACGTCGACGGGGTCCGCGAGGCCGCGGAGGCCGGCGACGCGATCTTCGGCAACACCGACTCCTGGCTGATCTGGAACCTCACCGGCGGCACCGACGGCGGCGTGCACGTCACCGAGCCGACCAACGCCAGCCGCACCATGCTGATGGACCTCGAGACCCTGCAGTGGGACGACGAGCTGCTGGCCCTCTTCGACATCCCGCGCCAGATGCTGCCCGAGATCCGCTCCTCCTCCGAGCCGGGCGGCTACGGCACCACCCGGGCCAACGGCCCGCTGCGCGGCGAGGTGCCCCTCACCGGCATCCTCGGCGACCAGCAGGCCGCCACGGTCGGCCAGGTCTGCTTCGCCCCCGGCGAGGCCAAGAACACCTACGGCACCGGCAACTTCATGTTGCTCAACACCGGCACCGAGCTGGTGCGGTCGAAGTCGGGCCTGCTCACCACGGTCTGCTACAAGTTCGGCGACCAGGACACCGTCTACGCCCTCGAGGGCTCCATCGCGGTGACCGGCTCGGCGGTGCAGTGGCTGCGCGACCAGCTCGGGATCATCTCCGGCGCCGCGCAGAGCGAGTCGCTGGCCCGCCAGGTCGACGACAACGGCGGGGTCTACTTCGTGCCGGCCTTCTCGGGCCTCTTCGCGCCCTACTGGCGCTCCGACGCCCGCGGCGCCATCGTCGGGCTCTCGCGCTTCAACACCAACGCCCACCTGGCGCGCGCCACGCTGGAGTCGATCTGCTACCAGTCGCGTGACGTCGCCGAGGCCATGGAGAAGGACTCCGGCGTGACCCTGGAGGTGCTCAAGGTCGACGGCGGCGTGACCGCCAACGAGCTGTGCATGCAGATCCAGGCCGACGTGCTCGGCGTCGAGGTCAGCCGACCCGTCGTGGCCGAGACCACGGCGCTCGGCGCGGCCTACGCCGCCGGTCTGGCCGTCGGGTTCTGGAACAACACCGACGAGCTGCGCGAGAACTGGAACGAGGCGAGGAGATGGTCGCCACAGTGGGATGAGGAGCGTCGCCAGGCGGGTTACACCCAGTGGAAGAAGGCGGTCGAGCGCACGCTGGACTGGGTCGACGTGGAGTGACGCCGACCCCGGCCCGGCCGGTCGCCGCCTGACCGGCCGGCCCGGGCCCTCTCCATCACCGGCACCACGCAGGCCAGGCACCACCGGCACCCACCCGTCGTACCGCACCCGCCCCACCGTCGAGAGGACACCCTGATGAGGTCCGTCGCCCTGTCACCCGAGCTGCGCGAGCAGTCCCTGGAGGCCATGGCCTCCGAGGAGCTGGACATCCTGGTCATCGGCGGTGGGGTGGTCGGCGCGGGCAGCGCGCTCGACGCCGCCACCCGCGGGCTGAAGGTCGGGCTGGTCGAGGCCCGCGACTTCGCCTCCGGCACCTCGAGCCGCTCCAGCAAGCTGGTCCACGGCGGCCTGCGCTACCTCGAGATGCTCGACTTCCGTCTCGTCGCCGAGGCGCTCAAGGAGCGCGGCCTGCTGCTGCAGGAGCTCGCCCCGCACCTCGTGCACCCCGTGGCCTTCCTCTACCCGCTCCAGCACCGCGGCTGGGAGCGGCTCTACGCCGGCTCCGGCGTCGCGCTCTACGACGCCATGAGCCGCATCTCCGGGCGGGCGGGCGTGCCGCTGCACCAGCACCTCACCCGACGTGGCGCCCGCAAGCTGGTGCCGTCGCTGCGCAAGGACGCCCTGGTCGGCGCGCTGAAGTACTACGACGCCCAGGTCGACGACGCCCGCCACACCATGTTCATCGCCCGCACCGCGGCGGCCTACGGCGCCCACGTGGCCTCCCGAGCCCGCGTCGTGGAGCTGCTGCGCGAGGGGGAGCGGGTCACCGGCGCCGTGGTGCGCGACCTCGAGAACGACCGCACCGTCACGATCCGCGCCAAGCAGGTCGTCAACGCCACCGGTGTGTGGACCGACGAGACCCAGTCGCTGGGCGGCCAGCGCGGCCAGTTCCACGTGCGCGCCAGCAAGGGCATCCACCTCGTCGTGCCCAAGGACCGCATCCGCTCCGAGGTCGGGATGATCCTGCGCACCGAGAAGTCGGTGCTCTTCGTCATCCCGTGGGGCCGGCACTGGATCATCGGCACCACCGACACCGACTGGGCCCTCGACAAGGCCCACCCCGCGGCCAGCGAGGCCGACATCGACTACCTGCTCGAGCACGTCAACGCCGTGCTGGAGACCCCGCTGACCCGCTCCGACGTCGAGGGCGTCTACGCCGGGCTGCGCCCGCTGCTGGAGGGGGAGTCGGAGGCGACCTCCAAGCTCTCCCGCGAGCACGCCGTCGGCCACCCGGCCCCCGGCCTGGTCGTGGTCGCGGGCGGCAAGTACACGACGTACCGGATCATGGCCCAGGACGCCGTCGACGAGGCCGTCTTCGGGCTGTCCTCGCAGTTCGACCGCGTGGTGGGGAAGTCGGTCACCGACAAGATCCCGCTGCTGGGCGCGGAGGGCTACCACGCGCTGCTCAACTCCCGCCACGTGCTGGCCCAGCGCTCGGGTCTGCACGAGGTCTGGATCGAGCACCTGCTCAAGCGCTACGGCTCGCTGGTCCACGAGCTGCTCGACCTGGTCGCGGCCGACCCGGGCCTCGGCGAGCCGCTGGCCGCGGCGCCCGACTACCTGCGCGTGGAGGCGGTCTACGCCGCCAGCCACGAGGGCGCCCGCCACCTCGACGACGTGCTCACCCGCCGCATCCGGCTCTCGATCGAGACCTTCGACCGTGGCGTCGGGGCGGCCGAGGAGGTCGCCGACCTCGTCGGCGGCGTGCTCGGGTGGAGCGAGGAGCAGCGCTCCCTGGAGATCGAGCACTACCGCAAGCGGGTCGAGGCCGAGCGCGAGAGCCAGCAGATGCCCGACGACGCCACCGCCGACGCCGCCCGCCTCGGCGCGCCCGACGTGGTGCCGCTGAGCTGACCTGCCGGCCCGGCCGCCGTCCGCGGACTCGCCGCGGGCGGGGCCGGGGTGGGAGAATCGGTGCCCTGATGTCCCAGAACCCTGACCCGACCCCCGCCACCGCACCGTCCGCCGGCACCACCGGGGCCCCTGCGGCCCCCGGTGCCTCCGCCGGCGCCGTCGCGGCCGGCGCTCCCGAGGGTGCCCTCACCCTGCCGCTGGTCTTCGAGGAGCCGCGGGGGCGCAAGAAGCCGCCGCGCCACCTCGCCGACCTGACCTCCGCGGAGCGCAAGACGCTGCTGGAGGACAACGGGCTGCCCGGCTTCCGGGCCAAGCAGCTCTCGACGCACTACTTCGCGCGCCTGGCCGACGACCCCGAGCAGATGACCGACCTGCCGGCCGCCCAGCGCGCCGAGCTCGTCTCCACGCTGCTGCCGAGCCTCATGACGCCGCTGCGCACGATGGAGGCCGACAAGGGCACCACGCGCAAGACGCTGTGGAAGCTCTTCGACGGCGCCCTCGTCGAGTCGGTGCTCATGCGCTACCCCGACCGCGCCACGGTGTGCGTCTCGAGCCAGGCCGGCTGCGGCATGGCCTGCCCCTTCTGCGCGACCGGGCAGGGCGGCCTGCAGCGCAACATGAGCACCGCCGAGATCGTCGAGCAGGTCGTCGCGGGAGCGCGCTCGATGGCCCGCGGCGAGGTGCCCGGCGGCCCCGGCCGCGTCTCCAACGTGGTCTTCATGGGCATGGGCGAGCCGCTGGCCAACTACAAGGCCGTCATCGGCGCCGTGCGGCGCCTCACCGACCCCGCGCCCGACGGCCTCGGCATGTCGGCGCGCGGCGTGACGGTCTCCACCGTCGGCCTGGTGCCCCGCATCCGCCAGCTCACCACCGAGGGCATCCCGGTGACCCTCGCGCTGAGCCTGCACGCCCCCGACGACGAGCTGCGCAACGAGCTGGTGCCGATCAACACCCGCTACTCGGTCGCCGAGACCGTCGAGGCGGCGTGGGACTACGCCCGCCAGACCAAGCGCCGCGTCTCCATCGAGTACGCCATGATGCGCGGCATCAACGACCAGGCCTGGCGCGCCGACCTGCTCGGCGACGTGCTCGGCTCCTACGGCGACTGGGGCTGGGTGCACGTCAACCTCATCCCGCTCAACCCCACGCCGGGATCGAAGTGGACCGCCTCCGACCCCGCCGACGAGCGGGAGTTCGTGCGTCGCCTCGAGGCCAAGGGCATCCCGACCACGGTGCGCGACACCCGCGGCCGCGAGATCGATGGCGCCTGCGGTCAGCTGGCCGCCGCCGAGTGACCTCCCGAGGGCCGGGAGCAGCATGACGCTGACGCACGAGGACGTGGCCGCGGCCGCGGCGGCGTGGGTGTGGGTGCCCGACAACGCCCGGCGCATCCGGGGCGAGGGATGGCAGCTCGTGCGCTTCCCCGACTGGTTCGAGCACCCCCTGGAGCTGGTGTCGCTGGACCCGGACCGGGACGTCGCGGCGCTCGTCGACGACGCGCTCGTCGCGGCGCGGGCCGAGGCGGTGCCCGGTGTCGTCGAGCAGGTGGTCTGCTGGGCCAGGCTCGGCGCGGCCGACGCCGTGGCCGACGTTCTGCTCGCACGCGGCGGTGTGCTCGACGAGACCCTCGACGTCATGGCCCTCGACCTCGCCGGTCCGCCCCCCGGCCTGGGCCAGCCCCCGTCGGCGGAGGTCGAGCTCCGCTGGACCGTCGACGTCGCCACCGCCCGGGACTCCTTCGCCGTCGGCGCCAAGGTCTTCGGCGGCAGCACCCCCTCGCTGCCCGAGGTCGAGGCCTACGTCGCGCGCGCGGGCGACGACCTGGCCGCCGGTGCCGGCGGCGCTGTCGTCGCCTACCTCGGCGACCGACCGGTCGCCAGCGCCGGCCTCACCGTCGTCGACGGCGTGGCCCGCCTCTGGGGCGGCGCCGTCGTCGCCTCGGAGCGCGGCCGTGGGCTCTACCGCACCCTCCTCGCCGAGCGACTCGTCTACGCGCTGGCCCACGACGCCCGCATGGCCCTGGTCAAGGGACGCGTCGAGACCTCCGGCCCGATCCTGCGGCGCGTCGGCTTCGTGCCCCACGGCCAGGAGCGCTCCTACGCCGTGCCCCTGACGGCACCGCCGGGGCCGTCGGGCGCCGCGGGTGCGCCGGGAGCGCGCGCGTAGGAGACCGACGGGCACGCACGGTTCACGTGCCGGTCACCCCGTCGGCCCGGGCCGTTGCCCGGCGCTCCCTAGCGTCCGAGGCGTGACGAGGCTCCTGCAGCTGCGACCCGCCCCGACCTCCCGGACCGCCCAGGGTGGTCGCGACCACGCGGCCGTCCCCCTGCGACCGGGATCCCAGCTGCCCGGATCCCCGCGACCCGGATCCCTGCGACCCGGGTCCCTGCCACCCGGTGGTGCCGCCGACCGCCCGCTGCGGGTGCTCGTGGTGGCGGAGTCGTTCCTGCCGCAGGTCAACGGCGTCACCAACTCCGTGCGGCGGGTGCTGGAGCACCTCGCGGCGGAGGGCCACGAGGCCGAGCTGGTCGCCCCGACCGGCCCGTCGTCGTACGCCGGCTTCCCGGTGACGCTGGCGCGTGGCGCGACCCTGCCGTTCTACCGCGACTTCCGGATCGGCCTCGAGACCCGGCGCCGGCTGCGTGCGGTGATGCTGCGCTTCCGACCCGACGTCGTCCACGTCGCCTCGCCCGCGACCCTGGGCCACCAGGCCGTGCGGGCCGCCGACGAGCTGGGCGTGCCGACGGTGGCGATCTACCAGACCGACCTGGTCGGCTTCGCCGAGCGCTACGGCATCGCCGGCGGCACGCGCGCGATGGCCCGCCTCACCCGCCGCATCCACACCCGGGCCGACCGGACCCTGGCGCCGTCGCGGGCCAGCCTGGCGCAGCTCGAGGCCCTCGCCGTGCCCCGCACCGCCCTGTGGCCGCGCGGTGTCGACCTCGACGCCTTCCACCCGCGGTGGCGCTCGGCCGACCTGCGGCGGGAGCTCAGCCCCGACGGGCGGCTCGTGGTCGGCTACGTCGGCCGGCTGGCCCCGGAGAAGGAGCTGCACCTGCTCGCCCGCCTGGCCGACGACCCGCGCTACGCCCTCGTGGTCGTCGGCGGGGGGCCCGAGGAGGGCCGCCTGCGCGAGCTCCTGACCGGCGCGCACTTCCTCGGCGTGCTGCACGGCGAGGACCTCAGCCGTCTCTACGCCTCGCTCGACGTCTTCGTGCACACCGGGCGTCACGAGACCTACTGCCAGTCGGCGCAGGAGGCCCTCGCCGCCGGCGTGCCCGTGGTCGCGCCCCGCTCGGGGGGACCCGTGGACGTGGTCACCGACGTGGTCTCGGGGTTCCTCTACGTGCCGTGCGACGCCGACGACCTGGCCGCCTACGTCGAGCGCCTCACCGACGCCGCCCTGCGCCAGCAGATGGCCCGCGCCGCGCGCGAGAGCGTCGCCGGCCGGTCGTGGCGCGCCGTCAACGAGTCGCTGCTGACCCACTACCGCGAGGTGGTGGCCCACCGGTCCGGGGCCGCGCCGGTGGCTGCCCGTCAGGTCGGGCTCAGCGGCGACCGGATGGCCGGCTGAGCACCACCGCGGCCGCCTCCTCGACGCTGTCGACCAGCGCCACCGGCATCGTGCGGCCCCGGGCCAGCGACTCCAGCAGCGGCCACGCGGGCAGCTCCTCGGTCCAGTGGTGCCGGCCCACGAGCACCATCGGGGCCACCGACGACTCGTCGGCGTAGTAGTTCTCGCAGGCGTCCTGGAAGACCTCCTGCACCGTGCCCGCGGCGCCGGGCAGGAAGACGATGCCCGCGTCGCAGACCGCCAGCAGCACCGCCTCGCGGGTGGCGTTGCGCACGTACTTCGCGATCGCGGTGGCCAGCACGTTGGGCGGCTCGTGGCCGTAGTGCCAGGTCGGGATGCCGAGGGTCTCCACCGGGTCGGGTCCGGCCGCGACCTCGAGGGCGACCTCGGCCCACGCCTGCACCGAGGGCCGGTACGACGCCACGCCGGCCAGCCGCGCGAGCGCCGCGTCGAGCTCGGCCTCCGGGCGCCCCGACAGCCGCGCGCCGAGGTTGGCCGCCTCCATCGCGCCCGGCCCGCCCCCGGTGGCCACGGTCAGGCCTCCCGCGCCGAGCAGCCGGCCCAGCCGCGCGGCGTCGGCGTACCCGGCCTGGCCGCGCTGGAGCGCGTGGCCGCCCATGACCCCGACGAGGCGCCGGCCGGCGACCCAGGCGGTGAGGGCCTCGTCGATCGCGTGGTCGTGCAGGGCCTTGGCCAGCGAGTCGTCGGGCCCGCCGCGCTGCTGCGACCAGGCGTAGGCGCGGGCGTCGAGGCTGTCGGCGTAGCGCGGGGCGTCGTAGAGGTCGGCGGCGGTGTAGAGCCCGGCGCGGTAGACGTCGAGCGGCACGTCGGCCAGCGCGGGCAGCACCAGCGCGCCCGCCGCGCCGAGGCGCTCGGCGTCACCGGGGGCGAAGGTGCACCCCAGGAAGAGCGCGCCGGCGACCCGGCGGCCCAGCACGGCCTCGCCGCGCTCGCTCAGGTCGACGCCGCGCACCCGCCAGCCCGACAGCGAGGTGGTGCCGGCGGCCAGGCGCGCGTCGAGCTCGTCGAGGCTGCCGAGGTCGACGACCCGCCCGCGGTGGCGCCTCACGCGGTGCCCGACCCTGCGGTGCCCGGCCCGGGGGTGCCCGGCCCGGGGGTGCCCGGACCCGCGGCGTCCGGTCGTGGGGTCCAGCGCTCGTCGTGGAGCACCGAGGCGAGGGGCGAGCGGTGGCGCCAGCCGTGGCGCTCGAGGTCGGGCACGTCGGGGAGGTCCTCGACCTGCCCCACGCAGAGCCAGGCCACCGGCCTGACGTGGGCGGGGAAGCCGACCAGCTCGCCCAGGAACTCCTCGCGGTAGAAGCTCACCCAGCCGACGCCGAGCCCCTCCGCGGTGGCGGCCAGCCAGAGGTTCTCGATGGCCAGGCACACCGAGTAGAGCCCGGTGTCGGCGATGGTGTGGCGGCCCAGCACCGAGGGCCCCGCGCGGCGCGGGTCGTAGCCGACGACGACGCCCAGCCCCGACTCCACGACGCCCTCGACCGTGATCGCGGCGAACGTCTCGGCCCGCTCGCCCTCGAGCGTGGCCGCGAATCGCGCCCGCTCGGCGAGGACGTGGTCGCGGAAGGTCGCCAGCGTGGCCGGCTCCCGGACGAGCACGAAGTCCCACGGCTGCGACATCCCCACGCTGGGGGCGCAGTGCGCCGCCGAGAGCACCCGCTCCAGCACCTCGGGATCCACCGGCTCGCCGGTGAACTCGCGTCGGGTGTCGCGGCGGCGCCGGACGGCGTCGTAGAGCAGCAAGGCCGGGCTCCTCGGTGCGGTGAGGGGGCGGAGGTGGGACGGAGGGGGAGGGGCCCGGCCACGCTACTGCCGGCTCAGAAGGCGTGGGCCACGAGGTCGCCGAAGAGGTCCTGGGCGTCGACGTCGAGACCGCGGGCGCGGAACCACGTGCACACGTTCGTGCAGTCGCGCAGCAGGAAGTCGAAGCCCTGGGCGTTGCCGACGAGGTCGACCACCTGCGGCAGGTCGATCACCACGAGACGCTCGCCGGCGGCCAGGACGTTGTAGGGCGACAGGTCGCCGTGCACCAGGCCGTCCTGGACCATGGTGGCCATCGCCTCGCGCAGCTGCTCGAAGTAGGCCGCCAGCAGGCCGGGCGCGGGACGGGTGGCGGCCAGCCGGGGCGCGGTCTCCGGCCCGTCGGGCCCGTCGACGGTGATCCACTCCATGAGCAGCTCGGTGCCGTCGACCTGCACGGGGTAGGGCACCGGCAGGCCGAGGCGCCAGCAGCGCACGAGGGCGCTCCACTCCGAGACCGCCCACTCGGCGGCGGCGACCTGGCGGCCCCAGGTGCTCTTGCGCTTGAGGGCCCGCTGGTCGCGCGAGCGCCTGGTGCTGCGGCCCTCGGTGTAGGTCGCCGCGCGGTGGAAGGTGCGGTGCTCGCTGCTGCGGTAGCGCTTCGCGGCCATCACCACCCCGTCGTCGGGGTAGGCGGGGTCGGTGCGGTCGAGCAGGAAGACGTCGGCCTCCTTGCCGGTCTTGACGATGCCCAGGTCGGTGTCGACCGCGCCCTGGGAGGTCACGACCCAGGGCGGGCGGGGCTCGGGGCCCCGCGAGAGCGGCTCGACGCTCGACCAGGTCGACCAGCGCCGGCCGGGGTCGTCGGGGTCGGGCTCGTCGTAGGCGCGGAAGGCGAACGTGAACGCCGGGTCGGGGGCCGGGTCGGGGGCGGGGCCGGCCGGCCCGGGGCGGGGTGTGTCGAGAGGGGCGTCAGCAGAGGCGGGGGAGGAGGCGTCGGGCTGGTGGGGCATGGGTGGTGGGTGCTCCGTCGTGAGGAGGGATGTGGTCTGCGGGCAGGCCGGTGACGGTCGTCGACATGTCACGCTCCTCTCGACGGTGGGCGGCGCTCGACGCGCGACGCCCGGGTCCGACCATGGTGGTGGTCGGACCCGGGCGTCGGCAACGAGTTATCCCCGGGCTGGCAGCCGGGCTAGCAGACGGAGTCGGTGGGGCGGGGGTTCGTCAGCCCGAAGAGCGGGCGCAGGGCGAGCCCGGCGACGGTGCCGACCACGGCCATGACCCCCCACAGCCAGCCGTGCAGGCTGAAGGAGGCGATCCCGCCGAAGTAGGCGCCGATGTTGCAGCCGAAGGCGATCCGGGCGCCGTAGCCCATGATGACGCCGCCGAGCACGGCCCCGAGGGCCAGCTTGGCGGGGATGCGGCGGTGCAGCACCCAGGACCCGGCCGCGGCCGAGGCGATGAGCGCCCCGACGATGATGCCGAGGTCCATCACCGAGGTCTTCTCGGCCAGCACGCCGGCCTGGTACTTCGCGAGGTTGGCCGGGTCGCTCCAGAAGGGCCAGCCGAGCACGTCGACACCGAGGGCGTCGAGGACCTTCGAGCCCCACAGGCCGAAGGCGAAGGTGATGCCCCAGGCGCCGCCGGAGACCAGCAGGGTGAGGGCGTTGAGCCCGGCCAGCAGCAGGGCCCCGACCCACAGCGGCCAGGAGCCGCGCACGGCCCGTGCGGCCCCCCGCGCCACCGGCGGCGGCTCGACCGGGGGCACGCTGCGGCCCCGTCCGAGGACGAAGGTGAGCCCGACGATCGCGGCCATCACCGCCAGGGAGATGGCCCAGGCGCCGAGGTAGCCCGCGCCGGTGTCGGCCAGGGAGACCGGCTCGAAGCTGGGCAGCCCGGTCCAGAAGGAGAAGGTGCGGGCGGCCAGCACCGAGCCGACGACGAAGCCGAGCAGCGTGAGCACGATGGCGCTCTGGCCTGATCCGATCGCGAAGAGGGTGCCGGAGGCGCAGGAGCCGCCCAGCTGCATGCCGACGCCGAAGAGGAAGGAGCCGACGAAGAGCCCGAAGCCGATGGGGGCCAGCGTGGGCGTGGGCGCCGCGTCACCGAAGGAGACCCCGGTGGCGAGGATCGGGGCGAAGAGCGTGCAGGCCACCGCGAGCATCAGCATGTGGGCACGCAGGGCCTTGCCCTGCCGGACCGCGACCAGCTGGCGCCAGGCCGAGGTGAAGCCGAATCGGGAGTGGAAGAGCACGAAGCCGAGGGACAGCCCCAGGCCGAAGAGCACGGCGGGGGTCTGCCCGGAGCGGGCGAAGATGACGGCGCCGAGCACCCCGGCGGCCACGAGACCGCCGAGCACGATGCCGGCCTGGGGTGCGGGGGCGTCCTGGGCGGGAGGTCCCGGCGGTGCGGAGCGGCCCACCTGGGGGCGTTGGAGGATCGACATGGTGGTGTCCAATCTAGGTCCCGGGGCCCGGCGGAGCGCCGGGGCCGGGTCGTGGCGGGGTCTACGGGGAGGGTGGGGGCTCAGCGCGCGACCGGCGGCTCGAGCGGGAGCCCGACCGGGGTGACGGTGCCGCCGGGGAACCACGCGACCTGCGTCTCGTGGCCCTGGTGACCGCGCTGGCTGGGCATGTACGCCGCGCGGGAGGCGGCGTAGAGCGCCAGGGGGAGCGGGTCCTGGGCGTGCTGGCTGCGCCACGCGGCGAAGCCGCTGGAGGTCGGCGACTGGCCCGGCAGGTAGGTCGCCAGCGTCGCGCTGAAGTCGCGCGCCTCCGGGGTCCGGATGTCGAAGTCCAGCGGCACCATGGCGCCGGCGGTGGAGTCGACCACGCCCGGCGAGAGCAGCCAGGGGGCCAGCCACGTGCCGTCGGAGCGGATCGGCTGCCGGCGCAGCGGGGTGGCGGTGACCTCGGCCAGTGACCGGGCCGCGTCGGCCCACCCGCTCACGACGAGCAGCGCGTTGCGCTCGCCGGGGGCGGCCGCGGGGTCGACCACCTCGACGCCGAGGTCCTCGGCGCGGGCGGTCACGGCCGCGAGGGCCTGCCGGCTGCGGGCCGACGGGTCGTGCTCGACGGCCAGCTCCTCGACGCCGCGGGCGGCCAGGGTGTCGACCACGGCGAGCAACGCCGTCTCGTCGGGCTGCTTGAGCCCGGCGGCCGGGCACACCGAGGGGAGGGCCCCCGTGATGACCTCGGCCGTGGCGGCCGCGACGCACTCGGGGCCGTCGTCGCCGGTCCACAGCGAGGTGTCCGGGGTGTCGGTGCCCGTCTCGACCGCGAAGGGCACGCGGTGCCAGCGGCCGTGGGTCACCAGCACCGTGCCGCTGCCCTCGGGCAGGTCGACGGTGGCCCACAGGCCGTCGGTGCCGGGTCGCGGCACCGCCTTGACCAGGGAGTCCTCGCTGGTGCCGACCCAGGCGGGCTTGGTGGCGTGACCGGCCGCGCCGGGGCGTCCCGCGGAGCGACGCTCCACGTGGAGCGCGTCGATGCGCACGAGGTTGGGGCCCGGACGGGCGGGCGCGACGGTCACGGTGAACTGCACGTCGTCGTGCCGGATCCGCTGGATCGTGGGGACGCCGGGCTCCCGCTCGCCGCCGAGGACCTGCTGGCCGTCGGTGCGGGCGGTCCAGTCCGTCACGAGGGCGCTGCCCTCGCGCGGGTCGGAGCCCGACGGTCCGGCCCCGGCGCTGACGGCGCCGGCGACCACGAGGGCCGCCACGGCTCCGGCCGCGCCGAGGGTCAGGACCGCCCGGAGGCGGGACCGGTCGGACCGGTCCCGCCCCGGGGTGGTGTCGTCGTAGGACGTCATCGTCGAGTCCTCGTCGCGTCTCAGCGGATGTCGTCGTCGGCGGTGACGAAGAGCATCGAGTGCGGCTTGGCCGGGCCCCACACGCCGTGGGGCCACTCCTCGCGGTCGAAGTCGAGGCACGGCTCGCCGGTGTTCTCGTCGGCGAACTCCTCGTCGATCGCCATGGTGGCGTCCTCGGCGATGTCGACCATGCAGACGCGGTGGTCGCCGTCGAGGCCCGTGCGGGCCACGAAGTAGTTCGAGTAGGCGATCCGCTTCACGTCGGTGGTCTCGTGGTAGTAGCCGTCCTCACCGAGCTCGAGGTTGTCCAGGGTGCCCCAGTGGGGGCCGCCGGGCGCCTCGAGGATGTCGACCACAGCAGGGCAGTCGCTCTCGGCGCCTCCGTCGACGGTCTCCTCGATGGTGTCGATGCTGCACTCGGGGTCACCCCCGGAGGCCACCAGCTGCTGGATGTCGAGCTTGAGGATGAAGGGCTTGCTGCCCTGGTCGGTGCCGCTGGCCGAGCGCCCCGCGACGGCGTTGTAGAGGTACTTGTCGTCGAGGCTGGTCTGGATCCAGGCGCTGTTGACGCCGCCGCCGTAGGGGTTCTGGTCGGGGGCGATCTGCTTGTTGGCGGTGGAGAGGTCGAAGACCTCGCGCCACTCCGGCTTCGCCGCGGTGATGTCGGGGCTGTAGAAGATCGCACCGCCCTGCATGGTGGAGGCGAAGGCGCCCTTGTGGCCCGGCTGGTTGGTCACCGTGGTCTCCATGACCGCGCGGTTCTCCTCGTGGTGGGCGACCTTGCCCACCCGGGGCCCGTCGGGCAGGAAGGAGACCGCCTTGAGCTTCGGCTCGTCGGGGTCGGAGATGTCCCAGGTGCGCACGGTGGGCCGGCGCAGGTACGACGAGGGCGCGGCCACCGGGTTGAGGATGATGTTGCGGGGCTCGTTGTAGTCGCTGGTGATCAGCGTGTCGAGGTCCTCGCGCACCTGGATGCCGTGCGGGTTGGCGCAGGTGGCGGCGGGCAGCTGCGGGATGTTGTCGCAGCGCTCCTTCGTCTCCGCGGTGAGCGGCGTTGCCGGCGCCTCGTAGACGGTCTCGCCGTTCTCGTCCAGCCGGACCAGCTCGCCGGGGGAGCCGGCGAAGCCGTTGCCGATGCGCGTCGTGCCGTCGCTGTAGGTGCAGGGGCCGGGCACGTCGGGGCCGCCCATGTAGGTGCCGTAGGCGCCGCCGTCCTTGGTCACCCAGTAGGCGTCGGGCACGGAGCCGCACAGGGTGTCGGTGGGCAGGTTGACGTGCTTGAGCTCGAGGGCGGGGAGCCGGGAGGTGTCGATGACGTAGGTGACGTCGGTGAAGAGCCCGCCGGCGAAGATGTTGTTGCCCTTGTGCCAGATGTACTGCATGTGGTGGGGCTCGTTCTCGACCAGCGGGCCGACCGTGGCGGTGTTGACCACCTTGCCGTAGCTGGAGGAGCCCTTGGTGGCGTCGACGACCGCGAAGAAGTCGGGGCCGATGAGGTCCTGCGTGCCGAGGAGGTCGGAGTTGACCACCTCGGGGAGCGAGGTCAGCTCCTTGCCGGTGCGGTCGAGGATGTTGTTGTCGCCGGCCCACACCACGAGGTACTCGCGGCGCAGTCCGTCGTCGGGCACCGTGCCGCCCGAGTCCCCGCCGCCCAGCCCGAGGTCCGGGATGACGTCGCCGAGGCCGAGGTCCTGCAGGACCGTGGTCGGGATGAGGTCGGACTCGAGGTTGTTGGTCAGCCAGTAGGCCCGGTCGTCGGCGCCGATGATCTTCGAGGTCTGGCTGATGATCTCGGAGTTGAACAGCGACTGGATGAGGCCGTTGAGCGTCGCGATCGCCGGGGTGGCGATGTCGACGGGCTGGCCGGGGTCGCTGCCCGGCTCGTTGGTCTCGTTAGCCGAGGCGGGGGCCTGGGCGACGAGACCGGAGGACGCCAGGCCGAGGGCGGCCAGGCTCGCGCCGGCGGCGAGTCGCCACCGGCTGTGGGTCCGCTGGGTGCGGGGGCGCGTCGAGCGCGCGGAGTGGGGTGTTGACACGGGGTGGAGCACCTCCCGAGAGGGGCGGCCGGGGGGCCGCCTCTGAACGATGTCGTTGCGGTGTTGCTGGGTCCCGCTGGGGGATCTGGTCGGGTCACCTCCGAGGTCGTGGTGGGGCGGGGGTGCCGTCGCGGGGAGCCCGGACGGCTGGTCGTGGGGTGGGCGGTCCGTGGTGGCCGCCGGGTCGGGGGCCTAGGCGGCGAGACCGGCGACGGTGGGGATGGCGAGCTCCTCGACCCGCTCCCAGCCGTCGTCCACGTGCACCACCGAGCGGCCGGTGCGGTGCAGCAGGCTGGCGGCGATGCCGGCGCGGTAGCCCGAGCGGCAGTGCACCCACAGCTCGCCGGCGGGCAGCCGGTGCGCGGCCCGCTCGACGTCCTGCACCGGCAGGTGCAAGGCCCCGGGCAGGTGCCCCGACTGCCACTCGTCACGCTGACGCACGTCGACGACGACGCGGCGCACCCCGGCGGGGGCGGTGCGGTAGCCCGCCCAGTCGGTGCGGCGGTAGCGGGCCCCCATGGCCTCGCTGCCGTCGAGCACGTGGGTGCCGACCCCCTCGATGCCGATGGCCGCGAGGTCGCTCACGGCCTCACCGAGACGGGTGGGGTCGTCGGTCAGCAGGACGATGTCGTCGCCCCACGGCACCAGCCAGCCGACGTACGTCGCGAGCTGCGGGCCCTGCTCGACGCTCACCGATCCGGTCAGGTGCCCTTCGGCGAAGCGGTCGCGTCCGCGCAGGTCGACGACCCAGGCCCCGGCGAGCACCGCGTCGGAGACCTGGGCCGCGGTCACCGGCCGCGCCGCCCGACCGGCGCTGCGCCCGGCACCGGCCCGGTTGAGCGGAGCCATGTGGGCGTAGTGGCGCGGGACCGGGCCGAAGCCCGCGACGAGGTCGGACACGAACGCCTCCTCGGCGGTGGTCAGCACGGGGTTCGTCGTCAGCTGGGAGGCGAGGGTGACGTCGCCGTCGCCGGCCTCGGCGGGCCGGCCGGCGCAGAAGGACCCGAAGCCGTGGGTGGGGTGGAGCAGCGTGGCTGGGTCGAGCGCGGCGAGGCGTCGGGCGCTGCGCCACTGGGCGCGGGCGAGGTCGGTGGCCAGGCGCGGGTCGACCAGGTCGGTGCGACCGACGGTGCCGTGCAGGAGGCTGCCGCCGCTGAACACGGCGCCGGCGGTGGGGCTGCCGGACGCCCCGGTGGCCCCGGTGACCAGGAAGGACTGGTGGTGGCGGGTGTGGCCGGGCGTGGCGAGCACCTCGAGGCTCATCCGGCCGACGGCGACGCGGTCGCCGTCGCGCACGCCGACCCGCTCGAAGTCCACCGCCTCGTCGGCCGAGAGCAGGTAGTCGGCGCCGTGGCGTCGGGCGAGCCCGAGGGCGCCGGAGACGTAGTCGTTGTGCACGTGGGTGTCGGCGACGACGCGGATGTCCACGCCGGCCTGCTCGGCGGCCCGCTCGACCGGGCGCAGGTCGCGCGGCGGGTCGACGACCAGCGCCGAGGCGCCGTCGTGCACCAGGTGGCACCGGTTGCCCAGGGCGGGCAGGGGGATGGTGATGACGTGCACGGGGTCCTCCAGGTGCTTAAGTCGAGTAAAGCACTAGAGATATATCAGTACAGACGTGCGCGGGTCGACCGAGCCGACGGCAGGAGTTGCCTGTCACCCCCGCCAGGGGTGCGGCTGTGCGGGGGACCGGCCGCGCGAGGCGGCCCGGCTCAGCCCAGGAAGGGGGCCGTGGCGCGCGCCAGCAGCGAGGGGCGGCGGGTGAGTCGCTCCTCGGCGTCGGCCCAGGTCGTCGCGGTCAGGCCGGCGTTGATGCCGAGCCAGCGCAGCGGCTCCGGCTCCCACGCGGGGGAGCGGTGGCCGACCCACGGCAGCGCGGTGAGGTCGGTGTCGTGGCCCAGCACCAGGTCGCGCAGGGTGCGTCCGGCGAGGTTGGTGGTGCTCAGGCCGTCACCGACGTAGCCCCCGGCCCAGGCCAGGCCGCTGCGGCGGTCGAGGCCGACCGAGGCGCACCAGTCGCGGGGGATGCCGAGCGCCCCGCCCCAGGCGTGGGTGAAGCGGGTGCCGCGCAGCGCCGGGAAGAGGTCGAGGAGGGCGGCGTGGAGTCCGGCGAAGACCCGGTCGTCGCGGTCGAAGGACGGGTGGGTGCGCGAGCCGAGGTGGTAGGGCGCGCCGCGGCCGCCGAAGACGATCCGGTCGTCGGCGGTGCGCTGGCCGTAGACCACGAGGTGGCGGTGGTCGCTGAAGGTCTCGCGGCGCGCCAGTCCGATCTCCTCCCAGACCTCGGGGGGCAGGGGCTCGCTGGCGATCATGAGCGAGTAGACCGGGGCCAGCGTGCGCGCGTGACCCGGCAGGCGGGCGGTGTAGCCCTCGGTGGCGCGCACGACGACGTCGGCCCGCACCGTGCCGTGGGTGGTCTCGACCCGGCCGGGCCCGATCGACGTGGCCCGCGTGCGCTCGTGGATCAGCACCCCGCGGCGCTCGACCGCCTCGGCCAGGCCGCGCACCAGGCGTGCCGGGTGGAGCGCTGCGCAGTCGGGGGTGTAGGTCGCGGCGAGGGTCCCGCGGCCCCGCAGCACGGCGTCGGCCTCGGCGGGGCCGAGCAGGCGCAGGTCGTCCTCGTCACGCCCCCAGGCGCGGGCGGCGTCGACCTCGGCGTGGGCCCGGGCGAGCTGGGGTCGGCTGCGCGCGAGCACGATGGTGCCGCCCTTGGCCAGCTGGGCGTCGACGCCCTCCTCGGCGCAGGCCCGGGCGACCTCGTCGACGCTCGCGCGCATCGCGGCGTGCTGGGCCAGGGCGGCCCGCCGTGAGGACGCCGCCGCGAGCGTGGGCAGCGAGGCCGGGAAGAGCGCCGAGCACCAGCCGCCGTTGCGTCCCGAGGCGCCGAAGCCGGCGGTCTCGGCCTCGAGCACCACGATCCGCAGGGTGGGGTCGGCGCGGGCGAGGTAGAGCGCGGTCCACAGGCCCGTGAGCCCGGCGCCGACGACGGCCACGTCGGCCTCGCGGTCCCCGGGCAGCGCGGGCCGTGGGGCCCACGACCCGCCCGCGGTGGCGTGCCACAGCGAGAGCGAGCGCGGGTCCGCGCTCAGCGCACACCCCAGGAGTAGGTCTGCTTGCGCAGCTCGAGGTACATGAAGGTCTCCGTGGCCACGACGCCGGGGATGGTGCGGATGCGCGTCGAGAGCAGCTCCAGCAGGTGCTCGTCGGACTCGCAGACGGCCTCCACCAGCAGGTCGTAGGAGCCGGCCGTGATGACGACGTAGTCGACCTCGGGCATCTCGGCCAGGGTGTCGGCCAGCGGCTCGAGCGGGCCGGTGGCCTTGATACCGACCATCGCCTGGCGCGCGAATCCCAGCTGCAGCGGGTCGGTGACCGCGACGACCTGGATGACGCCGCTCTCGGTGAGTCGCTGGACCCGCTGGCGCACGGCGGCCTCCGAGAGGCCGACGACCTTGCCGATCGCGGCGTAGGAGCGGCGGCCGTCCTGCTGCAGCTGCTCGATGATGGCCTTGGAGACGTCGTCGAGGTGGGTCGTGGGACGTCCGGGCTTGCGACTCATGTCCGCAAGGTACCGCCTCGCGGGGTGCTCTCGGACGCATGGCGGGGGGTTTGACGAACGATTTCGTTGCGGGAAGGTTTCGTCTCGACCGGATCGCTTGTCGACCCGGGGTGATCGTGGCACGATCCGAGGACTTGCTCTCGTGCCAGCCCGTGCCCCGGAAGGAGTGTCGTGAGCCTCCCGTCCCACCGACCCACCGGCCTCAGTCGCCGCTCCCTCCTGCGCGGCGGGGGCGCGCTCGCCCTCGGGGGGGCCAGCCTCGCCGCGCTCAAGCTGCCCGTCTTCGAGGTCGCCGGCGCCGCCCAGGATCCCGCCAGCTGCCGCGCCGCCGACCGCTCCGAGAGCGACCGCTCGCTCGTCATCTCCAACTGGCCGCAGTACATCGACCCCCGCAACAACAAGAACGGCACGTTCATGGGGTTCACCGAGCGCACCGGGATCACGGTCGACTACACCGACGACGTCAACGACAACGCCGAGTTCTACGCCAAGGTGCGCAACCAGCTCGGCACCTGCGAGCCCATCGACCGCGACCTGATCATGCTGACCGACTGGATGGCGGCGCGCATGATCGGTCTGGGCTGGATCCAGCCCCTCGACCCCGACCGCGTGCCGAACCTGCACGCCAACCTCATCGAGCCCCTGCGCGGCGTGCAGTGGGACCCCGAGCTGCGGTACCACGCGCCGTGGCAGACCGGCCTGACCGGCATCGCCTACGACTCGAGCAGGACCGACGCCGTCGGCAGCTTCGAGGAGCTCCTCACCCGTCCCGACCTCAAGGGCCGCATCAGCCTGCTCTCGGAGATGCGCGACACGATGGCCTTCATGCTCAAGGTCACCGGGGCCGACCCGGGCGACTTCGACGACGACGAGTGGGCCGACGCCATCGACCGGCTGCGCCAGGTCGTGGCCGACGGCCACGTGCGCTCCTTCACCGGCAACGAGTACGTCCAGGACCTCGCCGCGGGCAACGTCGTGGCCTGCGAGGCCTGGTCGGGCGACGTCATCCAGCTGCAGTTCGACAACCCCGACATCAAGTTCGTGACGCCGGAGGAGGGGCTGGCGCTGTGGAGCGACAACATGATCGTGCCCAACCTCGCCACCCACACCGCCAACGCCGAGGCGTGGATCGACTA
Source organism: Nocardioides sp. P86 (assembly GCF_023712465.1). Lineage (NCBI taxonomy): Bacteria > Bacillati > Actinomycetota > Actinomycetes > Propionibacteriales > Nocardioidaceae > Nocardioides > Nocardioides sp. P86. The sequence continues at coordinate 606,259 of NZ_JAMAYE010000001.1, read as the reverse complement.
CTACTACGAGCCGGCCGTGGCGGCGAAGCTCGCCTCCTGGGTCAACTACATCTGCCCCGTCGAGGGCGCCCGCGAGGAGATGGAGAAGATCGATCCCAGCCTCGTCGACAACAAGCTGATCTTCCCCGACGACGAGGCCCTCGCCGCGACCTTCGACTTCATGCCGCTCGACGACCAGCAGACCGCGCAGTACGAAGGGGAGTGGGCCGATGTCACAGGTGGCTGAGGGAGCAGGACCGGCGAGCGCTCCGGGCGTCGCACCCGGTGCCGACCCGGGCGGTGCGCGCGGCGCGGCGTACGACGGGCTGCGGCTGCGCAGCGTGACCAAGCGCTTCGCGACCTTCACCGCCGTCGACGACCTCGACCTCGACGTGCCGGCCGGGTCGTTCTTCGCGCTGCTGGGCCCCTCGGGCTGCGGCAAGACCACCACCCTGCGCATGGTCGCGGGCCTGGAGACGCCCACCTCGGGTAGCATCACCCTCGGCGAGCAGGACATCACCTGGGCCAAGCCCTACCGGCGTCCGGTCAACACCGTCTTCCAGAGCTACGCCCTCTTCCCCCACCTCGACATCTTCGAGAACGTCGCCTTCGGCCTGCGTCGGCGCAAGCGCAAGGACGTCAAGGAGAAGGTCGCCGAGATGCTCGACCTCGTCGAGCTGGGCAGCCAGGCCCGCAAGAAGCCGGCCCAGCTCTCCGGCGGCCAGCAGCAGCGCGTGGCCCTGGCCCGGGCGCTGATCAACGAGCCGGAGGTGCTCCTGCTCGACGAGCCCCTGGGCGCGCTCGACCTCAAGCTGCGCCGCGGCATGCAGATCGAGCTGAAGCGGATCCAGACCGAGGTCGGTCTCACCTTCGTCCACGTCACCCACGACCAGGAGGAGGCCATGACGATGGCCGACACGGTCGCGGTGATGAACGCCGGCGTCATCGAGCAGATGGGTGCGCCGGCCGAGCTCTACGAGAACCCCCGCAGCACCTTCGTCGCCAACTTCCTCGGCCAGTCCAACCTCGTCGCCGGCAGCGTCGTCTCGCGCTCGGCCGACCTCACCACGGTCGACATGCACGGCATCCAGGTCTCGGTGCCGACCGCGCGCACCCACACCGACGGCGGCGCCGGCTGGGTCGGCATCCGCCCCGAGAAGGTGCTGATCGGGGAGGAGGGCGCCGAGCTCGACGCCCCGGGCAACACGATCCCCGGCGGCGTCGTCACCGACGTCAGCTTCGTCGGGGTGAGCACGCAGTACCTCGTGCGGATGCCCTGGGGCCAGGAGCTCCAGGTCTTCGCCCAGAACACCGGCCGCCAGCGCCTCTTCACCACGGGCGAGCGGGTGGAGCTGTCGTGGCGCCCCGAGTACGCCTTCCTCCTCGACGCCGCCCAGGACGCCTCGGCCGGGGCGCAGCGGGACGGCGCGTGATGGCGCCCCCGACCGCCCCGACCCTGGCGCCGCCCGACGCGCCGCCACCGTCGACCGACCTCGCCGACGCCGAGCCGGACACCGGCCGCAAGCGGGGCCTCACGGGCTACCTGCTGCTCCTGCCGGCCGCCGTCTGGCTGGCCCTGTTCTTCGTCGTGCCGTTCTACTCGCTGGCCGCCACCAGCCTCTACGACCCCAGCGGGTCGGACTTCCGCGGCTACGAGATGACCTACGCCTTCGGCAACTACGTCGACGCCGTCCAGGAGTACTGGACGCCGCTGCTGCGCGCCCTGGCGTACGGCGCCGCCGCCACGCTGATCTGCCTGGTGCTGGGCTACGTGCTCGCCTACGCGATCGCCTTCAAGGCCGGGCGGTGGAAGAACCTCATGCTGGTGCTGGTCATCGCGCCGTTCTTCACCAGCTTCCTGCTGCGCACCCTGTCGTGGAAGCTGATCCTCGCCGACGACGGCTACGTCGTCGACACGCTGCAGTTCCTCCACCTGCTCGGCGAGGACGGCCGGCTGCTGGCCACGCCGGTCGCGGTGGTGGCGGGACTGGCCTACAACTTCCTGCCCTTCATGGTGCTGCCGCTCTACGCCAGCATCGACAAGATCGACCCCCGGCTGATCGAGGCCTCCTCCGACCTCTACGCCCACCCGGCGGTCGGCTTCCTCAAGGTCACCTGGCCGCTGTCGCTGCCCGGCGTCGTGTCGGGCACGCTGCTCACCTTCATCCCGGCCGCGGGCGACTACATCAACGCCCAGCTGCTGGGCAGCCCCAACCAGCGCGTCATCGGCAGCGTCATCCAGAGCCAGTTCACCGACGCGGGCGACTACCCCTCGGCGGCCGCGCTGTCGATGGTGCTCATGGTGCTGATCGTGGCGCTGGTGCTGGTCTACGTGCGCCGCGCCGGCACGGAGGAGCTGCTGTGAGCGCCGCGCGCCCCGCCGCACGGGAGACCCGTCCGCCCGCGGGCCGGTGGCTGCGCGAGCACCTCGTGCTGGTGCTCGGCCTGCTGGTACTGCTCTACACCTTCGTGCCGATCGCGGTCGTGGTGCTGATGAGCTTCAACGAGGGCACCCGCAACGTCTACGCCTTCCAGTCCTTCACCCTCGACAACTGGGCGAACGTCTGCGAGGACCAGTCGATGTGCGACGCGCTGTGGGTGTCGATCCGGATCGGGGTGCTCGCCACCCTCGGCGCGACCCTGCTCGGGACGCTCGCGGCCTTCGCGCTGGTGCGCCACGACTTCCGCGGCCGCTCGGCCTCGAACCTGCTCATCTTCCTGCCGATGGCGGCGCCCGAGATCGTGCTCGGCTCCTCGCTGCTGGCGCTCTTCGTGGCCGCCGGCTTCTCCGGCCAGCTGGGCTTCTGGACCATCCTCATCGCCCACGTGATGTTCTGCCTGTCCTTCGTGGTCGTCACCGTGCGCTCGCGCCTGGCCGGCATGGACGACTCGCTGGAGCAGGCGGCCATGGACCTCTACGCCACCCCGGCCCAGACCTTCTGGCGCGTCACCCTGCCGCTGGTCTTCCCCGGCATCCTCGGGGCGGCGTTGCTGAGCTTCTCGCTGTCCTTCGACGACTTCATCGTCACCAACCTCAACGCCGGCACCGAGCTGACCTTCCCCATGTACGTGTGGGGCGCGAGCCAGCGCGGCGTGCCGATGCAGGTCAACGTCATCGGCACCGTGATGTTCGTGCTGTCGATCGCCGTCGTGCTGGTCGGCGAGCTCGGCAGCCGCCGCCGCTCGCGGGCGCTGTCGCGGTGAGCGCCCCCTCCGTGTCGGGCCGCAGCCGCGTCCCGCGCGCGGGCGCCGCGGACTCCCTGGCGTACGCCGAGCCGCGCACCTACTGGCTCGACGACCCGGCGCGCCCGAGCCCGACGGCCTCGCTGACCGGCGAGCGCCAGGCCGACCTGGTCGTGGTGGGCGGCGGCTACACCGGGCTGTGGACCGCCCTGCTGGCCCGCCACCGCGACCCCTCCCGCTCGGTGCTCCTGCTCGAGGCCGGCACCTGCGGCGACCAGGCCAGCGGGCGCAACGGTGGCTTCGCCGCGGCCAGCCTCACCCACGGCTTCGGCAACGGCCTGGAGCGCTGGCCCGAGGAGCTGGCGCAGCTCGACCGGCTCGGCGCGGCCAACCTCGAGGAGATGGGCGCGACCATCGCGGAGCTCGGCATCGACTGCGACTGGCGCCGCAGCGGGGAGCTGACCGTGGCCACCGCGCCGCACCAGGTCGACGAGCTGCGGGTGGTGGCCGCCGAGGTCGCGGCCCACGGCGGGGACGCACGCTGGCTCGACGCGGCGCAGACCCGGGCGCTGGTCGACTCGCCGACCTACCTCGGGGCGCTGCACGACCCCACCTCGACCGCCCTCGTCGAGCCCGCGCGGCTGGCCTGGGGCCTGCGGCAGGCCTGCCTGGACGCCGGGGTCGAGGTCTGCGAGCAGAGCCGCGTCACCGGTCTCGCGCGCGACGGCGCCGGGGTGCGCCTGACGGTGCGCGGCGCCGACGGGCCCGGCGCGGTGCGTGCGGGACGGGTGGCCCTGGCCACCAACGCCTTCCCGCCCCTGCTGCGGCGGCTGCGGCTGATGAGCGTGCCGGTCTACGACCACGTGCTGATGACCGAGCCGCTCTCGCCCGCCCAGAAGGCCGCGATCGGCTGGGAGGGCCGGCAGGGGGTCGGCGACGGGGCCAACCTCTTCCACTACTACCGCCTCACCCGCGACGACCGGATCCTGTGGGGCGGCTACGACGCCGTCTACCACTGGGGCAGCCGCATCGACGCCGCCCTGGAGCAGCGCGAGCGCACCCACGGCCTCCTGGCCGAGCACTTCTTCGCGACCTTCCCGCAGCTGGAGGGGCTGCGCTTCACCCACCGCTGGGGCGGGGTGATCGACACCTGCACCCGCTTCGCGGCCTTCTACGGCACGGCCGTGTCGGGTCGCGTCGGCTACGCGCTGGGCTACACCGGTCTCGGGGTCGGCGCCAGCCGCTTCGGGGCCCAGGTCGTGCTCGACCTGCTGGAGGGGGCCGACACCGAGCGCACCCGGCTGCGCATGGTCCGCGAGCAGCCGCTGCCCTTCCCGCCCGAGCCGGCCCGCTCGGTGGGCATCAACCTCACCCGCTGGTCACTCGCGCGCGCCGACGCGCGCGGCGGGCGGCGCAACCTGTGGCTGCGCGGCCTCGACCGCGCGGGTCTCGGCTTCGACTCCTGAGGCCCGCCGCCCCGCCGCCCCTCGGGGGCGAGCGGCGGGCCGTCGCCTCAGATCTGGGCCCAGGCCTTGTCGAGCACGGTGCGCAGGATCTGCTCCATCTCGTCAAAGTGCTCCTGGGTCGCGACGAGCGGGGGCGCGAGCTGGATGACGGGGTCGCCGCGGTCGTCGGCGCGGCAGTAGAGACCCTCGGCGTAGAGCGACTTGGAGACGAAGCCGTAGAGCAGGCGCTCGCTCTCGTCGTCGTCGAAGGACTCCTTGGTGGCCTGGTCCTTGACCAGCTCGATGCCGTAGAAGTAGCCGTCGCCGCGCACGTCGCCGACGATGGGCAGGTCCTTGAGCCGCTCCAGCGTGGCGCGGAAGCCGGGCTCGTTGGCGCGCACGTGCTCGAGCACCCCCTCCTCCTCGAAGGCGTCGAGGTTGGCCAGCGCGACCGCGCAGGAGACCGGGTGGCCGCCGAAGGTGTAGCCGTGGGCGAACCACTCGCTGCCGCGCAGGAAGGGCTCCATCAGCCGGTCGGAGGCGATCATCGCGCCGAGCGGGGAGTAGCCCGACGTCAGGCCCTTGGCGCAGGTGATGATGTCGGGCTGGTAGCCGTAGCGCTCGGCCCCGAACATGTGGCCGAGGCGGCCGAAGGCGCAGATGACCTCGTCGGAGACCAGGAGCACGTCGTACCGGTCGCAGATCTCGCGCACGCGCTGGAAGTAGCCGGGCGGCGGCGGGAAGCAGCCGCCGGCGTTCTGCACCGGCTCGAGGAAGACCGCGGCCACCGTGTCGGGGCCCTCGTTCTCGATCGCGACCGCGATCTGGTCCGCGGCCCAGCGGCCGTAGGCCTCGAGGTCGTCGCCGCCGGGACCCAGCGCGTGGGCGGGGGCGCGGTAGGCGTTGGTGTTGGGCACGCGGAAGGTCGAGGGCACCAGGGGCTCGAACTGCTGCTTGAGCAGCGGCAGGCCCGTGATCGACAGCGCCCCCTGCGTGGTGCCGTGGTAGGCGATCGAGCGGCTGATGACCTTGTGCTTCATCGGGCGGCCGGTGAGCTTGAAGTAGTTCTTGGCCAGCTTCCAGGCGCTCTCGACCGCCTCGCCGCCGCCGGTGGTGAAGAAGACCCGGTTGAGGTCGCCGGGCGCGTAGGACGCCACCCGCTCGGCCAGCCGGATGGCGGTGGGGTGGGCATAGGACCACAGCGGGTGGAAGGCCAGCTCGCCGGCCTGCGTGGCCGCGGCCTCGGCCAGGTCGCGGCGGCCGTGACCGAGCTGGCTGACGAAGAGACCGGCCAGGCCGTCGAGGTAGCGCTTGCCGTGGGCGTCGTAGAGGTGCACGCCCTCCCCGCGCACGATCACCGGCACGTCGGCGGCCTCGTAGGACCCGTGGCGCGTGAAGTGCATCCAGAGGTGGTCCTTGGCGGCCTTCTGGAGGTGGTCGTAGTCAGGGAGCATGCGCTCATCGTGCGCGCTCCGAGGGGAGGTGTGCAAGCGGAATCGACGGTGTGAGCGGGTTTCCGTGACGGAATCCGTCGAATCCCGCCCGTCGGGCGTCAGGGCGCGACCGGCCCGGGGCTCTGGTTCACTGCAGCCATGACCTCGACGGTGTTCACCGGTGGGAGCCTCTTCGACGGCCACGAGCACGTGGGCGCCGTCGATGCGGTGGTGGTGCGCGACGGCGTCGTGACCGACGTACGCCGCGCCGGGCAGGGCCGCCCGCGCCCGGAGCCCGGCCAGCAGGTGGTGGACCTCGCCGGCGGGATGCTGGCCCCGGGGTTCGTCGACGCCCACGTGCACGCGGTGCAGGGCGGTCTCGAGCGGGTGCGCTGCGACCTCTCCGACGTCGGCACGCGCGAGGCCTACGTCGCGGCGGTCGCCGCCTACGCCGACGCGCACCCCGAGCGCGGGTGGGTGCTCGGCGGGGGCTGGGCGATGGCCGCCTTCCCCGGCGGCACCCCGACCGCGGCCGACCTCGACGCGGTCGTGCCCGACCGGCCGGTGCTGCTGCCCAACCGCGACCACCACGGCGCCTGGGTCAACACCCGCGCCCTCGAGCTGGCCGGCATCACCGCGGAGACGCCCGACCCGCCCCACGGCCGGATCGAGCGCGACGCCGACGGCCGGCCCACCGGCACCCTCCACGAGGCGGCCATGGCGCTGGTCGCCGACCTCGCTCCGGCGACCACCGAGGCGGAGTACGACGCGGCGCTCCTCGCAGGGCAGTCCTACCTGCACTCGGTGGGCGTCACCGGGTGGCAGGACGCGATCGTCGGGGCCTACGCCGGCATGGACGACCCGGGGCCGGCGTACCTGAGGGCGGCGCAGCGCGGGGTGCTCACCGCCCACGTCGTGGGCGCGCTGTGGTGGGAGCGCGACCGCGGCCTCGAGCAGGTCGCCGACCTGGTCGCCCGCCGCGCCGCCTACAGCCACGGCCGCTTCCGCGCCACGAGCGTCAAGGTCATGCAGGACGGCGTGGCGGAGAACGGCTCGGCCTCCCTCACCGCGCCCTACCTCGACCGGTGCGGCCACCCCACCGACAACGCCGGGCACTCCTTCCTCGACCCCGCCGCCCTCACCGCGGCGGTCGCGGCCCTCGCGGCGGAGGGCTTCCAGGTGCACGTGCACGGCATCGGCGACCGCGGGGTGCGCGAGGCGCTCGACGCGTTCGAGGCCCTCGACGACGACCTGCGTCGCGCCGGGCGGCACCACGTGGCGCACCTGCAGCTCGTGCACCCCGACGACGTGCCGCGCTTCGGCGCCCTGGGCGTCGCCGCCAACCTGCAGACGCTGTGGGCCTGCCTCGACGAGCAGATGGTCGAGCTGACGCTGCCGTTCCTCGGCCTGGAGCGGGCCGGGTGGCAGTACCCCTTCGGCTCCCTGCACCGCACGGGTGCGCGGCTCGTGGCCGGCAGCGACTGGCCGGTCTCGACGCCGCACCCGCTCGAGGCGGTGCACGTCGCGGTCAACCGCTGGGCGCGCGACGAGGCGGGCCGCGGCGGCACCGAGGCCTTCCTGCCCGAGCAGGCGCTCGACCTCGCGACCTCGCTGGCGGCCTACACCTCGGGCAGCGCGTGGGTGAACCGCCGCGACGACGTCGGCGCCGGCACGGTGGCGCCCGGGGCGGTGGCCGACCTGGTCGTGCTCGACCGCGACCCGTTCCTCGGGCCCGTCGAGGAGGTCGGGGCGACCCAGGTCACCTCGACCTGGGTCGACGGAGCGTGCGTCTTCGCGGTCTGAGGTCACGGTCACGACCGATTTCGCATCGGATCGGGCGGAGGTCTACAGATTCCGTTGTGTTCTGACTAGGCTCCGGTCATGGCCGACCAGACCTTCCAGAACGTTGTCAACGGCGAGCTCGTCGCCGCCGCCTCCGGCGCCACCTACGACGTGGAGGACCCCACGACGGGGGAGGTCTACGCCGCCGCGCCGCTCTCGGACGCCGAGGACGTCGACCGCGCCTACGCCGCCGCCGACCGGGCCTTCGAGACCTGGGGCGAGACCACCCCGCAGGAGCGGATGACCGCGCTGCTGGGCATCGCCGACGCCCTCGACCGGCGCAGCGAGGAGTTCGTGCGCGTGGAGTCGCGCGACACCGGCAAGCCACTGGGCCTGACCGCCACCGAGGAGCTCCCGGTCGGCGTCGACCACTTCCGCTTCTTCGCCGGGGCGGCGCGGCTGCTGGAGGGCAAGTCGGCGGGGGAGTACATGGCCGACCACACCTCGTGGATCCGCCGTGAGCCGATCGGCGTCATCGGCCAGGTGACGCCGTGGAACTACCCGCTGATGATGATGATCTGGAAGATCGCCCCGGCGCTGGCCGCCGGCAACACCATCGTGCTCAAGCCCAGCGACACCACCCCGGCCACCTCGGTGCTGCTCGCCGAGCTGGCCCAGGAGTTCCTGCCGCCCGGGGTCCTCAACGTCGTGTGCGGCGACCGTGACACCGGCCGCCGCCTGGTCGAGCACCCGACACCGCAGATGGTCTCGATCACGGGATCGGTGCGCGCCGGCATGGAGGTCGCGGGGGCCGCGGCCGCCGACCTGAAGAAGGTGCACCTCGAGCTCGGCGGCAAGGCCCCGGTCGTGGTCTTCGACGACGCCGACGTGGAGCGTGCCGCCGCGGCCATCGCCGAGGCCGGCTACTTCAACGCCGGCCAGGACTGCACCGCCGCCACCCGCGTGCTGGTCGCCCCCGGGGTCCACGACGAGTTCGTCGCCGCGCTCACCGAGGCCGCCCGCGGCACCCGCACCGGACTCCCCGACGACGAGGACGTGCTCTACGGCGCGCTCAACAACGCCGACCAGCTGGCCCGCGTCAGCGGCATGGTCGACCGGCTGCCCGACCACGCCACGCTCCAGACCGGCGGTGCCCGCCAGGGCGAGCGGGGCTACTTCTACGAGCCGACCGTGGTCTCGGGGCTGCGCCAGGACGACGAGCAGGTGCAGACCGAGATCTTCGGCCCGGTCATCACGGTGCAGCGCTTCTCCGACGAGGCCGAGGCCCTGCGCTGGGCCAACGGCACGAAGTACGGGCTGTCGTCCTCGGTGTGGACCGCCGACCACGCCCGGGCCCTGCGCATGTCCAAGCGCCTCGACTTCGGCGTGGTGTGGATCAACACCCACATCCCCTTCGTCTCCGAGATGCCCCACGGCGGCTTCAAGCACTCCGGCTACGGCAAGGACCTCTCGGCCTACAGCCTCGAGGACTACACCCGGGTCAAGCACGTCATGAGCTACCACGGTGAGTGACCCGGTGACCAGCCCGGTGAGCAGCCCCATGCGCATCCTCCTGGTCGGTGCCGGCGGCGTCGGCTCGGCCTTCGCGGCCATCGCCGCGCGCCGCGACTTCTTCGAGGCCCTGGTCGTCGCCGACTACGACGAGGCCAAGGCGCAGAGCGCCGCCGCGACCGACGAGCGGTACGCCGCCGCGCGCGTCGACGCCTCCGACGCGGGCTCGGTGAGCGCGCTGTGCCGCGAGCACCGGATCACCCACGTGATGAACGCGGTCGACCCGGTCTTCGACATGCCGGTCTTCGAGGGCGCCTTCGCCGCGGGGGCCGACTACCTCGACATGGCGATGTCGCTCTCGCGACCGCACCCGGAGGCGCCGTACGAGCAGTGCGGTGTGAAGCTCGGCGACGAGCAGTTCGCGGTCGCGGGGGAGTGGGAGGCCGCCGGACGGCTGGCCCTGGTCGGCATCGGCGTCGAGCCGGGCCTGTCCGACGTCTTCGCCCGCTACGCCGCCGACCACCTCTTCAGCGAGATCGACGAGCTCGGCACGCGCGACGGCGCCAACCTCGTGGTCACCGACGACGACGGCAACGAGGTCTTCGCGCCGTCGTTCTCAATGTGGACCACGATCGAGGAGTGCCTCAACCCGCCCGTCGTCTGGCAGGACGGGCAGTGGTCGACCACCGCGCCCTTCAGCGAGCCCGAGGTCTTCGACTTCCCCGAGGGCATCGGGCCGGTCGAGTGCGTCAACGTCGAGCACGAGGAGGTGCTCCTCATGCCGCGCTGGATCGACTGCCGGCGCGCGACCTTCAAGTACGGCCTGGGCGAGGAGTTCATCTCCATCCTCAAGGCCCTGCACACCCTGGGCCTCGACCGCACCGAGAAGGTGCGCGTCAAGGGCGTCGAGGTCAGCCCGCGCGACGTCGTCGCCGCGGTGCTGCCCGACCCGGCCACCGTGGGCCCGCGGATGCGCGGCAAGACCTGCGCGGGGCTCTGGGTCACCGGCCTCGGCAAGGACGGCGCGCCCCGGTCGACCTACCTCTACCACGTGGTCGACAACGCCTGGACGATGCAGGAGTACGGCCACCAGTGCGTGGTGTGGCAGACCGCGGTCAACCCCGTGGTCGCCCTCGAGCTGCTCGCCACCGGCGTGTGGCGCGGGGCCGGCGTGTTGGGCCCCGAGGCCTTCGACGCCGTACCCTTCCTCGACCTGCTCACGGCCTACGGCAGCCCGTGGGGAATGAAGGAGATGGACTCGTGACCGACACCCAGCAGCACGCCCCGACCACCCCGACCGGCCCCGCCACCAACGTGGGCCTGCCGCAGGAGCGGCGCCTGGTCACCGCGATCCCCGGCCCGGCCTCGCTCGAGCGCCTCGAGCGCAAGAAGGCCTACGTCGCCGACGGCGTGGGCACGACCCTGCCCGTCTTCGTGGTCGCCGCGGGCGGCGGCGTCCTCGTCGACGTCGACGGCAACTCCCTCATCGACCTCGGCTCGGGCATCGCGGTCACCACGGTCGGCAACGCCGCCCCCGCGGTGGTCCGCAACGTCACCGAGCAGGTCCAGGCCTTCACCCACACCTGCTTCATGGTCACGCCCTACGACGGCTACGTCGACGTCGCGCAGGCCCTCGCCGAGCTCACCCCCGGCTCGCACGCCAAGAAGTCGGCCCTGTTCAACTCCGGCGCCGAGGCCGTCGAGAACGCCGTGAAGATCGCCCGCGTCGCCACCGGCAAGGACGCCGTGGCCGTCTTCGACCACGCCTACCACGGCCGCACCAACCTCACGATGGCCATGACGGCCAAGAACATGCCCTACAAGCACGGCTTCGGGCCCTTCGCCGGCGAGGTCTACCGCGCCCCGATGTCCTACCCCTTCCGCGACGGGCTCTCGGGCCCCGAGGCGGCCGCGCGCGCCATCGACGTCATCGAGAAGCAGGTGGGCGCCACCAACCTGGCCTGCGTCGTCATCGAGCCGGTGCAGGGCGAGGGCGGCTTCGTCGTGCCGGCCCCGGGCTTCCTGCCGGCGCTCTCGCAGTGGTGCACCGACAACGACGTCGTGCTGATCGCCGACGAGATCCAGTCCGGCTTCTGCCGCACCGGCGACTGGTTCGCCAGCGACCACGAGGGCGTCGTGCCCGACCTGGTCACCACGGCCAAGGGCATCGCCGGCGGGCTGCCGCTGGCCGCCGTCACCGGCCGCGCCGAGCTGATGGACTCCGTGCACGGCGGCGGCCTCGGCGGCACCTACGGCGGCAACCCGCTGGCCTGCGCCGCCGCGCTGGGCGCCATCGAGGAGATGCGCGAGCACGACCTCGTGGGTCGCGCCCGCGACCTCGGCGCGCTGATGACCGAGCGCCTCACCGCGCTGGCCGCCGAGCACCCCGTCGTCGCCGACGTCCGCGGTCGCGGCGCCATGATGGCCATCGAGCTGTGCGAGCCCGGCACGACCACCCCCGACGCCGCCCGCACCGCCGCCGTCGCGGCCCACTGCCACCGCAACGGCGTCGTGGTGCTCACCTGCGGCACCTGGGGCAACGTCTTCCGCTTCCTGCCGCCGCTGTCGATCCCCGACGCGCTGCTGCACGAGGCCTTCGACGTCGTCGCCGAGGCCTTCGCCGCCACCGCCCCCGACGCCGAGCCCGTCACCCCGGTCGCACCCTGACGGTGAGCCCGGCCGGGCCGCCCGCCGGGCCGCTCGCGGGGCCGCTCGCGTGGCCGGTCGCGGGGCCCCGCGGCCGGCCCGGGCGCGACGGGGGAGACTGGCGCGCGTGAGTGAGCGTCGCGACATCGTCATCCTCGGCTCCACCGGCTCGATCGGCACCCAGGCCCTCGACCTCGTGCGGGCCCACCCCGACCGGTTCCGCGTGGTCGGGCTGAGCGCCGGGGGCGGCCAGCCCGAGCTGTTCGCGCAGCAGGTGGCCGAGCTGCGCCCGGCGTACAGCGGGCTGGGGGAGGAGGCGTCGGTCGAGGCCGCCGGTCTCGGCGCCGACGTCGTGCTCAACGGCATCACCGGAGCGGTCGGGCTGCGCCCGACCCTCGCCGCGCTCGAGTCGGGCTCGACGCTGGCCCTCGCCAACAAGGAGTCGCTGATCATGGCCGGCCCGCTGGTGCTGGCCGCGGCGGCTCCCGGCCAGGTGGTGCCGGTCGACTCCGAGCACTCCGCCGTCGCGCAGTGCCTGCGCGGCGGGGCGCGCGAGGAGGTGCGCCGGCTCGTGCTCACCGCCAGCGGCGGGCCCTTCCGCGGGCGCAGCCGCGAGCAGCTCGCCGAGGTCACCCCGGCCGAGGCGCTCGACCACCCGACCTGGTCGATGGGGCCGGTCATCACGATCAACTCCGCGACCCTGGTCAACAAGGGCCTCGAGGTGATCGAGGCCCACCTGCTCTTCGGCGTGCCCTACGACGACATCGAGGTCGTGGTGCACCCGACCAGCGTCGTGCACTCGATGGTGGAGTTCACCGACGGCTCCACGCTGGTGCAGGCCAGCCCGCCCACGATGATGATCCCGATCGCGCTCGGCCTGGCCTGGCCCCACCGGGTGCCCGGCGCCGCGGCCCCCGTCGACTGGTCGACGGCGCAGACGTGGCGCTTCGACCCGCTCGACGACGAGGCCTTCCCCGCCGTCGCCCTGGCCCGCGAGGCCGGTCGCCGCGGCGGCACGGCCCCCGCGGTCTACAACGCCGCCAACGAGGAGTGCGTCGCGGCCTTCCGCGACGGCCGGCTGGGCTTCACCGGGATCGTCGACGTGGTCGCTGCGGTGCTGCGCGGTCACGACGTACCCTCGGACGAGCAGCCCACCCTCGACGGCGTGCTCGCTGCCGACACCTGGGCCCGTGAGACGGCCCGCGCCACGATCCGCTCCACGAGCCGAGGAAGCCGATGACCACCGCCCTGCTCTACCTCCTCGGCGTGCTCGTCTTCGTCGTCGCGATCCTGGTCTCGATCGGTCTGCACGAGCTCGGTCACATGATCCCGGCCAAGCGCTTCGGCGGGAAGGTGACGCAGTACTTCATCGGCTTCGGCCCCACCGTGTGGAGCAAGCAGGTCGGCGAGACCGAGTACGGCGTCAAGGCCATCCCGCTCGGCGGCTACGTCAAGATCGTCGGCATGCTGCCGCCCGGCGCCGCGCAGCTGGCCGACGAGACCACCGTCGACGCCGACGGCAACACCGTGACCCGCGTGCGCAAGTCCAACACCGGCATGTTCACCCAGCTCATCTCCGACGCCCGCGCGGCGGAGTGGGAGCTGGTGCGCCCCGAGGACAGCGACCGTCTCTTCTACAAGATGGCCTCGTGGAAGAAGATCGTGGTGATGGCCGGCGGCCCCACGGTCAACATCCTCATCGCCTTCTTCCTGTTCTGGATCGTCTTCGGCACCTACGGCACCCGCACCATCGAGCCCGAGGCCGGTGCGCCGGTCGTCGACACGGTCTCGCAGTGCGTCATCCCCTACTCCGACGAGGGCCGTGAGTGCGCGGCCGACGACCCGGCCAGCCCGGCCAGCGACGCCGGCCTGCGACCCGGCGACACCATCACCTCCTTCAACGGCACGGCCGTCACCGGCTGGGACCAGCTGCGCGAGCTGATCCGCGACAACGCCGACGGCGAGGCCGTCATCGGCTACGAGCGCGACGGCCGCGAGCTCACCGGCACGACCAGCACCACGGTGGAGACCCGGCCGACCTCGGAGACCGACGAGACCCTGCGCCAGGTCGGCTTCCTGGGCGTGACGCCCACCGTCGAGCTGGTCGTCACCCGAGGCGGCCCGCTCTACACCCTCGAGCAGATGGGGGTCATGGCCAAGGACACCGTGCAGGCCCTGGTCACCCTCCCGGTCAAGGTCTACGAGGTCGGCCAGGCCATCGTCGGCGTCGAGGAGCGCGCGGCCGACAGCCCGGTCAGCATCGTCGGCGGCGGCCGGATCGCGGGCGAGGTCAGCTCGGCCGAGCAGATCCCCGGCGGCGACAAGGTCGCCTTCCTGCTCTCGCTGATCGCCGGCTTCAACTTCTTCATCGGCGTCTTCAACTTCGTGCCGCTGCTGCCCCTCGACGGCGGCCACATCGCCAGTGCCACCTGGGAGTGGATCCGTCGCGGCGCCGCCCGCCTGCGCGGTCGGCCCGACCCCGGCTACGTCGACGCCGCCAAGCTCCTCCCGGTCGCCTACGTCGTCGCCTCCGCGCTGCTGGTCATGGGCGTCGTGCTCATCGTCGGCGACCTCGTCGCCCCCGTCGCCACGCCGTTCTGAGGCCCTGCGGGGTGCGCAGTAGCCTGGGGGCATGACCGAGATCAACCTGGGGATGCCGTCGGCCCCGCCGCCCGTGCTCGCCCCGCGCCGCCCCACCCGCCAGATCAAGGTCGGCTCGGTGGGGGTCGGCAGCGACTCGCCCGTCTCGGTGCAGTCGATGACCACGACGCTGACGTCCGACATCAACTCCACGCTGCAGCAGATCGCCGAGCTCACCGCGACCGGCTGCGACATCGTGCGGGTGGCCTGCCCGAGCCAGGACGACGCCGAGGCCCTGCCCGCGATCGCGCAGAAGTCGCAGATCCCGGTCATCGCCGACATCCACTTCCAGCCCAAGTACGTCTTCGCCGCGATCGACGCCGGCTGCGCCGCGGTGCGGGTCAACCCGGGCAACATCCGCAAGTTCGACGACCAGGTCAAGGAGATCGCCCGGGCCGCCAAGGACCGCGGCACGAGCATCCGCATCGGCGTCAACGCGGGCTCGCTCGACAAGCGGATCATGGACAAGTACGGCAAGGCCACGCCCGAGGCCCTCGTGGAGTCGGCGGTGTGGGAGGCCAGCCTCTTCGAGGAGCACGACTTCCACGACTTCAAGATCTCGGTGAAGCACAACGACCCCGTCGTGATGGTCCGCGCCTACGAGCTGCTCGCCGAGGCCGGTGACTGGCCGCTGCACCTCGGGGTCACCGAGGCCGGCCCGGCCTTCCAGGGCACCATCAAGTCGGCCACCGCCTTCGGGGCCCTGCTGAGCCAGGGCATCGGCGACACGATCCGCGTCTCGCTCTCGGCCCCGCCGGTCGAGGAGGTCAAGGTCGGCATCCAGATCCTGCAGTCGCTCAACCTGCGCCCGCGCAAGCTCGAGATCGTCTCGTGCCCCAGCTGTGGCCGCGCCCAGGTCGACGTCTACAAGCTCGCCGAGGAGGTCACCGCCGGTCTCGAGGGCATGGAGGTGCCGCTGCGCGTCGCCGTCATGGGCTGTGTCGTCAACGGTCCGGGCGAGGCGCGCGAGGCCGACCTCGGCGTCGCCTCCGGCAACGGCAAGGGCCAGATCTTCGTCAAGGGCGAGGTCATCAAGACCGTGCCGGAGTCGCAGATCGTGGAGACCCTCATCGAGGAGGCCATGCGCATCGCCGAGGGCATGGAGGCCGTCGACGGCGCCGCCGCCGAGGTCAGCGTCGGCTGAGCGCAGCCACCGGCGCCGCCTCACCCGGGCCCACCCACGGCGGGGTGACTCGGTGACGCCCTCGGGGCCTTAGGCTCCAGGGGTGCTGACCACCCGCCACGGCGTGCGCCCCCTGGGGGCGGCCGACCTCCACGAGTTCCTCGCGCTCGTCGAGCTCGACCCCGTGGTCAACGTCTTCGCCGACTACCGGGCGCGCACGACCAACCTGGAGCCCCGCTGGCTGGGCGGGGAGGTGTGGGGCCGCTTCGTCGACGGCCGCCTCGTCGCCGCGTGCCACGTCGGCGCCAACCTGGTGCCGATCGGCGCCACCGCCGACGACGCCCGCGCCTTCGCGGAGCGCGCACTGACCCGCGGGCGCAGCGTGTCGACCATCGTGGGCCCCCACGAGGCCGTCGAGGTGCTGTGGGGTCACCTCGCCTCGTCGTGGGGCCGGCCCCGCGAGACCCGGTGGCGCCAGCCCCACCTCGAGCTCGCCCGCACCCCCGACGTCGCCCCCGACCCGGGCGTACGGCGCACGACGCGCGCCGACATGGGCGAGCTCTACCCCGCGTGCGTGGCGATGTACACCGAGGAGGTGGGCGTCTCCCCCGAGCAGGGCGGCGGTGCGGAGCTCTACCGCGCCCGGGTCGCGCAGCTGGTGAGCCGGGGCTGGTCCTTCGCCCGCTTCGACGACGGCCGGCTCGTCTTCAAGGCCGAGGTCGCCTGCGCCTCGCCCCACGCCGCGCAGGTGCAGGGCGTCTGGGTGCCCGCCGACCGTCGCGGCGAGGGGCTGGCCGTCACGGGCATGGCGGCGGTCGCCGAGCTGGTGCGCGCCGAGATCGCACCGACGGTGTCGCTCTACGTCAACGAGTGGAACGAGCCCGCCCGCAGGACCTACGCCGCGGTCGGCTTCGAGGAGACCGCGCGCTTCTCGACCGTCATGTTCTGAGCCGGCCAGCTCCCCGCCCCCGCGGCCCACTAGCCTCGGGCCGTGCCCGCACCCACCGCCGCTCCGCTGCCCCTCGCCGCCAAGCTCCTCGCCGGGGCCTTCGTCACCAGCGGTGTGGTGCACCTCGTGCGACCGCAGACCTTCGAGCCGCTGATGCCCGCGTGGGTGCCGGCCCACCGCGAGGTCATCTGGGGCAGTGGCGTCGCCGAGCTGGCGTGCGCCGCGGGCATGGCGGTGCCGGCGACGCGCCGCGCCGCCGGCTGGGCCAGCGCCGCGCTCCTGGTCGGGGTCTTCCCGGGCAACGTGAAGATGGCCGCCGACGCGCGCCGCAGCCGCAGCGCGGTGCTGCGCGCCGGCACCCTGGCCCGGCTGCCGCTGCAGGCCGAGCTGGTGCGGGTGGCGCTCAAGGTCGCCCGCGGCGCCTGAGCCGCGCGGCCCGACCGGACCGACCGGCTGTCAGGACCCTGCGGTCACGGCTCTCAGGTCCCCGGCCCGCTCGCACCCGCCGTCGGTGACGGTGGCGTCGGTGTCGCAGCGCACGAGCGCCGCTCGGCTCACCCCGTGGCTGTCGAGCAGCAGCCCGGTCGTGTCCTCCCACTGCACGAGCCCGAACCAGCCGGCCACGGTGTAGTGCTGCAGCAGGGTGCCGTCGGTGCCGCGCGCCCACACGTCCTGCGGGCCGCGGCCGTCGGCCAGCAGACCGACCGTGGCGAGGCGCTCACCGCCCGGGGCGAAGGCCGTCACCCGCTCCTCGCACGAGCGCCACAGCGTCCGCGAGGGGTCCTGCAGCCGCACGACGCGGCTGCACCCGCCCCGGTAGGGGTCGCCGGTGTAGACCGCGAGCCGGTCGTCGGCGAGCGAGGCGGCGTAGCCCGGCTGCCGGCCGACGAGCTCGACCCGGTCCGCGGCCAGGTCCCAGAGCATCGTGGCGCGGGGAGGGAAGGTGGAGACGACGACCCGGGTGGCGTCGGCGTCGAGGACGTTCGCGAAGCCCTCGAACCCTCGGCGCTGCGCGATCGACCCGGTGGCGACGTCGAGGACCCGCACCCGTGACCTCTGCGCGGCGAACCGGTAGTGGGTGAGGACGACGACGGAGCCGTCGGAGGCCAGCCGCGCGTCGTCGGTGCCGAGGTCGTCGACGAGGGTGTGGCGCCCCGACCCGTCGAGCAGCAGCACCGGTCGGCGCCCGTCGAGCCCGGTGGTGACGACGTACCCGTCGCCGGAGGCGCCGAGCAGGGAGGGGGAGCGGCCGGGCACGCGGACGGTGCGCTCACCGTCGGTGATCGTGCGTCCCGCGAGCACGGGCACCGCCGGGTCGGCGCCACGGGTCAGCGAGCCGGGCGCGACCGGCGTCGCCGCCTCGGCGCTCGCCGCGCCGGCGCCCGGCCCGGCGAGGGTCGAGCACGACAGGGCGGCCAGGGCGGCTGCCGCGGCGAGCGCGGAGGGGAGCCGTCGGGTGCGGGTGCGGGTGCGGTCCATGGGTGGTCGGTCCTCCCGGGCTGGTGGCCCGGCGGGTCCGGGCTCCTGGTGGAGACGCGCGCCCGGCGTGATCGGTTGTGCCCGCTCCCGCGGGGAGCGGACAACTGGTTCGTGCCGTCGGCGGCACCACCCCTACGCTGAGCCCATGATCCTGCGGATGTCGACCCTGTTCGTGCGCACCCTGAGGGACGATCCCGCCGACGCGGAGGTGCCCAGCCACCGCCTGCTGGTGCGCGCGGGCTACATCCGTCGCGCCGCGCCCGGCATCTACTCCTGGCTGCCGCTGGGCCTCAAGGTGCTGCGCAAGGTCGAGGCCATCGTGCGCGAGGAGATGGACGCCATCGGCGCCCAGGAGCTCAGCTTCCCGGCACTGCTGCCCCGGGAGCCCTACGAGGCCACCAACCGCTGGACCGAGTACGGCGACGGCATCTTCCGCCTGAAGGACCGCAAGGGCGCCGACTACCTGCTCGGCCCGACGCACGAGGAGATGTTCACCCTCGTCGTCAAGGACCTGTACTCCTCCTACAAGGACCTGCCCCTCTCGATCTACCAGATCCAGACCAAGTACCGCGACGAGGCCCGTCCCCGCGCCGGCCTCCTGCGCGGACGCGAGTTCACGATGAAGGACTCCTACTCCTTCGACGTCGACGACGCCGGCCTCGACGCCAGCTACCAGGCCCACCGCGACGCCTACGTGCGCATCTTCGACCGTCTCGGCTTCGAGTACGTCGTGGTCAAGGCCACCTCGGGCGCGATGGGCGGCTCCCGCTCGGAGGAGTTCCTCGCCAAGGCCGACGTGGGGGAGGACACCTACGTGCGCTGCACGCGCTGCGACTACGCCGCCAACGTGGAGGCCGTCGAGGTGCTGACCCCGCCCGCCTCCGGCTGGGAGGACGCGCCCGCCGCGCACGCCGAGGCCACCCCCGGCACCCCCACCATCGACTCGCTGGTGGCCCACCTCGACGAGGCGTTCCCCCGCGAGGACCGCCCCTGGCACGCCGCCGACACCCTGAAGAACGTACTGGTGGTGCTCAAGCACCCCGACGGCACGCGCGAGCCGCTCGCCATCGGCCTGCCCGGCGACCGCGAGGTCGACCAGAAGCGGCTCGAGGGCCAGCTCGAGCCGATCGAGGTCGAGCCCTTCGGCGAGGCCGAGTTCGCCGCCCACCCCGCGCTCGTCAAGGGCTACATCGGCCCCGGCGTGCTGGGCGAGGAGAGCGCCTCCGGCATCCGCTACGTCGTCGACCCCCGGGTCGTTGACGGCACCCGCTGGGTCACCGGCGCCGACGTCGACGGCAGCCACGTGCTCGACCTCGTGGCCGGCCGCGACTTCACCGCCGACGGCACCATCGAGGCCGCCGAGGTGCGCGACGGCGACCTGTGCCCCGCCTGCGGCGGCACCGACGGCGGCGTGCTGGAGACCGCGCGCGGCATCGAGATGGGCCACATCTTCCAGCTCGGACGCAAGTACGCCGACGCGCTCGACCTCAAGGTGCTCGACGAGAACGGCAAGCTGGTCACGGTCACGATGGGCTCCTACGGCATCGGGTGCACCCGCGCGGTGGCCGCGATCGCCGAGGGCACCCTCGACGGGAGCGGGCTGTCCTGGCCGCGCAACGTCGCGCCCGCCGACGTCCACCTGGTCGCGGCCGGCAAGGACGAGGCGGTCCTCGCCGCGGCCGAGCGCATCGCCCACGAGCTGTCGGGCCAGGGGCTCGACGTGCTCTACGACGACCGCACCGGCAAGGTCAGCCCCGGCGTGAAGTTCAAGGACGCCGAGCTGATCGGCGTGCCGACCGTCGTGGTCGTCGGCAAGAGCCTGGCCGAGACCGGCACGGTGGAGGTGCGCGACCGCGCCTCGGGCGGGCGTGAGGACGTCGCCGCCGACCACGTCGTCGACCACCTCGTGCGGCTCGTCCGCGCCTGAGGGGAGCAGGCGCGATGGGCGGCGTCGAGGCGGTCCTCTTCGACTGGGGAGGCACGCTGACGCAGTGGCACGACGTCGACTTCCACGCCGAGTCGCTGGCCCTCGCTCGGGCGGTGGTGGAGTCGGAGCACGGCGACGACGTCCACGCCGCGCGCCTGCACGAGGCCGGTGCCGTGGTGTGGGGGCGCAGCCGCGACCACCAGCGCAGCGCCACCGTCGCCGACCTCTTCGACGAGGCCGGCCTGGCCCACGACCCCGAGCTGCTCGAGGCCTACCGCGCCTTCTGGGAGCCCCACACCGCCACCGACCCCGAGGTCCGACCGCTCCTCGAGGCGCTGCGTGCCGACGGGATCCTCGTCGGGGTGCTCTCCAACACGATCTGGCCGCGCGCCTGGCACCGCGGCTTCTTCGAGCGCGACGGCGTGCTCGACCTGCTCGACGGTGACGTCTACACCTCGGAGATCGCCTGGACCAAGCCGTCCCGCCACGCCTTCCGGGCCGCGATGGACGCCGTCGGGGCCAGCGACCCGACGCGGTGCGTCTACGTCGGCGACCGGCTCTTCGACGACGTGTGGGGCGCCCAGCAGGCCGGTCTGCGCGCCGTCCACGTGCCGCACAGCACCATCCCCGACGAGCAGCGCGGCCACACCGAGGGCGTGCCCGACGCGGTGGTGTCGAGCATCGGCGGGGTGCTCGACGTCGTGCGCGGCTGGGCCTGACCCCGGCGCCGCGCCGCGCGCCGGGGCGACGCGCTGCACGATCTCCTGCACGTTCCTGCATTGCACGAACGTGCAGCGCCCTGGGGCCGCTGCGGCCGGTGGTTCTGTTGCAGGATCGGCCCACCTGGCCGCGACGAACGCCGGCCCGCACGAAGGATCTCCACTCCATGGGCATGACCCGCCAGCTCCGCCGCTCCGCCGCCGTCCTCGGGCCGGGCGCGCTCCTCCTCACCACCCTGGCCCTCGGCTCGTTCGCGCCGGCCCAGGCCATGACCACCGGCGACGTCTCGCGCGACTGCGTCGTCGCCGACGCCCACGGCCACGACGAGGCGGCCGCCGCCCGCGGCGGCGAGCGCGTGCGCGACCACCGGGCCATCGACGCGCTCGAGCAGGAGCGGATCGAGCGGGACTTCCAGCGCCGCCTGGAGCAGGAGAGCCTGGAGCAGGAGCGCCTCGAGCAGGAGCGCCGCCCCGGCGCCCGCGCGGTGGGTGCGACCGTGCCCGTCTACGTCCACGTGATGCGCGACGCCAACGGCGGGGGCGACGTCACCGACAGCCAGATCGCCCAGCAGATCGCGGTCATGAACACCAGCTTCAGCGGGGGCAAGTCCACCGAGGCCGCCGACACCGGGTTCCAGTTCACCCTCGCCGGCGTCGACCGCTTCAACAACACCCAGTGGCACCAGGACAAGCAGAGCGCCACCTACCGCAAGCAGACCCGCAAGGGCGGGGCCAACGCGCTGAACATCTGGCTGGTCGACTTCGACTACCTCGGCATCGCGACCTTCCCGTGGGACTACAAGCGCAACCCCGGCATCGACGGCATCCGCGTGCAGTACACCTCGCTGCCGGGCGGCGCGGCCACCAACTACAACCTCGGCGAGACCGCCACCCACGAGGCCGGTCACTGGTTCGGGCTCTACCACACCTTCCAGGGCGGCTGCACGAGCACCAACGACGAGGTGGGCGACACCCCCGCGCAGTCGAGCTCGACCACGGGCTGCCCCGAGGGGCGTGACTCCTGCACGCTGCCGGGCCTCGACCCCATCCACAACTTCATGGACTACAGCTACGACTCCTGCTACACCATGTTCACCGCGGGCCAGGCGACCCGCAGCCAGCAGATGTGGACCGCCTACCGCGGCTGATCCACGCCCGCTCGCCGCAGCCCGTCACGCTCGGCCCTCACGCACGGCCCGTCCCGCACCGCGGGACGGGCCGTGCGTGCGTGTGGCAGGTAGGTGCCGCTTGCACGGACCTGCCGTTCTGCAGGTTTGTGCAATGCAACTTCTTGAGGAGCCGCGCGGCTCGCGACGCTCCGGCGGCGCGTTGCATGATTCTGCACGTAGCGCGGGACGGACCCACACCGATCCGCGTGAGCACCGGCCACGTCCCCGGCCACGACGGTCCGCGGACTCGCGTCCTCGGGGGAGATCTCGGGACTTCCTCGACGACGCGAGTTCGCGGATCGTCGCATTTCCGGCCGGGTCGACGGGCGGTGCGCCCACCGGGCGGCCACGGCCGCCGCGGGTCGCACGCGGTGCTACGGCTCAGGCGGTGCCGGGCAGCGCCTCCGGCGAGCCGCCCAGGTCCAGCAGCCCCACCGCCGTGACGCGCAGCGCGTCGACGGCCCACCGGCGTCGCGCCCCGGTGCTGCTCCCGACGAGCGCGGCGTAGGCCTGCGCGCACCGGGCCTCGACGCCGCGGGCGGTGTCCGTGACCGCGCCGGGTCCCTGCCCAGACGGCCCGGGCACGTCGTAGGCGACCGCGGCCCCGACCGGGTCCTCGCCGAGGGAGAGCAGGGCGCCGCTGAGGTCGTCGCGACGCGCGCGGTGCGCGGCGTAGAGCCCCTGGAGGCGCGCGTAGAGCTCGGGGGAGGCCGATGCGGAGGTGCGGGCGCCGAGCACGCCGAGGACGTAGACGGCCGCGTGCTCGCCCTCGAGCGTGGCCTGGAGCGCGGCGACGAGCGCGGCTCGGCCGGCGCCGTCCTGCGCCGTCGTGTCCGAGGTCGCGGGGCCGCTCACGCCGCACCCCCGCGAGGTGGCGTCGCCGGGAGGACGGCCAGGCGCTGCGCGGTGCCCGCAGCCATCGCGGCCAGCGCCTGGGCCAGCTCGCCGCTCTCGGCCGCCACGGCCCAGGTCGTCAGCCGCCGCACCAGCCGCTCCTCGCCCCGTCGTACGCCGAGCAGCGCCGCACCGGCCCCGGGGGCCACGGGGGAGTCGTCCCGGCGCGCGTCGTCGGCGGGCGCACCTCCGAGCAGGTCGAGGTGGGTCGTGTGCAGTCCCGCCACAGGGCGCAGCGACGACCGCAGGCCCGGGTGGCGGCGCACGGTCCTCTCCGCGAGGGCGCGGGCGGCGGCGAGGTCGGCGACGACCGTCGTCACGAGGTCGCCGTCGGCGCCGGGGGCGGACCCGTCCTGCTCCCCGGCGCTGCCGGGTGGGCGTGGGTCGGCCGGGGTCGGAGCGGTGCGAGCCGGGTCTCCGCCGCTGCACCCGCCGACCGCCGGCAGGACCACGGCGGCGCCGGCGAGGCCGGTCAGCACCGAGCGCCGCGACGCACCGGCCGACGCGGCCGGTCCGGTGGTGGTTCGACGGAGCGGCGCAGGCACCGCACGACCCTAGCGCGACCCGGTGCCGGGCCGCGGCCGCGCGGTCGCCCGCGATGGGCGGAGGGGTCGGCCCACGGGCTATCGTGGACCGCCCGACCCGGTGGGTCTCCACCGTGGGCCGGACGGCAGTGCACACAAGAGAAGAGGGAGGCTGCGACCCGTGAGCAGCACACGACAGGACAGCGAGCGGATCGAGGCGGAGCTCACCGGCCCCCTCGCCGCTCTCGGGCTCGACGTGGAGGCGGTGGAGATCACCCCCGCCGGCAAGCGTCGGGTCCTGCGGGTCGCGGTCGACCAGGACGGCGGGGTCACCCTCGACGACGTCGCCGAGGCCACCCGTGAGGTCAACCGGGTGCTCGACGAGTCCGACGTGATGGGCGAGCACCCCTACACCCTCGAGGTCACCTCCCGCGGCGTCGACCGCCCGCTCACGCTCCCGCGCCACTGGCGCCGCAACACCGACCGCCTGGTCAAGGTCACCCTCGCCGACGGCACGAGCATGACCGGTCGCATCACCGACACCGGCCAGGAGACCGCCACGCTCGACGTCGCGGGCCAGCAGCAGCTGGTCACCTACGCCGAGGTGGCCAAGGCGCTGGTGCAGGTGGAGTTCAACCGCCCGGGCGGCGGCCGGGCCGGCTCCGAGGAGCCCGACGGGGCCGGGGACGCCGAGGACGACACCGAGCACGACACCGAGCACGGGGACGACGAGGGGGAGGACGCCTGATGGACATCGACATGAGCATCCTGCGGATGCTGGAGCGCGAGAAGGAGATCTCCTTCGAGGTGCTGGTGGAGGCGATCGAGCAGGCCCTGCTCACGGCCTACCACAAGTCCCCGGGGGCCAGCGAGCAGGCGCGGGTCGAGCTGGACCGCAAGAGCGGCCACGTCACGGTGCTCGCCGCCGAGCTCGACGACGACGGCGTCAAGGTCGGGGAGTTCGAGGACACCCCGGCCGGCTTCGGTCGGATCGCGGCGACGACGGCGAAGCAGATCATGCTCCAGCGCCTGCGCGACGCCGAGGACGACATCCGCTTCGGGGAGTTCGCCGGCAAGGAGGGCGACATCATCTCCGGGGTCGTCCAGCAGGGACGCAACCCCGACGACGTGATGGTCGACCTGGGCAAGCTCGAGGCCCTGCTGCCGGTGGGCGAGCGGGTCCCGGGCGAGCAGTACACCCACGGCAGCCGCATCAAGTGCCTGGTGGTGTCGGTGCGCAAGGGCATGCGCGGCCCGCAGATCACGCTCTCGCGCAGCCACCCCAACCTGGTCAAGAAGCTCTTCGCCCTCGAGGTGCCCGAGATCGCCAGCGGTCAGGTCGAGATCGCCGCGATCGCGCGCGAGGCCGGTCACCGCACGAAGATGGCCGTGCACGCCCGCCCCGGCACCACCGGCATCAACCCCAAGGGGGCGTGCATCGGGCCCATGGGGCAGCGCGTGCGCAGCGTGATGGCCGAGCTGAACGGCGAGAAGATCGACATCGTCGACTGGTCGGAGGACCCCGCGACCCTCGTCGCCAGCGCGCTGTCCCCGGCCCGGGTGACCTCGGTGGAGATCGTCGACCTCGCCGCCCGCTCGGCGCGCGTGGTCGTGCCCGACTTCCAGCTCTCCCTGGCCATCGGCAAGGAGGGGCAGAACGCCCGCCTGGCCGCCCGCCTGACGGGGTGGCGCATCGACATCCGCTCCGACGAGGCGCCGACCGAGCGACCGGGCGACTGACCGGTCGGGCGACCGGCGGGACCCGGTGCCGTCCGGGGGCTCCGGCGGCGCCGCACCGTGGCGCCGGTTCGGAAAGGTCGGGCGTGTCGGGCTAGGATCGTCACAGTGGCTCGACCAGACAGCTCCCGCACCTCCCCGGACGACCGGCCCCTCGAGGGCCCCGTCCGGACCTGCGTGGGTTGTCGGACCCGGGCCGCGAAGCGCGAGTTGTTGCGGGTCACCGCCGGCTCGGACGCGCACGGCCGCTCGGTCGTCGTGCCCGATCCCGACGGCACCGCGCCCGGCCGGGGAGCACACCTGCACCCCACCACCGGTTGCTACGACCTCGCGGTGCGACGCAAGGCGTTCGGGCGGGCCCTCCGGCTCACCGACGGCCCGGGCAGCGCGCCGGTGGGGGAGTGGGTCGCAGCCCGCGAGCACGACGACCGATCACGATCGACCAGCAGATCCACTTCCGGATCGAACGACCAGGACTGGAGCAGCAGCTCATGAGCACTCGATGAGTTCTTTCCGATGAGTTTGCACCACCACCACCGCCTCTCGTAGACACCCGACCGGGTCGAGGGGCCGATTAGGAGAATTGTGGCCAAGACCCGCGTTCACGAGCTCGCCAAGGAGTTCGGTGTCGAGAGCAAGTTCGTTCTCGAGAAGTTCAAGGAGATGGGGGAGTTCGTCAAGTCGGCGAGCTCGACCGTCGAGCTCCCTGCGGAGATGCGTTTCCGCAAGGAGATCGGACCCCAGCTGAAGAGCGACGGCCCCGCCGCCGCCCCCGCACCCAGCGCCCCCGCCGCCAAGCCCGGCCCCGCCGCTGCGGCGAAGCCCGCCGCCCCGGCGCCCGCCGCCCCGGCCCAGCCGGCGGCGTCGACGCCTCCGGCCGCCGCGCCGGCCGCCGCCGCACCGAGCGCGCCCGCCCCGTCGGGCCCGCGCCCGGGCCCCAAGCCGGCCCCGCGCAAGCAGGCGCCCGCGGCTCCGGAGGCTCCGGCCGCCCCCGCGGCGCCGGCTGCACCCGCGGCCAAGGCCGCCCCCGCAGCACCCGCCGCTCCCGCCGCGAAGGCGGCCCCCGCTCCGGGTGCCCCCAAGTCGCCGGCACCCCGTCCGGTCGGCCGCCCCGGCGCGCCGCGCCCGGGCAACAACCCCTTCTCGTCCAACCAGGGCATGGGCCGTCGGCCCTCCGCCCCGGCCCCCGGCGGCGACCGCGGTCCCGCCGCGCCCGCTCCCGGCGGTGCCGGTGGCGGCGCGAGCGCCGGTGACCAGCGTCCGCCGCGTCCGCCGGCCGGTCGCGACGGCGGTGCGCCGGGTCGCTCGGGCATGCCCCGTCCCAACCCCGCGATGATGCCCAAGTCCCCGGCCGCGTTCGGCCAGGGTCCGGGCGGTCGTCCCGGCGCTCCGGGTCGCCCGGGTGCCCCCGGTCGCGGCGGTGCCCCGGGTCGTCCCGGCGCCCCCGGTCGCGGTGGCCCCGGCGGCGGCGGTGCCCCGGGTCGTCCCGGCGGCTTCGGCCCCACCGGTGGCGGTCGTCCCGGCGGCGGTCGTCCCGGCCAGCGCGGTCAGACGCAGGGTGCCTTCGGTCGCCCCGGCGGTCCCTCGCGTCGTGGTCGCAAGTCGAAGCGGGCGCGTCGCCAGGAGTTCGAGGCGATGCAGGCGCCGACCATCGGCGGCGTGCGCGTCCGCAAGGGCGACGGCGAGACCGTCAAGCTGCCCCGCGGCGCCTCGCTGACCGACTTCGCCGAGCGCATCGGCGTCGACGTGTCCTCCCTCGTGCAGATGCTCTTCAGCCTCGGCGAGATGGTCACGGCCACCGAGTCGGTCAACGACGAGACCTTCGAGCTGCTGGGCGAGGAGCTCAACTACGTCGTCCAGGTCGTCTCCCCCGAGGACGAGGACCGCGAGCTGCTCGAGTCCTTCGACCTGGAGTTCGGCGAGGACGAGGGCGACGAGAGCGACCTGGTCATCCGGCCGCCGGTCGTGACCGTCATGGGTCACGTCGACCACGGAAAGACCAAGCTGCTCGACGCGCTGCGCAACGCCAACGTCGTGGCCAAGGAGGCCGGCGGCATCACGCAGCACATCGGTGCCTACCAGGTCGCGGCGGAGGTCGACGGCGACGAGCGTCGCATCACCTTCATCGACACCCCCGGTCACGAGGCGTTCACCGCCATGCGTGCCCGTGGTGCCCAGGCGACCGACATCGCGATCCTCGTGGTCGCGGCCGACGACGGCGTCATGCCGCAGACGGTCGAGGCGCTCAACCACGCCAAGGCCGCCGGTGTGCCGATCGTGGTCGCGGTCAACAAGATCGACAAGCCCGACGCCGACCCGACCAAGGTCCGCGGCCAGCTCACCGAGTACGGCCTCGTGCCCGAGGAGTACGGCGGCGACTCGATGTTCGTCGACGTCTCGGCCAAGTCCGAGCTCAACCTCGACAAGCTCCTCGAGGCCGTCGTCCTCACCGCCGACGCCTCGCTCGACCTGCGGGCCAACCCCACGCAGGACGCGCAGGGCCTCGTGGTCGAGGCGCACCTGGACCGCGGCCGCGGCCCGGTGGCCACGGTGCTGGTCCAGCGCGGCACGCTGCGCGTGGGCGACTCGATCGTCGCCGGCGCCGGCTACGGCCGCGTGCGGGCCATGCTCGACGAGCACGGCGAGAATATCACCGAGGCCGACCCGTCGCGCCCCGCGATGGTGCTGGGTCTGACCGCCGTGCCCGGCGCGGGTCAGAACTTCATCGTCGTCGAGGACGACCGGATGGCCCGCCAGATCGCCGAGAAGCGCGAGTCGCGCGAGCGGGCGGCCATGCAGGCCAAGCGCCGCGTGCGTCGCACCCTCGAGGACTTCATGGCCTCCATGGAGAAGGGCGAGAGCCAGGAGCTCAACCTCATCCTCAAGGGCGACGTGTCCGGCTCGGTCGAGGCGCTCGAGGACGCCCTGTCGCACATCGACGTGGGCGACGAGGTCAGCCTGCGGGTCATCGACCGCGGTGTCGGTGCGATCACCGAGACCAACGTCGACCTGGCCGCCGCCTCCGACGCCATCATCATCGGATTCAACGTCCGGCCCCAGGGCAAGGCGACCGAGATGGCGGACAAGGAAGGCGTCGAGATCCGCTACTACTCGATCATCTACCAGGCGATCGAGGAGATCGAGGCGGCCCTCAAGGGCATGCTCAAGCCGGTCTACGAGGAGTCGGTGCTCGGCCAGGCGGAGATCCGCGAGATCTTCCGCTCGTCGAAGATCGGCAACATCGCGGGCTGCATGATCACCAGCGGTGTCGTGCGACGCAACGCCAAGGCGCGCGTGCTGCGCGACAACGCCGTGGTCGCCGACAACCTCGACCTGTCCTCCCTGCGCCGGGAGAAGGACGACGCCTCCGAGGTCCGCGAGGGCTTCGAGTGCGGTCTGGTGCTGCGCAACTTCCAGGACATCAAGATCGGCGATGTCGTGGAGTCCTTCGAGATGCGCGAGATCCCGCGCTCCTGATCGACCCTCCGAGCCGGTCCGCGAGGCCACCGCCAGCCAGCGCCCCAGTCGGGCGTGCGAGAGAGTGAGAACATGAGCAGCCCCCGAGTCCGCAAGATCGCCGACCGGATCCAGGTCATCGTCGCCGAGATGCTCGAGCGTCGCGTCAAGGACCCGCGCCTCGGCTTCGTCACCGTCACCGACGTGCGCGTCACCGGCGACACCCAGCAGGCCACGATCTTCTACACCGTGCTCGGCGCCGACGGCGACGACGAGGCCGCCCGGGCCGGCACCGCCGCCGCGCTGGAGTCGGCCAAGGGCCTGATCCGCTCCGAGGTCGGCAAGCAGCTCGGCATGCGTCACGTGCCCACGCTGACCTTCGTCGCCGACGCGCTCCCCGACACCGCCCGGCAGCTCGACGAGGTCCTCGCGCGTGCCCGGGCCCAGGACGAGGCCGTGGCCGCTGCGCGCGGTGCGACGTACGCCGGCGGGGAGGACCCGTACAAGAAGCCCCGCGAGGCCGACGACGAGGCAGACGACGAGGCAGACGACGTGGACGGGGTCGCCACGGACGGCGCCTCGGCGGCGGAGCCCGACGCCGGGGGCGACGAGCTCCGGTGACCGACCTCGCCGGCCTGCTGGTCGTCGACAAGCCCGGCGGCATCACGTCGCACGACGTGGTGTCCCGGGCGCGCCGGGCGCTCGGCACGCGCAAGGTCGGCCACGCCGGCACGCTCGACCCGATGGCCACCGGCGTGCTCGTGCTCGGCGCCAACCGGGCGACCCGGCTGCTGGGCCACCTCATGCTCACCGAGAAGGCCTACGCCGCCACCGTGCGCCTCGGGGTCGCCACGACCACCGACGACGCCGAGGGCGAGGTCGTCTCGACCACGCCGGCCGGTCACCTCGACGAGGCGGCGGTGCGCGAGAGCCTCGCGGGCTTCGTCGGCGACATCGAGCAGGTGCCGACCGCGGTCTCGGCCATCAAGGTGGACGGCAAGCGCGCCTACCAGCGCGTGCGCGACGGCGAGGACGTGCAGCTCGCCGCCCGCCCGGTCACGGTCCACGAGCTCACGGTCCTCGACGTGCGCCGGGTGCCCGGCGGTGCGGTGACGGGGCACGGCGCCGGCGCGTCCCCGACCACCGACGTGGTCGACGTCGACGTCGCGCTGCGCTGCTCCAGCGGCACCTACGTGCGCGCCATCGCCCGTGACGCGGGTCGGGTGCTGGGCGTGGGCGGCCACCTGACCGCGCTGCGCCGCACGGCCGTCGGGCCCTACGACCTCACGGTCGCCACCACCCTGGAGCAGCTGGCCGAGCGGGGTCCCGGCGCACTGCTGCCGGTCGCCGCCGCCGCCCGCGCGGCGTTCGCGTGCCTCGACCTCGACGCGCGTCAGGCCGGCGACGTGCGCATCGGGCGCCCGCTCGACCTGGCGCTCGACGGCCTCACCGCGCTCTTCGACCCGGCGGGGGAGTTCCTGGCCCTCTACGAGCCCCGCGACGACCGGGCCCGGGCGGTCGCCGTCTTCGTCTGAGGGCCCGGGTCTAGGGTTTGACCGTGCAGATCTGGCGCTCCCTCGACGACGTCCCCCCGGACCAGCCGCGCTCGGTCGTGGTGGTCGGCAACTTCGACGGCGTCCACCTCGGTCACCGTCGCGTGCTGGCGAGGGCGCGCTCGCTCGCCGGCGACCGCCCCGTCGTCGCGGTGACCTTCGACCCGCACCCGATGGCCGTGCTGCGTCCCGAGCACGCGCCGACGACGCTCACCACGATGGAGGCACGCGCCGCGCTGCTCGACGAGGCCGGCGCCGACGCCGTGCTGGCCCTGCCCTTCGACCGCGCCGTGGCGGCCTGGACCCCGGAGGAGTTCGTGGTCAAGGTCCTCGTCGACGCGCTGCACGCCGCGAGCGTCGTGGTCGGGGCCAACTTCCGCTTCGGCCACAAGGCCGCCGGCGACGTGACCACGCTGGTCGAGGAGGGGCTGCGCCACGACTTCGCCGCCGAGGGCATCCCGCTCGACGGCGGCCCGATGGTGTGGTCGTCGACCTACGTGCGCACGTGCCTGGCCGCCGGCGACGTGGCCGGCGCGGCCGAGGCGCTCGGTCGGCCCTACGCCGTCCGCGGCGTCGTGGTGCAGGGGGACCAGCGTGGGCGCGAGCTCGGCTACCCCACGGCCAACGTGCCGATCGACGCGAGCGTCGCGGCCCCGGCCGACGGCGTCTACGCCGGCTGGCTGCGCCGCGTCGGCGCGACGGGCGACCCGCTGCCCGCCGCGATCAGCGTCGGCACCAACCCGACCTTCGCCGGGGAGCGCGACCGGCGCGTGGAGAGCTACGTGCTCGACCGCACCGACCTCGAGCTCTACGGCGTCGAGGTCGAGGTCTCCTTCGTCGAGCGCCTGCGCGGCATGACCGCCTTCGCCTCGGTCGAGGAGCTGCTGGTGCAGATGGCCGACGACGTCGCGCGGGCCCGCGACCTGCTGCTCGGCTGATGGGGGAGTCGTCGACCCCGACCGACCTCGCGGCCGCGGAGACGTGGTTCGCCCGCAACGGCCTGACCTACTTCGTGCCCTCCGAGCGTGCGGCGGCGCGCCAGGCCCTCAAGCCCGGCCGCACCGCACCCCTGCTACTGGTCGTCGCGGTCGTGGCGGGCACACTGGGCGGTCTGCTGGCGTGGCTGGTGGGTGAGCTCAGCGCGGCGCCGGCGCTGCTCGTCTCGCTCGGGCTGGCGGCCCTCGGCTGGTACGCCCTCACGGCGCTGCGACTGCGCCCGATCCTCGCCTGGGCGCTGGGCCGGACGTTCGGCAGCCTGCGGCTGCTGCTGCCGATGGCCACCCGGGCGCTGCCGCTGCTGCTGCTCTTCATGACCTTCCTCTTCATCAACGCCGAGGTGTGGCAGCTCTCGGCCAGCCTCGCCCCCGGCGTGCTGTGGCTGCTGGTGCTGCTGCTCGGCGGCCTGGCCGTGGCCTTCCTGCTGGTGCGGCTGCCCGAGGAGGTCGACCGCGCCGACGACGCGGTCGACGACGCGTTCCTGCGGCGCGCCTGCCGGGGCACACCGCTGGAGGCCGCCTGCGAGGAGCTGCTCGCCGACGCGACGGCCGATCCTGCGTCCCGCGCCGAGGTCACCGGCTTCGAGCGGTGGAACCTCGTGCTCGTGCTCCTGGTCATCCAGGCCGTGCAGGTGCTGCTGCTGGTGGCGATGGTCTTCGCCTTCTTCCTGCTCTTCGGCTCCCTGGCCATGGGGGAGCAGGTGCAGCTGGCCTGGACCGCCCGCGAGAGCATCACGAGCCTCACCTGGCTGCCGAGCGTCTCGGTGGAGCTGGTGAAGGTCGCGCTCTTCCTCGCCGCCTTCTCCGGTCTCTACTTCACGGTCTCGGCGGTCACCGACGAGACCTACCGCGAGCAGTTCTTCTCCGGCGTCACCCGTCACGTCGAGCGGGCCGTGGGGATGCGCGCGGTCTACCTCGCGCTGCGCGCCCGCACCGCGGCCTGACCCCCTCCCGCTCGCGGCGGACCCCGGCGCCGCCCCCGGACGCCCTGGCACCCGCCGCTGGCCCCGGACCGTCCGGGACGCGGACCGGCCCGGCACCCCCGTGGGGGCGCCGGGCCGGTCTGGTCGCGCGGGGTGGGACGACGTCAGGCGTCGAGGTCCTTCTCGACGAGGGCCGCGATGGCCTCGACGTCGGCCTCGGAGTCACCGGAGACGGTGACCGAGTCGCCCTTGCCGGCGCCCAGGGTCATGATCAGCAGCGCGGAGCTGGCCTCGACCGGCTCCTCGCCCTCGACGGCGAGCATGACCTCGGAGTCGAGCTCACCGGCCGCCTCGGAGATGATCGCGGCGGGGCGGGCGTGCAGGCCGACGGCGGAGCCGACGGTGACGGTCTTGCTGGGCATGGTGCTCCTTCGGAGGGGGTGGGTGCGGGCGGGTGTGTGGCGGGGTCAGGCGACGGGGGCGACAGCGGGGTCCTTGGCCGTGGACTTCAGCACGATGACCGCGGCCGCGCCGACGAGCACGCCGGCGACCAGGGCGATGATGAAGCCCAGCACGCCGTCGACGGCGAAGAGCACGAAGATGCCGCCGTGCGGTGCCCGGACGCTGACGTCGAGGGCCTGCGAGAGGCCGCCGGTGACGGCGCTGCCGAGCATGATCGAGGGGATCACACGCAGCGGGTCGGCCGCCGCGAACGGGATGGCGCCCTCGGTGATGAACGAGGCGCCCAGCAGCCAGCCGGCCTTGCCGTTCTCCCGCTCGGGCTGGGTGAAGAGCTTCGGCCGCACGACGGTGGCCAGGGCCAGCGCGATCGGGGGCACCATGCCGGCGAGCATGACCGAGGCCATGATCTTGAGCTCGGGGGCGTCGGCCGCGAGGGCCGCGCCGCCGACGCCGGCGGCGGCGAAGGAGTAGGCGACCTTGTTGAGCGGGCCGCCCATGTCGAAGGCCATCATCAGGCCGAGCACGACACCGAGCAGGATGGCGTAGCTGCCGCTCATCGAGTTCAGACCGTCGTTGAGCTGGTCCATCAGCCAGCCGATCGGGCGGCCGAGGACGACCAGCATCAGCAGGCCGGCGATGATCGAGGTCAGCAGCGGGATGACCAGCACGGGCATCAGGCCGCGCGCCCAGGAGGGCACCTTCCACGAGCCGATCCAGTGGGCGATGACGCCGGCGAGCACACCGCCGACGATGGCCCCGAGGAACCCGGTGGCCGGCACCCCGACGCCGTCGCCGTCGACGACGCCGAAGATGTTGGCGGCCAGACCGCCGACGATGAAGCCGGGCGCGATGCCGGGACGGTCGGCGATGGCGTAGGCGATGTAGCCGGCCAGGGCGGGGATGAAGAACATGAACGCGGTCTTGCCGATGATGAAGAAGAGCGCGCCGATGTAGGCCATGAGGCCGGAGCCGAAGAGGGCGTGGTCGAGGCCGAGGGCGTCGACGTCGGGCAGGTTGAACAGCGTGTTGTTGACCGCGATCTCGCCGTAGGGCCCGACGATCTCGTAGCCGCCGAAGAGGAACGACAGGGCGATCAGCAGACCGCCGGCGGCCACGAACGGGATCATGTAGGACACGCCGGTCATGAGGACCCGCCGCGTGCGGCCGCCCCACGTCTCGCCGCCGCCGGTGCCGGCACCCGAGCCGGCGCCCGCGTCGGAGCCGGAGCCCTCGA
Source organism: Nocardioides sp. P86 (assembly GCF_023712465.1). Lineage (NCBI taxonomy): Bacteria > Bacillati > Actinomycetota > Actinomycetes > Propionibacteriales > Nocardioidaceae > Nocardioides > Nocardioides sp. P86. Next base: position 572,495 of record NZ_JAMAYE010000001.1, on the reverse strand, counting down.
CGCGCGGAGCGCCGGGGTCGTCGGCGTTGCGCAGCGCCTCGGCGATCATGGCGTCGGCGGCGTCGATCGGCCGCTTGACGCCCGAGGAGACCAACGGCTTGCCGGCGAAGCGGGCCCGGTCGCGCACCCCCACGTCGACGGCGAAGATGACGGCCTCGGCCTGGCGGATCACGTCGGCGCCCAGCGGCGTCGAGCCGGCCGAGCCCTGGGTCTCGACGGCGAGGTCGACCCCGGCCCGCTCGGCGGCGGCCTCGAGGGCCTCCGCGGCCATGTAGGTGTGGGCGATGCCGGTGGGGCACGCCGTGACGGCGACCAGGCGGCGCCGGGTGGCGGTGGCGGCGGCCGGGGTGGCGGCGGCGGGCGCGGTGGCGGTGGCGACGCCGGCGGACGCCGACGAGCCCGCGGCGGCCGCGGCCGCGGGGGCCGGCTTGGCCGCGGGGGCCGTGCCGAGCACGTCGGCGACGATCTCCACGACCTCCTCGCGCGTCTCGGCGGCGCGCAGGGCGTCGGTGAAGGCCGGCTTCACCAGGGCGCGGGCCAGCTTGGTCAGCAGCTGCAGGTGGGTGGCGTCGCCGCCCGCGGGAGCGCTGATGAGGAAGGCGAGGTCGGCGGGCCCGTCCTTGGCGCCGAAGTCGACCGGCGGCGAGAGCCGGGCGAAGGCGAGCGTCGGCTCCTCCACGCCGGCGGTGCGGCAGTGGGGGATGGCGATGCCGCCGGGCAGGCCGGTGGGCGACGTGCCCTCGCGGGCGATCGCGTCGTCGGCGAGCTGCGCGACGTCGGTGGCGCGGCCGGCCTCACCGACCGTCGCCGCCAGCGCACGGATCACGTCGTGCTTCTCCGAGCCGAGGTCCGCGTCGAGGCGGACCAGGTCGGCAGTGATGAGGTCAGACACGTTCACCCTCCTGGGTGTCGAGCAGGTCGCGCACCGCGACCAGGTCCGGGCGGACCTGGGCGGGCAGCGGGATGGTGGTGCCGGGGAGTCCGGCGGCCGCGCTGCCGTAGGCGACGGCGAGCGCGAGTCGTTGGGCGGGCGAGTGCTTGCGCAGGTCGCCCAGCAGGTAGCCGAAGAGGCTGGAGTCGCCCGCACCGACCGTGGAGACCACGGTGGTGGGCGGGGGAGAGGCGTGCCACGCGCCGTCGGCGGTCACGAGCACGGCGCCGTTGCCGCCGAGGGTGGCGAGCACCGTGGAGACCCCGCGGTCGACCAGCAGCCGGGCGGCGCGGGCCGCGGCGTGCGGGTCGCGCTCGAGCTCCTCGGCGTCGCCGCCGGTGAAGGAGGCCAGCTCGTCGCCGTTGGGCTTCATCAGGTACGGCGCCGCCCCGGGCAGGGCGTCGACGAGGGCGCGCAGCGGGGCGTCGCTGGTGTCGACCGCCACCCGGGCGGGGGTGTCGCGCAGGGCGGTGACGACCTCGGCGTACCAGGAGCTGGGCGCGCCGGGGGGCAGCGAGCCGGCCAGGACGATCCAGTCGGCGCTGCCCGCCCGGCGGCGCAGCGAGTCCACCAGCGCCCGCAGCACCTCGGGGGTCACGTCGGGCCCGGGGCTGTTCAGCTTGGTCGTCGTGCCGTCGGGCTCGGTGATGGTGATGTTGACCCGCGGGCTGCCCGTGCCGTCGACGGGGCGGCAGTCGATCCCGGCGGCCAGCAGCTCCAGCACGAAGGGGTCGTCGGAGGGTGCGGGAAGCACCGCGATCGACGGCACTCCTGCGGCCACGGAGGCGCGCGAGATGTTCACGCCCTTGCCACCGGCCTGCGAGAGCACCGAGGCCGCGCGCTGCACGGCGCCGCGCTCGAGCGGGGCGTCGAGCGTGACCGTCCGGTCGTGGCTGGGGTTGGGCGTCAGGGTGACGATCATGCGATGACGACCTCCACGTCGTGGTCCTTGAGCCCGACGGCGTGCTCGGGGTCGATGGCGTCGTCGGTGACGAGCAGGTCGACGTCCTCCAGCGACGCGAACCGCACCAGGGCCTCCTGCCCCACCTTGGCGGCGTCGGCGAGGACGACGACCTGGCGTGCGGCGGCGACCATGGCCCGCTTGGTGGCGGCCTCGTCGTGGTCGGGGGTGCTGAGGCCGTGGCCCACGGTGATGCCGTTGGTGCCGACGAAGGCGACGTCGGCGCGCACCAGCTCGAGGGCGGCCACCGTGTCGGCGCCGACGGCGGCCTGCGTCGTCGTGCGCACGCGTCCGGGCAGCAGGTGGAGCTCGATGTGGGGCACGGTCGCGAGGCGGGCAGCGATCGGCACCGAGTGGGTGAGCACGATCAGCTGGTGGTCGCGGGGCAGCAGGCTGGCCAGGCGGGCGGTGGTGGTGCCGGCGTCGAAGAGCACGACCGAGCCGGGCGCGGGCAGCAGGTCGAGCGCGGCCTGGGCGATGCGGTCCTTCTGCGCGACGTTGGCCTGGTCGCGCTCGAGCAGGCCGGACTCGATGGCGGCGAGGGTGTGGGCCGGGATCGCCCCGCCGTGGACACGCCGCACGAGGCCCATCCGCTCGAGCGCCGACAGGTCGCGGCGGACGGTCTCCGTGGTGACCTCGAAGGTCTCGGCGAGCGCGGTCACCGACAGCCGGCCGCGGTCGGCGACGAGCTGGGCCATGGCCTGCTGGCGTTCCTCTGCGTACATTGCCCTCGTCCCCCCTCTCGGTTGCCGGCTCCTGCCGGTCTGGTCGGTCACCGGCTCGGCCGGCGTGGTTCTGCGTTCATGTTGTTTTATCCCCGTTTCTGTTTGACTGTCAAGTGATTCCGGGGATAAGTTGTGGCCATGGTCACCCAGACGTCCACCGACCAGCTCCTCGGCACCCCGGTGGTGCCCGGGCTGGCGACCGGGCCCGCGCTCGTGGTCCGCTCCGAGATCAGCCCCGCCGCCATCGAGGCCTTCGACGGCGCCTCCCTCGACGAGGAGGCCGCCCTGCGGGCCTACGACGACGCCGCGGGCGCGGTCGCGGCCGGCTTCGAGCGCCGCGCGGGCAGCGCCCACGGCGCGGCCGCGGAGGTGCTCACCGCCAGCGCGGGCCTGGCCCGTGACAAGGGCCTGCGCATCGCCGTGCGCAAGCACCTGCGCTCCGGTGAGGACCTGCTGAGCGCCCTGGCCGCCGGCGTCGAGCAGTTCGTGGGTGTCTTCACGCAGATGGGCGGGCTGATGGCCGAGCGGGTCACCGACCTGCGCGACATCGAGCGCCGGGTGCTGGCGCACCTCGTGGGCGAGCCCGAGCCGGGCGTGCCCACGCCGCAGGAGCCGTCGGTGCTGGTGGCCGAGGACCTCGCGCCCTCCGACACGGCGGGACTCGACCCCACGGTGGTCGTCGCGCTGGTGACCGAGCGCGGCGGGCCCACGAGCCACACCGCGATCATCGCGCGCCAGCTCGGCATCCCCTGCGTGGTCGGCACGGCGGGCGCCATGGGCCTGCGCTCGGGCACCCGCCTGCTGGTCGACGGGTCCACCGGCGTCGTCGAGCTCGACCCCGACGAGGCCGACACGGCCCGCCGGGTCGCGGCCGACCGCGAGGTCCGCGCGGCGGTCGAGGGCTGGACCGGCCCGGGGCGCACCACCGACGGCACGAGCGTGAAGATCCTGGCCAACGTCGCCGACGGCGAGAGCGCCGCGGGCGCGGCCACCGGCCCCGTCGAGGGCGTCGGGCTCTTCCGCACCGAGCTGTGCTTCCTCAACCGCACCGAGGAGCCCTCGGTCGAGGAGCAGGCCGACATCTACTCCGACGTCCTGTCGCCCTTCTCCGGTGAGCGCTACGTCGTCGTGCGCACCCTCGACGCCGGCTCCGACAAGCCGGTCGCCTTCGCCACCCACGACGGGGAGGAGAACCCCGCCCTGGGCGTGCGCGGGCTGCGGCTCTCCTTCGACAACCCCGGTCTCCTGGAGCGTCAGCTCGACGGCATCGCCGCTGCTGCGGAGCGCACCGGCACCGAGACCTGGGTGATGGCGCCCATGGTCGCCACGGTCGCCGAGGCGGCCGGGTTCGCGGAGGCGGTGCGCTCCCGCGGGCTGAAGGCCGGGGTCATGGTCGAGGTGCCCTCCGCCGCCCTGCTCGCCCACCGGATGCTCGAGGTGGTCGACTTCCTCTCGATCGGCACCAACGACCTCACGCAGTACGCCATGGCGGCCGACCGCATGGCCACCGACCTGGCGCACCTCACCGACCCGTGGCAGCCCGCGGTGCTGCAGCTGATCGCCATCACCGCCCACGCGGGCCAGGAGGCCGGCAAGCCCGTGGGGGTGTGCGGCGAGGCCGCGGCCGACCCGCTGCTGGCCTGCGCGCTGGTCGGCATGGGGGTCACCTCGCTGTCGATGGCCTCGGCCGCGGTGCGGTCGGTCGGCGCCCGCCTCGGCACCGTGTCGATGGCCACGTGCGAGGAGGCCGCGGAGGCCGCGCTCTCGGCGCCCGACCCGCAGGCCGCGCGGGCCGCGGTGCTCGCGCTGCTGGAGGGCTGAGCGGGTCCGGGCCGGGGGAGCCCGGCCGGACCGGCTCCGCCCGGACCGGCTCCCCACAATGGGGGTCGCGGGTGCGGCGGCGCGCTCGCAGACTCGCTGGGTGAAGCCTGTCGCGCGCCGTGCGGTGACCGGGGCGCTCGTCGCGCTCCTCGCCCTCGCCCTGCCCCTCCTCCCCCTCCTCCCGGCGCCGGGCCCGCACCGGGCCGGGATCGGCTCCGGCGCAGCGTCGGCGGCCGAGCCGTGGAAGCCTCCCGCGCTGGTGCGCACCATCGGCGGCACCGGTCGCGCCAGCCTCTTCCCCTGGGGCCTGGCGTGGAACCCCGTCTCGCAGCGCTGGATCGTCGGCGACTACTTCAACTACCAGGTGCGCACCTTCGACGCCGACTGGCGCTCCACCGGCGTGCTCCCGCAGCCCAGCGCGGCCTCGGGCGACCCCGAGTCGGTCCTGGCCTCGGTGGCCGTCGACCCGCGCACCGGCGAGACCTACGTCGGCAAGCCCAAGCCCGACACCCTGGCCCACTACGCCGCCGACGGCACGCGGCTGCCCGACGTCGTGGTCGACCCGACGTCCGGCTCCCAGACCTACACCGCGTGGGTCACCGTGGACGACGAGGGCTACGTGTGGGTGCTCGACAGCCACCTGTGGAACACCGACGCCGACCCCTCGCGGCTGATCCGCCTGGCCCCCGGCGGGGGTGCCCAGGTCTCCTCGTGGGACCTGTCCTTCCCGGGCCAGAAGCCGGGCCAGTTCTACGGCATCGACGTGGGCTCCGACGGACGGGTCTACCTCGCCGACGCCGTCAACCGTCGGGTCCAGGTGCTCTCGCCCGACGGCACCCTGATCCGCTCGATCGGCACCTCCGGCGAGGCCGACGTGCCCGGCGCGCTCTCGGGCGACCTGCGCAGCGTGGTGGTCGACGACGAGGCCGGGCGCCTCTACGTCGTCGACGCGGTGCAGGACCAGGTCGAGGTCTTCGACCTCGACGGCCGACCGCTGCTGCAGATCGGCGGCCACGGCACCGAGCCGGGGCGCCTCGTCGCCCCGCGCCAGCTCGCCTTCGGGCCCGAGGGTGACCTGTGGGTCAGCGAGTACGGCAACTACCGCATCCAGGCCTTCGACCCCCTGACCGGCGCCTCGCGCGGGGTCGAGCCGACCCCGCTGCCCGAGCGCCCCGGCGGGCAGCTGGGCCAGCCGCGCGACGTCGGCGTCGACCCCGCGACCGGCGAGGTCTGGGTGGCGGACTCCTGGAACCAGCGCTTCTGCCGCTACGCCGCCGACGGCACGTGGACCGGCTGCTGGGGCGGGCGCGGCAACACCCCGCCCTACGGCGTGAAGTACCCCCGCGGCATCGCCGTGGACGCCGCGCGCGACCGCGTCTGGGTGAGCAACAACGCCGGCGGCACGATCTTCGTCTACGACGACGAGGCCGGCTTCCTCTTCCAGGTCGGCGAGGAGGGCAACCGGCGCAACAACGAGCCCGGCATGCTCGAGAAGCCCTTCGGCATGGCCTTCGGCAGCGGCTACGCCTACGTCGCGGACCCCGGGTCGACCTACGAGAACAGCAGCGCCCAGGTCAAGGTGCTCGACGCCGACACCGGCGCGCAGGTCGCCACCATCGCGCGCAACGCGCGGACCGTGGCCGTCGACGAGGCCACCGGTCTGGTCTACGTCGCCGACACGGGCACCAACCAGCAGAAGATCTACGTCTACGGCCCCACCGGCGGTCCGGCGCTGCGCAGCTTCGGCGGCAGGGGCACCGCGGCCGGCAAGTTCACCGGCCTGTGGGGCGTCACTGTCTCCGACGGCGTCGTCTACGCCACCGACGAGGCGCAGTCGAGGGTGCAGGCCTTCACGACCGGCGGGGCCTTCCTCGGGCGCTGGGGCTCGGTGGGCTCGGGTCCGCTGCAGCTGCGCAACCCCGCCGGCATCACCCACGACGCGGCGGGCCTGCTCTACGTCGCGGACTCCTCCAACGACCGGGTCGTCGTGCTCGACCCGGGCCGCGCGCGCCCGGCGTACCTCTTCTCACGGCCCACGCTGACCCTGACCTCGCCGGCCACGGGCTCGGTCACGCCCGGCCCGGTGGTGGTCGAGGGCCTGGCGGGAGACGACCGGTCGCTGGCCTCGGTGGAGGTGTCGGTGCGCGACCGGGCCACGGGCCTGTGGTGGGACCCGACCACGGCCACCTGGGCGACCGCGCAGACCTGGGGTCTGGCCCCGTGGTCGGGGAGCCCCACCTCGGCCCGGTGGCGCTGGGTCTTCCCCGGCGCCGAGACCGACCACGACTACCACCTCGAGGCCCGGGCCCGCGACGCCGACGGCACGGTCTCGGCGCCGGTGCGCAGCACCGAGGTCTCGGTGCGCGAGCCCGACCCGGTGGCGCCGAGCACCACCGTGACCCCGCCCGGCACCACCCTCCTGCCCGGCACGGTCGCCCTCTCCGGCGACGCGGGCGACGACCGCGGCGTGGCCGCGGTGCGCTGGGCGGTGCAGCACGTGCGCAGCGGCCGCTGGTGGACCGGCAGCGGCTGGGCGGCCGACCCGACCTGGTCGACCGCGACGCTGGCGGCCCCCGGCGCCACCGCCTCCGCGTGGAGCGCGACCTGGACCCCGCCGGCCGCGGAGCAGTACGTCGTGGTCGCCCGCGCGGTCGACACCGGCGGGGGAGAGGACCCCGTCGGCGCCTCGGCCTCCTTCGTCGTCGACCTCGCCGAGCCCGACCGGACCGGTGCCGAGACCCGGGTGACGTCGCCGACCGCGGGGCAGGCGCTCCCGCCGGGCGACGTCGTCCTCGCCGGCCGGGCCACCGACCTCTCGGGGGTGGGCTGGGTCGACGTGGCGCTGCAGGACCGGGCCACAGGCCGGTGGTGGGACGCCGCGACCGGGGCGTGGGGGCCCTTCACCTGGAACGACGGCGCCTCGACGCCCGCCGCGCGCTTCGCCAGCCCCACCACCTGGTCGTGGACCTGGCCGGCGCTCGCGCCGGGGTCCTACCGGATGGGCGCCCGGGCGCGCGACGGCGGCGGTCGCGTCGACGCGACCCCCGCCTGGGTCGACGTGAGCGTCGGCTGACGCCCTTTTGGGGGCCCCGGTGTGCGCGCGGTAACCTTCACCGGTTGCCCGCAGCACGTCGCACGCCGTCGCCGCGGGCAGCGGCACCACCTCGCACGACCCTCACACGAACACCGCCGTCCAACGGCCGCGGAACGAGAGTGCCCGGGAGAACAGGCCCCGGCGCGCCGCGCAGCGAACGCCCACCTCGGGCACGGAAGGAGACCGCATGTCGATCGGTACCGACGCGGAGACCAAGAAGAAGATCATCGCCGAGTACGCCACGACCGAGGGCGACACCGGCTCGCCCGAGGTGCAGATCGCGCTGCTGAGCCACCGCATCAGCCACCTCACCGAGCACCTCAAGCAGCACAAGCACGACCACCACAGCCGTCGTGGTCTGCTGCTGCTCGTCGGCCAGCGCCGTCGCCTGCTGAACTACCTGCAGAAGACGGAGATCGCCCGCTACCGCTCGATCGTCGAGCGTCTCGGCCTGCGTCGCTGACACCGCGTTGACGGGCGGAGCGGCTGCCCCTCGCGGGCAGCCGCTCCCTCGCATTTACGGCTCCGGGCACTACGCTCGGAGACGGAACAACTGAATCTCCACACCATCTCCACCCACCAGGAGCGACCCGCATCGTCGGCCCGGTCCTCGGTAGTGGCCCTCAGACCCGCCAGGAGGCGGACGCGCTGCGGGCCTCGATCGAAGACCGGCCCCCTCCCAGCAGCTATCGGGAGGGTCACCCACGCGGGATCCTCGTCGCAAGACGCCCGCCACCTCGAGCGGGGACGCCGCGGTCCGCTCCGCGAGCACAGAACAAGGACACCCCTTGACCGAGAACACCACGGCTGAGCCCGTGATCTCCGCCGTCGAGACCGTCATCGACAACGGTCCCTTCGGCACCCGCACCGTCAAGTTCGAGACCGGGCTGCTGGCCCGCCAGGCCGCCGGCTCCGTCACGGCCTACCTCGACGACGACACGATGCTGCTCTCCGCGACCACCGCGGGCAAGCACCCCAAGGACCACTTCGACTTCTTCCCCCTGACGATCGACGTCGAGGAGCGGATGTACGCCGCGGGCCAGATCCCCGGCTCCTTCTTCCGCTCCGAGGGTCGCCCGGGCGAGGACGCCATCCTCACCTGCCGCCTCATCGACCGCCCGCTGCGCCCGACCTTCAAGAAGGGCCTGCGCAACGAGGTCCAGGTCGTCATCACGGTGATGGCGCTCAACCCCGACACCCCCTACGACGTGCTGGCCATCAACGCCGCGTCGATCTCCACCCAGCTCTCCGGCCTGCCCTTCTCCGGCCCGGTCGGCGGCGTGCGCGTCGCCCTCATCGACGGCCGCTGGGTCGCCTTCCCGAAGCACTCCGAGCTCGAGCGCGCCGTCTTCGACATGGTCGTCGCCGGCCGCGTCACCGAGACCGGCGACGTCGCCATCATGATGGTCGAGGCCGAGGCCACCGAGCAGACCTGGACCCTGGTCCAGGGCGGCGTGCAGGCCCCGACCGAGGAGATCGTCGCCGGCGGCCTCGACGCGGCCAAGCCCTTCATCAAGCAGCTGGTCGAGGCGCAGGTCGAGCTGGCCAACGTGGCCGCCAAGCCCGTGCAGGAGTTCCCGATCTTCCTCGACTACGAGGACGACGTCTACGCCGCCGTCGAGGCCGCCGCGCAGTCCGACGTGGCCGCCGCGATGACCATCGGCGACAAGCAGGAGCGCGAGGCCAAGACCGACGAGGTCAAGGCCGCCGTCCTGGAGAAGCTCGCCGGCCAGTTCGAGGGTCGCGAGAAGGAGCTCGGCGCCGCCTTCCGCTCGCTGACCAAGGCGCTCGTGCGCGAGCGCGTCCTGCGCGACAAGGTCCGCATCGACGGTCGCGGCCTGGCCGACATCCGCCCGCTGCACGCCGAGGTCGGCGTGATCCCGCGCGTGCACGGCTCCTCGCTCTTCGAGCGCGGCGAGACCCAGATCCTGGGTGTCACCACCCTCGACATGCTCAAGATGGAGCAGCAGCTCGACACCCTCTCCCCGGAGAAGTCGCGCCGCTACATGCACAAGTACGTCTTCCCGCCGTTCTCCACCGGCGAGACCGGCCGCGTGGGCTCGCCCAAGCGCCGCGAGGTCGGCCACGGTGCGCTCGCGCGCCGCGCCCTGCTGCCCGTGCTGCCCACCCGCGAGGAGTTCCCCTACGCGATCCGCCAGCTCTCCGAGGCCATGGGCTCCAACGGCTCCACCTCGATGGGCTCGGTCTGCGCCTCGACGATGTCGCTGCTCCAGGCCGGCGTGCCGCTGCGCGCCGCCGTCGCCGGCATCGCGATGGGCCTCATCTCCGGCGAGGTCGACGGCTCGACGCAGTACGTCGCGCTGACCGACATCCTCGGCGCCGAGGACGCCTTCGGCGACATGGACTTCAAGGTCGCCGGCACGCGCGAGTTCGTCACCGCCCTGCAGCTCGACACCAAGCTCGACGGCATCCCCGCCGAGGTGCTCGCCGCGGCCCTGACCCAGGCCCGCGACGCGCGCCTGGCGATCCTCGACGTCATGGCGGAGGCCATCGACGAGCCCGAGGAGATGGCCGAGACCGCGCCGCGCATCATCACCGTGCGCGTGCCCGTCGACAAGATCGGCGAGGTCATCGGCCCGAAGGGCAAGATGATCAACCAGATCCAGGACGACACCGGCGCCTCGATCTCCATCGAGGACGACGGCACCGTCTACATCGGCGCCACCAGCGGTGCCGCCGCCGACGCCGCGAAGGCGGCGATCAACGCGATCGGCAACCCGACGATGCCCGAGGTCGGCGAGCGCTACCTCGGCACCGTCGTGAAGACGACCAACTTCGGCGCCTTCGTGTCGCTGATGCCGGGCAAGGACGGGCTGCTGCACATCAGCAAGCTGCGCGGCCTGGCCGGCGGCAAGCGCGTCGACGCCGTCGAGGACGTCGTCGCGGTGGGCCAGAAGGTCCAGGTCCAGATCGCCGAGATCGACGACCGCGGCAAGCTCTCCCTGATCCCCGTGGTCGAGGAGACCGAGGGCGGCGACGACGCCGCCGCGGAGACCGCCCCCGAGGAGGCCTGACCCTTCGTGGTTGCTGCACCCCGGTCGACCCGCCCGAGCACCTCGGGCGGGTCGACCGCTTCCCAGGCCGGCGCGTCCGGCCCCTCCGCCCCGTCCGACCGCGGGCTCGCCGCCCGCGGCCCGGGCACGGCCCACACGCTGCAGACCGTCACCGACGCCGCGGGCGCCGTGGTGTCGCTGGTGCGGCGTACGGTCCTGCCCGGGGGTCTGCGGGTCATCACCGAGCACATGGCCGGGGTCCGCTCGGCCAGCATCGGGGTGTGGGTCGGCGTCGGCTCCCGCGACGAGGACGACACCCTGCACGGCTGCTCGCACTTCCTCGAGCACCTGCTCTTCAAGGGCACCGCGGAGCGCTCGGCGCTGGACATCTCCATCGCGCTCGACGCGGTGGGCGGTGAGTTCAACGCCTTCACCGCCAAGGAGTACACCTGCTTCCACGCCCGGGTGCTCGACGACGACCTGCCCCTGGCCGTCGACGTGCTCGGCGACATGATCACCGCCAGCCGCATCGACGCCGACGACGTCGAGGCCGAGCGCGACGTCATCCTCGACGAGATCGCGATGCACGACGACGACCCCGACGACGTGGTGCACAACCTCTTCGCCGAGCAGGCGTGGGGCTCCACCTCACCGCTGGGCCGCTCGATCGCGGGCACCGAGGAGTCGATCACCGCGATGACGCGCGAGCGCATCGTGGCCTTCTACCGGCGCCACTACCGCCCCGCCACCATGGTGGTCGCGGTGGCCGGCAACGTCGACCACGACGTGGTCGTGGCGCAGGTCGAGGCCGCCTTCGGCCGGGGGGGCTTCCTCGACGGCGACGAGGAGCCGGTGACCCTGGCCCCGGGTGGCGCGGACGACGCGGCCGGCGGGCGGGCGCTGCTGCCCGTGCGCCCCGGCACGGTCGCCACCACCCGCCCCTTCGAGCAGGTCAACGTCGTGCTCGGCATGGAGGGCATCACCCGCAACGACCCCCGCCGCTTCGCGCTCGGGGTCATCAACACCGCCCTCGGTGGCGGCACCTCCAGCCGGCTCTTCCAGGAGGTCCGCGAGCGTCGCGGACTGGCCTACTCGGTCTACTCCTTCGAGAGCCACCACCTCGACTCCGGCCTGGTCGGGGTCTCGGTGGGCTGCCTGCCGGCCAGGCTCGACGACGTGCTCGCCGTGGTGCGCGCCGAGCTGGCCCGGGTGGCCGCCGACGGCATCACCGCCGAGGAGCTCGAGCGCGGCAAGGGCATGCTCCGCGGCGGCCTCGTGCTGGGCCTGGAGGACTCCGGCTCGCGGATGTCGCGGCTGGGCAAGGCCGAGCTGGTCTACGACGAGCTGCTCGGCATCGACGAGGTCATCGAGCGCATCGACGCGGTGACCCTGGAGGAGACCCGGCGGATCGCGGCCGAGATCTTCGCCCGCCCCGAGATCCTCGCGGTGGTCGGGCCGGCCTGAGCCGGCCCCGTCCCACGCGCCCTGCAGCGGGCGTCGTCGGGCGGCGCGCTCAGCGCCGTCCGACGATGCCGACGACCGAGGGCACCTTGCGCTGCACGACCTGCACGCGGAAGCCGCCCTCGGCGAGCGCGGCGGAGCACTTCTCGACGATGGTCGGGACCTCCTCGGGGCGCGTGGCCTCGAAGAAGAGGTAGACCGCGCCGCCCGGCACGACCCGCTCGTGCAGCAGCGCGATCTCGTCGGCGCAGTCGCGCACCCAGAAGAGGTTGACGTTGAAGGCGTAGACCTTGTTCAGGCGCTTGACCGGCACCCGCAGCGTGGCCAGGTCGATCTGGCGCACGGTGAGGCGCCCCGACTCGACGTAGCGCGCGCAGCGGCGCTTGGTGCGGTCGACGCCGGACTCCGAGCGGTCGATCGCGAAGAGCTTGCCGGTCTCCAGCCGGCTGCAGATCAGCTCCGCGCCCGCGCCGGGTCCGCAGCCGATCTCGAGCACGTGGTCACCCGGCTGGACGTCCATGAGGTCGACCGACCAGCGGATCCGGGCCGGGATCGTCTGCAGCACCATGGGGGCAAGACTGCCAGAAGTCCGCGAGCGCGTGGCCGGTAGGTTGGCGCCGTGGAAGCAGCGCAGTCGCAGGACGGTCGGCAGGGGCACGCCCCGGGAGCCCTGAGGGTCGGTGTGCTCGGCGCGCGCGGCAAGGTCGGCAGCGCCGTCTGCGCCGCGGTGCGCGGGGCCGAGGGCCTCGAGCTCGTCGCGCAGGTCGACGCCGGCGACTCCCTCGACGTGCTGGCCGAGCAGCGGGTCGAGGCCGTCGTCGACTTCACCCACCCCGACGTGGTCATGGGCAACCTCGAGCGCTGCGTCGCCGAGGGCGTCCACGCCGTCGTCGGCACCACCGGCTTCGACGAGGAGCGCCTGACCACGCTGCGCGGCTGGCTGGAGGACTCCCCGGGCACCGGGGTGCTCATCGCCCCCAACTTCTCCATCGGCGCGGTGCTGATGATGCGCTTCGCGGCGCTGGCGGCGCCCCACTACGAGTCGGTGGAGATCGTCGAGCTCCACCACCCCGACAAGGCCGACGCACCCTCCGGCACGGCCCGTCGTACGGCGGAGCTCGTCGCCGCCGCCCGCCGCGAGGCGGGGCTGGGCCCTGCGCCCGACGCGACGTCGACCGCGCTCGACGGGGCCCGCGGGGCCGACGTCGACGGCGTGCCGGTCCACGCCCTGCGGGTGCGCGGTCTCGTGGCCCACCAGGAGGTCGTGCTCGGCGGCGTGGGGGAGACCCTCACCATCCGCCACGACTCCCTCGACCGGGCCTCCTTCACCCCCGGGGTGCTCGCCTCCCTGCGCGTGATCGGGTCGCGCCCGGGCCTCACGGTGGGGCTGGAGCACCTGCTCGACCTGGGTTGAGGGTCGACGGGGGGCCGACCGGCCCCGGGGCCGGACCGGCACCCGAGGGGCCGGGCGCCGCTGGCCGGCGATCCGTCCGCAGGCCCTGCGCTGACGCGGCGTCGCGGACATCTGCAGGTTCGTGCGATGCACGAACCTGAGGTGCGGCGCCGGTTCCGCGCGCGCCCCCCGCTTGGCAGGGTCGTCCCCGACGCCGTCCCTCCGGACGGCGCAGGCGAGAGGGATGCACGCATGAGAAGGACCACGGGGATCGCGGCGGCCGCAGTGCTGGCGCTGGGGGCGCTCGGCGCCCAGACCACCGGCGCGCTCGCGGGCCCCGGGGAGGGCCCGTCCGCCGGCCCCGCCGCGGGTGGCACGGTGCAGCAGCTCGACGGCGCCACCGGCGCGGCGCGCGACGCGGTCGCGGCGCTCGCCGCCCACCCCCGCGCCGCGCTCGACGCCCCGGGCCAGCAGGTGCGCGCCACCCAGACGATGCTCGACCCCAGCGGCGCCACCCACGTGCGCATGGAGCGCACCTACCGCGGCCTGCCCGTGCTGGGCGGGGACCTGGTGGTCCACCAGGGGGCCTCCGACGCCTGGCGCGGGGTGAGCCAGTCGCTCGACACCCCGCTCGACCTGGCGGTCACGCCCACCGTCGCGGCCTCCCGTGCCGCCGCGCGGGCCACCGCCCCGGCGGCCGACACCCGCTCGATCGCCCGCATGGAGGTCTCCGCCGACCAGGCTCCCCGCCTGGTCGTCGACGCCCTGGCCGGCACGCCCCGCCTCGCGTGGGAGGTCGTCACGACCGGTCGCCAGGACGACGGCACCCCCAGCCGTCTGGCCAGCTACGTCGACGCCCGCACCGGGCAGGTGCTGCGGCGCGAGGAGCAGATCCAGACCGTCGACGGCTCCGGCCAGTCGCTCTACGGCGGCACGGTGCCGCTGCAGGTCGCCCCCGCGGGGTCGGCGTACGAGCTGCGCGACGTGACCCGCGGCGGCACCTACACCGTCGATCTCGCGGGCAAGCAGGACTCCGCCCTGTGCGGTGTGCTCGGCGTCGGCTGCGCCACCGGCAAGGTCGTCTCCAGCCCCACGACGAGCTTCGGCAACGGCACGACCAGCGACCCCGACTCCGCCGGCGTCGACGCGCAGTACGGCACCGACGTCACGTGGGACTACTACTCCGACGTGCACGGTCGCGAGGGCATCTTCGGGGACGGCTCGGGCTCCTACAACCGGGTCCACTACGGCAAGAACTACGTCAACGCCTTCTGGGACGGCGAGAAGATGACCTACGGCGACGGTGACGGCACCAACTTCGGTCCGCTCGTCTCCCTCGACGTCGCGGGCCACGAGATGTCGCACGGCGTCACCGAGAACACCGCCGGCCTGACGTACTCGGGGGAGTCGGGCGGTCTCAACGAGGCCACCTCCGACATCTTCGGCACCATGGTCGAGTTCTACGCCGCCAACCCCGCCGACCCGGGCGACTACCTGATCGGCGAGGAGTTCGACCTGAAGGAGAAGGTCGGCTTCCGGCGCATGGACGACCCCATCGCCGACGGCAGCTCGCCCAACTGCTACTCCGCCGACACCAAGAACCTCGACGTCCACTACTCCTCGGGCGTGGGCAACCACTTCTTCTACCTGCTCGCCGAGGGCTCGGGCGCCAAGACGATCGGCGGGGTCGCGCACCGCTCGACGACCTGCGACGGCTCCACGGTCACCGGCATCGGCCGCGACCAGGCCGACGCGATCTGGTTCCGCGCGCTGACGGTCTACATGACCTCCGGCACCACCTACTCGCAGGCCCGGGCGGCGACGCTGTCCGCCGCCCGCGACCTCTACGGCGCCGGCAGCGCCCAGGAGTCGGCCGTGGCCGCGGCCTGGACCGCCGTGAGCGTGGCCTGACCGGCACGCCCCCCGACCGTGGGCTCGTGCCGGACGGAAACGGCACGGTCCCACCTGGTCGCGGACCCGGTCCTCCGTGGGGGAGGGACCGGACGCGACGAAGGCCCGCACCCCTCGGGGTGCGGGCCTTCATGCGTCCCTGGACCGCTGTGTCGCTGTCGGTGGGACGGCTTAGGGCTCGACGGTGACCTTGATGGCCTCGCCGGCCTTGACGATCGCGAAGGCGTCGAGGGCGCGCTCGAGCGGCACGTGCTCGGTGATGAGGTCCTTGACCGGCACCTGGCCGGTGGAGATGTACTCCAGCGCGCGCTTGTTGTGCTCGGGGGCCGAGCCGTTGGCGCCGTGGATGTGCAGCTGGCGGTAGTGCACGACGTTGGAGTCGCAGGTGATGGTCGGGTCGGTCTTGGGCAGCCCGCCGAAGAAGGAGATGCGGCCGTTGCGCGCGGCCATGGCGATGGCCTGCTCCTGGGTGACGTTGGCCGCGGTGGCGGTGATGATGACGTCGGCGCCGCGACCGTCGGTGAGCTCCATGACCCGCTCGACCACGTCGACCTCGGCGCCGTTGATGACCTCGTCGGGCTGCACCGCGTCGGCCGACATCGCCAGGCGGGCGGCGTTGACGTCGACGAGGAAAACCTTGCCGACCTTGTGCACGCCGCGGGCGATGCGGATGTGCATGCAGCCGATCGGGCCGGCGCCGAAGACCACGAGGGTGTCGCCCTCCTCGATGTCGAGCAGCTCCTGGGCGTTGATCGCGCAGGCGAAGGGCTCGGCGGCCGAGGCCTCGTCGTAGCCGACGTTGTCGGGGATCCGGTTGAGCCCGTCGACCTTGAGCACCTGCTGCGGCACGATCATGTACTCGGCGAATCCGCCGTCGTACTGGTAGCCGACCGAGGTCTGGTTCTGGCAGACCGCCATCCAGCCCTTGCGGCACTCGTGGCACTCCCCGCACGGCACGGCGGCGATGACCTGGGCCCGGTCTCCGACGGCCCAGCTGCTGCCGTAGGTGGCGTTGACGTCGGCACCGACCTCGACGACCTCGCCGGCGATCTCGTGGCCGATGGTGCGCGGGGGAGTGAGGTTCTGGTGGCCGTTGTGGAAGATCTTCACGTCGGTGCCGCAGGTGGAGCAGTTCTTCACCTTGAGCTTGACCTCGCCGGGCCCGCACTCGGGCTCGGGCACGTCCTCGAGCCGGACGTCCTCGGGGGCGTAGAACCGCAGGGCCTTCATGTGTCTCCTCCAGGGGTGCTGTCGACGGGAGTGACCGCGGTCACCCACGGATCACCCTAGACCTCGGCCGCGGGGCCGGGGCTCGCGCCGACCCTACCCGCGTTTGTGTGGAAACGCACCCGCTTGTGTTGGTTTGTTGCTTGACGACCCCCCATGGTGGGGGATATAAACAGCGAAACGAAGGTGGGTGACCGCGGTCACAGATCGTCCGACCCGCCTCGACACGGGATCCCGGCTCGGCCGGGCTGTTCGAGAGAAGGCGCCATGGCCAGCACCACCCACACAGCACCCGGAAGGTCGGGGGCACGCGTCCACGTCCAGCGGTTCGGCACGTTCCTGTCCAACATGGTCCTGCCCAACATCGGGGCGTTCATCGCCTGGGGCCTGATCACGGCCCTGTTCATCGAGACCGGCTGGATCACCCTGATCGGCGACAAGCTGGGCTACGCGGGGGGATACGGCTTCGTCGAGGACCTCGGCGCCTGGGGGTCCGGCGCCGACGGCACCGGGATCGTCGGCCCGATGATCACGTACCTGCTGCCGCTGCTCATCGGCTACACCGGCGGCAAGATGATGTACGACGGCAACATGCGCGGCGGCGTGGTCGGCGCCATCGCCACCATGGGTGCCATCACCGGCGCCAGCGTGCCGATGTTCCTCGGGGCCATGGTGATGGGCCCGCTCGGCGGCTGGTCGATGCGCAAGCTCGACGCGCTGTGGGACGGCAAGATCCGCCCCGGCTTCGAGATGCTCGTCAACAACTTCTCCGCCGGTATCTGGGGCGGCTTCCTCGCGGTCATCGGCTTCGTCGTGGCCGGACCCTTCGTGGAGGCCTTCAGCGACGCGGCCTCCAACGTCATCGACACCCTGGTCGAGAACAACCTGCTCCCGCTGACGTCGATCTTCATCGAGCCGGCCAAGATCCTCTTCCTCAACAACGCCGTCAACCAGGGCATCCTCACCCCGCTCGGCACGTCCGAGGCCGCCGAGAACGGCAAGTCGATCCTCTTCCTGCTCGAGGCCAACCCCGGCCCGGGCCTCGGTCTGCTGCTGGCCTTCATGTTCTTCGGCAAGGGTGCGGCCAAGGCTTCGGCCCCCGGCGCCATCGTCATCCAGTTCATCGGCGGCATCCACGAGATCTACTTCCCCTACGTGCTGATGAAGCCGATCCTGGTGCTCGCCGTGATCTCCGGCGGCATGGCCGGCATCGCCACCAACCTGATCTTCGACTCCGGCCTGCGCTCGCCGGCCTCGCCCGGCTCGATCATCGCGGTGTGGGCGGCAGCCCCGCCCAGCAGCCTGCTCGGGGTCACGGCCTCGGTCGTCGTGGCCGCGGGCGTGTCGTTCCTCGTCGCCTCCTTCCTGCTCAAGCTCGACCGCTCCGAGGACGCCGGCGACCTCGCCGCGGCCACCGCGGACATGGAGGCCCGCAAGGGCAAGAAGTCGTCGGTGTCCTCCGCGCTGACCGGTGCGGGCGCGGGCACCGGGGCGATCCACTCGATCGTCTTCGCCTGCGACGCCGGCATGGGCTCCTCCGCGATGGGCGCCTCGGTGCTGCGCAAGAAGGTTCAGGCCGCCGGCTTCTCCGACGTCAGCGTCACCAACAAGGCGATCTCCAACCTGCGCGACGACGTCGACCTCGTGGTCTCCCACCAGGACCTCACCGACCGGGCCCGGCAGCGCAGCGGCTCGGCCCTCCACGTGTCGGTCGACAACTTCATGCAGAGCCCCGCCTACGACGAGATCGTCGACCTGCTGCGCCAGCGCAACGGCGTGGGCGGTGCCCCGACCCCGGCGTCGGCGGAGGAGGAGGGCGCCCTCGGCGGCGCGCTGCTGGCGCGCGAGTCGATCGTGCTCGACGGCACGGCCCGCACCCGCGACGACGCCATCACCGAGGCCGGCCGACTGCTCGTCGCCGCCGGGGCCGCGGAGCCGGCGTACGTGGAGGCGATGCACGAGCGCGAGGCGTCGGTGTCCACCTTCATGGGCAACGGCCTGGCCATCCCGCACGGCACCAACGAGGCCAAGTCCTCGGTGCACCGCACCGCGATCTCGCTCGTGCGCTACTCCGACGGGCTGGACTGGAAGGGCAAGCAGGTGCGCTTCGTCGTGGGCATCGCCGCCGTCGGCAAGGACCACCTCAAGCTGCTGGGTCGCATCGCCGAGGTGTTCCTCGACGACGACCAGGTCGCCCGGCTGGAGCGGGCCTCCACCACCGACGAGGTGCTCGAGGTGCTCGGCCAGGTCCAGCCCGCCTGACCCGACCCGGTCGCGCCCCTGCCCGACCACGCACGGCCCCCGGCTCCGGCCGGGGGCCGTCGTGCGTCGCGGCGCCCGGCGACCAGGTGTCGCCGGGCGGTCAGACGGCCAGGCGCAGGAGTGCTGCGGTCGCCGCGGCCCCGACCACGACGACGAGAAAGGGCGCCCGGGCCAGGAGCAGCAGCACCGCCGCGCCCAGACCGGCCAGGCGGGCATCGACCTCGAGCCGCCGGTCGCCGGCCAGCACCTGCACGGCGACGAGCGCGGCCAGCAGCGCCACCGGCAGCAGGTCGGCCACCCGCCGCACGACCGGACGCTCCAGCACCCGCTCGGGCACCGAGAGCCCGGCCAGCTTGAGCAGGTAGCAGCCCACGCCCGCGCCCAGCACGGCGAGCCACGTCGCGCTCACGCGACCGGACCGCCCGGGTCGGGCCGCTCACGGCGCAGCACGCCGACCAGCAGCGCCACCCCGCCCGCGACGAGCACGGGCACGCCCGCGGCCGTGAGGGGTACGGCGCCCAGCGCCACACCGGCCGCGGCGAGCGCCACCAGGCGGGTCGGCAGGTCGCGCAGCCGCGGCCAGAGCAGGGCCAGGAACGCCGCACCCACCGCGGCGTCGAGGCCGAGGGCGCGGGGGTCGCCGAGCGACCCGCCGGCGAGGGCGCCGAGGAGGGTGGCGAGGTTCCACAGCGCGAACACGGCCAGGCCGGTCGACAGGAACCCCAGACGGGCGAGCGCGGTCGTGGGGCGCGCCACCGCCATCGCGGTCGACTCGTCGATCAGCAGGTGGGCGGCCAGCGCCCGGCGACGCCCGCGCCATGCCAGCAGCGGGGCGAGGCGCAGCCCGTAGAGGGTGTTGCGGGTGCCGAGCAGCAGCGCGGTGACCGCACCCGAGACGGGGCTGCCGCCGACGGCGAGCACGCCGACGAGCGCGAACTGCGAGGCCCCGGTGAACATCAGCAGCGACAGGACGCAGGTCTGGGCCACGCCCAGTCCCGACGAGACCGACACCGCGCCGAAGGAGAGGCCGTAGGCGCCGGTGGCGAGCCCGATGCCGAGGCCGTCGCGCACGATCGCGCGCCGCTGCACACGCTCACGGCCCGGGCCTCCGCCCGGCTCCCCGGTGGGCTCCTGGGCCGCGGGACGCTGTGCGCCGTCGCCGGGTGGGGTGGTCACGGTGGCCGCGTCAGACCAGGGAGGTGTGCAGCCGCACCTGCGAGACCACGGTGGTGCCGTCACCGGTGAGGTCGAGGCGACGGTGGGCGCCGTCGGCGGCCCAGCCCGCGCCCACCAGGAAGGCCCGCAGGGCGTCGTCGGCCGCGATCGACCACAGCACGGCCCGGGTGAAGCGGTCGGCCTGCAGGGTCTCGGCCGCCGCCTGCAGCAGCCGCGACCCGTGGCCGCGCCCGCGGTCGGCCGCGGCCACGACGAGCTCGACGACCTCCGCGTCGGCCACCGGGTCGCAGTCGGGGTCGGCGGCGGGGGTGAGCACCACGAAGCCGGTGGGCCGGTTGCGCTCGAGGGCGACGAGCACGCGGTTGCGGGCGTCGGCGGGCCGGGCCAGCGACCGGGCCCAGGTCTCGGCCGCGGCCGCCTCCGCCTCGGGGCCGCTCGGCAGCGCGTCGACCGGCACGGCCCCGGCGTACAGGTCGGGCCAGGCGCGCAGCTGGAGGGCGGCGATGGCGGCGGCGTCGTCGGCCCACGCCACCCGCACGGACACGTCGGGGCCGGCAGAGGTCATGGCGCGATCCTCGCAGCACCCGGCGACCCCGGGCCGTTGCCCCCCGGGTCTAGGGTCGGAGGCATGGAGATTCGTAACCTCGGAAAGAGCGGCCTGAAGATCTCGGCCATCTCGTACGGCAACTGGCTCACCCACGGCTCGCAGGTCGAGGAGGACGCCGCCCTGGCCTGTGTGCGGCAGGCGCTGGAGGAGGGCATCACGACCTTCGACACCGCCGACGTCTACGCCAACACCGCCGCCGAGAGCGTGCTCGGCCGGGCGCTCGCCGGCGAGCGGCGCGAGGGCCTGGAGATCTTCACCAAGGTCTACTGGCCCACCGGCCCCGGCGCCCACAACGACCACGGCCTGTCGCGCAAGCACATCATGGAGTCGATCGACGGCTCGCTCTCGCGCCTCGGCACCGACTACGTCGACCTCTACCAGGCCCACCGCTACGACTACGAGACCCCGCTCGAGGAGACGATGGAGGCCTTCGCCGACGTCGTCCACTCCGGCAAGGCGCTCTACATCGGCGTCTCGGAGTGGCGCGCGGAGGAGATCCGCGCCGCCCACGCGCTGGCCCGCGAGCTGCGCATCCCCTTCGTCTCCAACCAGCCGCAGTACAACATGCTGTGGCGCGTCATCGAGTCGGAAGTCGTGCCGACCTCGGAGGAGCTCGGCATCGGCCAGGTCGTCTGGTCGCCGATCGCGCAGGGCGTGCTCACCGGCAAGTACAAGCCCGGCCAGGACGCTCCCGCCGGCTCGCGCGCCACCGACAGCAAGGGCGGCGCCGACATGATCAGCCGCTGGATGAAGGACGACGTGCTCGAGCGCGTGCAGCAGCTGCAGCCCATCGCCGACGAGGCCGGCCTGACCCTGGCCCAGCTGGCGATCGCCTGGGTGCTGCACAACCCCAACGTCTCCTCCGCGATCATCGGCGCCAGCCGCCCCGAGCAGGTCACCGACAACGTGAAGGCCGCCGGCGTGAGGCTGGAGGACGAGGCGCTGCGCCGCATCGACGAGGTGCTCGACCCCGTCGTCGAGCGCGACCCGGCCAAGACCCAGTCGCCGAGGACCCGGGACTTCTCCGACCGCTGAGCCTCGACACCGAGCCTCGACACCGAGCCTCGACACCGAGCCTCGACGACGCCGGGGCGCCGCCGCCCCTGACGCACACCGCCCCCCGACCGAGACGGTCGGGGGGCGGTGTCGTGCCGGGACGTGATGCCCGGGCTGCCGGGTCAGCGGTAGTGCTCGGGCAGGCTCTGGCCGAGCTTGACCTTCGCCTTGGGCAGCCGCATGAACTTCATCTGCAGCGCCCGGGTGAGCGCGTAGTACGTCGTGCCCTTGAGTGCGGTGTCGGGGAAGCGCCGCTTGAGCTCGCGTCGCATCTTGAAGCGCAGGAAGACCATGTCGAGCACGACGAGCAGCAGCGTGCCGAAGAGGATGGTGTTGCCGATGCCGGCCAGCGTCGCGTTGCCGGAGTAGGTGAGGATCATCGTGATGATCAGCAGCGGGATCATCAGCTCGATGAAGGAGAAGCGCACGTCGACGAAGTCGCGGATGAAGCTGCGCACGGGCCCCCGGTCGCGGGCCAGGAAGTAGCGCTCGTCGCCCTCCTTCATCGCCTTGCGGACCTTCTGGCTCGACTCCACGCGGGCGGCGCGCTGGGCCTGGGCCTGCTCGCGACGCGTGCGCGGCACCTTGGCGCGGGCCCGAGCGGCGGCCTCGGCCTCCTTGCGGGTGGGCGTCGGGCGCCCCTTGCCGCCGGGCTTGACGACCGGCGGCGCCTCGGTGGTGGTGTCGGACTTGCTGCGACCAAACAACGCGGTGACCTCGTGACGGGCGGGGAGCGGACGGAGAGGGTGCTGAGCGTGAGGGCGGCCCCGCGCACCTGCCCGGTGCCAGCCTACCGGCGTCGTGGCGCCGTCGGCGGTGCGGTGGCGGTGCGGTGACGGTGCGCCGGAGGTGCCGCCCGGCC
Organism: Nocardioides sp. P86; assembly: GCF_023712465.1. Taxonomy (NCBI): domain Bacteria; kingdom Bacillati; phylum Actinomycetota; class Actinomycetes; order Propionibacteriales; family Nocardioidaceae; genus Nocardioides; species Nocardioides sp. P86. The sequence continues at coordinate 549,994 of NZ_JAMAYE010000001.1, read as the reverse complement.
GCCCGTGCGTGCCCGTGCCCCGGTGGCCGTGGCCGGTGTTGCCGCGCGGCCGTAGGGTGAGCACCACAGCCGCACCCGTCCGGAAGAGGGACCAGCACCCCATGAGCCTCATGAAGCGCATCAGCCTGATCTTCAGGTCGAAGGCCAACACCGCCCTCGACCGTGCGGAGGACCCCCGCGAGACGCTGGACTACAGCTACCAGCGCCAGCTCGACCTGCTCTCGAAGGTCCGCCGCGGCGTGGCCGACGTCGCCACCAGCCGCAAGCGGGTCGAGCTGCAGGTCAACCAGCTCGAGCAGCAGGGCGCCAAGCTCCAGGGCCAGGCCCAGAAGGCCATCGACATGGGCCGCGAGGACCTCGCCCGCGAGGCACTGACGCGCAAGTCGGCCCTCAACGGCCAGATCGACGACCTCAAGGCCCAGCACGCGCAGCTCCAGGGCGAGGAGGAGAAGCTGACCCTCGCCCAGCAGCGCCTGCAGGCCAAGGTCGAGTCCTTCCGCACGCGCAAGGAGACGATCAAGGCCACCTACACCGCCGCGGAGGCCCAGACCCGCATCAACGAGGCGATGTCGGGCATCGGCGAGGAGATGGGCGACATCGGCCTGGCCATGCAGCGTGCCGAGGACAAGACCGCGCAGATGCAGGCCCGCGCGGGTGCCATCGACGAGCTGATCGCCTCCGGTGCGCTCGACGACGCCAGCTCCCTCAACCGCGGCGACGACATCAGCCGCGAGCTCGACGCGATGAGCTCGCAGTCCGACGTCGAGGCCGAGCTCGCCCGCCTCAAGGGCGTCTCCGCCCCCGCGCAGCCGCAGGCCATCGAGGGTGGCGACGGCGGCGACATCCTCGCCGCCGAGCCGCAGAAGGCCGAGCAGCCCCGGGACGGCCAGGCATGATCGTGCGGATCCTCGGCGAGGGGCAGTACGACGTCGCCGACAATGCCCTCGACCGTCTCAACGCGCTCGACGCCGCGGTCGAGACCGCCGTCGAGGCCGGCGACCAGGACGCCTTCGCCCCGGCGCTGCACGCCCTGCTCGAGGGCGTGCGCACCGTCGGCGTGGCCCACGCCCTCGACAGCCTCGACGAGTCCGACCTCATCCTCCCGCCCGCCGACGCCAGCCTGGCCGAGGTGCGCGAGATGCTCGCCGACGACGGGCTCATCCCCGGCTGACCCTCCGTCGGGCCCCGTCCGCGCCGGCCCAGGCCGCTCACAGGGTCCTCTTGGGCAGGTCGGGGACACTGGGTCCATGGCCCATTCCCGCTTCGTCAAGGACCGCGGCCTCACCGCGCGGATGACCCTCGTGATGTTCCTGCTCGGGCTGCTCTTCGTGGTGCTCGTCGTCGGGCTGATGGCGGTCTTCCGCAGCCCGGGTCTCGGTCTGCTCATCGGCGTGGCCGGCCTCGGGCTGGTGTGGTGGCAGTGGTACTCCTCCGACACCGTGGCGATGAAGGCCATGCGTGCGCGCGAGGTGACCCCGCAGCAGGCCCCCGAGCTGCACGGCATGATCGACCGGCTGTGCGCCCTGGCCGACATGCCCAAGCCGCGGGTCGGCATCGCCGACAACCGGCTGCCCAACGCCTTCGCCACCGGGCGCTCCCCGGAGCGCGCCGTCGTCGTCGTCACCACCGGCATCATGCAGACCCTGAACGCCGAGGAGCTGGAGGGCGTGCTCGCCCACGAGCTCTCCCACGTCGCGCACCGCGACGTGCTGGTGATGACCGCGGCCTCCTCGGCCGGCATCCTCGCCGGCACGCTCACCCAGGGTGCGCAGTACGGCGCGATCTTCGGCGGCGGGCGCCGCGACAACAACAACGGGCTCCCGGTGTGGCTGCTCGTGCTGCTGGTCAGCGTGGTCACCTACGCCGTGAGCTTCGTGCTCATCAAGGTCCTCTCGCGCTACCGCGAGCTCTCGGCCGACCGCTCGGGGGCCTACCTCATGATGAACCCCCAGGGACTGGCCTCCGCGCTGCAGAAGATCACCGGCGAGATCAACACGATCCCGCAGAAGGACCTGCGCGCCACGCAGTCGATGAACGCCTTCTTCATCGCCCCCGCCGTGCGCGGTGCCTCGCTGAAGACCCTCACCAGCACCCACCCCTCGCTCGAGCAGCGCCTCGAGCAGCTGGCCCGCATCCAGGCCGAGCTCGGACGGCCGGCGCTCTGATGGGCTTCCTCGACGCGTTCCTGGGGCGCACCACCCCCAAGCAGGCCAACCTCGACGCGCTCTTCCTCGTGCCCAGCGCGGCGATCACCCTGCAGGCCTCGGCCGGTCTGCGGCCCACCGGCTCCGGGGCGGTGTGCTACCGCGCCGCCGGCGGCGCCGCCTTCGGGCAGGTCGAGGCCGACATCCTCGCGCTGCTGCGCGACGCCCCCGACGCGCCCGAGGTGCGCACCAGCCGCGACGAGTTCGGCTTCACCTGGCTGGTGGTCGACGACGACCCCGACGACGTCGCGGGACTGTGCACCGACCTCCACGCGGTCAACACGACCCTGGAGGCCCACGGGTTCGGTCCCGGGCTGCTGTGCTCCCTGGTGCCCTTCCAGGACGCCTCCGGGCGTCGGGTGGGGCTGGTCTACCTCTACAAGCAGGGCACCTTCTACCCCTTCGCCCCGTCGGGTCCGCAGCAGCGCGACAACCTCGCCGAGATCTCCCTGCGCGAGACCCTGGCCGGCGAGCTGCCCGTGGAGAAGGACATGTCGCGCTGGCTCGCGGTCTGGGGCGCACCGGGCCTGTGACCCCGCGGCCCCGACCCGGCCGTACGGCGCACACGCGTGCTCCCAGGCACTAGGGTCTGCCCCAGGACCCATCCACCGCGCCCACGTCCCCCCGCGGGGGCCGCGGTCTCACCCCCCAGGAGCGTCGTGTCCCTCTCGGAGCAGTCCCGGCCCCACCCCGCGCCGCCGGTGGCGCCGGACGGCGACGGCTCGGCCCTCGACCGCCAGCGCGTGGTGGAGATCGACCGCTACCAGGTGCTCGTCGACCCGCCGCGCGACGACCTGGTCGCCCTGGTCGAGGTGGCCGCCCAGGTCGCCGACGTGCCGATGGCCACCATCAACCTCATCTCCGACACCTCCCAGCACCAGATCGCCACCAAGGGCTTCGACGCCTCGGTGTGCAGCCGGGAGGACTCGATGTGCGCCGCGGTCCTCCACGAGGACGAGCCGGTCATCGTGCCCGACGCCTCCCAGGACGAGCGCTTCCGGGACAACCCCTTCGTCACCGGGGTGCTCGGCGCCGTGCGCTTCTACGCCACCCACCAGCTGACCACCCCGGGCGGAGTGGTCATCGGCACGCTGTGCGTCTTCGACACGGTGCCGCGCGAGCTGTCGTCGGCCCAGGAGGGCGCGTTGACGAAGCTCGCGGACCGTGTGGTCGACCTCCTGGAGCTCGAGCTGCGCAGCCGTGAGCTCGCGGCCTCCGTCGTCGAGCTCGAGGGTGCGCGGGTCGAGCTGGAGCGCTCCAACCAGCAGCTGGCCGCCTTCGCCGGCCAGGTCAGCCACGACCTGCGCAACCCGCTCACCGCCGTCGCCATGTCGCTGAGCATGATCGAGGAGGAGGTCGACCCGGAGTCCGACGACCTCCAGTTCCTCGTGCGCCGCGCCCGCGGCGGCGCGACGCGCATGCAGTCGATGATCGACGACCTGCTCGCCTTCGCGCGCGTGGGGGCCGAGCTGACGCGGGAGCCGGTGGACCTCGACGAGGTCGCCGCCGAGGTCCACGAGGACCTCGAGACCGCGCTGGTCGGCGCCGAGCTGACCATCGACCCGCTGCCCACCGTGCCGGGCGACCACGTGCAGCTGCGCGCCGTCCTGCAGAACCTCGTGGCCAACGCCGCGAAGTTCACCCGGCCCGGGCAGCCGGCCCGCATCGAGGTCCGCGCCCGACCGACCGTGGTCCTCGGCCCCGGGGTGGCCGACCCGCTCGACCCCGAGGCGGGCCAGGGCGTCGACGGCTGGCGCGTGGAGGTCGTCGACCACGGCATCGGCATCCCCGCCGAGCAGCGCGACCGCGTCTTCGAGCCCCTGGCCCGCGTCGCGACCCAGGTGCCGGGCTTCGGCATCGGCCTGGCCACGGTGCGCCGCATCGTCGAGGCCCACGGCGGCGACGTCGGCGTCGCGGAGACCGCCGGCGGCGGGGCCACCGTCTGGTTCGCCCTGCCGCTCTGACCTGCCGCTCGGACCTGCCGACCCGTCGGCCCGGCCCGCGGCCGGGACCGCGGGGCGGCCCCGGCGTACGGGTCGGGTCAGTCCTTGGCGGTGCGCCCGGGCAGGGCGAGCATCCGCTCGAGCGCCACGAGCGCCCACTTCTCGGTCTCGGGGTCGACCTCGATGCGGTTGACCACGGTGCCCGCGACGAGCGACTCCATGGCCCACACGAAGTGGGGCAGGTCGATGCGGTTCATCGTGGAGCAGTAGCACACGGTCTTGTCGAGGAACGTGATGCGCTTGTCGGGGTGGGCGGCGGCCAGCCGCTTGACGAGGTTGAGCTCGGTGCCGATGGCCCAGCTCGAGCCTGCCGGTGCGGCCTCGATGGTCTTGATGATGAACTCGGTGGAGCCCACCAGGTCGGCCTTCAGCACGACCTCGTGGGTGCACTCGGGGTGCACGAGGATCTGCACGTCGGGGATCGTGGCGCGCAGCTGGTCGACGACCTCGGCGGAGAAGCGGCCGTGCACCGAGCAGTGGCCCTTCCACAGGATCATGGTCGCGTCGGAGAGCTGCTCGGGGCTCAGGCCGCCGTCGGGGCGGTGGGGGTCGTAGACGACGCAGTCGTCGAGGCCCAGGCCCATCTGCAGCACGGCGGTGTTGCGGCCGAGGTGCTGGTCGGGCAGGAACAGGACCTTCGCACCGCCCGCGACGCCGCCCTTCTGCTCGAAGGCCCACTCGAGGGCGACCTCGGCGTTGCTCGACGTGCACACCACCCCGCCGTGGCGACCGCAGAAGGCCTTGATGTCGGCCGAGGAGTTCATGTAGGTCACCGGCACGACCGAGTCGGCGACGCCGGCGGCCTCGAGGGCGGCCCACGCGGCCTCGACCTGGGTCAGGCGCGCCATGTCGGCCATGGAGCAGCCGGCGGCGAGGTCGGGAAGGATGACCTGCTGGTCGGGGCCGGTGAGGATGTCGGCCGACTCGGCCATGAAGTGCACGCCGCAGAAGACGATGTACTCCGCGTCGGGGCGGGCCGCGGCGTCGCGGGCCAGCTTGAAGGAGTCGCCGGTGACGTCGGCGAAGGCGATGACCTCGTCGCGCTGGTAGTGGTGGCCGAGCACGAAGACCTTGTCGCCCAGCGCCTCCTTCGCCGCCCGGGCGCGTGCGACCAGGTCGGGGTCGGAGGCCGGGGGGAGGTCGCCCGGGCACTCGACGCCGCGCTCGGCGGACAGGTCGGTGCCGCGGCCCAGCGGCAGCAGCGGGAGGTCGACGGTCGTCATGCCCCGATCGTATTCCTGCCACCCGCGCGCCGGCGCATCCCCCGTGCGGCGCCGGACGCCCCAACGCGTGCCCCGGCCCCGCCCGGCGGCCTCAGAGCAGCGCGCCGTTGTGGACGTACGGCGTGGGCGGGGCCATGCCGCGCACCGCCAGGTGGCCCTGCGTGTCGAGCGCGAGCCGCAGCCCGAGGGCCACGTCGACGGCCCAGACGTTGAGGCTCGTGACGTGGCCGACCTGCACCGAGGAGCCCGCGCGGTCCTCCACCCGGGCCAGGCACTCCACGAGCAGGTCGCGGGCGGTGGCCTCGTCTCGAGCGGCGAGCAGGGCGGGGCCCGTGGGGCCGGCGTAGGCGTAGCCGGAGCGGTCGCCGGCCACGACCAGCGGCGCCATCTCCGACAGGGAGACGTGGTCGGGCCCGTGCGGTCCGCCGCGCAGCACGCGGTCGAGGTCGTCCATCCAGGTGCGGTCCGCCGCGGTGCCCTCCCGCAGCCCGCTCACCGACGGCAGCAGGGACCGGTCGAGGCGCCCGTGGAGCAGCAGCTGGGGGTGCAGGCTGAAGCCCGCCGCCCAGTAGCGCCGCAGTGCCCCCTGGTCCTCCGAGGCCGACAGCATCGCGCGGTCGCACCCGGCTCCGTGCGTCTCGGCGCGGGCGAGCAGGGCCGCACCGACGCCGCGACCCTGCGATCCCGGGCGCACCGCGAAGGTGACCAGCACCCACAGCCGCTCCCGCCTCACCGAGGTGGCGAACCCCACCAGTCCCGCGGCGTCCTCGGCCACCCAGCAGCCGCCGGGGTCGGTCTCGAGGAAGCGTGCGGTGCGGGTGACCCATCGTGCGACCCGCTCGGGCCCACGGTGGCCCGGCTCGGGCCGACCGGGCCTCCGGGTGGCGGTGTCGACGGCCTCGAAGGCCGCGCCGCTGAGCGTCTCGGCCGCCGCCACGTCACCGTGCTCCATCGGCCTCAGCACCCAGCCGTCCACGTCTGCGCCCATGACCGGGACCCTAGGTCCCCGGGGCCGCACGTCGCAGGGTGTGAGGATGGTCGCATGCGCATCCTCGTGGCTCCCGACAAGTTCGCCGGCACGCTCTCCGCGGTCGAGGCCGCCGAGGCGGTCGCGCGCGGCTGGCGCCGGCAGGCGCCCGACGACGAGGTCGACCTGGCGCCCATGTCCGACGGCGGGCCCGGCTTCGTCGACGTCCTCCACGCCGCGCGGGGCGGCGACCTGCTGGCGGTGACCGTCACCGGCCCGACCGGTGCGCCCACGCCGGCCACGGTGCTGGTGCTCGACGGCACGGCGTACGTCGAGACCGCGCAGGCCTGCGGACTGCACCTCACCGGCGCCGCCGGGGCCGAGAGCGCCACCACCCGCGGGGTGGGGGAGCTGCTCGAGGCCGCGCTGGGCACCGGCGTCTCCACCGTGGTCCTCGGTCTGGGCGGCAGCGGCACCAACGACGGGGGAGCCGGCCTCCTCGCCGCCCTGGGGGCCACCGCCGATGTCGCCCTCGACGCCGGGCCCGCGGGCCTGGCCGGCGTCACGCAGGTCGACCTGGACGCTGCCCGCGAGCGGGTCGGCGACGTGCGGCTGGTCGCCGCCTCCGACGTCGACAACCCGCTGACCGGCCTCTTCGGGGCCACCAAGGTCTTCGGTCCGCAGAAGGGCGTCGGCGAGGACCGGCTGCCGGTCCTCGACGGCTGGCTCGAGGAGTGGGCGGGGGCCACCGACCGGCGCACGTCGCTGGAGAAGGGCGCCGGGGCCGCCGGGGGCCTCGGTCACGCGCTGCTGCTGCTCGGGGCCACCCGGGAGCCCGGCATCGCCCTGGTCGTCGACGCCGTGGGGCTCGCCGAGCGGGCCCGGGCCGCCGACCTCGTGCTCACCGGCGAGGGCGCCTTCGACTTCTCCAGCCGCGCGGGCAAGGTGCCCTCCGGGGTGGCCGACGTCGCCCAGCAGGCGCTGCGGCCCTGCGTCGCGCTGGCCGGGCAGGTGCTGGTCGGCTCGCGCGAGATGCGGGCCCTCGGCGTGGAGTCGGCGTACTCCCTGGTCGACCTGGTGGGCGAGGAGCGCGCCTTCGCCGACCCCGCCGGGGCCCTGGCGGAGCTCGCCGAGCGGGTCGCCCGCACCTGGTCGCGCTGAGGCGCCGACCGGCGGGGGAATAGCCGCAGGTGTGCGACCATTGAGGAGAACGTAGACGTCGCTCCTCCCCGGGGCGACACCCTCGCACCCTCGACGATCGGGAGCCACAGACATGACCGAGCAGGTGGAGACCACCACGGAGCGCCGCACCGACAGCATCAACCTCAGCCCGGTGGCGGCTGCGAAGGTGAACAGCCTCCTCGAGCAGGAGGGCCGCGACGACCTCGCGCTGCGCATCTCCGTGCAGCCCGGTGGCTGCTCGGGCCTGCGCTACCAGCTGTTCTTCGACGAGCGCAGCCTCGACGGCGACGTCGTCACCGACTTCGACGGCGTGTCCGTCGTGGTCGACCGCATGAGCGTGCCCTACCTCAACGGCGCGATGATCGACTTCGTCGACAGCATCGAGAAGCAGGGCTTCACCATCGACAACCCCAACGCGACGGGTTCGTGCGCCTGCGGCGACTCCTTCCACTGAGCCGCACCGCGGCAGCAGACGCGCCGGACGGCCCCTGAGGGCCGACACCGGCTGCGGGACGATGAACGCCCCCGACCTCCGGTCGGGGGCGTTCGTCGTCGGGTCAGCCGTGGTCAGCGCCGGGCCCGGGGCCCGTGGTCGCGGTCTCCGTCGTGGGGCTCGTCGAGGCGGGCAGCCCTGGGCGAGACGGCGTCCGACAGGTCACCGCACCGCCGACCGCCTCGACCCGAGGGATGGTCCCGGGCGTGCGACGTCAGCCCGTGGGGCCGGCCGGAAGCGGGCTCCGGGCCTCGGGCCCCAGTCGTAGGGCCGGTGGTGCTGCTCGGTCGCGCGACGTGGCGGCAGACGGCAGGTCGACGGACCGCCGGCGTGTCGTTCGCCGCCACTCCGACGGGCCGCCGCCGCACCCGCACCGGCCGCTGCCGGCGGGCGCGTCCGACCCGCAGGCGGCCCACCGCCGGAGGTCCGACGGCACCGTCGGCGAGCGGACCCGGTCCGACGACGGGGCCGGGCGCCCCGTCCGCAGGTCAGTCGAGGTGCAGGTGCAGCGCGTTGGCCAGCCGCTGGGCGGCCTCGGAGATCGCGATCTCACGCTTGGGGAGATCGGTGGGGTAGCGGTCGTAGGTGAGGCCCGGGGCGGGGGTGCCGACCCGGTCGAGGGCGTCGGCCAGGCCCAGGTTGCGGCCGACCTCGACGCAGTCGCGGCGCATGTCGACGGGGCTGGCGAGGTCGGCGTGGGCGAGCCGGTCGGCGCGGGCGTCAGCAGTCATGCGATCGACGCTAGGGGCTACCAACGGGTACTCCCAGGAGTACCCGCGGGTAGTGTTCGCCGACGTGCCTCCCACCTCTGCCGACGCCCCCGTCGACGCTCCCGCCGCGCTCCTCATCGCCGGCTCGATCGCCACCGACCACCTGATGGGCTTCGGCGGCCGGTTCGCCGACTCGCTGGTCGTGGACCAGCTCGACAAGCTCTCGGTGTCCTTCCTGGTCGACGACCTCGAGATCCGTCGCGGGGGAGTGGCCGCCAACATGAGCTTCGGCCTGGGCCGCCTCGGCCTGCGCCCGGTGCTGGTCGGAGCGGCCGGCGAGGACTTCGCGGGCTACCGCTCCTGGCTGGAGCGCCACGGCGTCGACTGCGACCACGTGCGCATCTCCGAGAGCAAGCACACCGCCCGCTTCGTGTGCACCACCGACACGACCGGCGCCCAGTTCGCGTCGTTCTACCCCGGCGCGATGAGCGAGGCCCGCCTGCTGGAGCTCGCCCCGATCGTGGCGAAGGTCGGCGCCCCGGCCTACGTCCTCATCGGCGCCGACGACCCCGACGGCATGCTGCGCCACACCGAGGAGTGCCGTCAGCGCGGCTACCCCTTCATCGCCGACCCCAGCCAGCAGCTGGCCTTCGCCGAGGGTGGCGTGATCCGCGACCTCATCGACGGCGCGACCATCCTGTTCTCCAACGAGTACGAGTCGGCGATGATCGAGCAGAAGACCGGCTGGTCGGGCGCCGAGGTGCTCGACCGCGTCGGCACCCAGGTCACCACGCTGGGCGCCGAGGGCGTGCGGATCCTGCGGGCGGGCGAGGAGCCGATCGAGCTCCACGCGGCCCGTGGCGTGACCGCCGTCGAGCCCACGGGGGTCGGCGACGCCTTCCGTGCGGGCTACCTCGCCGCCGCGGCCTGGGGGCTCGGCCTCGAGCGCTCCGCGCAGGTCGGCTGCGTGCTCGCGGCCTACGTCGTCGAGACCGTCGGCACGCAGGAGTACTCCTTCACCTCCGAGCAGTTCCTGGGCCGCCTCGAGGATTCCTACGGCGCGGAGGCGGCCGCCGACGTCGCTCCGCACCTGGCCCGCCTGGCCTGAGGTGCCGGCGGGCCCGCCCGCCGTCGGCCGGGCTCAGGCCCGGCGCACCCGCAGCCGCACCGCGCCGTCGCCGAGGTCGTCGGCGCCGACGTAGTGGTGCCCGCGCATGCGGCACCACGCCGGCACGTCGACGCGGGCCGCGACATCGGTGGCGACCACTGCGACCACCTCGCCGGGCGCCACGTCGCCGACGTGGCGGGCCAGCTCGATCACCGGCGCGGGGCAGACCATGCCGCGGCAGTCGAGCTCGAGGGCGACCGCGGTCGGGTCCTCGCCCGGCACCTGGCCCGGCCCCTGCCCGGGCGCCTCGTCCGGGTCGGGGCCCCGCGTCACAGGCCGACCTCGGCCCGCAGGTCGGCGACGACCTCGGGCAGCGCGGCCACGAAGCGCTCGACCTCGTCCTCGGTGGTCGCGGCGGTCAGCGACACCCGGACGTTGCCGTGGGTGAGGGCGCCCATCGCGGCCAGCACGTGGCTCGGCTCGAGGGTCGAGGCCGTGCAGGCCGAGCCGCTGGCCACCCCGAAGCCCCGTCGGTCGAGCGCGGTGACCAGCGCCTCGCCGTCGAGGTAGAGGCAGGAGAACGTCACCAGGTGGGCCAGCCGGTCCTCGGGGTCGCCGACGACCTCGGTGTCGGGCACGGCCGCCGCGGCCGCCCGGATGCGGTCGACGAGCCGGCGCTGCCGCGCATCGACCTCGGCCCTCTCGGCGACCACGGCGCGCAGTGCGGCGGCAGCGGCCAGCGCCGCCGGCACGTTCTCGAAGCCGGAGGTGCGCTCGTCGACGCGGTCATCGGCGGGGAAGGGGCTCACCCAGCCCGTGCCGTGGCGCACCAGCAGCACCCCCACGCCCGCGGGCCCGCCCCACAGGTGGGCCGAGGCGGCGGCGACGTCCCAGCCGGGCGGCAGGTCCTCGCGACCGGCCGAGGCCCGGGCGTCGACGAAGACGGGCACGTCGCTGCCGCCCGCGCGCAGGGCCGCGACGAGACCGGCCACGGGCTGGCGGGTGCCGACTTCGTGGTTGGCCGACTGCAGCGCCACCAGCGCGGTCCCGGGCGCCGAGGCCGCCGCGGCGAGCGCGGCCGGGTCGGCACGACCGAGCCGGTCGACCTCGAGGGTCTCGGCGCTCGCCCCGGCCCACTCCAGGGCGTGCAGGACGGAGGAGTGCTCGACCCTGGGCAGCACGACCCGGTCGCCGCTGCGGGCGCGGGCCCGCAGCAGGCCCAGCAGCCCGCGGTGCACCGCGTCGGTGCCCGAGGCGGTGAAGCTGACCTCGTCGGCACGGACCCCGAGGCACTCGGCCACCACGGCGCGGGCGTTGTCGAGCAGCAGCCGGGCGTCGCGGGCGGGCCCGTGCAGGCGGCGCGGGTCGGCGTAGCCCCGCTCGAGCGCGGCGAGCACGACCTCGCGCGCGGCAGGATGGAGGGGCTCGCCGGACGCGGCGTCGAGGTAGGTCGCGGCCGGTCGCGGCGCGGAGTCGGTCACGGTGGCAACCGTAGGCCACCCTGCTCCCCCCGTGAGGGGGCGGTGAAGTACTCTGAGAACTACCCAAGATGGCTTGAGAGGAAGGCTCTTTCGTGAGTCTGTGGCTTCCCCAGCGCTCAGCTGTGAGTCGAGGCGGTGCACGCCGCCTCGGCCTGTCTGCCGCGCTCGGCCTCGGCGTGCTGCTGATGTCCGGTTGTTCCTCGGAGGCGCGGCGTCTGGCGATGCCCGAGCCCGTCACCGAGCAGGGTGAGCACACCCTCGACCTGTGGCAGGGCGCGTGGATCGCGGCCCTCGTCACCGGCGTCGTGGTGTGGGGGCTCATCTTCTGGGTCGTGGTGCGCTACCGCCGGCGCAGCGACGACGAGATCCCCGTGCAGACGCGCTACAACCTGCCGCTGGAGATCTTCTACACCGTCGCGCCGATCATGATGGTGATCGTGTTCTTCGCCCAGACCGTGCGTGTGCAGAACATCGTCCTCGACGAGGACACCCCGCCCGACCAGACCATCGGCGTCGTGGGCTTCCAGTGGTCGTGGGCGTTCAACTACGCCCTCGACGACGAGAACGGCGACGGCGTCTCCGAGACCGACCGCTACGTGTGGGAGGCCGGCACCGCCGGCTACATCCCGACGCTCTACGTGCCGGAGGGCTCCACCACGCGCTTCGAGCTCAGCTCGCCCGACGTCATCCACGACTTCGGTGTGCCGGGCTTCCTGATCAAGATGGACGTCATCCCCGGTCGCGACAACTCCTTCCAGGTGACGCCCAAGCGCCTCGGCGAGTTCGCCGGCAAGTGCTACGAGCTCTGCGGCACCTACCACTCGCGGATGCTCTTCAACGTCCAGGTGGTCCCGCAGGAGGAGTACGACGCCTACCTGCAGACCCTGGTCGACGCCGGTCGTGAGACCGACGCACCCATCACCGGCGGCGAGTTCGTCCGGACGCAGGCCGGAGCCCCCACCGACGAGACCGAGGGAGCAGCAGAGTGACCGCCACCGCAGCACAGCCGACCACGTCGGCGCCGCAGGGCCAGCCGCGCAAGCAGCTGGGCCAGCAGCTGGTCACGATCATGACCACGACCGATCACAAGCTGATCGGCAAGCTGTACCTCATCACGTCGTTCGCGTGGTTCCTGATCGGTGGCGTCATGGCGCTGCTGATCCGCTCCGAGCTGGCCTACCCCGGCCAGCAGGTCGTCAACGACGAGCTCTACAACCAGCTCTTCACCATGCACGGCACGATCATGCTGCTGCTCTTCGCGACCCCGCTGTTCTTCGGGTTCGCCAACGTGATCATGCCGCTGCAGATCGGTGCGCCCGACGTGGCGTTCCCGCGCCTGAACATGTTCAGCTACTGGCTGTTCCTCTTCGGCAGCCTCATCACCGCGTCGGGGTTCCTGACGCCCTCGGGCGCCGCCTCCTTCGGCTGGTTCGCCTACACCCCGCTCTCCGACGCGGTCCGCTCGCCCGGCGTGGGTGGCGACCTGTGGATCATGGGTCTGTGGATGGCCGGTCTCGGCACGATCCTCGGAGCGGTCAACTTCATCACCACGATCATCTGCATGCGTGCTCCGGGCATGACCATGTTCCGGATGCCGCTGTTCGTCTGGAACACCCTGATCACCAGCCTGCTGGTGCTCATCGCCTTCCCGGTGCTCGCGGGCGCGCTGCTCTCCCTCGAGGCCGACCGGCAGCTGGGTGCCCACGTCTTCGACACCGCCCACGGCGGCGCGATCCTGTGGCAGCACCTGTTCTGGTTCTTCGGCCACCCCGAGGTCTACATCATCGCGCTGCCGTTCTTCGGCATCGTGACCGAGATCCTGCCGGTCTTCAGCCGCAAGCCGCTCTTCGGCTACGTCGGCCTGGTCGGCGCCACGCTCGGCATCGCGATCCTCTCGGTGGCGGTGTGGGCGCACCACATGTTCGTGACCGGCGCGGTCGACCTGCCGTTCTTCTCCGGCATGACCTTCCTCATCGCCGTGCCGACCGGGGTGAAGTTCTTCAACTGGATCGGCACGATGTGGGGCGGCTCGCTGTCCTTCGACACCCCGATGCTCTGGTCGATCGGCTTCCTGACGACCTTCCTCTTCGGTGGTCTCACCGGCATCATCCTGGCCAGCCCGCCGCTGGACTTCCACGTCTCCGACTCCTACTTCGTGGTCGCGCACTTCCACTACGTCGTCTTCGGCACCGTCGTGTTCGCGATGTTCGCCGGCTTCTACTACTGGTGGCCCAAGATGACCGGCCGCATGCTCGACGAGCGGCTCGGCAAGCTCCACTTCTGGATCCTCTTCGTGGGCTTCCACCTCACCTTCCTCGTGCAGCACTGGCTCGGTGTCGAGGGCATGCCCCGTCGCTACGCCGACTACCTCCCCGAGGACGGCTTCACGACGCTGAACCAGATCTCGACCGTGGGCGCCTTCCTGCTCAGCGCCTCGATGATCCCCTTCTTCTACAACGTCTACGTCTCCCGCAACGCCCCGCTCGTCGAGACCGACGACCCGTGGGGCTGGGGCCGCTCGCTGGAGTGGGCCACCTCCTGCCCGCCGCCGCGCCACAACTTCGTGACGCTGCCGCGGATCCGCTCGGAGTCGCCCGCCTTCGACCTGCACCACCCGGAGATCGCGGCGATGGAGATGGAGCAGAACGCCGCCGCCGCCGACAGCGGCTCGTTCGCCGACGCACCCGACATGGAGGGCCGTGCCGACCTGCTGCGTGAGCGGCGCGGTCAGACCGGCACCGACGACCACGGCACCGACGGAGGTACCCAGCGATGAAGGCCGAGGCCTGGATCTTCGCGATCTGCACGATCTTCCTGGTGCTGGTCACCCCGGCCTACTGGTTCATCACCGAGGCCGGCAGCACCGGTGGCGACTGGACGGGCACCTCGGCGCTCACCATGACCACCCTGCTGACCCTCATGGTCACCATCTACCTCGGCTTCCACGCCAAGAAGATGGACGACCGGCCCGAGGACCGCAAGGACGGCGAGATCGCCGACGGCGCCGGCGAGCTGGGCTTCTTCCCGCCGTACTCGTGGTGGCCGCTGTGGGCCGCGCTGACCCTGGGCGTGATGGTGTTCGCGATCGCCATGGGCGCGTGGTGGCTCTTCATCATCGGCACCGTGCTCGGCGCCGTGGCCACCTGCGGCCTGATCTTCGAGTTCTACCGCGGGGAGCACGCCCACTGAGGCAGACCCCGTCGTGAGGTCCCGCACGGACCGCACCGCGCAGTGACCGACTCCGCACGCCGTCCGGCGTGCGGAGTCGGTCTTTTTACTCTGCGCGGTTACCCTGGAGGAGCGGCCCTGCCGGGCCCACGCCACCACCTGTCCCGGAGGATCCGGGACGTCGTCCTCCTGGAGTCGCCCGCATGTCGCTCAGCCTGCCCCGTCGCGCCCGCCGGTCGAGCGCGGCCGTCATGACCTCCCTGGCCCTGGCGGCCTGCGTGGGCCTGACCGCCTGCGACGCGGGACAGACCGAGGCGGGCGCCGGCAGCGACACCGCGCCGGGACGGTCGGGCACCGACGAGACCTCGCAGGCGGCCCCCGCCTCGGTCTCGGCCAACGTGCGCAAGGCCGCCCAGGACGTGCCGGTCGACACCCTCGTCGCCGTGACCGTCGCCCACGCCGAGCTCGACTCGGTCAAGGTGACCTCCCCGGCCGGGCCGGTCGCCGGCGCCATGGCCGACGACGCCGCGTCCTGGAAGGCCTCCGAGCGGCTGGAGCCCGGCACCCCCTACACCGTCACCACGCTCGCCCACGACGGGGCGGGGGAGCCGGTCCGCGACGTCACGCGCTTCACGACGGCCGACCTCACCCTCGACCAGCAGACGTTCCCCTCGGTCGCACCGCTCGACGGCGAGACCGTCGGCGTCGGTATGCCCGTCGTGGTGACCTTCGACCTGCCCGTGACCGACCGCGCAGCGATCGAGCGGGCGATGTCGGTGACGGCGACCCCGGCGCAGCCGGGCACGTGGCACTGGCTCAGCGACTCCGAGGTGCACTACCGGCCGAAGACCTACTGGAAGGCCGGCACGAAGGTCAGCGTCGATGTCGACATCAACGGCGTCGACGCCGGCGGCGGCATCTACGGCCAGGAGGACCGCGACATCGACTTCACGGTCGGTGACGCCCACGTCTACAAGGTCGACGCCCGGACCCACCAGATGCAGGTCTTCAGCAACGGCGAGCTGCTGCGCACCATCCCGATCACCACGGGCAAGGCCGGGTTCACCACCCGGTCGGGCACGAAGGTGATCATGGAGAAGTTCGAGAGCCGCCGCATGAACTCCGAGACCGTCGGCATCGCCGCGGGCAGCGCGGAGGCCTACGACATCGCCGACGTCCAGTACGCCATGCGGCTGACCTACTCGGGGGAGTTCATCCACGCCGCCCCGTGGTCGGTGTCGTCCCAGGGCTCGGCCAACGTCAGCCACGGCTGCACGGGCATGAGCACCGAGAACGCCGCCTGGCTCTACGCCATGACGCTGCGCGGCGACGTCGTCGAGTACACCGGCACCGACCGCCCGATGACGCTCGACAACGGCTACGGCGACTGGAACGCCTCCTACGCCGACTACCGGGCCGCCTCCGCCCTCTGAGGCCGCTCTGCGGCGCCCCGGGCGCCGTCTCCGGTGTCCCGTGGTGCTGTGCGGACGGACTCCACGCCACACCCACCCTCTGAGGCCGGTGCCGCCCCTCGGTGCTCCGTTTGTGACGTCCGGGGCTCACCCCGCGCACGAGGGAGGGCCTGGCACGCGTACACGCGGTGGGCGCGGTGGGGGAGGGGAGCGGGTACGACGAAGGCCCCGGACCGATCGGTCCGGGGCCTTCGTCGTGGTGGTGCGGGTGGATCAGTGGTCGCCGCGGAGCGTCTCGCCCTCGACGGCGTGGTGACCGTCGAACTGGTGACCGTCGGCGGAACGACCCTCCATCGCACCCTGGAGCTGGTGCTCGTGCTCCGCGTGGTGGTGGGCCTCCTCGAGCTCGGCCGCCGTCGGCTTCTGCACGTTGTCGGCGTACCACAGCGTGGAGAGGCGTCCGCGCAGCTTGGCCAGGCGACCGCCGGGGGCCGGCACGCCGTTGGCGTCGGTCTGCGCCTCGGGGTCGTAGACCTCCTCGCGGGAGCGGGCGGTGAGGGTGTAGGCCGCGCTCTCCGAGATGGGCAGGTGACGCTCGCTGTAGCCGCCCTCGGGGGAGCGCATGATGATGCCGGTCTCGTAGCCGTGCAGGAGCTTCTGCTCGTCGTGACGCTGCAGCGAGATGCACCAGCGACGCGTGATGAAGAAGGCCAGCAGCGGGCCGACGAAGACGGCCACCCGCATGAAGTAGCTGATCTGGTTGATGCTCAGGTTCAGCTTGATCGCGATGATGTCGTTGCCGCCCGCGGCCCACATGAGGCCGTAGAAGGTCATCAGCGCCACCATGATCGCGGTGCGCGTCGGGGCGTTGCGCGGGCGCTCCAGCAGGTGGTGGTCGCGCTTGTCGCCGGTGATCCACGACTCGATGAAGGGCAGCATCAGCAGGATCGTGAACATCAGGCCCGGCAGCACGATGATCGGGAGGAACACGTTCCACGCGATCGTGTAGCCGAAGATGTGCGACTCGATGCCCGGCATGATGCGCAGCGCGCCGTCGGGCCAGCCCATGTACCAGTCGGGCTGGGAGCCCGCGGTCACCTTCGTCGGGTCGTAGGGGCCGTACTTCCACACCGGGTTGATGGTCAGCAGGCCGCCCATCATGGCGCAGACGCCGAACACGATGAAGAAGAAACCGCCGGCCTTCGCGGCGTAGACCGGGAGCATCGGGAAGCCGACGACGTTCTCCTCGGTGCGTCCGGGACCGGGCCACTGGGTGTGCTTGTGGTAGACGAGCAGCAGCATGTGGGCCGCGATCAGGGCCAGCAGCAGGCCGGGGATGAGCAGCACGTGGATGGTGTAGAGCCGCGGGATGATCGACTCACCCGGGAACTCGCCGCCGAAGAGGAAGAACGACAGGTAGGTGCCGACCACCGGGATGGACTTCATGAAGCCGTCCGCGGCCCGGATGCCGGTGCCGGAGAGCAGGTCGTCGGGCAGCGAGTAGCCGGTGAAGCCCTCCAGCGTGCCCAGGAGCAGCAGCAGCGAGCCGATGACCCAGTTGAGCTCGCGGGGCTTGCGGAACGCACCCGTGAAGTAGACGCGCAGCAGGTGGATCATCATCGACGCGATGAAGAGCATCGCGGCCCAGTGGTGCATCTGGCGCATCAGCAGGCCGCCGCGCACGTCGAAGGAGATGTGCAGCGTGGAGGCCAGGGCCTCCGACATCGCGATCCCGCGCAGCTGGTTGTAGGAGCCCTCGTAGTGGACCTCGCCCATGCTCGGGACGTACCAGAGCGTCAGGAAGACACCACTGAGGAGGAGGACCACGAAGCTCCACAGGGCGATCTCGCCCAGCATGAAGGACCAGTGGTCGGGGAAGACCTTGCGCAGGTTCTTCTTCGCGAGCGTGCCGAGGCCGAGGCGCTCGTCCGCCCAGTTCGCGACGGCGCCGGCCCGGTTGGGCTTGGCCGTCGCCGCGGCGCCGGAGGTGGTCGTCGCGACCTTGCTGGTGTCGATGCTCATAGGTCAGCCTCGCCTTGATCGCCGATGTCTTCGTGGGATCGCTCCCAGTAGCTGGGCCCGACGGGCTCAGTGAAGTCGCTCTGCGCCACCAGGTAGCCCTCGTCGTCGACCATGATCGGCAGCTGCGGCAGGTGCCGGGCGGCCGGGCCGAAGATGACGCGGCCGGAGTCGGCCAGGTCGAAGGTGGACTGGTGGCAGGGGCACAGCAGGTGGTGCGTGGTGCGCTCGTTCAGCGAGATCGGGCACCCGACGTGGGTGCAGATCTTGGAGTAGCAGGTGATGCCGTCGACGGTCCAGTTGTCCCGGCCCTCGCCGGGGATGATCTCGTCGGGGTCCATGCGGAGCAGGATGACCGCGGCCTTCGACTTCGCGACGTTGAGCTCGACGCCCTCGATCTCGGGGTAGCCGTTCTCCTCGGTCGGGAAGATGGCCTCGGGCTCGGCGTTGACGAGGTCACCGATCTCCAGGTCGGAGGCACGGATCGGGGTGCCGACGACGTCGCGCACGATGCGCATGCCGGGCGCCCAGATGGTGCGCTCGAGGCCACCGCTCTCGGGGTCGGCGGCGGCCGCCTGGCTCGGGGTGGGGCCGAGGTCGCGCAGCAGCACGATGGCCGGCGCGCCCAGGAGGCCGACGGCACCGAGCAGCGAGTTGCGCACCAGGGGGCGTCGGGCGATGCCCGACTCCTCGAGGCCGTCGTTGAGGGCCTTGAGGGTGACCTCGCGGTCCTCGTCGGAGGAGCGGGCGGGGTGGCGCATCTCGACCATCTCGTGGTCGGCCATGAGCTTGCGGGCCCACTGGATGATGCCGATCCCGATCAGGAGGAGCGCACCGCCCAGGGTGGTGCCGAGCACCACGGTCGAGGCGCCGTAGTTGAGCACCGTGTCGTGGTTGTCACCGATGCCGAGGGCGATGTAGCCGACGACGAAGAGCACGGTGCACACGGCCGACAGGCCGAACAGCACCGCGACCTGGCGCTCGGCGCGCTTCTCGGCCTTGGGGTCGACGTCGGTGGGACGCCAGGTGTGCTCCGGGAGCCCGGGGTTGGCCAGCGGCTCCTCGGGCGGGAGCGCGGGGAGGTGGTGGCCGTCGGAGCTCTGCTCGAGTCCGGCGCCGCCTCCCTGGGAGTCGTGCGTCGTGGTCACGCGCTCACCTTCTTCTTGCTCGAGCGGGTCGTGTGGGCTGCGATCCAGATGGCGAAGCCGACCAGGGCGCCGATGCCGACGACCCAGGCGAAGAGGCCCTCGGCCACGGGGCCGAGGCCGCCGAGGCCGAAGCCGCCGTACTGCGGGGACTCCTCGAGCGAGCCGAGGTAGGCGATGACGTCACGCTTCTCGTCAGGGGTGATGTTGCCGTTGGAGAAGCTGTCCATCGCCTGCGGGCCGGTCAGCATGGCCTCGTAGATGTACTTCGGCTCGACGCCCCGCAGGGTGGGGGCGTAGCCGCCGCGGGGCATGGCCCCGCCGGCGCCCTCGAAGTTGTGGCAGGCGGTGCAGTTGGTGAGGAAGATCTGGCCACCGCGGACGATGGCGGCCTCCTGCTCCTCGGCGGTGAGGCCCTCGAGGCTGTAGTCGCTCTCGTCGGGGATGCCCGGACCGGGCGCGAGCGAGGCGACGTAGGCCGCCAGCTGGGCGGTCTCCTCGTCGCTGTAGGACTCCGGCTTGCGGGGGGCCTGCTGGCCGGGCTGGGCCATCGGCATCCGGCCGGTGCCGACCTGGAAGTCGACCGCCGCGGCGCCGACGCCCACGAGGCTCGGGCCGATCTGGTCGCCGTTGACGGTGTACTGGCCCTCGCCGTTCTGCCCGTGGCAGAAGGCGCAGCCGATGAGGAACAGCTCGCGGCCGGCCTCGACGTCGGCGGCCTGCGTGTCGGTGCTCTCCGCCTGGGCCGGCGCGAAGGCGGCGTACATGCTGCCGGTGAGCAGCAGACCCACGACCAGCATCATCAGGCCCGCGAGGCGGCCACGACGGTGCCGGGAGAGTCGTCCGGCGGAGCGGTTCAGGAAGCGCACAGTAGATCCTCTGTCGTCTGTTGAGAAAACTCTACATCTGTTGTGTAGGAATCGGTCACTTCACCAGGTAGATCGTGGCGAACAGACCGATCCAGACCACGTCGACGAAGTGCCAGTAGTAGGAGACGACGATCGCGCTGACCGCCTGCTCGTGGGTGAACCGCCTGGCCAGGTAGGTGCGACCGAGGACGAGGAGGAACGCGATCAGGCCGCCGGTCACGTGGATCCCGTGGAAGCCGGTGGTGAGGTAGAACATCGAGCCGTACGCCGAGTCCTGGATGGTGATGCCCTCCTGGACCAGGTTGGCGTACTCCACCGCCTGCCCGCCGACGAAGATCGCGCCCATCACGTAGGTGAGGAAGAACCACTCGCGCAGACCCCACTTGCGGAACTGGAGCAGGGAGCCGGCACGGCCCACCTGGCCCCGCTCCGCGGCGAAGACGCCGAGCTGGCAGGTCAGCGAGGAGAGGACCAGGATCGTGGTGTTCACCGAGGCGAACGGCACGTCGAGGACCGCCGTGTTCTCGGCCCACAGTTCCGGGCTCACCGCGCGGATCGTGAAGTACGACGCGAACAGGGCCGCGAAGAACATCAGCTCGCTCGAAAGCCAGATGATTGTCCCGACGCTGACCATGCTCGGTCGGTCATGGTGCCCGTGCAGACGGGATGCAGGGATAGTTGCTGCTGTCGCCACCTGAGCATTATGTCCTGAGCCCGGGCTGAGGCCACCCCGACCCCCTCATGAGAGTCGTCCTATCGTGGAGCGCGTGGATCCTGCCGCGCTGTCGTCGCTCCTGCCCGCCTCCACCGGAGGTCTTCCGGCGGTCTCCGCGGGCACGGCCTGGACCTCCGACCTGACCCTCCCGCCCTTCGACCTCGGCGCCTTCTTCAGCCAGTGGTCGCTGGCCCCGGTGCCCACGATCGGCACCGTGTGGGTCGTCGGGCTCTACCTGCTCGGCGTGCGCGCGATGCACCGCCGGGGGGACCACTGGCCGGTCGGCCGGACCGTCTCCTTCGTGGTGCTCGGCATGGGCACCTTCTACGTCGCGACGGCCTCGGGGCTGGCGGCCTACGACACCACGCTGCTGAGCGTGCACATGGTGCAGCACATGGCGCTGTCGATGCTCGTGCCGCTGGCGCTCGCCCTGGGGGCGCCGGTCACGCTCGCGCTGCGCACGCTCCCCGCGACCCCCCGCCGCTGGCTCCTGGCCGTGCTCCACTCGCGGGTCGGGCGGGTGCTGTCCTTCCCCCCGCTCACCTTCACCCTCTACATCGTCTCGCCGTGGGCGCTCTACTTCTCCGGGTGGTACCGCGCCTCGCTGGAGTCGGTGTGGGTCCACGAGATGATGCACGTGCACCTGGTGATGGTCGGCGCCCTCTTCTTCTGGCCCCTCATGGGCATCGACCCCGTGCCGGGACGGGTGGGCTACCCCTTCCGGGTGCTGCTCACGGTGCTGACGCTGCCGTTCCACGCCTTCCTGGGGGTCACGATCATGGGCCAGGAGACCCTGCTCGGCGGCGACTGGTACCCCCGGCTCTCCGAGGGACCGATGGGAGCCTGGCTCCCCGACCCGATGGACGACCAGCACCTCGCGGGCGGGATCCTGTGGGGCACCGGCGACCTCATCGCCCTGGTCTTCTTCGGCGTGCTCTTCACCCAGTGGGTGCGCTCGTCGATGAAGGAGGCCACGCGCGAGGACCGTCGCCTCGACCTGATGGAGGCGCGCGAGGCCCGCTCGGCGGCCGTCGCCGGCGCGGGGAGCGCCGCGACCCCGCCGCCCGGCCGCGATCCCGAGAGGTAGCATCGCGCCCGTGACCAGCCCGAAGACCGCCCTGAAGGTGCTCGTCTACAGCGACGACGTGCACACGCGCCAGCAGGTGATCCTGGCCCTCGGCCGGCGCCCCCACCCCGACCTCCCCGAGCTGGAGTACGTCGAGGTCGCCACCGAGCCGGTCGTCGTGCAGCACATGGACTCCGGGCTGATCGACCTCGCGGTGCTCGACGGCGAGGCCGTGCCCGCCGGCGGCATGGGCATCGCGAAGCAGCTCAAGGACGAGATCTACCACTGCCCGCCCGTGATCGTGCTCACCGGTCGCCCGCAGGACGCGTGGCTGGCCACCTGGTCACGGGCCGAGGCGGCCGTGCCCCACCCCATCGACCCCCTCCAGCTCGCCGAGACCGTCGTCACGCTGCTGCGCGACCGCGCGCCCGCGGCGACCTGAGCGCCGTGGTCACCTGGCCCGACGTCCTCGGCGACCTCGTCGCGCGCCGCGACCTGAGCGCGGAGCAGACCGTCTGGGCGATGGCGGAGATCCTCGAGGGCAACGCCACGCCGGTGCAGATCGCGGGCTTCGCCGTGGCGCTGCGCGCCAAGGGCGAGACGATCGAGGAGATGCTCGGCCTCGTCGAGGCGATGAGCGCGCGCGCCACCCCCATCTCGGTCGAGGGTCGCCTGCTCGACATCGTCGGCACCGGCGGCGACCGCTCGATGTCGGTCAACATCTCCACGATGTCGGCGATCGTCGCCGCGGGCGCCGGCGCCCGCGTGGTCAAGCACGGCAACCGCTCGGCCTCCTCCAAGTCCGGCTCCGCCGACGTGCTGGAGGCGCTCGGGGTGCGCCTCGACCTCTCCGCGGCTCGGGTGGCGGAGCTGGCCGGCAGCGTCGGCATCACCTTCTGCTTCTCGGCCGCCTTCCACCCGGCCATGCGTCACGCCGCCGTGGCCCGTCGCGAGCTGGGGGTCGGCACCACCTTCAACTTCCTCGGCCCCCTCACCAACCCCACGCGCCCCGCGGCCCAGGCCGTCGGGTGCGCCGACGCCGCCGTCGCGCCGGTCATGGCCGGTGTGTTCGCCGCCCGCGGGGTCGACGCCTGGGTGTTCCGCGGAGACGACGGCCTCGACGAGCTCACCACCACCACCACGTCCTCGCTGTGGGTCGTGCACGCCGGGGAGGTCACCCGCACCTCGGTCGACCCGCGGGCCCACGGCCTCGCGGCGGCGACGACCGCCGACCTCGCCGGGGGCGATCCCGCCTACAACGCCGAGGTGGTGCGGCGGCTGCTCGCCGGTGAGCGCGGGCCGGTGCGCGACGCCGTGCTGCTCAACGCCGGCGCCGCCCTCGCGGTGCACGCAGCGCCGGGGGAGCCCGTCGACGAGGCCCTGGCCGCCGGCATCGCGCGTGCCGCCGAGGCCGTCGACACCGGGGCCGCCCAGGACCTGCTCGCCCGCTGGGTGGCCGCCTCCGCCTGAGGGGTCCGCCGGCGGCTCAGTCGAGGCCGAGGGAGAACGCCGACTCCAGGTCGTGGCGGGAGTAGGCGCGGAAGGCGATGTGGGTCTCAGTGGACTGCACGCCCGGGACCTTGTTGAGCCGGTCGGCCACCACGGCGGCGACCTCGTCGTGGTGGCGCACCCGGATGAGCGCGATCAGGTCGATCTGACCGGTGACGGAGTAGACCTCCGAGACGCCCTCGAGGGCGGCGATGCCCTCGGCGACCTCGGGGATCCGGGCCACGTCGGCCTTGACGAAGACGATCGCAGTCAGCATGCGGGCCAGCCTAGACCCGGCGGGCCGCGAGCCCGCGCGACCGGACCCGGACCCGGGCCGGGGCGCCGGGGTCGGGGCGCCGGGGCGGGCGGGGCCGGGGGCCGGTGATGGGCTCAGCGCGCTGGGCGGGGCCGTGGGCCGGCGGTGGGCTCAGCGCGCCGGGCGGTGCACGGGTGTGAGGTCGCGGCGGTCCTCGAAGGGCACGAGGGTGCGGCGCGACTCGGCGACCGCGTCGTGGACGGCCAGGTGGCGGGTGGCCCCGGCCACCGGACAGACCCACTCGCCCTCGACGTCGACCAGGCGCACGCCGGGGGACTCCAGCCACCGCAGGATCTTCTCGCTCTCCTCGGCGGTGGCCGCGGGCACCGGCCCCGGCGCGGGGGCCACGGTCTCGGCGCTCGCCCGCAGCTCCGCGACGTACTGGTGGGCGTCGGCGCCGGTGGGGATCACCCCGGCGGCGGCCAGGCGCCCGCGGCGCACGACGTGCACCGCCCAGCGGCCGTCGTCCTCGCGGCGGCAGGCCACCAGCTCGGGGCAGCCGCTGAGCGCGGAGAGGCGCTGGGTGCGTGACGCGGCGCGCACGAAGGCGGCCAGGCGGTCGCGGTGCACCCCTGCCTCCTCGAACCGGTCGTCGGAGGCCAGCGCCTCCATGCGGCGGTTGATCGACTCCACGACCTCGTCGGGGCGGCGCAGCAGGGTGTCGCTGAGCCGGCGCACCATCGCGGCGTAGGTCTGCTGGTCGACGCTGCCGTCGCAGGGGGAGAGGCAGCGCCCCATCTCGGCCAGCACGCAGGCGCTGCGGGAGGGGCGCCGTGGCAGGCGGCCCGAGCACTGGCGCACGGGGAAGGTGTCGTGCAGCGCGGCCAGGGCCTTGTCGGCGGCGCGGCGCGAGCCGAAGGGGCCGAGGTAGTCGGCGTCGTCGTCGAGCACCCGGGTCACCAGCGACAGCCGCGGCCAGGTCTCGCGGGTGAGCTTGACGAAGTGCACCTTGCGCGAGTTGCGCGAGCGGCGGTTGTAGCGCGGCTCGTGCTCGGCGATGAGCCGCAGCTCGCGCACCTGGGCCTCCAGCGGCGTCGCGCACTCGATGCCGGTGACCGTGGCGGCCAGCCCGACCATCTCGCCCATGCGGGAGCGGGTCTCGGAGGCCGTGAAGTAGGACCGGACGCGGGTGCGCAGGTCCTGCGAGGTGCCGACGTAGAGCACCCGGGAGCGGTCGTCGCGGAAGAGGTAGACCCCCGGGGCGTGGGGGAGGCCCTCGGCGAGGTGGCGCTTCTTGCGCTGGGCGGTGCTCACCCGCGCCGAGAAGGTCTGCAGCTCCTCCAGGGTGTGCACGCCGAGGCCCCCCAGCCGCTCCATGAGGCCGTGTAGCACGTCGACGGTGGCGCGGGCGTCGGACAGGGCGCGGTGGTTGGGGGTCGTGGTGGCGCCGAAGAGGGCCGCCAGCGAGGAGAGCTTGCAGTTGGGAGCGTCGTCGCGGGTGATGACGCGGCGGGCCAGCCGCGCGGTGTCGAGCACCTCGAAGCGCGGCCACGGCCGCTGCTGCTGCTCGGCGAAGTGCTTGAGGAAGCCGACGTCGAAGGGCGCGTTGTGGGCGACGAGCACGCAGCCCGCGGCGAACTCCAGGAAGGCCGGGAGCGCCGACTCGATCGGCGGTGCGCCCGCGACCATGCCGTTGGTGATGCCGGTGAGCACGGCGATGAACGGCGGGATCTCGCCGCGGGGGTCGACCAGGGTCTGGAACTCGCCGAGGACCTCGCCGCCACGGACCTTGACCGCGCCGATCTCGGTGATCATCGAGCCACCCGCGGCCGAGCCCCCGGTGGTCTCGAGGTCGACCACGCAGAAGGTCAGGTCGCGCAGGGGGCGCCCGAGCTCGTCGAAGCTGCGCTGGGCCTCCCAGGGCGAGGGCGCCTCTCGCGTGCTGCTGCTCATGGTGGGCGACGCTAGAGCGGCGCACCGACAGTCCGGTGGCGACGCGCGGCATAGGCTGGCGGTCCGCAGGGGCGCGGTCCGGGTCGTGCCCCGGGTCGTGCTCCGGGGGCCGTGGGCCCACCGCGCGGTGCCCGCCCCGAGCCGCCCGCCCCGCCCCAACCCGCCCGACTCGCCCGTCCCGACCCGCCCGACTTCCCCGCGAGGTGCCCCTCCATGTCCGACCCGGCCGCCCCCTCCGACCTCGGGGACCTCCCCGAGCCGGTGCGCGCCCGGGTGGTGGCGCTGAGCGCCGAGGTGCTGCCCGACGTGGCCGCGCTGCCGCCGTCGCTGCGACGGGTCGCGGCCTTCACGCCGTCCCGGCGCGCGCGCCTCGGTGCGACCGCCCTCACCGCAGCGCTGGTAGACCAGCGCCTGCGCGAGCGGGTGGCGGTGCAGGTCGCCGCGCGCCGGTCGTCGGCCCTCGCCGACCTGGCGGGCCTGGACGACCCGGTCGAGGCGGCCGCGCTGGCCTGGCTGGTGCGCCCCGAGGGCTGGCAGGAGCCGGTCGCCGCCGCGGTCGACCTGACCGCGGCCCGGGCCGCACAGCAGGAGGCCGAGCAGGAGTCGCGGTGGCGACGCCGCGCGGAGGCGGCCGAGCAGGCCCTGCGCGAGCAACGCGCCCTGCACCGCCAGCAGGTCGAGGACTACAAGGCCGAGGTGGCGGGCCTGCGGCGCCGGCTGGCCGAGGCGCGCCGCGGCGACCAGGCGGTCGACGACGCGGTCCTCGACGGGCTCCGAGGCGAGCTCGACGAGCAGACCCGGGCCCGCCGGGCCGCCGAGGACGCACTGGCGGCCGAGCGGAGCGGCGTACGACGGCTGCAGGCGCAGGTCGAGCGGCTCGAGGCGACCGGCCGCACCGAGCGCCGCGCGGCCCGCAGCGAGCGCGACGAGGTCAGCCTGCGCGCCCGTCTGCTGCTCGACTCGGTCATCGACGCCGCCGCGGGGCTGCGCCGCGAGCTGGCCCTGCCGCCGGTGAGCGGCAGCCCGGCCGACCGGGTCGAGGCCGAGGTGGCGGCGGAGCGCGGACCCCGCGCCCCCGGAGGCGTCGCCGACACCGTGAGCCCGGCGGTGCTCGAGCAGCTGCTCGCCCTGCCCCACGGACGGCTGCTCGTCGACGGCTACAACGTCAGCAAGGGCGTGTGGGGCGGCTCGTCGCTCGAGGCCCAGCGGATCCGGCTGCTGGCCGCCCTGGCGCCGCTGGTCGCGCGCACGGGGGCCGAGACCACGGTGGTCTTCGACGCCGCCGACTCCGAGCACCGGCCCCCCGTCAGCCCGCCCCGCGGGGTCAAGGTGCTCTTCAGCCCGCCCGGGGTGATCGCCGACGACGTGCTGCGCGACCTCGTGGCGGCCGAGCCCGCCGGCCGCACGGTGCTCGTGGTCACCGACGACCGCAGCCTGCGTGCCGACGTCACCCGCTCGGGAGCACGCGTCGTCGGCGTCCACGCCCTCGCGGGACTGCTGGGCCGGGTCTGACACCGGGGCCGACGCCGGGGCCGACCCACCGCCCACCGACCCGCCGGCCCACGGACCCGGCCCCTGCGACACGCGCTCCCGCCCGGTGCGGCGCAGGACTGTCGGTGGCGCCTGCGAGCGTCTCGCCCATGACGACGAGAATCGACTGCGACAGCTGCGTGGTCCGGGGCCTGGCCTGCCACGACTGCGTGGTCACCGTGCTGCTCGGGCCGCCGCCCGAGCTGACCTTCGACGACGACGAGGCGGCCGCGCTCGAGGCGCTCGCCGCCGGCGGCCTGGTGCCGCCGCTGCGGCTGGTGCGGGCGGTCGACACCCCGGGCGCCGAGTCCGCGTGACGCGGACCCCCGCGCCGGATGTGACTCCTGTGGTCACTGGGACCCGAGGGGCTGACGGGGGTAAAGATTGCGTGAAGGCGCCCGACGCGCCGGGGCGATCCGGCGGGCGGGTTTTGTCCGCCGGGGTGAGGCGACTAGCCTCACGTGCTCAGGTGCCCGTGGCAGTGGACCATCCGGTTCGCGCGGGCACCACGCTGAGTCCGACGCCGCCTGGCGGCGCCGGAGCCGGGGAACCAACTCTTCTGGGGTGAATCTCCCGCGAGGCGCACCCACCGGTGCGAGGAGCGGGCGTAGGGCGAGTCGTGCCCGAATCCGTCAGCTCACCCGGTAGGCGTACGACAGCAAGGGAGACCGTCCGCTCGTGCAGCACGGCCGGAAACGACTCAGCACCGCCCTCGTCGGACTCACCCTCGTGGGTGCGATCGGGCTCATCCCCACCTCGCCGGCCCAGGCCGAGCCCGACATCGACGACGTCGAGGCACGCGTCGACCGTCTCTACCACGAGGCCGAGCAGGCCTCGGAGCGCTTCAACGACGCCCGCATCGAGCTGGCCGACCTGCAGAAGGACCTGGCGGCGCTCAACGCCGACGAGGACCGCCAGGACGCCCGACTCGACGCCGTGCGCGAGCAGGTCCGCGACTCCGTCGTGCGCCAGTACGAGGGCGAGAGCATCTCCGCCGTCGGCCAGGTCGTCGTCTCCGACGACCCCAGCGCCTTCCTGGCCCAGATGACCACGATGTCGTCCTTCGACTCCGTGCAGGACGAGCTCTTCGACAGTTACACCCTCGAGACGAAGGCCCTCGACATCCGGGCGCAGGCCGTCGCGCAGCGCGCCGCCGACGTCGCGGAGACCAAGGAGCAGCTCGCCGAGGAGAAGGCGACCATCGACGACAAGCTCGCCGAGGCCGAGTCGCTGCTCGACCGCCTCGAGACCGAGGCTCGCGAGGCCGTCGTCTCGCGCGACAGCTCGGCCCGCACGGCCGCGCCCGCGCCGACCAGCGTGCCGGCCTCGGGCCGCGCCGCCGCCGCGGTGCAGTACGCCCTCGCCCAGGTCGGCGACGCCTACGTCTACGGCGCCGCCGGTCCGTCGGCCTTCGACTGCTCGGGCCTCACCATGATGGCCTGGGCCCAGGCGGGCGTCTCCCTGCCGCACAGCTCGAGCGCCCAGTTCTCCTCCGGCCCGCAGGTCAGCTCCAGCGACCTCCAGCCCGGCGACCTGGTCTTCTACTACAGCCCGATCAGCCACGTGGGCATGTACATCGGCAACGGCATGATCGTGCACGCCGCCAACCCCGGCAGCGGTGTCACCACCGCCCCGGTGATGTCGATGCCCTACGTCGGCGCCGTCCGCCCGGGCTGAGCCCTGACCGACGCCCCGACCTCGAAGGCCGGTCGCCCACGCACGTGGGTGGCCGGCCTTTCGCTGTGCGTGCTGGTGCTCGCCGGGCTCGCGGTGTGGCGGGTCGCCGACTCGCCCTACGTCGCACCGGCCGGTCCCGACCCGGCCGCGGCGGGGGAGGCCGAGCCCGGCCTGGCCAGCGCGGCGCTGCAGCGGCTGCAGCAGGCGATCGCGAGCGGCGACGCCGCGGCGGCGGCCGCCCTGGCCCCCGGTGACGACGCGGCCGCGGCGGAGCGCCTGCGTGCCGTGGTCGACAACGCCGACGCCCTGCGGCTCACCGGCGTGACGCTGCGCTACGTCGAGCAGGCGAGCGCGGTCGACGCGGCCGGCACCTGGTCGGCTGCGGTCGAGGTGACCTGGCGCCTGCGCGGCTTCGACCCGGCGCCCGCGCGCACCGAGGTGGCGTTCACGCTGCGGGCCGAGCCCGACCGCGTCGCCCTCGTCTCGGCCGGGGGAGGCGGCCTGCGCACACCGCTGTGGCTCGCCGAGCCGCTGCGGGTGGCCCGCACCCCCGACACGCTGGTGATGGTCGCCGGCGACGCCGCCGAGCTGCGCGAGTACGCCGCCCTGGCCCGCCGCGCCGTGCCGGTGGTCGCGCGCGTGGTGCCCGCCGACCGCCCCCGCCTGGTGGTTGAGGTGCCCGCCGGCGCCGACCAGCTCGACGCGCTGCTCGACGTGCCCGCCGGCACCTACGCCGGTGTCGCCGCGGTGACCGCCCCCGTCGACGGCCGCGACGAGCCGGGCGGCCCGCTGCACGTCTTCGTCAACCCCGAGGAGATGTCGGGGCTGCGCCCGACCGGCGCCCAGGTGGTGATGAGCCACGAGGCTACCCACGCGGTCACCGACGCCCCCACCAGCCGGGCACCGCTCTGGCTGGTCGAGGGCTTCGCCGACTACGTCGCCCTGCGCGACGTCGACCTGCCCCTCGCCACGACCGCGGCACAGGCCATCGCCCAGGTGCGGCGCGAGGGCCTGCCCGCGGCCCTGCCCGGCACCTCCGACTTCGACGTCGCGCAGACCCATCTCGGGGCGACCTACGAGAGCGCCTGGCTGGCCTGCCGATTCGTCGCCGAGCGCGCAGGCCAGCAGGCGCTCGTGCGGCTCTACGAGGCCACCAGCCGCGGCGAGGACCTCGGCACCACCCTGAGGCGGGTCTCGGGCCTCAGCGTGGAGAGCCTCACGCAGGACTGGCGGCGCGAGCTGCGGGCCCTCGCCGACGCCCCCGGCTGACAACGGGACGTCGCCGGACGCGGAGCAGCCCCCGTCGACCACCGCTGTGGTCGACGGGGGCTGCTCGTCCCTCCCCTGACGGGGTCGTGCTGTGCTGGGGTGCCGGC
Organism: Nocardioides sp. P86; assembly: GCF_023712465.1. NCBI lineage: Bacteria > Bacillati > Actinomycetota > Actinomycetes > Propionibacteriales > Nocardioidaceae > Nocardioides > Nocardioides sp. P86. The sequence continues at coordinate 519,949 of NZ_JAMAYE010000001.1, read as the reverse complement.
CTCAGCAGCCGTCGGTTGCTGAGGCGGTGCTGGCGCTCACGGTGTCGCAGGTCTCCCCGAAGAGTCCGTCGACGCCGCCGCCGAACGCGAAGGCCGCGGCGGCCGCGAGGGCAGCGACGCCCGAAATCAGCAGGCCGTACTCAACCGCTGACGCGCCCGTCTCTGACGTGGCGCGCATGAGGTCAGGGCGTGCAGTCGGTGCCGGCGGGCGCACCGTTGGCCGTGATGTCGGTGCAGGTCTCGCTGAAGATGCCGCTGATGGTGCCGCCGAAGGCGAACACGACGAGCACAACGAGGGCCGCGATGCCGGCGATGAGGAGTCCGTACTCGACAGCGGACGCGCCGCGCTCGTCGTCGCGGTCGGTACGGAGGGCGTTGAGCAGGATGCTCAGGTAGGTGATCATGTCTAGGGGCTCCCATGTGGTCCGTGGATCTGTCGTCGAGGTCGGGGGACCTCACACCACTGATCCTGCTAGGGATCACCCGCTGCCGGATCGGCCCACCGCTCCGACCCGGGTAGTCCCTTCGGACTACCCCCCGGCACCGCCCGCCGCGGGCCCATGGCCCGGTCGGCGGAGCCTCAGGAGCGTCCGCCCGGGGCGATGCTCGACAGCAGGCCGATCCGCATGGCGGTGACGAGGGCCTGGGCGCGGTTGGCGGCGCCGAGCTTCTGGTAGATCCGTGCGATGTGGGACTTGGCGGTCGACTCGCTGAGGTAGAGCTTGTCGCCGATGGCGGCGGCTCCCAGGCCGTCGGCGAGCAGCAGCAGCACCTCGTGCTCGCGGTCGGTGAGCCGGGTCGACTCCGCGGCCGTGCGGCGCATCATGGCCCCGACCAGACCGGTGCAGACGAAGGACCGCGGGGAGACCTTGGCGTGCCGCGCGGCGCGGATGACCTCGGCCGACGGGGCGTCCTTGCCGACGAAGCCCGAGGCGCCGGCCTCCATGGCGGCGAAGATCTGGTCGTCGCCGGAGTGCATGGTCAGCACGACCAGCCCGACGGTGGTGCTCTGCTTGCGCACCGCGCGCACGACGTCGAGGCCGGTGCCGTCCTGCAGCTGGAGGTCGGTGACGACCACGTCGGGCGCCAGGGTGTCGAAGGAGGCGATGGCCTCGCTGACCGTGGCGGCCACCCCGGCGATGGTCATGTCGGCCTCGAGCTCGAAGACGCCGGAGAGTCCGGTGCGGATGAGCTCGTGGTCGTCCACCAGCAGGACACGGATCGGCTGGTCGGTCATGCCCTCACTGTAGTGGTGCTCACGGGCTCGTTGTCTGCCGCCGGGCCCGAGGGCTGGGACGAGTCCTGCGGCGCCAGCCGGTCGCCGAGGCTCACCCGCACGCCGACGCCGCCGCCGGGGAGGTCCTCGACGGTGAGGTCGGCCCCGACCAGACGGGCCCGCTCGCGCATGATGCCGAGGCCGAAGGAGTCGGTGCGCGGCTCGCCGAGGCCGCGGCCGTCGTCGACCACGCTGATCGACGCGCGCGGCGGGTGGACCTGGCAGTGCACGCGCACGGTGGTGCAGCGGGCGTGCTTGACCGCGTTGTTGACGGCCTCCTGGGTGATCCGGAAGAGCTCGGCCTCGACCTCCGGGCGCAGCCGGCCGGTGTGCTCGTCGAGGGTGACCTCGATGGCCAGGCCCGAGACCTCGCTGAGGTTGCGGGCGATGGCCCCGATCGCGGCGCCGAGGCTCTCGCTCTCGCCGACCGTGGTGCGCAGGTTGATGACCGAGCGGCGCACGTCGGCGACGATCGCGCTGATCCGCTCGCGCAGCATCTCGATCCGCTCGGCCTGCTGGGGGTCGGCGGGCCGGGCGGCCAGGGCGTCGACGACGTAGCCCAGGGAGGCGATCTCCTGGGCCACCCCGTCGTGCATCTCGCGGGAGAGCCGGCGGCGCTCGTCGGCGGTGGCGGCGTCGCGGAAGGAGGCGAAGAGCAGGGCGGTGTCGAGGTGCACCGCGCTGGGGCCGAGCCCGCGGGCCAGGCCCACCAGGCGGTCGCGCAGGTCGAGCGGCACCGGGTCGAGCCGCTCCGAGAGCGTGCCGGCGACGATGCCGGCGACGCCCGCGCCGGTGGAGAGCGGGAAGGCGAAGGAGCGGCCCTCCACCAGGATCGCGGCCCCGGCCCACGAGCGCTCGGCGCGCAGCTCGCTGTCGCCGAGGTCCTCGCCCTCGAGCGAGCGGGTGAGCAGCGGCGTGAGGCCGTCGCCGCGGGGCACGTAGAGCACCAGGGTCGAGGTCGGGATCTCGTCGCGCACCCCGCTGAGGATGGCCCCGCCCAGGGCGTTGGGGTCGAGGCCGGAGCTGAAGCCGCCGCTGAGGTCGATGAGCTGGCGCAGCAGCTCCTGGGCGAAGCGGTAGGGCTCGAGGGGGTCGTTGGTGCGGGCGATGGAGGAGCGCAGGAAGGTCGCGATGAGGCCGAGCCCGAGACCGGTGATGGTCCAGGTGACGATGCTGAAGGCCTGCTCGCCGCTCGCGCCGCCGTGCAGCAGCTGCACCGCGACCAGCAGGGCCGCCAGCTCGACGCCCAGGGCCACCGCGGTGCCGACCAGTCCGCGGCTCAGCCCGGCGACGAAGGGCGGCACGGCGAGGGTGCCGAGGATCGCGATCGTGCCCGGCAGGCCGTAGCCGGCGGCCACGCCGACCACCAGCGCCTCGAGCACCAACAGCGGCAGCGCCGACGCGGCGCTGCGCCGCTCGGCCAGGCTCGCCAGGAGCCAGGTCAGTCCGGCCGCGACCAGGGCGTAGGCCGCCGACAGCTCCAGCCCACGGGACACCGGGACCAGCAGGGCCACCAGCACGAAGGTCCGTGCGGCGGCGCTGATGGAGAGCGGCTGGAGGTCCTTCACCGGGGGCGGCCCACTAGAACTTGTCCATGATGCTGATGACGGCCGGGCCCATGACGGCGATGAAGAGGCAGGGCAGGATGCAGAAGATCAGCGGCACCGTGATCTTCACCGGCACCTGCTGGGCCTTCTCCTCCGCGCGCTGGCGGCGCTTCACGCGCATCTCGCTGGACTGCACGCGCAGCACCTGGGCGACGGGGATGCCGAACGAGTCGGCCTGGACCATGGCACTGACGAAGGATTGCAGATCGTCGACGTCGGTGCGCTCCGACAGGCCGCGCAGGGCCGCCGAGCGACCCTGGCCGATCTGCATCTCCTTGAGCACGCGGGCGAACTCGTCGGCCAGCGGACCCTCGGTGTTGCGGGCGACCTGCTGGAGCGCGGCGTCGAAGCCGAGGCCCGACTCGACGCTGATCGTCATCAGGTCGATGGCGTCGGGCAGCTCGCGCAGGATCTGCGCGGAGCGGTCGTAGGTCTTCTGGTAGAGGTACAGGTTCGGGCCGAGGAAGCCGAGCACCAGGGCGCCCAGACCCACGCCGAGGAGTACGCCGAGCGAGGCGCCGAGCAGCAGCGCGACCAGCACGCCCACCACGAGCCCGGCGACGGCACCGAGCACCTTGGCCGACACGACCTTGTCGACGGTGAGACCGGCGGGGTTGCCGGCGAGGTCGAGCTTGCGCCGGATCCGCTCGGCGGCGTCGGCGCCGGTGATCCTGCGGCCGACCACGAGGGCGCGGACCCGCAGCGGGTCGAGGACCCGCTCGGCGAAGGGCCGGTCGATCTCCTCGGTGAGGACCTTCGGAGCGTCGGTCATGGCCTCGAGCACGGCGAGGGAGCGGGTGACCCCGGCCGACTCGGCGTCGGTGCGCAGGGCGGCACCGACGAGGACGAGGGAGACCGCCACCAGCACGATCCCCAGCAGGAAGACCATGGTCATCTCACACCTCCACCTTGATCAGCCGGCTCATCCAGAACACGCCCAGACCCAGGATGAGCCCGGCACCACCCAGCATCAACCAGCCCAGGGGCTCGGTGAACATCGGAGCGACGTACTCGCGGTTGGTGAGCACGAGGTAGACCATGAACAGCGGCGGGAGCAGCCCGAGCACCCACGCGGAGAGCTTGCCCTCGGCGGCGAGCGCGGCGACCTGGCGCCGCATGTACTCCCGCTCGCGCATCGTGCCGGCGACGGTGTCGAGCAGCTCGGCGAGGTTGCCGCCGACCTGGCGCTGGATGCGGATGGCCATGACGACCCACTCGAAGTCCTTGCTCTCGAAGCGCTCGGCGACGCTCTCGAGCGCCTCCTCCAGGCTCACCCCGAGGCGCACCTCGACCAGCACCCGGCGGAACTCCGAGGCGACCGGGTCGACGCCCTCGCGCACGATGGTGTCGACCGACTGCGCCAGCGAGAGCCCCGCCGACAGCGAGCCCGACATGAGCTGCAGCGTGTCGGGGAGCGCGCTGTTGAAGGCCTTGCGGCGCCGTGAGCGTCGGACGCCGAGGTAGATCCAGGGCCCGAGCAGTCCCAGGGCGAGGAAGAGCAGGCCGACGACCAGGCTGCCCTGGCCGAGCAGCAGCCCCATCAGGCCGGCCGCGAGCACGACGCCGGTGTGCACGAGCAACCACTCGGCGGCCTTGAGGTCGCTGCCGGCCCCGTCGAGGCGCACGGCGATGCGGGCCTCCAGCCCCTTGTTGCGGCGCAGCACCTCGCCGGCGGCGTCCTTGGCCTGCTGGAGCGCCTGGTCGGGGTCGACCTTGGTCACCGCCGGCAGCCGGGACCCGCCGGAGGTGCTCGCGGTGTAGGACTCGACCCGCTCGGCGGCGCTCATCGGCGCGGCCGGTCGCGGCACCAGCAGGACGACGAGCCCGACCAGGCCGACGCCGAGGGCGCCGACCCCGGCGTACATCGTCCAGGCCGGGGCGACCCAGCCGCTGTCCTCGACGACGGACGCGTCGAGGCCGGCGCTCCCGGGCGCGGCCGCGCTGGCGGCGCTGACGGTGGTGAAGGCCTCGGCGACGACCTCGCCCTGCGGTGTCGGCAGGGCGATCCGCAGCTCGGCCTCGGTGGCGGTGAGGTCGGCCGGGGCGGTGAGGCTGACCAGCACCTGGCGGTCGAGGGCGTCGGCCTCCTCGGCGAAGGCGGCGCGCAGCGCGTCGCTGTCGGCGGCGACGACCTGGCCCTGGCCGGCTCGCGAGAGGGTCTGCAGCACCTTCTGCTGGGCCGAGTCCTGCTCGAGGGCGATGACGTCGACCAGCACGCCGGAGTCCTCGACGGCGGCGGCGACGTCGTCGATGTCGGTGTCGGAGGTGTCGGCGCCGTCGGAGAGCACGAGCAGCTTGCGCTGACCCTCGTCGCCGGCCATGGCGACCCCGCCGAGGACGCCGTCGTAGAGCAGGGTGTCGCGCGAGAGGGACAGGCCCTCGACGACCTCGCGGGCGGCGTCGCGGTCGAGGGTCGGCTCGAGCGCCGCGGTGACCTCTCCGGAGAAGGCGACGACCCCCACCAGGACGTCGTCGGGTGCGCTGTCGAGGAAGGTGAGGGCGGCCTGCCGGGCCGCGGCGAACCGCTCGCCGGCCATCGAGTTGCTGGTGTCGACCACGAGCACCGCCGTGCGCCGCACCGCGCCGGAGCTGCCCGCGGGCTGGGCGGTGGCCTCGACCGCGGTGCCGTCGACGGTCACCGAGACGCCACCGAGGTCCACGTCGCTGTCGGGCGGCACCGAGACGAGCACCTCGGCGCCGTCGTCGCGAGGCTCGACGTGCGAGATCGTGGCCTCGGACGCGCCAGGGGAACCGGGGGCGGAGCCGGCGGCCAGCGACGGGCCGGCGGCCCCCAGGCCCAGGGTCGCCGCGACGGCGAGCAGGGCCGCGCCCCGCAGCAGGCGCCGTCTCCGTGACCGCGGCGCGGTGGGGCACGGCGCGATCGGGGAGTGCGGGCGCATCAGATCCGGTCCGTCGCGAAGAGCACCGGGTCGACGGTGACGTTGGCGTAGGCCATCTTGTCGAGGAACTTGGGGCGCAGCCCGGTGGGACGCATCCGACCCAGGGTGCGGCCGTCGTGGTCGAAGCCCATGGCGTTGTCGAAGACGAAGATGTCCTGCAGCGTGATGACGTCGCCCTCCATGCGCTCCACCTCGGTGATGTGGGTGATGCGGCGGGTGCCGTCCTTGAAGCGGGTCTGGTGCACGATCAGGTCCACCGCCGAGGCGACCTGCTCGCGGATGGCGCGCACGGGCAGGTCCATGCCGGCCATCAGCACCATGGTCTCCATGCGGGCCAGCGTGTCGCGCGGTCCGTTGGAGTGCAGGGTGCAGATCGAGCCGTCGTGGCCGGTGTTCATGGCCTGGAGCATGTCGAGGGCGGAGGCGTCGCGGACCTCGCCGACGATGATGCGGTCGGGGCGCATGCGCAGGCTGTTCTTGACCAGGTCGCGGATCGTGACCGCGCCCTTGCCCTCGATGTTGGCCGGGCGCGACTCCAGCCGCACGACGTGGTCCTGCTTGAGCTGGAGCTCGGCGGCGTCCTCGATGGTGACGATGCGCTCGTCGTCGGGGATGAAGGACGACAGCACGTTGAGCGTGGTCGTCTTGCCGGCGCCGGTGCTGCCGGAGACGATGACGTTGAGCCGACCGCGCACGCAAGCGTCGAGGAAGTCGGCGGTGTGCGGGCTCAGCGAGCCGAAGCGGATGAGGTCGTCGACCGTGAGCGGGTCGGCGGCGAACTTGCGGATGGTCAGCGCCGAGCCGTCGACGGCCAGGGGCGGCACGACGGCGTTGACACGGCTGCCGTCGGGCAGACGGGCGTCGACCATCGGGCTCGACTCGTCGACGCGCCGGCCGATGCGGGAGACGATCTTGTCGATCGTGCGGCGCAGGTGGTCCTCGTCGGCGAACTGGGCGGTGGCCGGCACCAGCCGGCCGCCCTTCTCCAGCCAGATCGAGTCGTGGCCGTTGACCATGACCTCGGAGACGTCGGGGTCGCGCAGGTAGGGCTCGATGGGTCCGTAGCCCAGGATGTCGTCGCTGATCTCCTGGGTGACGCGGGCGCGGTCGCTGCTGCTGAGCGGGCGGTCCTGGGCCCCCAGCACCTCGGCGAGCACCGCGCGCACGCGCTGGTCGAGCTCGTCCTGGTCCATGTCGGAGGCGTAGAGGTGGGGCCCCAGCTGCTTGAGCAGCTCGACGTGGACGTTGCTCTTGAGCTCCTCGATCCGGTCGCCCTGCTGCGAGGCGAGCGTACGCCGGGCAGCGGCGCCCACCGAGGGCTGCTCGGCGGGCGCGGGTCGCCGGGTGGTGAGGGCCGAGCCGACCGTGGCGGACGACGCCGCGGCCGCGGCGGCCGCCTGCACGCTGGCCTCGGGCGTCACCGCGCCGACCGGGCCGCGGTGGCGGGCCGGCTGCGGCGCGCCGGACTCCTCGGCGGTCCGCCCCGGTGCGGCCTCGGTGGTCGTGGTGGACGTCGTGGTGCTGGATCCGGCGGGTGACCCGGACGCGCGGCGGGCCGCGGCGAGACGGTCGGCGAGGGTGCTCATCGCGTCATCTCCTGATCCGGAAGCGGGCCTTCGCGGCGGTGGGCTCGGCGGAGGCGCCCGTCGACGCGGTGGCCGGGACGGCGGCTCGGTCGTCGGCGTCGCCGACGAGCTCGGCGGCGAGGGCGAGGATCGCGGCGCTGGACTGGTGGTCGGGGGAGCCGACCACGATCGGTGTGCCGGCGTTGGTGGCCGCGGCGATGTCCATCGAGGTCGCGATCCGCGCCGCGACCGGCATGCCGAGGATGGTCTCCACCTTCTCGGCGCTGATGCCGACGGCGTCGTCGGCGCGGTTGAGCAGCAGGTGGCGGTGGCCCGGAGCGATGTCGAGCATCTCGAGGGTCTCCAGGGCGACCTTGACGTTCTTCAGCGTCGGCACGTCGAGGGTGGCCACGACGACGCACTCGTCGGTCTCGTCGAGGGCGGTGAGGACCTGCTCGTCGAAGGACGGCGCGGTGTCGACGACGACGTAGTCGAAGCCCTCGCGCAGGGTGCGCAGGATGCGGGCCACCAGCAGCGGCGTGACCCGCTCGCGCACGTCTGGGTGGGCCGGTGCGGCGAGCACCATGAGCGAGTCGCGGTGGCGGGTGAGGAGCCCGTCGAGCAGCGCGAGGTCGAGGCTGTCCTCGGAGCCGATGGCGTGCTCGAGGGAGTGGCTGGGGAAGAGCTGCATGGTGATCGCCACGTCGCCGAAGGCGAGGTCGAGGTCGACGAGGCAGACGCGGCGAGCGCCGCCGTCGTTGAGCGCCAGGGCGAGGTTGACCGCCATGGTCGTCTTGCCGACGCCGCCCTTGGGGGAGAAGACGGTGACGACCTTGCCCACCTGCGTGGCCCCGGCGGGGCCGCGCAGGGCGACGAAGAGCTGGTGGGCGCGGGCGACGGCCGAGGTGAGCGACTCCAGGTCGCCCTCGGGCACCACGTCGCGCGCGCCGGCCTTCATGGCCTGGGTGAGCATCGTGGTGTCGAGCTCGCCGAGCACGAGCACCACGCTGACGGTGGGGCGGGAGGTGCGCAGCTGCTCGCACACGTCGAGGGCGTCGACCAGCTTGAGGTCGGGGCCGAGCACGACGACGTACTCGTCGTGGTGCTGGGCCAGCCAGGCCGCCATGCGGTCGGTGGTGTCGAGGGCCTGGCTGCCCGCGGGCAGTGCCGGGAGCAGGGCGGCCAGGACGGCGGGGTCGGGGTCGACGACTACGGGCACGTCGTCACCCGAAGAGGTTCTCGGCGGTGACGCCCGGGTCGGCCTTGAGGTTGGCCTCGGGGGTCAGCAGCGCGAAGGTCAGCTCCCCGGAGCCCTGGGCGAACAGGATGCGCTGGGCCTGCGCCTGGTCGACGGCGAGGGTGAGCAGCGTGTTGGGCACCTGCTCCGCCGGCGCGGGGGCCTCCTGCCCGTCGGCGGCGGCGGCCACGCTGACCGGGGTGGTGGAGCCGACGCCCAGGACGGTGGCACGCGTCATCAGCGTGCGGGTGAACTGCTGGCCGGCCGGGTCGGTGCCGTTGTAGATGATGGCCACCTCCGAGCCGGGGGTGATGAAGCCGGCGACCCGGGCGGGGTCGGTGAGGTTGACCGAGACCGCGATCTTGCCCGGCGGGATGGTGAGCGGCGACTCGCCGGCCGCGGTGGCCCCGAGCTTCTGCGGCACGATCTGCTCACCGGGGTAGATCGTGGTGAGGGCGACCAGGTCGGCGACGTCGGTGGCCTCGCTCAGCGCCCCGGGCAGGATCTGCCCCTCGGCGACGGCCTCGCGTGACAGCTTGCCGCTGTCGAGGGCCTGGCGCACGGTCTCCCCGCGCTCGATCTGGGTGTTGGCGACCAGCACCTCCTGGGTCGCGAACTGCGCCTCGGCCCGGTTGTCGGCTCCCTGCACGTAGAGGAACACCAGCACCGTGCCCAGGGCGGCCACCACGGCCGCGACCACCAGGAGCACCCTGCGTCGGTCCATCGTCGGTGACCTCTCCTCGGCTCAGACGGGACCGCCCTCGGGCCCCGTGCACCGGCGCCCGGGCCGATCCGGCCCTGGCGCCCCTCCGCGACTCATGCTAGGGACGCGCTGGCGGTGCATCTGGCTTTTCGGTCAATCGCCACCGCTGCTGAGCAAAAGGCCCCGCCGTCTCGTCGGGTGGGACTCCGGGTGCTCGTGGGGCGCCTGGGACGCCTCGGACACCCGTGGGCTCGGCTGACGGGTGCGTGGATCGCGCAATTGCGCGGGGTGGGGGGCGCGGTGGGGTGGTGGGGGCCGGGCTTTGCGTGGTTGGTGCGGGGTGGGGGCCGGGCTGGTGGTCGAAGTGGCGCAGAGCTCGCCGTGCGTCAGCCGTGCCGTCGGTACGGCGCAATTGCGTGATGCGGGTGCGTGGATCGCGCAATTGCGCAGGGTGGGGGAGCGGTGGGGTGGTGGGGGCCGGGCTTTGCGTGGTTGGTGCGGGGTGGGGGCCGGCTTGGTGGTCGAAGTGGCGCAGAGCTCGTCGAGCGTCAGTCGTGCCGTCGTCGCGGCGCAATTGCGTGATCCGGGTGCGTGGATCGCGCAATTGCGCAGCGGGCGAGGCGGCACGGGCTGGGTCACCCGTCCTTCGACCGGTGGCCCGCTGCCGAGGGGGCGGGACCCGGGGAAGAAGCGAACCCCGGCCCTGAGCCGTGCCGGTCGGATGCGTCGGTCGGATGCGTCAGGAGTAGAGCGCGTCCACCTCGGCGCGCAGCTGGCGCATGACGACGTTGCGCTTGAGCTTGAGGCTCGGGGTGAGCTGGCCGCCCTCCTCGGTCCACTCCTCGGTGAGCACGCGGAACTTGCGGATCGACTCCGCCTTCGAGACCGCCTTGTTGGCCTCCTCGACGCCGGCCTCGATCTCCGCCTGGAGGTCGGGGTCGTCGACGAGCGCCTCGACGCCGCCGGTCTTGCCGTGGGTCTGGGCCCACGCGGCCAGCGACTCGGGGTCGAGGGTGACCAGGGCGCCGATGAAGGGCTGGCCGTCGCCGACCACGATGCACTGGTCGACCAGGGGGTGGGCGCGCAGCCGGTCCTCCAGCACCGCGGGAGCGACGTTCTTGCCGCCGGCGGTCACCAGGATCTCCTTCTTGCGCCCGGTGATCCGCACGAAGCCCTCGTCGTCGACCTCGCCGACGTCGCCGGTGTGGAACCAGCCGTCGCGCTCGAGCGACTCGGCGGTGGCTGCCTCGTTGCGCCAGTAGCCGGCGAACACCTGGCCGCCCCGGAAGAGCAGCTCGCCGTCGTCGGCCACGCGCACGGCCGTGCCGGGCAGCGGGCGACCCACCGTGCCGATCTTGGCGGCGTCGGGCAGGTTGACGGTGAGCGCCGCGGTGGTCTCGGTGAGGCCGTAGCCCTCGAGCACGGTGAGGCCGATCCCGCGGTAGAAGTGGCCCAGCCGCTCGCCCAGCGGCGCCCCGCCCGACACGGCGTGGGTGCACTCCCCGCCGAGGGCGGCGCGCAGCTTGGCGTAGACGAGCCGGGAGAAGACGGCGTGGCGGGCCTTGACCGCCAGCGACGGGCGGCCCCTGTCGAGGCCGCGGGAGTAGGCGATGGCGGTCTCGGCGGCCTTGTCGAAGATCGCGCCGCGGCCGTCGGCGGCCGCCTTCTGCGAGGCGGTGTTGAAGACCTTCTCGAAGACGCGGGGCACCGCGAGGATGAAGGTGGGGCGGAAGACCTGGAGGTCGTCGAGCAGGTGCGTGATGTCGGCGCTGTGGCCCAGCCGGGTGCGCGACTTGACCGCGCCGACCTGGATGATCCGGGCGAAGACGTGGGCCAGCGGCAGGAAGAGCAGGGTCGAGGCGCCCTCGGCCTCGAAGAGCCGCTCCAGCTCGTCGACGGCCACGCCCAGCTCGAACATGAAGTTGCCGTGGGTGAGCATGCAGCCCTTGGGCCGCCCGGTGGTGCCGGAGGTGTAGATCAGGGTGGCCAGGTCCAGCGGCGTCGCCGTCGTACGTCGTGCCTCCAGCTCGGCGTCGGTGACGTCGCCGCCGAGGCGGGTGAGCACGTCGACGGCGTTGTCGGTGATCGACCAGACGTGGACGAGGTCCTCCAGGTCGCGCCGCACGGCGCTCACGCGGGCGACGTGGGCGCTGGTCTCCGCCACGACCGCGCGGGCCCCGGAGTCGTGCAGGATCCAGGCGACCTGCTCCTCGGAGGAGGTCTCGTAGACCGGCACGGTGACGGCGCCGGCGAACCAGATCGCGTAGTCGAGCAGTGTCCACTCGTAGCGGGTCTTGGAGATCAGCGCGACGCGGTCGCCGGCCTCGATCCCGGCGGCGACCAGGCCCTTGGCGACGCCGCGCACCTCGGCGAGGAACGTGGCCGCGGTGACGTCGGCCCACCCCGACCCGTCGGGGGCGGGCCGGCTGAAGACGACCGCGTCGGGGGCCTCGGCGGCGTTGCGCACGACGTCGTCGGTGAGGTTGCCGGTCGCGGGGACCTCGATGGTCAGGGGCGTGGAGAACTCACGCACGGTGCCTCCTGTGGGGTGCTGGCGGGGGTCCGGAGCGGATCCGGAGCGGGCGGTCGTCGGCCGTCCGGGCGCGACCGCGAGGAGGTCGGTCCCGGCGCAGGTTACCGCTGGGGGTCGTGGGCGCGGCATCCGGTACGCTCGCGAATCGACCTGCCCCCGTCACCGGCGTGCCCCGTGGCGGACCTGCCAGGTCGACGTGCGGCCGCCGGGTCGCCCGGATCCCACCCGGCCGAGGCGCCCGCCACCGGCCGAGCCCCAGACCAAGCCGCAAGAACGCCGTAGGAACAAGGAGGCTCGCGTGGCCGAGCAGACCACGTCGTCGATCGTGATCGACGCCGCGCCGGCCGACGTCATGGCGGTGATCGCCGACTTCCCGTCGTACCCCGCCTGGGCCAAGGGCGTGAAGACGGTCGAGGTCGTCGAGCCCGGCAGCGGCGACCGGGCCGCGCAGGTCTTCTTCGTCCTCGACGTCGCCCCGATCAAGGACGAGTACACCCTGGCCTACACCTGGTCGGGCGACCGCGAGGTCACCTGGACCCTGGTCGAGGGCAAGATGCTGCGCTCCCTCGACGGTGCCTACACCCTGCGTGCCCTGCCCGGCGGCTCCACCGAGGTCACCTACCGCCTCGCGCTCGACGTCACCATCCCGCTCATCGGCATGCTCAAGCGCCGCGGCGAGAAGATCCTCATCGACACGGCGCTGAAGGGCTTGAAGAAGCGCGTCGAGTCGATCGCCTGACCGGGACGCACCAGTGCGCATCCTGCTGTTCACCGGCAAGGGCGGCGTGGGCAAGTCGACCGTCGCCGCCGGCACGGCCGCCCGTGCCGCCGCCGAGGGTCATCGCACCCTGCTGCTCTCCACCGACGGCGCCCACTCGCTGGCCGACGCCTTCGGTGTGGCGGTGGGCAGCGAGCCGACCCAGGTCGCGCCGCACCTGAGCGTGCAGCAGGTCGACGCGCAGCTGCGCTTCCAGCAGTCCTGGGTGGAGGTGCAGGGCTACCTGCTCTCCGTGCTCGACCGCGCCGGCGTCGACGCGGTCACCGCCGAGGAGCTCACCGTGGTGCCCGGCGCCGAGGAGGTGCTGGCGCTGCTCGAGCTGCGCACCCAGGCCCTCACCGGCGAGTGGGACGTCGTGGTCGTCGACTGCGCGCCCACCGCCGAGACCCTGCGGCTGCTGGCCCTGCCGGAGGCGCTGGGGTGGTACGTCGAGCGCGCGCTGCCCGCCGACCGGCGCCTGGTGCGCGCGCTGCGCCCCGTGCTGACCCGCGCGGCGGGCGTGCCGCTGCCCGCCGACTCCGTCCTGGGCGCGCTGGAGCGGCTGCACGCCGACCTGGTCGAGGTGCAGGCGCTGCTCTCGGGGCCCGAGGCCAGCGTGCGCCTCGTGCTCACCCCCGAGCAGGTCGTCGTGGCCGAGGCCCGTCGCCTCCACACGACGCTGTCGCTCTTCGGCTACCGCGTCGACGGTGTCGTGGCCAACCGCGTCTTCCCGGCCGGCGGCTCCGACGACTGGCGCGCCGGCTGGGTGCTGGCCCAGGACGACGTGCTGGCCGGCGTCGAGGAGTCCTTCGCGGGCCTCCCGGTGTGGCGCGCGGCCTACCGCGCGCAGGAGCCGGTCGGCCTCGAGGCGCTGCGCGGCCTGGCCGAGGAGCTCTACGCCGGGGACGACCCGCTCGCCGCGCCCACGGGGCCCGGCCCCTTCCGCATCACCCGCAGCAGCGACGGCGCCGTCCTGCGCCTGGCCCTGCCCGGCACCACCCGCTCGGAGGTCGACCTGGCCCGCACCGCCGACGACCTCGTCGTGACCGTGGGGTCCTACCGCCGCCTGCTCACCCTGCCCACCGCCCTCGCGCGCCTCGACCTCGTCGGCGCGGGCGTGGTCGACGGGGAGCTGCAGGTGCGCTTCGCCGGGGCTCCCGCCGCGGCCGTGGACGTGCCCCCGCGACGGGAGCGCACGTCGTGACCGGGCCGGAGGAGCAGCCGCCGGGCGCTGCGGGCGAGCCGGACGCGCCCAGCGGGTCCGGTGAGGACGTGGGCGACGTGGCCGAGGAGGCCGCGAAGCTCATGGGCGCCCTCGCCGACTGGGCCCGCGACCAGGGCCCCGGCCTCGGCGCAGGCCTGGGTGCGGGACTGGGGTCGGGCCTCGGCGCCGGCCTCTCGGGGCTGGCCGAGCAGGTGGCCGAGCAGGCCGCCCGCGTCGGCGAGCACGTGCACCGCGGTCTCCAGGACAACCTCGCCACAGGTGCCCCCGAGTGCGCCTGGTGCCCGGTCTGCCGTGCGGTCACCGCGGTGCGCCAGCTCAGCCCGGAGGTGCGGGCCCACCTCACCTCCGCGGCCTCCTCCCTCGTGCAGGCCGCCGCCGGGGTCCTGGCCACCCAGGTGCCCGACGACGCCGGCCCCCGCACCACGGGGGCCGACCGCTCGGAGGCCGACCCCACCGGGGCCGCGGCCGAGCGACGCCCGTCCCGGGTGCAGCACATCGACCTCGACGACGACCCGCCTGGCCCGCCCGGCCCGCCCGACCCGGCCCGGCCACCGCGGGCCGAGCAGCCCGACCAGACCCCGCACCACCAGACCCAGCACCAGACCCAGCACCAGACCCAGCACCAGACCCAGCACCAGACCCAGCACCTCCAGGAGGACCAGTGACGCTCACGTGCGGCATCGACGTCGGCGGCACCAAGATCGCGGGAGGCGTGGTCGACGAGGACGGCAGCATCCTCGAGGAGCTGCGCGTGGTCTCCCCGGCCTCCGACGAGGAGGCCATCGAGCTGGCCATCGCCGGGCTGGTGACCGAGCTGCGCAGCCGCCACGACATCACCCGCGTGGGCGTCGGCGCCGCGGGCTACGTCGACAAGTCGCGCGCCGTGGTGATGTTCGCGCCCAACATCGCCTGGCGCCACGTCGACCTCAAGGCGGAGCTGGAGGCGCGCGTCGACCTGCCGGTGGTGATCGAGAACGACGCCAACGCCGCCGCCTGGGGCGAGTTCCGCTTCGGTGCGGGCCACGACGTCGACGACCTGCTGCTCGTCACCGTCGGCACCGGCGTCGGCGGCGGGCTGGTGCTCGACGGCCACCTGCGGCGCGGCGCCTTCGGTGTCGGCGCCGAGATCGGCCACATGCGGGTCGTGCCGGGCGGGCACCTGTGCGGCTGCGGCAACTACGGCTGCTTCGAGCAGTACGCCAGCGGCTCGGCGCTGGTGCGCGAGACCCGCGGCGCCGCCGCGGGCGGCTCGCTGCTGGCGCGCACCCTGCTCGACCGCGCCGGCGGGGCGGCCGAGGCGATCACCGGCCCCCTCATCACCGAGGCCGCGCGCGAGGGCGACCCCTTCGCCGTGGAGCAGCTGGCCGACCTCGGTCGCTGGCTCGGGGAGGGCATCGCCTCGCTCACCGCCGTGCTCGACCCGGCCGTCGTGGTGATCGGCGGCGGGGTCAGCGAGGCCGGCGAGCTGTTGCTGGGCCCGATCCGCCAGGCCTTCGCGGCCAACCTCACCGGGCGGGGGCACCGCCCCAGCCTGGAGATCCGCAAGGCCCGTCTGGGCAACCGCGCGGGCCTCATCGGCGCCGCCGACCTCGCGCGCTACTGACGTGGCCCCGCCCCACGAGTCGGCGTCGCGCGACGGCACCGGGCTGTTCATCGGCGTCGACGTCGGCGGCACCAAGGTGCTCGCCGCCGAGGTCGCCCCCGACGACTCCCTGCCGCGCATCGCCCGCCGCTCCACCCCGGGCCGCCGCGTCGAGGTGGGTCTGGTGGAGACCGCCCTCGACGAGGCCGTGCGCGAGGTGGCCGACGGACGACCGGTCGCGGGGGTGGGCCTGGCCGCGGCCGGCTTCGTCGACGCGGCGGGGGAGCGGGTGATGTTCGCCCCGCACCTGCCCTGGCGCGGCGAGGACGTGCGCGCCCGGCTGGCCGCGCGCTGGGAGACCGTGGTCGCCCTCGACAACGACGCCAACTGCGCCGCGCTGGCCGAGTGCGTGGCCGGCTCCGCCCGGGGCACCTCGGAGGCCCTGGTGGTCACGATGGGCACCGGGATCGGGGGTGCGGTCGTGCTGGGCGGGCGGGTGCACCGCGGCACCAACGGCATGGCCGGCGAGTTCGGTCACGCGCAGGTCGTGCCCGACGGCGCGCCGTGCGAGTGCGGGGGCCGGGGTTGCTGGGAGCAGTACTCCAGCGGCAACGCCCTGGTCCGCTTCGCCCGCGACCGCCTCGGCCACGAGCCGACGGTGCTCGAGGAGATGTGCGGTGGCGTGCCGGAGCGGCTGCTCGGCCCGATGGTCACCGAGGCCGCCGAGCACGGCGACCTGCTGGCCCGGCAGGCCTTCGCGTCGGTCGGCGACTGGCTCGGTGTCGGCCTGGCCAACCTCGTGGCCGCCTTCGACCCCGAGGTCGTCGTGGTCGGCGGCGGGGTCTCGGCCGCGGGCGACCGACTGCTCGAGCCGGCCCGCTCGGCCCTGGCCAGGTCGCTGGTCGGCGCCGCCCACCGCCGCGTGCCCCCCGTGCTGCGGGCCCGCTTCGGCCCCGAGGCCGGTGTCGTCGGTGCGGCGTACCTGGCGCGCGAGGCCGCCGGAGGCTGAGGCCGCCCGGGTGCCGACGCCCGCGGGTGGGGCTCAGACCTGGGCGCCGTCGTCCCAGGGGTCGCGGGGCTCGCGCGGCATGCGGGCCACGAGGTAGAGGAACCCGCCGATGAAGGCGGCCACCAGCAGGAGCAGCAGCCAGCCGGGGAAGCCGACGCCGAGCACGGTGGAGAGCAGCAGCAGGGCCACCACGACCACCGGGGCGCCGAGCACGCCGACCCACGCCGCGAGGCGGTCGAGCGGCGGGCGGTCCACCGGCGGGGGCTCCGGCGGCACGAAGCGGTCCTCCGGGGTCAGCGCGAACGGGTCGCGGGGCCCCTCGACGGGGGTCCCGGGCTCCAGGCGCCACCGGCCCACGCGCTCGGCGGGCGGCTCCGGTGCGTCCCCGGGGCCGGCCGCGGCGTCGTCGTGGCGCGGCCCCGCCCCCGGGAGGTCGTCGGGGTCGAGCTCGGGGCGGTCGCCGTAGTTGTCGACGATCGCGCGCCAGGCGGCGTCGTGGGGGTCGGTCGACCCGTCCTCGGCGTCGTGGGGTTCACGCTGCACCCGGCCCACGGTACGCGGTCAGCGGGCGGGCGCGGTCACCCGCTCGAGGAAGCGCAGCGTCTCCTCCACGATCCGCTGGGCGTCGTTGTCGAGCGTGGCGACGTGGTAGCTGTCCTCGAGCCGGACCAGCGTGCGGTCGGGCGAGGAGATCCGGTCCATCACGAGCGGCTCGGTGGAGTCGTCGACGACGTGGTCGACGGTGGAGCGCAGGTAGAGCAGCGGGACCGAGATGCGGGGCAGGTCGGCCACGACCCCCGGCCAGGCGCGCATCATCGAGTGGGCCGCCTTGAGCGGCGTGCGGTGGTAGCCGTGCTCGTCGGTGCCGGGTCGCTTGATGTCGTTGACGATGCCGGGGAAGGACGGCACGACGTGCTTGAGCACGGGCAGCAGCCTGACGTCGAGACGCTTCGTCGCCAGCGCGGGGTTGACCACGACGACGCCGGCCACCCGGGGGTCGTCGGCGTGGTCGGCGGCCAGGCGCAGCACCAGCGCCCCGCCCATGGAGAGCCCGGCGAGCACGACGGCGTCGCAGCGCGCGGCCAGCTCCTCCAGGGTCTCGTCGAGCGCGTCGCGCCACTGCGACCAGCCGACGGTGTTGAGGTCCTGCCACGACGTGCCGTGCCCGGGCAGGCGCGGCACCTCGACGGCGTAGCCGCGGGCTGCGAGCCGCTCGCCCCACGGTCGCATCGAGGCGGGGGAGCCGGTGAACCCGTGGCTGAGCAGCACCCCCACCCGCCGCCCGCCGGTGAGCTCCGGTCGCGCGGGGATCGAGAGCGGCTGCGCCTGCGGGTGGACCTGCGGCTGGGTCTCCATGGCGGCGATCATGCCCTAGTCTTCGCCTGGCGACCCGGGCCGACGGCCCCTCCAGCTGATCGGCGCTGGCGGTCGTGGTGTGACAGGCGTGCGAGGTCGGGGAGGGTGTCTCGGTGTTCTACTGGTTCCTCAAGTGGGTAGCGATCGGCCCCCTGCTCCGTGTGGTGTTCCGTCCCCAGACCTTCGGCGGCGACAACGTGCCCCCCGAGGGCCCGGCCATCCTGGCGAGCAACCACCTCTCCTACGCCGACTGGCTCTTCATGCCGCTGACCCTGCCGCGGCGGGTGACCTTCGTGGCCAAGGCGGAGTACTTCACCGGCACCGGCCTCAAGGGCTGGCTGCAGAGGACGTTCTTCTCCGGCTCCGGCCAGGTCCCCATCGACCGCACCAGCGGCGACGCGGCCGCGGGCGCGCTGGCGTCGGCCAAGCGCGTGCTCGGCGAGGGCGGGCTCTTCGGCATCTACCCCGAGGGCACCCGCTCCCACGACGGCCGGCTCTACCGCGGCAAGACCGGCGTGGCCCGCCTCGCGCTGGAGACCGGGGTGCCGGTGATCCCGGTGGCCGTCGTCGGCACCGATGTCGTGGCGCCCCCGGGCAAGAAGTTCGGCTCGTTCACCCGGCCGATCGTGCGCTTCGGCCGCCCCCTGGACTTCTCGCGCTACGAGGGCCTCGAGAACGACCGCTACATCCTGCGCTCGGTCACCGACGAGATCATGTACGAGATCATGCGGCTCTCCGAGCAGGAGTACGTCGACATGTACGCCACCCGCGCCAAGGACCTGGCCAAGGAGCAGGCCAAGGAGCAGGCCAAGGAGCAAGGCAAGGAGCAGGCGAGGGCGCGCGCGGAGGAGAAGGCCGCCGAGGACTCCCGGCGCCAGGCCTCCTGAGACCGGCGGGCTGAGACCGGTGGGTCCCGCGAGCGCGGCCGCGCGGGCGGTCGAGGACCGGCTGTTCCGGGCGCTCGCCGTGCTGCGGGTGGTGGTGCTGGCCAACGCGGTCGGGCTCAACCTCTACCGCGCGGAAAACTTCCAGCACCCGCGGTGGGCCGCGGCGGCGGTCGTCGCCATGGTCGTGTGGACCGGCGTGGCGCTCGCGGCGTACGCCGTGGTCCGGCGGCGCACGGCGCTGCTGCTCGTGGCCGACCTCGGGCTCGCGGTGGGCTCGCTGGCGGTGACGCCGCTGCTCAAGGGCGACGGGTTCAGTGCGTCGCTGCCCGGCTTCTGGGTGATGGGTGCCCTGCTGGCCTGGGCGGTCCACTGGCGCTGGGCCGGCGGCCTGGTCGCGGGGCTGGTGCTGGGCGGCACCGACCTGCTGGTGCGCGAGGACCTCACGCAGAACAACTACGGCAACGTCTTCCTGCTCGTCATCGGCGGCCCGATCGTGGGCTACATGTGCGGCTCGCTGCAGGAGATGGCCACCGAGCGCGACCTCGCGCAGCGCGCGGCCGCGGCCGCAGCCGAGCGCGTGCGCCTGGCGCGCGCCGTGCACGACGGCGTGCTCCAGGTGCTCGCGCTCGTGCAGCGCCGCGGTCGCGAGCTGGGCGGCGACGGCGCGCAGCTGGCCCGGCTCGCCGGGGAGCAGGAGGCGGCGCTGCGCCGGCTCGTGCAGGAGGAGGCCTCCCTGGGGCGCGGCGGTGACGGGAGCGACGGGGCCGACGGGGCGGTGCCGGGCTCCGGTGGCCCTGCGACCGTCGACCTCGCGGTCGCCCTGGCCCGCTTCGAGCAGCGGGCCGGCGTGACCGTGGTGGTGCCGGCCGAGCCGGTGCTGCTGCCCGGTCACGTCGCGGGCGAGGTCGCCGCGGCGGTGGGAGCCTGCCTCGACAACGTGGCGCGTCACGTCGGCGAGGGGGCCCCGGCCTGGGTGCTGCTCGACGACCTCGGCGCCCGGGTGGAGGTCTCGGTGCGCGACGAGGGCCCGGGCATCGCCCCCGGCCGGCTGGCGAGCGCCGAGGCCGAGGGCAGGATGGGGGTGAGCGGCTCCGTCGTCGGCCGGATGGTCGACCTGGGCGGCACCGCCACGCTCAGCACCGGCGCGCACGGCACCGAGTGGGAGCTCGTCGTACGCCGCGACGCGGCACAGGAGGACGCATGACCATCCACGACACCCATCCCTTCGCCGACCCCGATCCCGACCCCGTACGCCGCCTCCGCGGCCGCACCGGCGGCGCGGTCTCGCTGTGGACCACGGGCGCCGGGCCCGGGCGCGCCGGGCTCACCGTCAGCTCGTTCCTGGTGGCCGGGGGCGAGCCCGCCCGCGTGCTCGGGCTGGTCGACCCCGACTCCGACCTCGCCGACTCCGTCGACGTGGGCGACGCCCTCGTGGTGCAGCTGCTGGCCTGGGGGCACCGCGACCTGGCCGACCAGTTCGCCGGCACGGCGCCCGCGCCCGGAGGGCCCTTCCGGCAGGCGGCGTTCACCGAGACCGCCTGGGGGCCGCGGCTGGCCGACGCCACCACGTGGGCCGGGGTGCGGCTGGTCGCGGCCGAGCCGGCCGGCTGGTCGCGGCTGCTGACCTGCCTGGTCGAGCACGTCGAGGTGGGCGACGACGTCGAGCCGCTCGGCCACCGCCGGGGGCGCTACTCGCGGCTGGGCTGACCCTCACGGTCCGGGGGACCCGCGGCCGACCGCGCGTCAGGGCCCGCCGACCTGGGTAGGGTCCGGGCCATGGCGGAGCGAGCGGTGCGGGTGATGGTGGTCGACGACCACCCGATGTGGCGCGACGCGGTCGAGCGCGACCTGCAGGCGGCGGGCTTCGACGTGGTCGCGGTGGCCGGCACCGGGGCGGAGGCGATCGCCCGCTTCCCGGCCGCGCGCCCGCAGGTCGTGGTGCTCGACCTGCGCATCCCGGAGCCCGACGGGGTGGAGGTCACCGCCCGGGTGCTGCGCCACGACCCGTCGGCGCGCGTGCTGATCCTCTCGGCCTCCGGCGAGCAGGCCGACGTGCTCGAGGCGGTGAAGGCGGGGGCCACCGGCTACCTCGTGAAGTCGGCGTCGCGCGAGGAGCTGCTCGAGGCCGTGCGTCGGGTGGCGCGCGGCGACTCGGTCTTCACCCCCGGCCTGGCCGGGCTGGTGCTGGGGGAGTTCCGGCGGATGGCCGAGGGGCCCACCGCGCCCGACCCCTCCCGCGACGCGCTGACCGACCGCGAGACCGAGGTGCTGCGCATGGTCGCCAAGGGGCTGTCCTACAAGCAGATCGCCGAGCGCCTCGTGCTCAGCCACCGCACGGTGCAGAACCACGTGCAGAACACCCTGCGCAAGCTGCAGATGCACAACCGGGTCGAGCTGACCCGCTACGCCATCGAGCAGGGCCTCGACGACGACTGAGCGACCCGTCCGCCGCGGGTCCGCGCCCCGGGCCGCACGTCGGCGACGTCGCGGCCCCGGTGCCCGTGGGAGCCCCCGCGGGCCCCGCCCTATGCTCGCCGGATGGCAGACCCGGTGCTCGAGCTCGCCGACGAGCTCTACGCGCTGCCGCCCGGTGACTTCACCGCCGCGCGGGACGCCCGGGCCAGGGCCCACCAGGGCACCGACCTGGCCGTCGCGCTCAAGGCGCTGCGCAAGCCGTCGACGGCGGCCTGGGTGGTCAACCTCCTGGTGCGTCGCGAGGCCGCCCAGGTCGACCAGGTGCTCAGCGTGGGCTCGGCCCTGCGCGAGGCCCAGGCCGGCATGTCGGCCGACCAGCTGCGGGCCCTCACGCGTCAGCGCCGCCAGCTCACGGCGGCGGTGACCCAGCAGGCGCGGTCCCTGGCCGCCGAGGCGGGGGTGCGGGTGACGCAGGCCGTGGCCGACCAGGTGGAGGCCACGCTCACGGCCGCCGTGCTCGACGAGCGCTGCGGGGCCGCCGTGCGCAGCGGCCTGCTCGTGGGTCCGCTCGCCAGCACCGGCGTCGACGAGGTCGACGTGGCCGCGGCCCTCGCGCTGCCGGCGGCGCTCGGCCACGCGGCCGCGCCGCGCGAGGCCGCGCCGACGCCGCGACCCGAGCTGCGCGTCGTGCCCGACCCGGAGGCCGACGCGAAGGCCCTGGCCTCGGCCCAGGAGAGGTTTGAGTCGGCGGAGGAGGCGCTGGCGGCGGCTACCGGCGAGCACGAGCAGGCGCAGGCCCACGTGCAGGAGCTCGAGGCGCGCTCGATGCAGCTGCAGGCCGACCTCGACGAGCTGCGTCGCCGCGTGGCCGAGACCGAGGCGCGCGCCGAGCAGGTCGACGACGAGCTCGACGACGCCGAGGACGCCCGTGGCGAGGCGGCCGGCGCCCTCGAGGCCGCGCGTGCCGAGCGCGACGCGGCCGCGGCCGCCCGCGACCGGCTCAGGCCGGCGCGAGCGCGCTGACCGGCACGGCCAGCCCGGCGAACGTGCGGGGGTCGGTGCGACCCCAGGCTCCGACGCGCAGGTCGGGCCGGGCGTCGGGTCGCAGATCGGGCCGGGCGTCGGGCCGGGGAGTCGGCGCGTGCGCCGGCGACGTGGCCTCGACCAGCTCGGGCAGCGCGTCGAGCGGCACGCCGAAGAGGGCGCACAGCTCCTCCGACCAGCCCTCGGCACCCAGCAGCAGCGTCGGCCGGGCGTGGGCGGCGTCGGTGACGTGCTCGAGCCCGCGGGTCATCCGGGCGACGAGGTAGGACTCCACCCCGCCGACGGCGTAGCGGCCGTCCTCCACCAGCGCCCACGTGTGCGGCTCGTGCTCGGCCAGCCAGCGCAGCCGCGGGCCGGCGACCCGGTGGTCCAGCGGCTGGTCGGCGAGGAGCTCGACGTGCGCCGCGGCCCCCTCCGCGCGCAGCTGCTCGCACAGCCCCGTCGTACGACGGTCGCCTGCGGTGATCGCGGGTCGGGGCGCGCCGAGGGTCTCGCGGTCCCAGACCAGCAGCGTGTGGGGGTCGCCGCCGACGGCGACCTCGACCACCGCCCAGCCCTCGGGCAGCGCCGCGCCCACCTCGGCGACGGCGCTCAGCGTGCCCTGCCAGACCTCGTCGGGGGAGGTCTCGACCTGGTCGGGCGCCGGCCGGTGGTGGCGCAGGGTGAGCGCAGAGGTGGCGATCGTGGCGCCGTTGGGCGCGAGGCCGGCCACGTGGACGGCGGTGGAGGTCACCCGCACGGCCAGCCGCACGCCCGCGCCCTCCGCGCTGGTCGGGCCGCTCATGCCCGGGTCACGGCCGCGGCGCCCACGCGCCCGGCCCGCCGGCGGCGCTCACGCGCCGGTCGAGCGCACGATGTCGAGCACCCGCCGGTCGATCCAGGCCAGCTCGGGGTCGACCCGCATCTCGTAGTTCTCGGTGCCGACCCAGGCGTGGAAGTCGCGCTGGCCCTGGGCCGCGGCGAAGGCGGCGAGCTCGGCCTCGAGCTCGGGCGTGACCGGCACCTTCTCCTCCTCGGTCGAGGCGGTGAGGTAGAGGTCGTTGAGGTCGAGCAGCCGGGCCAGCTCGGCCAGCGGGTCGACGTGGTCGTCGACGCGCAGGTCCACGGCGATGTCGTCGAGCCCGCCGTAGCCGGCGCCGTCGCTCACCACGAGCAGCGCGGCCGACTGCCGGCCGCGCTTGTCGCCGCCCGCGTCGTCGCCGGCCGCGAGGGCGGCGAGCAGGCGCCGCGCCAGGGGAGCGTCGGCGGGGGAGCCCTCCCAGGCCGTGCGCATGGCCTCGACCACGTGCTCCCCGGCGAGCACGTTGCCCTGGATCGCGAAGCCCTCACCCGTCGCACCGCCGGCCCAGGCGAGGCAGGCGGGGCCGGTGTGGCTGGCCGCGCCGCCGTCGACGTCGACGATGCCGACCTGGCGGTGGTCGCGGCCCGGGTCCTCCTCGAGCAGCCGCTGCAGGGCGACCTCCGCGGTGGCGCCGTCGTCGAGGTGGGAGAGGGCCATGCCCTTGTAGGCGACGTTGGCGTCGGCCTGGGTCGCGAGGGCGCCGACCTGGGCCACGGCGGCCGGCACGGCCGCACCGACCGCGAGGAACTTGGAGGCCACCGCCACGCCCCAGGACTCACCGTCGGCGGAGCGGGCCACGATCGAGAAGGTCATGGCGCGACCCTAGGACACGCCCGCCCCGCCCCGGCCCACCCCGGCGGCCCGCGCTGCCGGCCACCGCCGACCGCGCTCCCGCCGACCCGCCGGCGGTGGACAGCACCTGGCCCGGAGGTGTGACCGCCACTACAGTCGGGCCCGCCCGCTTCGAACGATCCAAGTCGTCGGCCGGGCCGACCACCGACCACGGCCCGACCGGGTCACCAGGACAGGAGCGCAGATGCGCGTCGGAGTACTCACCGGAGGCGGGGACTGCCCCGGTCTCAACGCCGTCATCCGCGCGGTCGTGCGGCGCGGCACGCGCGACCACGGCTTCGAGTTCGTCGGCTACCGCGACGGGTGGAAGGGCCCGCTCGAGGGGCTGACCATGCCCCTGGGCGTCGAGCAGTGCCGCGGCATCCTGCCCCGCGGCGGCACCATCCTGGGCTCCAGCCGCACCAACCCGTTCTCGATCGAGGGCGGCGTGGAGCGGATCAAGGACAACCTCGCCGCCGACGGCGTCGACGCCCTCGTCGCGATCGGCGGCGAGGACACCCTCGGGGTCGCCACCAAGCTGGCCGACCTGGGCGTCAAGGTCGTGGGGGTGCCCAAGACGATCGACAACGACCTCTCGGGCACCGACTTCACCTTCGGGTTCGACACCGCGGTCAACATCGCCACCGAGGCCATCGACCGCCTCCACACCACCGCGGAGTCCCACCACCGCGTGCTCGTCGTGGAGGTCATGGGCCGCCACGCCGGCTGGATCGCGCTGCACGCCGGCATCGCCGGCGGTGCCAGCGCCGTGCTCATCCCCGAGCAGCCCTTCGACATCGCCGCGGTCTGCGCCCACGTCGAGACCCGCTTCGAGAGCGAGTACGCCCCCATCGTGGTCGTCTCCGAGGGAGCGGTGCCCGCCGACGGCTCGGGCATGACCCTGGCCTCGGGGGAGAAGGACGCCTTCGGCCACGTGCGCCTCGGCGGCATCGGCGACCGGCTGGCCTCCGAGATCGAGCACCGCACCGGCAAGGAGGCCCGCGCGGTGGTGCTCGGCCACGTGCAGCGCGGCGGCACGCCCACGGCGTTCGACCGCTGGCTGGCCACCCGCTTCGGCCTCCAGGCCGTCGACGCGGTCGCCGACGGCGACTTCGGCACGATGATGGCCCTGCGCGGCACCCGCATCGACCGGGTGCCGCTGGCCGAGGGCACCGCCGAGCTGAAGCTGGTCTCTGCGGAGGAGTACGCCGAGGCCGAGGTGTTCTTCGGCTGAGCCCCGGGCCCGCCGGGAAGGCCTCCTGCCGCGGGGCGAGTAGCCAACGACCCCCCGCCTGGGGTTGGGTAGGCCCACTCGCACGCATCCACCAGGAGGCACCCTGATGAGCACCCACGAGACCGCCGCGGTGGAGACACCCGGGTCCGAGCCCACCCTGAAGCGGGTGATGGGCCCCAAGCTGCTGCTGCTGTTCATCGTCGGCGACATCCTCGGCGCCGGCGTCTACGCCGTGACCGGCCAGATGGCCGGCATCGTCGGCGGCGTCGTCTGGCTGCCGTTCCTGGTCGCGTTCGTCGTCGCGACGCTGACGGCGCTGTCCTACCTCGAGCTGGTCACGAAGTACCCCCAGGCCGCCGGTGCCGCGCTCTACACG
This sequence comes from Nocardioides sp. P86, assembly GCF_023712465.1. Classification (NCBI taxonomy): domain Bacteria; kingdom Bacillati; phylum Actinomycetota; class Actinomycetes; order Propionibacteriales; family Nocardioidaceae; genus Nocardioides; species Nocardioides sp. P86. The sequence goes on along the minus strand of NZ_JAMAYE010000001.1, from coordinate 494,571 downwards.
CACAAGGCCTTCGGCATCCACTTCGTCACCTTCCTCGTGGCCTTCGCGGTGATCTGCTCGGGCATCACCAGCGCCTCCACCTCCGCCAACGTCCTGGCCCAGAACCTGCTGGCCGGGCTCGACGGCATCGGGCTGGAGACCGGTCTGTCGACCACCGGCACCACGATCATCGCCATGCTCTTCATGGGCCTGCTGGCCGCGATCAACCTGCGCGGGGTCGGCGAGAGCGTGAAGTTCAACGTCGTGCTCACCCTGGTGGAGATGACCGCGCTGGCCATCGTCATCGGCGTCGGCTTCTACGCCATGGCCCAGGGCGAGGGCGACATCAGCCAGATCACGACCTTCGAGTCGCCCGAGGACAAGGGCCTCTTCCTCGCCGTCACCGCGGCCACCTCGGTGGCCTTCTTCGCGATGGTCGGCTTCGAGGACTCCGTCAACATGGTCGAGGAGACCAAGGAGCCCGAGCGGATCTTCCCGAAGATGATGCTCACCGGCCTCGGCATCGCGGTCATCTTCTACATGCTGGTGGCCATCGCGGTGGTCACGGTGCTCACCCCCGACGAGCTCGCGGTCATCAACGAGTCCGAGGGCCGCGCGCTGCTCGAGGTGGTCGGCAAGGGTGCCCCCGACTTCCCGATCGACAAGGTCTTCCCCTTCCTGGCCGTCTTCGCCGTCGCCAACACCGCGCTGATCAACATGCTCATGGCCAGCCGCCTGGTCTACGGCATGGCCCGTCAGGACGTCCTGCCCCGCAGCCTCGGCAAGGTCTCCCCGAACCGCCGCTCGCCCTACGTCGGCATCATCTTCACCACGCTCATCGCCGTGGCTCTGATCTGGTACGTCGCGACGCAGTCGGACTCGAGCATCGTCGGCGCGCTGTCCGGCACGACCTCGCTGCTGCTGCTCGGCGTCTTCACGATCGTCAACGTGGCCTGCCTGATCCTGCGCCGTGACGACAAGCAGGGCACGGGCTTCTTCCGCTCGCCGGGCGTCACCCCGGCCGTGGCCGCGGTGCTCTGCGCCTTCCTCATCGGCCCGTGGGTCGACCGCGACGTCCTGCAGTACCAGATCGCGCTCGTGCTGCTGCTCATCGGCGTGGCGCTGTGGCTGCTCACCTGGTTCGTCAACCGTGGCGTGCGCGCCAAGCGCACCGGCTTCCGCGACATCGAGCACCTCGAGGACTGAGGCCACGCCGTGTCGCGCGCACCGTCCGGCCCGACCCCGTCCGCATCGCGGGCGGGGTCGCGCTGTTTCGGGGCGCGAGCGGACCCGGCCGTACCCTTGGCCGGTGAGCACCATCCCCGACCTCGCCACCCTGCACGCCCTCGGCCCGGCCCAGCAGCCGACCTACCCCGACCAGGCGGCCGTCGACTCCGCCGTCGCGCAGCTGCGCACGATGCCGCCGCTGGTCTTCGCCGGCGAGTGCGACGAGCTGAAGGGCAAGCTGGCCGCGGTCGCGCGCGGCGAGGCCTTCCTGCTCCAGGGCGGCGACTGCGCCGAGACCCTCGCCGGGGTCACCGCCGACAACGTGCGCAACAAGCTGCGGGTGCTGCTTCAGATGGCGGTCGTGCTCACCTACGCCGCCTCGGTGCCGGTCGTGAAGGTCGGCCGCCTGGCCGGGCAGTACGCCAAGCCGCGCTCCTCCGACCTCGAGACCCGCGAGGGCGTGACCCTGCCGGCCTACCGCGGCGACGCGGTCAACGGCTTCGAGTTCACCCCCGAGGCCCGAGTGCCCGACCCGCAGCGCCTGGTCGACGTCTACAACGCCTCCGCCGCGACCCTCAACCTCGTGCGCGCCTTCACCACCGGCGGCTACGCCGACCTGCGCCAGGTCCACACCTGGAACACCGACTTCGTGCGAGAGTCGCCGGTCGGCCAGCGCTACGAGGAGATGGCCGGCGAGATCGAGCGCGCGCTCACGTTCATGCAGGCCATCGGGGCCGACCCCGACGAGTTCCACCGCGTCGACTTCCACTCCAGCCACGAGGCTCTGGTGCTGGAGTACGAGCACGCGATGACGCGCATCGACTCGCGCACCGACGCGCCGTACGACGTCTCGGGCCACTTCGTCTGGATCGGCGAGCGCACCCGCCAGCTCGACAACGCCCACGTGGAGCTGCTCAGCCGCATCCGCAACCCCATCGGCGTCAAGCTCGGCCCCACCACCACCCCCGACGACGCGATCGCCCTGGCCGCCAAGCTCAACCCCCACAACGAGGCCGGCCGGCTCACGTTCATCACCCGCTTCGGCGCGGGCAAGATCCGCGACGGCCTGCCGCCGCTGGTGGAGAAGGTCAAGGCCGCGGGCCTGGAGGTCGCCTGGGTCTGCGACCCGATGCACGGCAACACCTTCGAGGCCTCCTCGGGCTACAAGACCCGCCGCTTCGACGACGTCATCGACGAGGTCCAGGGCTTCTTCGACGTGCACCGCTCGCTCGGCACCTGGCCCGGCGGCGTCCACGTCGAGCTCACCGGCGACGACGTCACCGAGTGCGTCGGCGGCGGCGAGGAGCTCACCGACATGGACCTCTCCTCGCGCTACGAGTCGGTCTGCGACCCGCGCCTCAACCGCGTGCAGTCCCTCGAGCTGGCCTTCCTGGTCGCCGAGATGCTGCGCAAGGCCTGAGCGAGCCGCGAGGGCGGCCGGGCACGTCGCCGGGCCGCCGTCGTTGCTCGCCCCGCGACCGGGCGACGGGAGCCGGTGCGGGAGGATGACGGTGTGATCGACCTGCGCAGTGACACCGTGACCCGCCCGACCGACGCGATGCGCCAGGCCATGGCCCGGGCCGAGGTCGGCGACGACGTCTACGGCGAGGACCCCACCGTCCTGGCGCTCGAGGAGCGGGTGGCCGACCTGCTGGGCCACGAGGCCGCGCTCTTCTGCCCCACGGGGTCGATGGCCAACGTGCTGGCCGTGCGCGCGGTCGTGAAGCCGGGCGAGGAGGTGCTCTGCGAGGCCTCCGCCCACATCGTGCGCGCCGAGCTGGGGGCCCACGGCGCCTACTCCGGCATCACCTCCCGCACCTGGATCCACCCGCGCGGCCAGGTGGACTTGCCGACCGTGCGCTCGATCCTGGCCCCCGACATGGGTCCGTTCTTCGTGCGCACCGCGGCGATCTCGGTGGAGAACACCCACAACTTCGCCGGCGGCACCGTGCTGCCCCTGGCCGACCTGCGCGACCTGCGCGAGCTGGCCACCGGCGCCGGCGTGGCGGTGCACATGGACGGCGCGCGGCTGTGGAACGCCCACGTGGCCACCGGCACCCCGCTGAGCGAGTACGGCGCGATCGCCGACGTCATGGCGGTCTGCCTGTCCAAGGGGCTGGGCGCGCCCGTCGGCTCCCTGGTGGTCGGCTCGGCCGACGTCATCGCCGAGGCCCGCGTGTGGCGCAAGCGCATGGGCGGCGGCATGCGGCAGGTCGGCATCCTCGCCGCGGCCGGCCTGCACGCCCTCGAGCACCACGTGGAGCGGCTGGCCGAGGACCACGAGCACGCCCGGCTGCTGGCCGAGGCGTGCGGCGTCGACCCCGCCGGCGTCGACACCAACATCGTCGCCGTGCCGCGCGGCGACGCCGCCGAGGTCGTCGCGCGCGCCCGGGAGGCCGGTGTGCTCGTCTCGGCGGTCGGCCCCGCCGTCGTGCGGCTGGTCACCCACCTCGGCGTCGGTCGCGCCGACGTCGAGCGGGCCGCCGGGGTGCTCGCGGCCCTCTGACACCACGGCTCCGAGACCACGGCTCGGAGACCACGCCACGCCGCGACCCCCGCGCGCGGGGAGGTGGCGGGCCCGCGGGTCAGCCGGCGGCCAGGGGCGCGCCGAGGAGGGAGACCTCGCTCAGCGCGGTGTAGTCCTTGGCGTCGGGGCCGTCGCCGGGCGCCGAGACCGCCACGATGCGCAGCCGCACGCTGCTCGTGACGGCGCCGCCGGCGTCGAGGGTCTGCAGCTCGCGGCTCTCGCCCAGGTCCTGGCGCAGGGTCGTGCCGTCGTCGAGCACCCACTCCACGGCGAGGACGCGGCGGTTGAGGGAGTACCAGTCGTAGGTCGTGCCGCCCGGGTCGGTCGCGGTCTTGGCGTAGCCGTTGACCAGGCCGACCCGGGACAGCGCCACGGGCTCGGCGAGGTCGAGGACGATCTCGGAGCCGCCGGCGTCGCCGATCGTGCGCCAGCAGGTGGTGGGGTCGCCGTCGACGAGCCGGGTGTCGTCGTAGGAGGTCGTGCTGCCGTCGGCGACGTCGACGCTGCTGGGGGCGGTGTCGGGCACGGTGATCGACGCGGCGGCGGCGACCTCGACCGGGTCGCCGGTCGGGGTGGGGGCGGTCTCCTCGCCGGGGGACCCGGAGGGCGGCGGCGCGGAGGTCGGGGCCCGGTCGGAGGCGCGACCTGCGCCGCCGCGCGTCACGTCGACCGCCGCGGGCTCCTCGGGGCCCTCGCGCAGCACCAGCAGCGCGCCGCCACCGGCCAGCAGCACCACGAAGAGCACACCCACGACCCAGGGCAGCACCTGGGCGGTGCGGCCGGTGCCGGGCGGCCTCGCGGATCCGAGACCGCCGGGTGAGGCGGCGACCGGGGCACCGCACTCGGCGCAGAAGCGCCCCGTGGGGGTCGCGGCTCCGCAGCGGTGGCAGCTGCTCACGGGTCCCTCCGGGTCGGGGTCGCGGGCACGCGGCCGACCAGGGGCGGGAAGCGGCGTACGGCCTGGGCCAGCTCGCGCAGCTCGGTGTCGACCAGGGCCTGCGGGCCGTCGCACAGTGCGGTCTCGGGGTCGGGGTGGACATCGACGACGAGCCCGTCGGCGCCGACCGCGACCGCCGCGCGCGACAGCGGCACCACCAGCTCCTTGCGGCCCACGGCGTGGGAGGGGTCGACGACCACGGGGAGGTGGCTGCACGCCTGCACGACCGGCACGGCGGAGAGGTCGAGGGTGCGGCGGGTGGCGCTCTCGAAGGTGCGGATGCCGCCCTCGCACAGCACGATGTCGAGGTTGCCGCGCTGGGCGACGTGCTCGGCGGCCATCAGCCACTCCTCGACCGTGGCGGTGGCGCCGCGCTCCAGGAGCACCGGGAGCCCGGCGTCGCCCACGGCCTGCAGCAGGCCGACGTCGCTCATGTGGCGGGTGCCGACCTGGAGCATGTCGGCGTGCTCGGCGACCGCGTCGACGTCTCGGACGTCGACCACCTCGGTGACCACCGGCAGGCCGGTGGCCTCGCCGACGTCGGCGAGGATCCGCAGGGCGGGCACGCCGAGGCCCGCGAAGGCGTAGGGCGAGGTGCGCGGCTTGAAGGCCCCGCCGCGCAGCAGCGTGGCGCCCGCCGAGCGGGCCATCCGCGCCGCCTCCAGGGTCTGGGCGGCGGTCTCGACCGCGCACGGCCCGGCGACCAGGGTGAAGGTGCCCGGCCCCACCGGCACCTGCCGGCCGGGACGACCGACCCAGACCGTGGAGCGCTCGGGGTGGTGCTGGCGGTTGACCAGCTTGAAGGGGTCGGAGATGCGGTGCACGTCGGCGACGCCGCGCAGCGTGCGCAGGTTGAGGTGGTGGAAGGACGTGATGTCGCCGACCAGGCCGATGACGGTGCGCTCGAGGCCCTTGCTCACGTTGGCGCGACCGCCCACGCCCTCGACGCGGGCCACGACGGCGGCGACGTCCTCGTCGGTCGCCTCGGGTGACATGACGACGACCATGACGTGCTCCCTCCTCGCCGGGCGCGGGACGGTGCCGGTGGTGTGTCGCGGCACCGTGCTGACCCGTCTCGCGCTGACCCGCCTCGTGCCGGCCCGCCTCGTGCTGACCCGGGCCCGGGCCCGACCCTAGGGCGGTGACGGCGCGCGTCGGGGGCGTTCCCGGCCCCCGAGACACCGGCGGGTCACACCACGAGGTGCTGGACCTCGCCCTCGACCGTGCGCCGTGGCACCAGCTCCACGACGAGCATCGCGGCCAGCACCATCGCGCCGCCGCCGAGCATGCGCAGCGTCAGGCCCTCGCCGCCGAGGAGCACTGCGAAGAAGGCGGCGAAGACCGGCTCCATGCTCATGATGATCGCGCTGCGCGTGGGCGCGAGGTGGGCCTGGGCCCAGGTCTGGCCGAGCAGGGCGAGGGCCCCGGCGAAGAGCGCCATGTAGACCACCGAGACCCAGTCGCCCGTGGTCGCGGGCAGCACGACGCCGTCGGGCGCGGTGGCGACCAGGCAGACCGCCGCGATGACGAGCAGCTGCACGATCGACATGCCGAGCGCCTGGCGGGCGTCGGACCAGGCGCCCAGGCCCACGATGTGCAGGGCGTAGAGCACCGCGCTGACCAGGGTGATCGACTCGCCGTAGCCGATGGACAGCCCGTCGAGGGTCAGCACGCCGAGGCCGGCGGTGGCGAGGGCGACCGCGGCCCAGGTGACCGGGGAGGTGCGGGTGCGCAGCAGCAGGGCGGCCAGCACGGGGGTGAGCACGACGTACATGCCGGTGATGAAGCCCGAGACGCTCGCCGGGGTGTGGGCCAGGCCGGCGGTCTGGAGGATCTGGGCCGCGCCGTAGACCAGGCCGAGCACGGCGGCGTGGCGACGCGACTCCGCGCTGAGGCGTGCCACGGCGCGCGGTGCGACCAGCAGCATCACCAGCCCGGCGATCGTGAACCGCACGGCGAGGAAGTCCAGGGTCGGCACCCGCTCGAGCAGGTCCTTGATGAGGAAGAACGTGCTGCCCCAGCAGGCCGTCATGGCCAGCAGCGCGGCCGTCGCGAGCAGGGTCGTACGCCGGTCGGCGCCGCTCGCGTCGTGGCCGGGCGTCGACGGGGCCGGGGCGCTCACCGGGCCTGCTCGGACCCGACGCGGGCCCGCAGCCGCTTGAGCAGCGCCAGGTCGGGGTCGCCCTCTTCGCGCGAGCCCGGGGTCTCGAGCACGAAGGGGACCCCGGCGGTGGCGGGGTGGGCCAGCAGCTCGGCGAAGGCGGCCTCGCCGATGTGGCCCTGGCCGATCTTCTGGTGGCGGTCCTTCAAGGCGCCCCGCACGTCCATGGAGTCGTTGGCGTGCACCAGCCGCAGCCGGCCGGGCCCGCCGATCTCGACGACCCGGTCGAGGGTGGCCGCGGCGCCGCCGGGCTCGTCGAGCGGGGCGCCGGCGGCGAAGACGTGGCAGGTGTCGAGGCAGAGGCCGGCCTTGGGGTGGTGGTCGAGGGCGTCGAGGTAGCCGGTGAGGTCCTCCACGCCGGCGCACAGCGAGCGGCCCTGGCCGGCGGTGGGCTCGAGCAGCAGCCACGGCGCGGCGTCGTCCTCGAGGGTCTCCAGCAACGGCAGCAGACCCTCGCGGACCTGCCGCAGGGCGGCGGCGTGCCGCGCGGCCCGGGCGGCCTCGGCCTCGGGGCCGTCGACCCCGGCGGGCGCGCCGGTCTCGACGTAGGAGCCGGTGTGCACGACGACGCCCTCGGCGCCGATCTCGACCGCGCGGCGCAGGTTGTGGGCGACCACGGCGACGCTGTTGTCGTAGGTGCTGGCCGTCGGGGAGCCGAGGTTGACCAGGTAGGGGGTGTGGATGAAGGTGCGGATGCCGCGCTCGGCGGTGGCGGTGCGGAAGGCGGCGTCGTCGGCGGGCCTGCCCGGCGAGAGCCGCCAGCCGCGGGGGTTGCCCACGAACACCTGGAGGGCCTCGCAGCCGAGCCGCTCGGCGTCGGCCAGCGCACCGGCCGCGAGGCCCTTGCCGACGAGGACGTGGGTGCCGACGGGGTTGCGCATGGCGGGAGGCTAGGTCGACGCCCGTCCGCCCGTGAAATCAGACGAGGAAGAGGGTCACCGTGCTGCCCTTGGGCACCATGTCGCCGGGGTCGGGATCGGTGGACAGCACGTAGCCCAGCCCGATGTAGGTGGAGGAGTTCTCGACCCTCACCTCGAAGCCGAGGTCCTCGAGCCGCTCGCGGGCCGCGTCGACGCCGCTGGCGGTCAGACGCGGCATCTCGACCAGCTCGGGGCCCTTCGAGACCACGAAGGTGACGGTCTCGCCGGCGAAGAGCGTGCCGCCGTCGGGGCTCTGGCTGACCACGTCGCCCGCGGCGATCTCGTCGTCGAAGACCTCCTGGTCGCGCACGACGACCAGGCCGCGCTCGGTGAGGGTCTGCTCGGCCTGGTCGGCCGACCGCCCGACCCAGTCGCCCACCTGGAGGGGGCGTCGGCCCTTGCTGACCACGAGGTCGACGGTGGCGCCGGGGCGGCGCACGGCGCCGGTGCCGGGGGTGCTGCGGATCACGACGCCCTCGGGCACGCGCTCGGAGAAGCGCTCCCGCACGCGTCCGGGCACGAGCGTGAGGTCGCGCAGCGCGTCCTCGGCCTCGGCGCGGGTGCGACCGGCCAGGCGCGGCACCTCGTACTCCTCGACGCCGAGGGAGGTGACGAGGGTGACCTCGCGGCCGGTGACCAGCCGCGAGCCGGGATCGGGGTCGGTGGAGACCACGCGGCCCTCGGCCACGTCGTCGCTGTAGACCGGGTCGCCCACGACGACCTCGAAGCCGGCCGCCTCGAGCTCGGTGACCGCGCTGGCGCCGGTCTGGTCGAGCACGGCCGGCACGGTGGAGTAGCGGGCCCAGCCGAACCAGTAGGCGCCGCCGCCGACGCCCACGGCGAGCACGAGCGCCACCACCAGGAGCAGCAGGCCACGGCGCGAGCGGCGCGGGCGGGCGCCCGGGGGCGCGCTGCGTCCGCCGGGGTGCGCGGGGGCGGCGCCGGAGCCACCCGTGCTGCCCGCCGGTGCGTCGCGGTCGAGCACCGGCACGGCCACCGTGTCGGGGGAGGTGGTGGGAGCGGCGCCCGCGTCGTGGGCGGCCAGGGCCAGGGCGGTAGGGCCGGTGAGACGCACCGGACCGGCCGGTCGCGGGGCCTCCGCGTCGTCGCTCTCGCCCTGCCGGGGCAGCCAGGAGGTGGGCTCGGGCACGGGGCGCGAGCGGTCGGGCCCGAGCAGGGCCTCGATCTCCTCGGGGTCCCACACCTCGGGAGCCGTGTCGCCGGGTGCGGCCACGGCGGCCGACGCGACGCCGGGGGCGGGCCGCACGGGGGAGAGGTCCTCGGTCAGGTCGGCGTCGTCGGCGACACCGGCGGCCAGCGCGTGCTGCACGCGGTGCAGCTGGTGCAGCAGGACGCCCGCGTCGGCCGGTCGCTGGCTGCGGTCGCGCGCCGTGGCGCGGGCGACGAGCGCGTCGACGTACGGCGGGATGCCCGGCACCTGGCGCGAGGGGGCGGGCACGTCGGCGTGGACGTGCTTGTAGGCCACCTGGATCGGGGTCTCGCCCTCGTGGGGCTTGCGACCGGTGAGCAGCTCGTGGAGCACGACGCCCACGGCGTAGACGTCGGCGCGGGTGTCGGAGCGGCCGTCGACGACCAGCTCGGGGGCGAGGTAGGACACCGTGCCGATGAGCACCCCGCCGGTGGCGGTGTGCTGGGTGTCGGCGCTGACCGCGCGGGCCAGGCCGAAGTCGGCGACCTTGACGACCTCGGCGCCGGTGTGGGGGTCCTCGGCGATGAGGACGTTCTCCGGCTTGACGTCGCGGTGGATGATCCCGGCGCGGTGGGCCGCGGCGAGGGCCGAGACCACCGGCTCCAGCAGCGCCAGCGCGCGCCCCGGCGGCATCGGGCTCTCCTTGGCGACGGTGTCGCGCAGGGTGTGGCCGGCCACCAGCTCCATGGCCAGGAAGACCACGCCGTCGTCGTCGCCCTGGTCGTGCACGGCCACCACGTGGGGGTGCGAGAGCCGGGCCGCGGCCCGCGCCTCGCGCACGAAGCGGGCGGCGAACTCCTCGTCGTCGCCCAGCCCGGCGTGCATGATCTTGATGGCCACCGTGCGGTCCAGGCGTAGGTCGAGCGCCTCGTAGACGCTGGCCATGCCGCCCCGCGCGATCCGGGCGCCGATGCGGTAGCGACCGTCGAGGACTCGGCCGCCCATGGGGTCGCCCGTCGACGCTGAGGACGCCGTCGAGCCCGTGGGCACGGGCGCGGCGTCGTGCTGCGGCTGCCGTCGTGTCGGCACAGGCGACCCTCCTGCGGTCCGGACGGGGAAGGATCCGGGCTCCTCATCGTACGGTCTGCCCCGCCGGGGGCCCGGGTGCGCGCCCGGTGCGGCGTGGCGCGGGCCCCGGCGCCGGCCCGGACGCGGCGCGGCGGCGTACGGCGTTTCGCCTCCCCAGGACCCAGGTGGAACCATGGTGGCCATGAGCGAGAGTGCGGGCCCGACCCCGGGCGAGCTGAGGCTGGCCGACCACGACCTGTCGGTGCTGGTGCCGACGTGGTGGGACTGGGCGACCGCCGCCCGCGAGCTGGGCGTCACGGTGGCCAAGGTGCGCACCATGATCCGCGACCACGAGCTGGCCGCCGCGGTGCCCTACCCCGGCGCGGGCCAGCAGGTGCCGGCCGACCTCGTGCAGGACGGCTTCCCCGTCAAGGGCGTGCCCGGCCTGCTCACCGTGCTCCACGACGGGGGCTACGACGACCGCGAGATCATCGCCTGGCTCTTCCTCGACGCCGACCTGCCCGGCCGCCCGATCGACGCGCTGCGCGAGAACCGCGGCTCCGAGGTCAAGCGGCGCGCGCAGGCGATGGCCTTCTAGGGCCGGTCGACCGCCGCCGTGGTCTACCGCATCCCGAAGGTCGAGGAGCACCGCCGGCCCCACCCCACGGGCCTGGCGGCGATGGTGGCCGTCGTGGCGCTCGCCGTCGGCATCTGGCTGCTGGCCGGCCGCGACCCCGGCACCTCCACCGGCGCGGGTCCCGAGACCACCGACCCCGCCAGCGGCCTGCCCTACGTCGACCTCGACCGGCTCCCCGACGAGGCCATCGACACCCTGCGCCTCATCGACGCCGGTGGGCCCTACCCCACGCCCGGCGACGGTCGCACCTACCGCAACCTCGAGGGCCTGCTGCCGCTCGAGGTGGAGGGCTACTACTCCGAGTACGCCGTGCCGCTGCCCGCCGACTCCCCAGACGGGACGGCCGCCGCCGACGGGACGGCCGACGGGGCCAGCCCGCGCCGCATCGTCGTCGGCGAGGGCGGCGAGGAGTACTGGACCCCCGACGCCTTCGAGTCGCTGGCGCGCATCCGCACCTGAGCCCTCGCCGGGACCCGGCGGCGGCCGCGGCGGCGTCCTACTGACCGTTGGACCCACTACCCGACCGTCACGACGGTCAGGCAGTGGGCGCAACGGTCAGTAGGACGCGACGCCGGGCCGCGCAGCAGGTGCGGTCGGCCTCAGGTGCGCCGCTGGGTCGCGGCCACTGCGAGGTCGCGCAGCACCTCCTGGGCGCGCGGGTCGAGCCCGGAGGCCGCCAACGCGCCGGTCGCACGCTCGGTCAGGTGGCCGATGACCTCCTCGACCTGGTCGTGCGCGCCCGAGGCGGTGATGACCTCGCGCAGCCGCTCGACGGCCGCCGCGTCGAGCGGGCGGCCCAGCGAGCGGTCGAGCAGCGCGGCCTCCTCGGGCGCGGCGGCGTCGAGGGCCAGGGCCACGAGCACCGTGCGCTTGCCCTCCACGAGGTCGTCGCCGGCGGGCTTGCCGGTGGTGGCGGGGTCGCCGAAGACCCCGAGCAGGTCGTCGCGCAGCTGGAAGGCCTCGCCCAGCGGCAGCCCGTACGCCGTGAGCGCCGCCAGCTCCGCGGGGCCGGCGCCGGCCAGCGCGGCCCCGACGTGCAGCGGCCGCTCGATGGAGTACTTGGCCGACTTGTAGCGCAGCACGGTCATGGCCGCGTCGACGTCGGCGCGCCCGCGGGCCTGCACCGAGATGTCGAGGAACTGCCCCGCGATGACCTCGGAGCGGCACAGGTCGAAGACCTCGAGGGCCGGCACGACGCGCTCCAGCGGCAGGCCGCAGCGGCGCAGCAGCTCGTCGGCCCAGGTGAGCAGCAGGTCGCCGAGCAGGATCGCCGCGGCGGCGCCGTACTGCTCGGGGTCGCCGGTCCAGCCGTCGCGGCGGTGCTCGGCCTCGAAGCCGCGGTGCGTGGCCGGGCGACCGCGGCGCGTGTCGGAGGCGTCCATGAGGTCGTCGTGGACCAGGGCGCTGGCGTGCAGCAGCTCCAGCGCGGCGCAGGCGCGCAGCACGGCCTGCTCGGTCTCGGGCGAGGGGTCGGGGTCCAGGGCCCGGAAGCCCCACCAGCAGAAGGCCGCGCGCAGCCGCTTGCCGCCGGCGACGAGGGCGCGGGCCTCGTCGAGCAGTCGGGTGGCGTCGGGTCCGACGGGTGCGAGGCGGGTCACCTGCTCCTCGACGTGGGCGTCGAGCGCGGCCTGCACACGGGCGCGGAAGCCGCTGCCGTCCCACGGCGCGCTCTCCAGCGCCGCCTCGGCGCCGTCCGTGGACCCGTCGGGGGCCTGGTCGGGTCGCTGGTGGGGTCGGTCGTCGGTCGGGCTGGCCTCGCGCGCGCTCACGCCCTGACCCTAGGCGGTGGGTCCAGGTCGCGCGCGACGGCCCGGCGCGGGGGCCGCAGCGTGTCCGACGGGGCCCTCCGGCTCCCGTCCGGCTCCTGCCCGGCGCCCGCCCTGCGGCCGTCCTGGTCCCGTCAGGCCCCCGTGGGGGTGGACAGCGCCGGGTCCGCAGACGGGGCGAACCTAGACTGGGGGGCATGACCGACGGCCGTGGACGCTCCCTCGCAGACCTCATCCAGCGGGGCGAGCGGTCGTTCTCCTTCGAGTTCTTCCCGCCCAAGGACGCCGCCGGCGAGGAGCAGCTGTGGCAGGCGGTGGCCACCCTCGAGGCCTACCGGCCCACCTTCGTCTCGGTGACCTACGGCGCCGGCGGCGGCACCCGCGACTCCACGGTGCGCATCACCGGCCGCATCGCGCGCGAGACCTCCCTGCTGCCCATGGCCCACCTCACCTGCGTCGGGCACACCCGCGGCGAGCTCGAGTCGATCCTCGACGAGTACGCCGCGGCCGGCGTGCACCACGTCATGGCCCTGCGCGGCGACCCCAGCGACGGGCCGCGGGCGCCGTGGACCCCGACCGAGGGCGGCCTGACCTACGCCACGGAGCTGGTGGAGCTGGCCCGCGCGCGCGGCGACTTCCGTGTCGGCGTGGCGGCCTTTCCCGAGGGCCACCCCTCGGCGGAGTCGCTCGACCACGACGCCGACGTGCTCGTCGCGAAGGCCCGGGCGGGCGCGGAGTTCGCGGTCACGCAGATGTTCTTCCGTGCCGCCGACTACTTCGCACTGGTGCAACGGGTGCGCGACCGCGGCGTCGACCTGCCGATCCTGCCCGGCATCATGCCGATCCTGAACCTCAAGGCCATCCGTCGCCAGGGCGAGCTCATCGGCACCGAGGTGCCCGAGGAGGTCGTGGCCCGCATCGCCGCCCACGACGGTGACGCGGTCTCGATGCGCGCCGAGGGCATCGCCGCCGCGGCCGAGCTGTGCGAGGAGCTGCTCGAGGGCGGCGCGCCGGGGCTGCACTTCTACACGCTGAACCGCTCGCGGGCCACGCTGGAGATCTTCGAGAAGCTCGACGTCAGCGTCTGACCCTGACCCCGTCGGCGGGCCCGACCACCTGGGCCACCAGCGCCGCCGAGAGTCCCACGAAGGGCAGCCCCGCGCCCGGGGTGGCGTGGGCGCCGGCGGTGACGAGCCCGGCGACGGGGGTGTCGGGGCCCAGACGGCGGCGTACGGTCGAGCGGCCCTGCCAGAGCACGCCGAGCGGCGAGCCGCCCCACTCCTGCACCAGCTCGCGGGGTGTGAGGTCGATCCGCGTGACGACGTGGGGCCGGACGTCGACGCCTGCCCGCGCCAGTGCGACGAGCACGTCCTCGGCGAGCCGGCCGCGACCGTGGATCGTCCAGGCGGCGCCAGCGTCCGGGGCCGTGCCTCCTGGCCTGACCACGATCACGGGGTCGCCGTGGAGCACGACCTCGTGCGGGAGGTCGGGCAGGTCCGCCGCGGCCCGCAGGCCGACGTGGCACACGGTCGGGGGGATGGCCGGCATGGTGCGCTCCACCAGCCGGGCGAGGGCGGGCATGCGCCGTGGGTCGACGGCGAGCACGACGACGTCGGCGTCGACCTCGCCCTGGTCGGTGCGGACCGCGACGGCGCGGCCCCCGCGCACCACCACGTCGCGCACCTCGCAGCCCAGGTCGACCTCGACCCGACGGGTGGCCAGCCGCGCGGTCAGCGCCGTCGTGACCTGGTGCAGGCCGCCGGGCACGGTCCAGGCGCCGAAGCGCTGCTCGAGGTAGGACACCAGCCCGGCCCAGGCCGGCACGTTGCGCAGGTCGTGCCCGTCGGCCGTGAAGGGGTGGCCCGCGACCAGGCGCAGCCGCTCGTCGCGGAAGGTGCGGCGCAGGCGCTTGTGCAGGGTCTCGCGGGAGTCGAGCCGTGCGGCGACCTCGCGGGGCAGGGCCTCGCGCTGCCAGGGCACCTCGAGGTAGCCGCGGCGCAGCACCTCCCAGTCGTCGGTGAACGACGCCGTCCAGTCGGCCCACTGCCGACCCAGCCCGGGGGAGAGCGCGTCGAAGGCCGCGACCTGGGGCGCGCGGGTGGCGGGGAGCCGCAGCACGGTGCGGTCCTCGAAGCGGTGCTCGCGCACGAGGTCGAGCGGCTCCAGGTCGAGCTCGCGCTCCAGCGGACGGCCCGACTTGCGGAAGAGGTCCCGCAGCACCGCCGGCACGAGGGTGGAGGAGGGCCCGGCGTCCCAGGTGAAGCCGTCCTGCTCGCGGGCTGCGAGGGCGCCGCCGAGGGCGGTCGAGCGCTCGAGGAGCCGCACCTCGTGGCCCAGCTTGGCCAGCCGGACGGCGGCGGCCATTCCGCCGAAGCCCCCACCGACCACCACCACCCGCGACATGCCCGGAGCCTAGGGCGTCGAGGGGTCGGGCCGGCGCGCAGGACCCGCGCCGCGGGAGGGCGTCGGTGCCGTGAGGAGACCCTCCACCGGGTCGCCGACCGCGATGGGACCCGAGGACAGCGCCCGCAGCACCGACCCGCCCCGGCGACGCAGCGCCGCGGCACCGCCCGGGCCCATGCTGCGCTCCATCAGGGCGCACGGGGCCGCCACCCGCACCACCTCCAGCTCGACCCCGCCCACCCGGAGGCGCGCACCCGGGTCGGTCGGCACCACGCCGTGGCTCACGGTGACGGTGCGCCGCGTCGCCGAGGCCGGCACCGGGGCGCCCAGGGCCTCGGCGGCCTCGAGCAGGGCGTCGGCGGACTGGAGGGTGACGTGGCGGTGACGGGTGCCGTGCCAGCGGTCGCCGACCACGCCTGCGCCCGCCTCGACCTCGACGCGCCGGCGGGGCTCCATCGGCGCGTGCCGCTCCGGCGCGACCCAGAGCTCGGTCACACGGGGCACGGTGGTCGCGTCGGCGTCGGTGTCGGTGGCGTCGGAGGTCGTGGATCCCGGGGCGGTCGGGGCGGTGCTCGACGACCCCGGGGACGGGTCGGGAGAGGTCACGGCGCCGGCTCGACCTCGACCGGGGTGCCGCCGGTGAGGCGCAGCAGCTCGTCGTGGGTGGTGCTGAAGACCGCCGCGGGATGGCCGGCGGCCGCCCACACCACCGGATGGCGGCGCAGCCAGGAGTCGACGTACGTCGGCACCGGCGCGGGGTGCCCGACCGGGGAGACCCCGCCGATCACCTGGCCGGTGTGGGCCCGCACGAACTCCGGGGTGGCCCGGCGCAGGGCGGCGACGCCCACGATGGTGGCGACGTGGGCGGTGTCGACGCGGTGCGCCCCCGAGGTGAGCACGAGCACGGGGGAGCCGTCGGCGTCGAAGAGCAGGCTGTTGGCGATGGCGCCCACCTCGCAGCCCAGCGCCTCGGCGGCCAGGGCCGCGGTGTGGACGGCGTCGGGCAGCACGACGATCTCGCCCGTGCCGCCCCGCTCGCGGTGGGCCGCCCGGAAGCGGGCGATGCCGGGGTGCTCCTCGCTCATGGTGCGACCCTAGGCGGTGACGCCGACAGCCGTGGTGCGGTCGCCCGGCCGGGGCGGGTCGTGCCGGCGGCGCGCCGCGCGCAGGGAGCGGTGTGGTGCGCGTCGCCCCCGCGGCGCCCGCCCCGCGTGGTGGTGCGGGCCGTCCTCCACCTCGTCTGGGACCATGGCCCGGACAGGACGGCTCGAGACGGGGGAACACAGCATGATGCGGCAGCAGCCCAGGTCGTTGACGGTGGCGATGGCGCTGCTCGGGCTGCTGGTGGCCGTGGGTGCCGTCACCGTCGCGCTCACCGCCCTCCTGCGCGACACGCTGATCCTGAACTGGGCCGAGGGGCACCGCTCGGCGCGGGAGATCCTGGAGACCCGGGGCCTGGACTACCTCAAGTCCGACGAGCCGATCGTGATCCCGCAGTTCTTCCCCGTGGCCGCCGTGCTCTTCGTCGTGCTCGCCATGCTCATCGCCGTGCTCGTGGTCTTCCTGCGCGACTCCCACAACTGGGCGCGGGTCAGCCTGACCGTGCTGGTCGTGATGATCGCGGTGGCCACCATCGGTGGCATCCGGATCGACCCGCCCGCCGTCTTCGTGGCCATCTCCTACCTCGCCCTGGCCCTCGACATCGGTCTGCTCGTGGCCCTGTGGCACCGCGACACCAACACCTACATGCGCGGCGTCGAGGAGGCCCCGGCGGCCCTCTGAGCCGCCCGGCCCCACCCCGCCTCGCCAGACCCGCCGCGGCCAGGCCCACTCCGCCCAGCCCAGCCCGGCCCGCCCAGCCCCGCTCGGCCCCGCCCCGCCCCGCCTCGGCCCGGCCTCGGCACAGACCGGCTCGGCCCCGCAGGCCTCGTGGGCCCCATGGGCCCCAGTTGTCGGCCCGGACCCGCACCTGTCGGCCTGCGCGTGGGCCGACAGGTGCGGGTGTCACCAGCCGGCCGGTGACTCCCGCCAGGGCGGGCCGCAGCCCCTCCGCGACCAGGCGGCCCCGGGGCCGCTCGGACGACCCTTGACGCACTGTCCGTGGCGGGCGGTATGGTTCAGCCGTGTTCGAATGCATGTTCGAACGCTGCCGACGGGGGCGACCTCGACCCCCGTCCCCGTCGGCGTTCGATCCCGGGTGGCTCCGCCGGAGCAGGGCCTCGTCGGGAGCAGGTCAGGGGGTCGCACGTGGGGTCGACGACCAGGTGAGGTGGACCATGACAGACGACATCCAGCAGCACGGACCGCACGGGGCCGAGGTGGAGGCGTGAGCGCGCCGCGGGCGTCGGTGGCCCCGCCCAACCCCTACGCCCTCCCGGCGACCACCCACTCCTACCTCCTGCGGGCCGCGGAGTCGCTCCAGGAGGCCGTCGTGGCTACCGAGGTGCCGGCGCGCTACGCGCTGGCCCACGTCGCCGCGCTCCGCTCGGCGGCCGCGTTGCTCTCGGCGCGGGCCCAGCCGGCGCCGGCGCGGCGTCGACCGCAGAAGAACGCCTGGGTGCTGCTGGCCGAGGTGGCGCCGGAGCTGGCGGAGTGGGCGACCTTCTTCGCAGCGGGGGCCTCGAAGCGCGCCGCCGCGGAGGCGGGGTCGCGGCGCGCGGTCAGCGAGCGCGAGGCCGACGACCTCGTCCGCGACGCCGACCGGTTCTTGGGCGTGGTGGAGCAGGCCCTGGGCCTGGTCCCGCACGCGCCCTCGGCCGAGCGCATCAGCCGCGCCGGCTGAGCCCTCCGCCCCCCCTCGGCCGGCCGACCGGCCGCGCGGCGAGAGCGGCGACACGGCTCGGGGCGGGACCTCGTCGGTCCGGGTGGCTGGATGGTCTGGCCTGAGTCCATGACGAGGGGTTCCCCGGTCGCGCCGGGCGGTAAGGATCGCCCAGGCTCGACCGGGGGCCGCTGTGGCCCCGCCCGCCCAGACGCCCGCACGGGTGTCCCAGTGATCGGAGTCCCGCGCATGCGGCTTCTCGGGCCGCGCCGCACGGCGCAGCTGGTGTCCCTGCTCCTCGTCCCGGCCACCCTCACGGTGGCCCCCGCCCTCGCGCCCGCCGCTCTCCTCGGCGCGCCCGAGGGATCGACGGCCGGCTCGACGGCCGGCTCGATGGTCGGGTCGGTCCTGCCGGGAGCGGCCAGCGCGGCCACGCCGGTGAGCGTCGCCGCCGCGCGCACCGTGCAGGACGGCTCCACGGCCACGGTGCGCGGCTACGTCGTGGGTCAGCCCACCGCCACGAGCACCGTGGTGACCTCGGGGTTCCCCGACGACTACGCCCTCGCCCTGGCCGACGCGCCGGGGGAGACCGCCACGTCGCGGATGGTCTACGTGCAGGTGCCGAGCGCCTTCCGTGCGTCCTGGGGGTTGCGGTCCAACCCCGCGCTGATGGGGCGCCGCATCGACGTGACCGGCACGCTCGGCGCCTACTTCTCGGCCCCCGGCGTGCGCAACGCCACCGCCTTCGCCCTCGCCGACGGCGGCGGGGGCACCACCCCGCCACCGAGCGGGGGCACCGACGACTACGACAGCACCTACTACGCCGGTGCCGTCGGCAAGACGGGCTCGGCGCTGGAGACGTCGCTGCACACGATCGTCTCGCGCGGTGTCGCGCGGCTCACCTACGACGAGGTCTGGGCCGCCCTGCGCGAGACCGACCAGGATCCCGCCGACGCGAGCCGGGTGATCGAGCTCTACACCGGCGAGAGCCGCCCCGAGACCGACAACGGCGGCGGCGTCGAGCAGTGGAACCGCGAGCACGTCTGGGCCAAGAGCCACGGTGACTTCGGCACGGCCACGGGCCCCGGCACCGACCTGCACCACCTGCGTCCGGCCGACGTGACCGTCAACTCCGCTCGCGGCAACCTCGACTTCGACGAGGGTGGCTCGCAGAACGCCGAGGCGCCGGGCAACTACGCCGACGGCGACTCCTGGGAGCCGCGCGACGCCGACAAGGGCGACGTGGCGCGGATGATCTTCTTCATGTCCGTGCGCTACGAGGGCGGCGACGGCTTCCCCGACCTCGAGGTCAACGACAGGGTCGCCAACGGCACCGCCCCGCTCCACGGCAAGCTCTCGACGCTGCTGCGATGGAACGCCGAGGACCCGCCGTCGGCGTTCGAGATGCGCCGCAACGACGTCATCTACGAGCGCTTCCAGTTCAACCGCAACCCCTTCATCGACCACCCGGAGTGGGCCGACGCCATCTGGTGACCCACGCCGGCGGCCGCGGTCGGTGGCGGTGACGGGCGGCCACGGGGCGCAACGGTGGCGGTGCGCGACGGGTGGCGGCGACGCGCGACGCGTCGTAGAGTGACTGGTGGGTCGAACAGACGTTCGATCCACCACCTCCCCGGCGGCCGATGCACCCGCCACCGGATCGAGCCCCAGGGAGTCCGCCCCCGTGCCAGGTGATCGACCCCGGCCCGCCCCCACCGCCGCCCCCGTCGCCGCGTCCCTCGCCGGGGGCGGCCCGGCGACGCGGGCACGGGCCCGTGCGCTCGTCGGTCCCCTAGGGTGGGCGCCATGGCAGCAAGCGAGCGCCCTCCCGCCCGGCCCGACGAGCGGTCCCAGGAGCGGCCCAGCGAGCGGCGGGCGGCGGCACGCACGGCCGTCGTCTGGGCGGCCCTGCAGGAAGCGCTCGGCGCGGGAGGGGCGGGCCGACCGCTCGACGTGCTGGACATCGGCGGCGGCACGGGCGGCCTGGCCGTGCGGGTCGCCGAGCTCGGCCACCGGGTGTCCGTCGTCGACCCCAGCCCCGATGCCCTCGCCTCGCTGGCGCGTCGCGCGCGGGAGAGGGGCGTCGAGGTGTCGGGCCAGCAGGGCGACCTGTCGACCCTGGCCGAGGTGGTGGGCCCCGCGAGCGCCGACGTCGTGCTGTGCCACGGGGTGCTCGAGGTGGTCGACGAGCCGGCGGCCGCACTGGCCAGCCTGCGCGCGGCGATGCGCCCTGAGGCCACCCTCAGCCTGCTCGTCGCCCAGCACCACGCCGCCGTCGTCGCCCGGGCCATGGCCGGACACTTCGGGCAGGCGCTGGCGATGCTCGACGCACCGAGCGGCGCACCGGTCGCCGGCGGACGCGCCCGCTCGGGGCGACGCTTCACCCGTGACGAGCTCGAGGGACTGCTGCGCGGCGCCGGCCTCGAGGTGCTCTCGGTGGACGGTGTCCGCGTCTTCGCCGACCTCGTGCCCGGGTCGCTGCTCGACCTCGAGCCCGGCGCCAGTGCCGCGCTGGTCGAGCTCGAGCGGGCCGTCGCTCGCCGCTCGGAGTACCTCCCCCTCGCGACGCAGTTGCACGTGCTCGCCCGCTAGCGACCGGCCGGCCCCCGCCGGCGGGTGCGCTCGCACCCGTGGGCCCCGGGGGTCCCGGTCGTGACCGACCGGGGGGTGGCGGGCCCCGACGCCGCGTTCCCGGACGCGGGCCGGAGCGTCGCGCCACGCGCCGATCGGCGACCGGAGGGCACACCCCGACCGGTGACGCCGATCCTGCACGTCGACATGGACGCGTTCTACGCCTCGGTGGCGCTGCGGGAGCGGCCCGACCTGCGTGACGTGCCCGTCGCCGTCGGCGGCGCCCACCGCGGCGTGGTGCTCGCCGCCAGCTATCCCGCCCGGGCGCACGGCGTCCGCTCGGCGATGCCGATGTCGCGGGCGCGACGGCTCTGTCCCCAGCTGGTCGTGCTGGCCCCCGACTTCGAGCTCATCGGCAGCGTCTCCCGCGCGGTCCACGAGTGCTTCCGCCGGATCACTCCGCTGGTGGAGGTGCTGTCGGCCGACGAGGCCTTCCTCGACGTCGGCGGCGCCGGGCGGCGCCTCGGGCCGCCCGAGGTCGTCGCCGAGCTGGTCCGCGCCACCGTCCACGACGAGCAGGGCATCACCTGCTCGGTGGGGGTGGCCGCGACGGTGTCGGTGGCCAAGCTGGCCAGCCGGCTGGCCAAGCCGGACGGCGTGGTCGTGGTCGCACCCGAGGACGTCCCCCGCATGCTCCACCCCCTCGACGTCGGCCTGCTCTACGGCGTGGGGGACAAGACCCGCGCCCGCCTCCAGCGACTGGGCCTGCGCACCGTCGGCGACGTCGCCCGCACCCCCCGCGCCGCTCTCCACGAGCTGGTGGGCGCCCGCCAGGCCGATCACCTGCTCGCGCTGGCGTGGGGCACCGACCGCGGCGAGCTCGTCGTGGGGCGTGCTCCCGGCTTCGGCGGTGGTGAGCCCGACTCCTCGATGGGCGCCCAGCACACCTTCGGGCGCGACGTCGCCGACCGCGACGGCGTGCTGCGCGAGCTGCTGCGGCTCACCACCTCGGTGACGGGCCGAATGAGGGGGCGCGACCTGGTCGGACGCACGGTGGCGATCACGGTGCGCTCGACCGACTTCACCACCGTGAGCCGTTCCCGGACGCTCGCGGAGCCCACCGACGTGACGCGCGAGGTCTACGAGACGGCCGTGGCGCTCTTCGACGCGCTGGGTCCGCAGCGGCGCGCCGTACGCCTGGTGGGGGTGCGGGTGGAGGGCCTCGGCCCCCGCGGTGCGGTGCACCACCAGCACGTGCTCGGGGAGAGGGAGCGTGGCTGGTCGGAGGCCGACCGCGCGGTCGACCGTGCCACCCGTCGCTTCGGGGGTGCCGCGGTGCGTCCGGCCAGCCTGCTCTGAGGACCGGTGGCGCGCGACAGAGGTCGTCGTGCCGACGCCGAGCACGTCCCTCGACCCCCGCCGCGCGAGTAATTTCCCGACGCGCCTACCGTGACGTCGATCGCCTGCCTAGAATTGGCGCGACGGTGAGCCCGCCGATCCGCGTGACCCTGGAGGACCCTGTGCCACTCTCCGAAGAGGAGCTGCGACTGCTCGAGCAGATGGAGCGCGCCCTCTCTGAAGAGGATCCCAAGTTCGCCTCCACCCTGCGCGGCACCTCGCTGCGCCGGGCTGCACGGCGCCGCGCGATCCTGGCCGGCGTCGTGTTCGTCGTCGGCATCTGCGTCCTCATGGGCGGCGTGATCAGCAAGGTCTACGCCGTCGGCATCGTCGGTTTCGTGATCATGCTCGCCTCGGCGACCATCGGTCTCAACGCCCTCAAGGGCCAGCAGGCCGCCGCTGCCGCCGAGACCCAGGGCGCCGCGGCGCACCCGTCGTCGGGCTTCACCGTCATCGACGGCGGCCGCGCAGGTCGCTCCGCGCGCGCCGGCAAGAGCCGCGGCGGGCGGCCGTCGCGTCGCCCCCGCAAGACCGGCACGTTCATGGAGCGCGCCGAGGAGCGGTGGCGCCGTCGCCGCGAGCAGAACGGCGGCTTCTGAGCCCTCGCTCGGCCTTGTCCTCACGCGTGACCGATGGCGGCTCGACGCGGACCCGTGCGCTGCGTGCGCGCCTGAGGTGACCGCTGCTCGGTCCTGACCGCTCGGCCCTCCGGCGGCCGTGCTCGACATCACCGGACGACGGTCCCGGTCGACCACGATCCCGGTCGAGGGCTCCGTCCGACGCCTCCGGTCGACGGCACTCGTCGACGGCGGCGGTCGAAGGCCACCCCGGCCCGCACCGATCGACATGGCTGGCCCCGGTCGACAGGCCGGTGCGAGCGGATCGTCGACGGCGACGTCCAGCCGCCACCCCGGCCTGCCCCGGCCGACGTGCCCGGCCCCGGTCGACGGTGCGGGAGCCGGTGGTGCCACGGGTCGGAGCACCCGACCGCCCCTGTCGGGGCCCGTGGTGAGCGCTGGCACCCGGCCCGCCCGGCGGCCCCGCTCAGCGGTCGGGCCAGCGCGGCGGCGCGTGGTCAGCCGGTCGGTCGACACCCGGTCGGACCGGCGAGGTCACCCGGCCGGCGCTGCAGAGGTCAGCCGACCTCGTCGACCGTCGCGGCGCCGGTGCGCGTGGCACGCACCTCGGCCCGTCGCGCCTGCGCGCCCGACGGTCGCCGGCCGGCGGTGAGCACCGACCGCGGCCACCACCGCGCCGCGCGGCGCTGGCGTGGTGTGACGCCGGCCAGCAGGGCCGCGACGCAGACGCGCCCGTCGTCGCTCACCTGCTCGCTGGCGGCGGGGGAGTCGGTCGACCCGACCGGGGCGTAGCGCAGCCGCTCGAGGGCGGTGACGAGCCGATCGGTCGCGGCGGCCGCCTCCGGGGCGGCCGCGGCGCCGCGCGCGGGTCGCTCGACCGGCTCGGCCGCGGGGTCGGCGTACCAGTCGAGGAGCGCGGCGCCGGCGGTGCGCACCGAGCGCTGCTCGGGCCAGGGGTGGCCGAGGTCGAGGGCGGTGGCGCGCAGCTCCTGCCAGACACCCTCGGGACCTGCGGCGAGCCATCGCTCACGCCGGCGGCTCCGCAGCAGGCGCGGCAGGAGCAGCAGCGCCCCGAGCGCCAGCAGGCCGCCGACGCCCCCGGCGACGGGGGCCCACGGGAAGGTCGCCGCCGTCGTGTCGGTGTCGTCGGGGCCCTGCGCCTGCGGCACCTCGGGCTCCGCGCTCGGCGCCGGCCGGTCGGGCTGCACCGGGGCCTGCGACTGCTCGCTCGGCTGGGCCGACGGCTGGTCGGGCTCGGAGTCGAGCTGGCCACGCGTGTAGTCGGGCACGGCGGCCGCCCGGTCGGCGGGCGTGGGCTCGAAGCGCACCCATCCGGCACCGGCGATGAAGAGCTCGGGCCAGGCGTGGAGGTCGTAGGCGCTGAACTGGTACCGGTCGGGGCCGATCTCGTCGGGGCGCAGGAAGCCGACGGCGACCCGGGCCGGGATGTCGAGCTCGCGGGCCATCACCGCCATGGCCGAGGCGAACTGCTCGCAGTAGCCGACCCGACCGCCCTCGTCGTCGCGCAGGAAGGCCTCGAGCTCGCTCACGCCGTTGCCCTCGTCGGCTCGCGCGAGGTCGTAGGTGAACTCCGAGCGGAACCAGTTCTGCAGGGCCACGGCCTTGGCGTAGCGGGTCGGTGCCTCGGCCGTGACCTCGAGGGCCAGGTCGCGCACCAGGTCGGGCAGCGGGGGCAGGTCGACCATCTCCGCGCTGACGGCGCCGGCGGCCGAGGGCGCCGAGGCGAGCTGGGCGGCGGAGAGGTCCAACTCGACCCCGGTCATCGAGTAGTCGAGCCCGGCGGTGTCGAGGTCGTCGGCGCTGGCCAGGAAGTCCATGGTCGACTCGTCGTAGCGCCAGTCGCCCTCGGCGCGGATGGCGCGGATCGGCGCCCAGGTGGGCAGCCACCGCGACTGGAAGTCCTCACCGATGCTCACGTCGTAGTCGTAGGAGCGTCGCGCGACGTCGCCCGCGACGCCCTGCAGAGCCGGCACCGCGCCGTCGGGCAGGTTGTCGGTGGGGATCTCGCGGTCCCCGGAGCTCCACGCCTCGCTGGAGAAGCGGTTGAGCACGGCGATGCGCAGGTACGACGGGTCGGGGTCGTCGGTCTGCACCTCGAGCAGGGGGATGTCGCTGCCACGGCGCAGGTCGCGCTGGAGGTCGGTCATGGGGTTGACGATCTGCACGGCGTCGTCGCCGCTGCCCGCGCCCCCCTCGCCGAGGGAGAACACGTCGACGTCGAGGGTCGGCACCCCGAGGGGCACGAGCACGGCCAGCGCCGTCGCCGCGGCGCCGACGCTTGCGGCCCCCACCCGCGAGGTCGAGCTGCGGGGGCCCAGGGCGGCCGAGGCGCGCAGGTCGGTGTCGCTGGCCTCGGTCGGGCGGCCGCGCTCGTCGAGGGGACGGCCCCACCGGGCGACCTGCTCGTCCTCCTGGAGGAAGAGCATGACCAGGAAGCCCGCCGCGGTGAGTGCGAAGACCCACCAGGAGAGCCCGGAGTCGACGATGCTCACCGGCACCGCGTAGACGGTGAGCAGGGGCAGGCCCGCCAGCGGCACGCGGCGCACGCCGTTGGCGAGCAGGTCGACCAGGAGCATGCAGGCCAGCCCGCCGCCGACGAGCAGCGGGTCCAGCGGCGCGGCCTCGGGTGGCACGGGGGCGGCGTACTGGCGCGAGGTCGCCACGGCGGCCTCGACGGCGCGCACCAGCTCGCCCCAGCCGGCACCGAGCGGCACCGGGGTGTCGATGAGCAGCTCGGAGGCCAGGGCGACCCCGACCACCGTCTGCGCCAGCAGCACCACGAGGGCAGGGAGGCGGGCGAGGCGGGCCAGGGCACCCGTGCCGGCGACGACCAGGGCCAGCAGCAGCAGGGGCCGCAGGAACCCGCCCGGGGTCTCGGTCAGCCCCCGCCAGGACACCACCGCGGCCCAGGTGGTGAGGGTGGCGGCCAGGGCCGAGAGCAGCAGGCGCCCGGCGCCCCGGGCACGCAGGTCCTTCGGCGCCGACGCTCGCGCGCGGCCGGTGCTCGGGCGGGCCGGGGACCCGGCCGGTGGCACGAGGGTGGGTGCGCTCACGAGGGTCCTCCACGGGTGGTCGCGCCGGTGCCGCCGCCGGTCCTGATCCCGGTGCCGGGCCCGCTGGTCGCCCCGTGCGGTCGGGGGGCGGTGGCGCGGCTGCGGCCGAGGTCCTGCCAGGCGGCGTCGAGGCGGTCGCGCGGGCCGAGCCCGACGCTGCGCCAGCCCTGCCGGGAGAGCACCGCGGCGCCGGAGGCGCCCGGGGCGGTCGGCACGCCGGTGCCCCAGGCGGCCACGTCGAGGGCGACCGCGAGACCGGCGTCGGCGCCGTGGTGCATGCGGCGCAGCACCGGCAGGTCGGCCTGGGTGAGGTCGCCGAGCACGGCGATGACGAGCCCGCCCTGGCCCTGCTCGCGCAGCCAGCCGGTGTCGAGGTGGGTGGCCCGCAGCGGCTGCAGGACGGCGAGGGACTCCAGGATCGGCCCGGTGTCGAGGGTGGCGTCACGCACGTGCCAGGCCGCGGCGGCGTCCTCGCCCGCGGCGGTGACCAGACGTACGGCGAACCCGCGCCGACCCAGGTGCGTGGCGATGGAGGCGGCGGCCACGACGGCGGTCTCCAGCGAGGAGGCGACGCCCTGGCCGCGGTGGCTGCCGGCGCGGTTGTCGATGAAGAGCGTCGCGCGGGCCTGCCACGGCTGCTCCTCGCGTCGCACCATCAGCTCCCCGGTGCGGGCCGAGCTCAGCCAGTGCACGCGCCGCAGGTCGTCGCCGCGGCGGTACTCGCGCACGGTGACGTCCTCGGCGCTGCCGTGGGCGAAGGCGCGGGGCCGGTTGTCGCCCGACCCGGAGGAGCCGCCGCCGAGTTTGATCGGCGGCAGCGGCACGACCCGGGGGGTGACGGTCAGCGGCACGCTGGTCTGGAAGGACCGGCCGAGCTCGACGAGTCCGAAGGGGTCGCTGACCCGCACCGTCATCGGGCCGACGTCGTAGCGCCCCCGGACGTCGCTGCGCACCTGGTAGCTCACCTCGCGGCGCCAGCCCTGGCCGATGCCGTCGAGCACGAAGCGCGGGCGGGTGCCGAGCACGTAGGGCAGCTGGTCCTCCACCAGGAGTACGGCGTGGGGGGTGCGGCCCTGGTTGGTCATGGTGAGCCCGACCCGGGCGGGCTGGCCGGCGGTGACCAGCTGGGGGCTCACCGTGCGCACCAGGGCGAGTCGGTAGCGGTTGCGGCCGACGTAGGCGGCGGTGAGCAGCGGCAGGGCCAGCACGAGCACGCCAACGCGGGTGAGCGCGGGCTGGCCCAGCAGCACGGCGCAGACGACGGCGGTGACGCCCGCGGCGACGAAGGCACGACCGCGCAGGGTGAGCCCGGCGAGGGCCTCGCGCATCGGTCCTCCCTGGGTCGTCCGGCGGTGTCGGCGGTGTCGGTGGTGTCGGCGTGGGGCGGTGTGGCGTGGCGCGGGGTGCTGCGGTGGGGGAGAGGGGCTCAGGCCCGGTCGGGCTCCGGCACCGGCACCCCGGCGAGGATGCGGTCGAGCACGGCCTCGGTGGTGCGCCCGTTCATCGCGGCCTCCACGCTCGGCAGCAGGCGGTGGGCCAGCACGGTGCGCGCCAGCAGCTGCAGGTCGTCGGGCACGACGTAGTCGCGGCCCTCGATGGCGGCGTAGGCCTTCGCGGCGCGCACGAGGTGGAGCGTGGCCCGGGGGGAGGCGCCGAGGGTGAGGTCCTCGGTGGTGCGGGTGGCGCTGGTCAGCGCGACGGCGTAGCGCTGCACCGCGTGGGCGACGTGCACCTGCGCCACGATCCCGGTGATTTTGCGCAGCTCCGAGGCGTCGGTGACGGCCTCGAGGTCGTCGAGGGGGTTGGAGCGGGTGTGGGAGTCGAGCATGGCGATCTCCGCGGAGGCGACGGGGTAGCCCATCGAGACCCGGGCCATGAAGCGGTCGCGCTGGGCCTCGGGCAGCGCGTAGGTGCCCTCCATCTCGACGGGGTTCTGGGTCGCGATGACCATGAACGGCGCCTCGAGGTGGTAGGTCGCGTTGTCGACCGTCACCTGGCGCTCCTCCATCGCCTCCAGCAGCGCCGACTGGGTCTTGGGGGAGGCCCGGTTGATCTCGTCGCCGACGACGACGTTGGCGAAGATCCCGCCGGGGCGGAACTCGAACTCGCGGGTGTTCTGGTTGAAGACCGAGACCCCGGTGACGTCGGAGGGCAGCAGGTCGGGGGTGAACTGGATGCGGCTCACCGAGCAGTCGATGCTGCGTGCCAGGGCCTTGCTGAGCATGGTCTTGCCGACCCCGGGCACGTCCTCGATGAGCAGGTGGCCCTCGGCGAGCAGCACCACGAGGGCCGCGGAGACGACGTCGGGCTTGCCCTCGATGACCCGCTCGACGTTGCCCCGGACCCGGGAGACGACCCGGGCCACGGTCTCGAGGTCGGCGCCTCCAGGGATCGGAGCAACCACGTCGGGTCCTTTCGGTCGTGCACTCGGCGCCGGCGGGCACGGCGCCCGGGGATGACATCACGGTAGGGCGTCGGTGCAACTCGCGTCGCCTGCCGGCGCGCTCGCGTCAGGTCCGGCCCCGGCGGTCACGGTGGTCCGCTGCGCCCCACCAGGCACCCCCGGGGCGCGCCGGGTGCCCCACGCTCCTCCACCCGCGCTCCACCTCCGCCCGGGCCCGCTCCACCGGCCCCCACCGTGCGCCCCGCAGCAGGTCCGCGTCGCGTCGTCGTACGCCGGGAGCGCCCGGTCGATCTCGGCGCCGCAGGCCGCTGACCTGCGACGACAGCGGTTCGGCGGGGTCCTCGGCCGCCGCGGCGCGCCGCGCCGGCGCAGGGTCTGCTCCCTCAGGTCGGTAGGGCCGGGCGACGAGCGGCCGCGGCCCGGTGGAGCGCTCGCGGGCGCAGAACACCGCCCTGGAGTGGTCGGATGTGGTTGACGGTGGAGGAAGGTGGAGTAAGGTGGTGCGAAGTGGAGGAGGCTCCCGGATCAGTGGAGGTGCGACGTGTTCTTCATGGGCACGTACACGCCGAAGCTGGACGAGAAGGGACGTCTCTTCCTGCCGGCCAAGTTCAGGGACCGACTCGCAGAAGGGCTCGTCGTGACACAGGGACAGGAGAAGTGCCTGGTCGTGTGGCCCGAGGACGTCTTCATGCAGGAGGCCCAGCGCGCACAGAGCACGCCGATGACCAACCGCGACGCCCGTGACTACGCCCGCGTGCTCTTCGCGGGCGCCGAGCAGGGCACGCCGGACAAGCAGGGGCGCATCGGCATCCCGTCGGTGCTGCGCCAGTACGCCTCTCTCGAGCGCGACGTCGTCGTCATCGGCGTGATGGACCGCATCGAGATCTGGGATCCCGTCCGCTGGCAGGAGTACTCCTCCGGGGCCCAGGAGAAGTTCGCCGAGCTCGACGAGCAGCCGCCCGTCTGACCCGGCACCCCCCGGCTCCACCCCGCACCACCGCAGACGGCTCCACCAGCACCACCATCAGCACCACCCGCACGTCCACCACGGATCCGCCGGTCTCGGTACCGGCCCGCTCCCTCGGCCCTGGGGCACCTTCCCCGGCACCAGGACCGAACGCCACCTCGAGTCTTCTCACGGAGCGGGCCGGGACCCGGCTCGGCGGATCCGCCCTTTCCCCCGCACCGCCCGCACACCACCCGATCTGGGGTCGACGATGAGCATCACCCACGAGCCCGCGCCGCCGCGGGTGCGCCACCAGGCGCGCGACGCGGTGGTGCTGATGGCGTTCTCCGCCGCGGTCTCCCTCGGTGGCGCCGCGACCCTCCTGCTGCTCTCGAGCCTGGGACGCTGAGGTCGGCTCCATGGCTTCCCCCCGCCACGTCCCGGTCCTGCTCGACCGGGTCGTCGACCTGCTGGCGCCCGCGCTCGACGAGGCCGCCGCCGCCCGGCTGGGCGCGGCTCCCGTGCTCGTCGACTGCACCCTGGGCCTCGGTGGTCACAGCGAGGCCGTCCTCGAGCGGCTCCCCGGCGCCCGCGTCGTGGGCATCGACCGCGACCCCGCCGCGCTCGCGCTGGCCGGCGAGCGCCTGGCGGCCCACGGCGAGCGCTTCACCGGCGTGCACGCCACCTACGACGAGATCGGCGAGGTCGTCGCCGACCTCGGCCTGGGCGAGATCGCCGGCGTGCTCTTCGACCTCGGGGTCTCCTCCATGCAGCTCGACGTGCGCGAGCGCGGCTTCGCCTACGCCGAGGACGCCCCGCTCGACATGCGCATGGACTCCTCGACCGGCCCGACCGCCGCCGACGTCCTCAACACCTACTCCGCCGCCGACCTGACCCGCGTCCTGCGCGACTACGGCGAGGAGAAGTTCGCCCGCAAGATCGCCGCCGCCGTCGTGCGCCGCCGCGAGAGCGAGCCCTTCACGACGTCCGGGCCGCTCGTCGAGCTGCTGTACGCCGAGATCCCCGCACCGGCCCGGCGCACCGGCGGCCACCCCGCCAAGCGCACCTTCCAGGCGCTGCGTATGGAGGTCAACGACGAGCTGGCCGTGCTGCGCCGCGCGCTGCCGGCCGCCATCGACGTCCTCGGCGTCGGCGGGAGGGTCGTGGTCGAGTCCTACCACTCCCTGGAGGACCGGCTGGTCAAGCAGGCCTTCACCGCCGCGACCCGCTCGGTCGTGCCCGACGACCTCCCCTTCGTGCCCGAGGGCAGCGAGCCGGCCCTGCGCCTGGTCACCCGCGGCTCGGAGAAGGCCGACGCGGGCGAGATCGAGGCCAACCCGCGCGCCGCCTCCGTGCGCCTGCGCGCCGTCGAGCGGGTCAGACCCTCCGACGGGCCCCAGGACCGGCCCCAGGGCCGGTCGGCCGCCCGCACGCCCCGCACCACCCACCGTCCCGACACCCGAGGGGGAGCAGCCCGATGAGCAGCACGGCACGAGCGATCCAGACCAGACTGCCCCGCCTCGCCGAGGCCGCCGTCGAGCGTGCCCGGCTGACCGTCGTGCCCCGGGGCCGCACGAGGGCGGCCAAGGTGCCGTTCGTGACCCTGCTCAGCCTGCTGATGCTCGGCGGCGTCGTGGGCCTGCTGCTGTTCAACACCTCGATGCAGCAGTCGGCCTTCGCCGCCACCGAGCTCCAGGACCGCGCCACCGTGCTCACCGCGCGCCAGGCCTCGCTGTCGATGCAGCTCGAGCGCCTGCGCGACCCGCAGAACGTCGCGCGCCGGGCCCAGGCCCAGGGCCTGGTGCTCCCGGCCGCGCCGCAGTTCCTCGACCTCTCCGACGGCACCGTCACCGGCACCACGGACGCCGCCCTCGCTCCCGGGACCCTCGCGCTCGACCCGCCCCCGGCGCCGCTGCCGGCCGAGCTCCGCCCGCCGGCCCCGACCCAGGCGCCGCCGGAGGGCACCCTCCCCGGCGACCGCGACCGCTCGGGCGACCGTGACGGCTCGGGTGACGGTGACCGCTCGGGCGACCGTGACCGCTCGGGCGGCCGCGAGGGCTCGGACGCCGGCGACCGGTCCGGCGACCGCGACGGCAGTGGGCCTGAGCGCCAGCAGGACCAGACCGGCGACGACACCGACGAGGACGCCCCGCGCGGCAACCGCGACGGCGACGCCGGTGGGGGTAGGAACGTCCAGTAACACCCGCACCACCCGCACCACGTGCACCGCCCGCACCACGGACCGAACCGCCCAGCACCAGCAGCACCCGGAGGACGAGCGTGCGACAGACCCGCCAGCCGATGCGCAGGACCGCAGCCCGTGGCCCGGCCCGCCCCGCCGGCGAGCTGAGGGGCTCCCCGCAGCTGCGGCTGCGGATCGGCTTCCTGGTCATCGCGATGGTGCTGTCGGTCTTCGTGGGCCGCCTCGTGCAGCTGCAGGGCCTCGACCCCGCGTCCTACGCCTCGATGGCCGCGGCCGAGGGCCTGGAGGAGATCGTGCTCCCCGCCGAGCGCGGCGACATCCTCGACCGCAACGGCGAGCCGCTGGCGGAGTCGGTCGACGGGCTGATGGTCGTGGCCGACCCGGCGCTGACCGCCGACGACGCCCCGGAGCTCGCGCGCTTCCTCGCCAACCGCCTCGACGTCGACTACTTCACGATCCTGCCCCGCCTGCGGGCCGAAGACAGCCGCTTCCAGTACATCGCCCGCAGCGTGCCCGCCGCCCTCGCCACCTCGGTGGTCTCCAAGGCGCGCGCGCTGGGCTACGACGGTCTGGTCACCGAGCGCGACCCGGTGCGGGAGTACCCCGCGGGCGACGTCGCCGCCAACCTCGTCGGCTTCGTCGGCACCCCCCGCAAGAACGGCACGACCAAGCCGCTGGCCGGCTTCGAGCGCACCTTCGACGACCTCCTCGACGGCGTCGACGGCGAGGCGC
Source organism: Nocardioides sp. P86 (assembly GCF_023712465.1). NCBI lineage: Bacteria > Bacillati > Actinomycetota > Actinomycetes > Propionibacteriales > Nocardioidaceae > Nocardioides > Nocardioides sp. P86. Next base: position 463,129 of record NZ_JAMAYE010000001.1, on the reverse strand, counting down.
GCTACTCCGTGGCCGCCGGCAACCGCGTCCCGCTGGGGGAGAACACCACCGTGCCGGCCGTCGACGGCGAGGACCTGCGCACCACCCTCGACCGCGACCTGCAGTTCTACTCCCAGCGCGTGTTGCGCCAGGCCGTGCGCGACTCCGGAGGCGAATCGGGCTCGGTCGTCGTGCTCGACAGCCGCACCGGCGACGTGCTGACGCTGGCCGACTACCCCACCTTCGACGCCAACCACCCGCTGGAGTCCGACGAGGCCGACCTCGGCTCGCGCGCCGTCAGCGACGTCTACGAGCCCGGCTCGGTCGAGAAGGTCCTCACCGTCGCGGGCCTGGTCGACGCCGGCAAGGTCACCGCCCGCACGCGGCTCACGGTGCCCGGCGTGCTGCAGCGCGAGGGGGACAACCCGATCAGCGACTGGTTCGACCACGGCACCATCCGGCTCACGCTGGCCGGCGTCATCGCCCAGTCCTCCAACATCGGCACCGTGATGGCCACGGAGAAGTACGACGACGGCGAGCTGCGCTCCTACCTCGACGCCTTCGGCCTCGGGCGCACCACCGGCACGGGCATCCGCGGCGAGTCCGCCGGCATCCTGCCCGACGAGAGCATCTGGTCCGACGCGCTGCAGGACCGCATCGCCTTCGGCCAGTCGGTCTCGGTCAACGCGCTGCAGATGGCGGCCGCGGTCAACACCATCGCCAACGGCGGGGTGCGCATCGACCCCAGCGTGGTGCTCGGCTCGGCCACCACCGACTCCGGCGAGCAGGTCGGCACCGACCACGCCACGGAGCGCCGCGTCATCAGCGAGGACGCGGCGCGCCAGACGACCCACATGATGGAGCGCGTGGTCGACCCCGAGGTCGGCGTCGCCCCGGGCGCGGCCGTCCCCGGCTACCGCGTCGCCGGCAAGACCGGCACGGCGCAGCGGGCCAGCAGCGAGTGCCAGTGCTACGACGGCAGCTACACCGTCTCCTTCGCCGGGTTCGCGCCCGCCGACGACCCCCGCTTCACCATCTACGTCGTGGTGCAGAACCCCACCAACGGCGGCGGGGGCGGCTCGGTCGGCGGTCCGGCCTTCTCCAAGATCATGGGCTACGCGCTGCGCCGCTACGCCGTGCCCCCCACCGGCACCGAGCCCTCGCGCCTGCCCGTCGAGTGGTGAGCCCGGCCGCGCGCTCCTAGGCTGACCCGATCGTGACCTCGACACCTGGCACTCCCGGCACGCCCGGCGACACCCGCCCCGCAGACCCGCCCCGCACGCCCCTCTCGGAGCTGACGGCGTGGGTGCGCCGCGAGCTGGCGCCGGCCCACCGCACCGCGCCCTCGACCGACCCGACGCTGACCGGCATCACGCTCAGCTCCCAGCGCGTCCGGCCGGGCGACCTCTACGCCGCGCTCCCCGGCGCGCGCGCCCACGGCGTCGACTACGCCGCGGCGGCGATAGGGGCCGGAGCCGTGGCGGTGCTCACCGACCCCGCGGGCGCCGACCGCGTGCCCCCCGGTGTGCCCGCCCTCGTGGTCGACGACCCCCGCCGTGTGCTCGGGCGGGTCAGCGCCCACCTCTACGGCCACCCCGCCGAGCGGCTGACGATGATCGGCGTCACCGGCACCCAGGGCAAGACCACCACCACGCGGCTCCTCGAGGGCGGCCTGGCCGGCGCGGGGGTGCGCTCCGCGGTGATCGGCACGGTCGGCACCCGCATCGCCGGGGTCGACGTACGCACGGCGCTGACGACGCCCGAGGCCCCCGACCTCCACGGTCTCTTCGCGGTCATGGTGGAACGCGGCGTCGAGGTGTGCGCCATGGAGGTCTCCAGCCACGCCCTCGTGCTGGGCCGCGTGGACGGCGTGGTCTTCGACGTGGCCGTCTTCCTCAACCTGGGGCGCGACCACCTCGACTTCCACGACACCGTGGAGGAGTACTTCCAGGCCAAGGCCGCCCTCTTCGGCCCCGACCGAGCGCGTCGCGCGCTGGTCAACCGCGACGACGAGCACGGCCGGCGCCTGGCCCGGGAGACGCCGCTGCCGGTCGCGACCTTCTCCACCACCGGCGGGGGCGCCGACTGGGAGGCGCTCGACCTGTGCCCGGCCCCGAGCCGCACCTCCTTCGAGGTGCGCGGCCCGGCGGGCCCGCCGTTCCCGGCCGAGGTGCCCCTGGCCGGTGCCTTCAACGTCTCCAACGCCCTCGCGGCCGTGGCCGCCGCGGGCGAGGCCGGGCTCGACGCCCCCGGCGTGGCCGACGGGGTCGCCGCTCTGGCCGGCGTGCCGGGCCGGCTCGAGAGCGTCGACGCGGGGCAGGACTTCGAGGTCGTCGTCGACTACGCCCACAAGCCCGACGCCGTCGAGGCGGCCGTGGCCGCCCTGCGCCCGCTCACCGCGGGCCGGGTGGTGGTCGTGCTGGGCGCCGGGGGTGACCGCGACACCGGCAAGCGCCCGGTGATGGGGGAGATCGCCGCGCGGCTCGCCGACGTGCTCGTCGTCACCGACGACAACCCCCGCAGCGAGGACCCGGCCGCCATCCGCGCCGCCGTCCTGGCCGGCGCCGCCGCGGTGCCCGAGGCCGAGCGCGCCGAGGTGCGCGAGGTCGGCGACCGGCGTACGGCGATCGCCGCGGCCCTCGCCGTGGCCCGGCCGGGCGACATCGTGCTCGTGGCCGGCAAGGGCCACGAGACCGGCCAGGAGGTCGACGGGGTCGTGCACCCCTTCGACGACCGGCTCGTCGCCCGCGAGCTGCTGCTCGCGTCCCTGGCCGAGGGCCGCACCACGACGTGAGGATCGCCACCGGGCGGCGGGGCGCGGAGGCGCCGGCGGCCCTCGTGGGCCAAGATGTCCTGGTTGCCCCGGCGACGTCGGGGATCACCCCGGCGGCGACGCGGGGCGAGGGACGGCGCGGCGACGCGCAGTGACGGCACCGAGGGAGCGGACGTAGGCGGATGAGAGCGATCCTCATGGGAGGCGGCCTGGCGCTGCTGATCTCGCTGCTCGGGACCCGCGTCGCGATCCGGCGCTTCACCGAGTGGGGCTACGGCCAGGAGATCCGCGACGACGGACCCACCAGTCACCACACCAAGCGCGGCACCCCGACGATGGGCGGCGTCGTCATCATCGGCGCCACCGTGGTGGGCTACTTCGTCGCCAAGCTCGTGACACGCGACCTGCCCAGCGCCTCGGCGCTGCTGCTGCTCTTCCTCTTCGTCGGCACCGGCCTGGTCGGTTTCCTCGACGACTTCATCAAGATCTACAAGCAGCGCAGCCTCGGCCTGCGCAGCAAGGCCAAGATCGTCGGGCAGACCATCGTCGGCCTCACCTTCGCGGTGCTGGCGCTGAGCCCGTGGTTCGCCGACGACCGCGGCCAGCGGCCGGCGTCGTTCTCGCTGTCCTTCATCCGCGACTTCGACAGCTTCGTGCTGCCCGCCGTGGTGGCGGTGGTGCTGATCCTGCTGATCGTCATCGCCACCAGCAACGCGGTCAACCTCACCGACGGCGCCGACGGCCTGGCCACCGGCGCGAGCGTGATGGTGTTCGGCGCCTACACCCTGGTCAACATCTGGCAGAACAACCAGTGGTGCGGCCAGGACGACATCGCCTACGGCAAGTGCTACGAGGTGCGCGACCCCCTCGACCTGGCGATCATCGCCGCGGCCATCACCGGCGCCTGCTTCGGCTTCCTGTGGTGGAACGCCTCGCCGGCCCAGATCTTCATGGGCGACACGGGCTCCCTGGCGCTGGGCGCGGCGCTGGCCGGCTTCGCGGTGCTCAGCCGCACCGAGCTGCTCCTCATCGTGCTCGGCGGCGTCTTCGTCATGGAGACCGTCTCGGTGATGCTCCAGGTGACCTGGTTCAAGGCCACGCGACGCCTCACCGGCACGGGCAAGCGGCTCTTCCGCATCGCGCCCATCCACCACCACTTCGAGATGGTCTGGGACGAGATCACGGTGGTCATCCGGTTCTGGATCATCACCGGGCTGTGCGTCGCCGGCGGCCTGGGCATCTTCTACGCCGAGTGGGTCGCCGGCACATGAGCGCGCCCCGCGACCTCGACTCCCTGGGCCGGCACACGCCCTGGCACGGCGTGAAGGCCGTCGTCGCCGGCTTCGGCGTCTCCGGCTTCGCCGCCGCCGACAACCTCAACCACCTCGGCGCCGACGTCACCGCCCTCGACGAGTCGGCGGCGGGCAAGGAGGAGAAGGCCGAGCTGCTGGAGGTGCTCGGTGCGTCGATCCGCCTGGGGGAGGGCGCCACGGCGACCCTGCCCGAGGACGCCGACGTCCTCGTCACCTCGCCAGGCTGGCGCCCCGACGCGCCGCTGCTCGCGCAGGCGCGGGCCCGCGGGATCCCGGTCTGGGGCGAGGTGGAGCTGGCCTGGCGCCTGCGCGACCCGGCCCACGCCACGCCGTGGCTGGCGGTGACCGGCACCAACGGCAAGACCACCACCGTGCAGATGCTCGACGCGATCCTGCGTGCGGCGGGTCTGCGCAGCGTCGCCGTCGGCAACGTGGGCCTGCCCATCGTCGAGGCCGTCATGGACCCCGAGCCCTACGACGTGCTGGCCGTGGAGCTCTCCAGCTTCCAGCTGCACTACACCGACTCGATGAGCGCGCAGTCGGCGGCGGTGCTCAACCTCGCCGAGGACCACCTCGACTGGTACGCCTCGATGGCCGACTACGCCGCCGACAAGGGGCGCATCTACGAGCGCGTCCAGCGCGCGTGCGTCTACAACGTCGCCGACCCCGAGACCGAGCGCCTGGTGCGCGAGGCCGACGTCGTCGAGGGGGCCCGCGCGGTCGGCTTCACCCTCGGCGTCCCGGGCGTGGGCATGCTCGGCCTGGTCGAGGACATCCTCGTCGACCGCGCCTTCATCGAGGAGCGCGGCACGAGCGCCGCCGAGCTGTGCCACCTCGCCGACCTCGAGGTCGACGGCCACCCGGCCGCACCCCACCAGGTCGCCAACGCCCTGGCCGCCGCGGCCCTGGCCCGCTCGCACGGGGTCTCCCAGCAGGCGGTGCGCGACGGGCTGCGCGGCTTCCGGCCCGACGGCCACCGCATCGCCGTGGTGGCCACCCACGAGGGCGTGACCTGGGTCGACGACTCCAAGGCCACCAACCCCCACGCGGCCGGGGCGTCGCTGCAGGCCTACGACCCCGTGGTCTGGGTCGCCGGCGGACTGGCCAAGGGTGCCGACTTCGACGACCTCGTGCGCTCCGCCGCACCCCGGCTCCGCGGTGTCGTGCTGCTGGGCCGTGACCGCGACGTGATCGCCCGCGCTCTTGCCCGACACGCGCCCGATGTGCCCGTCAAAGTCGTCGGCGGCGACCAGACTGGCGCCACACACGCACCAGCAGTCACACGCACACCAGACACACCAGAACAGGTCATGCGACAGGTCGTCGACGCGGCGGCCGGGCTCGCCCGGTCGGGGGACACCGTCCTCCTCGCGCCGGGATGCGCCTCCATGGACATGTTCGCCAGCTACGCCGCTCGTGGTGACGCCTTCACCGCAGCGGTCCGGGAGAGGACCGGCTAGCGGTCCGACCGGGCCCTCAGGGCCCACGCAGGAAGGGACGCCGTGACCACCACCGCCGAGCGGGGCCCCAGCCCCACCCGCACCGCCCGCCCCGCCCCGCAGGGCCTCGACGACACCCGGTCGATGCCCGCCCCCGGCGGCGCCGCCTCGGCGTGGTGGACCCTGCGCGAGCGCGTGCGCACGACCACGGCGACGGTGCACGACGCGCTCGACCGCCCGCTCACCTCGTACTACCTGCTGCTGGGAGCCTCGACCCTGCTGCTGACCATCGGCCTGATCATGGTCCTCAGCGCCTCGAGCGTGTACTCCTTCACCCAGAACGACGGCGACTCCTACGCCATCGTGCGCCGGCAGCTGATGTGGGTGGTGCTCGGGCTGCCGCTCGCCTTCGTGGCCAGCCGGCTGCCCCACCGGCTGCTGCGCGCCCTGGCCTACCCGGGCTACCTCGTCTCGCTGGCGCTGCTGTTGCTCACCGCCTTCATCGGCGTCGCGGTCAACGGCAACCAGAACTGGCTGGCGATCGGGCCGCTACAGATCCAGCCCTCCGAGATCGCCAAGCTCGCGCTCATCCTGTGGGCCGCGCACATCTACGCCAACAAGGAGCGCCGCCTCGCGAGCCTGCACCAGGTGATGGTGCCGGTGGTCCCCGGCCTGCTGCTGGCGACCGGGCTGGTCGTCTTCGGCCGCGACCTCGGCACGGCGCTCGTGCTGTTCGCGATCATGCTCGGCATGCTGTGGGTGGTCGGCGCGCCGCTGCGCTTCTTCGCCGTCTGCCTCTCACTGGTGGGCGTCGCCGCCATCGGTCTGGCCGCCAGCGACCCCGAGCGGGTCTCGCGGCTGACCACCTTCGCCGACCCCTTCAAGGACTTCCACGACTCCGGCTGGCAGCCCGCCCACGGGCTCTACGCCCTGTCCAGCGGCGGCTGGTTCGGCCAGGGGATCGGCGCCTCCCAGCAGAAGTGGGGCGACCTGCCCGAGGCCCACACCGACTTCATCTTCGCCGTGCTCGGCGAGGAGCTGGGCCTGGTCGGCACGGTGCTGGTCGTCGCGCTCTTCCTCACCATCGCCTTCGCCGCCCTGCGGGTCGCGCGCCACACCGCCGACCCCTTCGTGCGCTACGCGTCGTTCGGCATCGTGGTCTGGCTGGTCGGGCAGATGGTGATCAACGTCGGCATGGTGCTCGCCCTGCTGCCCGTCATCGGCATCCCGCTGCCCCTGGTCTCCTACGGCGGGTCGGCGCTGCTGCCGTCGCTGATCGCGCTGGGCCTGCTCATCGGCTTCGCCCGCCGCGAGCCCGAGGCGGCCCGGGCCCTCGCCCTGCGCCGGCGCGGACGCTCCAGCGGCGTGGCGGCCGGACCGCTGGCGGGCCTCACCTCCGGGCGCGGCCGGTCCGATCGCTAGGTTGGTCCGGATGCGCGTACTCCTCGCCGGCGGTGGCACCGCCGGTCACACCTCGCCCCTGCTCGCCACCGCCGACGCCCTGCGCCGGCTCGACCCCGCCACCGAGGTGACCTGTCTCGGCACCCCCCGCGGGCTCGAGACCCGGGTCGTGCCCGAGGCCGGCTACCCCCTCGAGCTGGTGCCGCCGGTGCCGCTGCCTCGGCGCCCCGGCGCCGACCTGCTGCGGGTGCCGGGCCGCCTGCGCGGCGCGGTCACCGAGACCCTCGCCGTGCTCGACCGCGTCCGCCCCGACGTCGTCGTGGGCTACGGCGGCTACGTCTCGGTGCCGGCCTACCTCGCCGCCCGGCGTCGTCGCCTCCCGATCGCGCTGCACGAGCAGAACGCGCTGCCCGGCGTCGCCAACCGTCTCGGCGCCCGCCTCGCCGCGCGCGTGGCCGTGAGCTTCCCCGACACCCCGCTGCGCGGCGCCGAGTACGTCGGCCTGCCGATCCGCCGCATGATCTCCCAGCTCGACCGGGCCGCCAGTCGCGCCGAGGCCTGCGCAGCCTTCGGTCTCGACCCCGCTCGGCCGACCCTGCTGGTGACCGGGGGGTCGCAGGGTGCGACCCGCCTCAACCAGGCCGTCTCCGCCGCGGCGCCCGCCCTCGCGGCCGCCGGCGTGCAGGTGCTGCACGTGCAGGGCAAGCACGGCGGGGCCGACCCGGCCGCGGCGGGCTCCTCCTACGTCATCGTCGACTACGTCGACCGCATGGACCTCGCCTATGCCGCCGCCGACCTCGTGCTCTGCCGTGCGGGGGCCAACAGCGTCGTGGAGGCGGCCGCCACCGGCCTGCCCGCCATCCTCGTGCCGCTGCCGATCGGCAACGGCGAGCAGGCGCAGAACGCGCGGCCCGTGGTCGACGCCGGGGGCGCGCTCCTGGTCGACGACGCCGACGTCACCCCCGACTGGGTCGCGGCGACCGTGCCGGGCCTGGCCACCGACGCACCCCGGCTGCAGCGGATGAGCGCGGCGGCCGTGGCCCTCGTGCCCCGCGACGCCGACGAGCGCCTGGCGCGCCTGGTGCTCGAGCTGGGTGCGACGCGCCGCGACCGCACGGGGGGTGCTCGATGAGGGTGCCCGTGCCGTCCACCCTCCTGCCCGCCGACCGGCTCGGCCGGGTCCACCTCGTCGGGATCGGCGGTGCCGGGCTCTCCGGGATCGCGCGCATCCTCCTCGCCCGCGGCATCACCGTGTCGGGCAGCGACGGCACCGACTCCCCGACGCTGCAGCGGCTGCGCGAGCTGGGAGCCACGGTCCATGTCGGCCACGCCGCCGGCCAGCTCGGCGACGCCGACACCGTGGTCGTCTCGACCGCCGTGCGCGAGGACAACCCCGAGGTCGTGGCCGCGCAGGAGCGCGGGCTGCGGCTGCTGCCGCGCTCGGCCGCGCTGGCCGCGGTCATGGCCGGGCGTCGCGTCGTGGCCGTCGCCGGCACCCACGGCAAGACCACCACCACCTCGCTGCTCACGGTCGCCCTCCAGGCGGCCGGCGCCGACCCGACGTACGCCGTCGGGGGCGACCTCGCCCAGACCGGCACCAACGCCGCCGAGGGCGCGGGCGACCTCTTCGTCGCCGAGGCCGACGAGAGCGACGGCGCCTTCCTGGTCTACGAGCCCACCGTCGCGGTCGTCACCAACGTCGAGGCCGACCACCTCGACAACTGGGGCACCGAGGAGGCCTACGCCGCCGCCTTCGAGGAGTTCGTCGGTCGCATCCGCCCCGGCGGCCTCCTGGTGGCCTGCGTCGACGACGACGGCGCGGCCGCCCTGCGCGCGGTCGCGGCCTCGCGCGACCTCGCCTTCGTGGGCGTCGGCGAGGGCGAGGGCGCCGACCTGCGCGCCGTCGACGTCGTCTTCGCCGGCACCACCTCCTCCTTCACCGTCGTCGACGGCGGGGTCGAGCTGGGTCGGGTCACCCTGCAGATCCCCGGTCGCCACTACGTGCTCGACGCCCTGGCGGCGCTCGGCGCGGCGCTGCGCCTGGGCCACGACTTCGAGGCCCTCAAGCGGGGCCTGGAGTCCTTCGGCGGCACCCGGCGCCGCATGGAGCGCAAGGGCGAGGCCGCCGGGGTGCGGGTCTACGACTCCTACGCCCACCACCCCGTCGAGATCGCCGGCGACCTCCAGGCGGCCCGCTCGGTGGCGGGGGAGGGGCGCGTCGTCGTGGCCTTCCAGCCCCACCTGGTCTCGCGCACGCGCATCTTCGGCGTCGCCATGGGCCAGGCGCTCGGCGCCGCCGACGAGGTCGTCGTGCTCGACGTCTACCTGGCCCGCGAGGACGCCGACCCCGAGGTGACCGGCGCGCTGGTCGCCGACGCGGTGCCGCTGCCCGACGACCGGGTGGCCTTCGTGCCCGACCTCGCCGACGCCCCGGCCGCCCTCGTCGACCGGGCCCGCGCGGGCGATCTCGTGCTGACCCTCGGCGCCGGCACCGTGACCACCGTGGGCCCGCGCGTGCTCGACCTGCTCGAGCAGCGCGCCGACGGGGTCGAGGCGGGGCCCCGGCCGTGAGCGACCCGGTCGACCCGCGGACCCGGCGCACCCGTCGCCGCTTCGTGCGGCGTCGCTGGGCCCGGCGCTGGTCGACGCTGCGCTACGTCGTCGTGGGCCTCGTGCTGCTCGCGCTCGGAGCCGCTGCGGTGTGGACCGTGTGGTTCTCCGCGCTGCTCGACGTCGAGGACGTCGAGGTCACCGGCGTCGGGCCGCTGGCCGCAGACCAGGTGCGGGCGGCCGCGCAGGTGCCCGACGGCGAGCCGCTGGCGCGGGTCGACCTCGCCGCCGTGCGCGCCCGCGTCGAGTCGCTCTCCCAGGTGGCCTCCGCCGACGTCACCCGGTCGTGGCCCGACGCGGTGACGATCTCGGTCGAGGAGCGGGTGGCCGTGGCCGTGGTCGAGCTCGGCGGCACGCTGCGCGGCCTCGACGCCGAGGGCGTGGCCTTCCGCACCTACACCGCCGCACCGCAGGGTCTCCCGCGCGTCGAGAGCCAGGTCGACACCACCGCGGAGGCGCTGCGCGAGGCGGCCCAGGTCGTCGCCGCGCTGCCGGAGGACCTCGCGGGTCGGCTCGACCACGTGGAGGTCGAGACCGTCGACCGGATCGTCCTGGCGCTGCGCGACGGCCGCACCGTGGCGTGGGGGAGCGCCGACGAGTCCGCGCGCAAGGCCGAGGTGCTGACCGTGCTGCTGTCGCAGCCCGGCACGGCGTACGACGTGAGCGTGCCGGGCCGTCCGACCGTGAGCGGTCCCGCGGTCGGCTGACCGGGCCTCCTCCGGATCGTCGAGGACGCGCCGGGCGTGTCTGCGCGATCCGGCGTCTCCGTGTGTCTACTGTCGTCGTCACGGCGAGGTTGACATAACTATAACCCTCAGGTTGAGGGTCAGAGTTGAGGCCCGTCGCTTCCCCGCAGCACCATCCGGCACGACCCCCCAGCAGCACCCCCCATCAGCACAGCAGCACCAACGCCGCCCGTCCCGGTGCGGCGCCCCAGACCACCCGTGCGCGACGCACGGACCCAGCACCACCACCGATCAGCGAGAGGCGAGCCGCCGTGGCAGCAGCACAGAACTACCTGGCCATCATCAAGGTCGTGGGCATCGGCGGAGGCGGTGTCAACGCCGTCAACCGGATGATCGAGGTGGGGCTCAAGGGAGTCGAGTTCATCGCGATCAACACCGACGCCCAGGCCCTCCTCATGAGCGACGCCGACGTCAAGCTCGACATCGGCCGCGAGCTCACCCGCGGCCTCGGCGCCGGCGCCAACCCCGAGGTCGGCGGCCAGGCCGCCGAGGACCACGCCGACGAGATCGAGGAGGTCATCAAGGGCGCCGACATGGTCTTCGTGACCGCCGGCGAGGGTGGCGGCACCGGCACGGGCGGCGCTCCCGTCGTGGCCCGCATCGCCCGCTCGCTGGGCGCGCTGACCATCGGCGTGGTCACCCGGCCGTTCGCCTTCGAGGGCCGCCGCCGCGCCAACTCCGCCGAGGAGGGCATCGCGCAGCTGCGCGAGGAGGTCGACACCCTCATCGTCATCCCCAACGACCGGCTGCTCTCGATCAGCGACCGCAACGTGTCGGTGCTCGACGCCTTCAAGCAGGCCGACCAGGTGCTGCTCCAGGGTGTCTCGGGCATCACCGACCTCATCACCACCCCCGGCCTGATCAACCTCGACTTCGCCGACGTGAAGTCGGTCATGGCCAACGCCGGCTCCGCCCTCATGGGCATCGGCTCGGCCCGGGGCGAGGACCGCTCCGTCGCCGCCGCCGAGATGGCCGTCTCCAGCCCCCTGCTCGAGGCCTCCATCGACGGCGCCCACGGCGTGCTGCTCTCGATCGCCGGCGGCTCCGACCTCGGCCTGTTCGAGATCAACGAGGCCGCCGCGCTCGTCGCCGAGGCGGTGCACCCCGAGGCCAACATCATCTTCGGTGCCACCATCGACGACGCCCTCGGTGACGAGGTGCGCGTGACGGTCATCGCCGCCGGCTTCGACGGCGGCACGCCCAAGCGGCGCGACGAGGGCACGGTCCTGCGCCGCGAGCCCAAGGCCGAGCCGGCCCAGGAGGCCCGCCAGGCGTCCCCGGCGCCGTCGCTGCGTCGCGGCGAGGAGCGAGAGCCCGTCCCCGCGGGCGCGCGGCAGAGCTTCGGCCAGCCGGCGCCCCAGGGCGGCCAGCCCGGCCAGGCTCCGCAGCAGCCGCCGCGCCAGGCGCCGCAGCAGGCCCCGCACCAGGGTGGCCAGCAAGGCGGTCAGCAGGGTGGCCAGTCCGGTCCCACGGGCCCGGCGCCGACCCAGCCGCCCGCCCCGCGGCCGGCGCCGCGGCAGGTGCAGTTCGACGACGACGAGCTCGACGTGCCCGACTTCCTGAAGTAGGTCCTGCCCCGGTGTACGCCTTCCGCACCACCACCGGCCCCGCCGACTCGCTCGTGGACCTCGCGTTCACCGACCGTGTCGGCGGGGTCAGTGCTGCTCCCTTCGCCGAGCTCAACCTCGCCGTCGAGGGCGACGACGACCCCGCGTCGCGACAGCGGAACCTCGAGCTGCTCCTCGCCGACTTCGCGCCGGGCGACCGGGTCGCCGACCTGCTCCAGGTGCACGGCCGCGAGGTCGTCACCGTCGGTGACCACCCCGCCGCCGAGCGTCCGCACGCCGACGCCCTGGTCACCGACCGCCCCGGCGTGGTGCTCGTGGTCCGGGCCGCCGACTGCGTGCCGGTGCTCCTCGCCGACCCGGTGGCCGGTGTCGTCGGCGCGGCCCACGCCGGCCGACCGGGCCTGGTCGCCGGGGTGGTGCCCGCCGCGGTGTCGCGCATGCGGGAGCTCGGGGCGCGGCGGATCGAGGCCTGGGTCGGACCGCACGTCTGCGGTGGGTGCTACGAGGTGCCCGAGCAGATGCGCGAGGAGGTCGCGGCCGTCGTGCCGGAGAGCCGCGCCACGACCACCTGGGGCACGCCGGCGCTCGACGTCGGCGCCGGGGTGGTCGCCCAGCTGCGCGGCGAGGACGTCGTCGCGCACGACGTCTCCCGCTGCACCCGCGAGTCGCCCGACCTCTTCTCCTACCGTCGCGACGGTAGGAGAGCCGGGCGGCTGGCCGGCGTCGTACGGCGGCGCGCGTGAGCGCCCACGGCACCGCTCCCGGCGACCCGCACCGGCCCACGGGCGGCTCCGTCGCCCCGGCGGAGCGCGCCGCGGAGCTGACGGCCGCCCTCGGGCGTGCCCGCGAGCGGCTCGCCGACGCGTGCGTGGCGGCGGGGCGCGCACGCGACGACGTCGACCTGGTGGTCGTCACCAAGTTCTTCCCCGCCTCCGACGTGCGCGTCCTGGCCGGGCTCGGCGTCACCGACGTGGGGGAGAACCGGCACCAGGAGGCCGAGGCCAAGGCCGCAGAGCTGGCCGACCTCGACCTGTCGTGGCACTTCATCGGCGGTCTGCAGAGCAACAAGGCCTCGGCGGTCGCGGCGTACTCCGCCGTCGTGGAGTCGGTCGACCGTCCCAAGCTCGTCGGTCCCCTCGACCGGGGCGCCGAGCGGCGTGGGCGACCCCTCGACGTGCTGGTGCAGGTCAGCCTGGACCCGCCCGGGGCCGAGGGGCGCGCCGGCGTCGGACCCGAGGCGCTCCTGGCCCTCGCCGACCGCGTGGCGCAGGCCGAGCACCTGCGCCTGCGGGGCCTGATGGCCGTGGCGCCGCCGGCCGAGGACCCCGCCGTCGCCTTCGAGCGGCTGGCCCGCCTGCGCGAGCGGCTGCTCGCCCAGCACCCCGCGGCGACCGTGCTGTCCGCCGGCATGAGCGGCGACCTCGAGCAGGCGGTGGCGGCCGGCGCGACACACGTGCGGCTCGGCTCCGCGGTGCTCGGTTCGAGGCCCACGGTCCAGTAGGGTCCGACTACAACGTTGAGCGCCGATCGCCCCACCCGGGGACGACGGCGCAGGAGTTCCGGAGGACGACTGTCATGAGCGGCGCGATGCGCAGGATCGGCGAGTACCTCGGCCTGCTCGAGGACACCGGCCGGTACGACGACGAGTACGACGGCGACGACACCACCCGTGAGACCCAGGCGGTCCCGGCCCAGCGTCAGCCCGCCCCGGCGGCGCCCCGTCAGCCCGCGGCGCGAGCCGCGTCCGTGTCCGACCTCGCCGAGCGCCGCCGTCCGGCCGCCGGCCCCACCGGAGTGGTAGCCGAATTGTCCCGCATCACGACCCTGCACCCGAGCACCTACAACGAGGCCCGCACCGTCGGGGAGAACTTCCGCGAGGGCGTGCCGGTGATCATGAACCTCTCGGAGATGGACGACGCCGACGCCAAGCGTCTCGTCGACTTCGCCGCCGGCCTGGTGTTTGCCACCCGTGGCACGATCGAGCGCGTCACCAACAAGGTGTTCCTGCTCTCCCCGCCCAACGTCACGGTCGCCGCCGAGGACAAGGAGCGGATCGCCGAGGGCGGTTTCTTCAACCAGAGCTGAGGCCCGTCGTCACGACGAGCCCGGTCCGGCCCCGACAGGAGCTATCACCGACGTGCAGATCGCCGGTTGGATCATCCACTGGATCCTGTTCTTCTTCATCGCGCTCATGTGGGTGCGCTTCATCGTGGACTGGGTGCAGGTCTTCGCGCGCTCCTGGAGTCCGCGCGGACCGCTGCTGCTGGTCCTCGAGGCGGTCTACTCGGTCACCGACCCGCCCATCCAGTTCCTGCGCCGCTTCATCCCGCCGCTGCGTCTGGGGAGCATCGCGCTCGACCTGAGCTTCCTGCTCGTCCTGGTCATCGCGTGGGTGCTGCTCAACGTCAACGACGCCGTCTTCAACATCGCCTGAGCGCCCTCCGGGGCCCCGGCCGCCCACCGGGACCCGCCTGTCCCACCTGTCCCACGACAGGCGCTATTGTTCCCCGAGAAGTTCGCAGCACGACCTCGCGCACCCGCGCGCGGCACGTCTGGGATCCACTTGAACACCACGACTGAGAATGGGTGAGGTCATGCCACTGACGCCTGAGGACGTGAGCAACAAGCGCTTTACTCCCGTCCGGCTGCGCGAGGGCTACGACATGGGGGAGGTCGACCAGTTCCTCGACGAGGTGGAGGCCGAGCTCGCGAGGCTCACCAAGGAGAACGAGGACCTCCGCGCCAAGCTCGCCTCCGCCCAGTCGGGATCGGGCCCGTCGGGATCGGGTCAGGCCGGCTCGTCGTCGGGTCAGTCCGCCCCGGCGACCACCGCGCCGTCCACGCCCGAGCCGGTCACGCAGCCCGTGCCGGTCGCGAAGCCCGAGCCGACGCCGGCCCCCGTGGCCGCACCGGCCGCCCCCGCCGCCGCGACCCCCACGGAGACGATCCGCGTCGAGACGGTGCCGCAGGCCTCCAACGCCGCGGCGCGCCTGCTGGAGATCGCCACCCGCAACGCCGACGAGCTCGTCGACGAGGCCAAGAACGACGCCGACAAGATCGTGGGCGAGGCCCGCACCAAGGCCGAGCGTCTCGAGGCCGAGTCGAAGTCGAAGGCCGACCGCATGGAGTCCGACGCGCGCACCCGCGCCTCGATGCTCGACTCCGAGACCGCCGAGCGTCGCCAGCAGATGTTCGGCGACCTGGAGCGCGAGCGCGACAAGCTCAGCAGCGAGGTCGAGAACCTCCGCTCGTTCGAGCGCGAGTACCGCTCGCGCCTGAAGAGCTACTTCACCCAGCAGCTGGAGGCGCTGCAGAACGGCGCCGAGAGCGCCGCTCCGACCGAGGAGGCCCCGGCCCCCAAGCGTCTGCGCTCCATCCTGGGCGACGAGGAGTCCTGAGCGACTGCTCCACCCGGCTCGATCCGGCGCGGCCGGTCCCCTCGGGGGCCGGCCGCGCCGTCGTCTCCGCGGGCCCGTGACGGAGGGGCCCTGGTCGGTTCACCACCGACTGGCTACCCTCCTGCTCACCGTCCTCACCCCTCTCCCGCCCCCCGGACCTCCCTGCTCCGTCCACCCCCGGCGCTGCGGCGCCCCCGCTCGAAGGCTGTGCCCGTGACCAAGGCAGCACCCACCAAGAAGGCCGCCACCGCGGCCCAGGCCCAGGACCTCGTCGTCAAGGAGGGCGAGTCCGACTGGACCGCCGCCGAGCTCGACGAGGTCGTCGCCGAGCTGCACGAGCAGCACGACCACATCGCCCAGGTGATCGCCGACCAGGAGCAGGAGCTCTCGGGGCTCATGCGCGACTCCGGCGACGGGGCCGGGCAGGACCAGGCCGACGTCGGGGCGAGCAGCTTCGAGCGCGACCACGAGCTCACCGTGCTCAACAACGAGCGCGACAAGCTGGCCCAGATCGAGCGGGCCCTGGCGCGCATCGACGACGGCACCTACGGCGTCTGCGAGTCCTGCGGAGAGCCGATCGGCAAGAATCGGCTGATGGCATTTCCGCGTGCCACACTGTGCATGACATGCAAGCAGCGCGAGGAACGGCGATAGACCCCGAGACCACCGCAGCCCCCGCCGGGCGCTCCCGGGCGCGGGTGTGGGCGCTGTTCGCGACGATCGCCGCCACCGCGTACGCCGTGGACCTGGTCACCAAGGTGATGGCCCTCGACCGTCTCGAGGGCCAGCCCGACGTGCCCGTCGTCGGGGACCTGCTCACGCTGACGCTGGTCAAGAACCCGGGCGCCGCCTTCAGCACCGGCACCCAGTTCACCGTGGCGCTGAGCTGCATCGCGATCGCCGCCACCGTGGTCGTGCTCGTGCTGAGCCTGCGGGTGCGCTCCCGGCTGTGGGCCGTGGCGCTGGGCCTGCTGCTCGCGGGTGTGACCGGCAACCTCACCGACCGGCTCTTCCGCGATCCCGGGCCGATGCGGGGCCACGTCATCGACTTCCTGATGCTGCCCAACTGGCCGGTCTTCAACGTGGCCGACGTCTGCATCAACGTCGCCGCCGGCCTCATCCTCGTGCAGGCCTTCCGCGGTGTCCGCCTCGACGGCACCCGCGACCGCGACCACGAGCCCGACGACCGGTCCGGCGACCGGCCTGGTGACCGGCCTGACGACGCAGCCACGGCGAGCGGCCCGACCGCGGGGGACCAGCGATGAGCCAGACCTCCGAGCACCGCAGCCTCAGCGTGCCCGAGAGCCTCGCGGGGGAGCGGGTCGACGCCGCCCTGGCCCGCATGTTCGGGCTCTCGCGCACCCGTGCGGCCGACCTGATCGCGCAGGGCCTGGTGCAGGTCGACGGCGCCGGCGTCGGCAAGAGCGACCGGGTGCTGCCGGGCTCGCTGCTCGACGTGGAGATCCCGACCCTGACCGACCCGCTGACGGTGACCCCCGAGATCGTCGAGGGGATCAAGATCGTCCACGACGACGAGTCCATCGTGGTGATCGACAAGCCGGTCGGCGTCGCCGTCCACCCCTCGCCAGGCTGGACCGGCCCCACGGTCGTCGGCCACCTCGCGGGCGCGGGCTTCCGCATCGCCACCAGCGGCGCCTCCGAGCGCCAGGGCATCGTGCAGCGCCTCGACGTCGGCACGTCCGGCGTCATGGTCATCTGCAAGTCCGAGCACGCCTACTCGGTGCTCAAGAACGCCTTCCGCCACCGCACCGTCGACAAGACCTACCACGCGCTCGTCCAGGGCCACCCCGACCCGCTGGAGGGCACGGTCGACGCCCCGATCGGTCGTCACCCCCGCTCGGACTGGAAGTTCGCCGTGATGGCCGACGGGCGGGCCAGCGTCACCCATTACGAGACGCTCGAGGCGCACCGCTTCGCCAGCCTGCTCGAGGTGCACCTCGAGACCGGCCGCACCCACCAGATCCGGGTGCACATGTCCGCGCTCAAGCACCCCTGCGTCGGCGACCTGACCTACGGCGCCGACCCCGTGCTGGCCAAGCGCGTGGGCCTGGAGCGGCAGTGGCTCCACGCCGTCAGGCTCGGCTTCGAGCACCCCGACACCGGTGAGCACGTCGAGTACGAGACGGAGTACCCCGCCGACCTCGCCCACGCCCTCGAGGTCGTCCGTGACGGGTCCTGACGGACCCCCCGCGCAGCCCGACGTCCTGGTGCGTCCGGGCACGGTCGCCGACCTGGCCGAGGTGGCCGACGTGCACCTGCGCAGCCGCCGCGCGGCGCACCCCGCGATGCCCCCGGGCGCGCACCCCGACACCGAGGTGCGCAGCTGGTTCGCCACCTGGGACCTCTCCGCGCGCGAGCTGTGGGTGGCGCAGGAGGGCGGGCGCGTCGTGGCCTACGCCGCCCTGGCCGGTGACTGGCTCGACGACCTCTACGTGCTGCCCGGTGCCGCGGGTCGCGGGCTCGGCTCGCTGCTGCTGGAGACCGTGAAGGCGCAGCGGCCCGACGGCTTCTGCCTGTGGGTCTTCGAGACCAACACCGCGGCGCGGGCGTTCTACGCCCGCCACGGGCTGGTGGAGCTCGAGCGCACCGACGGCTCGGCCAACGAGGAGCGCGCCCCCGACCTGAGGGTGGCCTGGCCCGGTCGCGAGCCCCTCGTCTTCCTGCGCGGGCTCATCGACGAGGTCGACGACCAGCTCGGCGACCTGCTGGCGCGCCGTGCGGCCCTCACCGCCGCCGTGCAGCCGCACAAGGGCCACACCCGTCGCGACCCCGACCGCGAGCGCGCCATCGCCGTCGCGATGGCGCAGCGGGCACCGGCCCTCGGGGCCGAGCGCCTGCACCGCATCGTCGACGTGGTGATCACCGAGAGCCTCGACGCCGCCCGCGAGGGCTGAGCCGCCGGTGGTGCCGCCGGTGGTGCCGCCGGTGGTGTCGGCAGTGGTGTCGGCGGCGGCTGGCACGATCCCCGGAGCGGTTGACGTAGGCTGATCCCCTTCCCCCAGAAGGTCGATCGGCGCCCGTCCGAGACCGCTGCACCCTGCTTGACCGCTGCCCGATCTCGACCCGGCGAGGACTTCCACACACGATGTCGACAGGCTCCCAGGACTCCTTCGTCCACCTGCACGTGCACACCGAGTACTCCATGCTCGACGGCGCCGCCCGCCTCGGTGCGCTGGCCGACCGGGCCGCGGAGCTCGGCATGCCGGCGGTGGCGATGACCGACCACGGCAACGTCTTCGGGGCCTACGAGTTCTACTCCAAGGCCAAGGCCGCGGGGGTCAAGCCGATCATCGGCATCGAGGCCTACTTCACGCCCAACATCTCCCGCTTCGAGAAGCGCGGCGTGAACTTCTACGGCGGCGGCCCCGACGACGTCTCCAACCGCGGTGCCTACACCCACATGACGTTGCTCTCGGAGTCCACCGAGGGCATGCACAACCTCTTCCGGCTCTCCACGGGCGCGTGGCGCGACGGGTTCTTCAAGCACCCCCGCATGGACCGCGAGCTGCTCTCCCAGCACGGCAAGGGCATCATCGGCACGACCGGCTGCCCCTCCGGCGAGGTGCAGGTCCACCTGCGCCACGGCAACTACGAGGCCGCCAAGCAGGTCGCGGGCGACTTCCAGGACATCCTCGGCAAGGACAACTACTTCCTCGAGCTGATGGACCACGGCCTCGACATCGAGACCCGGGTCAAGGACGGCCTGCTGCGGCTGGGCAAGGACATGGGCATCCCACTCCTGGCCACCAACGACTCGCACTACGTGATGCGCGAGGACGCCAAGGCCCAGGAGCACCTGCTCTGCATCAACTCCGGGTCCACCATGGACATCCCCGCGGGCGACGGCCCGGGGCAGCGCTTCGCCTTCAACGGCGACGGCTACTACCTCAAGTCGGCCGCCGAGATGCGCGAGCTGTGGCGCGACTTCCCCGAGGCCTGCGACAACACGCTGCTCATCGCCGAGCGCTGCGACGTGGAGTTCACCGAGGGCAACGGCACCTACATGCCGCGCTTCCCCTGCCCGCCGGGGGAGAACGAGGACTCCTGGCTGGTCAAGGAGGTCGAGCGCGGGCTGCACGTGCGCTACCCCTCGGGCATCCCCGACGCGGTGCGCAAGCAGGCCGACTTCGAGATCGGCGTCATCACCCAGATGGGCTTCCCGGGCTACTTCCTGGTGGTCGCCGACTTCATCAACTGGGCCAAGGACAACGGCATCCGCGTCGGACCCGGCCGCGGCTCGGGCGCGGGCTCGATGGTCGCCTACGCGATGCGCATCACCGACCTCGACCCGCTCCAGCACGGCCTGATCTTCGAGCGGTTCCTCAACCCCGACCGCGTCTCGATGCCCGACTTCGACATCGACTTCGACGAGCGTCGGCGCGGCGAGGTCATCCGCTACGTCACCGACAAGTACGGCGACGACCGCGTCTCCTACATCGTCACCTACGGCACCATCAAGGCCAAGCAGGCCGTCAAGGACTCCTCGCGCATCCTGGGCTACCCCTTCGCGATGGGCGACCGGATCACCAAGGCCATGCCGGCGGCGGTCATGGGCAAGGACGTGCCGCTGCAGGAGATCTTCGACCCCGAGCACAAGCGCTACGGCGAGGGCGGGGAGTTCCGCCAGCTCTACGACGCCGACAAGGACGTCCAGCGCGTCGTCGACACCGCCATCGGCATCGAGGGCCTCAAGCGGCAGTGGGGCGTGCACGCCGCCGGGGTGATCATGTCCAGCGAGCCGCTGGTCGACGTGATCCCGCTGCTCAAGCGCCCCGCCGACGGCGCGATGATCACCCAGTTCGACTACCCCACCTGTGAGGGCCTCGGCCTGATCAAGATGGACTTCCTGGGCCTGCGCAACCTCACCGTGCTCGACGACGCGGTCAAGAACATCCAGGCCAACCGCGGCGAGACCGTGGTGCTCGAGGACCTCCCGCTCACCGACGAGGCCACCTACGCCCTGCTCCAGCGCGGCGACACCCTCGGCGTCTTCCAGCTCGACGGCGGTCCGATGCGGGCGCTGCTGCGCTCCATGCGGCCCGACACCTTCGAGGACATCTCCGCCGTCGGCGCGCTCTACCGGCCCGGCCCGATGGGCGCCGACTCCCACAACAAGTACGCCCGCCGCAAGACCGGGCGCGAGCCGGTGGAGGCGATCCACCCCGAGCTGGCCGAGCCGCTCGAGGACATCCTGGGCGAGACCTACGGCCTGATCGTCTACCAGGAGCAGGTCATGGCCATCGCGCAGAAGCTCGCGGGCTACAGCCTGGGCCAGGCCGACATCCTGCGTCGCGCGATGGGCAAGAAGAAGAAGTCGGAGCTGGACAAGCAGTTCGAGGGCTTCTCCCAGGGCATGAAGGAGCGCGGCTACAGCGCCGCCGCGGTCAAGACGCTGTGGGACATCCTGCTGCCCTTCTCCGACTACGCCTTCAACAAGGCCCACTCCGCGGCCTACGGCCTGGTGTCGTACTGGACGGCCTACCTCAAGGCCAACTACCCGGCCGAGTACATGGCCGCGCTGCTGACCTCGACCAAGGACGACAAGGACAAGTCGGCCATCTACCTCAACGAGTGCCGCCGGATGAAGATCCAGGTGCTCCCGCCCGACGTCAACGAGTCCTCCTCCAACTTCACCCCCGTCGGCACCGACATCCGCTTCGGCCTGACGGCGGTGCGCAACGTCGGCGCCAACGTCGTCGACGGCATCGTGGCGGCGCGCGAGGAGAAGGGCCGCTACGCCGACTTCAACGACTTCATGGACAAGGTGCCGGCGCTGGTGTGCAACAAGCGCGTCATCGAGTCGCTGGTCAAGGCCGGCGCCTTCGACGAGATGAAGCACCGGCGGCGCGCGCTGGTCACGATCCACGAGACCGCGGTCGACCAGTACGTCGACATCAAGCGCAACGAGGCGATCGGTCAGGACTCCCTCTTCGGCGGGCTCGACGACGACGCGGGCGGGTCCTTCGGGATCACGGTGACGGTGCCCGAGATCGACGAGTGGGACAAGATGACGCTGCTGGGCCACGAGCGCGACATGCTCGGGCTCTACGTCTCCGACCACCCGCTGCTGGGCCTGGAGCACGTGCTCACCAACTCCAGCGACTGCAGCATCGGACAGCTCATGCTCGACGAGGAGCGCTCCGACGGCTCGCCCATCACCATCAGCGGCCTGGTGACCACGGTGCAGCGCAAGATCACCAAGCGCGGCGACGCGTGGGCGATGGTCACCCTCGAGGACCTCGACGGCGCGATCGACGTGCTGCTCTTCCCCAGCGCCTACCAGCTGGCCAGCACCCTGCTCATCGAGGACGCCATCCTCACGGTCAAGGGCCGGCTGTCGAAGAGCAAGGACCAGCCCGAGATCCACGGCCAGGAGGTCTCGGTGCCCGACATCTCCGACGGCCCCTCGGGTCCGGTCGTCATCAGCATGCCCTCGACCCGCTGCACCCCGCCCGTCATCGAGCAGCTGCGCGACGTGCTCTCCACCCACCCCGGCATGACCGAGGTGCGGCTGCGGCTGATGACGCGCGAGGCGACCAAGGTGATGCGGCTCGACGACCGGCTCCGGGTCACCGCGACCCCGGCGCTCTTCGCCGACCTCAAGCAGCTGCTGGGGCCCGGGTGCCTGAGCGTCTGAACCCCGACGTCGGCGTCCGCGACGGCGGCAGCGCCGCCGACGCGCCCCGGCTGCGCGGGCGCCGCGAGTGGGGCCGGGCCGGGGTCCAGGCGCTGCTGGTGGTCGTGGTCTTCGCCCTCGCCGGCCTCGGCGCGGCCTGGCTGTGGCACCTGGTGTGGGAGCCCTCGCGGGGGCTGGCCTTCCAGGGGCGCTTCGTCGTCGTCGACCGTGACGGCTTCTACGACCTCCCGCAGCTGCGCGGGCTGTTCTCGGCCACCGGCCTGCTCGCCGTCGTCGCCTTCCCGACCGCGGTCGCGGTCGGGCTCCTCACGGCGCTGGTCCTCGACCGCCACGAGCTCGTGACGCTGGCGGCGGTCGTCGTGGGCGCTGTCGTGGCCGCCGCGCTGATGGCTTGGCTGGGCCAGCAGCTCGGCCCGCCCGACCCCGACGTGCTGGCGCGCTCGGCCGACGACCGCACCACCCTGCTCAGCGCGCTCGAGGCGCCGCGACCGGTGCCCTACCTCGTGTGGACCACCGGCGCCCTCGTAGGCCTGCTGGTGGCCTTCGTCGGGGTGGCCAAGCGGGGCGCCCGACGCGCCCCCGCCGACCCCCGCGCCTGAGCGGCGCCCTGGACCGCCTGACGGGCGGGGGAGCGACCGGTTAGGACCGGCCCCGCCGGGGTAGGTTCCCGCCCGAGCGCGGCCGACGGGGCCGGCGCCAGGACACCCACGGGAGCCGTCGTGACGAGCAACCTTCCGCCCGGACCGCCGCCCCAGGGCCCGCCGCCGCAGGGCCCGCCGCCGCAGGGCCCGCCGCCGTCGGGTCCGCCCCCCGAGATGCTCGACAGCAGTGGCGGAGGGCGGCTGCCGCGGGAGCGACGGCCCCGCCGCACGGGGCTGCTGGTGGGAGGGGGCGTCGCCCTCGTCGCGGTCGTCGGCGCAGGAGCCTTCGGGGCGGCCTGGTGGTTCTCCGACGGCGCCCAGGCCGCGGAGGCGCTGCCGGCCGGCACGATCGGCTACGTCGGCGTCAACCTCGACCCCAGTGGCGGTCAGAAGGTGGCGGCGCTGGAGACCCTCGAGAAGTTCCCGGCCATCCGCGAGGAGTTCGGGCTCGACGGCCCGGTCGCCGACATCGACGTCAAGCAGACCCTGGTCGACTACCTCGCCGAGCAGACCGACTGCGCCCAGGTCACCGAGGCGGCCGACGCCTTCGGCGACCGCGCCGCCTTCGCCGCGGTCGACACCGGCGGCGAGGAGCCGGCGCCGGTCTTCACCATCGAGGTCGTCGACGCCGACGCCGCCGGCCGGGCGCTCGACGACCTGGCCACCTGCACCGGCAGCGACCCCGCCGAGGGCGGGGGCGGCCCGGCCTACGTCGTGAGCGGTGACTGGATGGTGCTCGCCGAGACCGAGGAGACCGCCCAGGCCGTGGTCGACCAGACCGAGTCCGACGGGAGCCTCGCCGACGACGCCGACTTCCAGCGCTGGACCGGCGAGACCGGCGGCGACGGGGTCGTCACCCTCTACGCCGCGCCGGAGGCGGGCGAGTACCTCGCCGAGGCCTTCGGACCCGGCCTCGAGGACTCCTCGGACCTGCTCGCCCCCGCGGTGCCGGAGATGAGCGCGTCGGCGCCGGCGCTGCCCAGCGCGCTCTCCGGTGCGGGCCGCACGGCGGAGGACGGCGTCGTCGGCGCCAGCGCCGGCCTCCCGAGCGCCGCGACCCCGGCCGAGGCGCTCGAGGACTTCGCCGGCGCCGCCCTGACGCTGCGCTTCGACGACGGGGCGCTGGAGATCGAAGCCGCGGGCGAGGCCGCGGTGTTCGGAGGGTCCGACCTGCTCGTGACCGACCGCGGCGCCGACGTCGTCGAGGAGCTGCCCGCCGACACCGTGGCCGCGGTCGGGGCGGGCTTCGAGGAGGGGTGGTTCGGCGCCGTGCTCGAGCAGCTCGAGACGGCCTCGGAGGGCCTCATCGACGCCGAGGGCCTCGAGGAGCTCGCCGGCGAGACCGGCCTGACGCTGCCCGACGACGTCGAGACGGTCGTCGGCGACGCCGCGGCCGTCTCGCTCGGCAGCGGCTTCGACGTCGAGGAGCTGACGGGCTCCGCCGACCCCGCCGACCTGCCCGTGGCGCTCACCGTGCGCGGCGAGGAGGACGACGTGCAGGGCGTGCTCGACCGGCTCGCCGAGGGGCCGCTGGGCTCCGAGGTCGGCACGGTGGGCGTCGCCGGCGGCGACGGCCTCACCGCGATCGGCCTCGACGAGGACTACCTCGCCGACGTGGTCGCGGGGGGTGAGGGCCTCGGCGACTCCGAGACCTACCAGAGGGTCGTGCCCGACAGCGACGAGGCCGGATCGGTCGTCTTCGTCGACCTCGACCAGGTCAGCAGCATCGCCGGGGACTCCTTGCTCCCGCTGCTCGGCGACGACGCCCCCGCGGTCGAGGACAACCTCGACCCGCTGCGCGCCCTCGGCCTCAGCAGCTGGGTCGACGACGACGTCGCCCACCTGGTGCTCCGCGTCTCGACCGACGACTGAGCGCTGTGGGCGCGACCCGCCCCCGGGCCGGGTCGTGCTGCAGCGGGGCGGTCCGGCCCCGGCGGGCGGTCCACCCGGCGGGCCGACGGGGTCGGCTCAGTCGCGGGCGACGGCAGCGGTGACGGCGTCGGTCAGGGCGACGAGGTCGACCGGGGCCAGACCGAGGTCGAGCCCGCGCCGCCCGCCCGAGACGTAGACCACAGGGTGGGCGAGGGCGGAGACGTCGACCACGGTGGGCAGGCGCCGTCGCTGGCCCAGGGGGGAGATGCCCCCGACGACGTAGCCGGTGGACCGCTCGGCCGTCGCGGGGTCGGCCATGGCGGCGCGACTGCCGCCGACGGCGCGCGCGAGGGCCTTGAGGTCGAGGCGGCCCGAGACCGGCACCACCCCGACGACCAGTCGGCCGTCGACGTCGGCGAGCAGGGTCTTGAGCACGCAGGCCGGGTCGACCCCGAGGGCGCCGGCCGCCTCGAGCCCGAAGGACTCCGCGCGCGGGTCGTGCTCGTAGGGGTGCAGCGTGAAGGCCACGCCGGCGCGCGTCAGCGCCTGCGTCGCCGGGGTCGCGCCCGCGCCCTTCCTCGCCACCGCCGCGCTCCGTCGTACGCCGGCTAGTTGGGCGACCAGCGGGTGCGGGCGACCTCGGTGGCCGGCAGCGACGGGATGACGTTCATCGCGCGCAGCTCCGAGCGCAGCAGGTCGGTGACCATGACCAGCCGGCTGGCGGCGTCCTCGGCCTCGAGCAGCGCCTGCCGCTCCGGCATCGGCAGGGGAGCGCAGGCCGCGAGCGTCCACGACAGGTAGGACGGGTCGCGCGGCAGGCTGCCGGAGTAGGGGTCGGTGCGGATGTCCGAGAGCGCGGCGCGGTAGGCCGAGAAGGTGGCCCGCGCCCGCTCCAGCACGCCCTCGTCGACGGGGTCGGTGCCCTCGGGCAGCGCGTGGACGTGACCCACGGGGAAGGTCTCGCCGCTCTCGAGGCGGTCGAGTCCGATGCGGTCGAGTCCGACGGCGACGACGTCGAAGGTGCCGTCGGGGTGGGACTCCACCTCGGTCAGCTGCAGGCGCACGCCGACCCGGTAGAGCGACTGGGCCCCGTGGTCACCGACCTCGTAGCCCTCGCGGATGGCCACCGAGGCGAAGACCCGATCCGCCGGGTCGGGGACCCGCAGCAGGTGGTGGACCAGGGCGCGGTAGCGGTCCTCGAAGACGGTCAGCGGCACGCTGACGCCGGGGAAGAGCACCGAGTTCAGCGGGAACATCGGCAGCGTGTCGGTCACGCTGACGACCCTAGACCCCCGGCCCGCACGCCGTTGCCCGGACGGGTGGGTCCGTGCAGGGTCCACGCGGGGTCGCCGGTTCGGGTTGCCGGCACCGGGGCTCGTAGGATCAACCCATGATTCGCCGGATCGACCTGCGAGGGACTGCTGCCGACGGCGCTGCCCCCGTCGACTACCGCGCCGCCGTGCCGCGCGCCGAGTTCGACGTCGAGGCCGCCATGCATGTCGTGCGCCCGATCTGCGACGCGGTGCGCGACCGGGGCGTCGAGGCGATCCTGGAGTTCTCCGAGACCTTCGACGGCGTCCGCAACGACGACATCGTCGTGCCCCCGGCGGCGCTGTCGCAGGCCCTCGAGGAGCTCGACCCGGCCGTCCGGGTCGCCCTGGAGGAGTCGATCCGCCGCCTGCGCGAGACCTGCGTCGCCGAGCTCGAGGAGGACACCTCGGTCGAGCTCGGTCCCGGCGCCCGGGTCAGCAAGCGGATGGTGCCGATCACCCGGGTCGGCCTCTACGTGCCCGGCGGCATCGCCCCGCTGGTCTCCAGCGTCGTGATGAACGTCGTGCCCGCGCAGGTCGCCGGCGTCGAGTCCATCGCGCTGACCTCGAGCCCGCAGAAGGAGTTCGGCGGGCTGCCGCACCCCACGATCCTGGCCGCCTGCGCGCTGCTGGGCGTGGAGGAGGTCTACTCCGTCGGAGGCGCCCAGGCCGTGGCGATGTTCGCCCACGGCGCGGGCCCGTGCCGCCGCGTCGACCTGGTCACCGGACCGGGTGCGATCTACACCGTGGCCGCCAAGCGCCTGCTCAAGGGCATCGTCGGCATCGACTCCGAGGCCGGGCCGACCGAGATCGCGGTGCTGGCCGACGACACCGCGGAGCCGGCGTACGTCGCCGCCGACCTGCTGAGCCAGTCCGAGCACGACCCGATGGCCTCCAGCGTGCTGGTCACGACGTCGGTGCAGCTGGCCGACGAGGTCGAGGCCGAGCTCGACAAGCAGGTCTCGGTGACCCGCCACGCCGAGCGCATCCGCACCTCGCTGGGCGGGGAGCAGTCCGGCATCGTGCTGGTCGACGACCTCGAGCAGGGCCTCGCCGTCGTCGACGCCTACGGCGCGGAGCACCTGGAGATCCAGACCCGCGACGCCGCCGCCCTGGCGGCCCGGGTCCGCAACGCGGGCGCCATCTTCGTCGGCCCCCACGCACCGGTCTCGCTGGGCGACTACTGCGCCGGCTCCAATCACGTGCTGCCCACGGGCGGCTGCTCGTGCCACTCCTCGGGGCTCTCGGTGCGCAGCTTCCTCAAGGCGGTGCACGTCGTCGACTACACCCGTGAGGGACTGGCCGCCGTGGCCGACCACGTCGTCAACCTCGCCGAGGCCGAGGACCTGCCCGGTCACGGCGCGGCGGTGCGGGTGCGCTTCGACCGCCCCCTCGCCGACGGGTAGGCGCCGGTGTTCCCGCCCCTGCGCGAGGAGCTGCGCGGCCTCGAGCCCTACGGCGCCCCGCAGCTCGACGTGCCCGTGCAGCTCAACGTCAACGAGAACCCCTACGGCCCCTCGCCCGCGTGCGTGGCCGACATCGCCGACGCCGTGGCCACGGCGGCCACGACGCTCAACCGCTACCCCGACCGCGAGTTCGTGGCGCTGCGCACCGCCCTGGCCGACTACCTCGCCCGCGACACCCCCCACGGGATCGTGCCGGAGCAGGTGTGGGCCGCCAACGGTTCCAACGAGGTCATGCTGCAGCTGCTCCAGGCCTTCGGCGGCCCGGGGCGCACGGCGCTGAGCTTCGCCCCGACGTACTCGATGTACCCCGAGTACGCCCGCGACACGATGACCCGCTGGGTCGCGGGTCGCCGCGCCGAGGACTTCACCCTCGACCTCGACGCCGCCCGCGCCCTCGTCGAGGCCGAGCGCCCCAGCGTCGTGCTGCTGCCCAGCCCCAACAACCCCACCGGCACCGCGCTGCCGCCCGAGGCGGTCGCGCTGCTGTGCGAGGCCGTGGGCGAGGACGGCGTGCTCGTCGTCGACGAGGCATACGGCGAGTTCCGCCGCACCGGCACGCCGAGCGCGCTCGAGCTGCTGCCGCACCACCGCAACCTGGTGGTCAGCCGCACCATGAGCAAGGCCTTCGCCGGGGCGGGTCTGCGGCTGGGCTACCTCGCCGCCGACCCGGCCATCTGCGACGCGATCCGGGTGGTGCGCCTGCCCTACCACCTCTCCTCGGTGACCCAGGCGACGGCGCTGGCCGCGCTGCGCCACACCGAGGAGCTGCTCGGCCAGGTCGACCGGCTGCGCGAGGAGCGCGACCGCACCGTCGCGTGGCTGCGTGCGCAGGGTCACCAGGTCGCCGACAGCGACGCCAACTTCTGCCTCTTCGGCACCTTCCCCGACCGTCACGCGGTCTGGCAGGGACTGCTCGACCACGGGGTGCTCGTGCGCGAGGTCGGCCCCGAGGGCTGGCTGCGCGTGTCGATCGGCACCCCCGACGAGATGGCCGCCTTCCGCACCGCCCTCACCCAGGTGACCGGCCAGACGACCCCGCAGGCCCCCAAGGAGACGACATGAGCAGGACCGCACGCGTCGAGCGCCAGACCAGTGAGTCCTCGGTGCTCGTCGAGGTCGACCTCGACGGCACCGGACGCCACGAGATCTCCACCGGCGTCGGCTTCTACGACCACATGCTCACCGCCTTCGCCCGTCACGCCCTGGTCGACCTGACCGTGCGCACGACCGGCGACGTGCACATCGACGCCCACCACACCGTCGAGGACACCGCGATCGCCCTGGGCCAGGCCCTGCGCCAGGCGCTCGGCGACAAGCGCGGCATCCGCCGCTTCGGCGACGCCACCGTGCCGCTCGACGAGGCGCTCGTGCAGGCCGTCGTCGACGTGTCGGGCCGTCCCTACTGCGTGCACACCGGCGAGCCCGAGGGCCAGCAGTACGTCGCACTCGGCGGCTCCGGGGTCTCATACCTCGGGTCGCTGACCCAGCACGTCTTCGAGACCCTCGCCTTCCACGGCCACCTCGCGCTGCACGTGCGGGTGCTGGCCGGGCGCGAGCCCCACCACCTGGTGGAGACCCAGTTCAAGGCCTTCGCCCGTGCCTTCCGCGACGCCGTCGCTCTCGACCCGCGCGAGACCGGCATCCCCTCCACCAAGGGCGCGCTCTGAGCGCCGCGGCGGGGGAGAGCGACTCTCCGGTCACGGAGGGGGCGGACGGACCCGACGTGGTCGTCCTCGACTACGGCTCGGGCAACCTGCGCTCGGCCGTGCGCGCCGTCGAGCGCGCCGGGGCCCGCGTCACCCTGACCTCCGACTTCGAGACCGCGCTGCACGCCGACGGCCTCGTCGTGCCCGGCGTCGGCGCCTACGCCGCCTGCATGGCCGGCCTGCGCGAGATCAAGGGCGACCGGCTGATCGGGCGCCGCCTCGCCGGCGGACGCCCCGTGCTGGGCATCTGCGTGGGCATGCAGGTGCTCTTCGCCCGCGGCGTCGAGCACGGGGTCGAGACCGAGGGCTGCGACGAGTGGCCCGGCGTGGTCGAGCGGCTCCAGGCCCCGGTGGTGCCCCACATGGGCTGGAACACCGTCGAGGTCGCCGAGGGCAGCACGCTCTTCGCCGGCCTCGCCGACGAGCGCTTCTACTTCGTGCACTCCTACGGCGTGCGCGAGTGGACCCTGGTCACCAACGACCGCACCACCGCGCCCCGCGTCACCTGGGCCGAGCACGGCGGCGACCGCTTCGTCGCCGCCGTCGAGAACGGCCCGCTCACCGCCACGCAGTTCCACCCCGAGAAGTCCGGCGACGCCGGCGCGGCCCTGCTGCGCAACTGGGTCGCCACCCTCCAGCGCGGCTGACCCGCCCCACCCCAGCCGCACCAGCCGACCCCAGCCCGCCGCCACGGTCCCGACGTACGCCGGGAGCGCGCCGACCCGAAGGAACCCTGATGTCCGACCACCTCGAGCTCCTCCCCGCCGTCGACATCGCCGGCGGCCAGGCCGTCCAGCTGGTGCAGGGCGTCGCCGGCTCCGAGAAGCGCTTCGGCGACCCCGTCGAAGCGGCGCTGCGCTGGCAGGAGGCCGGCGCGGAGTGGATCCACCTCGTCGACCTCGACGCCGCCTTCGGGCGCGGGCACAACCGCGAGCTGCAGGCCCGCATCGTCGGCACGCTCGACATCGACGTGGAGATGAGCGGCGGCATCCGCGACGACGAGTCGCTGGCCGCGGCGATGGCGGCCGGCTGCCGCCGCGTCAACATCGGCACCGCCGCCCTCGAGCAGCCCGAGTGGTGCGCCCGGGCCATCGCCGAGCACGGCGACCGGGTCGCGGTCGGCCTCGACGTGCGCGGCCGCACCCTGGCGGCGCGCGGCTGGACCCAGGACGGCGGCGACCTCTACGACGTGCTGACCCGCCTCGACGCCGAGGGCTGCGCGCGCTACGTCGTCACCGACGTCAACAAGGACGGCATGCTCCAGGGCCCCAACCTGCAGCTGCTCCAGGACGTCTGCGCGGCCACCGACCGCCCGGTCGTCGCCTCCGGCGGCATCACCGAGCTGGCCGACCTCGAGGCCCTCATGGGCCTGGTCGGCAGCGGCGTCGAGGGCGCGATCATCGGCACCGCGCTCTACGAGGGCCGCTTCACGCTCGTCGACGCCCTGGCCCTGACCCGGCCGGGAGGCGTGTCGTGACCCTCGCGGTGCGGGTCATCCCGTGCCTCGACGTCGACGGCGGCCGGGTGGTCAAGGGCATCAACTTCACCGAGCTGCGCGACGCCGGGGACCCCGTCGAGCTGGCCCGCACCTACGACGCCGAGGGCGCCGACGAGCTGACCTTCCTCGACATCTCCGCCTCCCACGAGGGCCGCGCGACCACGATGGAGGTGGTCTCGCGCTGCGCCGAGGAGGTCTTCATCCCCCTCACTGTCGGCGGGGGAGTCTCCTCGACCGCTGACGTCGACCGGCTGCTGCGCGCCGGGGCCGACAAGGTCGCGGTCAACACCGCCGCCATCCGCCGCCCCGAGCTCGTCGCCGAGATCGCCGACCGCTTCGGCAACCAGGTGCTCGTGCTGTCGGTCGACGCCCGTCGCGCCGCCGGCACCGACTCGGGCTTCGAGGTCACCACCCACGGCGGTCGGCAGTCCTCGGGCCTCGACGCGCTTGCCTGGGCCGTGCGCGCCGCCGAGCTGGGCGCGGGCGAGATCCTGCTCAACGCCATGGACGCCGACGGCACCCAGGACGGCTTCGACCTCGACCTCATCGCCGCCGTGCGGCGCGAGGTGGCGATCCCGGTGATCGCCTCCGGCGGCGCCGGGCGCCTGGAGCACTTCGCCCCCGCCGTCGACGCCGGCGCCGACGCCGTGCTCGCCGCCACCGTGTTCCACTTCGGCACCCTGCGCGTGGGCGAGGTCAAGAACGCGCTCGCCGCCACCGGTCACCCGGTGCGCTGAGACCCGGCGCCGGGCCCTGGCATCCGCTGCTGAGCCCTGGTGCTGGGTCCTGGTGCTGGGTCCTGGTGCTGGGCCCTGGTGCTGGGCCCTGGTGATGGACACGGCGCTGCGACCGGGCTCGGGGGACCGGGCCGGGCGTGCACGCCGCCCCGCCAGCCCCACCCGTCACACCGGTCGGCCCGGACCCGCACCTGTCGGCCGACGCGTGGGCCGACAGGTGCGGGTTTCACCAGCCGGCTGGTGAAACCCGCCGCCCGCCGCCAGCCCTCAGCAGGCGAACCCGGCGGCGCGGAACGCCGCGACCCGGTCGGGCGGGCCGTCGACGGTGACGCCGCGGACCTGGTCGCGACCCGAGAGCAGCAGGGCCAGTTCGACCGGGGCGCCCGTGACCACGACCGGGTCGGCGCCGGCGCGCAGCGTCGTACGACGCCCGGAGTCGGCGTCGCGGACCTGCACCGGCACACCGGCGGGGCGCACGAGCAGCCGCCCGAGGCCGCCGAGGGAGCCCCACACCACGGCGGCGTCGGCGGGCGCCAGGGCGCGCGGCTGCCAGCCGGGCTGCGCGCGCCGGACGTCCTCGTGGTGGATGAGGAACTCCAGGGTGTTCGCCACCCGCTCCACCGGCCGCAGGCGGTACGGCGTCAGCCCGGGGTCGCGCAGCCGCTCGACCAGCTGCGGCAGCGGCCGCCGGCGGGCGCGCGCGACGGCCCGGTCGGCCAGGCCCGCCAGCGGCGGCACCACCGCGCCGAGCGCCGCGACGGGGGAGGTCTCGCGCACCAGGCAGTGGGCGACGAGGTCGGCCACCGCCCACCCCTCGCACAGCGTGGGCGCCTCGGGACCGAGCTCGAGGGCGAGGTCGCACAGGGCGTGGCGCTCGCGCCGGGCCAGCAGCAGGTCGCT
The DNA here is from genome assembly GCF_023712465.1 of Nocardioides sp. P86. NCBI lineage: Bacteria > Bacillati > Actinomycetota > Actinomycetes > Propionibacteriales > Nocardioidaceae > Nocardioides > Nocardioides sp. P86. The sequence continues at coordinate 431,114 of NZ_JAMAYE010000001.1, read as the reverse complement.
CATGACCCGAGCCTAGGCAGCGGCACCCACCGCCCGCCCCGGGGCCGGGCGGCGACCGGGATTCGGGGCCTGTCGGCGCCCGGGAATAGCGTGCGTGAGGCGGGAGGTTCTCCTGCGGCCCCCGAGCGCTCCCGCAGGACCTGCGGAGCGCGGGGCCCCCGGCACCCGAGCGCAGGACGGACGGCACGTGACGCAGACTCAGGAGCGGATCGACCGCGACGCCGCCGAGATGGCCTCGTCGCGGGCCTCCACCACCCGCGACGGGTTCGGCGTGCTGCTCGTGGCCATCAAGCGCGAGCCGTGGATCTTCACGCTCTCCACCCTGGGCAGCGTGCTCTTCGGGGCGCTCACGGTCGCCGACGCCTGGGTGCTCGGCTGGTCGACCGACCACGTGGTGCTGCCGGCCTTCCGCGACGGCGAGATCGACGGCGGCCTGCTGTGGGCGATCCTCGGGCTCTTCGTCGCGGTCGCGATCCTGCGGGCGGTCGGGATCGTCGCGCGCCGCCTCGGCGCAGGGATCATGCAGTACCGCATGCAGGCCCACACCCGCCGTGCGGTGACGCGGCAGTACCTCCAGCTCCCGATGGAGTGGCACCAGCGCCACCCCACCGGCCAGCTGCTCTCCAACGCCAACTCCGACGTCGAGGCCGCGTGGGGCCCGATCGCGCCGCTGCCGATGGCGGTCGGCACCGTGGCGATGATGGTGATCGCGGTCGCCCAGATGCTGGTGGCCGACCTCGTGCTCGCGCTCGTCGGCCTCCTGGTCTTCCCCGCCGTGATCGCGGCCAACCTGGCCTACCAGCGCCTCGCCTCACCCCTGATGACGCGCGCCCAGCAGCTGCGTGCGGAGGTCAGCGAGATCGCCCACGAGTCCTTCGATGGCGCGATGGTGGTCAAGACCCTGGGCCGCGAGCCCCAGGAGACCGAGCGCTTCGCGGCCAAGGCCCTGGAGCTGCGCGACGTCAACATCCGCGCCGGGCGCATCCGCGCGGCCTTCGACCCGACCCTGGCCGCGCTGCCCAACCTCGGCGTGCTCGTCGTGCTGGCCGTCGGCGTGCAGCGCGTGCTCACCGGGGCCACCGACGCCGGCGACGTGGTCACGGTGGCCTACCTGCTGACCATCGTCTCCTTCCCGATCCGCTCCATCGGCTGGCTGCTCGGTGAGTTCCCCCGCAGCGTGGTCGGCTTCCGCCGGGTCTCCTCGGTGCTCGACGCCACGGGCGAGATGGTCTACGGCGAGCACGCCGTCACGCCCGCGTCCGGCGCCGGCGGCGGCGCCCGCCTCGAGGTCGACGCGCTGGCCTACGCCTACGACCCGGCGCAGCCGCTGCTGCAGGACGTGTCGTTCACCGTGGAGCCCGGCCGCACCGTGGCCCTGGTCGGCGCCACCGCGTCGGGCAAGAGCACCCTCACCTCCCTGGTGACCCGTCTGGTCGACCCCGACGCCGGCCGGGTCCTCCTCGACGGCACCGACGTGCGCGACCTCGCCGCCGGCGAGCTGTCGCGCGCCGTCGCCGTGGTGCCCCAGACCGCCTTCCTCTTCGACGACACGGTGCGCGGCAACGTCGCCCTCGGCGACGAGCTCGACGACGAGACCGTCTGGGAGGCGCTGCGCGCGGCGCAGGCCGACGGCTTCGTCGCGGCGCTGCCGCACGGCCTCGACACCCGCCTCGGCGAGCGCGGCACGTCGCTGTCCGGCGGGCAGCGCCAGCGGCTCTCGCTGGCCCGGGCCCTCGTGCGCCGGCCCCGCCTCATGGTGCTCGACGACGCGACCTCCGCGGTCGACCCCGAGGTCGAGGCCCGCATCCTCGCCGCCCTGCGCGACGGCTCCGGGGGTGCGAGCCTCCTGGTCGTCGCCTACCGCAAGGCCACCATCGGCCTGGCCGACGAGGTCGTGCACCTCGAGGGCGGCCGGATCGTGGACCGTGGCACCCACCGCGAGCTCCTGGCCCGCAGCGCCTCCTACGCCCGCCTGGTCAACGCCTACGAGACCGAGGACCACGCGCCCTCGGCCAGGACCGACCAGCCGACCGACCAGCCGACCGACGCCACCACCGGAGGCACCCTGTGAGCCGCACCGAGACCGACGCCGCCACCGGCCCCGGCGGTCCCGCGCGCGGCGGGCGTCCCGACGCGGCCGGCCCCGCCGACGGGGCCGCCCGTGAGGACGCGCGCGCCGCGACGACCATGGACACCGGCGAGGAGATGAAGGCGCTGGAGACCATCCGGCGCGGCATCCACTTCTCACCCGAGCTCACCGACGGCATCCGCGGCACGCTGCTGCTCGCCGTCCTTGCCTCGGTCGGGCAGGTGATCGTGCCCATCGCGGTGCAGCAGACCCTCGACCGGGGGCTGGGCCGCGCCGGCGGGCCCGACGTGTCCTTCACCGTGTGGATGGGCGTGGCCGCCGCCCTCGCCCTGGTCCTCACCAGCTGGGCCTCCTACGCCATGACGTCGCGGCTGTTCACGACCTCCGAGCGGGGCCTGGCCACGCTGCGGGTCAAGGCCTTCCGCCACGTGCACGACCTGCCCCTGCTGACCCAGAACACCGAGCGCCGCGGGGCGCTTGTCTCCCGCGTCACCAGCGACGTCGACCAGGTCAGCCAGTTCCTGGTCTTCGGCGGGCTGCTCTTCGTGGTGAGCGTCGGCCAGGTGCTCATCGCCACCATCGTGATGCTGTTCTACAGCTGGCAGCTGGCGCTGGTCGTGTGGGTCGCCTTCGCGCCCCTCTTCCTCTCGCTGCGCTTCTTCCAGCGCAAGCTCTCCGACGCCTACGGCACCGTGCGCCGCCAGGTCGGCCTGCTGCTCTCGGCCATCGCCGAGCCGGTGGTCGGCGCGGCGGTGGTGCGCTCCTACTCGGTGCAGTCGCGCACCCAGCGCCGCATCGACGAGGCCATCGACGCCCACAAGGCGGCCAGCACCCGCGCCCAGGGCTTCACCGCCGTCTCCTTCTCCCTCGGTGGCATCTCCGCGGGCCTGGCCAACGCCGGCGTGCTCATCGTCGGGATCTGGCTGGGCTTCGCCGACGACATCACCGCCGGCGAGGTGCTCGCCTTCGCCTTCCTCGTCACCCTCTTCGTCGGCCCGGTCCAGCTCGGCACGCAGATCCTCACCGACGCCCAGAACGCCATCGCCGGCTGGCGCCGGGTCATCGGCATCCTCGACACGCCGGCCGACCTGGTCGACCCCGGCGCCGACGGCGTCGCGCTCCCGCGCGGCCCGATCGACGTGCGCTTCGACGACGTCACCTTCGCCTACCCCGGCGGGCAGCCGGTGCTGCGCGACGTCGACCTGGCCCTCGACGCCGGCACCCGCGTGGCGATCGTCGGCGAGACCGGCTCGGGCAAGTCCACCTTCGCCAAGCTGCTGACCCGCCTGATGGACCCCTCCGAGGGCCGGGTGCTCCTCGACGGCGTCGACGTACGCCGGATCGCCGAGGCCTCGCTGCGCAGCAGCGTGGTGCTCGTGCCGCAGGAGGGCTTCCTCTTCGACGACACGCTGCTGGCCAACGTCCGCTACGGCCGTCTCGACGCCACCGAGGCCGACGTGCTCGCGAGCGCCGACGAGCTCGGCCTCGGCGACTGGCTCGCGGGCCTGCCGCAGGGCCTGGCCACCCGGGTCGGGCAGCGCGGCGAGTCGCTGTCGGCGGGGGAGCGCCAGCTGGTGGCGCTGCTGCGGGCCCACCTGGCCGACCCCGACCTGCTGGTGCTCGACGAGGCGACCAGCGCGGTCGACCCCGCCCTGGAGATGCGCATCGGGCGCGCGCTCGAGCGGCTGATGAGCGGTCGCACCTCGGTGACCATCGCCCACCGTCTCTCCACCGCCGAGAACGCCGACGAGGTCGTGGTCGTCGACCGCGGTCGGGTGGTCCAGCGCGGCCCGCACGACCGGCTGGTCACCGAGGCCGGCTCGGTCTACGCCGGGCTGCACGCCTCCTGGGTCGCCCAGCAGGGCGCCTGAGCCCGGGTGGTCGGGGGCCGCACCTCGATGCGGTCCGGCGCCCGCCGCCGGGCGATACTGGGGTGGTGAGCACCCTCGATCCCGCCGTCGCCGCCCGCCTCAAGCGCACCCCCGACGGACTGGTCCCGGCGGTGGTGCAGCAGCACGACACCGGCGAGGTGCTGATGCTGGGCTGGATGGACGACGAGGCCCTGGCGCGCACCCTGAGCACCGGCCGGGCGACCTACTGGTCGCGCTCCCGGCAGGAGTACTGGGTCAAGGGCGACACCTCCGGGCACCTGCAGTGGGTGCGCGAGGTGCGCCTCGACTGCGACGGCGACACCCTCCTGCTCAAGGTGGACCAGGTCGGCGCCGCCTGCCACACCGGCGACCGCACCTGCTTCGACGCCGACCTGCTGCCCGCCGTCGTGGGTGAGCCCCGTGGCTGAGCCCACCGGTGGGCCCACCGGCGGGCCCACCGGCGGGCCCACCGGCGCCGGCACCTCCGGGGACGCCGGCCGGAGCGCCGCGACCACGCCGCAGCGCACCCGGGGTCGACGTCTCTTCGCCCCCGTGGTCCTGGCCGGCCTCGCCTCGGCCGGACTCGCGGCCGTGGCGGGAGCCCGGCCGTGGGTGCAGCCCGAGGGCGGGAGCGGGTCCGACGCGGCCATCGGCTACGCCGTCACCGGCACCGACCCGGGGGAGTCGCCGGTGGTGACCTCGCTGGCGCTGGTGCTGCTGGCCTGCTGGGGCGTCGTGCTCGTCGCCCGCGGGCGCGCCCGGCGCGCCGTCGCGGTGCTGGGGGCGCTCGCCTCGCTCGGGGCGGTCGTGGCGGCGGTCTCCGCGTGGCTGACCCTCGACGACGCGGTGGCCGACGCGCTCGGTCCGGCCGGCGGGGGCACCGAGCACACGTGGTGGTCCTACGTCGGCGTCCTGGCCTGCCTCGCCGCGGCCGGCGTGGCGCTGCCCGCCGTACGCCTGGTGCGGGAGTGGCCGGAGATGGGCACGCGCTACGACACCCCCCAGGGCGGCGCCGCCCCGACCCGGGTCTCCACCGAGGACGCCAGCAACCTCGACCTCTGGAAGGCCATCGACGAGGGACGCGACCCGACGGCCTGACCCGACGGCCTGACCCGACGGCCCGACCCGACGGCCCGACCCGCCGGCCCGGCGTGACGCCGGCCTCGCCGGGCGCTGGCGCGGCGAGGCCCCCGACGCCGCCCGGGGGCCCGCCCCTACACTGGGCCCGACGTCCTGCGACGAGATCCGACCGCACCCGCCGCACCCCGAGGAGCACCCGCATGTCCAACAACCACGGCAACACCCCCGCAGCCTGGAGCGCGGTCGTGGTGGGTCTCCTCGGCTTCGTCGTCGGCGGGATCGGGCTCATGCTCGACCCGGTCAGCATGACGATCTTCTACGTCGGCCTGGCCATCATCCTGGCCGCGGGCGTCGTCTTCCTCGTCATGGCCAAGATGGGTCTGCACGAGTCATCGCACTGACCGAGGCCGCCGCCCCGACCGGACCGCGCCCGCGGCCCGGTCGCGAGCGTGCCGCCCGGCTCGCGGCCCCACTCGGGACCTCCGTCGGACTCGCCCTGGCGGTCGCCGCGCTGCACGTGCGCGACCCGCACCGCGCCGGCAGCTGGGGGCTGTGCCCCTCGTCGCTGCTGGGGGTCTGGTGCCCCGGGTGCGGGGGGCTGCGCGCCGTCAACGACCTGACCCACGGCGACCTCGCGGCCGCCGCGTCGAGCAACCTGCTCCTCGTGCTGCTCGCCCCGGCGGCGCTCGCGCTCCTGGCCGTGTGGACCGTACGCCGATGGCAGGCGCGCCCGCTGCGGGGCGCGGCGACGGTGCCGGGCTGGTCGGTCGGCGCACTCCTCACGCTGGTCGCCGTCTTCACCGTGCTGCGCAACCTGCCCGGAGCGTGGCTGGCGCCCTGAGCCCGCCTGCCCCGCCCCGCCCGGCGGGGCACCCACCGCCGCACGTGCACCACGACCGGCCACCACCACCGGCCACCACCGGCGGCGCCGTCCGACGCCGCCCGACGACACCCGACGCGGCGCCCCGTGACAGACTCAGGGTGCCGACCCAGACCGACGAAGGACCGCTCATGTCCGTGCTCGACGACATCGTCGACGGCGTGCGCGCCGACCTCGCCGTCCGCGAGGCCGCCACGCCCCTGGCCGACCTGCGCGCCGCCCTGGCCGACGTCGACGCACCGCGCGACCCGATGCCTCACTTCCGCGCCGCCGGCTCGAGCGTGATCGCCGAGGTCAAGCGCCGCAGCCCCAGCAAGGGGGCGCTCGCCGACATCCCCGACCCCACCGTGCTGGCGCGCCACTACGCCGCCGGGGGAGCGGCTGCGATCAGCGTGCTCACCGAGGAGCGGCGCTTCGGCGGCAGCCTCGCCGACCTGCGGGCGGTGCGCGCTGCGGTCGGGACCCCGCTGCTGCGCAAGGACTTCATCGTCACGACCTACCAGCTCGTCGAGGCCCGTGCGGCCGGCGCCGACCTGGCGCTGCTCATCGTCGCCGCGCTCGACCACGACACGCTGCACCGTCTGCACGACGAGGCGCGCGAGCTGGGCCTCACCGTGCTGGTGGAGGTCCACGACGAGGCCGAGACCGAGCGGGCCGTGGAGCTGGGCGCCGAGCTCGTGGGCGTGAACGCCCGCAACCTCAAGACCCTCCAGATCGACAGCGACACCTTCGGGCGCCTCGCGCCGCTGGTGCCCGACGACCGGGTCCTCGTGGCCGAGTCGGGCATCTTCGGCGTCGAGGACGTCCGCCGCTTCGTCGGCGAGGGGGCCCGCGCGGTCCTCGTCGGCGAGGCCCTCGTCAAGGACGGCGACCCCGAGGCCGCCGTCCACCGCCTGACAGGAGTGATGGCATGACCACGCAGGTGCACCGGCCCACGTCCCACGACGCCGACGAGCGCGGCTGGTTCGGCGACCCCGCCGACGGCGGCTTCGGCGGTCGCTTCATGCCCGAGGCGCTCGTCGCGGCCCTCGACGAGCTCACCGTCGCCTGGCACGAGGCGATGGCCGACCCCACCTTCGTGGCGGAGTTCGACGCGATCCTGCGCGACTACGCCGGCCTGCCCAGCCCGCTCTACTTCGCCGAGCGCCTCAGCGACAAGGTCGGCGCCCGGATCCTGCTCAAGCGCGAGGACCTCAACCACACCGGCGCCCACAAGATCCGCAACGTGCTGGGCCAGGCCCTGCTCACCAAGCGGATGGGCAAGACCCGCGTGATCGCCGAGACCGGCGCCGGCCAGCACGGCGTGGCCAGCGCGACCGCCGCGGCGTACTTCGGCCTGGACTGCACCGTCTACATGGGCGCCGTCGACACCCGCCGCCAGGCGCTCAACGTCGCGCGGATGCACCTGCTCGGCGCCAAGGTCGTGCCCGTGGAGTCGGGCAGCGCGACGCTGAAGGACGCCATCAACGAGGCCCTGCGCGACTGGGTCGCCAGCGTCGACCACACCGCCTACCTCTTCGGCACCGCCGCGGGGCCGCACCCGTTCCCGAGCATGGTGCGCGACTTCACCCGCGGCATCGGCGACGAGGCCCGCGCCCAGTGCCTGGAGCAGTACGGCGCCCTGCCCGACGCCATCGCGGCCTGCGTCGGCGGCGGCTCCAACGCGATCGGGCTCTTCACCGCCTTCCTCGACGACGACGACGTCGCCATCTTCGGCTTCGAGCCCGGCGGCGAGGGCGTCGACACCCCCCGCCACGCCGCGACCATCCACGCCGGCGCCCGCGGCGTCCTCCACGGCGCGCGCACCTACGTGCTCCAGGACGACGACGGCCAGACCGTCGAGTCGCACTCCATCTCCGCCGGCCTGGACTACCCCGGCGTGGGCCCCCAGCACGCCCACCTCTCGGCGACGGGGCGCGCGACCTACCTCCCGGTCACCGACGACGAGGCGATGCAGGCCATGGCCCTGCTCAGCCGCACCGAGGGCATCATCCCCGCCATCGAGACCGCCCACGCCGTGGCGGGCGCGATCCGCGTCGCCGAGCGGCTGGCGGCCGAGAAGGGACCCGAGGCCACCGTGCTGGTCAACCTCTCGGGGCGCGGCGACAAGGACATGGGCACCGCGATCGAGTACTTCGGCCTGGGCGACCCCGCCCGGGTCGCGGAGCAGCCCGTCGGCGGCTCGGCGGCCGACGCCGAGGGCCACGGCAGCGGCGAGGGGGAGCAGCAGTGAGCTCGCCCGGCCCCTCCGCCGCGACCCCGGGAGCCGGCTCCGGTCCCCGGGTCGACGCACCCCCCACCACGGCCCGTGCGGCCGACGCCGCCGCCGCGGTCACCGGGTCGGGCGCCCCGGCCGGCACCACGGCCGGCTCCGCCTTCGCCGCGGCCCGCGCCGAGGGGCGCGCCGCCCTCGTGGGCTACCTGCCCGCCGGGTTCCCCGACGTGGCCGGCGGCATCGAGGCGCTGCGGGTCATGGTCGACTCCGGCTGCGACGTCATCGAGGTCGGCGCGCCCTACACCGACCCGGTCATGGACGGCCCCACCATCCAGGCCGCGGCCCAGCAGGCGCTCGAGCGCGGCTACCGCACCAGCGACGTCCTGCGCACGGTCGAGGCCGTCGCCGCCACCGGCGTGCCGACCGTGGTGATGACCTACTGGAACCCCGTCGAGCGCTACGGCGTGCCGCGCTTCGCCGCCGACCTCGCCTCGGCCGGTGGGGCCGGGCTGATCACCCCCGACCTCACCCCCGACTTCGCACCGGAGTGGATCGCCGCCGCCGACCAGCACGGTCTCGACAAGGTCTTCCTCGTGGCGCCGTCGTCGACCGACGAGCGCATCGCGATGACCACCGCGGCGTGCCGCGGCTTCGTCTACGCCACCGCCGTCATGGGCGTGACCGGGGCCCGCACCACCACGAGCGACCTGGCCGGCCCCCTCGTGTCGCGCGCGCGCTCCCTGGCCCCCGAGGGCCTCCCGGTCGGCGTCGGCCTCGGCGTCGGCAGCGGCGACCAGGCCGCCGAGGTCGCCTCCTACGCCGACGGCGTCATCGTGGGCTCGGCGTTCGTGCGCACGCTGCTCGACCATCCCGACGACCGCGCGGCCGGCCTGCGGGCGCTGGCCGCCCTCACCGAGGACCTGGCCGGGGGAGTGCGTCGTGGTCGCTGACCTCCTGCCGCAGCTCGCGGCCACCGGCGTGCCGTGGTCGATCCCGAGCCCGGCCGACGGCACCTGGGACCTCGGCCCGGTGCCGATCCGGGGCTACGCCCTGTCGATCATCCTCGGCATCGTCGCCGCGATCTGGATCGGCGAGCGCCGCTGGGTGGCCCGCGGCGGGCGCCCGGGCGAGGTCCAGGACCTCGCGATCTGGGCCGTGCCCTTCGGGCTCGTCGGCGGCCGGCTCTACCACGTCGCCACCGACAGCGGGCTCTACTTCGGCGAGGGCCGCGACCCGTGGGCCGCGCTCTACATCTGGAACGGCGGCCTGGGCGTGTGGGGCGCGGTGGCCCTGGGCGCGGTCGGCGCCGTGATCGGCGCCCGCGTCGCCGGCATCCGGCTGCTGCCCGTGCTCGACGCCATGGCCCCCGGGGTGCTGGTGGCCCAGGCCCTCGGCCGCTGGGGCAACTGGTTCAACCAGGAGCTGTTCGGCGGACCGACCGACCTGCCCTGGGCGCTGCGGGTCAGCGACGACGTCGCCGCCGCCGCAGGCTACGCGCCAGGCACCACCTTCCACCCCACGTTCCTCTACGAGTTCGTCTGGAACCTGCTGGCCTTCGCGCTCGTCATCTGGGCCGACCGCCGCTTCCGGCTCGGCCACGGCCGGGTGGTCGCCCTCTACGTCATGGCCTACACCGCCGGGCGCGGCTGGATCGAGATGCTGCGCATCGACGACGTCGAGCTCTCCGACGTGGGCGGCCTGCGCTTCAACGTGTGGGTCTCGATCGTGCTCTTCGTGCTCGCGCTCGCCTACTTCGTGCTCAGCGCCCGGCGCCACCCGGGCCGCGAGGAGGAGGTCTACCTCGCCGGCCGCGGTCCGGACGCCGCCGGCGCCGGCAGCAGGCCCGACTCCTCCGACCCCGCCGACCCGGCGGGCGAGACCCCCGGCACCCGGGTCGACGACCCGCCGGGCACCCGCTGACCCGTCTCACCTGACGTACGCCGCAGCGCTGCCGGCCGGGTGCCGCGAAACGCAGTGGTAACCTGAGCCTGCCGCGAGGGCCAGCGTCGTCCCCTCCACCGCGGTGCCTGGAGCCTCGTAGGATCACCGTGCCGGCCTCGCCCGGCGCGACCCTCGCTCGACACCCGCTCCACCCCCTGCCCCACCCCCGGCCGCCTCCTCAGCCCCACCACCTCGGACCTTCCCGGCCCGGTGTGCGTCGAGGAGCCCGGCTCAGACGACGACGGGAGAACGACCGGTGCCCTACCAGCACGCATTCCCGCCGCCCCAAGGGCTCTACGACCCCGCGCACGAGCACGACGCGTGCGGTGTGGCTTTCGTGGCAACCCTGACCGGCGTCGCCAGCCATGACATCGTCCGCAAGGGCATCATCGCCCTGCTGAACCTCGACCACCGTGGTGCCGCCGGTGCCGAGCCGAACTCCGGCGACGGTGCGGGCATCCTGATCCAGGTGCCCGACGCGTTCCTGCGCGAGGTGGTCGACTTCGAGCTGCCGCCGCAGCACGCCTACGCCGTCGGCACGGCCTTCCTGCAGGGTGACGGCGACCAGGTCGCGGCCACCCGCGCCGCGATCGAGGCCATCGCCGCCGAGGAGGGCCTCGACGTCCTCGGCTGGCGCGACGTGCCGGTCGACCCCAGCTCGCTGGGCTCCACCGCCCGCGGGGTCATGCCGACCTTCGCGCAGCTCTTCGTGGCCGGTGCCGGCGCCCGCGTGACCGGCATGGGCCTGGAGCGCCTCGCCTTCGTGCTGCGCAAGCGCGCCGAGCACGAGACCGACGTCTACTTCCCGTCGCTGTCCTCGCGCACGCTGGCCTACAAGGGCATGCTCACCCCGGCGCAGCTCGACGAGGTCTACCCCGACCTCAAGGACGAGCGCGTCGCCTCGGCGATGGCCGTGGTGCACTCGCGCTTCTCCACCAACACCTTCCCGAGCTGGCCGCTGTCGCACCCGTTCCGGTTCATCGCCCACAACGGCGAGATCAACACCGTGATGGGCAACCGCAACTGGATGCGCGCCCGTGAGGCCCTGCTGTCCTCCGACCTCATCCCGGGCGACCTCGAGCGGCTCTACCCGATCTGCACGCCGGGCGCCTCCGACTCCGCGTCGTTCGACGAGGTGCTCGAGCTGCTGCACATGGGCGGCCGCTCGCTGCCCCACTCGGTGCTGATGATGATCCCGGAGGCGTGGGAGAACCACACCGAGATGGACGAGGCGCGGCGCGCCTTCTACTCCTTCCACTCCAACATGATGGAGCCGTGGGACGGGCCCGCCTGCGTCGTCTTCACCGACGGCTCGCAGATCGGCGCGGTGCTCGACCGCAACGGGCTGCGCCCCTCGCGCTACTGGGTCACCGACGACGGCCTGGTCGTCCTGGCCTCCGAGGTCGGCGTGCTCGACCTCGACCCCGCCTCGATCGTGCGCAAGGGCCGGCTCCAGCCGGGCCGGATGTTCCTCGTCGACACCGACGAGCACCGCATCATCGAGGACGAGGAGATCAAGGCCGAGCTCGCCGCCGAGCACCCCTACGACGAGTGGCTCCACGCCGGCCTCATCCACCTCGACGACATCCCCGAGCGCGAGCACGTCGTGCACACCCACGCCTCGGTGACGCGTCGCCAGCAGGTCTTCGGCTACACCGAGGAGCAGCTGCGCGTGCTGCTGACCCCGATGGCCAACACCGGCGCCGAGCCGATCGGCTCCATGGGCACCGACACCCCCATCGCGGCGCTGAGCGAGAAGCCGCGGCTGCTCTTCGACTACTTCGCGCAGCTCTTCGCGCAGGTCACCAACCCGCCGCTCGACGCGATCCGCGAGGAGCTCGTCACCTCCCTCAACGGCACCATCGGCCCGGAGTCGAACCTCCTCGACCCCACGCCGGCCTCCTGCCGGCAGGTCGTGCTGCCCTTCCCGGTCATCTCCAACGACGACCTGGCGAAGATCCGCCACATCAACCGTGACGGCGACATGCCGGGCTTCATCACCCACGTCTCCCGCGGCCTCTACGAGGTCGAGGGCGGCGGCGCGGCGATGGCCGCGCGGATCGAGGAGATCTGCCAGGAGGTCAGCACCGCGATCGCCGACGGCGCCCGCATCATCGTGCTCTCCGACCGCCACTCCACCGCCGAGCTCGCGCCGATCCCGTCGCTGCTGCTCACCGGTGCGGTCCACCACCACCTGGTGCGCGAGAAGACCCGCACCCAGGTCGGCCTGCTCGTCGAGGCCGGCGACGTCCGCGAGGTCCACCACGTGGCGCTCCTGGTCGGCTACGGCGCGGCCGCGGTCAACCCCTACCTGGCCATGGAGTCGGTCGAGGACCTCGCCCGCGAGGGCTACTACGTCACCGCCGACCCCGAGAAGGCCATGGCCAACCTGGTCAAGGCCCTCGGCAAGGGCGTGCTCAAGGTGATGTCGAAGATGGGCGTCTCCACCGTCGCCTCCTACACCGGCGCGCAGATCTTCGAGGCCGTCGGGCTCTCGCAGGCCGTGGTCGACAAGTACTTCACCGGCACGACCTCCAAGCTCGGCGGCATCGAGCTGGACACCATCGCCGAGGAGGTCGCGCGCCGGCACGCCACGGCGTACCCGCGCGGCGGCATCCTCCAGGCCCACCGCGAGCTGGAGACCGGCGGGGAGTACCAGTGGCGCCGCGACGGCGAGCCGCACCTGTTCGACCCCGAGACGGTCTTCCGCCTCCAGCACTCCACGCGGGCCGGTCGCTACGACGTCTTCAAGCAGTACACCCAGCGCGTCGACGAGCAGGCCGAGCGCCTGATGACGCTGCGCGGGCTGTTCCGCTTCAAGGACGGCGGGGCCACCGGACGCACCCCGGTGCCGATCGAGGAGGTCGAGCCGGTCTCGGAGATCGTCAAGCGCTTCTCCACCGGCGCGATGTCCTACGGCTCGATCAGCGGGGAGGCCCACGAGACCCTCGCCATCGCGATGAACCGCCTCGGCGGCAAGTCCAACACCGGCGAGGGTGGCGAGGACCCCGAGCGCCTCTACGACCCCGAGCGCCGCAGCTCGATCAAGCAGGTCGCCAGCGGCCGCTTCGGGGTGACCTCGGAGTACCTCACCAACGCCGACGACATCCAGATCAAGATGGCGCAGGGCGCGAAGCCCGGCGAGGGCGGGCAGCTGCCCGGCCACAAGGTCTACCCGTGGGTGGCCAAGACCCGGTACTCCACGCCGGGCGTGGGCCTCATCAGCCCGCCGCCGCACCACGACATCTACTCCATCGAGGACCTCGCCCAGCTGATCCACGACCTGAAGAACGCCAACCCGCAGGCGCGGGTGCACGTGAAGCTGGTCTCGGAGGTCGGCGTCGGCACGGTGGCGACGGGTGTGTCGAAGGCGCACGCCGACGTGGTGCTCATCTCCGGGCACGACGGCGGCACCGGCGCCTCGCCGCTGACCTCGCTCAAGCACGCCGGCGGTCCCTGGGAGCTCGGCCTGGCCGAGACCCAGCAGACCCTGCTGCTCAACGGTCTGCGCGACCGGATCGTCGTGCAGACCGACGGGCAGCTCAAGACCGGTCGCGACGTGGTCATCGCCGCCCTGCTGGGCGCCGAGGAGTACGGCTTCGCCACCGCGCCGCTGGTGGTCTCGGGCTGCATCATGATGCGGGTCTGCCACCTCGACACCTGCCCGGTCGGCGTCGCGACTCAGAACCCCGTGCTGCGCGAGCGCTTCTCGGGCAAGCCGGAGTTCGTGGTGACCTTCTTCCAGTACATCGCCGAGGAGGTGCGCGAGATCCTCGCCGAGCTGGGCTTCCGCTCGCTCGACGAGGCCATCGGCCAGGTCGCCACGCTCGACGTCGAGCAGGCGGTGGAGCACTGGAAGGCCTCGGGTCTCGACCTGGCGCCGATCCTCCACGTGCCCGAGCTGCCCGAGGGCGCCGCGCTGCGCAACACCACCGGTCAGGACCACGGCCTCGACAAGGCGCTCGACGTCATCGAGCTGCTGCCGCTGGCCGAGCCGGCGCTGGAGCGCGGCGAGCCCGTGCGCGCCCAGGTCACGATCCGCAACGTCAACCGCACCGTCGGCACGATCCTGGGCCACGAGGTCACCAAGCGCCACGGTGGCGAGGGGCTGCCCGACGGCACGATCGACCTGACCTTCCTGGGGTCGGCCGGCCAGTCCTTCGGCGCCTTCCTGCCCCGCGGGGTCACGCTGCGGCTGGAGGGCGACGCCAACGACTACGTCGGCAAGGGCCTCTCCGGCGGGCGGATCGTGGTGCGGCCCGACCGCGCGGCGACCTTCCGCTCGCAGGAGCAGATCATCGCCGGCAACACGATCGCCTACGGCGCCACCTCGGGCCAGGTCTACATCCGCGGCGGCGTCGGCGAGCGCTTCGCGGTGCGCAACTCGGGGGCCTGGCTGGTCACCGAGGGCGTGGGCGACCACGCCTGCGAGTACATGACCGGAGGGCGCGTGGCCGTGCTGGGCAAGACCGGGCGCAACTTCGCGGCCGGCATGTCCGGCGGCGTGGCCTGGGTGCTGGACCTCAAGGACTTCCGGGTCAACAAGGAGCTCGTGGAGCTCGGCCCGGTGACCGACGAGGCGGCCGCGGAGCTGCACGAGATGGTCCGCGCCCACCACGAGGAGACCGGGTCGGAGGTGGCCGAGGAGCTGCTCGCCGACTGGGAGACCTCCCTGACCCGCTTCACCGAGGTCATGCCGCGCGACTACCGGATCGTGCTGGAGGCCAAGGCGAAGGCCGAGGCCGACGGGCTCGACGAGAACGACACCGCCAACGCGATGATGGAGGCCCTCCATGGCTGACCCGAAGGGATTCCTCAAGGAGGGGCGCAAGGTCGCGGAGCGACGCCCCGTCGAGGAGCGTGTGCACGACTGGAACGAGGTCTACCCCGACGGGATCGGCCGTGCGCTGCTGCCGATCATCACGCCCCAGGCCGGACGCTGCATGGACTGCGGCATCCCGTTCTGCCACCAGGGCTGCCCGCTGGGCAACATCATCCCGGAGTGGAACGACCTGGTCTGGCGCGACGACTGGGAGGGCGCCATCGAGCGTCTCCACGCGACCAACAACTTCCCGGAGTTCACCGGTCGCCTCTGCCCGGCTCCCTGCGAGACCGCCTGCGTGCTGGGCATCAACCAGGACCCCGTGACGATCAAGAACGTCGAGGTCTCCATCATCGACAAGGCCTGGGAGTCGGGCTTCGTGCGGCCCCAGCCCCCGGAGTGGCTCTCGGGCCGCACGGTCGCGGTCGTCGGCTCGGGCCCCGCGGGCCTGGCCGCCGCCCAGCAGCTCACCCGGGCCGGCCACACGGTCGCGGTCTACGAGCGGGCCGACAAGATCGGCGGGCTGCTGCGCTACGGCATCCCCGAGTTCAAGATGGAGAAGAAGCACCTCGACCGCCGCCTCGACCAGATGCGGCGCGAGGGCACCGTCTTCCGCCCCGGGGTCGACGTGGGCGGCGAGCTCACCGGCGAGAAGCTCAAGGACCGCTACGACGCGGTCGTGCTCGCGATGGGCTCGACCACCGCGCGTGAGCTCGACGTGCCGGGTCGCGACCTCGACGGCATCCACCAGGCCATGGACTTCCTGCCCCAGGCCAACCGGGCCGCGCTGGGGGAGCAGGTCGAGGGCCAGGTCACCGCGACCGACAAGCACGTCGTCATCATCGGCGGCGGCGACACCGGCGCCGACTGCCTCGGCACCTCGACGCGTCACGGCGCGGCCTCGATCACGCAGCTGGAGATCATGCCGGAGCCCCCGGGGGCACGGCCGAGCGGCCAGCCGTGGCCGACCTACCCGATGACGTTCAAGGTGTCCTCGGCCCACGAGGAGGCCGGCGAGCGGGTCTACTCGGTCTCCACGAAGCGCTTCGTCGGCACCGAGGGGCGCGTCACCGGCCTGGTGCTGGTCGACGTCGTCTTCGAGGGCGGCAAGCTCACCGAGATCGAGGGCACCGAGCGCGAGATCCCGGCCGACCTGGTGCTCTTCGCGATGGGCTTCACCGGCCCGGAGACCGCCGGCCTCGTCGAGCAGCTGGGCGTCGACCTCGACCAGCGCGGCAACGTCGCGCGCGACGCGTCGTACATGTCCTCGGTGCCGGGGGTCTTCGTGGCCGGCGACGCCGGTCGCGGCCAGTCGCTCATCGTGTGGGCCATCGCGGAGGGCCGCGCGGCCGCCTCGAAGGTCGACGAGTTCCTGACCGGCTCGACCACGCTGCCGGCGCCGGTGAAGCCCACCGACCGGCCGCTGACGGTCTGACCACCGCTGCTGCGCGCGACACGCCGGCGGGAGCCCCTCGAGCGAGGGCTCCCGCCGGTTTTGTCCGTGGAAAGTGTTGGAACGTTCCAAGACAGCGCTAGGGTGAGGGACGTGCGTAGAGCCAAGATCGTCTGCACCCTGGGTCCCGCGACCTCGTCGCCGAGGCGCATCCGTGAGCTGGTGTACGCCGGCATGGACGTCGCCCGGCTGAACATGAGCCACGGCAGCCACGCCGACCACGCGGAGAGCTACCGCCTGGTCCGCGAGGCCTCCGACGCCAGCGGTCACGGGGTCGGCATCTTCGCCGACCTGCAGGGCCCCAAGATCCGCCTGGAGCGCTTCGCCGACGGCCCGGTCGTGCTGCGCCGCGGCCAGGTCTGGACGATCACGACCCGCGACGTGCCCGGCGACATCGAGAGCTGCGGCACGACCTACAAGGGCCTGCCGGGCGACGTCGGGGTGGGCGACCCGATCCTCATCGACGACGGCAAGATCCGGCTGCGGGTCACCGGCGTCGACGACACCGACGTGACCACGGAGGTGCTGGTCGGCGGCAAGGTGTCCGACAACAAGGGCATCAACCTGCCCGGTGTCGCGGTCTCGGTGCCGGCGCTGTCGGAGAAGGACGTCGAGGACCTGCGCTTCGCGCTGTCGCTCTCGGTCGACTTCATCGCGCTGTCCTTCGTGCGCGACGCGAAGGACGCCGACGACGTGCGGGCCATCATGCGCGAGGAGGGCGTCATGGTGCCCGTCATCGCCAAGATCGAGAAGCCGCAGGCCATCGAGAACCTCGACGAGGTCGTCGCCGCCTTCGACGGCATCATGGTCGCCCGCGGCGACCTGGCCGTGGAGTGCCCGCTCGAGGACGTGCCGTTCCTGCAGAAGCAGATCATCCAGAAGGCCCGGCTCAACGCGAAGCCGGTCATCGTGGCGACCCAGATGCTCGAGTCGATGATCTCCAGCCCCTCGCCCACGCGGGCCGAGGCCTCCGACGTCGCCAACGCGGTGCTCGACGGCTCCGACGCCGTCATGCTGTCGGGGGAGACCGGGGTGGGGGAGTACCCCGTCGTCACCGTCGAGACGATGGGCCGCATCATCTCCTCCACCGAGCGCCAGGCCCTCTCGGCCGGCGCCGTCGCCGGGGTCCGTGAGATCGACTGGGACCCCCACACCAACGGCGGCGTGATCGCCAAGGCGGCCGCCGAGGTCGCCGAGCGCGTGGGCGCCAAGTACGTCGTGGCCTTCACCCAGTCCGGTGACTCCGCCCGGCGGATGTCGCGGCTGCGCGGCCCGATCCCGATCCTGGCCTTCACCCCCGAGGCGGTCGTGCGCTCGCAGCTCTCGCTGAGCTGGGGTGTGGAGACCTTCAAGACCGCGCCCGTCGAGCACACCGACGAGATGGTGCGCCAGGTCGACGAGCAGCTGCTGCGCATCGGCCGCGTGCAGGAGGGCGACCTGGTGGTGATCATCGCCGGCGCGCCCCCCGGCATCCCGGGGTCGACCAACGCGCTGCGCATCCACCGGATGGGCGACGCGATCAACGAGGTCGCCCCCGCCTACCGTCGCCCGGAGGCCTGAGCCGCTCCGCTCAGGACTTGAGGCCGATGAGCGCGTCGAGGCGGGCGACGCCGGCGCGCGTGGAGACGCTGATCGTGCGGTGGGCCGACTGCCGCCAGGGCACCTCGACCAGGTCGAGGGCCCAGCAGCACAGGCCGCGGATGTCGGCCGAGGCGTTCACGAACTGCCAGCGGGGGTAGTCGTAGCGGCGCACCGTGCCGTCACGCAGCCGCCGCGACGTCCAGTTGGCGCTGCGCGAGCCGTCGGAGTGGAACAGCCCGCGCAGGAAGGCGGCGGGGTGCGCCTCGACCGCCTCGCGCTGCCAGGCCTCGAGCACGATCGGGCGCTCGTGCTTGCGGCCGGGTCCGTGCTGGGGGAACAGGCAGGGCCAGTGGCGCCAGGAGACGGTGGTGATGAGCATGCCGGGACGTCGGCGGGTGTGAGGGCGGCCGCCCGGTTTGACGGCGCCCATGAGCGCCGCCAGCCTGGCGTTGGTCGCGGGGTAGCGCAGGTCGTTGTGGATGTGCAGGTTGTGCACGCCTCGCCGGCCAGTCGTGAGGTGACCGTCGCCGAGGTACCACCCGAGCAGCTCGCCGTAGGCCTCGAGCTCGAGGAAGGCGCCGTCGCAGCGCGGGCACCGCGCCACGCACTGGGTCCGGCCGCGAGGGAGCCCCCGCCGTTGGTAGTCCCGTCGCCAACGGCGGATCGTCTTGACCGCTACGCCGTGACGCACGGCGTTCTCGGCGTCGCTGACTCCGGCGTCCGAGGCTGCGAGTGCGCTGGACACCGTCTCGGGGGATCGGACGTGGACCATGGGGCGATCTTGGCGCAGCCCACCGACGGTGGGGTCGCCCCGGCCACAGGTCTCGGGTGCCGGGTGTGGGACTCGAACCCACACGCCCTCGCGGACAGTGGCTTTTGAGGCCACCGCGTCTGCCGATTCCGCCAACCCGGCCGAGCGGGCGCGAGCCTAGCCCGAAGACGCCGGGACCCGACAGTCGACAAAAGTCGACCAGATCACTACAGTTTGAGTCATGGCGAGGGCAGTGGTCGACAGGAGCGCCCGCTGGGCGCCGTGGCGGTGGGCGCGCGCCAGCCACGAGCGCGCGGTACGCAACGCCCGCGAGGGTGCCACCGACGCCGCCCGTCGGCGCCTCGAGCGGGCCGAGGTCGAGCTCTTCCTCGCCACGCCCCGCACGGCGCGGCGCGCGCAGCACCCGGCCTGACGAGCGGGGCGCCGCCTCCCGAGGCCCTCCTGCGCCTCCGACCGAGGTGGGCCGGGTGCAGGCCCCGCCGGTCGGCGCCCCACGGTCTCGCGCACGGCCGCGGCGCGGCGGACGATAGCCTGTCGCCGTGACCGACGCCCCCGCCCCCGCCGCGCCCAGCACCCGGACGGTCGTGATCGCCGAGGACGAGGTGCTCATCCGCATGGACCTCGCCGAGATGCTCACCGAGGAGGGCTGGTCGGTGGTGGGGCAGGCCGGCGACGGCGCCAAGGCCATCGAGCTGGCCGAGCAGCTGCGCCCCGACCTGGTCATCCTCGACGTGAAGATGCCGGTGCTCGACGGCATCGCCGCCGCCGAGTCCATCGCCGGTCAGCGGCTCGCGCCCGTCGTCATCCTCACCGCCTTCTCCCAGCGCGAGCTGGTCGAGCGGGCCCGCGACGCCGGCGCCATGGCCTACCTGGTCAAGCCCTTCACCCAGAGCGACCTGGTGCCGGCGATCGAGATGGCGGTCAGCCGTTTCGCCGAGGTGCAGCAGCTGGAGACGGAGGTCGCCGACCTCACCGATCGGCTCGAGACGCGCAAGGCCGTCGACCGGGCCAAGGGCATCCTCCAGGAGCAGCTGAAGGTCTCCGAGCCCGAGGCCTTCCGCTGGATCCAGAAGACCGCGATGGACCTGCGGCTCTCGATGCGCCAGGTGGCCGAGGGGGTCGTCACCCACGGCCCTGGCATCGCCTCCGGCCCCGGTTCCTGACCGCGGCGTCGGGCGGCGCCCGTCGGTCCCCGGACGACCCGCGCCCGTCTGCGCCCGGGTCGGGGGCACCCGCGTGCCCGGGTGCCTGCATCAGGGTTGTCACCGTTTGGTGTCGGTCCGTCACAGAGCCCTTGCGCGAGCCCCGCCGACCCCTACACTCCTCGCAGCCCTCGCCGGAAGTGCGTGGAACGACAGGAGTTGTGTGTGGCTTCGCGATTGATGGCGCTCCTCGCGCTCGTGGCGGCCTCGCTGGTGGCGGTCCTGCTGCCACTGGCCGCCCACGCCGGGACGACGAGCCCCAGCCCCAGCCCGTCCAGCAGTCCGTCGGCGGAGTCCTCGGCCTCTCCCGGGGCCTCGCCCTCGGGTGACGCCGGCGCCCCGCAGCCGACGATCGGTCCTGACGAGACCGGCATCAACGTCCTCCTCACCGACAGCTCGAACCTCGACTCCGAGGGCAACGGCACGCCGATCCCCGACGTCGGCCTGACCGTCACCGACGAGTCCGACCAGGAGGTCGGCGAGGGCGTCACCGACGCCGAGGGACGCGCCATCATCGCCGTCCCGGCGAAGGGCACCTACACCGTGACCCTCGACGAGGCGACGCTGCCGGAGGGGGTGGAGCTCGACTCCGACACGCCCTCCTCGGTGACCGTCGTCGCGCGTCTCGACGGCCCCAACAACTTCGGCGCCTTCCCGATCGGCGTCGTCGCGGCCGACACCGCGACCTTCGCCGACAAGCTGGCCGCGGCCCTGGTGTCCGGGGTGAAGTTCGGCCTGATCGTGGCCCTGGCGGCCCTCGGCCTGTCGCTGATCTTCGGCGCCACCGGCCTGACGAACTTCTCCCACGGCGAGCTGATCACCCTGGGCGGCATCTCGGCCTACGTCGCCAACCGCACGTTCGGCCTGCCCGTCATCGTGGCCGGCATCGTGGCGGTGGTCGTCTGCGCGGCCTTCGGCTGGGCCCAGGACCGCGCGCTGTGGAGACCCCTGCGCGCCCGGGGCACCGGCCTGATCGCGATGATGATCGTCTCGATCGGCTTCGGGCTCTTCCTGCGCAGCCTCTACCAGTACTTCTTCTCCAGCTCGACCAAGTCGCTCTCGCAGTACACCAGCCAGGCGCGTGAGAGCTACGGGCCGATCGCGCTGGCCGACAAGGAGCTCGCGATCATCCTGATCGCGCTCGTGGCGATCGCCGCGGTCTGCGTGGCGCTCATGCGCACCCGCCTCGGCAAGGCCATGCGGGCGGTCTCCGACAACCCCGCCCTGGCCGCCTCCTCCGGCATGCGCGTCGACGGCGTCATCAGCTACGCGTGGATCCTCGGCACCGCGCTGTCCGGGCTCTCGGGCGTGCTGCTGGCCATCAACAGCCAGGTCAACTTCCTGATGGGCTTCAAGCTGCTGCTGCTGGTCTTCGCGGCGGTCACGCTGGGCGGCCTCGGCACCATCTGGGGCGCGCTGTTCGGCTCGATGGTGATCGGCCTGATGGTCGAGGTCGGCCCCCTCTTCGGGGTGCCCTCGTCGATCAAGGAGGTCGGCGCCCTCGTCGTGCTCATCCTCATCCTGCTGATCAGACCCCAAGGCATCCTGGGTCGTCGCGAGCGGATCGGTTAAGGACCCCGACATGGACTTCACAGACATCTTCTCGACGGCCCTGACCCAGGCCCTGGGTCCCAACGCCATCGTCTACGCGCTGGCCGCGATCGGCCTCAACATCCACTTCGGCTACACCGGCCTGCTCAACTTCGGCCAGGCCGGGTTCATGGCCGTGGGTGCCTACGGCCTCGCCGTCACCGTGGTCGTGGCCGGGCTGCCCTTCGGCGTGGGCCTGGTCATGGCCTTCGCCGCCCCGCTGCTGCTCGCCGTGCTGCTCGGGTTCCCGACCCTGCGGCTGCGGGCCGACTACCTCGCCATCGCCACCATCGCGACGGCGGAGATCCTGCGCCTGGTCTTCGGCTCGGTGGAGATGAAGGACTACTTCGGCGGCTCCAACGGGCTCACCGGCTACTCCAGCGTCTACAAGGACCTCAACCCCTACTCCGAGGGCATCGACTGGGGCATCGTGCGCTACAGCCGCGACGACCTCTGGTCGGTCACGGTGGGCTGGGTCCTCGTGGCCCTCGGCTGCCTCATCGTGTTCGCGCTGATGCGCAGCCCGTGGGGTCGCGTGCTCCGCTCGATCCGCGAGGACGAGGACGCCGTGCGCTCGCTGGGCAAGAACGTCTTCGCCTACAAGATGCAGGCGCTCATCCTGGGCGGCATGTTCGGTGGCCTGGCCGGTCTGTTCCTGGCCCTGAAGCAGTCCTCGGTCGTGCCGAGCGACTACTCCACCAACATCACCTTCTACGCCTACACCGCGCTGCTGCTCGGTGGTGCGGCCCGGGTGCTCGGTCCCGTGGTGGGCGCGATCATCTTCTGGTTCCTGCTGTCCGGCCTCGGCTCGTTCTTCGGCCAGGCCACCTCGGGTGTCGACCCGCTGATCCCCAGCTGGATCATGGACGACACCCAGTCCAGCCTCGTCCGCTTCATCATCACCGGACTGGCACTGATGCTGCTGATGATCTACCGACCACAGGGGATCTTCGGTGACCGGAGGGAGATCGCGATCGATGGACGCTGACTCGACAGGGCGCGCCGGCCTCGCCGGCGTCCCCACCGACCCCGGGGCCCGCAAGCCCGACCCGCTGATCGTCGGCGACAACATCTCCCGCGCCTTCGGCGGCCTCAAGGCCGTCGACGTGGAGCACCTGGAGATCCAGCGCGGCGTCATCACCGCGCTGATCGGGCCCAACGGCGCCGGCAAGACCACGCTGTTCAACCTGCTCACCGGCTTCGACACCCCCGACACGGGCGACTGGAGCTTCAACGGCAAGCCCCTCAGCGGGGTCGCGGCCTACAAGGTCGCCCGCCGCGGCATGGTGCGCACCTTCCAGCTGACCAAGGTGCTCTCCAAGCTGACCGTCATCGAGAACATGCGCCTGGGGGCGACCGGCCAGCGCGGCGAGCGCTTCTGGTCGGCACCCTTCAAGTCGCTGTGGTCCTCGCAGGAGGACGAGATCACGCGTCGTGCCGACGAGCTGCTGGTGCGCTTCAAGCTCGACGCCAAGCGCGAGGACTTCGCCGGCTCGCTCTCGGGCGGCCAGCGCAAGCTCCTCGAGATGGCGCGCGCGCTGATGGTCGACCCGGAGCTGATCATGCTCGACGAGCCGATGGCGGGTGTGAACCCGGCGCTCAAGCAGTCGCTGCTCGGCCACGTGCAGTCCCTGCGCGACGAGGGCCGCACCGTGCTCTTCGTCGAGCACGACATGGACATGGTGCGTCACATCTCCGACTGGGTCATCGTCATGGCGCAGGGCCAGATCGTCGCCGAGGGCACCCCGGCCTCGGTGATGGCCGACCAGCGCGTCATCGACGCCTACCTCGGCGCCCACCACGACACCGACCTCAGCGAGATGGACGAAGAGGCCATCATGGAAGAGGCCATGGCCGAGATCGAGGGGACCAAGGAATGAGCGGCACCACCGAGCCCGACAGCCCCGAGCGCCGCGCCCACGAGGCCGGCGCCGAGGGCGCCGTCCTGCGGGCCGACAACCTGATCGCGGGCTACCTCCCGGGTGTCAACATCCTCAACGGCGCCGACTTCTACTGCCAGCCCGGTGAGCTGGTCGGCATCATCGGACCCAACGGCGCCGGGAAGTCGACGCTGCTCAAGGCGCTCTTCGGCCTGGTCAAGATCCACACCGGCCAGGTCACGCTCAAGGGCGAGGCGATCACCAACAAGCGGGCCGACCAGCTCGTGGCGCAGGGCATCGGCTTCGTGCCGCAGACCAACAACGTCTTCCCGAGCCTCACCATCGAGGAGAACCTCGAGATGGGCTGCTACCAGGCTCCCAAGACGTTCCAGGACCGCTTCGACTTCGTCACCGACCTCTTCCCGACCCTCGGCACCCGGCGCAAGCAGCGCGCGGGCTCGCTGTCGGGCGGCGAGCGTCAGATGGTGGCGATGGGCCGCGCTCTCATGATGGACCCGTCGGTCCTGCTGCTCGACGAGCCGTCGGCGGGTCTGTCGCCGGTGATGCAGGACGAGGTCTTCGTGCAGACCCGCAAGATCAACCAGGCCGGGGTCTCGGTCGTCATGGTCGAGCAGAACGCCCGTCGCTGCCTGCAGATCTGCGACCGCGGCTACGTCCTCGACCAGGGACGCAGCGCCTACACCGGCACGGGCCGCTCGCTGGCCGACGACCCGAAGGTCATCGAGCTCTACCTCGGCACGCTGGGCAAGCAGGCCTCCTGAGCCGGCCCCACCTCGGCTGCGGGAAGCGGTCCCGCTCCTGCGGGAGCAGGAGCGGGACCGCACCCGGGCGCTGCCGGTGGCCGGGTGAGGGTCCGCTGCGCCTCGTCGCCGAGGTGGACCTCGCCGCGGTGGCCGTCGCCGGCCTCGACGCCGGCCTGCGGCTGGCGAGCACCGGACGGCTGCTCGCGTTCTGCTACGACGACCCCGACGGCACCGGTGCGATCGTCGACGCCGCCGATCCCGGCACCGCGGCGGGGTGGCGACTGCTCCACCTGGAGGGGGTCGGGCCGGCCCTGGGGGCACACACCGCGCTCGCCGGCGTCCAGGTCCTCACCTGGCCCGACAGCGAGCACCCGGTGCTCGAGATCGCCGGGGTCGAGCTCCCCGACGCCATGGAGGAGCGTCTGGGGGAGCCGCTCGACGACGCGGTCGGTGAGGACGCGGTCGGTCACCAGCTCGGAGGCTGGGCCCGTCCGGTGCAGGGAGCGGTGGAGTGGGAGGCGGCCGAGGCCCGGCTGGGCGCGGCGACGTGGGACGAGGAGCACCGCCGCGAGGCGCTGCGGTGGCGCCCGCTGCTGCAGGTCGACGGCGGCGCGGACTCCGCCTGGGGCGACGCGGGCTGCCTCTACTGGCTCGCCCGCACCGACGGCACACGACCGCCGGAGCCATCCGAGCTGGGCTTCACCTGGCAGACCGGCTGAGTCGGCCGGGGTGCCGGGCGCGGTGGTCGCTCCACAGCACGACCAGCATGTGCGGCACCGTCAGTGCGAGCAGGAGCAGCAGCGTCGCGGCGAGCGCGCGGCTCGGGTCGGCGGCGCGCACGGACCCCGCGAGGAGGGCGGCGAGCACGGCCGTGGCCGCGAGGGTGGGCCACGCGGCGCGGCCGGCCAGGACGCGCACCGCTCGGGCGGGGTCACCCGCGGCGACCCAGGAGGCGCAGCGCTGGTCGTCGAGCAGCAGGCGGGCGCAGTGGCGCAGACCGTGCCAGCCGCCGAACCACAGGGCGAAGGCGGCGAGCGGCGGCACGACCGCCCCGAGGAGGCCGAGCACCAGCACGTCGGCGGCGACCTGACGCTGGCCCGCCCGCAGCGCGGCCGTCGTCGCCACCGCTGCGGCCGCGACCCAGGTCGCGGCGAGCGCGGCCCGCACGACGGGCTCGCCCAGGAGCGGCCCGAGCCCGGGGGAGACCGCGGTGCCGACGTCGACCAGGAGCGGCCCGGCGCGGGCCAGCGGCAGCAGCAGGGCGCCGGCTCCCGCGAGAGCGACCGCGACCGACACGACGGGGCCGGGCCGCCACCCGGAGACCTCCCTGACGACCTCGAGCTCGCCGAGGCCGAAGTGCACCACGCTGAGCAGCAGCACCGCGACCAGGGCCACCGGCCCCGCGGTGGCGAGCAGGACCCAGCTCACCGCGGCGACCGCGGCGTACGCGAGGGCGACCACGGGCCACGGCCGGCGGGCGAGCCGCGCGGCCACGAGGTGGTCGACGGCACCGTGGGGCAGGCCGAGGAGCAGCCCGGCGCCCGCGACAGCGAGCACGAGGGGACCCGAGACGCCGGCAGGGACCGGTGCCGCCGCCAACGCGACGGCCCCGCCGACGGCCACGGCCGCGAGTCGGCGCGACCAGCGGGACGCGGTGCGGAGCACGTCGACGCGCGCCGGCCCGCCGGCGGGGGCGAGTCGGGGCTCGAGGACAGTCACACCGTGAGTATCGACCTCGGCGACGGCCTCGGGGACCCCACGACGGCAAAATCTCAACAAAAGATTGAAATATCTTGTTGAAGTTCGTGTGGAGGTCCACACTGAGGCTGCGTCAGCGGCCCACCACGGCCCGCATCGGCGCAGGTCAGCGCCACTTGCGCTGACCTGAGGGCGCCGTCGCCCTCCTCGGCCACACGTCAACGGAGGTCGTTCCAGTGATTCCCGATCAACTCACCCAGGGCCAGTACGACACGGTCTACAACCTGCTGTCGCTGGTCATCGCGGCCCAGCTGTTCACCGCGCTGTTCCTCGTCGCCGCCCAGCCCCGCGTGCTGCCGCGCTACCGGCAGGCGCTCCTGGTCTCCGCGGTGGTGTGCGGCATCGCCGCCTACCACTACTTCCGCATCTTCAGCTCCTTCAGGGAGGCCTTCGTCACCGACGCGGTCGGGGGCGAGGGCACCTACACCCAGGCCGTCGGTGCGTCGTTCAACGAGGGCTACCGCTACGTCGACTGGCTGCTCACGGTGCCGCTCCTGCTCGTGGAGCTCGTCGTCGTGCTCGCCCTGGCCCGCAAGCTCCAGGCGTCGCTGCTGTGGCGGCTCGTGCCGGCCTCGGCGCTGATGATCGTCCTGGGCTACCCGGGGGAGATCAGCGACAGCGACGCCCTGCGCCACGTGTTCGGCCTGCTGTCGACCCTGCCCTTCCTCTACATCCTCTACGTGCTCTTCGTGGAGCTGACCCGGTCGCTGGACCGCCAGCCGCCCGCGGTGCGCCAGACCATCTCGCGGCTGCGGATCCTGCTCTTCGCCTCGTGGGGGGTCTACCCGGTCGCCTACCTGCTGCCCCTGCTCGGCCTCGACGGCTCCGACGCCTGGGTCGGCAAGCAGGCCGGCTACTCCATCGCCGACATCCTGGCCAAGGCGCTCTACGGCCTGCTCATCTACCGCATCGCGCGCCTGAAGTCCTTCGCCGACGACCCGGCCTTCGAGGCCGCGGAGGAGGGCTCGGCGCACGAGCGGCCCGCCGCGACGCGGGACCGCGGGGCGTCCACCACCACAGTCGCCTGAGCGGGGGGGCGGTGCGCGCGTCGCCCGGTCCCTCCCGCTCCCGTCCGGGCGGGACGGCGCAGGGCCCCGGGGCGGTGCTCCGGGGCCCTGCGGATGAAGCGGGTGCTGGTGGTGCGGTGCCGCGGTTGGCTCAGATGTCGCCGCTGATGTAGTCCACCGGCGCGATCTTGTTCTGCGCGTCGTACTCGTAGATGCCGATCGACGCCGAGGTCGGGCTGCCCAGGTCGCTCAGCTCGATGGGGCCGGAGACACCGTCGTAGTCGATGTCCTCGCCGTCGGCCAGCAGGCCGGCGCACTCCTCGAAGGTGGTGCACTTCGTGCCCTCGCGGGTCACGTCGGGGATCTGCTCGGCGATGGCGTCACCGGCGTCGCTGTCGGCCGCGATCGCGGCCAGGGCGGAGACGATGGTGGCGTCGTAGGACTCCGCGGCGTAGGCGTAGTCCTTCAGGTTGTCGTCGACCGTGGCCAGGCGGTCCTTGAAGTCGGCCGCGGTCTCGGCGCCCGGGATCGTGCCCTTGGTGCCCTCGAGGGTGCCGTCGGGCAGCGGAGCGGTGGCCGACTTGTCGTAGTTGGCGGTGTTGCCGTCGACGAAGTAGGTCGGCAGGTCCTGCGGACCGGCGCCGGCCTGGATCAGCTGCGGGATGATCGAGGTGGTCTCCTCGAAGGCGACCAGCACGACGGCGTCGGCGCCGGAGCCCGCAATCTCCTCCACCTGCGAGTCGTAGGACTGGGCCTTCTCGCCGTAGAACACGGTGGCGGCGACCTGGCTGCCGGCGTTCTCCAGGTTGGTGGCGATCTGCTCGGCCAGGGTCTCGCCGTAGGCGTCCTGGCGGGCGAGGATCGCGACGTTCTGGCGGCCGTCCTGCAGCAGCAGGTTGGCCATGACCGCACCCTGGAGGATGTCGGAGGGGGCGGTGCGGAAGTAGTTGTCCGGCTCCGCGTAGTCGCCCTCGTCGAAGGCGGTGGAGGTGTTGGCCGGGGAGAACATGACCGCGCCCGAGGACATGATCTTGTCGATCACGGTGAGCGAGACGCCCGAGGACGCGGCACCGACGATGACGTCGGCGCCCCCGTCGAGGAGCTTGTCGGTCTCGGCCGGGGCGATGCCGGAGTCGGTGTCGCCCGAGTCGCCGCGGACGCTCTCGACGTCGGCGCCGAGGACGCCGCCGGCCTCGTTGATGTCGTTGACGGCCAGGTCGACGCCGGCGAACTCCGGCGGGCCGAGGAAGGCCAGGCTGCCGGTCTGCGGGAGCAGCGTGCCGAACACCAGGGTGCCGTCGCCCTCCGCGGTCGGGGCCGAGGACCCGCTGTCGGAGCTGGTGGAGCTGGGCTCCTCGTCGCCCGAGTCGCTGCCGCAGCCTGCGAGCACCATCGCGCTGGCAGCCGCAACGGCGGCGAGGCGGATCGTGGTGGATCTACGCTTCATCTGTCCTCCGGGATCTCGTGGCGCCGTGGTCGGGGTCACGGCACAGGAGGCAACCTAGTGCGCAAGGGCCGCTTTGGTACCCCGCTTGCGCAGGCTGAAACGTTTGTGGCCGATTCGTGACCTTGGGGCCGGATCGGCGCCTCCGGGGGCCCCGTCACGCGAGGATCAGCGGTACGCCGCGAGCGCCGTCACCAGCAGCGGGGCCACGAGCAGCGCCGGCAGCAGGTCGGCCACGGCCACCTCGCGGATGCGCAGCAGCCGCAGCGCGACCCCGACGAGCAGCAGCCCGCCGGTGGCCGTGATCGCGGCGAGCTGGGCGTCGGGGAGCACGTCGCCCAGCGCGAGCCCGACCAGGGTCAGCCCGCCCTGCACGGTGACGACGGTGAGCACCGAGGCGGCCACGCCCCACCCGAAGGAGGCCGCGAAGGCGATGGCGGCGAAGAAGTCGAGGGTCGACTTCAGGTAGAGCTGGTCGGCGCCGTTGCCGAGGCCGTCGTTGAGGGAGCCCAGGATGGTCAGCGGCCCGGTGCAGAAGACCAGCGAGGCCACGACGAAGCCCTCGACGAAGCGTCGGCGCCGCTCGCCCGCCGCCGCTCCCGGTCCTGCGGCGTCCGTCGCCGCGGCGTCCGGTGCTGCGTCACCCGGCCCGGGGCCCCCGCCGAGGCGGCGCTGCAGCCAGGCCCCCAGCTGCTCGACGCGCTGCTCCAGGCGCAGCGTGGAGCCGACGATCCCGCCGACCAGCATGGCGCCGAGGACCACGAGCATCGGGGCGCTGCTGCCGACGGCGTCGCTCAGGTCGGGGGAGAGCACCTCCATCGCCGAGGTGGCGGCGATGAGCAGTGTGACGAGGCCGAGGGCGTCGGTGACCAGCTCGCGGGTGCGGGTCGGCAGCCGGTTGCCCAGCAGGACGCCCAGCCCGGAGCCCAGCAGGACGGTCGCGACGTTGACGAGCGTGCCGGCACCGGGGATCACGGGACTCCTCTGACAGTCGATCGGGAGGGAGCGTAGTCTCGACGGCGCGTCACACGCACGAAGGGGGCTCGCCGGGGGGCGCCCACCACGGACGGGCCCTGCCGAGGGCCCAGGGGAGGGTCGGGTCGATGACACGCTCGCAGGTCTCGCTGCGGCCCGCCGCGGTCGCCGACGCCCTGTTCCTGGCCGAGCTGTGGGCCGACTCGCTGCGTCGCACCGACCTGCAGGAGCAGGTCGCCGACCTCGAGGTCGTCATCAAGTCGGCCGCCGACTCCCCCGAGCAGCGGCTGCTCGTGGCCGAGCACGACGGTGAGCCGGCCGGGGCGGTCTACCTGCGCGTGGCCACGGTCAGCCCGATCAACCTCGAGCCGGTCGTGCAGGCGCTCTCGCCCCACGTGCTGCCGGCCTACCGCCGTCGCGGCATCGGCCGCACCCTCATGGAGTCGGCCGTCGCCTACGCCGAGGAGCTCGGCGTCGCCCACGTCATGACCGCGGCCGACTCCGGCTCCCGCGACGCCAACCGCTTCATGGCCCGCCTCGCGCTCGCCCCGCAGGCGACCGTCAGGGTCGCCGCCACCGCGCTGGTGCGCAGCAAGATCGAGGCCCAGCGCCCCGGCACCGGGCGCGGGCTCACCAGCCGGCAGCGCGGGCAGGTGCTCGCCGCCCGCCGCTCGCTGCGGCGCAAGGAGTCCCAGGCCGAGGCCTGAGCCCGCTCCGTCGACAGCGCCCCGGCCGGTCCGAGGACCACCCGGGGCGCCGGGTCACATGCCCAGCTGCTCCTTGGGCACCAGCGCGCAGGTGATGCGCGCGGTGCAGACCCGCTTGCCGCGCTCGTCGGTCACCACGACCTCGAAGCACGCCGAGGAGCGCCCCAGGTGCACCGGGGTCGCGGTGCCCGTCACCAGGCCCGCGGTCGCCGAGCGGTGGTGGGTCGCGTTGATGTCGACGCCCACCGCGACCTTGCCGAGCGGGTCGGCGTGCAGCGCCGAGCCCATCGAGCCGAGGCTCTCGGCCAGCACGACCGAGGCGCCGCCGTGCAGCAGGCCGTAGGGCTGGGTGTTGCCCTCGACGGGCATGGTCGCCACGACCCTGTCGGCGGAGAACTCGACGAGCTCGATGCCCATCTTCTCGTTCAGCCCACCCATGCCGTGGGGCAGGGAGGCCATCAGGTCGTCGGTGGACCGGGGTGCGGGGGTCTCGCTCATGGGGCTCAACCTAGCGGGGGTCGCGACACCGGCCGGGCCCTCCGGCGGCGCGGGTGGCGGTGTCCCCGGCGACGGATAGAGTCGCCGGGTGCCCGAGACGACGCCCGCTCCCGACGCCTCCGCCCGCCCGCGACTGCTGCTGCTCGACGGCCACTCGCTGGCCTACCGCGCCTTCTTCGCGCTGCCGGTGGAGAACTTCTCGACGACCACGGGTCAGCACACCAACGCCGTCTACGGCTTCACCTCGATGCTCATCAACGTGCTCCGCGACGAGCAGCCGACGCACCTCGCGGTGGCCTTCGACGTCTCCCGGCAGACCTTCCGGCTGGAGGAGTACTCCGAATACAAGGCCAAGCGCAACAAGACCCCCAGCGAGTTCGGCAGCCAGCTGCCGCTGATCGAGGAGGTCCTCGGGGCGCTGCGGGTGCCGTTCCTGAAGAAGGACGGCTTCGAGGCCGACGACATCATCGCCACGCTGGTGACCCAGGCCCAGGCCGACGGCATGGACGTGCTGGTGCTGACCGGCGACCGCGACTCGCTGCAGCTGGTCACCGAGGCCTGCACGGTGCTCTACCCCATGCGCGGCGTCTCCGACCTGGCCCGGATGACCCCGGAGGCCGTGGAGACCAAGTACGGCGTGCCCCCGCACCGCTACCCCGAGCTGGCCGCGCTGGTCGGCGAGGACTCCGACAACCTCCCCGGCGTGCCCGGGGTCGGCCCGAAGACCGCGGCCAAGTGGATCGCGCAGTACGACGGCCTCGACAACGTCATCACCCACGCCGACGCCATCAAGGGCAAGGCCGGCGACAACCTGCGCGCCCACCTCGGCGACGTGATCCGCAACCGTCGCCTCAACGCCCTCGTGCGCGACCTCGACCTCGAGCTGCTGCCCGCCGACCTCGCGATGCGTCCCTGGGACCGCCAGGAGGTCCACACCCTCTTCGACGGGCTGGAGTTCCGCGTGCTGCGCGACCGGCTCTTCGAGACCCTGACCTCGGAGGAGGAGGTCGACGGTCCCGGCTTCGAGGTCGGCGGCACCACCCTGGGCGCCGACGAGCTGGGCCCGTGGCTGGAGGAGACCGGCGACGGCGTCGTGGGTCTGCACGTGCGGGGCGCGTGGGGGGCCGGCTCCGGTCGCGTCGACGGCCTCGCGCTGGCCGCCCCCGGTGACCGCACGGCCTACGTCGACACCGCCACCCTGACCCCCGCCGACGACGCCGCGCTGGCGGCGTGGCTCGGCGACGCCGCCCGGCCCAAGGTGCTCCACGACGCCAAGGGCCCGGTGCTGGCGCTGGCCGCCCACGGCTGGACCCTGCGCGGCCTGCAGAGCGACACCGCGATCGCGGCGTACCTCGTGCGGCCCGACCAGCGCTCCTACGACCTGGCCGACCTCACGCTGCGCTACCTGCGCCGCGAGCTGCGCGAGGAGACCGACGGCGACCAGGGCCTGCTCTTCGACGAGGACGAGGCCGTCGCCGACGTCGCGATGCTGCGCGCCCGCGCCGTCGTCGACCTCGCCGAGGCCCTCGACACCGCGGTGGAGGAGCACGGCGGGCGCGAGCTCATGGCGCAGGTCGAGCTGCCGCTGGTGGAGCAGCTCGCCCGCATGGAGCAGGTCGGCATCGCCGTCGACACCGACCACCTGGAGGCGCTGGAGTCCCACTTCGCCGACGAGGTCAAGCAGGCCGCCGACGAGGCCTTCGCCGTCATCGGCAAGGAGATCAACCTCGGCTCGCCCAAGCAGCTGCAGGTGGTGCTCTTCGACGAGCTCGACATGCCCAAGACCAAGCGCACCAAGACCGGGTGGACCACCGACGCCGACGCGCTGCAGGCGCTCTACGTCAAGACCGAGCACCCGTTCCTGCTGCACCTGCTGCGCCACCGCGACGTCATCCGGCTGCGCCAGACCATCGAGGGCCTGCTCAAGACCGTGGCCCCCGACGGGCGCATCCACACCACCTACAACCAGACGATCGCCGCCACCGGCCGGCTCTCCAGCACCGACCCCAACCTGCAGAACATCCCCATCCGCACCGAGGAGGGTCGGCGCATCCGCGAGGCCT
The DNA here is from genome assembly GCF_023712465.1 of Nocardioides sp. P86. Taxonomy (NCBI): domain Bacteria; kingdom Bacillati; phylum Actinomycetota; class Actinomycetes; order Propionibacteriales; family Nocardioidaceae; genus Nocardioides; species Nocardioides sp. P86. The sequence continues at coordinate 398,522 of NZ_JAMAYE010000001.1, read as the reverse complement.
TCGTGGTCGGTCGCGGGGCCGACGGCGCCGACTTCGAGTGCCTGATGACCGCCGACTACAGCCAGATCGAGATGCGCATCATGGCCCACCTCTCCGAGGACGCCCTGCTCATCGAGGCCTTCAGGTCGGGGCGCGACTTCCACTCGATCACCGCGGCCCGGGTCTTCGACACCCCGGCCGACGCGGTCACCGTCGAGCAGCGGGCCAAGATCAAGGCGATGAACTACGGCCTGGCCTACGGCCTCTCGGCCTTCGGGCTCTCCCAGCAGCTCGGCATCGAGCCGGGCGAGGCCCGCGGGCTGATGGAGGAGTACTTCGAGACCTTCGGCGGCATCCGCGACTACCTCGAGGGCATCGTCGAGGAGGCCCGTCGCTCGGGCTTCACCGAGACCATCATGGGTCGCCGTCGCTACCTGCCCGACCTCACCAGCGACAACCGTCAGCGCCGCGAGATGGCCGAGCGGATGGCGCTCAACGCCCCCATCCAGGGCTCGGCCGCCGACATCATCAAGGTCGCGATGCTGCGGGTGGAGGAGGCGATCGCCGCCGAGGGCCTGCGCTCGCGGATGCTGCTCCAGGTGCACGACGAGCTCGTGCTCGAGGTCGCCGCCGGAGAGCGGGAGGCCCTCGAGGCCCTCGTGCGCGCCCACATGGGCGGCGCCGCCGACCTGGCCGTGCCGCTCGACGTCTCCATCGGCACCGGCCGCAGCTGGCACGACGCGGCCCACTAGCCACCCCCGGCCGGCCGGGGGTGGCCGTCGCCGGTGGTGCCGGAGGGCGCGGGCGGGCTCAGTCGCCGACGCGCGCCGGTGCCGCCTCGGGGGCGACGGCCGGGCGGTCGAGCAGGGCCAGGGTGAGCAGGCACACGAAGAGGCAGGCGTCGATGACGACGACCAGCACGATGAGCGAGCCCACCGACTCCACCGTCAGCGCTCCCGCGACGAGCACGACGAGCCCGGTCCACAGCGCCAGGATCGCGCGGCCCTGGCGACGGGCCAGGGCGGAGTAGAGGAGCAGCTGCAGCATCGCCAGCAGGGTGCCGACGATGGCGAAGAGCCACAGCTCGGACTTGATGTCGTCGAAGTCGGAGCCGCCGACGAAGAGCAGCGCCAGGTCGGGCAGGAGCAGGGTGCCGCCCAGAGCGCACGCCCCGAGGACCGCGGTGGTCGACAGCGACAGCAGCAGGGCGCGACGGCTGGCGCCGTCGGAGGCCATGCTGGGGAAGGCGATGACCACCACGAACTGCGGCAGGAAGAGCACCGCCTTGACCAGGATCAGACCGGCGGCGTAGAGGCCCGCCTGGTCGTCGGGCAACACGGCGCGGGCGACCAGGATGTCGGCGTTGGAGAGGGCGAAGAAGGCGAAGAGGGCCTGGCTGCTGCGACCGACCTCGCGCAGCAGCTCCACGCCGGGGTGGCCCTCGGGGGTCTCGACCTCGGGCCGGGGGCGCCGCAGCGCGACCCAGCCGACCAGCACCGGCAGCCAGGCGCCGAGCGCCACCCCGAGCATCGCGGCGAACTCGGTCGGCCACACCGCCATCAGTCCCAGTCCGCAGGCGACGCGGCCGAGCCCCTGGGTGAGGTAGACCAGGGCCAGCGGCTCCCAGCGGCGCTCGCCCTGGAGCACCCCGGCCTGCGCACCCATGAGGGTCAGCGGCGCCGCCGCGAGGGCGACCAGCATCGCGGTGGGCAGGCTGTGGAGCTGGAGCACGGTGTTGAGCACGGGGGAGGCGAGCAGGCACAGCGCGCCGAGTCCCAGCGCGCTGCGCACCCCGACGCCGAGCACGACCCGCTCGATCTCCTCGGTCTGCGCCGGCGCCGCCGAGATCCGCCGGGCACCCGTGGCCTGGAGGCCCAGCGACAGCACGTTGACCACGAGCAGGACGCCCATGAGGGCGGAGAAGGCGCCGAAGGGCTCGCGGCCGAGCAGGTGCGCCGCGGCCACGGTGTAGCCGTAGGTGGCGACGTTCATGACGCCCATCGCCACGGCGATCGAGGCGCCGCCGCGCAGGCGCCGGGTGGTCGGCGCGGTCGTGGAGGTCACGGGCACGAACACTACGACGGGGCGCGCCGCCGGTGGTGCCCGGACGCTCCGGCCGGGGTGGTTGGATCACCGCGACCCCGCGCGCCACCGGCGACGAGGGCGTCGACGACGAGGGGAGGCCGAGGGGGACCGTGACCGACACCGGACAGCACGACCCCTCCGAGCGCCGCGCGGTCGACCCCCGGCCCACACCGCCCTGGCTGGTGCCGCTGTGGTCGCTGCTCCTGGCGGCCCTGCTGCTCGGGCCGGCCCTCGCGCCGGGCTACGTGCTGAGCTTCGACATGGTGTGGGTGCCCGACCTGGCCCTGCGTCCCGACGTGTGGGGGCTGGGCTCGGGGCTGCCGCGGGCGGTGCCCTCCGACGCGGTGGTCGGGCTGCTCGACGAGGTGGTCGGCGGCATGGTGCTGCAGAAGCTCGTGCTCCTGGGGAGCCTGGTCGCCGGCGGCGTGGGGGCCGCACGGCTGGCGCCCGGGCCGACCCCGGTGCGGCTGCTCGCCGTCGGGCTGTGGCAGTGGAACCCCTTCGTGGTCGAGCGGCTCGTGCTCGGCGCCTGGCCCGTCCTGGTCGCCTACGCCGCGCTGCCGTGGCTGCTGCTGCTCGCGCGGGAGTGGCGCACCGGGGGGCGCGTGCCCCGCCGGCTGTGGCTGGTGGTGCCGCTGGCCTGCCTGAGCGCCAGTGCAGGCCTGGCCTCGGCGCTCGTGCTCGTGCTGGCCGCCTGGGGGCGCGGCCGGCGTCGCGCGGTGCTGGCGATGGCGGCGGCCGGCAACGCGCCGTGGCTGGTGGCCGGGGCGCTGCACGCGTCGGTGGCGACGACCGACGCGGCGGGCGCGCGTCTCTTCGCGCTGCAGGGGGAGGGCGCGGTGCCGGGTCCGCTGGCCGCGCTGACGCTGGGCGGGGTGTGGAACGTCGAGGTCGTGCCGCCCAGCCGCCTGGGCGCCACGGGGTGGGTGGCGCTCGTCGTGCTCGCGGCGCTGGCGCTGCTCGGCTCGCGCGCGTGGTGGCGGGCGACGGTGGCGCGGGAGCGGGGGGTGCTGCTGGCCGCGTGGGCGACCGGGTGGCTGCTCGCCGTGCTCACCTGGGCCGCTCCCGACGCGCTCGGCTCGCTGGCGGCGAGCGTGCCGGGCCTCGGCCTGCTGCGCGACGGGTCGCGGCTGCTGCTGCTGTGCGCGCCGCTGCTGGTGCTCCTCGTGGCCCACGGCGCCGGTGTGCTGCTCGCGCTGGCGCGTCGCCCGGCGACCCCGGTGCTGCCGCTGGCGGTGGCGGGCGCCGCGGTCCTGCTGCCCGTCGCGCTGCTGCCCGACGCGACGTGGGGCGCGGCGGGCCGGCTGGGGGCCGTCGACTTCCCGTCGTCGTGGGCCGCGGCCCGCCCGGTGGTCTCGGCCGCCGCCGCGTCCAGCGGGGGCGACGTGCTGGTCCTGCCCGCCTCGAGCTACCGCCAGCCGGCGTGGAACGACGACCGCAAGGTGCTCGACCCTCTCGGTCGCTACCTGGCGCCCGACTTCGTCGCCGACGACTCCCTCGTGGTCGACGGCACGGCCGTCGCCGGGGAGGACCCCCGCGCCCGGGCGGCGCTGGCCGCGCTCGGCGCGGGCACCCCCCAGGCCGCCGCCACGGACCTCGCCGCCCTGGGCGTCGCGGTGGTGGTGGTCGACCTCGAGGCCGCCGCCGCCCTCTCCGCCGACGTGCCCGAGGTGGCCGGGCAGGTGCTGGTCGACGGGCCCGGGCTGCGGGTCGTGCGTCTCGGCGGGGTCGAGGCCGACCCGGCCCCGCGCAGCTGGGTCGTCGCGCTGGTGCTCGCCTGGGCGGCGTACCTGGGGGGCCCCGCGGTGGTGTGCGTGCTGGCCCTGGCGACCGGAGCGCGGGCCACGGCGCGCCGCGTGCTCCGGAAGTCGGCGTGAACTCCGCCTGAGACGGCCGTCACTGTTACGCTTCCCCGGAACTCAGGGAGGGGTTTACACAGTGGGAACTATTCTCAGCACGGTCGCGGCCGTCCTCGTCGGCGGCGCCATGGCCACCGCCACCATCGTCGGTGTCGTCTCGTCGCAGACGCAGAAGCCCGATCAGAGCCCGGTGAGCGTCACCGACGCCTCGCAGGTCGTGGGCTACGGCTCGACCAACTGACGCAGCGGCGCCGTCACCCAGCGTGCCCGGAGGGGCCGGAGGTCATCGCGACCGCCGGCCCCTCCTGGCGTCCAGGGCCCGCCGGGCGCGTGCGAGCGGGCCGGCGCCCGTGCCCCCGCGCCGCGCCCGCGAGCGGCGGGGCCGCACGTCGGCCACCACCTCGGGGTCCTGGCTCTCGACGTGGCGCCCCTCCACCGCAGCGAGCAGCACGAGGGCGAAGGCCTGCTGGGCGGCCTCCCAGGTGTAGGTGCGGCTGACGCGCCGGGCGCCCTCGCCCAGCCGCCCGCGCAGGGCGTCGTCGGTGAGCACGGCCCGCAGGGCGTCGGTGAAGGCGGTCTGGTCGTCGACCAGCAGGCCCGAGTCGCCGTCCTCGACCGACTCCTGGGTGCCCCCGGCGGAGCGGTAGGCCACGGTGGGGGTGGCGTGCATGCCGGCCTCCCCGATCACCAGGCCCCAGCCCTCCTTGAGCGAGGGCAGGGCGAGCACCCAGGCGCGCTCGTAGACCTCGTGCTTGCGCTCCTCGGTGACGTGGCCCTCCAGCGTCACGAGGTCGTCGGCGCCGACGGCCGTGACGTGCTCGGCCAGCTGCGCCTCCCACCAGCCGCTGCCGACGACGCTGAGGTGCAGGCCGGGCACCTCCTCGCGCAGCGCGACGACCGCGTCGACGGCGTGCTCGACCTGCTTGTGGGGCACCACCCTGCCGACGACGGCGACGAGCGGCCGGGGGGAGGGGCCGGGGTCGACCGGCACCCACGGGTCGGTGCCGTTGTGCACCACGGCGACCCGGGGGCCGCGCACCCCGAGCGCCCGCAGCTCGCGGGCGGTGGCGCGCGAGACGGCGACGTACTGGGAGCGGTGGTAGAGCCTCGGTGCGAGGCGCCGCTCGATCCACCAGCCGACCCGGCCCACCGGCCCGGGGTAGACCACGGGCCACTGCTCGCGGTGCACGTGGTGCACGAGCACGACGACGGGGGCACGGGTGACGAGACGGCTGAAGAAGGGCAGGCCGTTCTGCACGTCGACGACCACGTCGGGGTCGCCGAGGTCGCCGCGGCGCAGCGCGCGCATGCCCTCGAGGTAGACCGAGAGCTTCGTGCCGCGCCGCACGAACCGGACGCCGTCGACCACCTGCTCGGGCGGTGCCGCGGCGTGGGCGGCGCAGAAGACGGTGACCTCGCAGCCGCGCGCGACCAGCCCCGCCGCCATCTTCTCCAGGTAGCGCTCCGCGCCCCCGCCCTCGGGGTTGCTGGTGTCGCGCCAGCTGAGGAACACCACCGAGGTGCCGGCCAGCGAGGCGGCCAGCGGGTCGGCCAGCGGGTCGGCCAGCGGGTCGGAGGACGGGTCGGCCGGGCGGTCGGCCGGGGACGGGCGAGCGTGCATCCGGCGGACACTACCAACGCGGCTACCAGCGGGTAGTCTCGCCGCCGTGCGTCGCCCCAGCTCCCTCCTGCCCCGCCGCCGACCCGGCGAGGTCCGAGTCTCCGGACGCGGGCGTGGCCGGGTGTTCCCGACCGGCCCGCGCAGCGCTCGTCGCCGCGCGACCTGGGGGCGGGCGACCCGGCTGCTGGGGGAGTTCCGACACGAGCAGAGCGATCCCGCGCGCTTCTACACCGCGCTCGCCGACGACTCCGCGACCCAGCTGGGGTCCTACGTCGACCTGCGCGGCGCCACCCTGCTCGACGTGGGCGGCGGCCCCGGCTACTTCCGCGACGCGTTCCGAGCGGCGGGGGCGACGTACTTCTCCCTCGACTCCGACGTCGGCGAGCTCTCCGGCCTCGGCGGCATCGCCGGCGGCACGGTCGTCGGCAGCGGGATGCGGCTGCCCTTCCGCGACGGCGCGGTCGACGTCTGCTACTCCTCCAACGTCCTCGAGCACGTCTCCGACCCGTGGCTGATGTGCGAGGAGATGCTGCGCGTCACCCGGCCCGGCGGCACGACGTTCATCAGCTGGTGCCTGTGGTGGGGTCCGTGGGGCGGCCACGAGACCTCGCCGTGGCACCTCGTGGGCGGCCGCTACGCGCGTCGCCGCTACGCCCGCAGGCACGGCCACGAGCCGAAGAACAAGTACGGCGAGTCGCTGTTCGCCGTCACCGTCGCCGCCGGGCTCGACTGGGCGGCGCGCCAGCAGGACGCGGAGGTCGTGGCCGTCCTGCCGCGCTACAACCCCCGCTGGTCGTGGTGGATGCTGCGCGTGCCGGTGCTGCGCGAGGTCGTGACCTGGAACCTCGTGCTGGTGCTGCGCAAGCGATGACCGCCACCTTCCGGCTGCGGCTGCTCGCCGCGTGCCTGGTGGTCGTGGGGGTGGCCTTCGTCCAGGACCCCGGCTACCTCGTCGCCGACACCAAGCTCGACCTCGCCGTCGCGCCCGCCGACTTCCTGGGCCGGGCCCTGCACCTGTGGGACGGCGAGGGCGCCTTCGGCCAGCTGCAGAACCAGGCCTACGGCTACCTGTGGCCGATGGGACCGTTCTTCCTCCTCGGCGGGCTCCTCGACCTGCCCGGCTGGGTGGTGCAGCGGCTGTGGGTGGGCCTGGTCATGGCGGTGGCGCTCAGCGGGGCCGCGCGGGTCACCCGGGCGCTGGGGGTGCGCTCCGACCTGGCCTGCCTCACGGCGGGCTTCGCCTTCGCGCTCTCGCCGCGGCTGCTGACCACGCTCGGCCCGATCAGCATCGAGGCGTGGCCCAGCGCCCTGGCGCCCTGGGTGCTGCTGCCGCTGGTGCGCGGTGCCACCGTGGGCTCGCCCCGCCGTGCCGCGGCCCTCTCCGCCCTGGCGGTCGCCATGGTCGGCGGCGTCAACGCGGCCGCGACCTTCGCGGTGCTGCCGCTCGGCGTGGTGTGGCTGCTCACGCGCACCCCCGGCCCGCGGCGGCGCGCCCTCATGCTGTGGTGGCCGCTGTTCACCCTCCTCGGCACGCTGTGGTGGCTGGTGCCGCTCTTCGTGATGGGCGCCTACAGCCCGCCGTTCCTCGACTACATCGAGACGACGTCGGTCACGACCTTCCCGACCACGCTCTTCGACGTCCTGCGCGGCACCTCGAACTGGGTGCCCTACGTCGACCCCGCCTCGCGCGCCGGCAACGACCTGATCACCACCGCGACCCTCGTGCTCAACAGCGGCGTGGTGCTGCTGCTCGGGGTGGCCGGTCTGGCCCACCGGCGCACGCCGCACCGCTCCTTCCTCGTGCTCTCGGTGCTCCTCGGCGTGCTCATGGTCGGGGCCGGCCACACCGGCGCGGTCGAGGGCTGGTGGGCCGCCGACGTCCGCGGGCTGCTCGACGGCGCGCTGGCGCCGCTGCGCAACGTGCACAAGTTCGACCCCGTGCTGCGTCTGCCGCTGGTGGTGGGGCTGGCCCTCGTGCTCGACCGGGTGCTGGCGCGGGGCCGCGACGACCGTGCCGACGTCGACACCCCGCAGGGGCCCGGCGCCGGTCCGCAGGCGCGCCTGGAGCGGGTCAACCGCACCGCCGTCGTGGGCATGGCCCTGGCCGTCGTGGCCGGTGCGGCGCTGCCGGCGGCCCTGGGCCGGGTGACCCCGGCGGGCGCGACCCTCGGGGTGCCGTCGTACTGGGAGCAGACGGCGGCGTGGCTGGCGGCCGAGGACGACACGGACCCGGGCGGCACCGACCTGCTCGTGCCGGGCTCGGCCTTCGGGGAGTACGTGTGGGGCGGCCCGCGCGACGAGCCGCTGCAGTGGCTGGCCGACGCGCCCTGGGCGGTGCGCAACGTGATCCCGCTGACCCGCCCGGGCAACATCCGCATGCTCGACACGATCGAGGAGCGGCTGGCCCAGGGCGAGGGGTCGGCGGCGCTGGTGGCCTACCTGCAGCGCGCCGGGGTCGAGCACCTCGTGGTGCGCAACGACCTGGCCCGCGACGGCGACGTGCCCGACCCCGTGCTGGTGCACGCCGCCCTCGCCGACAGCCCGGGGCTGGAGCGGGTGGCGACCTTCGGGCCCGACGTCGGCGGTGGCTCGCTGCTCGACGAGGTCGACGGCGAGCGGGTGCTCGTCAACGGCGGCTGGCAGTCGCTGCAGGCCGCGGTCGAGGTGTGGGCGGTGCCCGACGGCGGTCGGCTCGCGGTGGGCACCGAGCAGCCCGTGGTCGTGGCCGGCGGCCCCGAGGACCTGCTCGACCTGTCGCGGCTCGGGCTCCTCGACGACACCCCGACCGTGCTCGCCGCCGACGGTGCGGAGGGCGCGGGTGCCCTGGTCGGCGACGACGGCGGCCTCGAGGCCCCGGTGGTGCTGACCGACGGGCTCCGCGCCCGCGAGCGCGGCTTCGCCCGCCTCCACGACGGCGCCTCGGCCGCGCTGACGCCCGGCGACGTGCGGCGCACCGGCAACCCGGCGCGCGACTACCTGCCCGCCGACGCCGGGCGCTGGTCGACGACGGTGCGGCTCGAGGGCGCACGCGCCGTCTCGGCGTCCTCCTCGGCCTCCGACGCCACCGCGGTCGGTGGCACGCGCCGCGGCGCGCTGCCCTACGCCGCGGTCGACGGCGACCCCGCGACCGCCTGGGAGACGGCCCCGCTGTCCTCCTCGTCGGCGTGGTGGCGCCTCGACCTCGAGCAGCCCCTGGCCGGCGGCACCGTGCGGCTCAAGGGCGGGCCCGGCGCCACCGACGACCAGCTCGTGCGGGTGCGCACCGAGGCCGGGCTGGGCGAGGAAGTCCGGCTCGGCCCCGGGGACGTCCGCGAGACCGCCCTGCCGGCCGGGGAGACCACCTGGGTCCAGGTCGAGGACGCCTCCGGGGTGGCCGGTCGTGCGCTGTCGCTGGCGGAGGTCGCGCTGCCCGGGGTCGACGTACGCCGCCGCCTCGTGCTGCCGACCCTGCCCGGGTCGTGGGGCGACCCGGCCGCGGTCGTGCTGCGACGCGACCGCGACGCCCGCCGCGGCTGCGTCGTCGTGGACGGCGACGTGCGCTGCGTGGCCGGCCGCGACCGCGACGACGAGGAGGCCGCCGGCCTGAGCCGCGCGTTCACCCTCGACGCCGCCTCGGCGTGGGACACCCGGCTGAGCCTGGTGCCGCGCGGCAGACCGGAGCTGGACCGGCTCGCGCTGCGCGACCAGCCGGTGTCGGTCGACGTCAGCAGCACCGCCGTGCCCGACCCGCGCGGTGGTGCCCTGGCCGCCGTCGACGGCGACCCCGGCACCACGTGGACCGCCGACCCCGAGGACCTGCGCCCGGCGCTGGAGCTCTCCTGGCTCGGGCAGCGCACGCTGCGACGGATCGCGGTCGACGTCGACGAGGACGCCGCCGTGCGGGCCCCGACCCGGCTGCGGCTCATCTGGCCCGACGGGCAGCGCACGATCGACCTCGAGGACGGACGGGCGCGCCTGGCCCCGATCCGCACCGACCGGCTCCGCCTCGAGGTGCTCGAGGCCGACGGCACCACGAGCCTCGACTTCGCCGCCGCCGGGATCGACCTCGGGGTGGGGATCTCCGAGCTCGACCTGGGTGGGGTGGAGTACCTCCCGCTGGCGCTGCCCACCGAGCCGGTGGCCTACCCCTGCGGTACCGGCCCCGACGTCGTCGTCGACGGCGAGACGCTCCCCACCGCGCTGGAGGCCGCGCCCGCCGACCTGGCCCGCGGCGAGGTCGTCGACGGCCGGCTGTGCGGCGGCGCCACCCTCGACCTGCCCGCCGGCGAGGTGCTGGTCGACGCCCCCAGCAGCGCCGCGCTCGCCGTCGACGCGCTCGTGCTCACCGACCCCGCGCAGGCCGCCCTCCCGCTGGGCGCGGGGGAGCAGGCACTGCCGTGGCGCCGGACCCCCGACACCCGCACGGTGGAGCCCGCCGCCGGCGACGCGCTCGTGGTACTGCGGCAGAACGCCAACACCGGCTGGCGGGCCTCGCAGGAGGGGATCGACCTGACCCCGGTGGTCGTCGACGGCTGGCAGCAGGGCTGGCTGCTCCCTGACGCCACCGCCCCCTCCGCAGCCACGGGAGCGGCCACGGGAACGGCCACGGGAACGGCCAACGGAGCGGAGCCCGAGGCCGCCCCGGTCGAGGCGGTGTTCGCACCCGACCGCGCCTACCGCGCCGGTCTGCTGGCCGGGCTCATCGGGCTGGTGGCCCTGCTCGTCCTCGTTCTGCTCGGCCGACGCCGCGGGTGGCCCGACGACGCCGCACCGCTGACCGACCGCCGGGTGCCGGGCGCCCTGCTGGCCGGCGCCGGGCTGCTCGGCGCGGGCGCCGTGGCCGGCTGGCCCGGCGTGGTCGTGGCGGTCGTCGTCACGGTGCTCGTGCGGGGTGCGGCCGGGCCGCTGGAGCGCCGGGGGGCGGGCGACGCGCTCGCCTGGGCGGTCGCCGTGCCCGTCCTCGTCGTCGCCGGCGCCTACGCCGTGACGCCCTGGGGCAGCAGCGACGGGTGGGCCGGCGAGGCGGCGTGGCCGGTCTACCTGATGCTGGTGCCGCTGGTGGGGCTGCTCGTCGCCGGACCGGAGGGGGTGCGGCTCCCCGGCCGGCTGGCCGAGCGGCTCCCCACGAGTCCGCGCAGGCGCATCGCCGGGCGCTCGACGAGGCGGTAGGACACCTCCGCCGCCACCAGCGACAGCGCGAGCGTCAGCAGCCACAGCGGCACGCCGTGGCCCTCGAAGAGCTCCCACGGCGTCGCCCACATCACCAGGTGCAGCAGCGGCAGGTGCAGGCAGAAGATCCCGAACGAGATCCAGCCCAGCCGCCGGGCGGAGGGGTGGGAGAGCACCCGGGCGTAGCGGCTGGTGGGGTCGGCGAAGACCCCGGTCACCACGACCAGCAGCCCGACCACCGCGTAGAGCAGGCTCTTGGTCAGCGACTGCCCCGGCGTCGGGGCGTCGAGCATCGAGGGTCCGGCCACCGGGGTCGCGGCCACGAGCAGCAGGCCGGCCGCCAGGGCCCAGCAGCTCCCGGGCTGACGGCCCAGCGCCACCAGCGGCGCGGTGAGGCGCTCCCACGCCCCCCGCTCGTGCAGCACGTGGGCCAGCGCGAGCAGCAGGCCGAGGGCGAACCACGACAGGTACGCCGGCAGCCACTGCAGCGGGGCGCCATCGGTGTGGGGGCTCACCCGGGCCGCGCCGTCGAGGTGCCACCAGGCGGTGACCACGACGAGCGCCGCGATGCCGACCAGGACCCGGGCCGGGCGCAGGCCGCGGGCCGCCCGCACCCGGCGACGGCCCAGCAGCGCGACCATGAGGGCCGGCAGCGCGAGGTAGAAGGTGACCTCGACCGCCAGGCTCCACATGTGGGTCAGCCCACCGGGCAGCAGCGGGGAGCGGAAGGTGTCGAGCATGAGGAGCGTGGCGATCCGGTCGCCCCACGACAGGTCGGCGTTGCTGCGCACGAACGCCAGGGCGAGGGCCGCGGTCACGACGTAGAGCGGGGCGATCCGCAGGAAGCGCTTCCACAGGTAGTCCGGTGTCGCCGGCGTCGGCCTGCGGTCGGCCGTGGCGGCGAGCCAGGGGCGGGCGAGCAGGAAGCCCGAGAGCACGAAGAAGAGCGCGACACCGACGTCGAGCCGGGCCAGCAGCGTGCCCCAGAACCCGTTGCCGGTGTAGTCGCCGGACCAGAAGGCGACGTGGGTGGTGAGCACGCACAGCGCGCCCACGGCGCGCAGCGCGTCGAGTGCGGCGAAGTCGGGGCCGTTGCGCGCCGGCGGGGGCACGAGCGAGCCCTGGGGGAGAGCGGGGGCCGCGGCGGTCGCGCTGCGGGCCCCCGTGGCGGTCCCGGAGGCGGTCCCTGAATCGGTCCCTGAGTCGGCCCCGGCCTCGAGCCGGGCGTGCGACGGTGTGCTCACAACGGACCTCCTGCGACGGCTGTGCCCACCTCCACGACGTCGACGCACATCGTGGTCCCCGGCGACAGCCCGTCCAGGGTGACAGACGACACCGCGGAGGTCACCTCCACGTAGAGGCTGCCGAGGCCCGCGTCCACCGGCGCCTCGACCGTGCGGTCGCCCACCTCGACGGTGACGGTGTCGGCGGCCGACGACAGGTAGCCGACCCGCACCCACCAGGTGTAGTCGAAGGCCGTGTCGTCGAGGGGCACGGTGCGGGAGCGGCCCTCGCGCACGGCCCACCCGCAGCCGGGCCGCGGCCCCTCCTCGGCCACGGCCACGGGGTCGATGACGGCGCGCCGCGGGCGTCCCTGGGCGTCGAGGGCGACGAGGCGGTCGGTGACCGAGGGGAAGCGCGCGTTGTCGACCACCACCGGCAGCAGCCTGACCGTCGTGTTGAACGGGTAGAGGTAGCCGGGCACCACCTCGTCGGGCACCACGGTGTCGGCCACGTCGACGGCCCCGAGACCGGCGAACTCGGCCTGGGTCGTGCGCAGGTACGTCTCGCCGGGGTTGTCGGTGTGCCAGATGCGGGCGTAGAGCACCGAGCTCACCACCCCGGCCACCACCACCACGACGGTGGCGACGGTGAGGACCCGCGGCCCCACGACCACCAGCAGCAGCGGGGTGTCCCGGGGCCGGCTCGAGCCGGGCGCCCCGGCCAGGGGCAGGACGGCGAGCCCCAGGCACAGCACGGCGGCGCAGGCCACGTCGCTGAGGTAGCGGTACTCCAGCCCCGCCACCTCCCCGACGACGGGCGCCCGGGTGACCAGCAGCAGCACGTAGGAGGCGGCCGCGTAGGCGGCCAGCAGCGCCCAGGCCCGGGCCGCCCCGGTGCGCCGGAGCACGACGAAGAGCCCGCCGAGCGTCAGGGCGACCCAGGCGAGGTGCACGAGCAGGTCGGGCGGATCGGCCAGCCCGGCGGGCGGGTTGACGTCGCTCCAGCGCCACGGACCGCCCAGCAGCCCGGTGGACAGCGACCGGCCGAGCATCGTCTCCGCCAGTCCGCCGGCCACCGAGCCCGAGGTCTCCTCGGCCAGCGAGGGCACCCGCAGCAGGTAGTGCACGAGGTAGGCCACCGCCAGGGCGGTGCAGCCGACCAGGGCGGGCCAGAAGCGACGGGCCAGCACGCGCGCACGTCGCGCCGGACCGCCCTCGGCGAACCACCCGAGCGCGTACGCCGCGAGCATCGGCAGCAGGACCAGCGCCTTGACGTAGCCCAGCAGGCCGAAGGACAGCGCTACCAGCGTCACGAGGAGCCAGCGCAGCCGCCCGGTGCGCAGGTAGCAGGTCCAGGCGGCGACCGAGGAGAAGAACGCGACCTGCAGCGGCAGCGCGTTGAGGCTGGCCGCCCACCACATGGCGGCCGGCAGGGTCATGGCGCTGGAGAGGTAGAGGGCGAGCAGGGGCACGACCGCCCAGCGGGCCCCGAAGAGCACGACCAGCATCCAGACGCAGGCCGCCGCGGCCAGCAGGTGCAGCAGCAGGGTGGTCGTGGCGGCGAGGGCCCAGTCGACGTCGCCACCGGTGGTGACCACCCAGGCGAGGAACCGGCCGAGCGGCATGAACTGGCTGTCGTAGGGCTCCAGCAGCAGGCCCGCACCGAGGCCGGAGCGCTCGGCGTCGTCGAGCATCTGGAGGTCGTCGAGGTAGAACCAGCTCGGGTAGAGCGCCCACGCCCGCAGGGCCAGGTGGGCCGCCACCAGGATCGAGCACGCGCCGAGGACGAGGGGGCGCGCGCCGGCGGTCGGCGGCCGGTCGTGGCGCGCGGGAGGTGCCGAGACCGCCGCGTCGTCCGAGGTCGTGCGGGTCGACGTCGACGGCTGGTCTGGCACGCCGGCGAGTCTGGCACAGGCGCGCCGCGGGCCACCGATTCCTACTGTTCGGTAACAGCCTGTGACGGGAGGCACACTTCGTCCTCCAGATGGGTTACGGTTCGCCGATCGATCTTTCTGGGAGGGAAGTGGATGAAGATTCTGGGACGGGTCCTCGTGGGCCTGGGGGCATTCCTGGTGGTGGCGGCCGTGGTCGCCCTCACGTGGGCACCGGGGGCCGTCAAGCGCACCCCCATCGACGTGGACTCGGTGACGGTGCTCAGCGGTGAGGCCGCGCGCCTCGACACCGCCACCAACGAGCTGGGTGCGGCGGAGCCGATCTACGCCCTCAGCATCACCAAGAGCGACAGCGAGGCCTCGAGCGACGACACCGCGGTGTTCTTCAACCGCTCCTGCGCCGTCTACGGCACCGAGGCCACCGAGGAGTGCCCGGCCTTCGACGACGAGTCGGTGCTGTCGGGTGCCGACGACTTCTTCGCCACCGACCGCACGACCGCCGAGTCGGTCGAGTCCGACGAGCTGCCGGCGCAGGCCGCGGCCCACGAGGGCGTCGTCAACAAGTGGCCCTTCGACGCGGAGAAGACCACCTACACCTACTTCGACAGCGTGACCGGCGAGGGCGTCGACGCGGTCTACGACCGCACCGAGGACGTCATGGGCCTCGAGACCTACGTCTACCGCGTGGAGATCCAGGACGCGCCGATCGTGGTCAGCGCGCTGCTCGAGCTCAACGGCACCTACGACGACGTCAAGGAGATCTACGTCGACCCGCGCACCGGCGCGATCATCCACCAGACCGACGACCAGCAGCGCTACCTCGACGACGGCACGCAGGCCCTCGACCTGCAGCTGGCCTTCACCGAGGACCAGCAGGCGACCAACGTCGCCGACGCCGAGGACAACATCGCCAGCCTCGACCTCATCACCCGCACCGTGCCGATCGTCGGCTTCGTCGGCGGCGGCCTGCTGCTCGTCGCCGGCGCCGTGCTCCTCCTGCGCGCGCGCCCGCGCACCGCGGGCACGGCCAGCACGACGCACCGCGACAGGACGCCCGCCGGTCGCTGACCGGTCTCGCGGACCCGTCGCGGGCCGCACCCGCACCACCAGCACCACCCGCAGGCCCCGGACCACACGGTCCGGGGCCTGCCGGCGTCACGGGCCGTCACGGGCCTCGACGGCGCGGGCTCAGCGCAGGTCGCAGGCGAAGATCGCGGTGCCCGGGGTCCAGCGGCCGCGGGTGGCCGACCAGCCGCCCCACACCCGGTCGTGGTGCTCGGGCCACTCCGGCTCCACCAGCCGCACGATCGCGAAGCCGTGACCGGCCAGCACCCCCACCCAGTCGCCGAGGGTGCGGTGGTGCTCGACGTACGACACCTCGCCGGTGGCGTCGTCGACCTCGACGTAGGGCGTGCGGTCCCAGTAGGACTGCGACGCGACCAGGCCGGCCTCGCCGGGGTCGTCGGGGAACATCCAGCGCGTCGGGTGGGTGATGGAGAAGGCGAAGCGGCCGCCCGGTCGCAGCACCCGCGCGGTCTCGGCCACGGCCCGGTCGAGGTCGCGCACGAACTGCAGCGCCCCGAAGGAGGAGAACACGGCGTCGAAGGAGGCGTCGGCGAAGGGGAGGTGGGTGGCGGTCGCCTGCACCGAGGGCACGACCACGCCGGTGCCCTCGTCGATGCGCCGCGAGTGCTGGAGCTGGCGGTAGGACAGGTCGACGCCGAAGGAGCGTCCGCCCTGGTCGCGCACCCAGCGGCTGCACTGCCCGGCGCCCGAGCCGACCTCGAGCACGTCGCGGCCCGCCACCGGGCCGAGCACGCCGGCCTCGGCCTCGGTCAGGCCCTCCGGGCCCCACACGAAGCCGGCGTCGCCGAGGAACTCCCCGTGGGTGGCCTGGTAGTCGTCGGCGTAGCGGTCCCAGTCGGGGCCGTTGGCGCGCCGCGACTCCTCCTCGCCGACGTCGCGGCGCTCCACCCGCACCGGCGGGAGGGGCGGGTGGGAGCGGGAGTCGGGCGCCTGGTCGGGCTGCGGCGGCAGGGCGCTCACGGCGCGAGCGGCGTCGGCTTGCGGCGCCCGGGCAGGCGGCCGGCCAGGTCGCCCAGCGGGCCGACGGCCCGACCGAGCGCGTCGGCCGACTCGGCGAGCGCCGGCACGATCCGGGCCAGCTCCACCAGGCGCGGCTGGATGCCCTCGAGCGTGGCGCCGAGCGCCACGAGCTGGTCGAGGGTGCCGCCGTCGGCGATGAGCTTCTCCACGAAGCCGTCCTCGGTGAGCATCCGGTCGGCCAGCCCGTCCGGGCGCAGCACCTGGTCGAGCACCCCGTCGGCGGCGGTGAGCCGGTCGAGCGCGCCGCCGGTCTGCAGCAGCCGGTCGAGCACGCCCT
This sequence comes from Nocardioides sp. P86, assembly GCF_023712465.1. NCBI lineage: Bacteria > Bacillati > Actinomycetota > Actinomycetes > Propionibacteriales > Nocardioidaceae > Nocardioides > Nocardioides sp. P86. The sequence goes on along the minus strand of NZ_JAMAYE010000001.1, from coordinate 382,332 downwards.
CGTGGGCGATGAGCTGGTCGAGTGCGCCACCCTCGGCGAGCAGGCGCTCGAGCGCCCCGTCGGGGGCCAGCAGCCGCTCGACCGGGCCGTCGGGCCCCAGCAGCCGCTCCAGCCCGCCGTCGGCGGCGGTGAGCCGGGCCAGCGGGCCCTCGTCGGCCAGCAGCCGGTCGAGCAGACCGTCGCGCTCGAGCAGGCGGGCGACCGGACGACCGGGCTCCATCAGCTCGTTGACGGTGCGGGCCAGCCGCATCGGGCCGTCCTCGTCGGTGAGCAGCTCCACCAGCTGCTGGGCGTAGCCGTGCTCGCCGATGACCCGCAGCACCAGGTCGGCGTAGCCGCCGGGGCGGCGCACGGGCCCGTCGGGAGCCGCGAGACGGCCCAGCTGGAGCGTCGTCTGGGTGGCGGCGACCCCGACCCGCACGGGGAGCCTGGCCGCCTCGCCGAGCACACCCAGCACGCCGCCGAGGTCGCGCGGCACCTCCCGCGGCAGGCCCGTGGGCCAGCCCGGCGCCGGTCGACGCGGGGAGCGGGGGACGGGGCGGCTGGGCACGTCGGGACTCACGGGTTCACCGTACGGCGCAGCGCCGTCGCGCGGAGGCCGTGGCAGCATCCTGGCCATGACGGTGCCCCCCTCCGAGCACGCCCCCGAGCACACCGGCGCCCCCGGCGGTCTCGCGGCGGGCCTCCGACCGCTCGAGGGCGGCTACTCCGGGGAGACGTTCCTGGCCGAGACCGGGGGTGAGCGCTCGGTCGTGCGGATCTACGCCGGCGGCCGGGGGCCGGCCGCGCCGTCGGTCGACGCGGCGGTGCTGCGGCTGGCGCGCGGCACGGTGCCGGTGCCGCAGGTGCTCGAGGTCAGGCACGGCGACCCCGACCGCGGACTGCCGGGCCTGCTGGTCACCTCCTTCCTGCCGGGCACGCGCGGCGACCTGGTCCTGCGCCGCGCCGACCCGTTGGCCGACCCGCCCGCGGGGTCGGCGGGGGCGAGCGCCGAGCTCGCCTCCGACGAGGAGCTGGCCGCCCTGGGCGAGGAGCTCGGCGCGGCGCTGGCGCGGCTGGCGGGGATCCGGATGCTGCGCTGGGGCCCCTTCGTCGACGCCGACCTGAGCGTCGGGGTGCACGAGCCGCCCTACGACGTCGACGGCCTGCCGGCGCTGGTGGAGGTCTACGCCGACCGTCTCGACCACCTCACGCCGGCGGAGTGGACGGGCCTGCTCGCGGCCGCCGTCGACGCCCAGGAGGCGCTGGACGCCGTCGACGGGGTGTGCCTCGTGCACAGCGACGCCAACCCCAAGAACGTGCTCCTCGACCCCGCCCGCCCGGCCGGCGAGCGGCTCACCGGCCTCGTCGACTGGGAGTACGCCCACGCGGGGCTGCCCTTCACCGACCTGGGCAACCTCGTGCGCCACCACCGGGCCCCGGTCTTCCAGGACGCCGCCGTCGCGACGTACGCCGACGCCCTGGACGTCAGCGCGGAGGAGGCCCTGGTGCTCGCCCGGGCCGCCGACCTCGCGGCGCTGGTCGACCTCGCCTCGCGCCGCGACGCCAACCCCGCCGCCGCACGCGCCGACGTCCTGCTCCGCGCGATCGCCCGCGCCGGCGACGCGGCGGCCGACGAGCCCCCGGGCTGAGCCCCGCCGAAGGCGCGTCGGCACAGGGGTGCGGGTTGGACTGCCGCGCGCGCCGCGGCGTAGTCTGGCCAGACGCCTGAAGTCTGCCTGCGTCCCAGACGGAGTGGACCCTCGCTCGCTACCACGCCCAGCCGCCTCGCCCACCGCGTCGCGATCGCCCCGGGCACCGATCCACCGGTAGTGAAACCCGACCTCGGGCGTGCCCGCACGACTTCTGCCCATCCAAGGAAATACTTCCCTTATGACGAGCACCATCTCCATTCTTCCCGACTACGACGCGCCTCAGGTCGCGATCAACGACATCGGGTCGGAAGAGGACTTCCTCGCCGCCATCGACGCGACGATCAAGTACTTCAACGACGGCGACATCGTCGCCGGCACCATCGTGAAGGTCGACCGCGACGAGGTCCTGCTGGACATCGGCTACAAGACCGAGGGCGTCATCCCCTCGCGTGAGCTGTCGATCAAGCACGACGTCGACCCCGCCGAGGTCGTCTCGGTCGGCGACGAGGTCGAGGCCCTGGTCCTCCAGAAGGAGGACAAGGAAGGCCGCCTGATCCTGTCCAAGAAGCGCGCTCAGTACGAGCGCGCCTGGGGCACCATCGAGCAGGTCAAGGAGGAGGACGGCGTCGTCGAGGGCACCGTCATCGAGGTCGTCAAGGGCGGCCTCATCCTCGACATCGGCCTGCGCGGCTTCCTGCCGGCCTCCCTCGTGGAGATGCGTCGCGTCCGCGACCTGCAGCCCTACGTCGGCCAGACCCTCGAGGCCAAGATCATCGAGCTCGACAAGAACCGCAACAACGTGGTCCTGTCGCGCCGTGCCTGGCTCGAGCAGACCCAGTCGGAGGTCCGCCACGGCTTCCTGACCCAGCTGCAGAAGGGTCAGATCCGCAAGGGCGTCGTCTCCTCGATCGTCAACTTCGGTGCGTTCGTGGACCTCGGCGGCGTCGACGGTCTGGTGCACGTCTCGGAGCTGTCCTGGAAGCACATCGACCACCCCTCCGAAGTCGTCGCCGTGGGCGACGAGGTCACCGTCGAGGTGCTCGACGTCGACATGGACCGCGAGCGTGTCTCCCTGTCGCTCAAGGCGACGCAGGAGGACCCGTGGCAGCACTTCGCCCGGACCCACCAGATCGGTCAGATCGTGCCCGGCAAGGTCACCAAGCTGGTGCCCTTCGGCTCGTTCGTCCGCGTCGAGGAGGGCATCGAGGGCCTGGTGCACATCTCCGAGCTCGCCGAGCGTCACGTCGAGATCCCCGAGCAGGTCGTCCAGGTCAACGACGACGTCATGGTCAAGATCATCGACATCGACCTCGAGCGTCGTCGCATCTCGCTGTCGCTCAAGCAGGCCAACGAGACCGCCGCGGCCGCCGACGTGGAGGAGTTCGACCCGACCCTCTACGGCATGACCGCGACCTACGACGAGCAGGGCAACTACGTCTACCCCGAGGGCTTCGACCCCGAGACGGGCGAGTGGCTCGAGGGCTTCGACGAGCAGCGGGCGGTCTGGGAGGAGCAGTACGCCAAGGCGCACGCTCGCTGGGAGGCCCACGTCAAGCAGCAGGCCGAGGCCAAGGTGGCCGAGGTCGAGGCCGGCGAGGCCACGTCGTACTCCTCGGGCTCGACCGAGGACGAGACGGAGTCCGAGGGCGGTTCGCTGGCCTCCGACGAGGCGCTCCAGGCCCTGCGCGAGAAGCTCACCGGCGGCGCGAGCTGACCTGCAGCATCCCGTAGCACCCGCACCACGCAGCACCCGCACGACGCCCGAGGGCCCGGTCACCGAGAGGTGGCCGGGCCCTCGTGGCGTCGGCGGGCGGGGCTGGTACTTTGCCGCCCATGATGGTCTCCCACGAGGCGCGCGTGCTCTTCGTCCACGTGCAGAAGACCGGCGGGTCGACCATCGACTCGATGCTCCAGGCGGTGCTGCCCGACGTCGCCTACGTGCGCGACCTGCCGCAGGGCCGCCACGCCCAGCTGGGTCCGGCGCTCAGGCAGCACCCCGAGCTCGCCGACTACTGGATCTTCGGCTTCGTGCGCAACCCGTGGGCCCGGCTGCTGTCGTGGCACTCCATGATCAAGCGCAACGAGCGGTACGTCGCCGAGGGCAACGCCAAGGCCGCCGAGCGGCTCGCGGGCAACCGGCTGTGGCGCCTGGTGCAGGAGCGCTACCCCGACTTCGAGTCGTTCGTGATGGAGGGGCTCGACCGGCAGGGGCAGCTCAACAGCCCCCAGATCGCCTACCTGCGCACCAAGCAGCGCACGGCCGACTTCATCGGTCGCCAGGAGAGCTTCGAGGCCGACCTGCGCACCGTGCTCGACCGTCTCGGCGCCGAGTGGCCCACGGAGATCCCGCGGCTGAACTCCGGCACCCCCACCGACTACCGCGAGCGCTACACCGACGCGATGCGCGACAAGGTCGCCGAGGTCTTCGCCCGCGACCTCAAGCGCTTCGGCTACGAGTTCTGAGGTGCGCGTCGGACTGACCGGGGGCGTGGCCTCGGGCAAGAGCACGGTCTCGACCCTGCTGCGCGAGCTGGGCGCCGTCGTCATCGACGCCGACCAGCTCGCCCGCGAGGTGGTCGAGCGGGGCACCCCGGGGCTGGCCCGGGTGGTCGAGGAGTTCGGTGAGGGGCTGCTGACCCCCGAGGGCGACCTCGACCGGCCCGCGATGGGGCGGCTGGTGTTCGGCGACGAGCAGGCGCGGCGTCGCCTCGAGGCGATCGTGCACCCGCTGGTCTTCGAGCGCTACGCCGAGGCCGAGGCGGCCGCCGGGCCCGACGACCTGGTCGTCCACGACATCCCGCTGCTGGTGGAGTCGGGGCGCGCCGGCGACTTCGACGCCGTGGTCGTCGTCGACGCCCCGCGTGAGCTCCAGCTCGAGCGCATGGTCGCCCACCGGGGCTGGACCCGGGAGGACGCCGAGTCGCGCATCGCCGCCCAGGCCACCCGCGAGCAGCGCCGCGCGGTGGCGACGTACGTCGTGGACAACACCGGCTCGCTGGAGGACCTGCGCGCCCGGGTGGCCGAGGTGCACGCGCGTCTGGTCGACGGGTGAGACGCCGCGCTGCGGGGCCGCGGCCGGCACGGCGGTAGCCTCGCAGGTCGACGACGAGGAGGTCGACATGGTGGCGAGCCGATCGGCGCGCGAGCGCAAGGCCAAGGCCGAGGGCGGTGCCCTGGCGCTGGTGCGGATCGAGGTGGGGGCCGACGAGGCCTTCGTCTACAAGATCAGCTGCGTGCGCTGCTCGACCACGACGGCCAAGGGCACCCGCGCCTGGTGGACCTTCCGCCCCGGTGAGGACAACGGCTACCTCGCGGCCATGGACCGCTGGACCTTCCACCTCACCGAGCGTCACCCCGAGGCCGAGGCGCCCTGCCTGGCCTACCTGGAGGCCGCGCAGCAGCGGCTCCAGGAGCGTCGCGACGCCCGCGCCGGCTCCTAGGCCGGCTCCTGGCCGCCCGCGGCACCTCGGGACGCACGAGAGCCCCCGCCCGAGGGGCGGGGGCTCTCGTGGGTCGTGCGTGCGGTCAGGCGGCCGAGCCGGCGGCCAGGTCGGGGTCGGCGAAGCGGCGCAGCTTCTGCAGCGCCTCCCGCTCCAGCTGGCGGACCCGCTCGGCGGAGATGCCGTGCTTGGCGCCGATGTCGGCCAGCTTGTGCTGGCGTCCGTCGGTGAGGCCGTAGCGCGAGCGGATGATGTCGGCGGCCCGGTCGTCCAAGTGCCCGACGAGGGCGTTGAGACGGTCGCGCGACTCGGTGTCGAGGACGGTCAGGTCGGGACCGGGGGAGGTCTCCTGGGCCATCAGGTCACCGAGGCTGGTGTCACCGTCCTCGTCGACGGGGGTGTCGAGGCTGACGTGCTCGCGGCCCCACGACATGAGGTCGAGCACGCGGTCGACGTCCATGCCGAGCTCGGCGGCGATCTCCGCCGGCTCGGGGTCGCGGCCCAGCTGGCGCTCCAGGGTGCGGCGCGCGCCACCGACCTGGTTGAGCTCCTCCACGACGTGCACGGGCAGGCGCACGACGCGGGCCTGCTGCGCGATGCCGCGGGTGATGGCCTGGCGCACCCACCACGTGGCGTAGGTCGAGAACTTGTAGCCCTTGGTGTAGTCGAACTTCTCGACCGCCCGGATGAGGCCGGTGTTGCCCTCCTGGATCAGGTCGAGCATCGGCATCTGGGCCCGGCCGTACTTGCGGGCGATCGACACGACGAGACGCAGGTTGGCGGTGATGAAGGTGTCCACCGCCTTGCGGCCCTCCTCGGCCAGCCACTCCAGCTCCTCGGCGTTGGCCGAGAGGGGGGCGCCGCCCTTGCGACGGCCGATGCGGCCCTGAGCGAGGAGGTGCTCGGCCATCAACCCCGCCTCGATCGTCTTCGACAGCTCCACCTCCGTGGCGGCGTCGAGGAGCGCGTTCCGGGCGATCTCGTCGAGGTAGAGGCCCACGCTGTCGCGGCCCTCGATCTCTCGGGTGGTCGATGTGGCCCGGGTGCGGGTGGCGGTGCTGCCGGTGCTGCTAGCCATCGGGACCCTCTCCTTCTGCTCGTGGGCGCAGTCGGTGCGTCTCACGTCGTGTTCAACGCCCACCGTGGCCGGAGGATTCCGGTCCTTCTCGGTGGGCCTTCACCCAGCACGACGCTCGGCGACCACCGAGAGTTGCGTGACCAGTCAACTCTCAGCCACTTCTCAGAACCTCACCCCCAAGGACCGGTCGGCCGCCGGTCCGGACGCCGTCCGGCGGCCCACCGCGCCCGGACGGCGCCCCTCACCCGCTCACCGGGGTGTGGTGCCGGCCAGCCCCATCCGGTCCAGGATCCACGCCAGGGTGAAGGCCCGGTCGTGCCACGACTTGTAGCGCCCGGAGACCCCGCCGTGGCCCCCGGCCATCTCGGTGCGCAGCAGCACGTCGGGGCGGGAGTCGGGCCCGGTGGCCCGCAGCTTGGCCACCCACTTGGCGGGCTCGACGTAGAGCACCCGGGTGTCGTGCAGCGAGGTCTCGGCCAGGATCGGGGGGTAGGCCTGGTCGCCCACGTTGTCGTAGGGCGCGTAGGAGGCCATGTAGGCGTAGACCTCCGGGTCGGCCTCGGGGTTGCCCCACTCGTCGTACTCGGTGACCGTCAGCGGCAGGGTCGCGTCGAGCATCGTGGTGAGGGCGTCGACGAAGGGCACGCCCGCGACGATGCCGCCGAAGAGCTCGGGGGCCTGGTTGGCCACGGCGCCCATGAGCATGCCGCCGGCGCTGGCGCCCTCCGCGACCAGGGTGTCGGGGGTGGCCCAGCCGGTGTCGACCAGGTGCCGGGCGCAGGCCACGAAGTCGGAGAAGGTGTTCTTCTTCGTGGTCGTCTTGCCCTGGTCGTACCACCGCCGGCCCATCTCGCCGCCGCCGCGCACGTGGGCGATGGCGAAGGCCGCGCCCCGGTCCAGCAGCGAGAGGCGCGCCACCGAGAAGTAGGGGTCGATGGAGGCCTCGTAGGAGCCGTAGCCGTAGAGCAGGGTCGGCACCGGGCGGGTGCCGCCGCCGTCGTCCTCACGCGCACCGATGCGGCACACGACCGAGATCGGCACCTGCTCGCCGTCGTCGGCGGTGGCCCACAGCCGGTGCTCCTCGTAGTCGGCGGGGTCGTAGCCGCCGAGCACCGGGGTGCGGCGCAGCAGGGTGAGCTCGCGGGTGCGCACGTCGTAGTCGTAGACCGACGACGGCACGGCCAGCGTGGTGTAGCCGATGCGCACGACCGGCTGGGCGAAGCCGGGGTTGCCGCCCGAGCCGACGGTGTAGACCGGCTCGTCGAACTCCACGAGGTAGTCCTCGCCCACGCCCCCGGGGCCGAGCTCGAGGATGCGCAGCTGGGTCAGGCCGTTGCTGCGCTGGTGGACCACGAGGTGGCCGGCGAAGGCGTCGACGTCCTCCAGGCGCACGCTCGGGTCGTGGGGGATGAGCGGGGTCCACCCGCTGGCGGGCGTGGGAGCCAGGGGTGCGGTGGCCAGCTCGAAGTCGGGGCCGGTGGCGTTGTGGGTGACCAGGAAGAGGTCCTCACCGGCGATGACGGCGTGGTCGAGGGAGTACTCCACGTCCTCGACGCGCTCGGCGAAGACCTGCCAGGCGGCCTCGGGGGTGCCGGGCTCGGCGTGGGTGTCGAGGTAGCGGTACTCGCTGGTGGTCTTCGAGCCCACCGCGACCACGAGGAACCGCTCGGAGCGGGTGCGCCCGACCCCGGTGAAGAAGCGCCCGTCGGTCTCGTGGTGGACCAGCTCGTCGTCGGCCTGGGCCGTGCCGAGGCGGTGGCGCCACACCTTGTCGGGGCGCCAGGACTCGTCGACGGTGGAGTAGAGGCAGTCGACGCCGTTGGGGTGCCAGGTCACCCCGCCCATGACACCGGTCAGCTCGTCGTCGAGCAGGTCGCCGGTCGTGAGGTCCTTGAAGCGCACCGTGTAGCGCTCGTCGCCGACGGTGTCGACGGCGTAGCCGAGCAGGCGCCCGTCGAGGCTGACGGCCGAGCCGCCGAGGGAGAAGAACTCGTGGCCCTCCGCGAGCGCGTTGAGGTCGAGCAGCACCTCCTCGCCGGGCAGGGCCGGCTCGTCGGGGGCGCAGTCCTCGGCCGGCTGCGGCGGCGTCCAGTCGTCGGGGTCGGTGACCGGCACGCGGCAGCTCGCGCCGTACTCACGGCCCTCGAAGGAGCGGGCGTAGTACCAGTGACCGCAATTGCGGGTGGGCACCGACAGGTCGGTCTCGCGGGTGCGCGCCTTGATCTCGTCGAAGACCTGCTGCCGCAGGTCGCCCAGGTGGGCCGTGCGCGCCCGGGTCCAGGCGTTCTCCGCCTCGAGGTAGCCGGTGACGTCGTCGGACTCCTTCTCCCGCAGCCACTCGTAGTCGTCGGTGCGCGTGAGCCCGTGGATCTCGCGGCTCGTGGGGCGTCGGTCGGCCACCGGCGGGGCCGAGGGGGCCGCCGGGGCCTCGGCGTCGGGGCTGGCGGTGCCGGACGGTGCGGCGGAGGACTCAGACATGCAGCCGACCCTAGCCAGCGCTCCGGCGGCGCGACCGGCCACGGGTCGGTAACGTCGCGTCGTGCCCGTGGACCTGAACGCCGACCTCGGCGAGGAGATCACCGACGACGCCGCGCTGCTGGGCGTCGTGACCAGCGCCAACGTCGCCTGCGGCTACCACGCCGGCTCCGCCGCGATCATGCGCGCCGTGTGCGAGCAGGCCGTGGCCGCCGGGGTGGCGGTGGGGGCCCAGGTGTCGTACGACGACCGGGCCCGCTTCGGGCGCGTGGCCCTCGACGTCGAGCCCGACGTGCTGCGCGAGCAGGTCGCCGACCAGGTGGGGCTGCTGGCGGGGATCGCTCTGGCCGCCGGCACCCGGGTCACCTACGTCAAGCCCCACGGCGCGCTCTACCACCGCACCCTCGACGACGCCGCGCAGGCCGCGGCGGTGCTGGCGGGGTCGGTCACCGACGACGGGGCCCTGCCCGTGCTCGGCATGCCCGGGGTGCTGCTCGACCTCGCGCGCGACGGCGGGCGGCGTACCGTGCTCGAGGGCTTCCCCGACCGCGGCTACACCCCCGCCGGGCGGCTGGTGCCGCGCTCCGAGCCGGGGGCGGTGCTCGACGACGACGCCCTCGTGGCGGCGCGGGCGGTCACGCTCGCGACCCGGGGGAGCGGCGCCCTCGTGGCAGGTGGCGAGCGGGACGGCGAGCACGGGAACGGTCAGGACGCGACCGGCCGGGGTGGGGACGGTCGGGGCGGGGACGTTCGCGGTGGGGACGCTCGCGGTGGGGACGCGCCGGGGCGACCCGTCGAGCGTGCGGTGGAGTCGGTCTGCGTGCACGGTGACCACCCCGGGGCGGTCGCGCGGGCCTGGCGGGTCCGAGCGGCCCTCGAGGCCGCCGGCCTCGACCTGCGGCCCTTCGCCCCGCCGAGCGCGGTCGACGGGCGCACGGGGCGGACGGGGTGAACGAGCGGACGGGCGGCCGGGCAGGCGGGCGACCGGGCGGCGCGGGGTCCGCCGCCGACGGGGCGGTCGTGGCTGGAGCGGGTGGCGACGCCGTGAGCGGTCGCGTCGGTGCGCGGCGGGTGCTGGCGTACGGCCCGGACGCCCTGCTCGTGGAGGTGGACGACGCCGACGGGGCCGCGGCGCTGGCCTCGTGGCTGCGAGCGCAGGGCCCGCCCGCGGAGGACGTGGTGCCGGCCGCCGCCACCGTGCTCGTCGACGGGCTGGCCGACGCCGCCGCCCACGCCGCGGTGCGCGAGGCGGTCGGGCGCTGGCACCCCGGGGCCGGGGTGACCGACGGGCCGCTCGTGGTCCTGGAGGTCGACTACGACGGCGAGGACCTCGCCGACGTCGCCGCCCTGTGGGGCTGCTCGGTGCAGGAGGCGGTCGTGCGCCACACCGCCCTCGAGCTCACGGCCGCCTTCTGCGGCTTCGCCCCGGGCTTCTCCTACCTCGTCGGGCTGCCCGCCGCGCTCGCGGTGCCGCGCCTGGCCACCCCCCGCACCCGGGTGCCGGCCGGGTCGGTGGCGCTGGCCGACCGCTGGTGCGGGGTCTACCCCACCGCCTCGCCGGGCGGCTGGCGGCTGATCGGTCGCACCGACGCCGTGCTGTGGGACCCCGACCGGCTCGACCCGGGCCCGGCGCTGCTGGCCCCGGGGACGCGGGTGAGGTTCGTGGCGCGGTGAGGACTGGCGCGGTGAGGGCTGGCGCGGTGAGGGGTGGCGCGGTCGGCGTGGGTCCGGGGTGGACGTCATGCGGATCGTGCATGCGCATCCACCTGTCGCATGACGCTCCGGGGCGCGACGTCCCCGGGCGCGCGGGTGAGGTCCATGGCGCAGTGAGGGGTGGCGCGGTGAGGGGTGGCGCGGTCGGCGTGGGTCCGGGGTGGACGTCATGCGGATCGTGCATGCGCATCCACCCTTCGCATGACGCCCCCGGGCATGACGTCCCCGGGCGCGACCTGCTCGGGTCTGACGCTCACAGCGGGTGCGCGTGACCGGGGCCGTCACGGCGCCGGCGGCCGGGGGTCCCGCGGGTCACGTGGAGGTGCTCGACCCCGGGCCGCTGACCCTGGTGCAGGACCGCGGCCGTCCCGGGCACGCCCATCTCGGGGTGCCGCGCGCCGGGGCCCTCGACCCCGCGGCCGCCGCGCTCGCCGGGCGACTGGTGGGCAACGGGCCCGACGACGCCGTGCTCGAGGTGCTGCTCGGCGGTCTGGTGCTGCGGTGGGGCCCGGTCGGGGCGTGGGTGGCCGTCACCGGCGCCCCCGTCACGGTCTGGGTCGGCGGCCGCGCCCGGTCGACCGGCCGCGCGGAGTGGGTGCCGGCGGGCGCGACGCTGCGCCTGGGCCCGCCGCCGGTCGGGCTGCGCTCGTGGGTGGCCGTCGCCGGCGGGATCGCGGTCGACCCCGTGCTCGGCTCACGCTCGTGCGACACCCTGGCCGGGGTCGGTCCGGCCCCGCTGGCGCCCGGCGACGTGCTGCCGCTCGGTCCGCGGCAGGCCCCTCCGGCCCCGGTGGTGGTGCGGCCCGGGCCGGCGTACGACGGGGCGCTGGGGGTCTCCGCGGGGCCGCGGGCCGACTGGCTCGGCCGCGCGGGGTGGGAGCGGCTGCTGGCCACGCCGTGGCGGGTCGGCGGTGGCTCCGACCGGGTGGGGCTGCGGCTGGAGGGCGAGCCGCTCGCGCGGGCGTGCGAGGGCGAGCTGGCCAGCGAGGGGGTGGTGCTCGGCGCGGTGCAGCTGCCGCCCGACGGCCGGCCGGTGGTGTTCCTGGCCGACCACCCGACGACCGGCGGCTACCCGGTGGTCGCCGTGGTGGTGGCCGAGCACGTGGCCCGCTGCGCCCAGCTCAGGCCCGGGGACCCGGTGCGTCTGGTGGCGCGCTGAGGCCGCTGGCGTCATCGCCCGTGTCCTCCCCGACCTCCCCGACCTCTCCGACCTCTCCGACCTCTCCGACCTCCCCGTCGTCGCCCGTGCTGTCGGCGGCACTCTCGCCCGCGACGTCGGTGCTCCCGTCCGCGTCGGTCACCGTGTCGCGCGCGGCGGGTCCCACGGGCTCGGCGGGCTCGACGGGATCGGCGGGATCGGCGGGCTCGGGCGGCAGCCAGGCGTGCAGCTGCGGGTCGTCGGCGGCGTAGGAGCGCACCGGGCCGGCGGGGGTCTCGGCGGTCTCGAAGCGCACGGTGACGACGCCGCGCCCCGAGCCCCACACCCAGCCGCGGCCCATCTCGTCGTGCTCGACGTCGAGCCCCGGGGGCCAGGTCTCGCGGCGCCGCATGGTCGGCAGGTCGACGGGCACCTCGGGCTCGGGCTCGGCGTCGGTGCCGCCGAAGAGGTCCTCCTGCACCCAGTCGGCCAGTCCGGAGACACCGACGCCGAGCAGGCGCACGCCGCCGCTGAGGTCGGCGCTGGCGAGCAGGTCGCCGAGGAGGGAGCGGGCGACCCGGGCGATGGTGCCGGCGGTGTCGGTGGGGGAGGGCAGGGTGCTCGACCGGTTGACCGTGGTGAAGTCGTGCAGCCTCACCTTGATCGTGATCGTGCGACCCGACAGCCCGTGCTTGACCAGCCGGGCGGCCACCTCGCCGGCCTGGCGGGTGAGCAGCCCCTCCATCAGCCGGCGGTCGGTGAGGTCGGTGTCGTAGGTGCCCTCGACGCTGACCGACTTGGCCTCGCGCTCCGCGACCACGGGGCGGTCGTCGAGGGCCCTGGCCAGGTGCCACAGGCCGGTGCCGTGGGAGCGGCCCACGATCCGCACGAGCTCCTCGGCGCTGACCGCCTCGAGGTCGGCGACGGTGACGATGCCGGCGCGGCGCAGCCGCTCCGCCGTGGCCGGCCCGACGCCCGGGATCACCGTGGCCTTCATCGGGCGCAGCAGCTCCTGCTCGGTGCCGGGCGCCACCACCGTCAGCCCGTCGGGCTTGTCGAGGTCGCTGGCGACCTTGGCGATGAACTTGCTGGTGCCCAGACCCACCGAGGCCGTCAGGCCGCCGGTCGCCGCCGAGACCTCCTGGCGCAGCCGCTGGGCGAAGGCGGTGACGGTGGGCGTCTCGAGGTCGGGCAGGTCGGCGCGCTCGAGGTCGACGAAGGCCTCGTCGAGCGAGAGCGGCTCCACCAGCGGGGACACCGCGCGCAGCAGGCCCATGACCACGCCGCTGGCCTCGCGGTAGGCGTGGAAGCGCCCGGTGAGGAAGGCGGCGTGCGGGCACCGCGTGCGCGCCTCGCGGGTCGACATCGCCGAGTGCACCCCGAAGACCCGGGCCTCGTAGGACGCGGTCGACACCACGCCCCGGCCGCCGACGCCGCCGACCACGACGGGCTTGCCGCGCAGCGACGGCTTGTCGCGCTGCTCGACCGAGGCGAAGAAGGCGTCGAGGTCCAGGTGGAGGACCGAGGCCTGGGCACGCACGTCGGCAACGTACCCGCCGGCCCCGTCCTCGCCCGCGACGACACGGGAGCAGGGGCACCGCGCCGGCCGCCGCGCGTGCGCCTCGGCGCGCCCGGGCCCCGCGCACTCCCTCCCCGGAGGCGGCCCCCGGTCGGGCATCCCGCACCGAGGACCACGAGTCCTCCACCGCGACCCGTGCGCCCGACCCTCTCCACAGGCTCGCGGTGCGCCCGGCGCGTGCGGCCGCGGCGGGGGAGCGTCGTGCCATGACCACGACTCCCGGTGCCCCCGGCTCCCCCCGCCCCGTCCCGTCCACACCGCGCGCCCCGGCCGCCACGGCCCCGCTGGTCGCCCGCACCCCCGAGGACGTCCTCGCCATGGTGCCGGCGGTGCTCGGCTTCACCCCGACGCAGTCGGTCGCCATGCTCACGCTCGGGGCCGCGCGGGCCTTCCACGCGCGGGTCGACCTGCCCACCGCGGCCCAGCTGGCCCAGGAGCCTGACGGCCTGACCGAGATGGTCGACCTGCTCCGGCAGCCGTGCGTGCGCCACCGGGTGCGTGCCGTGCTGCTGGTCGTCTTCAGCGACGACGAGCACACCGCGCTCGCCGCGCGTCGCGCCCTCGTGCCGGCCTTCCGGGGGAGCGGCATGGAGGTGGTCGACGTGCTGCGCGCCGACGGCCGCCGCTGGTGGCCGATGCTGCGCCGTCACCCGGGAGCCCCGCCCTGGGGAGTGCCCTACGACGTCAGCGAGCACCCGTTCGTGGCGCAGACCGTGCTCGCGGGCAAGGTCACCCACCCCACCCGCGAGGACCTCGACCGCTCCCTCGATCCCGGCCCGGCCGAGGTCGCGGCCCACGCCCGGGTCGCGGGCCTGGTGGCCCAGGGGCCGCTCGCCCCGCCGGGCGACACCGCGGGGGAGCTGGTCGAGGCGATGGCGCTGCGCGACCTGCTGCTCGACCACCACGTCGACGGCACGCTGCCCGACCCCGAGGAGGTCGCCCGGCTGCTGCTCGCGCTGCGCAGCCCACGGCTGCGCGACCTGGCCTGCGCGCTGGTGGAGCGCCGCGAGGCCGCCGCGTGGGCCGAGCTGTGGCGCGGGGTGCTGCGGCTGACGCCGCCCGAGCTCGTCGTCGGCCCGGCCACCGTCACCGCGTTCTGCGCCTGGCTCGCGGGGGAGGGGGCGCTGGCCTGGTGCGCCCTCGACCGTGCCCTGGCCGTCGACCCCGACCACTCCTTCGCCGGCCTGGTCGGCGGGCTGCTGACGGCCGCGGTGCCGCCGGCGGCGTGGGACGCGCCGGGCGGCCCGGGCCGCTCCGACCTGGTCGCCCTCCTCGAGGAGATCGAGGAGCTCGAGGAGCTCGACCGACGAGGGGAGCTCGACGACGACCCCGACGCGGGCCGCGACCACGGCTGGTAGGTCGGGGCCGGCGGCAGGCGGCCGGCGCCGTGGTCCTCTGCGCCGCCCGCTGTCTCCCGGCGGCCTGGCTCCCGGCGGTCTGTCTCCCGGCGACGCGCGCGGCTGCGGGCGGACGACATGGGCGGGTGCGCTCGGCGGGACGACGTCGGCGGGGTGAGGCGGCCGGCCGCCGGGGGCCCTAGGGTCGCGGCATGGGCGAAGAGGTGGAGGCGCAGGAGTTCTCGCGCGCAGACCGGACCAGGCACCGCGAGAAGGTGCGCCGCTGCCTCGACGTGTTCGCACGCATGCTGCGCGAGGCGCGCTTCGACACCGACGACCCGATGACCGGGCTCGAGGTCGAGCTCAACCTCGTCGACGACCGCGGCGACCCGGCGCTGAAGAACGCCGAGGCCCTCGAGGCGATCGCCGACCCCGACTTCCAGACCGAGCTGGGCCAGTTCAACATCGAGATCAACGTGCCCCCGGCCCGGCTGCGCGAGGGCGGGCTGCGCACCTTCGAGGACACCCTGCGCACCAGCCTCAACGAGGCCGAGCGCCGCTCCTCGCAGGTGGGGGCCCACCTGGTGATGATCGGCATCCTGCCCACCCTGGCCGAGGGCCACATGGGCATGCACAGCATCAGCTCCAACCCCCGCTACCGCCTGCTCAGCGACCAGATCCTCCACGCCCGCGGCGAGGACCTGACCATCGAGATCGCCGGGGCCACCGAGCGGCTCGACACCACCTCCGACTCCATCCTCCCGGAGGCGGCCTGCACCTCCACGCAGTTCCACGTGCAGACCTCGCCCGACCAGTTCGCGGCCTACTGGAACGCCTCGCAGGCCATCGCAGGCGTGCAGGTGGCGACCGCGGCCAACGCGCCCTACCTGCTGGGCAAGGAGCTGTGGCGCGAGACCCGCATCCCCCTGTTCGAGCAGGCCACCGACACCCGCAGCGAGGAGCTCAAGGCCCAGGGGGTGCGCCCGCGCGTGTGGTTCGGCGAGCGGTGGATCACCACGGTCTTCGACCTCTTCGAGGAGAACGTCCGCTACTTCCCGGCCCTGCTCCCCGTCACCGAGGAGGAGGACCCGCTCGAGGTGCTCGAGGCCGGCGGCACCCCCGCCCTCGCCGAGCTGCGGCTGCACAACGGCACCATCTACCGGTGGAACCGTCCGGTCTACGACGTCGCCGACGGGGTGCCGCACCTGCGCGTCGAGAACCGGCTGCTCGCGGCCGGGCCCACCGTCGCCGACACCGTCGCCAACGCCGCCTTCTACTTCGGTCTCGTGCGCGCCCTCGCCGAGAGCGAGCGGCCGCTGTGGTCGCAGATGTCGTTCAGCGCCGCGGAGGAGAACTTCCACGCCGCCGCCCAGCAGGGCATCGACGCCCAGATCTACTGGCCCGGCGTCGGACAGGTGCAGGCCACCGAGCTCGTGCTGCGCCGCCTTCTCCCGCTGGCCCACCAGGGCCTCGAGGCGTGGGGGGTGGCGGCCGCCGACCGCGACCGCTTCCTCGGGATCATCGAGCAGCGCTGCCTGACCGGCGTCAACGGCGCGCAGTGGTTCGCCGCGCGCATGGCCGAGCGTGCAGGGGAGGACCGCTACGACGCGCTGCGCGCGGTGCTCCTCGACTACACCGAGCGGATGCACACCAACGAGCCGGTGCACACCTGGACCTGAGCGCGGCCCGGTCGGGTGCCGCGCCGCCCGCGCCTCACCGCACCCGCAGGCGCCGCCAGCTCCGCCCCACCCCGCTGCGGGGGTCGCGCCAGGCCGTGCGGCTGACCACCACCATCACCAGCGGCAGCTCCGCCTCCGCGTAGGCCGCCCGGGCCGCGGCCAGCCACGCGAGGTCGACGTCCTGGAGGGCCAGGTCGCCCAGCCGCACCAGCCACACCACCGGCGCCGTGGGCGCCGCTTCGGCGTGCCCCTGCCGCGTCCGGTCCGCCGCGGCCAGCAGGTCCGCCCGGCGCACCATGGCCGCCACCACGTCGGTGCGCAGCGCCGGGTCGAGATCGGGGTCGTCGGTCCGCGGCACGAAGACCGCGGTCGGCCCGCCCGGCACACCCACGTGCAGGACGGGTGGGCGCACCCGGGTCGGGCCCGAGAGCGCCACGTCGAGCACGGCGCGTCGCAGCAGCGCCTCCATCCCGGGCGCGAGCGGCTCGGTGAGACCGCACGCGTCGCCGGGGCCGAGGGCGCGACGTACGGGTGGGTGGGGCACCGCCCCAGGGTGCCCGCCGGGATCCCCCGGCGCGCCTCGTCGTCCACAGGCTCCCGGAGCGCGCGCGGATCGGTTAAGTTGCCCGGAGGCGATCGACCCGATGACGAGTCGGTCGAGCCGACGACGAAGGAGTGCCGATGGGGACCGTGGTGGTCGGATACGTGGCGAAGGCCGAGGGCGAGGCCGCCCTCGACAAGGCGATCGAGGAGGCCACGCTGCGCGGCAAGAAGCTCGTGGTGGTCAACTCCCACCGCGGCGGCGCCGAGTTCGACGAGCACGCCTCCACCAAGGCCGAGGCCGACATGGACGCCGTGCGCGCGCGCCTGGAGGCCTCCGGCGTCGAGTTCGACCTGCGTCAGCTGGTGCGCGGCTTCGAGCCGGCCGAGGACCTCATCAGCATCGCCGAGGCCAACGACGCTGAGCTGCTGGTCATCGGCCTGCGCCGCCGCTCGCCCGTGGGCAAGCTGATCCTGGGCAGCAACGCCCAGCGGATCCTGCTCGACGCCCACTGCCCGGTGCTGGCGGTCAAGGCCGACTGAGCCCGCTCCCCGACGGCGCGGCTGGCCCGTCGCGGGACCCTGGGACAGGATGGCGCCATGGCCATCCACATCACCGGCGACGACGCCGCCGACCAGGTGCTCTCCGACGACCCCTTCGCGCTGCTCGTGGGCATGATGCTCGACCAGCAGTACCCCATGGAGCACGCCTTCCGCGGCCCGGCGAAGGTGCTGGAGCGCTTCGGCAGCCTCGACCCGGCGCGGATCGCCGCGGCCGACCCCGAGGAGTTCGCGGCGCTGTGCGCCCAGCCGCCGGCCATCCACCGCTTCCCCGGGTCCATGGCCTCGCGGCTGCAGGAGCTGGCCCGCATCGTCGAGGACACCTACGACGGCCACGCCGAGCGGCTGTGGACCGAGGCCGCCGACGGACGCGACTTCCTCAAGCGGATGACCGCCCTACCGGGCTTCGGCAAGCAGAAGGCGCAGATCTTCGTCGCGCTCGTGGCCAAGCAGCTCGACGTGCGCCCCGAGGGCTGGGAGAAGGTCGTGGGCGACTACGCCCACGAGGGCTACCGCTCCGTCGCCGACGTCGTCGACCCCGCCTCGCTGCAGAAGGTCCGCGAGCACAAGAAGGAGATGAAGGCCGCGGCCAAGGCGAAGGCCGGCGGCTGACGGCCCTGACCCGCCGTCTGAGAGCCCCGTTCACCTCCCGGCCACCCGCCGGTCGCCGTGCCGTACGCCGTCCCGGGCCGACCCGCCCGGGACGCTCCGGGCCCGGCCGGATGCGGTGCGCTCAGGGCCCCCGTGGCAGAATGACAGCGCGGCTCTTGACGACACCGGGCCTCGCCGCGCCCCCACGCCAGTTGACGAGAGGTGTTCGTGTCCTCGAACGCACGCAAGATCCCTGCCGAGGTGCTCGCCCACCCGGCTGTCGCGTCCCTCATCGAGCAGGGCACCCCCTCCGGGAGCGTCAGTCCTGAGGAGGTGCGCCAGGCCAGCGAGGACGCAGCGGTCGAGCCGCGCCACCTCAAGGCGCTGCTGGCCCACCTCAGCGAGATGGGCATCTCGGTGAACGTGCCGGCCGCCTCGCTGCGCGCCGTCGCCGCCACGTCGACCCGCAAGACCACCACCGCCAAGACGGCCAAGAAGGCGCCGGCCAAGGCCGCCGCCACCAAGGCCGCTCCGGCCAAGGCCGCCGCGACCAAGACGGCGGCCAAGACCACCGCCGCCAAGACGACCGCGGCCAAGACCGCCGCCGCGAAGAAGGCCGCCGCCGCCGAGGTGCCGGTCGTGACCGAGGAGCCGGTGCTCGGCCCCGACGGCAAGAAGATCCTGCCCGACGTGCCCGACGAGCAGTTCGAGAAGGACGTCAAGGCCGACCCGACGATCGTCGAGGACGAGAAGCAGGCCTCCTTCGTCGTCTCCGCCGCCGACGACACCGACGAGCCCGAGCAGCAGGTCATGGTCGCCGGAGCGACCGCCGACCCGGTCAAGGACTACCTCAAGCAGATCGGCAAGGTCCCGCTGCTCAACGCCGAGATGGAGGTCGAGCTGGCCAAGCGCATCGAGGCCGGCCTGTTCTCGGAGGAGAAGCTCGCCAAGGGCGGCAAGATCAGCGCCAAGCTCCTCGAGGAGCTGGAGTGGATCGCCGAGGACGGCCGACGCGCCAAGAACCACCTCCTCGAGGCCAACCTGCGCCTCGTGGTCAGCCTGGCCAAGCGCTACACCGGCCGCGGCATGCTCTTCCTCGACCTGATCCAGGAGGGCAACCTCGGTCTGATCCGCGCGGTCGAGAAGTTCGACTACACCAAGGGCTACAAGTTCTCGACCTACGCCACCTGGTGGATCCGTCAGGCCATCACCCGCGCGATGGCCGACCAGGCCCGCACCATCCGCATCCCGGTGCACATGGTCGAGGTCATCAACAAGCTCGCCCGCGTGCAGCGCCAGATGCTCCAGGACCTGGGCCGCGAGCCCACGCCGGAGGAGCTGGCCAAGGAGCTCGACATGACCCCCGAGAAGGTCATCGAGGTCCAGAAGTACGGCCGCGAGCCGATCTCGCTGCACACGCCCCTGGGTGAGGACGGCGACTCGGAGTTCGGTGACCTCATCGAGGACTCCGAGGCCATCGTGCCCGCCGACGCGGTGTCCTTCACGCTGCTCCAGGAGCAGCTGCACGCCGTGCTCGACACGCTCTCCGAGCGCGAGGCCGGCGTGGTCTCGATGCGCTTCGGCCTCACCGACGGCCAGCCCAAGACCCTCGACGAGATCGGCAAGGTCTACGGCGTGACCCGCGAGCGGATCCGCCAGATCGAGTCGAAGACGATGTCGAAGCTGCGTCACCCCTCGCGCTCGCAGGTCCTGCGCGACTACCTCGACTGAGGTCCAGCCCGGCGCACCGACGCCTCCCGGACGCCCCGTCCGCGCCACCCGGCGCAGGCGGGGCGTCCGTCGTCCCGCCCCACCGCCCGCCCCCTCCGCCGGGGCCGCCCGGCGGCGCCCGGCGGCGCTACCGGCGCCGCTCGGGGGAGCGCCCAGGAATGCCGGGGGCGGGACCGGCCTTGGACCCCTGTGACCTCCCGGAGCACCCCGACCACCCCGACGACCTCCACCGCGCCGACGGCGGCGGGGCGTGGTGGCCCCCGCGCCCAGGCGGCAGGCGTCGCCTTCGCCTTCCTCGTGGTGATGCTCGGCGCGACCCTCCCGACGCCGCTCTACCCGCTCTACGAGGCCGACCTCGGGTTCGGTCAGGCCACGGTGACGCTGGTGTTCGCGGCCTACGCCGTGGGGGTGCTCGCCGCGCTGCTGCTGCTCGGACGGGCCTCCGACGCGCTGGGACGCCGACGGCTGCTGCTGGTCGCCGTGGCGGTCTCGGCGCTCAGCACGCTGCTGTTCGCCACCACCCCCGACCTCTCGGGCCTCTACCTCGGGCGCGTGCTCTCCGGCCTCAGTGCCGGCATCGCCACGACCACGGGCACCGTCTACCTCGTCGAGCTCGCCCCCGAGGGCGGCCAGGCCCGCGCGTCGCTGCTGGCCACGGTGGTCAACATGACCGGCCTCGGCCTCGGCCCGCCGCTGGCCGGGCTGGTCTCCGAGCTGGCCCCGGCCCCGCTGGTCACGGCGTACGTCGTGCACCTCGGCCTGCTCGCTCTGGCGGTGCCGGCGCTGCTGATGGCGCGCGAGGTGGTCGTGGCCCCGGGGGCCTCCCTGCGACCGGAGCGACCGAGCGTGGCCGCCGAGGCCCGCGCGGTGTTCGTGCCGGCGTCGCTGGCGGCCTTCGCGGCCTTCGCCGCGCTCGGGCTGGTGACCGGCGCCACGGCCGGCATCCTGGGGCAGGTGCTCGGGGTGAGCGACCGGGCCGCGGTCGGGTTCGTCGTGCTGACCCTCTTCGCCGCCTCCGCCGTGGCCCAGGTGGGCCTGCGCGGCGTCGCGACCCGGACCGCCCTCACCTCCGGCTGCCTCGTGCTCGTGCTCGGCGCCGCGGTGCTGGCCGCGGCGCTGCTGGCCGAGTCGGTGGCCGTGCTGGTCGCGGCGCTCGCGGTGATCGGCGTCGGGCAGGCCCTGGCCTTCCGTGCCGGCACCGCGGCCATCACCGCCGCGGCGCCCGCCGCCGAGCGCGCGCGCACGGTCACGAGCTTCTTCCTCGTCGCCTACCTCGCCATCTCCCTTCCGGTCGTGCTGCTGGGGGCGGCCTCGCTGCGCTGGGGGCTGCGCGACGCCACCCTCGGCTTCGCCGCCGGGGTCGCCCTGATCGCGCTGGCCTCCTTCGTCGCCCAGCTCGTCGTCGAGCGCCGCAGCACCTCCGGCCCCCGAGGCTGACGTCGTGCGGGGGGTGGATGCGCCTCCACGGAGCGCATGACGTCCTCATCGGAGGCGCGGGTGCGCGCGGCCGGGGCGGCCCGGGGCGACTCACCCACCCGAGGGGGTGCAGAAGTTGGGCCGGTGAGGTTGAGTGGGGCCAGAGGACGGTCGCAGCCAGGCCGCCCCAACACCGACCCGCGGTCGATCCGACCGGTCCGGACCAGGAGGGGGCCCGTTTCCGCCATGACCACCCACACCTCGCACCTCGCGCCACCCGAGCCGAGCCTGCAGACCCTCGCTGACGCCGACGTCCTCAGCGGACGCGACGCGGTGGCCGCCGCGGCGGCCTACGTCGCGGCCCAGGCGCTCGCCGACGGCCCGGTGGGCCGCGTCGGGCTCGAGCTGGAGCTGCACCTGGTCGACCTGGCGCGCCCCGCGGAGCGGGTCGCCTGGGCCGACGTGAT
Source organism: Nocardioides sp. P86 (assembly GCF_023712465.1). NCBI lineage: Bacteria > Bacillati > Actinomycetota > Actinomycetes > Propionibacteriales > Nocardioidaceae > Nocardioides > Nocardioides sp. P86. The sequence continues at coordinate 360,953 of NZ_JAMAYE010000001.1, read as the reverse complement.
GGCCCTGGTGGCCGCGATGCCCGCCATGCCGTCGGGCAGCTCGGTCACCCTCGAGCCCGGGGGACAGCTGGAGCTCTCCACCCCGCCCCACGCCGATGTCGTCAGCTCCGTGGCCGCGCTGCGCGCCGACCGCGAGGTGCTGCGCGCAGCCTTGGCCGCCCGCGGCTACGCCGCCGTGCCGCTGGGCGCCGACCCCGTGCGCCCGCCGCGCCGGGTCAACCCCCACGCCCGCTACGACGCCATGGAGCGCCACTTCGCCGCGCGCTCCTGCGCCGGCGCCGGGCTGGCCATGATGACGGCCACCGCCGCCCTGCAGGTCAACCTCGACGCGGGTCCTGCCGCGGGCTGGTCGGACCGGCTCGCGCTGCTGCGCTCGCTCGTGCCGGTGCTGGTGGCGGCCTCGGCGGGCTCGCCGTACCTCGGTGGGCGCAGCTCGGGCTGGAGCTCGATGCGCCAGGAGACCTGGCAGGGCATCGACTCCGGGCGCAGCGACCCGGTCACTTCCGGCGAGCCAGGCGTGGCCTGGGCGCTCTACGCCCTCGACGCCCCCGTGATGCTGGTGCGTGAGGGCGCGGCGATGCGCGCGATCACCGAGCGGGTCACCTTCGCGGCCTGGCTGCGCGACCCCGCGCTCATCGGTCGGCCGGCCACGCTCACCGACCTCGACTACCACCTGACCACGCTCTTCCCCCCGGTGCGCCCGCGTGGGTACGTCGAGATCCGCTGCGTCGACGCCCTGTCCGACCGCTGGTGGCCCGCGGTGGCCGCCCTGGTCGTCGGCCTCGTCGACGACCCCGTGGCCGCCGACCTCGCCGCCGAGCTGTGCGAGCCCGTGGCCGGTGCCTGGGAGCGCGCCGCCCGCGACGGCGTGACCGACCCCGACCTGCGCCGCGCCGTCGCCGGCTGCACCGACCTGGCCGCCCGCCGCGCCCCCGCGGGCCTGCGCACCGAGCTCGAGGCCCTCGCGACGCTGGTCGCCGACGGGTCCTCGCCGGGCCAGGAGCTGCGCGCGGTCGCCGACACCCGGGGCCCGCTGGCCCTGCTCGAGGAGGAAGCCCGTGCCTGACCCCACCCCCGACACCACTCCTGCCACCTCGCTCGACCTCCGCGAGCGCGCCGCGCGGGGCCTGGAGGCCTCCCGCGCGCGCACCCTGGGCCTCACCGACCTCGACGAGCCGGAGCTGACGGCGCAGCACAGCCCGCTGATGAGCCCGCTGGTCTGGGACCTCGCCCACATCGGGCAGCAGGAGGACCTCTGGCTGCTGCGCGGCGGGCGCACCGAGGCCCAGGGCCTCCTGCCCGCGCGCATCGAGAAGCTCTACGACGCCTTCGAGCACCCTCGTGCGACGCGCGTGGGCCTGCCGCTGCTCACGCCCCGCGAGGCGCGGTCCTACCTCGCCGACGTGCGCGGGCGCGTGCTCGACGGGCTCGAGGCCGCCGCCGTCGACGACGCCGAGGCGCTCTTCGCCTTCGCGATGGTCGAGCAGCACGAGCAGCAGCACGTCGAGACCATGCTCGCCACCCACCAGCTGCGCGACGGCACCCCGCTGCTGGGCTCGGGTGCGCCGCTGCCGCCGGGCCGTCCGCTGCCCGCCGACGCCGTGCACGTGCCCGCCGGGCCCTTCGTGCTCGGCGTCGACGGCACCGCGGAGCCCGACTCCCTCGACAACGAGCGTCCGGCCCACGTGGTCGACCTGCCGGCCTTCTCGATCGCGCGGCGCCCGGTCACCAACGCCGAGTGGGCCGCGTTCATGGCCGCGGGGGGCTACGACGACCCCGCCTGGTGGTCCGAGCGCGGCTGGGCCCACCGGCTCGAGGCGGGCCTGGAGCGGCCGCAGTTCTGGTCGCCCGACGGCTCGCGCCGCCGCTTCGGCGTCGTCGAGGACGTGCCGCCCGACGAGCCCGTGCAGCACGTGTGCTTCTTCGAGGCCGAGGCCTACGCCGCCTGGGCCGGCGCCCGCCTGCCCACCGAGCAGGAGTGGGAGAAGGCCTGCGTCTGGGACCCCGCCCTGGGCCGGCGGCGCCGCTGGCCGTGGGGCGACAGCGAGTGGACCCCCGCCCTGGCCAACCTCGGCGGCGACGCGCTGCGTCCCGCCCAGGTCGGCGCCTACCCCGCCGGCGCCTCGGCCTACGGCGTGGAGCAGATGATCGGCGAAGTCTGGGAGTGGACCACCTCGGGCTTCGAGCCCTGGCCGGGCTTCGCCCCGATGCTGTACGCCGACTACAGCGCCCCCTTCTTCGGCGGCGACTACCGCGTGCTGCGCGGCGGGTCGTGGGCCGTCGGCGGAGCGAGCATCCGCCCGTCCTTCCGCAACTGGGACCACCCGCAGCGGCGACAGATCTTCAGCGGCCTGCGACTGGCGTGGGACGGTGTGTAGGCACCTGGCGTGGCTGGGGGAGCCCCGGAGCGTGGCCGACCTCGTGCTGCGCCCGCCGCACGGCCTGCTCACCCAGTCCTACGCGCCGCGCCGCCAGGCCCGCGGCCTGATGAACGCCGACGGCTGGGGGGTCGGCTTCTTCGCCCCCGACCGGGAGGAGCCGGTGCGCTGGCGCTCCTCGCGCCCGCTGTGGGCCGACCCGTCCTTCGCCTCGGTCGCGCCGGTGCTGACCTCCGGGGCCGTGGTCGCCGCGGTGCGCTCCGCGACCGTGGGGATGCCGGCCGACGAGACCGCCGCCGCGCCCTTCACCGACGGCCGCTGGCTGCTCTCGCACAACGGGTCGGTCGACCGGGCCGCGCTGCCGGCGACCCACGCGGCCGAGTCGGTCTGCGACTCGGCCGTGCTCGCCGCCCACGTGCTCGCCGAGGGGCCCGACCGGCTGGCCGCCACCGTGCTCGCCGTGGCCGAGCGGGCGCCTGCGGCGTACCTCAACCTGCTGCTGGGCGACGGCGAGCGCGTGCTCGCCACGACCTGGGGCGACCCGCTGTCCTACCTGGTCGAGCCCGACGGGGTGGCCGTGGCCAGCGAGCCCTGGGACGACGACCCGCGCTGGGTCGACGTGCCCGACCGACACCTGATCGAGGTGACCTCGTCCGGGGTCGCCGTGACCCCCCTGGAGAGCTGACATGCCCGCCCCCGAGACCCCCGGCGCCATGGGCGTCCACCTCGACCCCGGCGCCCTGGCCCGGCAGATGGCCGACGACGTGCGCGACGGGCTGGCCCGCAGCCCCAAGGTGCTGCCGCCGAAGTACTTCTACGACGGTCGCGGCAGCGAGCTCTTCGACCAGATCACGCGGCTGCCGGAGTACTACCCGACCCGCACCGAGCGCGCCATCCTGGAGACGCAGGCCCGTGCGGTCGCCGCGGCCGCCGGAGCCGAGACCCTGCTGGAGCTGGGCAGCGGCACCTCGGAGAAGACCCGTCTGCTGCTCGAGGCGATGACCGAGGCCGGCACGCTGCGCCGCTTCGTGCCCTTCGACGTCGACCCGGTGGTGCTCGAGGAGGCCAGCCTCGCCGTGCACACCGACTTCCCGGGCCTGGCCGTCGAGCCCGAGGTGGGCGACTTCGAGAAGCACCTCGGCGAGCTGCCGCGCCACCCGCGCACCGCGGTCGCGTTCCTCGGGTCCACCATCGGCAACCTCGACCCCGACCAGCGCCGCTCCTTCCTCGCCGGTGTGCGGGGCGTCCTCGGCGAGGACGGCTGCTTCCTGCTGGGCACCGACCTGGTCAAGCCGGTCGAGCGGCTCGAGCGGGCCTACGACGACGCCGCGGGCGTCACCGCCGCCTTCAACCAGAACGTGCTGCACGTCATCAACCGCAGCCTGGGTGCCGACTTCGACGTCGACGCCTTCGCCCACCGCGCGGTCTGGGTGCCCGAGCACGAATGGGTCGAGATGCGCCTGGAGTCGCTGCGCGAGCAGACGGTGCGCCTCGCGGCCCTCGACCTGGAGGTGCGCTTCGCCGCCGGAGAGCAGATGCGCACCGAGATCTCCACGAAGTTCCGCCGCGAGGGCGTCGAGGCCGAGCTGGCCGCCGCGGGCCTGCGCGTCGAGGAGTGGTGGACCGACCCGGCCGGCGACTTCGCGCTCTCGCTGTCGCGCCCGGCCTGACCCCGGGAACGCCGACGGCCCCGGACGTGGAGTCCGGGGCCGTCGGGGCGTAGGTGGGGTGGGACCGCGTGGGTCGGTGTCAGCTCAGGAGCCGGCGGCGGGGGAGCCGCTGAGCTTGTGGGTCTCGTCGACGACGTTCGCCGCGACCTCCTTGAGCTTGTCACCGTGCTCCCGGGCGTGGTGGGCGCAGAAGAGCAGCTCACCGCCCGACTGGAGCTCCACACGGAGGTAGGCCTGGGCGCCGCAACGGTCGCAGCGGTCTGCGGCAGTCAGCGCAGAGCTGGGGGCAAGTGCAGTAGTCACATCGGCCTCATTTCTAGATCATCCGGTGTTGATCTCAACGTAGCGGCGGGGGCCAAGATTCCCGGAGCCGTGTGGCCCCGGACACGTGGTCCTCGTGCTGCCTCGGTGGTGCCTGAGTCGTGCGGTGCGTCTCCCCGGCCGGGGCTGCTGGTGCGCCGCGACGTCGGTGTCGCGGGCCCGGTCTGCTGCGGCCCTCGAGAAGGGGTTCGGCGGTGGAGCGTCGGTGCTGAGGTGTTGTCGGCCTCTGGATCGGATCTTGTCCCAGATACCGTCCCGACAGTCTCACCCCTGCGGGCGCCTCCCGGGCGGACCGGCCGATATCCGGTCGAGTTCGTGTCCACATCGTGATGGACCCCGGGGAGGGGCGAGCCTGCGGAGACTGTCGGTGCCTCACCGGTAGATTCGGCACCGACACCACCCCGGATTGCCGACCCCGGACCGCGCAGGAGCCCCACGATCGCCGACAACACCTACAACGCCGCCCACCTGCTGGTCCTCGAGGGGCTGGAGGCGGTGCGCAAGCGACCGGGCATGTACATCGGCTCCACCGACACGCGGGGGCTGATGCACTGCCTGTGGGAGATCATCGACAACGGCGTCGACGAGGCCCTGGCGGGTGCGGCGCACCGGGTCGAGGTCACCCTGCACCCCGACGGCTCCGCCGAGGTCCACGACGACGGGCGCGGCATCCCGACCGACAAGGAGCCCAAGACGGGGCTGCCCGGGGTCGAGGTGGTGGCCACCAAGCTCCACGCGGGCGGCAAGTTCGGCGGCGGGTCCTACGTCGCGACCGGCGGCCTGCACGGGGTGGGCCTCTCGGTGGTCAACGCGCTGTCCTCGCGCATGGACGTCGACGTCGAGCGCTCCCCGGCGGTCCAGGGCATCTCCTTCCAGCGCGGCGTGCCCGGCGTCTTCGACGCCGACGGGCTGGGTCCCAGCGGTCGCGGCGCGGGCTTCGAGCCCCGCTCGGGGCTGACCCGCAAGGGCGCCCGGGTGGCCAAGGGCCGCTCCGGCACCCGCATCCGCTTCTGGCCCGACCGGCAGATCTTCACCAAGGAAGCGCAGTTCGTCTACGACGAGCTGGTCACCCGCGCGCGCCAGACCTCCTTCATCGTCCCCGGCCTCGAGCTGGTGCTGCGCGACCTGCGCGGTGCCGAGCCGGTGGAGGAGTCCTTCCGCCACGACGGCGGCATCTCGGAGTTCACCGAGTTCCTCGCCGCCGACGAGGCGGTGACCTCGGTGCTGCGGCTGCAGGGCATGGACACCTTCACCGAGACCGTGCCGCTGCTCGACGAGCACGGCCACATGACCCCGCAGGAGATCGAGCGCGAGCTGCACGTCGACGTCGCGGTGCGGTGGGGCACGGGCTACGACACCGAGTTGCGCTCCTTCGTCAACGTCATCGCCACGCCCAAGGGCGGCACGCACCTCAGCGGCTTCGAGCAGGCCGTGACCAAGACCTTCAACGACGTCATGCGCGCCACCAAGGCGCTCAAGGTCAACGACGCCGACGTCATCAAGGACGACGTGCTCGAGGGCCTCACCGGCGTGGTCACCGTGCGCCTGGCCGAGCCGCAGTTCGAGGGCCAGACCAAGGAGATCCTCGGCACGCCGGCAGCGCGCTCGGTGGTGCGCAAGGTCGTGGCGGCCGAGCTCAAGACCTTCCTCACCTCGACCAAGCGCGAGGAGAAGGCCCAGGCCAAGCTGGTGATGGAGAAGGTGGTCGGGGCGTCCAGGACCCGCATCGCGGCGCGCCAGCACAAGGAGACCCAGCGCCGCAAGAACGCCCTGGAGTCCTCGGCCCTGCCCTCCAAGCTCGCCGACTGCCGGGCCAATGACAACGACCGCACCGAGCTGTTCATCGTCGAGGGCGACTCCGCCCTCGGCACGGCCAAGCTGGCCCGCAACTCCGAGTTCCAGGCGCTGCTGCCGATCCGCGGCAAGATCCTCAACGTGCAGAAGGCCTCGGTCGGCGACATGCTCAAGAACACCGAGTGCGCCTCGATCATCCAGGTGGTCGGCGCCGGCTCGGGCCGCACCTTCGAGATGGAGGCGCGGCGCTACGGGCGGATCATCTTCATGGCCGACGCCGACTCCGACGGCGCCCACATCCGCTGCCTCCTCGCCACCCTCTTCTTCAAGTACATGCCCGACCTGATCGCCGAGGGGAGGGTCTACTCCGCCGTGCCGCCCCTGCACCGCATCGAGCTGTCGAACCCCAAGAAGGGCATGGACAAGTACGTCTACACCTATTCCGACGACGAGCTGCAGCGCAAGCTCGCGGAGCTGTCCAAGAAGAACGTGCGGTGGAAGGACCCCGTCCAGCGCTACAAGGGGCTGGGCGAGATGGACGCCGACCAGCTGGCCGAGACCACCATGGACCCGCGCCACCGCACGCTGCGCCGCATCACCGTCGACGACGCCGACGTCGCCTCCCAGGTCTTCGAGCTCCTCATGGGCTCCGAGGTCGCCCCACGCAAGGAGTTCATCGTGCAAGGTGCCTACGACGTCGACGTGGAAGCGCTGGACGCATGAGCGCGCCGTGGCGCGACGCGGCCTCCGAGCCGGTCCGTGACGACCTCGACTCCCTGGCCGGCGAGGCCGTCACCCGGGCCCAGGCCCTGCTGGAGGAGTCGGGGGAGTTCTACCCCTTCGGCCTCAGCGCCGACGCCGAGGGGCTCGCGCTCGTCGGTGCCGACGACCTCGGCTCGCACCCGCAGGCCGGCGAGGTGCTCGACGTGCTGGTGGCCGGGCTCCACGCCTCGCGCGACACGCTGCGGGCCACGGCGCTGGTCTACCCGGTGAGCGTCGAGGGCTCCGCGGCCGTGCGCGTCGAGCTCGAGCACCGCGACGGTCCGGCGCTCGAGGTGCTGGTGCCCTACACCGTCAACCGGCGGCGCACGAAGGTGACCCTCGGCGCCTCCTCGGTCGCGGAGGGCCCGCGACAGATCTGGGTGTGACTCCGGTCTGGGTGTGGCGCCGGACCGACCCGGTGGTGGCTGCCTGAGTCGCGACCGAGGCGCGGGGTGCGTGGCCGACGGGCCGCCGTCGTAGGGTCGGGGCCATGGAGAACGACGCACCCACCGTGGCGTGGCGAGAGACCACCCCAGCGCCCGTGCAGGGCGACCTCGACGCGATGGTCGTGCTCGCCGTCCGCACCGCGAGTGACGCCCTCGCCAAGCGGGAGGGGTTCCAGCCCTTCGCGGTGCTCCTCGGTGACGACCGCCGCCCGCAGCTGTCGTGGGTCGACCCCCGCGTCAGCGGCCCCCGCCCGAAGGCCGCCGACCTGCTGCCGCTGCTGGTGTCGGCGGCCAGGGAGCAGCGCGGGTCCCTCCTGGGCGCAGGCGTCGTGGCCGACACGAGCATCGACGGCGGCGACGCGATCCGCGTGGAGCTGGAGCACCGTGACGGCGGCCCGGCCCTCGTCGTGGTCGTGCCCTACCGCCCGAGCTGGGTGGAGGGCGAGCTGAGCCTGGGCGAGCAGCGCGTGGCCCTCGGCACCCGTCGGGTGTGGGAGCAGCCCGCCGGTTGACACCGGGCGGGGTGAGCCGGGCGGGGTGAGCCGGGCGGGGTCCGGGTCCCGTCCCGGAGCTCGTCACGACCGAGGTGCTGGTGACCCCGGTGACGGCCGGTCCGCTCGCAGGTCGAGGCGCCTACGCCGCGGCCGTGGGGTGCGGCCGGGCCGCGGGCACGACGTACCAGGAGCGGCCGGGGCGCTCGGTGCCGAGCGTGACGACCCCGGGCAGGGTGACGGCGGTGTCGGCGTCCCCGGGGCCGCTGCCGGCCGGGGCGCTCCGGGTCTCGGCGAGCGAGGACGCCGGGTCGGCGACGGGCTGGTCGGGGGCGGTGGTGCTGACGATGTCCATGCCCCCAGGCAACGCCCGTCGGCTGTGCCGGGGCTGTGCCGCGCCGAAACGCTCGCTGAGCGTCGTACGGCGGAACTGACGGGGGCTCGGTCTGACGAGGCAGTCTGTGGGTCGGTCGAACGTTCGACCGACCCACGGATGCCTGCGGGCCCCACCGGTGCGTCCGGGGCGGGCAGGGAGGGTCAGACCTTCTGCTCGAGCAGCCCGGAGTCGACGTCGTAGAGGAAGCCGCCGACCAGCACGGAGTCGGGCACGAGCGGGTGGCTGCGCACCTTGGCGACGTCCTCGGCCAGCGCGGCGACCTGGTCCTCGACCACGTGGAACTGCTGCCACGAGGCGTCCTGGCCCGCGGAGGCCGCCACGCGCTCGCGGAGCTCGGCCTCGGAGTTGCTGGCCACGGCACAGCGGGTGTGGGGCACCACGAGCACGCGCTGCACGTTGAGCAGGTGCACGCCCAGCACGAGGGCCTCCAGGGCCTGCGGGGTCACCCGCCCGCCGGGGTTGCGGAAGATCTTGGCGTCGCCGGGGACGAGGCCGATCATGCCGAGGGGGTCGATGCGCGAGTCCATGCACGTCACGAGGGCCACACCGGCTGCGGCGACGCCGTCGAACCCGCCGTAGCGGAAGTCCTCGGCGAAGGTGCGGTTGGCGCTCATCAGGTCGTCGAAGTCAGCCACACCTCGAAACTAGCGGAGGACGCCACGGTGGGGGAGGGCGCTGTCGCACCGTGGACCGCGACACAGGTCACACCGACGCCGCTCGCCGTCCCGGGCGCCGCGCCGGGCGCCGCTAGCCTCGCCCGGGTGCCCCACCAGCCCGGCCAGCCCGCCCCCCACCGCCCCGCACCCTCCGACGGCGGACCGCTGCGGGACCCGGCCACGGGGGTCGGCTGGTCCGACGTGGCCGCGACCTACGCCCGGACCTTCGCCCTGCTCTGCGCCGGCGCCGTGGAGCCGCTGCTCGACGCCGCCGGCGTCGGTCGCGACGACCTGTCGCTGCGCGGCGCTGCAAGCGGGACGCCGGCACCGGCCACCGGCACCGGTGGTCGCGGTCGCACGCGGCTGCTCGACGTCGGCACCGGCACCGGGTCGGTGGCGGCCGCCGCCGTCGTCCGTGGCGCGCAGGTCACCGCGGTCGACCCCGACGCGGCGATGGTGGCCTGGACCGGGCGGGCGGTGCCCGGGGCTGAGGTGGCGCGGGCGGGCCTGCCCGGCCTGCCGTACGACGAGGGCGCCTTCGACGTCGTCGTGGCGGGCTTCGTGGTCAACCACCTCGCCGACCCGCGCGCCGGCGTGGCCGAGCTCGCGGGGCTGGTGGCGCCCGGTGGGCGCCTCGCGGTGACGATCTGGCCCTCGGGGCAGAACGCGCAGTCGCGGCTCTGGGCCGCCGTGCTCGCCGACGCCGGGGTGGTGACCCCGCCCTCGGTGGGGCTGCCGCCCGACCGCGACTTCCCTCGCACGCTCGACGGTCTGACCGACCTGGTGGCCGCGACCGGGCTCGAGGTGGCGGTCGAGGCGGTGCGGTGGACCCACCGCGGCGACCCGGCGTCGCTGTGGGAGGGCGCCAGCGCGGGCATCGGCGGCATCGGCGCCGCCGTGTGCGCCCAGGACGACGCGACCCGCCTCCGGCTGCGCGCCGCCTACGACCACCACGTGGCGGCCCTCGTGCGCGACGGGGAGCTCGCCTTCGAGACCGAGGCCCTGCTGGCGGTCGGGCGTCGGCGCTGAGGCCGATCGCCGCCGTCGGCGACGTCATGCGAAGCGTGGATGCGACTCCACGGTGCGCATGACGTCCGCGGCTGGGGCGGGTGGGTCAGGCCCCGCGGGGCGGCATGGTGGCGGCGTCGACCGAGCGGGTGTCGGCGGTGCGGAAGACCACCAGGGCGAGCACCCCGGCGATCGCGGCGCACACCGCGGCGCCGAGGAACACCGTCTGCTCCTGGGCGATGCCCGCCAGGCGCAGCAGGTCGCTGAACTCCCGGCACCGCCCCACGCCCTCGCCGCAGACCTCCACGATGGAGGGGATGGACTCCTCCTCGGCGTAGTAGCGCCGCAGGCCGATGGTGGTGAGGGCGGAGATGCCGACCAGCATGCCGACCATGCGGGCCACGACGACCATGGCGCTGGCCAGGCCGTGCACCGCGTCGTCGGTGGCGGCGAGCACGGCGGCGTTGACGGGGGCCAGCGCGAGGCCGAAGCCGAGGCCCGCGACGACGAGGGCGATCGTGTAGGACCAGCCCTCGAGGGTGTCGAGGTCCCAGCGCGACATCAGCACGAAGCCGATCGCCGCCAGCGCCATGCCGCCGGCGGTGACGACGCCCGCCGGCACGCTGCGGGTGAGGTAGCCGCCGAGCACCGCCCCGACCGGGAGCGCGACGAGGAAGCGCAGCAGCACCAGCGCCGCCATCAGCTGGGAGTCGGGGTAGGCCGTGGTGCGCGCGAAGAGCGGCACGTCGATGAGGGCGGCGATGAGCGCCGCGCCGACGAAGAAGGAGACGAGCACCGCGCCCCACGCGGGGGTGCGGCGCAGCGCCCCGCGCGGCACGAGCGGGGCCGGGCTGCGGCGCAGGTGCACGACCAGCGCGAGCGTGGCGACGCCGGCCCCGAGGAGGTACCACAGCCCCTGGTCGGAGAAGACCTGGATCTTGGGGTCGGCCGTGGCGAAGGCGAGGATGACCCCTCCCAGCGCCGCCGCGAGGAACAGCGCACCGACGACGTCGGCCTCCCGCAGGCTGCGCGTCCACGCGCGCAGGTCGACCAGCGGGTGGCGGGCCGTCGCGCAGCGCACGACGAGCAGCAGCAGGGCCACCATGGCCGCCACGCCGGCCGGGGTCAGCCAGCGGCCGTCACCGGCGTAGGGGATGAACACCTGACCCCAGGTGACGTCGCGCAGCACCTGGGTCGGCCGCAGGAACACCAGCGCCCCCAGCGCGAGCACGGCCAGCGCCAGCACCACGCCGAGCGGGTCCGGCAGTCGTCGTCGTACGTCGCGCCCTCCGCTCGAGCCGGGGCCGGGCCCCGGGTCGGCGAGACCGCCGGTCCGGGTCGCGACCACCCGCACCGCCGCGGCCAGGACGAGCCCGACCGCGAGGTTGAGCAGGAAGATGGCGCGCCAGTCGGCCACCGCGAGCACGGCGGCGCCGAGCAGCGGACCGAGCACGCTGCCGATCTCCTGCACCGCCGAGACCAGTCCGAGCGGCACGGCGCGACGGTCCTTGGGGTAGAGGTCGGCCACCAGGGCCAGCGTGGCCGGCACGAGACCGCCGCCGCCGACGCCCTGCAGGAAGCGGCCGGCGACCATGCTGGGCAGGTCGTAGGCCAGCGCGGTGACCAGCGAGCCCAGGGCGAAGAGCACCAGGCAGGCCACCAGCACCGGCACGCGCCCGCGCAGGTCGGCGATGCGGCCGATGAGCGGCAGCATCGCGACGTAGCCGAGCAGGAAGCCGGAGATGATCGGCGCCGCCCGCTGCAGCTGGTCGGGGGAGAGGCCGACCCCGCGCATCATGTCGACCAGGGCGAGCACCACGACGTAGGTGTCGGCGGCCGCGAAGGCCACCGCGACCGCGGCGACGGTCAGCATGACGCGCGTCGCGCGGCCCGCTCCCTCGGCCGGCCCGGCCGGTCCCGCGGGCCTCGACGGTCCGGCCGACCCCGCTGGTCCGACCGGCCCCGTCGACCCGGCGCTCACGCCGGCCTCACGGGGCGGTGATCTCCTGCTTGATGCCGTACTGGTCGAAGTCGACGGTGTAGGTCACCTGGTCGCCGCCACCGTAGAAGGCGCCGGTGACGACCATCTGGCGCAGCTCGCCGTCGTCGGTGACGGTGTAGGCGACGTCGAAGTCGCCCTCGGCGGTGGGCAGGATGTTGGCGGCGGCCGTGCCCGGCACGGTGCCGGTGTACTCGGTGAGCACCTCGGTGTTGTCCTCGCCGCCGCGCACCTGGTCGCCGGCCTCGACGTCGGTGGTCTGCGTCAGCAGAGACGAGAACCCGGCGTCGGTCGACAGCAGCTGCGCGGGGTCGGCGGGCGCGCCGTACTCCGACGGGTCGACGACCTGGTAGTCGGAGGTCAGCGGCAGCTGGGCGTAGGTCTCGCCGTCGACCGCCACGATCGGCACGACGGGCTCGATGCCGCTCAGCCTCACGGTGATGGTGCCCTCCAGGGCCAGCGACGGCTCGTGGGTGCCGACCACGTCGGCGCCCACCAGCCCGGTCTCACCCTCCGGCAGGCCGTCGGAGGTCAGCACCACGTGCACGCCCGGGGTGGAGTCGAGCTGCTCCTTGGCCTGGGCCAGCACCTCCTCGGGGGTCGCGTCGTCGTCGCCAGCGGCCCCCGAGCCCCCGCCGCCGGTGCAGGCGCTCAGCGCGGTCAGCAGGACGGCGCCGGCGGCGAGCCCCGCAGTACGGCGGGCCGAGGCCGCGCGGGCCGGGTGGGGGGCGGGGGTGCCGACGCGGGCACGACGGGGCAGACGCATGGGATCAGCCTTCCACACCGTCGGGAGCCGACGGCCCGACTCCCGCGTCGTCGTCGGCGCCGTCCCTCGGCCCGTCCGTCCCGAGACCGGTCGAGCCGTCCGCCGGGGCGACCCGCGCACCGACCGGGCCCGCCACGGCCGCCACCGGCTGGGCCACCGGCACCCCGGAGCCGTCGCGGCGACCGGTGGCCTCGGGCAGGTCGACCGGGGCGCCGCTGGCCGCGGCGGCGCGGGCGGGGGCCGTGCCGGCCCAGGCGAGCACGAGGGTGTCCTCGCCCTTGAGGAAGCGGTGGCAGCGCACGCCGCCGGTGGCGCGGCCCTTGGTCGGGAACTCGGTGAACGGCGCGACCTTGACCGAGCCGGGCTCGGTGCCCGGCAGCGCCGTGGAGGAGCCCGACGCGGTGACCACCACGGAGCCCTCGGGCGCCGCGGGGTCGACCACCCCGAACCACGCGACCGTCTGCCCCGGGGTCAGCCGGATGCCCGCGATACCCCCGCCGGTGCGGCCCTGGGGCCGCACCGCCTCGGCGGGGAAGTGGAGCAGCTGGGCGTCGGTGCTGACGAAGCAGAGCGTCTCCTCGCCGGTGGCGAGCTCGGCGGCCCCGACGACCTCGTCGCCGTCGGCGAGCCGCACGACGTCCCACTCGTCGCGGTTGAGCACCTCGGGGTTGACCCGCTTGACCACGCCCTGTCGGGTGCCGAGGGCGAGCCCCGGGCCGTCGGTGGCCAGGGTGCACAGCGCGAGGGGCCGCTCGCCGGAGGCGAGCTGGAGCATCTCGCTCACCGGCAGGCCGCCCTGGAGGTTGGGGTCGTTGGCCGAGGCCGGGATCACCGGCAGGTCGAGCACGCCCAGGCGCAGCAGCCGGCCCCGCGAGGTCAGCACGCCGACCTCGCCGCGGGCGCTGGTGGCCACGGCCGAGACCACGACGTCGTGGTTGGTGCGCCCGCCGCCGACGCCGGGGGGCTCGGCGTTGCTCGAGCGGGCCAGCAGGCCGCTGGAGGACAGGAAGGCGAAGCAGGGGTCGTCGGCGACCTCCAGCGGCACGCTCGCGGCGGTGACGGTCGTGCCGGCCGACTCCAGCAGCACGGTGCGGCGCGGGGTGCCGTAGGTCGTGGCCACCTCCGCCAGCTCCTCGGAGACCACCCGGCGCAGCATGGCCTCGTCGCCGAGGATCGCGTCGAGCTCCTCGATCTCGCGGCGCAGCTCCTCGCTCTCCTTCTCCAGCTCGATGCGGCTGAAGCGGGTGAGCCGGCGCAGCTGCATCTCGAGGATGTAGTCGGTCTGGGCCAGGCTGAGGTCGAAGACCTCCATGAGGCGGGCCCGCGCGGCGGCGGTGTCGTCGCTGGTGCGGATGACCTGGATGACCTCGTCGATGTCGAGCAGGGCCACGAGGAGGCCCTCGACCAGGTGCAGCCGCTCGGCCTTCTTGTTGCGACGGAACTGCGAGCGGCGCCGCACGACCTCGTAGCGGTGGGCGAGGAAGACCTCGAGCATCTGCTTGAGGCCGAGCGTGCGGGGCTGCCCGTCGACGAGCGCCACGTTGTTGATGCCGAAGCTGTCCTCCATCGGCGTCATCTTGTAGAGCTGCTCGAGCAGCGCCTCGGGGTGGAAGCCGTTCTTGACCTCGATCACCAGGCGCAGGCCGTTGTCGCGGTCGGTGAGGTCCTTGATGTCGGAGATGCCCTGCAGCTTCTTGCCCTGCACGAGCACCTTGATCCGCTCGACGACCTTCTCGGTGCCCACGCCGTAGGGCAGCTCGGTGACCACGATGCCCTTACGGCGCCCGATGGTCTCGATGCGGGCCGTCGCGCGCATCTTGAAGGTGCCGCGCCCGGTCTCGTAGGCGTCGCGGACCCCGTCGAGACCCACGATCTTGCCGCCGGTGGGCAGGTCGGGGCCGGGCACGAAGCGCATGAGGTCGTCGACGCCGGCCTGGGGGTGGGTGATGAGGTGGCGCAGCGCCTGCACGACCTCGACCAGGTTGTGCGGGGCGCAGTTGGTGGCCATGCCGACCGCGATGCCGGTGGTGCCGTTGACCACCAGGTGCGGGATCGCCGCCGGCAGCACCGAGGGCTCCATCTCGCGGCTGTCGTAGTTGGGCCGGAAGTCGACGGTGTCCTCGTCGATGCTCGCCGTCATCGCCACCGCGGCCGAGGCCATCCGGCACTCGGTGTAGCGCATGGCGGCGGGGGAGTCGTCGGGCGAGCCGAAGTTGCCGTGCCCGTCGACGGTCGGCACGCGCATCGACCACGGCTGGGTCATGCGCACCAGCGCGTCGTAGATGGCGCTGTCGCCGTGCGGGTGCAGCCGGCCCATGACCTCGCCCACGACGCGGGCGCTCTTGACGTGGCCGCGGTCGGGGCGCAGGCCCATGTCGTTCATCGTGTAGAGGATCCGGCGCTGCACCGGCTTGAGGCCGTCGCGGGCGTCGGGCAGCGCGCGGGAGTAGATGACGGAGTAGGCGTACTCCAGGAAGCTGCTGCGCATCTCGTCGCCGACGTCGATGTCGAGGATGTGCTCCTCGAAGTCGTCGGAGGGCGGGGGAGGAGCGGTACGCCTGGCCATGCGGTCCATTGTCCCGGTCGCCGCCGACGATCCGCGCACCCCCACGCCGCGCGCCGCCCCGGTGGTCGAGGAGCGGGCCCGTACCCGGTGGTTGAGGAGCGAGCCCTGGCGAGCGTCTCGAAACCACGATCGCCGCCCCGGTGGTTGAGGAGCGAGCCCTGGCGAGCGTCTCGAAACCACGATTGCCGCGCTGGTGGTTGAGGAGGGAGCCCTGGCGAGCGTCTCGAAACCACGATTGCCGCGCCGGTGGTTGAGGAGGGAGCCCCGGCGAGCGTCTCGAAACCACGGCCACGGTTCTCCACAGGCGCGGCTCGAGGCGGTTGTCGGCGTCCCGAGTCTGAACGAAGGTCGAGCCATGGGCTGGACCTACATCCTGGAGTGCGCCGACGGTTCCCTCTACGTCGGCAGCACCGTCGACCTCGAGCGCCGCGTCGGTGAGCACGACGCAGGGGTCGGTGCGGCCTACACACGGCGTCGGCGGCCGGTGCGGCTCGTCTGGTCGGCGCAGTACGCCTCGATCGAGGAGGCGTTCCGCTACGAGAAGCAGATCCAAGGGTGGCGCCGCGCGAAGCGCGAGGCGCTCATCAGGGGCGAGTTCGAGCTGCTGCCGCAGCTGGCGAGCCGTGCGCGTCGCGGGTGAGTGACGAGGGCGGTTTCGAGACGGTCGCTGGCGCTCCCTCCTCAACCACCGGGGGAGGCGGGACCCGGTAGATTTCGGGGCGTGGACACCTCCTCGGCACCGATCCCCGCACCCCCGCGGCACTGGGAGGCCGACGTCCTGCTGCGCGACGGCCGATCGGCCCACATCCGGCCGATCACGCCCGACGACGCCGAGCTGCTGGTGGAGTTCTACTCCCGGGTCTCCGACCAGTCGAAGTACTACCGGTTCTTCTCCCCGATGCCGCAGCTCTCCCCGCGCGACGTCGAGCGCTTCACCCGGGTCGACCACCAGGACCGCGTCGCCTTCGTGCTGCTGCTCCAGCAGCGGATGATCGCCGTGGGCCGCTACGACCTGGTGCGCCCGGGGGAGGCCGAGGTCGCCTTTCTCGTCGAGGACGCCCACCAGGGCCGCGGCATCGCGCAGCTGCTGCTCGAGCACCTGGCCCAGGCCGGGCGCGAGCGCGGGCTGGAGAAGTTCGTCGCCGAGATCCTCCCCGACAACAGCCGCATGATCCAGACCTTCCGCGACGCCGGCTACCGCGTGGCCAGCGAGTACGAGGACGGTGTGCTGCAGCTGGAGTTCCCCATCGCGCCCACCGACACCGCGGTCGGCGTGATGCACGGGCGCGAGCACCGCGCCGAGGCCGCCTCGATCGAGCGCTTCTTCAACCCCCGCTCCGTGGCCATCGTCGGGGCCAGCCGCCGCCAGGACACGATCGGCCAGACCCTGGTGCGCAACCTCGTCAACGGCGACTTCACCGGGCGCGTCTACGCCGTCAACCCCACCGCCGGCGCCGTGTCGGGGCTGCCGGCCTACAAGTCGGTCTCCGACATCCCCGACGACGTCGACGTGGCCATCGTGGCCGTGCCGGCCGACGCCGTGCAGGACGTCGTGCTCGACTGCGCGGCCAAGGGCGTGCACGGCCTCGTGGTCATCTCCTCGGGCTTCGCCGAGACCGGCGAGGAGGGCCGCCAGCGCCAGCGCCGCCTGGTGGGGCTCTCGCGCTCCTACGGCCTGCGCCTCATCGGCCCCAACTGCCTGGGCGTCATCAACACCGACCCGGCGGTCTCGGTCAACGCCTCGCTGTCCTCGGTGATGCCGCCGCGCGGTCGTGCGGGCTTCTTCTGCCAGTCCGGCGCGCTCGGCTCGGCCATCCTGGAGAAGGTGCAGAACCGCGGCCTGGGCCTGTCGACCTTCGTCAGCGCGGGCAACCGCGCCGACGTCTCGGGCAACGACCTCCTGCAGTACTGGGAGGAGGACGACTCCACCGAGGTCGTGATGATGTACCTGGAGTCCATCGGCAACCCGCGCAAGTTCTCCCGCATCGCCCGGCGGGTCTCGCTGCGCAAGCCGATCGTGGCCGTGCGCTCGGGCCGCACCACCCAGGGCGTGCCCATGGGCCACGCCGTGCGCAAGATCGCCGCGCCCCCGCAGGCCGTCGACGCCATGTTCCGCCAGGCCGGGGTGATCCAGGTCGACGCGCTGGAGGAGATGTTCGACGTCGCGCAGCTGCTGGCCCACCAGCCGCTGCCGCGCGGGCGCCGGGTGGCCATCGTCGGCAACTCCGACGCCTTGGGGCTGCTCGCCGCCGACGCCGCCGCCGCGGTCGGCCTGGTCGTCAACAAGTCGGTCGCGCTGGGCGCCGAGGCCGGCGCCGACGACTTCGAGGACGCCCTCGACGCCGCCATCGACGACCCCGACGTCGACTCGGTCGTCGCGGTCTACATCCCCCCGCTCAACGTCTCGGGCGAGGAGGTCGCCAACGTGCTCGCCGCCATCGGCGAGCAGTCCGACAAGCCGCTCGTCTCGACCTTCCTCGGCGTCGAGGGCGTGCCCGAGCTGCTGCGCGTGCCCGACGTCGCCGGCTCCACCGCCGGGCGCGGCTCGGTGCCGTCCTACCCCGCCGTCGAGGCGGCCGTGCGGGCCCTGGCCCACGTCGTCGAGTACGCCGTGTGGCTGCGCACCCCCGACGGGGTGCCGCCGGACCCCGACGCCGTCGACCAGATCGGTGCGCGCAACCTGCTCAACGAGCTGCTCGCCGAGCACCCCGACGGCCTCGAGGTGCCGACCCCGGCCCTGCGCGAGCTGCTGGCGACCTACGGCATCGACCTGTGGACCGCCCACCCGGTGCACACCCTGGACGAGGCGACCGCGGCGGCCGACGAGCTGGGCTGGGACGTCGTGCTCAAGGCCACCGCCGAGCACCTGCGCGAGCGCCCCGACCTCTCCCACGTGTGGCGCAACATCGACGACCGCCGCGAGATGGCCGACGCCTGGCAGTCGCTCACCACCCTCATCGGCGACCCGGTCGAGTCGGGTTTCGTGGTGCAGAAGACCTCACCGGTCGGCGTGCCGGTGGCCGTGCGCAGCATCGAGGACCCGCTCTTCGGACCGGTGGTCTCCTTCGGCATCTCCGGGCCGATCATCGAGCTGCTCGGCGACAAGGCCTACCGGATCCCGCCGCTGGGGGAGCGCGACGCCGCGGCCATGGTGCGCGAGGTGAAGTCCTCCCCGATGCTCTTCGGCTACCGCGGCAGCGAGGTGGTCGACATCGGGGAGGTCGAGTGGCTCATCCGGCGGGTGGCCCAGTTGCAGAACGACCACCCGCAGATCAGCTCGCTGGAGCTGCCGCTGGTGCTCGCCGGGCCCCACGGCGCCTCGGTGCTGACCGGCCACGCCCGCATCGACCCGGTGGCCGACGCCCGCTCCGACTGGTTCGTGCGGCGCCTGCCCAGCGCCCCCGGCGACACCATCCCGAGCTGACCGCGCGCCGCCGCGGGGCGCGTGGCGGACCGGGCCCCGTCACGCCGTAGGATCCCGGCCATGGTGATCTCCGACAGTGCGCGCCTGCTCTTCGTGCACGTGCAGAAGACGGGCGGCTCGACCATCCAGCGTGCGCTCGAGCCGGCGCTCCCCGACGCCCGCCAGGTCAAGGGGATCGACCGCCACGCGATGCTCGGCGGCATCCTGCGCGCCGAGCCCGACCTCACGCCGTACTGGACCGTCGGCTTCGTGCGCAACCCGTGGGCGCGGATGCTGTCGTGGTTCCGCATGGTCGAGCGCTTCCGTGACACCGAGCGCGACGGCACCCAGGTCATCGAGCGCAAGAACCAGTTCATGCAGGGCGTCGCCGAGAGCTGCCCCGACTTCGAGACCTTCATCATGAAGGGCCTCGACGAGTGGACCCGGCTCCAGACGCCACAGGTGCGCTACCTCACCACCCGCACCCGCCGCGCCGACATGATCGGGCGCCAGGAGACCCTCGAGGCCGACCTGCGGGCCGTCTTCGCCCGCTTCGACCTGCCCTGGACCCCGCTCAAGAGCGTCAACGTCGACAAGTCCCGCCCCGACTACCACGACGAGTACACCGACGCGATGCGCCGGCGCGTGGAGTCGGTGTTCGCGAAGGACATCGCCGTCTTCGGCTACTCCTTCTGACGCCGTGCCCGACCGGCAGCCCGACCACCGCGAGCCCGCACGCCGACGGGGTCCGCGGCGCTGGTCGCGCGCGGCCGCGACGCCCGCGGCGCCCGCGGCGGGGTCCGCAGCCGCCCGTGACACACTGACGACCATGCGCGCTGCCCGGACCGACGACCGCGACCGCACCCGGGAGCTGAGGGCGGCCATCGACCGCACGGGCTACTACCCCGAGGTCGTCTCCGACGGGGTCGCCACCGCCGTGGCCGGCGAGCAGGTGCTCGCCTTCTTCGTCCACCACGAGCCGACCTTCGAGCACGACGAGGTGCGCCGCCACCTCAGCGTCATCGTGCTCACGCCCTCGCGCCTGGTGCTGGCCCACACCGACGAGCACGCCGGCGACGACCTGCTGCCCGAGCCCTACACCTCGACCTCCACCGAGGCCGTGCGGCTCTCGTCGGTGACCTCGGTGGTCGTCACCCGCATGGTCGCCAACCCCACGTCGGGGCCCAGCCACCCGGCGGAGGCCGTCATGACCATCGGCTGGGGCGGCGTGAGCCGCCTCGACCTCGAGCCGGCCGGCTGCTCCGACCCCCAGTGCGACGCCGACCACGGCTACACCGGCGTCCTCGCCTCCGACGACTTCTCGCTGCGCGTCTCGGCCGCGGCCGACGGCGGCGAGGCCGTCGCCGGCCTGCTCGCCTTCGCCGAGGAGCTCTCGGCGCGCACCCACCTGGCCTGAGGCCCGACGTGCCCCCCGCCCCCGACGGGACCACCCCGCCCGGACCCCTCGACGCGCGCTTCCTGGAGCCGGCGTACGGCGTGGGCTCGCTGGGCGACGTCGTGCCGGCCGTCGCGGGCGCCCTGGGGCTGCCGGGCGACCTCTTCGCGGGTGGGCGGCCCGCGGGGCTGCTGCTGCCCGACGCGCCGGCCTACGTCGTCTTCCTGGTCGACGGCCTCGGCGCTCGTCTGCTGGAGCGGCACGCGCACGCCGCGCCGTACCTCTCCGCGCTGGCCCAGGGCCACGCCGCCGCGACCTGCGGGGTGCCGTCGACCACCGCCACCAGCCTGACCTCGCTCGGCACCGCGCTCGTGCCCGGCGCGCACGGCGTCGTCGGCTTCACCTCCCGCGTGCCCGGCACCGACCGCCTGCTCAACGCCCTGCAGTGGTCGAAGCGGGTCGACCCCACCGAGTGGCAGCCGCAGCGCACCGCCTTCGCGCGCCTCGGCGCCGCGGGGGCCTCGGTGACGGTGGTCAACAAGCGCGAGTTCGCCGGCAGCGGCCTGACCGTCGCCGCCCACCGCGGGGCCGACTACGTGGGCGCCGACAAGGTCGGTGAGCGGATCGCCGCCGCGGTCACGGCCTCGGCGCAGCGCCCGTCGCTGACCTACCTCTACGACGGCGACCTCGACTGGACCGGGCACCGCCACGGCGTCGCGTCCAGCCAGTGGCTCCAGCAGCTGGCCATGATCGACGCCGAGGCCGAGCAGCTGCGCGAGGCGCTGCCCACCCACGTGCGGCTGCTGGTCGTGGCCGACCACGGCATGGTCGACGCCCCCGACGACACCCGCGTCGACGTCGACGTCGTCGACGCGCTGCGCGACGGGGTGGCCCTGCTGGGCGGGGAGGCCCGCTTCCGCCAGCTCTACTGCCAGCGCGGCGCCGTCGACGACGTCGTGGCCGCCTGGCGCGGCGTGCTCGGCGACCGCGCCGAGGTGCTGGCCCGCGAGGACGCCGTGGCGCGGGGCTGGTTCGGCGAGGTCTCGTCGGCAGTGCTGCCGCGCTACGGCGACGTCGTCGTGGCCTGTCACGGCGACACCGTGGTGCTCTCCTCGACCGACTTCCCCTACGAGACCGGCCTCGTGGGCTTCCACGGGTCGCTCACGCCCGACGAGATGCTCATCCCGGTGCTGATCGACTGACCCCGCGCGTGCGGTCGGGGCTCCGGCCGCGCCGCCCCGGGCCGGCCCGGGGCGCGTCGGGTCAGCCGAAGGGCAGCGGCTCGGGGGCCAGCGAGACCGCCTTGGCCCGCGCCGCGGTGAGGCGGCGGCGGTGGTGCTGGCGGCACAGCACCTCGTAGGCCACGTCGGCGTCGGACTCGGGGGCCGCGGTGACCGGTGTGCCGTCCTCGGCCGCGGTCTGCTCGACGTCGCCCACCACGATGACCTCGCCCTCGGTGACCATCACGCCGTTCTCCGTGCGGGCGTTGTGGGTGGCGCGCTTGCCGCACCAGCACAGCGCCTCGACCTGCAGCACGTTCATCCGGTCGGCCAGCTCCACCAGGCGGGCCGAGCCCGGGAAGAGCTGGGTGCGGAAGTCGGTGAGGATGCCGAAGGCGAAGACGTCGATCTGGAGCTCGTCGACGACCTTGGCCAGCTGGTCGATCTGGTCGCCGGTGTAGAACTGCGCCTCGTCGCAGATGAGGTAGTCGATACGACCGCCCTGGGTCAGCGAGGTGACGACGTAGCGCCAGAAGTCGAAGTCGGGGTCGACCTCGAGGGCGGCGTGCACCAGGCCCAGTCGGCTGGAGACCTGGCCGTTGCCGGCGCGGTCGCGGGTGACGAAGATGCGGCCCTGGCGGCCGCGTGCGGCGTGGTTGTGGTTGGTCTGGAGCGCGAGGGTGCTCTTGCCGGAGTCCATCGTGCCGGTGAAGAAGTGCAGTTCGGCCACGAGGGGTGATCCTGTCACGGCGCGTCCGGGCCGCACGCGGCAGGATGGGCGCCATGAGCGACCAGCAGACCGGCCGGGTGAGCGACCGGCCCGGCGACGGGCCCGGCGGCCAGGGGAGCGGCCAGGGGAGCGACCCGGGGAGCGACCGGGTCCGGGCCCCGCTGATCGGCGTCGAGGAGCTGCGCGCGCGGCTCGGGGAGGTCACGGTGCTCGACGTGCGGTGGCGCCTCGGCGGTCCGCCGGGCCGCCAGGAGCACGCCGCCGGTCACGTGCCCGGGGCGGCGTACGTCGACCTCGACGCCGACCTGGCCGGCCCCCCGGAGACCGGGCCCGGTGGCGGTGGGCGCCACCCGCTGCCCGGACCCGAGGCCTTCGCGGCCGCGATGCGCCGGGCCGGGGTGTCGCGGGACCGGCCGGTGGTCGTGGCCGACGACTGGTCGGGCCGGGCCGCGGCCCGCGCCTGGTGGCTGCTGCGCTTCCACGGCCACCCCGACGTCCGGGTGCTCGACGGCGGCTGGTCGGCCTGGGTCGCGGCGGGCGGCCCGGTCGAGACCGGGCCCGTGACACCGGCCCCCGGTGACCTGGCGGCCGACCCGGGGCACCTGCCGGTCGTGGGTCCGCAGGACGTGCCGGACGTGGCCGTGCTCCTCGACGCCCGCGCCCCCGAGCGCTACCGCGGCGAGGTCGAGCCGGTCGACCCGGTGGCCGGCCACGTGCCCGGCGCGGTCAACGTGCCGACGAGCGAGAACCTCCGCCCCGACGGCCGCTTCCGCCCGCCGGCGGAGCTGGCCGAGGTCTACGCCGCCGCGGGCGCGGTGCCGGGCGCCGAGGTGGCGGCGTACTGCGGCTCCGGGGTCACCGCCGCCCACGACGTGCTCGCCCTGGAGCTGGCCGGGGTGCGCGCCGCGCTCTACCCCGGCAGCTGGAGCGGCTGGGTCACCGACCCGACCCGTCCGGTCGAGCGCGGCTGAGCCGCGCCCGGGGCGCCCCCGAACCCGAGGTCACCAGTGCCCGAGGTCACCAGTGCACGCCCCTGAAGAGCCGCGCCAGCATGATCTGCTCCGACTCCCGGGCGGTGCCGTCGCCGCGGGCCGCGGCGGAGTCGGGGAAGACGTGGTAGGCCATGTTGAGCACCCGGAAGGCGAGCTTGGGGGCCAGCGTGTGGACCACGGCCCCGGCGTTGCCGAGGGCGGTGTTGATCTCGTGGGGGCGCTCCACCATCGCGGTGATCACCAGGTCGGCGGCCTGCGCCGGTGAGATGGTGGGGAACTTGTCGTAGATCTTGGTCGGCGCGATCATCGGCGTGCGCACGAGCGGCATGTGGATGCCGGTGAACGTGACGCCGTCGCCCACCAGCTCGGAGCTGACGACGTTGCTCCAGGAGTCGAGCGCCGCCTTGGAGGCGACGTAGGCCGAGAAGCGCGGCGGGTTGGTCTGCACGCCGATCGAGGAGACGTTGACGACGTGGCCGCGGCCCTGCTCGCGCATGGTCGGCAGCAGGCCCATCACCAGCCTGATCGCGCCGAAGTAGTTGAGCTGCATCGTGCGCTCGAAGTCGTGGAAGCGGTCCTGCGACAGCGCCAGCGAGCGACGGATGGAGCGCCCGGCGTTGTTGACGACGACGTCGACCGAGGGCAGATCGGCCACCAGCTGGGCGCACAGCGCGTCGATGGCCTCGAGGTCGGAGAGGTCGCAGGGGTAGACGTGGGCGGTGCCGCCGCGCCGCTCGATGACCGCGCGCGTCTCCTCCAGCTTGTCCTTGCCGCGGGCCACCAGCACGGGCACCCCGCCGGCCTGGGCGACCTTGAGCGCGGTGACCTGGCCGATGCCCGAGGAGGCGCCGGTGATGACCACGTGCTTGCCCTGCAGCGTCTGGCGCGCTCCGCGGTCGCGGCCGGTGGTCTCGTCGAGGTGCTCCTCCCAGTAGCCCCACAGCGTGCGGGCGTAGGACTCCAGGTCGGGCACGGCGATGCCGGAGCCGGCCAGCGCGCGCTCGGTGCGGCGGGAGTCGAAGACCGCGCTGAAGCTGGTGTGGGCCAGCACCTCGGCCGGCACACCGGCACGCGAGGTGACCGGGTCGAGCACGGCCTGCACCAGACCGTTGCCGACCACCTTGCCCAGCAGCGCGGTGGGGCGCAGGGCGCCGGGCAGCCGGCCCAGGGGGCCCGCCGTGGTGACCCGCCTGTCGAGCGGGGTCGCGAAGGTCGGGGCCCCGGCAGCGGCGCAGAAGGCGTTGACCATGTCGACGACGGGCTGCGGCTCGGGGTTGACCAGGTGGAAGGCCTCCCCGTCGTGGCCGGGCAGGTGGGCGAGGTGGTCCATGGCGGCCGCGACGTAGTCGACCGGCACCACGTTGGTGTCGCCCAGGTCGACGCCGACCAGGGGGAGCCACGACGGCAGCGCGTCGCGCAGCCGCTTCATCAGCGGGAAGAAGTAGTAGGGGCCGTCGACCTTGTCCATCTCGCCGGTCTGGGAGTGGCCGACCACGATCGCGGGGCGGTAGACCCGCCACGGCACGGTCGCCTCCTCGCGCACGATCCGCTCCGACTCGTGCTTGGTGCGGTGGTAGGCCGAGGGCAGGTGCTGGCCCTCGTCGAACATCGTCTCGTCGAAGCGCCCGCGGTGCTCCCCGGCCGCGGCCACCGAGGAGACCTGGTGGAAGCAGCCGACGCGCAGGGCCGAGGCCAGCTCGAGGGCGTGGCGGGTGCCGCCGACGTTGAGCGCCTCGTTGGTGGCGTCGTCGGCGGTCATGTCGTAGATCGCGGCGAGGTGGAAGAGGTGGTCGACCTCGCCGGCGTGCTCGGCCACCCACGACGGTGCCACGCCCAGGCCGGGCTCGCCGAGGTCGCCGACGACGGGCACCACGCGCTCGGAGCCCCAGCGGCGCACCAGCGCCTCCAGGCGCCCCATCGAGCCGGCCCGCACCAGCACGAACACGGTGCCCTCGCGGTGGTCGAGGAGCTCCTGCACGAGGTGGCGGCCGATGAACCCTGTGGCGCCGGTCACGAAGTACGACATGGCGGGAGGGTACTCGCTGGCAGGCCGGTGTGCCGCGGGTCGACGGCGCGGTCCGGCGCTCCGCCGGGTGCGGGCCCGGTGACGTCGCGACCGGCTCGGACGAGGGGGCGGCGAGCCGCTCAGTCCTGCTTGCCGCCGCCGAACATGATCTCGTCCCAGCTGGGCACCGAGGCGCGGCCGCGGCTCTTCTTCACCGGTCGCCGCACCGGCTCGGGCGCGGGCTCGGGGGCGGGCTCCGGAGCCGCCTCGACGGGTGCGTCGTCGAGGGCCGCGGCGTCGGCGGCCTCCTCGCGCTCGGAGGCGTCGAGGTCGGGGGCGTCCGGGCGCGCGCGGGGGGCTGCGGCGTCGAGGAAGGCCTCCAGCGGCGCCTCCGACCCGAGGTCGGCGGCGCGCGCGGCGGGCCGCCCGGCGGCCGGGGTCCCGGCGGGTGCGTCGGTGGGTGCGTCGGTGGGGGAGACCATCTCGATCGCGTCGTCGCCGAGCGGGAGCTCCTGGTCGGCGTGGTCGACGCGGGTGCGCGGGGCGCGGGCGCCGGGAGCCGGGTCGGTGTCGCCCGCGCCCGGGGCCCCGGGGGAGTCGGGCGCGGCGGTCAGGCGGCGCTGGCGGGCGCGCTCGAGGTCGTCGTGGGCCTCGGGGGCGGGCGTCGTGGCGACGGCCTCGCCGACGACCCAGCGGGCGTCGTCGTTGTCGAGCAGCACGTAGTTGCCCGGGAGGTCGAAGGTGAACTCGGCGGTGCCCTGGCGCTCGGCCGCGGTGTACTGCGCCACGAGCGACCACCGGCCGTCCTCGCGGCGCCAGGAGTCCCACTCGACCTGGTCGGGATCGACGTTGTGGGCGCGCAGGTGGGTGGCCACGGCGTCGCCGAGGGTCCGCGCGGTGGAGCCGTCGCCGCCGCGGCGGCGTACGGAGGAGCGCTGGGCGCGCTGGGCGACGTGCTCGCGCTCGGCGAGGACGGGGCCGGCGTAGGCCATGATCCGGTCGAGGCTGGTGCGGGCGGCCTCGGCGACGGCCTCGGGGGTCTCCCCGGCCCGGATCCGGGCCTGGATGTCGCGAGGGCGGAGGGCGCTGTCCATGGTGTTCTCCAACTGACCGGTGCGTGAGGTCTCTGCGCGCAGTGCGGCTCGCAGGGGTGCGTCGTTGTCGAGGGTGAACTCGACCCCGGCGTCACTGACCAGGAGCAGGTGCCTCCCGTCCTCGCTCACGCCGGCGAGGGTCAGGTGCACCATGGACCGAGCCTACGCCAGCACCGCCCCGCGGGCGCGGACTGGCTCGGCGCGCCCGCCGGGACCGGTACGACGGACGCCGCCGCACCGGGGGCGGCCCGGTGGTCGTGCCGCGCGCACCCGCCACCGCGGGGCGGCCCGGCCCGCCCCGGTGCCCGGTCGACGTACCTGACCTGCGGTGACGGCGTCCGCGCGCTTTCCGCGCAACCGGTCGCGCGTCGGTAGCCTCCGGGCGTGAGCACGTCGGACCCCAGCAGCACGCTGGCCGCCACCCTGGTGGTCCTCGACCTGCTGGGCATCTTCGTCTTCGCCATCTCCGGGGCCCTCGTGGCGGTGCGCAAGGACCTCGACGTCTTCGGCGTGATCGTGCTGGCCGGGGTCACCGGGCTCGGCGGCGGCTTCCTGCGCGACGTGCTGATCGGGGCGGTGCCGCCCGCGGCCCTGGCCGACTGGCGTTACCTCCTGGTGCCGCTGGCCGCCGGGCTGGTCACCTTCGTCCACCACCCCGCGCTGGGCCGCATGGAGCGCCTGGTGACGGTCTTCGACGCCTTCGGGCTCTCGCTCTTCTGCGTGGCGGGTGCGCTGAAGGCCCTCGACTACGGCCTCGGTCCGCTGCCCGCCGCGCTGCTGGGCATGGCCACCGGGGTGGGCGGCGGCATGGTGCGCGACGTGCTGGCCGGGCGCGTGCCGGTGGTGTTCCGCGGCGAGCTCTACGCCATCCCGGCGCTGGCGGGCGGCGCCGTGTCCGTGGTCGGTGTGCGCGCCGACCTGCCGACCGTGGCCGTCTCGGTCGCCGGCGCCGCGGTCTGCCTGGCCTGGCGGCTGCTCGCGGTGTGGCGCGGGTGGCAGGCGCCGCTGCCGCGCGGCTCGGCCAGCGTCTAGGCCAGCGTCCAGGCCCGGCCACCCAGCCGTCGGGCTCCACGACGAGGAGGACCGCAGCGTCGAGCCACGCCCCAGCGGCTCGCTCGGCCGGGTACGTCGCACCCCTGACCTCCCGGTGCGGAGAGAAGTGGCGGCAGACGACGGGTCGGAGGGTCTCGAGGCTGTCGTTCGCCGCCACTTCTCGGTCCTGGCTGGCCGGCCGGTCCGGACGTCGAGGGCCCCCGACCGCGGCACAGCCGGACCCCTCAGCCGGACCCCTCAGCCGGACCCCTCAGCCGGACCCCTCAGCCGGACGCCTCAGCCGGGCGGCCGCAGCGGGTCGGGCTCGGCGGGGGCGGAGCTCGGCACGGCGCGACCACCGGGGTCGGTCGCGGCGGCCGTCGCGGCGCCGGCACCGGCGGTGGTGTCGCCGCGGGTGAGGTCGTCGTGGGGGGCGCCGCCCGCCGACGCGGCGGTGGGCTCCGCGTCGTCGCCGCGGGGCAGCAGCTGGGCGGCCACGGCGGCGAGCAGCCCGGCCACCACCGGCACGAGGTAGGCGGCGGAGGCCCCGCGGGCGTCGACGACCACGCCGCTGAGCGTCGCACCGGGCGCGACGCCGGCCACGAGGCCGGTCTGCATGATGGCCATGCCCTCGGTGAGGCGACCGGGCGGCACCGTGCGCTCGGTGAGCGAGAGGGTGGCCACCAGCGTGGGGGCGATGGCCACGCCGCCCACGAGCAGCAGCAGGCCCATCGCGAGCATCGAGTCGACGAACAGCAGCGGCACCATGGCCGCCGCCATCGCGAAGGACCCCCACCGCACCCGCACGGCGGGCCCGCGGCGCCAGGTGATCGCCCCGGTGACGACGCCCGAGAGCAGGCTGCCCAGGGCCCACAGCGCGAGCAGCGCGCCCGCCCAGGCCTTGGCGTCCTGCTCCTCGGAGAAGGCGACGGTGGTGACCTCGGCGGCACCGAACAGCACCCCGAGCGCCGCGCTGACGACCGCCAGCGGGGCCACCGTGCGCCACGGCATGGCGGGGCGGGGCCCGGTGGCGGCGTCGTGGCGCTGCCGGGGCGGCTCGGTCGCGCGCTGCGAGGCGAAGAAGAGACCGCCGGCGACGCCGGCGACGACCGCGACGGCCAGGCCGGCCACCGGGTGCACCGCGGTGGCCAGCAGGGTCACGGTGATCGGACCGAGGATGAAGCAGGCCTCGTCGACGACCGCCTCGAGGGCGAAGGCGGTCTGCACGTCGGCGGGCCGGGAGAGCACGTGGGACCAGCGGGCACGCACGCAGGAGCCGATCTGGGGCAGCGTGCCGCCCGCGACCGCCGCGGCGGCGTAGGTGGTGGCCATCGGCCAGCCGTCCTGCACCGACCAGACCAGCAGCACCATGGCGACGCCGAAGAGCACGCTGGCGGTGCTGAGCACCAGGCCCTGGCCGAGCCGGTCGACCAGGCGGCCCTGGGCGATCGCCAGCAGCGCGTTGGCGACCATGTAGGCCGCCGAGACCGCACCGGCCACGCCGTAGGAGCCGGTGGAGGCCTCGACCAGCAGCACGATGCCCAGGCCGGCCATCGAGATGGGCAGGCGAGCGACCAGACCGGTCAGGGAGAAGAGCAGGGCGCCCGGCTCGCGCAGCACCCGCTGGTAGGACGACAGCATCACCGCGAGCCTAGGTCGCGCCGGGGACGTGGGACCAATCCCAGCCGGGCCGTGACACGGGTCGCACGCCCCGGCGTCGAGGCGAGCCCGAGGGGTGAGGGACGCCGGGGCCGCGCACCTACGATGAGGGGCGTGAGCAACGACCCCGCGGATGTCCTGACCGACGTCGACGTGACCCCGTACGACGCCCTCCTGCTGGTCTCCTTCGGCGGCCCGGAGGGTCCCGACGACGTCGTGCCCTTCCTGGAGAACGTCACCCGGGGTCGCGGCATCCCCCGGGAGCGGCTCGAGGAGGTCGGGAAGCACTACCACCTCTTCGGCGGTCGCTCGCCGATCAACGACCAGAACCGTGACTTCCTGACCGCGCTGCGCGCCGACCTGGCCGAGGCCGGCATCGACCTGCCGGTCTACTGGGGCAACCGCAACTGGGACCCCTACCTCAAGGACACCCTGGCCCGGATGGCCGCCGACGGCGTGACCCGCGCGGCCTGCTTCGTGACCAGCGCCTACTCCTCGTGGAGTAGCTGCCGGCAGTACCGCGAGAACCTCTGGGACGCCGTCGAGGGTCTCGAGGGGGCGCCGCGCCTGGACAAGCTGCGCCACTACTTCAACCACCCCGGCTTCGTGGAGCCCAACGTCGACGCCGTGCTGGCCGCGCTGGCCGACCTGCCCGACGACGTCCGCGACGGCGCCCACCTGGCCTTCGTGACCCACTCGATCCCGCTGTCGATGAACGACGCCAGCGGTCCGCCCGAGCAGGGCGGCGGCGCCTACGTGCGCCAGCACCTCGACGTCGCCGACGTGATCACCCGCCGCGTCGCCGAGGAGACCGGCCGCACCCACCCCCACGAGCTGGTCTTCTGCTCCCGCTCGGGCGCCCCCCACATCCCGTGGCTCGAGCCCGACGTCAACGACCACCTCGAGAAGCTGCACGGCGACGGGGTCCCCGCGGTCGTGATGGTGCCGGTCGGCTTCGTCTCCGACCACATGGAGGTCATCTACGACCTCGACACCGAGGCCATGGAGACCGCGGCCGAGCTGGGCCTGCCAGCGCGGCGCGCCGCCACCGCCGGCACCGACCCGCGCTTCGTGGCCGCCGTGCGCGACCTGCTGGTCGAGCGCGCCACCGTCGAGCGCGGCGGCGAGGTCGCCCGCGCGGCGGTCGGCTCGACCGGGCCGATGTGGGACCGCTGCCCCCGCACCTGCTGCTCCAACCCCCGCGCCGAGCGTCCCGCCCTGTGCGGCTCCGACCCGGTGCCGGCCGACGCCGCGGCCACCGTGCCGGGCCAGGCCGTGGTCGTCGCGTGAGCGGTCCCGCGGAACGCTCCGCACCGGCCGCCCCCGCCGACCTCGCCGCGATCGCCCTCGCGGTGGCCCGGGAGGCCGCCGAGCTGGTGCGCGAGCGTCGGGCGCGCGGGGTCGAGGTCGCCGCGACCAAGACCAGCGACATCGACATCGTCACCGAGGTCGACCGCGCCAGCGAGGTGCTCATCCGTCGGCGCCTGCTGGAGCACCGCCCCGACGACGCGATCCTGGGCGAGGAGGGCGACGACCACGCCGGCAGCTCCGGGGTGCGCTGGGTCGTGGACCCCATCGACGGCACGGTCAACTTCCTCTACGGCATCCGGCAGTACGCCGTCTCCATCGCGGCCGAGCGCGACGGGGAGGTGGTCGCCGGGGTGGTGCTCAACGTGGCCGACGGGCACACCTACCTCGCCCACACCGGGCCGGCCGGTGCCGACGACCGCACGGGCGCGGTGGCGACCCGCGACGGCGAGCCGATCGAGGTGCGCGCCGCCCAGCCCCTCGCGGAGATGCTCGTGGGCACGGGCTTCTCCTACGACCGCGGCGTGCGGGTGCTCCAGGCGCAGGCCCTCGTCGAGCTGCTGCCGCGCGTGCGCGACGTACGCCGCCTGGGCTCGGCCGCGCTCGACCTGTGCGCCGTGGCCGAGGGCAGCCTCGACGCCTACGTCGAGGAGGGCGTGCAGCCCTGGGACCACGCCGCCGGCGGGCTCGTCGCCCGGCTGGCGGGCGCGCGCACCGAGCTGCTCACCGGGGTCGGTGGCCTGCCGCTCATGGTCGCCGCGGGCGCTGAGACCTTCGACACCTTCCGCGACGCCGTGCACGGCGCCGGGTTCGCCGTGGGCGGGCCCACCGCCCCCGCCACGCCCCCCACCGCCACCGGAGCAGGGCTGTGACCTGCGACGACGCGGCCGGGACGAGCCGGTCGGCCGGCGCCACGACGGGGAACCGGTGGGCGGACACCAGGAATAGCGTGACGTCACCGGATGTTCACGCGTCGCCACACCAGACCGGTGTGCGCGAGCCGGACCCGATGGTGCACAATCTGGCGCCGACGAGGACCGACCGGCAGGACGAGGGGAGTGACTGACGATGGCGACTGACTACGACGCACCGCGCAAGAACGAGGAAGACCAGTCCGAGGAGAGCATCGAAGAGCTCAAGGCGCGTCGCCACGACAAGAACTCCGGCAAGGTCGACGAGGACGAGGCCGAGGCCGCTGAGGCCTTCGAGCTCCCCGGCGCCGACCTGTCGCACGAGGAGCTCGCGGTCGAGGTGAAGCCCAAGCAGGACGACGAGTTCACCTGCATGAGCTGCTTCCTGGTGCACCACCGCTCGCAGCTGGCCGACAGCAAGAAGATGATCTGCTTCGACTGCGAGTGAGCACGCCCGCGCCGCGCACGGCCTGCGCTGCGCCGCACGACACGACGAGGGCCGCACCCCCAGGGTGCGGCCCTCGTGTCGTGCCGGCCGTGCGGAGCTGGTCCCAGGCCGGGGTCAGCTGGTGGGCGTGGAGGCCTTGGAGGCGTCCTGGCCGTCCTTCTGCAGCTCGGCGGGCAGGTGGCCGGTCGACTTGGCGTAGTAGTGCGCGGCCTTGCGGGCGGCCAGCATGCGCGCGATCTGGATGAAGGTGCCGCTCGCGGCCGCCCAGGCGACGGCCTCCCAGATCTCCACGTCGGGGTCGGCGGGGTTGGCGGGCGGGTTCTTGCCCGTCGCGGCCTTCCACGAGGTGTTGAGGGTCTTCTTGGCCACCGTCGCCGCGCCGATCGCCGCGGCGAGGGAGAAGACGGACCAGATCTTGGAGGAGCCACCAGATGCCATGACGCCGACCCTACCGCCGCTCAGCCGGCGTGCTGCTCACCCTGCGCGGTGGTCGGGCCAGGTCCGTGCGCCCCGCGGGGCGACGCCGCGGCCGCGGTGAGCGCGGCGGCCAGGGCGTCGGGACGCCGGGTGCTGAGCAGCCAGTACGGCGTGGGGTCGGCCGGGTCGGTGAGGTGCACCCGCACCGCGCGCTTGCGGTAGGGCCTCAGCAGCAGGAAGGCGCGGGCGTCGGCGTCCCGACCGGCGGCGAGGCGGGCCGCCTCGGGGGTGAGCGGCTCCACGTCACCGACGTGCTCCAGACCGATGCGGGCGCGGCCCGCACGCAGCTCGCCGTCGGCGACGCTGATGACGGCGTTGCCGTAGGCGAGCAGGAGGGCGGCCATGAGGGCCACCGAGAGGCCCGCGACGACCCAGGCCACCACGCCCGGCACGGCGACGACCACGGCCAGCCAGAGCGAGGCGACGAGCATCGTGCCCTGCACCCACCAGCGCAGGGGCACGGCGAGTCGCTCGCGGTAGGTCGGGGTCACGGGGCCCAGTTTCCCACTCCCGCCCGCCCCGCGGCGACCTGGGGCGGGTGCGAGCCGCGCAGGGGCCGACCGGGAGGGCCGTGCGCGGCGCGGCCCGGCCTCGCGCGGGGCTAGGGTCCGGGCCATGAGTGACCTCGAGCTGCCCGTGGTGCGCCTCGACGCCGACCTGGCGCTGCCGGCGTACGCCCGTCCCGGTGACGCGGGCGCCGACCTGCTGACCACCGTCGACGTGACGCTGGCCCCCGGCGAGCGCGCGCTCGTGCCCACGGGCATCGCGCTGGCGCTGCCGGAGGGCTACGTCGGGCTCGTGCACCCCCGCTCGGGGCTCGCGGCGCGCCACGGCCTGTCCATCGTCAACAGCCCGGGCACCGTCGACGCGGGCTACCGGGGCGAGGTCAAGGTGCTCCTCGTCAACCTCGACCCGGGCGAGCCGATCCTGCTGCGACGCGGCGACCGGGTGGCGCAGCTGGTCGTGCAACGCGTCGAGCGGGTGCGTTTCGTCGAGGTCGACCGGCTCCCCGACAGCGAGCGCGGCCAGGGGGGTTACGGTTCTACCGGAGGCTTCGGCCAGGGCTGACCCCAGGGCCGCACCTCCGCAGCGCGCCCACCGCGCAGCCGCACCCGTCCGGGGCGGTGCCGGGTGGGCCGACCCAGACGATCCACCGAGGAGCAGGCTCTCGTGAAGTTCCGCCGCAAGTCCCAGGTCACCGCCGAGGAGCTCGACGACGCGTCGCAGCCCCAGGAGCCGGCCCGCGGCCCCTTCGACGTCGAGGACCTCCCCGACGACGGCGTCACCCGCGCCGACCTCGGCTCGCTGCTCATCGAGCCGAGCGCCGACCGCGAGCTGCGCCTGCAGGTCGAGGAGTCCACCGGCAAGGTGCAGGCGGTCATGCTGGCCGGCCCCGACGGGGCGCTGGAGCTGCGCGCCTTCGCCGCCCCCCGCAACGGCGACCTGTGGAGCGAGGTCAGGCCCCAGATCGCCGCCGACATGACCCGCCGCGGCGGCACCGCCACCGAGGTCGAGGGTCCCTTCGGCGTGGAGCTGCAGTGCCAGTTGGCCACCCAGCTGCCCGACGGCCGCACGGGCACGCAGCACTCGCGCATCATCGGCGTCAACGGCTCGCGGTGGCTGCTGCGCGCCACCCTCATCGGCGGTCCCGCGCGCGAGCCGGAGACGGCGGCCGACTGGGAGCACGTCATCACCCGGGTCGCGGTGCGCCGCGGCGAGGGCGCCATGCCCGTCGGGGAGGCGCTGCCGGTCTCGCTGCCCGACAACGCGCGCAAGGTGCAGCCCGCCCAGCGCACGGCCCAGGAGACCGGCCAGCAGCTCACCCAGCCCACGGGGGAGTAGACCACCCGTGGGCGAGAAGAGCCGGCTGCGCCGCAGCATCAGCAAGTGGGCCAACAGCTCCGACCAGCACGCCCGCGACCTGCGCAAGACCTACTGCGAGCCCGGCCACGACACGATCGCCGCCGCACCCGACCGTGAGCGCGTCGTGCTGCGCGGCACGCTGCGCACGGTGACGCTGCGCCCGCGCGGCGGGGTGCCGGCCCTGGAGGCCGAGCTGTTCGACGGCTCCGGGGTCATCACCATCGTGTGGCTCGGCCGCCGCCGCATCGTCGGGATCTCCCCGGGGGTGTCGATGCAGGTGCAGGGTCGCATCGGCTGCCACGACGGTGTGCGCGTCATGTACAACCCGCGCTACGAGCTGATCCCGTGAGCGACCCGCTCCGTCCCGCCGGCGACCCCCTGTCCCGGTCCGCCGACCAGCCCGGCCCGCCCGTCGACCAGCCCGAGCACGACCCCGGGGTCGAGAGCGTCGAGGCCGTGGTGCGCGCGCAGCTGGCCAAGGCCCTCGGTGGGCGTCGCGGCATGGTCGAGGCCGCCGTGCCGACCCTCCTCTTCACCGTCCTGTGGCTGACCACGCGCGAGCTGAACCTCGCCATCGCGGTCGGCGGCGCGGCCGCCGCCCTGGCCCTGGTGGTGCGGCTCGTGCAGCGCTCCACGGTGCAGTTCGCCGTCAACGCGCTGGTCGGCATCGGCATCGGCTGGTTCTTCGTCGCGCTCTCGGCGCGCAACGGCGGCAGCGCCGACGAGCAGGCGCTGGCCTACTTCCTGCCGGGCCTGATCTACAACGGCGTCTACGCCGTCGCGATGGGGCTGACCTGCCTGATCCGCTGGCCCCTGGTGGGCTTCATGGTCGGCAGCGTCACCGGCGACCCCACGGCCTGGCACGCCGACAAGCAGGTCGTGCGGCTGTGCACCACGCTGACGTGGCTGCTGGCCGTGCCGTGCGTCGTGCGGGTCGCCCTCCAGCTGCCGCTGTGGCTGGCCGGCCAGTCCGGTGCCATGGACGTCGACACGGTCGTCGCCGCGCTCGGCGTGCTCAAGATCGCGCTGGGCTGGCCGCTGCAGCTGCTCGCCCTCGGCGCGATGATGTGGGTGCTGGGCCGCAACCGCACGCCCGTCTCGCCCGCCGTGGCCTGAGCCCCGCCCGGCACCCCGGGCGCCGCGCGGCCCCGGCGTACGCCGGTCGGCTCAGCCGCCGTGAGAGGAGGGCGCGAGCAGCCGCTCGAGCTCGTCCTCCTTCTCGGCCGGCACGACCAGCAGCAGCTCGTCGCCCGACTCCACCGGCTGCTCCGGGGTCGGCACGTAGACCTGGCCGTCGCGCAGGATGGTGACGAGCGCGCAGTTGTCGGGCAGCGGGATGAGGCCCGAGGGCTTGCCGACGTAGGGCGAGTCGCTGGGCAGCGTCATCTCGACCAGGTTGGCGTTGCCCTGGCGGAAGGTGAAGAGCCGCACGAGGTCGCCGACGCTCACCGCCTCCTCGACCAGGGCCGACATGATGCGCGGGGTCGAGACGCTGACGTCGACGCCCCACGCCTCGCTGAAGAGCCACTCGTTGTTGGGGTGGTTGACCCGCCCGACGGTGCGCGGCACCCCGAACTCGGTCTTGGCCAGCAGCGAGGCGACCAGGTTGGCCTTGTCGTCGCCGGTGGCGCAGATGAGCACGTCGCAGCGCTCCAGCCCGGCCTCCTCCAGCGAGGACATCTCGCAGCAGTCGGCCAGCAGCCACTCGGCGTCGGGCACCCGCTCGGGCTTGATGGAGCCGGCGTTCTTGTCGATCAGCAGGACCTGGTGGCCGTTGCCGATCAGCTCGCGGGCGATGGAGCGGCCCACGGCGCCGGCTCCTGCGATGGCGACTCGCACGTCAGTGCTCCTCAGGTCCTCGGTCGAGCACGGCGTAGGCGTGGGCCGCGTTGTCCTCGCGGATCACCAGGTGGAGCATGTCGCCCTCCTGCAGGATCGTCTCGCGCGAGGGCAGCATGCCCTCGCCGAGCCGGTCGATCCACGCGATGCGGCTGCGGCTCTGCTCCTGCATGGCCACGGTGCGGTGGCCGATCCACGACTCGGGCACCGTGACGTGGTCGACGCGGATGGTGCCGCTGGGGTCGCGGAAGTCGGGCTCCGCGCCGGCGGGCAGGATCCGGCGCAGCACCTGGTCGGCGGTCCACTTCACGGTCGCGACGGTGGTGATGCCCAGGCGCTGGTAGACCTCGGCGCGGCCGGGGTCGTAGATGCGGGCGACGACCTGCTGGAGGCCGAAGGTCTCGCGGGCGACCCGCGCGGCGATGATGTTGGAGTTGTCGCCGCTGGAGACCGCGGCGAAGGCGTCGGCGCGGCGGATGCCGGCCTTCTCCAGGACCTCCTGGTCGAAGCCGTAGCCGGTGACCTTGTCGCCGTTGAACCCCGGGCCGAGGCGCCGGAAGGCGTCCGGCTCGCTGTCGATGATGGACACGGTGTGGTTCCGGTCCTCGAGACTGCGCGCGAGCGTCGAGCCGACGCGGCCGCAGCCCATGATCACAACGTGCACGCCGTCACCGTATCGCCTAGGGCTCCGGGCCGTGCGTGCCGTAGCGTTCCGTCGCGTGGGAGTTGGCGACGTCTCGAAACGGATCCTGCTGGGACGCAAGCTGCGCAGCTCCCAGCTGGGGGAGACGCTGCTCCCCAAGCGCATCGCGCTGCCGGTCTTCGCCAGCGACGCGCTCTCCTCGGTGGCCTACGCCCCCGACGAGGTCTTCATCATGCTGTCGCTGGCCGGCGCCTCGGCCTACATGTGGTCGTGGAAGATCGCGATCGCCGTCGCGATCGTGATGGCGGCGGTCATCGCCTCCTACCGCCAGACCGTCCACGCCTACCCCAGCGGTGGCGGCGACTACGAGGTCGCCACCGTCAACCTGGGCCCGAAGGCCGGGACGACGGTGGCCAGCGCCCTGCTGGTCGACTACATCCTCACCGTGGCCGTCTCGATCTCCTCCGGCGCCCAGTACGCCGCGTCGGCCATCCCGGCGCTCAGCGGGCACGAGGCGACCTTCGGCTCCCTGCTGGTGCTGCTGCTGATGGCGATGAACCTGCGCGGCATCCGGGAGTCGGGCAGCTTCTTCGCGGCGCCGACGTACCTGTTCATGGTCGCGATCCTCGGCATGTGCGGCATCGGGCTCTTCCAGCTCTTCACGGGCAACCTGCCCCGCGTCGAGAGCGCCGACCTCACCATCACCCCCGAGCCGGGCCTCGAGGGCCCGCTCACCACCTTCGCGCTGCTCTTCCTGCTCGCCCGGGCCTTCTCCTCGGGCTGTGCCGCGCTGACCGGCGTCGAGGCGATCTCCAACGGCGTGCCGGCCTTCAAGCGGCCCAAGAGCAAGAACGCCGCCACGACGCTGCTGCTGCTCGGCATGATCGCGATCTCGATGATGGTCAGCGTCATCGTGCTGGCCCGCCAGATGGGGCTGAAGTACGTCGACCCCCACGACCTCGACCGGCTCACCCGCGACGGGCAGGCGCTGCCGGCCGACTACGACCAGCACACCGTCATCGCCCAGATCGCCGAGGCGGTCTTCCGCGACTTCCCGCCGGGCTTCTACCTCGTGGTCACGGTCACCGGCATCATCCTGGTGCTGGCCGCCAACACCGCCTTCAACGGCTTCCCGGTGCTGGGCTCGATCCTGGCCAACGACGGCTTCGCCCCCCGCGCGCTCGGCTCGCGCGGCGACCGGCTGGCCTACAGCAACGGCATTGTCTTCCTGGCGGTGATGGCCATCGTGCTGATCCTGGCCTTCGACGCCGAGACGACCCGGCTGATCCAGCTCTACATCGTGGGCGTCTTCGTGTCCTTCAACCTCAGCCAGCTCGGCATGATCCGCCACTGGACGCGGCTGCTGCAGACCGAGCGCGACCCCGCCGAGCGGCGCCGCATGGTGCGCTCGCGCCTGATCAACGCCATCGGGCTCAGCTTCACCGCCGTGGTGCTCGTGATCGTGCTGGTCACCAAGTTCCTCGCCGGTGCCTGGATCACGATCCTGGCGATGATCTTCTTCTACGCCCTCATGCGCGGCATCCGCGGCCACTACGACAAGGTCTCCGCGGAGCTGGCCGCCGACGAGGAGGA
The DNA here is from genome assembly GCF_023712465.1 of Nocardioides sp. P86. Taxonomy (NCBI): domain Bacteria; kingdom Bacillati; phylum Actinomycetota; class Actinomycetes; order Propionibacteriales; family Nocardioidaceae; genus Nocardioides; species Nocardioides sp. P86. The sequence goes on along the minus strand of NZ_JAMAYE010000001.1, from coordinate 323,086 downwards.
CCGGGTCATGCCGACCCGCGTCCACGCGATCGTGCTGGTCTCCAAGCTGCACAAGCCCACGCTGCGCGCGCTGGCCTTCGCCAAGGCGACCCGGCCCAACGTGCTGGAGGGCATCTACGTCTCCGTCGACCCCGTGGCCACCGACAAGCTGCTCGCCGAGTGGGACGAGCGCAAGATGGACGTGCCGCTCAAGGTGCTCCACTCGCCCTACCGCGAGCTGGTGCGCCCGATCGTGGAGTACGCCACCGAGATCCGCCGCTCCAACCCGCGCGGGGTGGTCGCCGTCTACATCCCCGAGTACGTCGTGGGACGCTGGTGGGAGCAGCTGCTGCACAACCAGACCGCGCTCGTGCTCAAGGGCCGCCTGCTCTTCACCCCGGGGGTCATGGTGACCTCCGTGCCCTACCAGCTGCGCTCCTCGCAGATCGCGCGCGAGCGCCAGCTGTCCGACGACTTCCGCGTGCGACCCGGAGACCTGCGCCGAGGCCAGGTCGACGAGCGCCACCCCGACGAGCTGAGACGATGACCCGACACCCCCGCGCCCGCGCCGCCCGCCCCCGAGCCGCGCGGGGACGCTCCCGCGTCGGCGAGCGCTTCGAGGTCGAGGTCGGCCCCGTCGCCCACGGCGGTCACTGCGTGGCCCGTGTGCCCGACGGCGAGGACCTGCGGGTCGTCTTCGTGCGCCACGCGCTGCCCGGCGAGCAGGTCGTGCTCGCGATCACCGAGGGCACCGACGGCGACCGCTTCTGGCGCGGCGACGCCGTCGAGGTGCTCACCGCCTCCCCCGACCGCGTCACCGCGCCCTGCGTCTACTCCGGCCCCGGCGGCTGCGGCGGCTGCGACTTCCAGCACGTCGAGCTGGGCGCCCAGCGCGGGCTCAAGGCGGCCGTGGTCGCCGAGCAGCTGCGCCGCCTCGCCGGCCTCGACCTGACCGTCGAGGTCGAGGCCGTGCCCGGCGACGACCACGGCCTGCGTTGGCGCACGCGCATGCAGTACGTCGACCTGGGCCAGGGCGACGACGGCGGGCGCCGCGTGGGCATGCGCAAGCACCGCTCCAGCGAGGTCGTCGCGATCGACGACTGCCTCATCGCGCACCCCGAGGCCCGCGAGCCGGGCCCCGGCACCCTGAGCGAGACCGTCAGCGCCACGACTGCCGCGGGACCGGTCGGGCCGCACGACTTCACCGTCGCCGCCGACGGCTTCTGGCAGGTGCACCCCGGGGCGCCGGCCGCCCTCGTCGGCGCCGTGCTCGACGCGCTCGCCCCGCGGTCGGGGGAGTCGGTGCTCGACCTCTACTCCGGCGTGGGCCTCTTCGCCCGCTTCCTCGGCGAGGCCGTCGGCGCCGACGGCCGCGTCGCCTCGGTCGAGGCCGACCGCACCGCCTCGGGCCACGCCCGCAGCAACCTGGCCCCGCTGCTCGAGCGCGGCACCGGCCTGGAGATCGTGTGCGGGCCGGTGGAGAAGGTGCTGGCCCTGCGCGCTCAGGAGGGCCCTGACAGCGTCGACCTCGTCGTGCTCGACCCGCCGCGCACCGGCGCCAAGCGGGTCGTGGTGGAGCAGGTCGTCTCCCGCTCGCCGCGCGCGGTGGCCTACGTCGCCTGCGACCCCGCCGCCCTCGCCCGCGACGTCGCCATCTTCGCCGAGCACGGCTACGGCCTCACCTCGCTGCGCGCCTTCGACCTCTTCCCCATGACGCACCACGTCGAGTGCGTCGCGCTGTTGACGAAAACCGGCTCTGACCTGCGGTGATGCGATTTGGGTCCTCGAGGTCGATCCCTCGGAACCGGCCCTGAGGCTCGCTTTGGGCTCACTGTGAAGGCTCTTTCCAGATGAGGGTGTAGGCCGGGCTGGCGCGTCGGTCCCCAGGTAGGCGTCGAGGTCTTCCGAAGATGGAAGTTCTGACGCTCACCATCTGGAAGACCTCGACGTGCCCGACGCTACCCCGCCGGCCGGCTTCGGCCGCCCTGACCTGGCCACCTTCGCTCGACTCGATGGCCTCGGTCTGGCCGTGATTGGGCAGCGACTCGAACGGGTCTGCTGCACTGAATCGTGTCACCAACCCATGGGGCCGTCATCCTGTCACCGGATGGTGCAGCAGACCCAGGTGCTATCGACCAGCGGTCGACGACCGCTTTGCGACTCGGCTCGCGCCGAGCCCCGCGACCCAGACCCCGGCGACCATGGCTGCCACCACCACGAGCGAGGAGACGTTCAGCTGGGCGACTCCGGAGAGTCCGTGGCCGAGGTTGCAGCCCCCAGCGATCCAGCCTCCGGACCCGAGCAGGAGCCCACCGCCCGCGAGCTGGACGTAGCGGACCGGCTCCTCGCCACGGACCCAGAACCCGCCCGCGATACGAGCCGCAAGGGTGCCACCCGCGACGATGCCCAGGAGGAACGTGATCAACCAGTAGTTGGTGGGGGAGCCGCCGGCGATGCTCGCGACGGCACCGACAGAGCTGGGGCCGAAGCTGGCGCCGCCCAGGCCCGCCAAGGCCCATCCGCCGGTGATCGCGACCCCGAGGCCCACTCCGATCCGTCGCCACCCCCACTGCCAGTCGTGGGCCGGGGACTCACGACCCGGCCGAAGCCGGAGAGCGATCGCGACGCCGAGGAGGAGCAGGACGGCCACGCCGAGGCGCGGCACCCCGAGCAGGCCGGGGATGGTGGCGGCCTCGCCACCCGCAAGCACGGTCGGCCCGGGCAGCGTGAGCTGGCGGGCGATCAGCTCACCCGCTGCCCAGCCGGTCAGCCCGGCCAGGGCACCGAGCATGCCTGAGCCCAGCTTGTAGAACAGCCCCGAGACGCATGACTTGGCCACGACCATTCCGATGCCGATGATCAATCCGCCGGTCACGTTCGCCACCGGGCGGAAAGCCAAGCCTTGGTTGAGGCCGCTGGCGCCCGGAAGGAGGAGTAGCAGCGCGAGGCCCACCGAGGCCAGCGCCACGCCGAGGGCCCAGCCTCGGACCAGGAGCAACCGGCCGTCCAAAGAGCCGCGGATCGCGGAGTGGAAGCACAGCTGCCCCCGCTGCAGCGCGTAGCCCATGACCACGCCGGCCACCGCTCCGGTGATGACGGAGGTGATCATGCCCAGGTGGGGATGGCGCCAGTGACTGGCGGGGCGGTCATCGTGGCTCCAGGTGGGGTGTCGGCATTCGTCGATTCTGCCTGCCCCAGGGTGGTCCGCTCGACCGACGAGTCATGTCCGAGGTGATGATCGGTGCGCGATGACGGGAGAGCGCTCGGATCTCCTTCAGGATGCGCCGTTGATGCGGAAGTCCACGGTCTCAACCTTGGAGGCGACGCCGATGGCTTCGAGGTCGCGGCGGTCGATGCGTCCGTCGGCGTTCTGGTCGGTGACGACGGCGGGTGCGTCGTTGTAGATGCCGTCGTGGTTCAGGTCGTCGATGACGGCAACGGTCAACGTGGTGGTGACGTCCTTGCCGGCGATCGGGGCGCCGACGATCCAGGTGTCCCAGATCTCGACGTCGTTCTCGGAGCGGTCGGTGACGCCGGTGAGGTTGAACAGGTTGGCCAGGTTGGTTCCGGGCCCGGAGAAGCCGGGGAGGGTGCTGTTGGTGGTGCTGGTGAGCACGACCAGGCCGGGCATCCGGTCGTCGGCACCGGTCGAGAAGCTCCCGGGGAAGGGAGCGGTGTTGTTGTGCGCGGCCGGCCCGGTCAACTGGCTGGCGGTGAAGCCGGTGCCTGCGAGCGAGGTGTCGTCGAACTCGATGTCGAGGTCGACGAACCACCCGGCTCCGGCGATGCCGGCGTTGTCGCCGCGTGCGGGGGCGAGGATCTCGACGTCCACGGACTTGGCCGCGTCATGGCGGTCGCGGTGCCCTGGCCCGGAGGTGGCGGAGGCGCTGCCGGTGGTGGCGGCGTAGCTGCCTGCGAGTGCTGCGGTCACGGTGAGGGTGGTGAGGGCGGTCAGGGCGGTGGTGGTCTTGTTCATGGTGGGTCCCTTTCGTCGGGTGTCGGGCAGGGGTACGCCGTCTTCGGCGGATCGGTTCACCGAGTGGTGGCGGAGATCACGAGACCACCGTCGGAGTCGGTGATTCGAACCTGGGCGACATCGCGCGTGGCGAAAGCCGAGGCCCCGGTCACGTGCGCTTCGCCATTGCCGGTCGATCCCCAGGTGGCGACCTGCTGGCGCTCTCCCTCGGGTGAGACCAGCCAGGCGACGAACTGCTCGTCTTGTGGGAGCCCCCGCAGGTCGAGCTCGACCGACGTGCCCCACGGCTTGGCGCTCAAGGAGGCCGCACCGGTGGCGCTCACTCCCGCCGGTGCGCTCAGGGCGAGAGTCGTAGCGACGGGTGCGTCGGGTTCGAGGACCACCGCCGTGCCGACACCCGCTCCCGCGACCAGCACGACCGCGGCGGCAGCGGTGAGGAGCAGCCGGCGACGTCGACGACGGGTCCGCAGGGCTCCGATCGCGTCACCCAAGGCAGCATCGGAGGTTTCGCGGTGTGCTGATGACGGCGCCCCGGCCCGCAGCAGCGCCGGCAGCCCGGCGTACGTCGCGAGCTCGTCGCGGCACGAGGCGCAGGCCGGGAGATGGGCCTCGAGCCGGGCCCGGTCGTCGGCGTCGAGACCGCCCAGGACGTAGGGGCCCAGCAGGTCGCGCAGCCGGTTGTGGGCGCGGTCCTCCTCGTGCTGGTTCATCGCTCGACTCCCATCTCTTCGAATGCGGTCCGCAGGATGCGGATCGCGTAGTACGAGCGTGACTTCACGGTGCCGGGGCGGAGCCCGAGGGTGCTGGCGGCCTCGGTGACGGTGGCGCCGCGGTAGTAGAGCTCGTCGACCACGGCCCGGTGCTCGGGTGAGAGCCGGTCCAGTGCCTGCTCGACGACGTAGGCGTCGACGAGCGCGTCGGCGCGGTCACCGACCGACTGGGCTGCCACGGTGTCGTCGTCGCCGATCAGTCGTGGGCGGCGCTCGTCGGCGCGCCACAGGTCGATGACCAGGTTGCGGGCCACCGCGAACAGGTAGGCCCGCGGCTCACCGCGACTCGGATCGATCCTGTCCAGGTTGCGCCAGCCGCGCAGCATCGTCTCCTGCACGACGTCCTCGGCCCGGCCGCGGTCATCGACCAGGCGCAGCACGAAGGTCATCAGCGCCGTTCCGTGTCGTAGGTAGAGCTCGGTCAGCACCCGTTCGTCGGCTTCGGCCGTCCTACCGGGTGCCCGCGAGCCCGGGCGTAGCGATCTCACGAGCCTGGGTACGACGCGCTCTCGGGATCGGTTCACCGTGTCGCGCCGTGCACGACGGCTCCGTGGGGGCTCACGGGGCAGCGAAGCGCTTGAGGCGTTGGAGCATCGCGTCGAGGACCGGTCCGGCCTGGTCGGTGGCGAAGATGTTCTGCGCGTGGGCCGAGCCCGGAAGGATCATCACCGCGTTTTCCTCACCGGGCGAAGACTCGGCCGACTCCGTCGAGACGTGGGCCACCGGCTCGTCCTTGCTGGCCACGAAGAGCTTCGGTTCCTCCCCGAGCCCCTCGACCGTTGCGTTCGGCGACAGCAGGATCAGTTGATCGGCCAGCTCTGGGTCCTGGCTCGCGAGATCGAGGATGGCGTCGGCCCCAGCGCTGGCCCCGACGAGCGCAACGTCGGCGACTCCCTCGCCCTGTAGCTGTTCCACGGCGTCGCGAATCGCATCGGGGTCGATGTCCTCGACAGCGATCACGCTCGCCCCCTGATCGGCGATCGCGACGGCCTGCTCCTCCCAACTGGCCGCGTCGAAAGCAGCGCCATGTGCGAGGACGACTCCGTAGTCTCCCTCGCCCCACCTCAGCGCCGGGGCGTCGGCAACGACGATCGTCTGCCCTGAGGAGCCGCCGGCTGAGGCACTGCCGGCCGTTTGGGGCGCCCCTCCGCAGCTGGTGAGGGCCAGCACGACGACCGGTGCCACTGCGCTTCGCGTGAGGCTTCTGAGCATGTCCGCCACACTAGGTCGCTTGCCGGTCGAAATACTTACCAGAGGCTGACGGCAGTTGTCCTCGCACCAGGGAGTGGGCCGTTCACCGGCAGAGATCTGCTGCTCGTTCCAGTGCGGTGGTGGTTCGCTGGAGGGCCTCCTGGCGCCGGTGTCCGTTGACAGGTGAGGGATGGGGAACGGCCAGGGTGGGGATGACGACCGGATGGTCGGTGAGCGTGAGGTACCGCATCCAGCCCTCAAGCGCCGCGCTGCCGAAGGGGACCACCACCCGGAGGTCGGTCAGTTCGGCGAGCAGCGCACTCAAGGCGGGCCGGGCATCTTCCAGGTCATCGACCCGGGGGCTGCGGCGTCGACCTCCAGAGCTGGTCAACGCCCAGGGGACGACGTTCCAGCGCAGGCAGTGCGCCGGGTCGAGCCCGGAAGGGCTCAGCGCCCGACGGACCTGTCGGGTGGTGGCATCGTCGTTGTCGAGCGAACTGAAGCCCAGGTCGCCCGCCGCGACCGTCCTGGGGCCGGGCGCCTCCATCAGCAGCAGGACCCGAGCGCTGGTGCCCGCGCCGTCGGGGTCGAACCAAGGCACGAACCTGGAACCGGTCGAACCTCCCAGCCGCCACCGCTCGACCAGCTCGTTCAGACGGCGGACCGGGGTGTCATGGACGCGGGCTCGCTTGCTTGCGGGGTCTGGTCGCACGCAGTCAGTTCCAGCCCACGGGCGCGACACCTGTAGCGATGCATGGGCGCACGAGGCCGGCGACCACCGGGAGTGGGAGCGCTTGCTCGTCGCGGGCATGAGGCGACCACGTCATGAGCGAAATCCTATGCCGAGCGCGGCCGAGCCGCCTGCTCGCGCCTACACGTCCGCGATGCTGGGACACAAGGCCGTGTTGTGGGGGTACACCACGAAGCCGGCGAGCAGCAGGCCTCGCTCGGCTTGCTCGTGGTGCTCGGAACCCTTGCTGGTGGTCTACCAATTCGTCGTGCAGGGGCTCTGGTCAGCGTTCGGTCGTCCGCGCGATCGCCACGAGATCACGCACCGCGCCCGCAGGCGGATTCTTGGTTCCGACCCAGACGGCGCGGAAGTACCGTCTCAGATCGAGGTCCGAGACCGCCACGACACTCAGGCTCCCGGAGGCCACGTCGTGCGCGACGACGCGACGGCTGAGGAACGCCGGCGCGCTACCGGCAAGGACCGCCTCACGTACAGCGGTCGCGGTAGTGAGCTCCACCTCCGGGTCGTCCACCACCAAGCCATGCTTGGCCAGGGCGATCTCGAGGACCTCGCGGGTGCCCGAGCCCTCCTCACGACTGGTCAGCGCAAGTGCTGCCACCTCCTCGGGCAACAGAGGGGTGGGTCGTCGACTCAACGGCGTGCCGGCCGCCGCGACCAGGACGAGCTCGTCTTGGGCGACGATGACAGACCGCACCGCCGCCGGCGCCTCGACTCCCTCGACGAAGCCCACGTGGGCCGTTCCTGCGCGAACCGCTTCGACCACGTCGCGGCTGTTGGAGGCATGGAGACTCACTGACGTCGCCCGGTAGCCCTCGCTCTGCTGTCGCTGTCGCAGCTGCACCAGCCAGCGGGGGATCAGACTCTCTGCGATCGTCATGCTCGCCCACACCACGAGCTCGCGACTACGGTCGCCGCGCAACCCCTCGATCGCGATGTCGACCTCTTCGGCCAGATCGAGCAACCTCGCCGCCCACTCGGCTACGACCACGCCGGCCTCGGTGAGCTGTGATCCACGTGCGCCGCGTCGCACAAGCGTCAGCCCGGTCTGGGCCTCCATCGCCCGCACGCGTTCAGACGCGGCCTGCTGGCTCATGCCGTTGGCGCGGGCCGTACCACCGATGCTGCCATAGCGGGCGATTCCCACGAGAAGCCGCAGTCCATCGAGGTCGGGAAGATGGGGAGAGGACACAGGTCAAACCTACCGTCAGTCACAAGCGCTGGTTGTGGATGCACAACTCGGCGGGGACTACTGACCCACGCTGCGCGCTCGCAGACTGACGTCATGAGCATTCTCCAAGCCCGCGCCAGCACCAGCGTGCGCCCCGCGGATCGTCGTTCCTTCCTGACCGATCTCGAGGGACAGCCCGCGTTCGGATTCATCGGCCCGAACTGGTTCGCCTCAGTGATGGGCACCGGGATCGTCGCGAACGCCGCCGCGACCCTGCCCGTCAAGGTCCCCGGCCTTCTGCCTTTCGCACGGACTGTGTGGGTTCTCGACGTGATCCTGCTCGTCGTCATCAGCACGGCCACGCTCATCCACTGGACGCAGCACCCCCGCGCCGCGCGGGGACACCTCGACAACCCGGTGATGTCGCACTTCTACGGCGCCCCGGCCATGGCGCTGATGACCGTCGGTGCAGGTGCGCTGCTGGTCGGTCAGCCGCTGGTCGGCCAGGGCACAGCCGTGGGGATCGACTTCGTGCTCTGGACCGCCGGCACCCTGCTCGGTCTCTGGACCGCGGTGGCCGTGCCGTACAAGGCCTTCACCACCCACGAGGTGAAGCCGGACGCCGCCTTCGGAGGCTGGCTGATGCCGATCGTGCCGCCCATGGTCAGCGCGGCCACCGGCCCACTGCTGCTGCCCCACCTGCCCGCCGGTCAGTGGCAGCTCAGCATGCAGCTGGCCTGCACGATGATGTTCGGTCTCACCCTCGTCGCCAGCCTGGTCGTGATCACGATGATCTGGAGTCGGATGGTTCACCACAAGGTCGGGGCCGCGGCCGCGGTGCCCACGCTGTGGATCGTGCTCGGCCCGCTCGGCCAGTCGATCACCGCCGCGCACACGCTTGGAGCAACCGCGACCGACGTCTACCCCGCACCGTACGGGCGCGCCTTCGAGGCCATGGGGCTCGTCTACGGGGCACCCATGTGGGGATTCGCCATGCTGTGGCTCGCGCTCGCGATCACCATCACAATCCGCACCGTGCGAGCAGGCATGCCCTTCTCGCTGACCTGGTGGTCCTTCACCTTCCCAGTCGGCACCGTCGTCACCGGGACGTCAGGACTGGCCGCCATCACGGGTGCGCACTTCCTGGTCGTCGCTGCAGTGCTCTTCTACGCCGGCCTCCTGCTCGCCTGGGGGACCGTGGCGGTTCGTACCGGGCGCGGAGTGTTCTCCGGCCACCTGCTGCGTGCCCCGGCCTAACACCCTTTGGCCCCGGACTGTGCTGATCCGGCACGTAAGCATGGTCGGGCTCGGTCACGAGCGACTGGATTCGACACGGCATCGACATGTCAGGCAGCGATGTGAGTCAGGCCTGCGCCTGGCGGTCGAGTCGGTGGCGGAGGGTGCGGTACCCGATGCCGAGGTGAGCACGACGACGCCTGCGGTGACAGAGCTGGCGGGCAGGGTGAGGATCAGGATGCCGGAGGACGTCCGGCCGAGTGTCGTGGCCGACGGCATCGCCGAGTGCCAGATCCGGTTCCCCAACGTTCCGATCATGTTCTGCGAGACCCGCAAGCTCGCCCAGGGGCGGACCTACCGCTTCCTCGCAGCTGCGAGCGCAGGACTGGCCGAGGAGATGGTCGGCGCCAATGCCGCACGAGCCCTCGAATCGGCACCGCCGCTCGCGCCCGCACCGCCGACCCCGGCGGACGTACGTCGCTGGGCGTCCACGCACGACATCGTCGTCTCCGACCGTGGCCGGATCCCCGTGGCGGAGATGGATCAGTACCTCGAAGCACGCGCTCGCGGCGACACCTCAAGATGCAGTTGATTGCGACCGTCGGTGCCCGCAGACACGAGGGCTCGGAATGGGCTCGCCTTGATTCGCAAGCTCCCTTTGTGGCGTGCTGACGACCTCAGACCTCTCGGGCGGCATCGCTGCAGGTCAGAGGTCAGTTTCGCCGGTGGGGTGCACCCAGTCGCACACGATCGCACTCACGCTCGGGCCCATCGACCTGTTCCCTATGACGCACCACGTGGAGTGCGTCGCCCTGCTGGAGCAAGCGGGCGCTGACCCGCGCTGACACGCGCTGACACGCGCTGAGGCTGCTCGGGCTCCCGTGGTCGACGCCACGGACCGGCCTCAGGGCCCAGAGATGGCCGTGGGAGCCGCACGCCGCTCCCACGGCCGCCATACTGGACGCGTGACGAGCCGCAAGCGTTCCTCCCGCACCTCGCAGGCCCCGGCCGCGGAGCTCGACGAGGCCAGGCTGACCAACCTGAGGCGGTGGAACGTCGGCCTGACGGTGCTCCACGCCGCCCAGGCGATCGCGGTGCTGGTGCTCGCCTCGGACTTCGCGATCGACGTGTCGACGGCCTACCCGGAAGGCCCCCCAGGTAGCCGTGTCCCTGCTCCGAGCGTCGCCTTCGACGTGCCGATCAGCCTCGCCGTCGCCGCGTTCCTCGCCCTGGCCGCGCTGGACCACGGTCTGACCGCGACGGTGCTCCGCACCCGTTACGAGCGCGACCTGAGGCGGGGGATCAACGTCTTCCGCTGGGTCGAGTACTCGGTGAGTGCCACGATCATGATCCTGCTCATCGCCTTCTACGCCGGCATCACGCAGGTCAACGCCGCGATCGCCATCATCGGCGCCAACGTGGCGATGATCCTGTTCGGCTGGCTCCAGGAGACGATGAACCCGCCCGGACGGTCGTCCACGACCATGCTGCCGTTCTGGTTCGGCTGCATCGCGGGCGCCGCGCCGTGGGTCGCGATCACCGTCAACATCGTCGGGTCCGAGACCGTCCCCGGGTTCGTGTACGGCATCTTCGTCTCGCTCTTCGTGTTCTTCACGTCGTTCGCGCTCAACCAGTACCTGCAGTACCGCGAGGTCGGGCCGTGGCGCAGCTATGCGTTCGGGGAGAAGGTCTACCTGGCGCTGAGTCTCGGCGCGAAGTCCGCGCTGGCCTGGCAGATCTTCGCGGGGTCCCTGGCCGGCTGAGGCCACCGGGAGCACCGGCGGCCCGCGGGCCCGGCTGTGGGGACCTGCACGGTCGGGTCGAGGCCGACCGACTCGTCCTCGGCCTCTCCCTGACCGGCCGAGCCGCCTCAGCGGCGGGCGGCGTAGACCCGGCGCACGACGTCCTCGACGTCGGGCTCCTCGATCGACAGGTCGAGCACCTCGGCGTGCTCGGAGACGTCGGCGAGCACGCGCGCGGCGGTGGTGGTGTCGGGGTCGAAGGAGAGCCGCTGACGCAGGCCACCGCCCTCGCTGCCCAGGTGGCGTACGTCGGGCAGGCCGGTGAGGTCGGGGGTCGCCCCCGCGAGGTCGACGACCATGACCCGCTCGGCGCCGACGGTGCGCGAGAGCCCGGCGAGGTCGCCGTCGAAGACCAGCGCGCCGCGGTCGACCAGCAGCACGCGGTCGCAGAGCCGCTCGACGTCGCCCATGTCGTGGGTGGTCAGCAGCAGGGTCGTGCCATGGGCGCGGCGCTCGGCGACCAGGAACTCGCGCAGCCGCTGCTTGGAGAGCACGTCGAGGCCGATGGTGGGCTCGTCGAGCACGACCAGCGCGGGGGAGTGCAGCAGCGCCGCGGCCACCTCGGCGCGCATCCGCTGGCCCAGCGAGAGCTGGCGCACCGGGGTGCCGAGGACGTCGCCCATCTCCAGGCGCTCCACGAGCTCCTCGGTGCGGGCGCGCTCGGCGGCGGCGTCGAGGGAGTGGATCGCGGCCAGGATCCGGAACGACTCGCGCACCGGGAGGTCCCACCACAGCTGCGAGCGCTGCCCGAAGACCACGCCGACGCGACGCGCCAGGCGGCGCCGGTCCTCGACCGGACGCAGCCCGCAGGTGCGCACCGTGCCGGAGGTCGGCACGAGGATGCCGGTGAGCATCTTGATGGTGGTCGACTTGCCCGCGCCGTTGGCGCCGATGTAGCCCACCGCCTCCCCGGCCCCGACGGTGACGGTGAGGTCGTCGACGGCCCTCACGCGGCGGCGGCGCAGCCCGTCGCGCACCGTGAACTCCCGGGTCAGCCCGTGGGTCTCGATCACGGGCCCGGTCTCGTCCGGGCCGCCCGGTGTCGTGGGACCGCTCATCCGCCGCCTCCTCGGTAGTGGCGCACGCCGGTGCGCCAGCTCAGTGTGGCCAGGGCCCAGGCCCACACCGCGGCCAGCGGTGCGCACCAGCCCAGCCAGCCCGGCAGCCAGTCCGACCCGGGCAGGTCGAGCAGGGCGAGGGCGGGCAGGTAGGCGGTGAAGGCCATGGGGAAGAAGAAGCCGAAGACGACCACCAGCGGCCGCGACCACACGCTGGCCGGCTGCGAGGCGGCGTAGCGCCCGCCGTAGACGAAGGCGTTGGTCAGCTCGGCGCCGTCGAGGAGGAAGAACTGCAGCCCGGCGGCGGTGACGAAGAGCGCGGCGAAGGTCGCGATCCCGCTGGCGACGGCCACGAGCAGCAGCGCGACGGTGGCCGGCGACCACGCCACGTCGTTGACCACGAGCCCCGCCACGAGGGCGGCCAGCCCGACGGCCGCGCGGGCCAGGCGCCGCAGGCTCAGGTCGCTGGTGACGAGCTGGAGCAGCAGCGGCTGGGGGCGCAGGTAGAAGACGTCGAGGGTGCCGGCGCGCACGTAGGTCGGCAGCGTGTCGCAGTGGCCGAAGGCGAGGTCGGCGAGCGAGAAGCAGAGGTCGGCGAGGCCGAAGACCAGCAGCACCTGCGCGAAGTCGATGCCCCCGAGCCGCTCGACGTTGTGGAAGAGCACCCACACCTCGGCCAGCTCCACCATGCCGACCAGCAGCGAGCTGGCGAGGTCGACGCCGAAGCCGACGCGGTAGGAGCGCTGCGAGCGCGCCCGCGACCCCAGCACCGCGAGGTACGGCGCAGCAGCGCGCCGCCCGCGCGCGAGCGGTCCGCGGCGGGTCCCGGCGGCGGGCGCGGACTCGGGTGCGGTCCCGGTCCCGGGTGCGGTCCCGGTCGCGGGCCGGGCCCGGGTCGGCTCAGCCACCCTGCACCTCCAGGCGGACCCGCCCGGCGCGGGTGAGCAGGTGGCCCGCGAGCAGCACGAGAGCCAGCCACCCGACCTGGGCGGCGACCATCGCGAGCGCGCCGTGGCCCTCCACGCGCCCCGACAGCACGTCGACGGGGTACATCAGCATCGACGGGAAGGGGGTGGCCTGGGCGAGCGCGACCAGCCAGGAGGGGAAGAGCCAGATCGGCACGAAGAGGCCGGCCAGGAAGCCCGAGACCACCATGTAGAGCACCTGGAGCCCGCGGGCGTCGACCAGCCAGAAGCCGGCGGTGGCCACGACGTAGACCGTGGCCCACGAGAGCACGATGCCGAGCAGCACGCTGAGCGCGCCGAGGGCGTAGGACGCCGGGTGGTCGGGGGTGGCCATGCCCACCACGAGGGCGCCGAGCACCACCGAGGGCACGCCGCGGGGGAGCAGCGCGAAGAGCGCCTGGCCCACGGCGGTGGTGATCGTGGCGGCCTGCACGTCGAGGGGGCGCAGGAAGTCGACGGCGATGTCGCCGGTCTTGATCCGCTCGGCCACGTCGGTGCGCCCGAAGAGGTTGACCGAGCCGAGCAGACCCTGGGAGAGCCAGATGTAGGCGCTCATCTGCGCCGCGTCGTAGCCGGCCAGCTCGCCGCCGGCGGCCTCGACGGTGGCGAGCAGCACGGCCACCTTGAGCAGCCCGAAGGTGGCGTTGGCGACCAGCCCGCCGAGCGCGGCCAGGCGGTAGGTCGAGCCGCGCCGGAAGCCGGCGACGAGCAGTCGCCAGTAGGTCCGCCCCGAGCCACGCACAAGCGCGAGAACCTACCCGCCGCGGCGACGCGCCGCAACGGAGCCGCGCGCCCGACGCGGCGCGGCGTACCGCAATCGCTTGACATGATGTATCTTGACATCAAGACAAACTGACGGTAACCGGTCGCTCGGTGTTAGGGCAGCCTTCCTTTTGAGGGGGTGCGTCCCGACGGCAAGATGGCAGCGGCGAACCAGAGACGGCGACGCGCACGCGTCGCACCAGAGGAGATGAAGGCGCATGCCCAGTCAGGACAGCTTCGGTGCCAAGAGCACCCTGGACGTGGACGGGAAGTCCTACGAGATCTTCCGCCTCGACGCGGTCGAGGGAGAGGGCCTCGACGTCGCGAGCCTGCCCTTCAGCCTCAAGGTGCTGCTGGAGAACCTCCTGCGCACCGAGGACGGCGCCGACATCACCGCCGACGACATCCGCGCGATCGCGGGCTGGGACGCCGACGCCGACCCCAGCAAGGAGATCCAGTTCACGCCGGCGCGCGTGATCATGCAGGACTTCACCGGCGTGCCCTGCGTCGTCGACCTGGCCACGATGCGCGAGGCGATGGCCGAGCTCGGCGGCGACGCCAGCAAGATCAACCCCCTGGCCCCGGCCGAGATGGTCATCGACCACTCCGTGATCGCCGACGTCTTCGGCACCCCCGAGGCCTTCGAGCGCAACGTCGAGATCGAGTACGAGCGCAACCGCGAGCGCTACCAGTTCCTGCGCTGGGGCCAGGGCGCCTTCGACGACTTCAAGGTCGTCCCCCCGGGCACCGGCATCGTGCACCAGGTCAACATCGAGCACCTCGCCCGCACGATCTTCACCCGTGAGGTCGACGCCGGCGACGGGACGACCAGCCTGCAGGCCTACCCCGACACCTGCGTCGGCACCGACTCCCACACCACCATGGTCAACGGCATCGGCGTCGTCGGCTGGGGCGTGGGCGGCATCGAGGCCGAGGCGGCCATGCTCGGCCAGCCCGTCTCCATGCTCATCCCGCGCGTGGTCGGCTTCAAGCTCAACGGCGACCTGCCCGAGGGCACCACCGCCACCGACCTCGTGCTCACCATCACCGAGATGCTGCGCAAGCACGGCGTGGTCGGCAAGTTCGTCGAGTTCTACGGCCCCGGCGTCTCCGCGCTGCCCCTGGCCAACCGCGCCACGATCGGCAACATGAGCCCCGAGTTCGGCTCGACCATCGCGGTCTTCCCGATCGACGAGGAGACCACGAAGTACCTCAAGCTCACCGGCCGCTCCGAGGAGCAGCTCGCGCTGGTCGAGGCCTACGCCAAGGCCCAGGGCCTGTGGCACGACCCGTCGGCCGAGCCGCGCTACTCCGAGCGCCTCGAGCTCGACGTCTCCACCGTCGTGCCGTCGCTGGCCGGGCCCAAGCGCCCCCAGGACCGCGTCGAGGTCACCTCGGCCAAGGCCGCCTTCCGCGGTGCGCTGAGCGAGTACGTCGACGAGGGCGACAACGACCCCGACGACGCCGCGGGCGCCACCGGCTACGACGAGACCGTCGAGGAGACCTTCCCGGCCTCCGACGCCCCCTCCCACGAGGGCAACGGCTCGGCCCCGCCGCGCGACTACGTCTCGGCCGCCCCGGCCGACGGCGGTCGCCCGAGCAACCCCGCCCTGGTCACGCTGGCTGACGGCACGCAGTTCGAGCTCGACCACGGCGCCGTCACCATCGCCGCGATCACCTCGTGCACCAACACCTCCAACCCCTCGGTGATGATCGGCGCGGCCCTGCTGGCCAAGAAGGCCGTCGAGAAGGGCCTGCAGCGCAAGCCCTGGGTCAAGACCACCCTCGCGCCCGGCTCGAAGGTCGTCTCGGACTACTACGAGAAGTCCGGCCTCACGCCGTACCTCGACAAGCTCGGCTTCAACCTCGTCGGCTACGGCTGCACGACCTGCATCGGCAACTCGGGCCCGCTCATCCCCGAGGTCAGCCAGGCCGTCAACGACAACGACCTCGCCGTCGTCTCCGTGCTCTCGGGCAACCGCAACTTCGAGGGTCGCATCAACCCCGACATCAAGATGAACTACCTGGCCTCCCCGCCGCTGGTCGTGGCCTACGCCCTGGCCGGCTCGATGGACGTCGACCTGTTCACCGACCCGCTGGGTCAGGACACCGACGGCCACGACGTGTTCCTCAAGGACATCTGGCCCAGCGCCGCCGAGGTCGAGGACGTCATCGCCGACGCCATCACCTCGGAGATGTTCACCAAGGACTACGCCGACGTCTTCGCCGGCGACGAGCAGTGGCAGTCGCTGCCCACGCCCGAGGGCAAGACCTTCGCCTGGGACCCCGAGTCCACCTACGTCCGCAAGCCTCCGTACTTCGACGGCATGCCCGACGAGCCGGCCCCGGTCACCGACATCGAGGGCGCCCGCGTGCTCCTCAAGCTCGGCGACTCGGTCACCACCGACCACATCAGCCCGGCGGGTGCGATCAAGAAGGACTCGCCGGCCGGCAGGTACCTCGCCGAGCACGGCGTCGAGCAGCGCGAGTTCAACTCCTACGGCTCGCGACGCGGCAACCACGAGGTCATGATCCGCGGCACCTTCGCCAACATCCGCCTGCGCAACCAGATCGCCCCCGGCACCGAGGGCGGCTTCACGCGCGACTTCTCCGCCGACGGCTCCGGCGACGTCACCACCGTCTTCGAGGCCTCGGAGAAGTACATCGCCGAGGGCACCCCGCTGGTCGTGCTGTCGGGCAAGGAGTACGGCTCCGGCTCCTCGCGCGACTGGGCGGCCAAGGGCACCGCGCTGCTGGGCGTCAAGGTCGTCATCGCCGAGTCCTACGAGCGCATCCACCGCTCCAACCTCATCGGCATGGGCGTGCTGCCGCTGCAGTACCCCGAGGGCCAGAGCGCGGAGTCGCTCGGCCTGACCGGTGAGGAGACCTTCTCGGTCACCGGCGTCACCGCCCTCAACGACGGCTCCACCCCGAGGACCGTCAAGGTCGTCGCCACCGGTGGCGGCCACGACGACGTCGAGTTCGACGCCGTTGTGCGCATCGACACCCCCGGTGAGGCGAACTACTACCGCAACGGCGGCATCATGCAGTTCGTCCTGCGCAACCTGCTCAAGGCCTGACCGAGCCGGGCCCGTCCCAGGACGGGCCGACCCGCTCCACCACCGGTGCCCCGGACCGCAGCAGCGGCCCGGGGCACCGGTGCGTCCGGGCGCGTGCGGGTGGGGCCGGGCGTCTCACCGCGGAGGCGGCACTAGGGCGAAGAGGTGGTCGAGGACGACCTCGGGGGAGGTGCGCAGGCCGTCGTGCTCGTGCTCGTCGGTGACCCAGGTGCTCAGCGTCGGCACCAGGGCGGCGGTCTCCAGCGACAGCGTCGCGTCGACGTAGGGGTCACGGGCGTAGACCGCGGCCGCGCAGGGCACGTCGACCTCGCCCAGCGCGTCGGCGTCGTAGAGCCGCGGCCAGGCGCGGTGGGCCAGCAGGTCGGCGGCCCCGGCCAGCGGCGCCAGCTCGGAGTCGTCGGCGATCGTCTCGGGGAAGACGTGCTCGCCGACGAAGAGCGTCGGGTCCGCCCGAAACTCCTCGGGCAGGGTGCGCGCCGCGGCCCAGCCCGTCGTGGTGCCGTCGGCGTAGCAGGACTCCTGGAGCAGCGTGTAGAGCGGGTTGCGACCGCCCCACGGCACGAGGTGGGCCAGGTCGTGGCGGAAGGCGCGGGAGAGCGGGTCGAGCTCCAGCAGGTGGTGCATCGTCTCCGCGCCGTAGGACATGCCGAGCACGCTGCCGGCGTTGCGGAGGCGGGCGGGGGTCAGCCGGTCGCCGCCGGGCAGGACGATGCGGCCCTCGGCAGCCAGGTCGTGCACGCGTCGCACACGGTCGCGGTCGGCGGGGTAGCGCTCGTGGAAGAGCCGGTTGCGCTCCAGGACGGTCGGGTAGGTCGCGGCGTAGACGTCGTCGACCGGGCGGGCGACCGGCGGCAGCCCGCCGGTGAAGTAGCCCGCGGCCAGCGACCCCGGCGCCACGCTGAGGTAGTGCAGCAGGCAGAAGCCGCCGAAGGACTGCCCGAGGACCGACCAGCGCTCCACGCCGAGGTGGGCACGCAGCAGCTCGGCGTCGGCGACGATCGCGTCGGCGCGGAAGAGCGCGAGCCGGTCGGCCTGCTCCTGCGGGGTGGCGCCGAGGTCGGCGGGCTCGCCGATCGGCGTGGAGCGGCCCGTGCCGCGCTGGTCGAGCAGCACGACGCGGAAGTGGCGCAGGGCGTGCGCCACCCAGCCGGGCGCGGTGGGGCCGAAGGTGGGCCGGGTCGCCTCCGAGCCCGGACCGCCCTGGAGGAAGACCAGGTGGGGCCGCTGCTCGCCGCCCGGCGCGACGACCTCGCGGGCGAAGACCGTGAGGGTGCCCCGCGAGGGGTCGGCGTGGTCGAGCGGCACCTCCAGCTCGTGCTCGAGGGTGGTCGTGCCGTCGGGGAAGGTCGTGCGATGGGGGGTCACGGGCCCAGTCTGCTCCCGCCGCCACCTCGGCGTGCCGGGCGAGCGCCTCCGTCGGCGCGGCGGAGCGGGGCGACCGGGCGCCGGGTGCACCAGACTGGCCCGATGCCCTCCACCACGACCACCCCGGCCGAGCCCGCGTCGCGCGCCCGGGCCCTGCTGGCCACCGCCGGCCGCCTCGTCCTGACCTGGGTGGTGCTGGTCGCCGTGGTGCTCGGCGTCGGCTGGCTGCTCACCCACACGCTCGCCTCCTCGGTGGGCGGGTGGGACGACGACGTCTCGCGCGGCATCGCCGACGAGCGCACCCCGGGGCTGGGGGAGGTGGCCGACGTCGGCACCCTGCTGGCCGACACCCCGGTCGGCATGGCCGTCGCGGCGCTCTCGGCGCTGGCCTTCGCCGCCTGGCGTCGCACCTGGCGCCCGCTGGTCTTCGTGGCGCTCGTCGTGGCCGGCACCGGCGGGATCTACGCCGTCGGCACCCACCTGATCTCGCGCGACCGGCCCCCGGTGCGGATCCTCGACCCGGGGCTCGTGCCCGACCACAGCTTCCCGTCGGGCCACGTCGGCACCGCGGTCACGGCGTACGGCGCCCTGGCCCTGCTCGCCCTCGCCTACTCCGCCGCCGCGCGCCCGTGGGCGCTGGCGATCCTCCTCGTGCCGGTGCTCGTGCTGGCCGCACGGCTCTACCAGGGCGCCCACCACGTCACCGACGTCGTCACCAGCGTCGGCTACGCCGGCGCGTGGCTGCTCGTCGTCGGCCGCGCTGTGCTGCCGGCTCCGGTGGGGCGCACGGCGGTCGCAGGAGCGACGGACCCCTCCCTCGGGGCGGGTCGACACGTATGAGGGGATGAGCCCGAGGAGGACCCCATGAGCAGGACCCTGCACGACCGGTTGGCCGACCTGGCCGAGGAGGCGCAGCCGGTTCCGGACCCGGGCGACGCCTGGGACCGCGGCCGGCGGTGGCAGCGCGACCGCCGGCGCGGCACCATCGCGGTGTCCCTGGCCGCCGCGCTGGTGCTCGTCGTGCTGCTCGGGACCTCCTGGCTCCGGTCGCACCCGTCGGTGGAACCGGCCTCGGGGCTCGGCGAGCCCGCGCTCCCCGACCACGTGTGGGCGCCCGGGGCCTGGCTGCCGGGCACGGGGGCGGAGCCCGCCGGCCCGGTCGCCGTGCTCGTCGGGGCCGAGCGAGGCGGGTGGCTGGGTGGCGCTCCCGGCGTGGTGGGGGTGTCGGCCCTCGACGGCTCCTACCGGTTCCTAGACCTGCCGGGACTGACGGCCGAGGTCGGCTCGCCGGCGCTCTCACCCGACGGCGCCCACGTCGCCTACTGGACGACCGGCAGCACCACGGAGTCACCGCGCACCGCGAGCGGACCGGTGACGGGGGTGGCGGTCTACGACACCGTCAGCGGTGACGTGCGACGTCACGACATCCCCACCGCCCACGGGCTCGACCCGGAGCTGCTGACCTGGGTCGACGCGACGACCCTCGCCCTGGGCTCGGGGCAGTACCGAGGCGGCGACGACGACCCTGACGCCGATCAGGACGTCGTCGAGCCCGGGACGCTGCAGGTGTGGCGCCTGTCCGACGAGCGACCGCGGACCGTGCCCGGCCTGGACCCCGCGCGCGTCGTCGGCGCGGCACCCCGGGGGTTGCTGCTCGGCGACCGGTCCCGGGCACGGCTGTGGGCGCTCGACGGAGAGGGCGGGGTGCGACGTACGACGGCCGTCGCACGAGCGGGGGAGGACACGTGCGAGCCGCCCGTCGTGGACCCCGGTGCGTCCAGATTCGCCTTCGTCTCCGCCGGGCGGGCCGCGGGCGGGAGCAGCTGCCCAGGCACCGTCGCGATTGCGACGACGGGCTCCCCGGTCGAGCTCCTCCCGTCGACGGCAGGCACCCTGCAGGTGCTCGGGTGGGTCGACGAGGCCGTGGCCGTGCTGCGGCTGCCGTCGCCACGCCGCGACGCGGCGGTGGTGGACCTGGCGCCCCTCGACGGGGGCGCGCCCAGCCGGGTCCTCGCCGTGGACGAGGACGTGGTCGGCGGTGGGGTCCAGGTCGCCACCGACCTGCTCGGCAGCCCCACCCGGCGGGGCGCGGAGCCCCCGACGCCCGTCGACCCCCGCGTCGTGTGGGGCGGCGTGGCAGCGGTGCTCGTCGCGGCCCTGCTCGCCGTCCGGGCCTGGAGGCGTCGTGCCGTCCGCTGACCGCGACGGGTTCGAGGCCTTCGTGGCGGCCCGGCGGCCGGCGCTGCTGCGCACGGCCTACTTGCTGACCGGCCAGCACCAGGACGCCGAGGACCTGGTGCAGGTGGCGCTGGCCAAGACGGTGCCCCACTGGGCGAAGGTGGCAGCCCGACCCGAGCCCTACGTGCGCCAGGTGCTGGCCCGCGAGAGCGTGTCGCGCTGGCGGGCGCGGCGGTGGCGTGAGACGTCCACCGACGACGTGCCCGACGTGGTCGCGCCCGACGCGGGGCTCGACGACCGGCTCGACGACCGGGCGCTGCTGCGGCGGGCCCTGGCCGGGCTCGCGCCGCGGCAGCGGGCCGTCGTGGTGCTGCGGTACTACGACGACCTGACCGAGCGCGAGACCGCCGAGGCCCTGGGCATCGCCGTCGGCACGGTCAAGTCGCAGGCTCGAGACGCCCTGGCGCGGCTGCGGGTGCTGCTCCCGGACACCGACGACTTGCTGGAGGACGTCCGCCGCTGACGTCGCTCCCGGAGCCGGCGTGCGCGACTGCGGCCGCTGGGCGTGACGGCGGCCGGGGACCAGGAGGCGGGAGGAGACCCGCCGACCGGTCCCTCCTCCCGCCCGGCCCGCGACGTGCGACCGGAGGAACAGCCGGTCCGTCGGGGCTCCGGCCTGGCACACTGCCGTCGTGAGCAGACCCGGCCCCGGCGTCCCGCAGTCGCCGCAGTCCGTCCCGCAGCCCGCGGCGCCGTCCGCGACCGCTGGGTCCGTCGCTGGGACGCGCGCGCAGGGCTCGGCGCGACGCTGGCTGCTCGCGA
This sequence comes from Nocardioides sp. P86, assembly GCF_023712465.1. NCBI lineage: Bacteria > Bacillati > Actinomycetota > Actinomycetes > Propionibacteriales > Nocardioidaceae > Nocardioides > Nocardioides sp. P86. The sequence continues at coordinate 301,983 of NZ_JAMAYE010000001.1, read as the reverse complement.
CGGGCGCGCTGGTGGTGGTCGCGGCGGGGCTCGGCTTCGCCGTGGGCCGCGACGCCCGGGTCGTGGAGGAGGACGTCAGCTGCCTGTCGGCGCAGGGCACTATCAGCTGCGAGCTCGAGGACGGGTGGACCGTCTCCGTGCCGCGCGACGTCGCCTGGACCGACCGGCGCGGTGACTTCCACCAGGGTGGTCGGCCGACCTGCCTCCCGCCCACCGGGATCGGCCTCGAGGGCCCCGTGCGCGTGTGGTGGGTCGCCGTCGACGAGCAGGGAGTGGGCAGGCAGGTCGTCATGGTCGCCTGCTGACCCCACCCGCCGAGCCCGTCGGCAGGGCCGCTCCCGGGCGGTGCTCACAGTCGAGGACGGCGGCGCGGCTACGGTGGGCCCATGATCGTGGCCTTCAGCATCACTCCCACCAGCGGTGACGACACCGGCGGCGTCTCGGAGGCCGTCGCGGCCGCCGTGCGGGTCGTGCGCGAGTCGGGCCTGCCGTGCGAGACCAACGCGATGTTCACCAACATCGAGGGGGAGTGGGACGAGGTGATGGCCGTGGTCAAGCGCGCCGTCGACGTCGTGGCCGCTGTCTCCCCGCGCGTCGGGCTCGTGCTCAAGGCCGACATCCGCCCCGGGTGGGAGGGTCAGCTCAGCGCGAAGGTCGAGCGCGTCGAGCGGATCCTCGAGGGCTGATGAGCAGCATCCCTCCGCCGGGCCCGCCCCCGGCCGGTCCGCCCCCCGGACCGCCGGGCCCGCCGCCGGCCGGCCCGCCCCCGCAGGTGCCGCCGGGCTGGTCGCCGTACCCGGTCGGCCCGGAGGGCCCCCCTCCGCCCGCGCCGCGACGCACGACCCGGCTCGCGCTGGCCCTGGTCGGCGCCGTCGCGGTGGTCGCCGCAGCCGTGGTCGTGCCGATCCTCGTGACCCGCTCGGAGGAGCCGGTCGAGCAGCAGGCGACGCTCGCGGCCATCGAGCAGTACGCCGACCTGCGCCGCGACCACGTCGAGGGGTCGGTGGACTACCCGCAGTCGCCGCCCGTCGGCGGCCCGCACGCCCAGGAGTGGCTCGACTGCGGCGCCTACGACACCCAGGTCCCGGCGGAGAACCTCGTGCACGATCTCGAGCACGGCACGGTGGTGCTCACCTACGAGCCCGGCCTGCCCGCCGACGACGTCGCCGCCCTCGCCGACGTGCTGCCCGCCAACGGGATCCTCTCGCCCTGGGAGGGCCAGGCCGCCCCGGTGGTCGTCACCGTGTGGGGCGTGCAGCTGGAGCTCGAGGGCGCCGACGACCCGCGCCTGGCGATGTTCCTGCAGGAGTTCGGCCATGGCGAGACCGCCCCGGAGTTCGGCGCTTCCTGCGAGGGCGGCATCGACCCGGCCGACGCCGCCGGGGCCGGCACCCCGGTCTGAGGCCGGCCTGTCCGTCGACGTCCCGTCGACCGGCCGGCACCGCGCCCGCGCCCCGGGTGTCGGCGCGCGCCGGGTGTCGGCCCGCGGCGCTACCCTCGCCGGCGTGACCCAGGACGCCCTCGCCCCGCTCGCCCTGCCCGCCGTCGACGACCGCGACGGGTGGCGCGCGCTGCTCGAGACGCGCAGCACCGGCGGGCTGGAGGCGGCCCGCGCGCTGGCCGACGGGCTGCGGGCCCTCGAGCCCGGCGACCCGGCCGCGCTCCAGCGGTGGAACGACCTCTTCGTCGAGCTCTCCAACGCCTTCGCCGTCTGCTCGCTGCTCGCGCAGGTGCACCCCCACGCCCCGCTGCGCGAGGCGGCCGAGGCCAGCGAGCAGGAGCTGCACCGCTTCCGCACCGCCCTGCTGCTCGACGCCTCCGTCTTCGAGCGTCTCGCCGCCGTGCCCACCGAGGGCCTCGACGACGGCGCACGGCGCGTGCTGGCCGACGCGCTGCGCGACTTCCGCCGCTCCGGCGTCGACCGCGACGAGACCACCCGAGCCCGCCTCACCGAGCTCTCCGAGCGGGCCAGCGACCTGGCCCAGACCTTCTCCCGCAACATCCGCGACGGTGCTGCTGTGACCCGGGTGCCCGCGGCGGCGCTGACCGGTCTGCCCGCCGACTACGTCGCGGCCCACCCGGCCGACGCCGAGGGCCGGGTCGCGATCACCACCGACTACCCCGACACCCACCCCTTCCTGGCCTTCTCCACCGACCGGGAGGCCCGCCACGCCGTCGCGCGCACCTTCTTCACCCTCGCCCCCGACAACGACGCGGTGCTGCGCGAGCTCTTCGACGTGCGCCACGAGCAGGCCACCACGCTCGGGTTCCCCGGCTGGCCCGACCTCGACGCCGAGGTCAAGATGATCGGCACGGGCGAGGCGATCGGGGAGTTCGTCGACCGGATCGCCGCCGACGCCCTCGCCGCCTCCGACCGCGACGTCGCCGTCCTCCTGGAGCGCGCGCGCCGCGACCACCCCGAGCTCGAGCAGGTCGACGTGGCCGACAGCCGCCACTACGGCGAGCTCGTGCGCCGCGAGCAGTACGACGTCGACGCCCAGGCCGTGCGGGAGTACTTCGACTTCACCCGCGTACGACGGGGCCTGCTCGAGGTCACCGGGCGGCTCTTCGGCCTCACCTACACCGCGGTGCCCGACGCCCCGACCTGGCACGAGGAGGTCAGCGTGCACGACGTGTCCCTCGACGGACAGCTGCTCGGGCGCATCTACCTCGACCTTCACCCGCGCCCGGGCAAGTACAACCACGCCGCGCAGTTCGACCTGGTCAGCGGCGTCGCCGGTCGCCAGCTGCCCGAGGGCGTGCTGGTGTGCAACGTCGGGCGGGGACGCATGGAGCACTCCGAGGTCGTGACGCTCTTCCACGAGTTCGGCCACCTCATGCACCACGTGCTCGCCGGTCGCCACCCGTGGGTGCGCTTCTCGGGCGTGGCCACCGAGTGGGACTTCGTCGAGGCGCCGAGCCAGATGCTCGAGGAGTGGGCCTGGGACGCCGACGTGCTCGCCACCTTCGCCACCGACGACGCCGGCACCCCGATCCCCGCTGCGCTGGTGGAGCGGATGCGCGCCGCGGAGGAGTTCGGGAAGGGCTACTACGCGCGCACCCAGATGTTCTACGCCGCCGTCTCCTACCAGTTCCACCGCGATCGGCCCGCCGACCTCGGCGCGCGCCTGCACGAGCTGTCGCAGCAGTACGCCGCCTTCGCCGCGCTGCCCGGCACCCACTTCCACACCGGCTTCGGCCACCTCGGCGGCTACACCTCGGCCTACTACACCTACATGTGGAGCCTGGTGATCGCCAAGGACCTCTTCTCGGCCTTCGACGTCGACGACCTCTTCGCCCCCGACGTCGCCACCCGCTACCGCGACACCGTCCTGGCCGCGGGCGGCAGCAAGGACGCCGCCGACCTGGTCGCCGACTTCCTCGGCCGCCCCTACGACGCCCGTGCCTTCCGCGCCTGGCTCGAGGGCTGAGGACCCGCCGCGGGGAGTCGACCGGCGGGGTGTGGGTCGGGGCAGCACCCGGCTGGCACGATCGGCGCCATGGACTCAGAGACCCGGACCTTCCACACCGGTGACCGCGAGCGCGTGCTCGACCTCACCGCCGAGGTGGCCGACTTCTGCGCCGGCCGCGGCAGTGGGCTCGTGCACGTCTTCGTGCCCCACGCCACCGCGGGCATCGCGATCCTCGAGACCGGCGCCGGCAGCGACGACGACCTGCTCGCCGCGCTCTCCGACCTGCTGCCGGCCGATGACCGGTGGCGCCACCGTCACGGCTCGCCGGGCCACGGCCGGTCCCACGTGATGCCTGCGATGGTGCCGCCGTACGCCACGGTGCCCGTGCTGGAGGGTCGGCTGGCCCTCGGCACGTGGCAGAGCATCTGCCTGGTCGACCTCAACGTCGACAACCCCGAGCGCCAGGTGCGGCTAAGCTTCCTGGGGGCGGCGTGAGCGCTGGCCCGGGCGGGCGCGACCTGGTCGTGCGCCCGGTGCACCCCCAGGACCGGGAGTCGATCACCCGGGTCGTGACCGCCGCCTTCGGCGAGGAGGGCGAGGTCGTCGCCCGCCTGGTGGAGCGGCTGGAGGCCTCGCGGGCGGTGGCGCTGGGCCTGGTCGCCGAGGTCGGCGGCGCCGTCGTCGGCCACGTGATGCTCACCCAGTGCTGGGTCGACACGCGTGAGCGGCTGCGCCAGGTGCTGGTGCTCAGCCCGCTGTCGGTCGCGCCCGACCACCAGAGTGCCGGCGTGGGCGGCGCGCTGCTCGCGGCCGCGCTCGACGCCGCCGAGGCCGACGGGTGGCCGGCGGTGTTCCTGGAGGGATCGCCGGCCTACTACTCCGCGCGGGGCTTCGCCCCGGCCGGCGACCACGGCTTCGAGCGACCCTCGCCCCGCATCCCGCCCGCCGCCTTCCAGGTCGCCCTGCTCTCGACCCACGACGGCACGCTGACCGGGCCGCTGGTCTACCGCGACGCCTTCTGGGAGCTCGACTGCGTGGGGCTGCGCGACCCGCTCCTGGCCGAGCTGGAGTCCGAGCCGGGCGGCCGGTCGGGGGACCAGTAGGCGGGAAGGGGCACCTGGCGCGGTGCGGGCCGGGGCTGAGTCAGGCCACGGCAGGGGTGCAGGCGCCTGGCGTCGTCTCAGCCCCACACGGTGTCTGGTGACACGACGGATCGAACGTGTGTTCGATCATCATGTAGTGTGGCGTCGTGAGCCTCCCCGTCGCCCCGCCCGGCTGGCCCGCCGAGGTGCGCGCCCCGGGGGCGCCCGAGTGGGAGGCCAGTGCCGAGGCCTGGCTGCTCGACCTGTGCCCGCCCGACCACCGCTCCTACCCCGTGCTGCGTCGCCACCTCGTGGTGCTGGCACGCTTCGCGGTGCTCCACGTCGAGGCGGGTCAGCTGGCGTGCCGCCGGGGTTTGAGCGAGGCCCGTGCCGAGTTGCGCGGGCTGGTCGAGCCGGAGGTCGTCGACGCCGTCGTCGACACCTGGCTGCGGGAGGACGCCCGCCTGGCCGGGGCGCGGCGCGCCGTGGGCCTGGTGGAGGAGGCCGTGCGGGGACGCCGCTTCCGTCCGCGGCTCTGACGTTCCCACGCTCCGCGGTCGGCCGGCCGCGGACTGGAGGCCCGGCAACGGGCCTCGCCTGCGGTGCCGGTCGCGGGGCGTCATGCGGAGGGTGGATGCGCGTCCACGCGGCGCATGACGTCCGGGGCGGGCCTCGCTCCCGCATCGCCCACACCGCGGTGCAGACGACCCAACGTCCGCACGTCCAGGGGTTGAACGAACGTTCGATCAACCCCCGGCACTGCCCCAACGTGGGCCACTCCGCGGTGCGAACACCCCGGGGCCGCACGTCTCGGGGTCGGACGCGAACGCTCGACCAACCCGCGGCACTCCTCCAGCGTCGGCCACACCGTGGCGCGGACGACCCCAGGCCCGCACGTCCCGGGCCTGCAGTGCCGGGTGCGGGCCGAGGCGGTCAAGCGTGCTGGGGTCGACGCGGGTCGCGCGGCTCATGCGGAGGGTGGACGCGCATCCACGCAGCGCATGACGTCCGGGTGCGGCGCACGACGTCCGCAGCGGCGACTCGGCCGACCCACCACGAGCGCGCCGGGGCTGGGCCGGGTCCGCGCGGCCGAAAGTCGACCGGGCCGTGCGACAATCGCCTGGTCATGTCCCACAGCACCGCCCTCCCGTCGACCCCGGCCGCCGAGCCGCGGGTCGACCCGGTCGTGCTCTGGCTCCGCGCGGCCCTGCTGGCCACGGTGACCCTCTTCCTGGGAGCCGCCGGCCACGTCACCGCCGACGGCCTGCTGCCCGGCCCGGTGGTGATGACCCTGCTCACGGCCGTGACCCTCGTGCTGAGTGCGGCGCTCCTCGCCCGGCCGGCCTCGACGCTGCGCCTGGTCATCCTGCTGGTCGGCGGTCAGGCCGCCGTCCACGTGGTGCTCAGCGCCACCGCGGGTCACGTCGGCGACGCCCCGACCACGGCCACGCCGGCCGGGGGAGCGGCGCACGCCGCCTCCGCGTCGCTGCCGCAGGTCGACGGGCGACGGGTCGGCTCGCTGCTCGACGCCTACACCGGCCCCGCCGGCGACCTCGCCTCCGGACCCTCGCTGACCCTCGGCCACCTGGTCGAGGACCTGGCCGCCCACGCCCCGATGATGGCCGCCCACCTGCTGGCGGCCGCCCTCGTGGGCCTGTGGCTCGCCGTCGGGGAGCACGCGCTGTGGGCCCTCGTGGCCCTCGCCGGTGCGGTGCTCGCCGCGCCGTGGCGCCTGCTCGCGGCCTGGGCCCGCGGGCGGTCGCTGCCGGCCCCCGCGCGCGGCCGCCTCGTGCCGACCTCCCACCACCCCGCGCCGTTCGTGGCGCACCTGGCGCGCAGCGTCGTACGCCGGGGACCGCCGGCCCTCCTCGCCTGACCGCACCCCGGTCCGACCGCACGAGGCGGTCGGCCCTCGTCAGCATCGTCCGACGCGACGGCCCCGCCGTCGCGCGTCCCTGCGTCCGCACCCACCGCTGCCGCGCCACGCCCCGGCCCGGGCCCGCCACCACGGGCCCGCCGGGGCTCGGCCCGCGCGGTCGCCCTGCGGCGCCGTCTCGAGGAGAGACCGTGACCGACTCCATCGCCCGTCCCGGCGCACCCACGCGCGCCACCCCGACCCGCCCGCCCACCGACCCGCCCACCGACCAGGCGGCCCCCACCGCCACCCCGGCTCGCCGACCGCGACCTCCGCGCGACGAACGCGCCCGCAAGAAGGGCGGGTCGGGCCTCTTCCGCGCGATGTGGCGCTGGCACTTCTTCGCCAGCTTCCTCGTGGTGCCCGTGCTGCTCGTGCTGTCGGTGACGGGGCTGATCTACCTCTTCCGCTTCCAGATCGAGCCGCTCATGCACGGCGACCTCATGCACATCGACACCCCCGCGGCCACCGAGGTCCGCCAGTCCTACGCCGCCCAGCAGACCGCGCTCGAGCGGGTCTACCCCGACGTCACCGTGGTCTCGATGCGCGAGCCGCTCGAGGCCGACGACGCCACGGCCTTCTCCGTGGTCGAGGCCGACGGCAGTCCGCGCGACGTCTACGTCGACCCCTACGGCCCCGACGTGCTCGGCTCCCTCGACCCCGACACGACGCTGTCGGGCACGGCGGTGAGGATCCACGCCGACCTGATGGCCGGGCGCTTCGGCGACCACCTCATGGAGCTCGGCGCCTGCTGGGCGATCGTGATGGCGCTGACCGGCTACTACCTCTTCGTCCGCGGCGCCAAGGCCCGTCGCCGCGCCCGGGCCAAGGACCGCCCCGGCGCCCGGCTGCGCTCGCGGCACGGGTGGCTCGGCGCCGGCGTCGGGGTCGGGCTGCTCTTCCTGCTCGTCTCGGGCCTGCCCTGGACCGGGGTGTGGGGCGAGACGGTGCAGAAGCTCGCCACCGACCGTGGCAGCTCGCTGTGGAGCACCGACCCGGGCGCCCTGTCCGACCCCACCTCCAGCCTCGACGAGTCGCTGCCGCACAGCCACGTGCAGGACGTGCCGTGGGGCATGGGCGCCTCCGAGGTGCCCCGCTCGACCGGCGACCCCGAGGGCAGCGTGGCCAACATCGACACCGCCGTCGAGGTGGCCGAGGCCGAGGGCCTGCGCCACCCCTTCACCGTCGCGGTGCCCGACACCAGCACCGACGAGGCGGGGGTCTACTCCGTCATCGGCTACGCCTTCGACGCACCCTCCGACGAGCGCACCGTGCACGTCGACCGCTTCGGCGGCGCGGTGGTCTCCACCTACGGCTTCGACGACTACCCCACCCTGGCGAAGGTGGTCTCGCAGGGCATCGGGCTGCACGAGGGACGCAGCCTCGGGCTGTGGTCGTTCTGGGGTGCGGCGCTGATGTGCGTGGGCATCATCGCGGCCTGCGTCACCGGTCCGCTCATGTGGTGGCGCCGTCGCCCGCGGGGTGCGGCACGCATCGGCGCCCCGCGTGGACGCATGCCGCTGCGCGGCAGCCCCGTGCTGCTCGTCGGCCTGGTCGCCCTCGGGATCGTCCTGCCGCTCTTCGGTCTGTCGCTGCTGGTGGTGCTGGCCCTCGACCAACTCGTGCTGCGACGGGTGCCGGCGCTGGCGGGGTGGTTCGACACCGTGTGACCCGCCCGGCGGGGCCTCGTGCGGGTCGTGGGGTCGCCTCCACCTCTCGCACGACGTCACCGCCCGGCCGCCGCGTGCGATCGGCGGCCACACCGAGCGCCGTACGGCGGCAGCGCACCCCGAGCCGGGGCGAACCTCAAGAGGGTCGCCCCGGCTTGCGCGTTCCTTGAGGCAACGTCGTGGATCTGCCGCGTCGTGGCTTGAGGCTGGAGCGCCAGAGTTCTGGTCATCAAGCAACAGCGACCGGCGCAGGGCTGGTCCACCCGACTCGAAGGACTCCCGATGCGCACTGCACACCGCAAGGCCACCACCCGCAAGGTCTCCAAGGGCGCCACCCGCCTGGCCGCCTCGGTCGCCCTCGTCGCCGGTGCGGCGTCGGTCGCCGGTCTCGGCACGTTCGGTTCCTTCACCTCCACCACCAGCGCCACCGAGGCCACCACCACCGGCACCGTCGTGCTGACCGCCAGCAACCCGGCGCGCGGCTTCGACGTCGCCATCCCCAAACTGGTGCCGACCGACACCGTGCAGCGGGCGCTGACGCTGACCCGCGGCTCGGCCGACGAGACCTTCGGCTCGGTCGCGCTGACCACGACCAGCTCCACCGCCAACGTCCTCACCGGCGACGCCACCAAGGGTCTGCAGATGCGGATCGACCAGTGCTCGCAGGCCTGGACCCAGGTCGGCTCCACCAACGCCCTGACCTGCGGCGGCACGGAGACCCCCGTCCTGGCCAGCGGTCGCGTCCTCCAGGCCAACACGATGCTGCCGGTGGTCACCACGGCCCTCAACGCCGCGGCGAAGACCTCCTTCCTCCGTGTCACCCTCACGCTGCCCGAGGCCGCCGACAACACCTTCCAGAACCTCACCAGCACCATCAACTACTCCTTCCTCGCCACGCAGCGCGCCGGCGACTTCCAGTGACCCCCTCCCGCGCGGCCGCGGACGCCGCTGCCGGCCGCGCGGGAGGCTCGGCCCCGGGTCGCAGGGCGACCTGACCCTCCTCTCCCGTGCGGCCAGGGGTGCCCTCGTGGCCGCACGGGTCTCCACCGCCCAGCCCGCCCCGCCAGCCCGACCCAGACCAGACCAGACCAGACCGGATCAGCGACCAGGAGGACACGATGAGCAGCTCGACCGCCACCACCGCGGCGACCGAGTCCTCCGCCAAGCACCGCGGCGACGGGTCGAGCAGGGTCGTCGTCCGGCCCACGGCCGGCGGGGCGCTTCACGTGCTGGGCAACGTCGTGACCAGCCTGGTGCTGGTGGCCTGCCTGGCCGCCTTCCTGCTGCTGGCCGTGGGCCCGCACGTCTTCGGCTACCGCACGGCCACGATGCTCACCGGGAGCATGGAGCCGGGGATCAGCCCGGGTGACGTCGTGGTGACGGTGCCGCGCCCGGCCGCCGACGTCGAGGTCGGCGACGTGATCAGCTACCACATCCCGATCGAGGACCACCGCGTCGAGACCCACCGGATCACCAAGGTGGTCCGGGGCGACGACGGCAGCGTCGCGGTGCAGACCCAGGGCGACGCCAACGAGGGCGTCGACCCCTGGACCGCCACGCTCGAGGGCGACACCGTGTGGCAGATGACCGCGGTCGTGCCTCACGTCGGCAAGGCCATCCAGTGGCTGCGCGCGCCCGTCGTGCAGCACGGCGTGCTGTGGGGCGCGCTGGGCCTGCTGGTCGTGCTCGGCCTGGTGCGCATCTGGGCCCGCGACGAGGACGGCGAGCCCGGCGCCGGGACGCCCGAGACCGCCGACGGCACCGACGAGGTCCTCCGGGAGCCCGCCGGGTCTGAGCGGTGAGCGCCGAGGACCTCTGCGGCGGCGTGGCCGTGCTCGACGAGTCGGTCCTGGGGGAGCTCGCGCTCGACCTCTGCCCCGCCTCGGCCCTGACCTTCGCCCGGACCTACCGCCGCATGCTCCCCGGGCGCGTGACCCGGGTGACCAGCGTGCTCGCCCCGCCCGCGGCGGCGGCCACCGAGCCCGCCGACGTCGACGTGCTCGACGCGGTGCTCAGCCTCGGCACCTCGGCCGCAGCCGTCGGCGCCTGCTGCCTGGCGGAGGTCGCGCAGGGCCTCGCGCGCGACGTACGCCGGGGCGACCGCGAGGCCGCCCGCTGCCGCCTGGCCCGGTTGCGCGCCGTCACCGGGTGCACCGAGCGCGCGCTCGACGGCTACCTCGCACGCAGCTGACCCGCACGACCCACCGACCACCGGCCGCCCGCGGGCCGGGGGAGACAGCCCTCTGAGGCGCCTGGGGGGAGGCGCCTCAGAGGGCCTCCATGCGGTAGCCCACGCCTCGCACGGTGTGGATGAGCCGGCCGGCGCCGAGCTTGCGGCGCAGGTTGCCCATGTGCACCTCCACCAGGTGCGTGTCGGTGGCCCACTCGGTGCCCCACACCGAGCGCAGCAGCGACTCGCGGCTCCACACCCGCGCCGGGCTGCGCATCAGCTCGGTGAGCAGGTCGAACTCCGTGCGCGTCAGCGTCAGCTCCCTGTCGTCGCGGAAGGCGCGCCTCCCGTCGACGTCGACGCGGAGCGGGCCGTGGTCGAGCACCTCGTGCGACGGGGGCGCCGCGGGGGCCGCGGGTGCCGGCGACGTCGCGGCGGGGTCACCGGTCGCCGGTGCCCGGCCCTCGCCCACCGGGAGGCGGCGGGGGCGTCGGAAGAGCACGTTGACCCGGGCTTTGAGCTCGCGCACCGAGAAGGGCTTGGCCAGGAAGTCGTCGGCGCCGGTCTCGAGGCCGAGGAGCTTGTCGATCTCCTCGTCGCGGGCGGTGATCATGATGACGTAGGCGTCGGTGAGCTCGCGCATGCGACGACAGGTCTCGATCCCGTCGATGCCGGGCAGCCCGAGGTCGAGGGTCACCAGGTCGGGGTCGAGGGTGCGGATGGTCTCCACCCCGGCCAGGCCGTTGTCGACGGTGGTGACCGCGAAGCCCTGCGACTGCAGGGAGAGCTCGATGAGCGCGCGGATGTCCTCGTCGTCCTCCACCACGAGGGCGCGCCGCTCCTCGGTGGTGGTGCCGCTGCCGTTGGTCATGCTCCCCGTGACTGACATCGGGACGATCCTCTCAGACCTTGAGGATTCCTTGAGGCAAGTCGGCGGATCGGTTGAGACCCTCCGGACAGACTCGTCCTGTCGCCCACCCGTGGGCGAGGACCCGACCGACGACCCGACCCCGAGCCAACCGACCGCGCCAACTGACCGCGCCAACCGACCGCGCCACCCGACCGCGCCGCCCCGCCGAGAGGACGCCATGAGCCACAGCCTGCGTCGCCGTGTGCTGGTGCTGGTCGCGCTCACGGCGTTCCTGGTGTGCCTGCCGCAGCTGGCCTCGGCCCGCTTCTCCGGCCAGCAGCAGGCCTCGCTGAGCGTCGGCACAGCGGGCATGGCCATGCCGACGGGCGTCACCGGCACCTGGACGTGCACCCGCTTCAGCATCCTGACGATCGGCTACGAGGCGATCGACGTCGACGTCGACTCCTTCACCGACGCCGGGCCGAGCGGGGCCACCTACGCCTACCGGCTCTCCCGCGCCGGGGTCACCCGCGACGCGGTCGACTCCACGTCCCGCTCGGCCGCCCTGCGCTACGAGACCGGGCTCATCGCCGGTGCGCAGACCTACCGCCTCACCATCACCTCGACCCTCAAGGGCTGGACCGGTGAGCCCTACGTCCGCGACCTCACCTGCCCGGGCAGCAGCAGGGCCAGCGGCACGCTCTGAGCCCGCCGGACACGGGACCTGGCTCAGGACGCGGTCGAGGACCCCTCGGGTGAGCGGGTCGGCCCCGGTCTAGTCCGCCGGCACGGAAAAGTCGACACGTTCGCGTGATCGCGTGTTTTACCGATGCCGGCGCGTCACACTGGGGGAGCCAGGTCGCGACTGATGCCCCCCAGAAGCCGCGGCCTGGCACACACGTCCTCGTCGAGCCCCGCTCCGAGACGCGTCCTCGCCCCGCTCGGTCCGCCGTCCTCCCGGCCCCTCCACCCGGCCCCTCCTCCCGGCCCAGCCACCGAGCACGTGACGCGCATCGCGTGGCCCCGGCGGCCCACGTGACCCGGGCGAAACACCCCCGACACGCGCGACCCCTACGGTCCGGCTACCGCCCCGCCGTCCGAGGAGACACCGATGAGCGCCAATCCCGTCCGCCTGCAGGCCATGAGGGCCGTCGAGGCCACCGTCGCTCCGCCGATCAGCTTCGACCCCGGCGAGGAGCCCGGCGCCATCTTCGGGCAGAACGTCTTCAGTCTCACCGTGATGCAGAAGCGGCTGCCCAAGAGCGTCTACAAGTCGGTCGTCTCCACCATCGAGCGGTCGACCCCGCTCGACCCCGACGTCGCCGACGCGGTGGCCTCGGCCATGAAGGACTGGGCGATGGAGAAGGGCGCCACGCACTACGCCCACGTCTTCTACCCCCTCACCGGCCTGACCGCGGAGAAGCACGACAGCTTCCTCGACCCGGTCGGCGACGGCACGGCCTTCGCGTCCTTCTCCGGCAAGACCCTGGTGCAGGGTGAGCCCGACGCCTCGAGCTTCCCCAACGGCGGGCTGCGCAACACCTTCGAGGCGCGCGGCTACACCGGGTGGGACGTCATGAGCCCGGCCTACGTGCTGGAGAACCCGAACGGCAACACGCTGTGCATCCCCACCGTCTTCATCTCGATGACCGGCGAGGCGCTCGACCACAAGACCCCCGTGCTGCGCTCGCAGCAGGCGATGTCGGTCCACGCCAAGCGGGTGCTCACGCTCTTCGGCCACGACGACCCCGACAACGTCGTGGCCTACTGCGGCCCCGAGCAGGAGTACTTCCTGGTCGACAGCCACTTCTTCATGGCCCGCCCCGACCTGCTCAACGCCGGGCGCACCCTCTTCGGCGCCAGGCCGCCCAAGGGCCAGGAGTTCGACGACCACTACTTCGGCGCGATCCCCGAGCGCGTGCTCGGCTTCATGATGGACACCGAGCGCGAGCTCTTCAAGCTCGGCATCCCGGCCAAGACCCGCCACAACGAGGTCGCGCCGGGCCAGTTCGAGGTGGCGCCGATGTTCGAGCGGGCCAACGAGGCCTCCGACCACCAGCAGCTGCTCATGACCACCTTCAAGTCGGTCGCGCGCAAGCACGGCATGGAGTGCCTCTTCCACGAGAAGCCCTTCGACGGCGTCAACGGCTCGGGCAAGCACGTCAACTTCTCGCTGGGCAACGCCGAGCTCGGCAGCCTCCTCGTGCCGGGGGAGACCCCGCACGACAACGCGCAGTTCCTCGTCTTCTGCGCCGCGGTCATCCGCGGCGTCCACCAGTACGGCGGGCTGCTGCGGGCCTCGGTCGCCTCGGCCTCCAACGACCACCGCCTCGGCGCCAACGAGGCCCCGCCGGCGATCATCTCGGTCTTCCTCGGCGACCAGCTCGCCGACGTCTTCGACCAGATCGCCAAGGGCGGTGCCACCCGCTCCAAGGAGCGCGGCACGCTGACGATCGGCGTCGACACGCTGCCCAACCTCACCAAGGACCCGGGCGACCGCAACCGCACCAGCCCCTTCGCCTTCACCGGCAACCGCTTCGAGTTCCGCGCACCGGGGTCCAACCAGACGGTGGCGGGCCCGATGGTGGTGCTCAACACGATCATGGCCGAGGCCCTCGACCACTGCGCGAGCTTCCTCGAGGACGCCGTCGCGGCCGGCACCGACTTCAACGAGGCCGTGCAGGCGCTGCTGACCCAGGTCATCAGCGACCACGGTGCGGTGATCTTCAACGGCAACGGCTACTCCGAGGAGTGGCCGGTCGAGGCCGAGCAGCGGGGGCTGAAGAACCTGCGCACCACCGTCGACGCCCTGCCCGAGCTGATCGCCCCCGAGGCGCTCGCGCTGTTCTCGGCCTACGGCGTCTTCAACGAGCGCGAGATGCACAGCCGCTACGAGATCGGCCTGGAGCAGTACGTGCTCAGCGTCGGCGTCGAGGCCAACCTCACCCTGGAGATGGGCACGACGATCGTCCTGCCCGCGGCGCTGCGCTACCAGACCGAGCTGGCCGGCAACGTCGCGGCGCTCAAGGCGGCCGGCGTCGAGGCCGACACCTCCACGCTGCTGTCGGTCTCCGAGCCGCTGGCCGCGCTGCGCACCGGTCTGGCCGACCTCGGCGCCGCGCTCGCCCACGAGCACCCCGCCGACGCCCTGGCGGCGGCGACCGCGGTGCGCGACGGGGTGCTGCCCGCGATGGCGGCCGTGCGGGCCGCCGCCGACACCCTCGAGGGCCTCGTGGCCGACGACCTGTGGTCGCTGCCGACCTACCAGGAGATGCTCTACGTCCTGTGACCCGCACCGTGTTCTGCGCTGTGACCCGCGCGGGGCCCCGCGTCGTGGCCTGCGGCGCGACCCGCGCGGTCGTCGCGGGGCGGTGACGCCCCGAGGAGGCCCGGGAGGGTCTCCTCGAGGACGTCGCGCAGCGCGGTCACGGGGGCCGGTGGCCCGGCGCTCGACCACACCAGCTGCACGACGCGCTCCGCGCGCCGCGCCCCGGCGTCGAGGGCGACCTCGACCGTGCCGGGGTAGTCGACACCGGCCGGCACGACGGTGAAGCCCAGGCCCGCCGCGACCAGCCCGCCGGCGGTCGCGAGGTCCTCGCACTCGTACGCCGGGCGCCGCGGTGCGCCCGCCTCGCGCATCATCGCGTCGGTGATGGTGCGCAGCCCGTAGCCGGACGCCATCGCCACGAAGGGCTCCTCGGCGAGGTCGGCGAGCGTCACCGGCCCCGCGCGGCCGTCCTCGGCCCCCCGCGCGCCACGCCCCGAGGCCCCGTGGTCGCCCGGACCCGCCAGGTGGTGACCGCGGGGGAGCAGCACGCGCAGCGGCTGCGTGCCGAGCACCAGCGAGGCCAGTCCCGCCCCGGTCGAGGGCTCGAGCACGGCCACGAGCGCGAGGTCGAGACGGCCGCCGGCCACGTCGGCGACGAGGTGCTCGGCGCCGCCCTCGGCCAGCTGCAGGGTCACCCGCGGGTGACGGTCGTGGAAGACCCGCAGCGCCCGCGGCACCAGGTCGGCGCCGAGGGCGTGCTGGAAGCCGAGCCGCACCCGGCCGGCCTCGGGGTCGACCTCGGCCCGGATGGCGCGCAGGGCCTCCTCGACCTCCGCCACGGCCCGCTCGGCGGCGTCGGCCAGCAGTCGCCCGTGACGGCTGAGTGCGATCCCGCGTCCCCGGCGCAGCAGGAGGGGGGCGCCGACCTCGGCCGACAGTCGCGCCAGGGAGCGGCTCAGGGTCGGCTGCGGCACGCCCAGCTCGGCGGCGGCATCGGTGACGTGACCCGTGCGCGCCACGGCGAGCAACTCCTCGGGTGGTCGCAGGAAGCCGGCGGAGTCATGCTGCACGTGCATGAGTCTAGGTCGACCGGTGCATTGGAGTCATCAGCGGCGGCGGGAGAGACTGGAGCACGTGAGACGCCCGAGCGACCTGGACCCCACGGCCACCCGCGCCGGCGTGCCCGTCGCGCCTGCGCCGGCGGGTCCCGCGGGGCACCTCCCGGGCTCGCGCGACTTTCGCCGCCTCAACCTCGCGATGGGCGCGGCGGGGCTGGCCGCCTTCGGCATGCTCTACGCCACCCAACCGCTGCTGCCGGAGATCGGCGCCGACTTCGGCGTCGACGCCACCCGGGCCAGCCTCACCATCTCGGTGACCACCGGCCTGCTGGCGCTGCTGGTCATCCCCGCCACCCGCATCGGCGCCCAGCGCGGACGCGTCGCCACGATGCGGCTCGGCCTGCTCGTCGCCGCGGTGCTGACGCTGCTGAGCGCGGTGGCGCCGACGTACCCGCTGCTCCTCGTGGCGCGCGGCCTCACCGGCGCGGCCCTGGCGCTGGTGGTGGGCGTGGCGATGGGCCACGTCGCGGCCGAGGTCCACCCGCGCGGCCTGGCGACGGCGATGGGGCTCTACGTCGCCGGCAACTCCCTCGGCGGCGTCGGTGGGCGCGTGGTGACCTCCGCGGTCGTCGACCTCGCCGGCAGCTGGCGCTGGGCCGTGGTGGCGCTGGGCGTCTGCGCCCTGCTCGCGACCCTGGCCTTCCTGCGCCTCGTGCCGGGGCCCGCGGCGGGCGTGGCCAGCACCATCGGGGTGCCGCCGCCCCCGGGGCGGGTGGTCGATCTGCTGCGCGACCCGGCGGTGCTGGCGGTGCTCGCCCTGCCGTTCCTGCTCATGGGCGGCTTCGTGGCCACCTACAACTACCTCACCTACCGGCTCACCGGTCCGGGCTTCGAGCTGCCCGCGGCCGTCGTCGGGCTGGTCTTCCTGGCCTACCTCGCCGGCACCGCGGCGTCCGCGGTCGCGGGTCGCGCCGCCGACCGGGTCGGGCGGGCGGTCGTGCTGGTGGTGTCGGTGGCCGTGATGGGCGCAGGTCTGCTGCTCACGCTGCCCGACGTGCTGTGGCTGGTGGTGGTCGGCCTGGTCGTGCTGACCTCCGGCTTCTTCGGCGCCCACTCGGTGGCCAGCGGCTGGGCCCCGGTGGTCGGCTCGGCCCAGCCGGCGCGCACCAGCGCGCTCTACGTCGCCTCCTACTACGTCGGCTCGTCGGTCTTCGGCGCCCTGGTCGGGCTCGGCTGGCGCGCCGGTGGCTGGTCGCTGACGGTGGCCAGCGTCGGCGCCCTCGTGGTCCTTGCCGGCGTCGCGACCGCCGTGCTCCTGGCCCGCACCGGCCGCTCCTCTCGGCGCTCGGCCGCCTGAGAGGGCCGCGGCCCCGCGCCCTGTCACGTTCGGTCCCGCCCGCCGTCGCGGACCGGTCCGACCCCGCACGGACCGGGCGGGGCCGGGAGGCACCCCGAGGGGTGGTTCGTCCCCGCGGGGTCGGCCGCACCATGGAGGCAGATGAGGCGGGAGGTGCACCGTGCAGCCCATCCCCGAGTCCGTGGCCGCGGTCGACAACCTCGACGCCGCCTCGGTGGACGACGACGTCCTGCGCTGGCTCTGCCTGCTGGGCGAGCGGGCCCGCGAGGTCGTGCCCGACTGCATCGGGCTCACGTGGGAGCACGCCGACCTCGGTCTCGTGCTGACGGTCGAGGCCTCGGCCGCCGAGCGTGCGGCGAGCCCCTGCCTCGAGACCGCGACGTCCGCGGTGGCCCAGCCCGCGGCGTCCGACGATCCTTGCCAGGAGTCGTCGTGGAGCACGTCGGGTCGCGCCTCGGCCGCCCGCGGTGTCGGGAGCACGCTGACGATGCCCATCCTGAGGGCCGGCGACGTCGTCGGCACGATCGACCTCTACGCCGCCTCGCCCGGCGCCTTCGTCGGCCGGCACGACGAGTTGGCGCGCCTCTTCGACGCGTGGGCGCCGGGCGCCGTGTCCGACGCCGACCTCGGCTTCGCCCGACGCGTCGAGGCCTGCGAGGCTCCGCGTCGCGCCGAGGACCGCGCCGCCATCGACACGGCCACGGGCGTGTGGGCCGCCCTGCTCCACCTCGATGTCGTGTCGGCGCGCGAGCGGCTGCGCGAGACCGCCCTCGGGCTCGGGCTCACCGAGGCGGAGCTGGCGCGGGCCGTCATCGGCCGCGCTTCACCCTGACCCCGCACGCGGATCACCTCCCCACGGGTGGGACGGCTCGCCCCCGGGGTGCGGCGTGAGTAGGGTCGGGCTCGTGTCGACCGATTCCCCCATCCGCCTCGCGATCGTCAACGACTACGAGCTGGTCGTGAAGGGCCTCGCGGGTGCCTTGGCGCCCTTCGCCGACCGGGTCGAGGTCGTGGAGCTGGCCGTCAACGTGCCGGTCGAGAGCGACGTCGACGTGGTGCTCTTCGACAGCTTCGCCCAGACCCAGGGCGCCTGCACCGAGCTGCGCGACCTGGTCCACGAGGTGGGCTCCGCCGGTGCCCGCCTGGCCGTCTACAGCTGGAACGTCGACGAGGCCCTGGTGCAGGACAGCCTCAAGGCCGGCGCGTCGGGCTACCTCGCCAAGTCGATGTCGTCGGCCGACCTCGTG
This sequence comes from Nocardioides sp. P86, assembly GCF_023712465.1. Taxonomy (NCBI): domain Bacteria; kingdom Bacillati; phylum Actinomycetota; class Actinomycetes; order Propionibacteriales; family Nocardioidaceae; genus Nocardioides; species Nocardioides sp. P86. Next base: position 283,953 of record NZ_JAMAYE010000001.1, on the reverse strand, counting down.
GAGTCGATCGAGCGCGTGCACGCGGGCGCCCGGGTCGTGCCGCCGATGGGCAGCGGTGGCGACGACGAGGGCACCGAGGACGACGCCACCGGCGACGCCGTCAGCTGGCCCGGCCGCGACCTGGGCCTCTCGGGCCGCGAGAGCGAGATGCTCGCGCTGATCGTGCAGGGCCTGACCAACCAGGAGATCGCCGAGCGCACCTACCTCAGCATCAACTCGGTCAAGACCTACATCCGCACCGCCTACCGCAAGCTCGAGGTCACCAGCCGCTCCCAGGCCGTGGCCTACGGCATGTCCCACGGCTTCGAGCCCGACCGCTCGCGGATGCTCCAGCGCGACTGAGCACCGCCCGGCAAGGTCGTCGCGGTGGTGGACCCCGACGTGACGAGACCCCGCCGGCGACTGCCGGCGGGGTCCCGCTGCTGGGTGCCGTCGTGACGACGGCTCAGCGGAAGAGCACGTCGGTGCAGCCCGTGCACTCGTAGGAGCGCACGGTCAGGCCGTCCTCGAACTCCACGCCGCGCAGGTCCCACAGGTGCTGGTGGGTGCGGGGCAGATCGAGACGGACCCCCTCGGCCCGCAGCGGCTCGGGAGCCGGCAGCGGGGCCGCGGTGGCCAGGTGGAGCACGGGCGGGTTGGTGGGGCCCTCCAGCGAGTGGGCGGCGCTCACGCGGCTGCTCAGCGCGGGGGGAGGGTGTCGCGACGCTCGGTCACGTGCACGCTGCGCGTGCGCTGCTGGTTGACGATGAGCGACACGACGATCGCGAGCACGCCGGCGGCGAGCAGGATCCACCCGAGGGTGGTGTCCTCCACGTTGGCGAGGTCGAGGGTGATGACGTCGAGGACGAAGACGAGTCCGACGACGATGAGGACGATGCCCAGGCCGATGACCATGAGATGACTCCTTCTGAGACTCCGTGGAGCGGAGGTGGTGCGCGTGGGGTGGGGCTGACGGCGGAAGCCGTCCGATCCACGATGTCGGAGTGCCCGGGTCCTCACAAGAGCCCCTCAGGGTGAACTCAGGTGCGTGCGGCCGGGGTCGAATACCATCCTCGAGGGTGCCGATGCGCCCGTCGGGCCCAGTGTCCCGACCCGACGTGGCAGGAGGGTGCCCCGTGTCGCAGCGTGCCGAGGTCGTCGACCCGCAGGGGTCGGTCCCGCCCGACCACCTCCACGACCCGGACCACGGTCCGGACCACGACCCGGACCACGACGGCGGCGCCGCGGCCGGTGGCGGCGGCGGTGCGGCGTACGCCGACCGCGCGCTGGGCTGGCTGCTGCTGCTCGGCGGACTGGTCGGGGGGCTGGCGGCGTTCACCCTCGCGGTGGAGAAGATCAAGCTGCTCACCGATCCCTCCTACGTGCCCAGCTGCAGCATCAACCCCGTGCTGAGCTGCGGCTCGGTGATGGCGACCGACCAGGCCTCGCTGCTGGGCTTCCCCAACCCGCTGATCGGCATCGCGGCCTTCCCCGTGCTCGTCGTGACGGGGGCGCTGGTGCTGGCCCGGGTGCGGCTGCCGCGCTGGTGGTGGCTGGGGCTGCAGGCCGGGGCCACCGTGGGCCTGGTCTTCGTGGCCTGGCTGATCGACCAGAGCCTCTACAGCATCGGCGCGCTGTGCCCCTACTGCATGGTCGTGTGGAGCGTGGTCGTGCCGGTCTTCTGGTACGTCACGCTGCGCAACCTCAGCAGCGGCGTGCTGGGGGAGCGGGCCCGCGACTCCTCGCTCACCGCGCTGCTGCGCGACGCCCACGCGCTGGTGCTGCTCCTCGCGCTCGTCGTCGTGGTGGGTCTCATCGGCGTGCGCTTCTGGGACTACTGGTCCACGCTGCTCTGAGCCTCGCCCCGGGTCTGCTCGCGCGCCACGTCAGCGGGTCGTCCCGGGGGAGCCGCACCCATCAGCACCACCAGCACCCGCCCCAGCAGGTCGTCGGCGACCGAGCCGGGGTCGGCGTGCCGCTCGATGGCCAGCCCGTTGGAGAGCGCCATGAGCACCGTGGCCAGCTCCTCGGCCGGCAGCGGGGCGGCGACCCCGGCGGCGTCGACGTGCTCGGCGATGGCGGCGGTGACCGCCCCGTGCAGGTCACGACGGCGCTCGCGGAAGGCCTGCGAGCCCTCGCCGCGCACCGCGCGCTGCCACAGCTCGAGGAAGAGCAGGTGCCAGTCGCGCTGCTCCTCGGCGGCGGCGCTGAGCCGGTCGCCCAGGTCGCGGGCCTGCTGCTCCAGGGGCACCGCCACGTCGCTGACGGCGGCCAGGCCCAGGTCGAGGTAGGCCGAGATCCGGTCCTCGGCCAGGGCGTCGACCAGACCGTCCTTGCTGCCGAAGTTGGAGTAGACGGCGCCCTTGGTGAAGCCCGCCGCGCGGGCCACGTCGTCGAGGCTGGTGGCGTCGATGCCGCCGCGGGCGAAGAGCTCGGCCGCGGCGTCGAGCAGGGCACGACGGACCGCGTCGCGCGGGGGTCGACGACGCACGGCGGGATCGGGAACGCCGTCGACGGCGCCCGCGGTGGTGGGGCGGTGCTCGGGGGAGGTTGACATCGGTGGCTACGATACTCACCAGTACTCGATACCGATCGGTATCCCAGGTCGTGGCCGGTGTCGGCGAGGAGAGGTGGGCCCATGAGCATCCAGGACCAGGTCGGCGGCCGGGCGGCCTCGGCGGTGCGGTGGGGCTTCGGCCACGCGCTGCCGGCCACGGCGATCCGCAGCGCGGCCAAGCAGGGCGACCTGCACGGGCGCCTGATCGAGGCGACCCGCGACGGGGAGACCGTGCCGCTGGAGCTCTTCGAGGCGATCCGGGCCGACGGCCCGCTGCACCGCTCGAAGTTCGCCTTCGTCACCGCCTCCCAGCCGGTGGTCAAGGAGGTGCTCACCAGCGCCGACGTGCGGGCCGGGGTGGAGTTCTCACCCGGCGGCGTGCTCGGTCGCATCGGCCACTGGGCCGCCCGGCAGGCGCCGATCGGTCCGCTGACCCCGCCCTCGCTGCTGGTGACCGAGCCGCCCGACCACACCCGCTACCGCAAGCTGGTCACGCGGGTCTTCTCGGTCAAGGCCGTGCAGGGTCTGCGCGAGCGCACCGAGCAGATCGCCGCCGGGCTGCTCGACGACCTCGAGGCGCAGGCGCGCCGCGAGCCGGGCGCCGCGGTGGACCTCGTCGAGACCTACTGCGCCCAGCTCCCGGTCACCGTCATCGCCGAGATCCTCGGGGTGCCCGCCGCCGACCGCGGCCGGGTGCTCGACTTCGGCACGGGCGCGGCGCCCAGCCTCGACCTGGGGCTGACCTGGGGCGGCTTCCGGCGCGTGGAGTCGTCGCTGACCGACTTCGAGGCGTGGCTCAGCGACCACATCGACCAGGTGCGCCGCAGCCCCGGTGACGACCTGTTGAGCCAGCTCGTCACCGCCCGCTCCGACGACGGCGTGGCCCTCACCGACGCCGAGCTCAAGGCCACCGCCGGTCTCGTGCTCGCCGCGGGCTTCGAGACCACGGTCAACCTCCTCGGCAACGGCGTCGCCCTGCTGCTCCAGCACCCCGACCAGCTCGCCCGGCTGCGCTCCGAGCCCGGGCTGTGGCCCAACGCCGTCGACGAGGTCCTGCGCTACGACCCGCCCGTGCTGCTCACGGGGCGGATGACGCTGCGCGACACGGCGTTCTCCGGGGTCCCGGTGCCGCGCGGCGCCGCGGTCACCACGCTGCTCGCGGCCGCCAACCGCGACCCCGACGTCTTCGCCGACCCCGACACCTTCGACGTGGCCCGTGAGAACGCCGCCGACCACGTGTCGTTCTCCTCCGGGCGCCACTACTGCCTGGGCGCCGCCCTGGCGCGGATGGAGGGCGAGGTCGGCCTGCGCGCGGTCGTCGAGCGCTTCCCCGACCTCGCGCTCGCCCCCGGCGCCCGGCGCCGCACCACCCGCATCCTGCGCGGCTTCGACCGGCTCCCGGTCACGCTGGGCTGACGCGGCCCGCCGTGCGCCCGGGGGCCTCAGCCGGCCAGGTCGTGGGTGCGCAGCCAGGCGTCGACGGCGGCGTAGGCGGCCGCGCGGGGCTCGGCGAGGGAGAGGAAGACGTCGTGGCGGGCGTCGACGACGGGCACGACCGTGGTCTCGGAGCCCAGGCAGCCCGACCAGCGGGCGATCTGGCGCACGTCGAGCACGGTGTCGGCGCGGTCGCTGCGCTCGGAGTAGCGCGAGGAGTAGTAGGTCTTGTCGGAGCGCAGCACCAGCGAGGGCACGCCCACGTCGAGCCCGCGGTGGAGCCTGGCGTGGCCGCGGCGCACGGCGTTGAGCCAGCCCACGGTGACGGGGAACCCCTCGAGCGGCTTCATGACGGTGTCGAACTCCCACTCCCCGGTGCCGCTGACGTGGAGCGTCTCGCCGTAGGTGCCCTCGGGCAGGTCGAGGGCGCGCAGCGGGCGCACCCTCGACAGCGCCCGCACCGCCCAGGTGACCGGGCCGCGCATGACCGGCTTGCCCTGGAGGTCGAGCCAGGGGCTGTTGAGCACCAGCCCGGCGATCGGCGCGAGCCGGCCCGCGCGGCGGCGCCGGTCGAGCCACAGCGGGGCGATGAGGCCGCCGGTGGAGTGCGCGACCACGGTGACCGGCACGCCCGGGTGCGCCGCGGCCACCAGCTCCAGGGAGCGGTCGAGCTCGGCGTCGTACTGCGCCAGGTCGCTGACGAAGTGGGCCGTCTGCCCCTCGCGGCGCGCGCGGCCGCACTTGCGCAGGTCGAGGCCGTAGAAGGCCTGGCCGCGCTCGGCGAAGAAGTCGGCCAGCTCGGTCTGGAAGAAGTAGTCGGAGAAGCCGTGGACGTAGAGGGTCGCGCCGCGCACGGACTCGCCCTCGCGCACGCCGCGCCGCACGAGCACCGCCGCGACCTCGCCCTCGCCGTCGGGGTCCTCCCCGAGGTCCATCACGTGCTGCTCGTAGCCCTCGCCGAGCAGGTCGGGGGTCCAGGTGACCCCGGTGGCGGTGGCGTCGGCGCTGTCGGTGCTCATGGCTCCGATGATGGCAGGGCCGGCCCGTGCCGCGGGAGGCTTCCCCCTGTCCGGACATCGCGCGGCGCCCTGCGGCCCTGCGCGGGGGTACGCCGGTAGCGCCGGCTCAGCCGCGGACCGGCAGGCGCGGGTCGATCACGGTGATGCCGGCCGGCGACGCGGTGGCGACGCCGGGCAGCAGCCTCGCGCCCTCGTCGAGGTCGACGACCCGCTCGAGCAGGTCCTGGGGGCGCAGCGCGCCGCGCTCGACCTCGGCGAGCAGGGCGGGGTAGTCGGCCGCGGCCATGCCGTGGCTGCCGAGCACGTCGATCTCCCAGGCCACCACCCGGTCCATCGGCACCGGCGGGTGGCCGTCGACGGCGGGCAGGAGGCCGACCTGCACGTGGCGCCCGCGGCGGCGCAGGCTGTGGATCGCGTCGGCGCAGGTGGCCGCGCTGCCCACGGCGTCGAGCGCCACGTGGCTGCCGCCGCCGGTGAGGTCGTGCACCTCCTCGGCGACCCGGCTCGGCCCGGGGCCGGCGTCGCGCCCGGCCTCGTGCCCGTCGGTCGGTTCCGCGGCGAGCACGGTGTGCTCGGCGCCGAGGCGGCGGGCCAGGTCGAGGGCGGCGGGGGAGCGGTCGACGGCCACGACGCGCGCCCCGCGGGCCACCGCGATCATCACCGCGCTGAGGCCGACCCCGCCGGCGCCCACGACGGTGACCCACTCGCCGGGGCGGAGGTCGGCGCGGGCGCTCAGGGCGCGGTAGGCGGTGGCGAAGCGGCAGCCCAGGCTGGCCGCCGCGGCGTCGCCGACCGCGTCGGGCACGGCCACGAGGTTGGTGTCGGCGGCCCGCAGCGCGACCAGCTCCGCGAAGGAGCCGTCGTGGGTGAAGCCCGGCTGGGTCTGGTCGGGGCAGACCTGGGCCTGACCGCTCGTGCACCACGCGCAGCGCCCGCAGCCGCAGACGAAGGGCGTGGTCACGCGGGCGCCCACGCGCCAGCGGCGTACGTCGGGGGCCACGGCGACCACCGTGCCCGCCAGCTCGTGGCCCGGCACGAGCGGCAGGGTGACGCCGTCGTCGTGGCCGGCCCACGCGTGCCAGTCGCTGCGGCACAGCCCGGTGGCGTGCACGCGCACCACCACCCCGCCCGGGGGCGGCTCGGGGTCGGCGACCTCCCGCACGACCGGTGCCTGCCCGTACTGCTCGACGACGACTGCTCGCACCGGTGCTCCCCTGGGTGTCGCGACGGTCCGCGGCTCCGTGGTCGGCGCCGCGGGCGCATGTTACTGACCGTTGCGACCACTACCTGACCGTCATGACTGTCAGGTAGAGGTCGCAACGGTCAGTAGGACCCGCGCACCCGGGCCACCCCAGCACCCCACCGGTACGGCGAGCCGCGTGACGCCGGCCGCGCGGGCGGCGATCATGGTCAGGTTGCGTGCAGGTGGCGGCGGGGATGATCGGTCCCGGCGCCCGCCACCCGGGCGCTCCGGGCCGGGAGTCGGCTCCGGCGCACGGCTCCTGGAGGCCACTGTGTTCGACCTGATCAACGGACTGCCGGTCCACCCGCTCGTGGTGCACGCCGTGGTGGTGCTGCTGCCGCTGGCCGTGCTCGGCACCATCGCCCTCGCGGTCCGGCCCCGCTGGCGGGTGACCTTCGGCCCGCTGCTGGTCGGCATCGCCGCGGTGGCCACGGTGCTGGTGCCGGTGGCGACCTCGAGCGGAGAGGCGCTGGAGGAGCGGGTGGGCGACCCCGGCGAGCACGCCGAGCTCGGCGAGCAGCTGCTGTGGTTCGCGATCCCGCTGCTGGTGCTCGCCCTGGTCATGGTGGTGCTCGCGCGCCGCTCGGCCGCGGGCAAGCCGGCCCCGGGCCCCTCGTGGCTGACGACCGTCGTGGCGGTGCTCGCCGTCGTGGCCGCGCTGGCCACCGCGGTGCAGGTCTACCGCGTGGGCGACTCGGGCGCGAAGGCGGTCTGGGGCGACCGGGTCAGCGCCTCCGCGCCGCGCTGATCCGCGACCGGGCCCAGGACACGCCGCCGTGGCCCGCATCGGGGTCTGCGAGGACCAGGAGAGCATCCGCAAGGTGCTCGTGCGCGGTCTGCGACAGGCCGGTCACGACGTGGTGGCCGCCCACGACGGCGGGGAGGCGCTGCGCCTCTTCGCCGACGACACGGCCCTGGGCGCCCTCGTGGTCGACATCGGCCTGCCCGACGCCGACGGCCGCGACGTGGTGCAGGCGCTCCAGGCGGTCGGGCAGACCGCCCCGGTGCTCTTCCTCACCGCGCTCGGCGAGGTGCGCGACAAGCTCCAGGGCTTCGCCGCCGGCGCCGACGACTACGTCGTGAAGCCCTTCGACCTGGCCGAGCTGCTGGCCCGCCTCGACGTGCTGGTGGCCCGGCGGGCCCGTGCGCACGCCGACGCCGCGGGTCGAGGCGGGCTGCGGCTCGACCCGGTCGCCCACGCCGCGCGCACCGCCCACGGCGAGGTGCTGCTGACCCCCACCGAGTACCGCATGCTCGCCGCGATCCTCGCCCGGCCCGGCGAGGTGGTGCGACGCCGCGTCGTGGTCGCCGCGGCCTGGCCCGACGGGTCGGTGGTGCACGACAACACCGTCGACAGCTTCCTGCGGCGCATCCGCTCCAAGCTGGCCGGCATCGGGTCGCCGGTGGTCATCGAGACGGTGCGCGGCATCGGCTACCGGGTCGCGGAGTCGTGAGGTGAGCGGCGCCGACGGCGCACGCGGCCCCCGTCCGCGCGGCCGCCGCGGACTGGCGGTGTGGCCCGGCGCCGCCGCCGACGTGGGCTCCCTGCGTCGTCAGCTCGTGCTGTGGACCGCCGTGCTCGGCGCGGCGGTGGCCCTGGCCCTGGTGGGCGTGGTGCACGCCGTGGTCGACGGGGCCTCGCAGGACGCCGTGGCGCGGGTGCTCGACGACCGTGCGGCCACGGTCGTGGCCGCGGCCGAGGCCACGCGGGCAGGCACGGTCAGCGTGCCCGACGACCTGCTCGGGCCCGCCGTGGCGCTCTACGACGACCGGGGGCGGCTCGTCGGGGGCACCGTGCCGCCGGCCCAGGCCGACACCTTCGCCGAGCTCGCCGGATCCACCAGCGAGCGCAGCCTCACGCGGGGGGAGAGCTACCGGGCGCTGGCTCGTCCCTTCGTCGTCGAGCAGGAGGCCGCCGGCCCCGGTGAGGGCGTCGGCCCCGGCTCCGGTGAGGGCTCGGCCTCGGGTGCGGCCGGGGCACCCGTGACCGCCCGTGGCGTGGTGGTGGTCGCGGAGTCGCTGTCGCCCTACGAGGCCGACGAGCACGTCGCGCTGGTGGTGGCGGTGGTCGCCGGGCTGATCATCGTGGGGCTGGCGACGCTGCTGGTCTCGCTGGCCAGCCGGCGCGTCCTGCAGCCGGTCGCGGCGATGGCCGCGACCGCCGAGGACTGGAGCGAGCACGACCTCGACCGCCGCTTCGACCTCGGCCCCCCGACCAACGAGATCCGCGCGCTCGGCCGCACCCTCGACGCGCTGCTGGCCCGGGTGGCCGACGCGATCCTCGCCGAGCAGCGGCTGACCTCCGAGCTGGCCCACGAGCTGCGCACCCCGCTGACCGCCGTGCTGGCCACGGCCGACCTGGTGGCGCTGCGCGACGACCTCGACGAGGAGCTGCGCACCGACATCGTCGACATCCAGAGCGCCTGCCGCGCGATGGCGGCCACCGTGACCGGGCTCCTCGACCTCGCCCGCGACCGCTCGGGCCCGGTCAGGGCCGGCAGCGGGCTGCGGGAGGTCGTCACCAGCGTGTGCGCCGAGGTCGACCCCGACGGCCGCGTCGAGGCCCGGGTCGGGGCCGGCGTCGACCTCGCGCTCTCCCACGACCTGGCCGTGCGGGCCCTCGCGCCGGTGGTGCGCAACGCCGTCGAGCTGGCCCACCACGTGCTCGTGCGCACCGAGCGCGACGGCGACCTCATGCGGGTGGTCGTCGAGGACGACGGCCCCGGGGTGGCGCCCGAGGACGCCGACACCGTCTTCGAGCCCGGTCGCTCCGGGGTCGGCAGCAGCGGTCTCGGCCTCGCCCTGGCCCGCCGGGTCGCCCGCAGTGCCGGCGGCGACGTCGTCCTCGACCCGGTGGCCGGCGACGCCGGGGGGCGTACGTCGGGCCCCGCAGGCCCGCACGGGGCCCGCTTCGTCGTCACCCTCCCGGCCGCCCGCCCCCACGCCTGAGCCGCTTCAGCGGCTGAGCCGCTCGGGGCGGTCGGATTGCTGAAGTAGCGCAATTGCGTGGGCGTGGTGGCGCTGCCGGGTCGGGTTTGCGCGGGTGGTGCGGTGTCGGGGGCGGTTGGGTTGCTGAAGTGGCGCAATTGCGTGGGCGTGGTGGCGCTGCCTGGGCGGGTTTGCGCTGGTGGTGCGGTGTCGGGGGCGGTCGGGTTGCTGGAGTGGCGCAATTGCGAAGGACGGCATGGGCCTGCGGGGCGGGTTTGCGCGGGTGGTGCGGTTGCCGGGGCGGTCGGGTTGCTGAAGTGGCGCAATTGCGAAGGACGGCATGGGCCTGCGGGGCGGGTTTGCGCGGGTGGTGCGGTTGCCGGGGCGGTCGGGTTGCTGAACTGGCGCAATTGCGCGGGCACGGCCCGCCGCCGGAGCGGGTGTGCGCTGCTGGTGCGGTGCGCGACGCGATCCGACCGCTGGGGTGCCGCCATTGCGCGAACGGACGAGCGGAACCTTCGGGCGAGTCGGCCCGGCCCGGCCGGTGCCACCACCGACGTCCGCGCCCCATCCCGCGGGCGGCCGTCAGCCCCAGGTCGGTGCGGCCAGTCGCGAGCCCGGCGGCTCGGTGAGCACGCGCAGCGCCAGCTGGGTGGTGGCGGGCACGCCGAGGTAGCCGACCACGCGCGAGACGCGGTCGGGGTCGAGCGGCAGCAGGCCCGGGGTGCCGGGCACGTCGGGGGTCAGCCCCAGGTCGACCGGGCGGCCCGACATGATCGCGAGGTTGAAGTCGAAGCGCTCCCGGGCGCCCGGTGCGGTGAGCCGCTTGAGCAGCCCGGCGCCGATGCGGCGCTGGCCGGTCTCCTCGCAGTAGGAGTCGAGCGCGGCGACGAGGTTGGCCCCGTCGCAGTGCTCGATGTCGGCCCACACCGAGCGCATCGAGCCCATCTGGGAGAGCAGCACCGGCGCGGTCTTCTCCCCGATGCCGGGCACGCCGGGCAGGTTGTCGCTGGCGTCGCCGCGCAGGGCGGCGTACTCGAGGTAGTGCTCGGCGGCGATGCCGTAGAGCGCGAAGAGCCGCGCGGGGTTGAGCAGCGGGGAGGCGTTGATGCCGCCGTTGATCAGCCGCAGCACGCGGGTGTGCTCGCTGATGTGGGCGAAGGAGTCGCGGTCGGAGGTGATGATGACGCACTCCCACCCGTGGGTCTCGGCCCACACCGCGGCCGAGGCGCTCACGTCGTCGGCCTCGAGCCCGGCCGGGGTGACGGTCTGCAGGCCCAGGGCGTCGAGGAGCGCCGCGGCCCGCTCGAGCTGGTCGACGAGGGTGGCGTCCTTGGCGGCGCGTCCGGCCTTGTACGCCGGGTACATCCGCTCCCGCACCGAGTCGCGGCGGTCGTCGAGCCCGAAGACGACCGCGTCGGGGGCGAACTGGTCGATGGCCTCGAGGATCTGGCGCAGCATGCCGTGCAGCGCCCACGCCGGGCGACCGCCCTGGTCGAGCAGCGCCGACTCCGCCCGCGCGTGGTGGTTGCGGTGCAGCAGCGACGGCGCGTCGACGGCGAGCAGCAGCTTGCGGCCCTGGGCAGACGTCGCAGTCACCGGCGGAGCGCTCACAGGAGAGGCGCGCACGGGGGAGGCGTCGGTCGGTTCGGTGGTCATGGCGGTGAGGACACCGTACGCATCCCACCGGCCCCCGGGCAGTGAGGGCCGGTGGCCCGACCGGTCGGCCGCCCGAGCGCCCGGGCAGCGGCTCGTGCAGACGCCCAGGCAGACGCCGAGTCAGACGCCCAGGCAGACGACCGGGCCTCCGCCCGGGCCGGTGGGCGACTAGGGCCCGCTCAGGCCAGCTGGCCGGGCGGCTCGCTCTGCACGGGGCGTCCGGCGCCGGCGGCGGCGCACTGGCCCAGGGTGATCTCCTTGCAACGCGCGAAGTCGGGCGAGGTGGCGGCGGCCTCGAGGTAGTCCTCGGGGGCCAGCTCGGCGTAGTACTCCACCGCCTCCAGCAGGTCGGCGGCCTCGGTGGTGGGGTCGTCGTCGACGGCCTCCCGGGCCAGGGGCACGGCCTCCTCGAAGCGGCGCACCGTCTCCTCGTAGTCGCCGAGGTTGAAGGCGTCGATGCCCAGCACCACCTGGCGGCACGCGCCCGGCACGGCGGCGTCGGGGTCGCCCGGCGCGGGCGCGGCGTCCTGCGAGGGGGCGCCGTCGTCGCTCCCGGAGGGCGTGCCGGGGTCCGACGGGGCGGGCGTCGTGCTCGACGTCGCGTCTGCGCGGGCTGCGGCCCCGTCGCCGGCCGGGTCGTCGTCGCTGCACCCGACGAGCAGGGCCAGCAGCGTCACGGGCGCGGCGAGGGCGGCGGAGCGTCTCATGCCGAGGAGCCTAGGCCGCTGCTGCGCGGGCGTGGTCGGACCAGAGGTGGCCGGGCGCCCGGGCCGGGCGTCCGGATCGGTGCGTGGGTGCGGTGCCGGGGGCGGCGCGGTCAGGCCCCGACGTACGCCGCGAGGTGCTGGCCGGTCAGCGTGGTGCGGGCGGCGACCAGGTCGGCGGGGGTGCCCTCGAAGACGACGCGGCCGCCGTCGTGGCCGGCGCCGGGGCCGAGGTCGATGACCCAGTCGGCGTGGGCCATGACGGCCTGGTGGTGCTCGATCACCACCACCGAGCGGCCGGAGTCGACGAGGCGGTCGAGGAGGGCGAGCAGGTGGCGCACGTCGGCGAGGTGCAGCCCGGTGGTCGGCTCGTCGAGCACGTAGACCTCGCCCTTCTCGGCCATCTGCACCGCGAGCTTGAGGCGCTGGCGCTCGCCGCCGGAGAGGGTGGTGAGGGGCTGGCCGAGGCTGAGGTAGCCCAGGCCGACGTCGCGCAGCCGCTCGAGCACGGCGTGGGCGGCCGGCACCCGCGACTCGCCCTCGGCGAAGAAGGCCAGGGCCTCCTCGACCGGCATCGCGAGCACCTGCGCGATGTCGCGCCCGCCCAGGGTGTGCTCGAGCACGGCGGTCTGGAAGCGTCGGCCCTCGCACTCCTCGCAGGGCGACTCGACGGTGGCCATCACGCCGAGCTCGGTGAAGACGGCCCCGGCGCCGTTGCAGGTGGGGCAGGCGCCCTCGGAGTTGGAGCTGAAGAGCGCGGGCTTGACGCCGTTGGCCTTCGCGAAGGCTTTGCGCACGGGCTCGAGCAGACCGGTGTAGGTGGCGGGGTTGCTGCGTCGTGAGCCCTTGATGGCGCCCTGGTCGACGACGACCACGCCCTCGCGACCGGCGATCGAGCCGTGCACCAGCGAGCTCTTGCCCGACCCGGCCACGCCGGTGACCACGCAGAGCACGCCGAGGGGCACCTCGACGCTGACGTCGCGCAGATTGTGGGTGGCCGCGCCGCTCACCGCGAGGGTGCCGGTGGGGGTGCGCGGCGTCGCCTTGAGCGCCACCCTCTCGTCGAGGTGGCGCCCGGTGAGGGTGTCGCTGGCGCGCAGCCCCTCGACCGTGCCCTCGAAGACGATCTCGCCGCCGGCCGCGCCGGCGCGCGGGCCGAGGTCGACGACGTGGTCGGCCACCGCGATGGTCTCGGGCTTGTGCTCGACGACCAGCACGGTGTTGCCCTTGTCGCGCAGCTCGAGCAGCAGGTCGTTCATCCGCTCGATGTCGTGGGGGTGCAGCCCGATGGTGGGCTCGTCGAAGACGTAGGTGACGTCGGTCAGCGAGGAGCCGAGGTGACGGATCATCTTGGTGCGCTGGGCCTCCCCGCCCGAGAGCGTGCCCGCGGGGCGGTCGAGGGAGAGGTAGCCCAGCCCGATCGCGGTGAAGGAGTCGAGCAGGTGCTGCAGGCCCGCGAGCAGCGGCGCGACCTCCGGGGCGTCGAGGGCGCGCACCCAGTCGGCGAGGTCGCTGATCTGCAGCGCGCACAGCTCGGCGATGTTGCGGCCCTCGATGCGCGAGGCGAGCACCGCGGTGGTCAGCCGCGTGCCCTGGCAGTCCGGGCAGGTCTGGAAGGTGACCGCGCGGTCGACGAAGCGCCGCACGTGGGGCTGCATCGCCTCGGGGTCCTTGGAGAGCATCGACTTCTGGATCTTCGGGATGATCCCCTCGAAGGTCAGGTTGACGCCCTCGACCTTGATCTTGGTCGGCTCCGCGTGGAGCATCGTGTCGAGCTGCTTCGCGGTGAAGGTCGAGATCGGGGCGTCCATCGGCAGCCCCATCCCGGCGAAGAGGCGGCCGTACCACCCGTCCATCGAGTAGCCGGGCACGCTGAGCGCCCCGTCGGCCAGCGACAACGTGTCGTCGTAGAGCGCCGTCAGGTCGATGTCCTTGACGCTGCCCGTGCCCTCGCAGCGCGGGCACATGCCGCCGAGGTAGACCGCGCCCTTCACGACGCTCTTCTCGGTGCGCCCCGCCCGCTCGGTCGACATCACGCCGCTGGCCCGTCGGGTGGGCACGTTGAAGGAGAACGCCGTCGGCGGTCCGACGTACGGCGAGCCGAGCCGGCTGAACAGGATGCGCAGCATCGCGTGGGCGTCGGTGGCGGTGCCGACGGTCGAGCGGGGGTTGGCGCCCATGCGCTCCTGGTCGACGATGATCGCCGTGGTGAGACCCTCCAGCCGGTCGACCTCGGGGCGTGCCAGCGAGGGCATGAAGCCCTGCACGAAGGCGCTGTAGGTCTCGTTAATCATCCGCTGCGACTCCGCGGCGATGGTGGCGAAGACCAGCGAGCTCTTGCCCGACCCCGAGACGCCGGTGAAGACGGTGAGCCGCCGCTTGGGCAGCTCGACGCACACGTCCTTGAGGTTGTTCTCCCGGGCGCCCTGCACCCGGATCAGGTCGTGGCCGTCGGCGGGGTGCCCCGCAGGAGGTGCCGTGGTCTCGGTCATGGTCTCTCCTCGCGGTGTGGGTGCCACAGGGTAGTGAGGGGCTCCGACAGCGCTCAGCGACCGGGAACGGGGCTCGCCGCGGTGCGGTCGGCACCGGCGTCACCCGCGACCGGGCCACCGGCAGGGTGCCCGGCGGAGCGCTCGTCCGAGTCTTGCGCCGAGCCGCCCGCGGCGCCACCCTCCGATCCTCCCGGGACGGGCGCCGACGCGCTCGCGGCGAGCGGCACGGTGAAGCGGAAGCTGGCCCCGTGGCCGGGCTCGCTGTCGACCCAGATCCGTCCGCCCTGGTGCTCGACGAGGGAGCGGCTGATGGCCAGGCCCAGGCCTGAGCCGTCGCGCTGCCTGACGTCGCTCTCGTCGAGCTGGCGGAACCGCTCGAAGACCGTCTCCTGCGCCTCCCGCGGGATGCCGGGGCCGGTGTCGGTCACGCTCACCTCGGCGGCCCCGTCGCGCACGACCGCCTCGACGCGCACGAGCCCACCGCGGGGGGTGAACTTGACGGCGTTGCCGACCAGGTTGGTCAGCACCTGGGTGAACCGGTCGGCGTCGACCCTGACCCGCGCCTCGACCGGACCGGCCTCGAGGACGATGCCGGCGGCGTCGGCGACGGGCTCGAGCGCGGCGAGCACGCCGGCCACGAGGGGAGCGGCGTCGTGGTCGGCGAGGTCGAGCGGCAGGCGTCCCGACTCCAGCCGGTCGACGACCAGGATGTCGTTGATCAGCCGGGCCAGCCGGTCGGTGCCGCGCAGGGCGACGTCGACGACCCGCTCGGCGGCGGGCGACAGCTCGCCGACGTCACCGTCGTGCAGCAGGTGGAGCGCGCCGTGGATCGAGGTCAGCGGCGTCCGCAGCTCGTGGCTGACCACGGAGATGAACTCCGACTTCAGCCGGTCGGCGGCGCGGCGCTCGGTGGCGTCGCGGAAGACGACCACGGCCCCCCTGACCCGTCCGTCGGGCCCGGGTCGGGCGCCGTCGGCGGTGATCTCGACCGGCAGCACGCTCCCGTCGGAGCGGCGGAAGCCGTGCTCGGCGTCGCGCACGGCCCGGCCGCCGAGCGCGGCGTCGAGGGCGCAGAGCGGCTCCTCGACGACCGGTCCGGGGTCCGCCGTCTCCGCCGCGGCGCCCGGGTGCTCGGCCGCGGTGTGCACACCGTGCAGGCGCCGGCACGCGGATGCGCCCACCAGGGCGTCCGCCGTCGACCCGAGCATCCGGGCGCCGGCGTCGTTGACGAAGTCGATGCGGCCCTGGGCGTCGACGCCGAGGATCCCCTCGCCGACGGACTCCAGCAGGTGCACGTGGCGCGCGGTCAGCGCGAGGTTCTCCTCGGTGCGCTCGGCCACGCGCTGCTCGAGCCCGACGCGCAGGCGGTGGTTCTCCCACCCCAGCCAGACCTGGCGCACCACGGCGAGGACGACCACGAGGAGCACCAGCCGGCCGCTGGCCCCCTCCGACCCACCGACGGCCAGGGTCGTGGCCAGCGCGGCCAGCACCGCGAGGTCGGGGGCGGCGGCGCTGAGCAGGCGGGCCCGGGCCGAGGGCGTGCCCGGCTGCTCGGGGGGTGGGGCGAGGGCGGCCAGGCCGAGCACCAGGGGGGCGGCGACGTAGGGCACGTCGGTCAGGAGCATCGACTCGTAGGACCCGTCGAGGGTGACCAGCGCGAAGGCGGAGTCGGCCACGGCGTAGCAGATGAAGCCCAGCCCCAGCAGGGCCAGGTCGGCGCGGGGGCGGGCCGCGCCGCCGCGCAGCAGCAGCAGGCTCGCGACGCACACCAGCAGGACGTCGAGGACGGGGTAGCCGGCGTTCACCGCCGCGCCGAGGCCGCTGCCGAGGGAGGAGAAGACGTCGCGCAGCAGCACCATGAAGGCGACCAGGACGACCGCGCAGCACACCACGGCGGAGTCCAGGAGCACCCGCGCGCGGCTCACCGCGACCCCGCGACCGACGGGGAAGAGCAGCAGCCCGGCGAGCGCCGGGGGCGCTGCGAGCAGGTAGAAGAGGTCGGCGACCGAGGGGTAGGGCACCGGGGCGGAGGCGATGTCGTAGACCGTCCAGACGCCGTCGGCCACGGCGTAGCCGACCAGGGCCACCAGCACCAGGACCCAGGCGCGTCGCGCCGGGCCGGGCCGGCTCCGCCGCACCCGCAGGGCGACGGCGGCCGCGGCGAAGAGGTCGGCGGCCATGGTCGCGGCGTCGGCGGCGATCCAGGCACGGTCGGGGCCGCTCCACGGCCCGAGCATGAGGGCCGTGGCCACCACCAGCACGGTGCCGGCCGCCGCTGCCGCCCACCGGAAGAGCCGCCATCCCTCGTCGTCTGCGCGCACCCGTGCCTCCCCTCCCGCCCGCCGTGCGCCGGGCCCTGTCCGGCCCGGCTCCTCCGGGGCGATCGTCCCACGTCGTGCGCCCGGTCGGGACCGACTCGGTGACACCCGCCGCCTCGACCAGCAGCGGGGGAGCGAGGTGCGGCTGTGGTCGCCGCAGGTGGGCCGATGGGCCGGGCGCGGTGGTGGCGTGCAGGCGCTCGGCCCGTCGTGTCGTGGAGTGCGCCGGAGCCGTCGACCACCGGGAGCGTGGTGGCCGCGGCCCCGGCGAGCAGGGTCTCGGCCTGCTCCCGCCACCCTCGACCTGCGCGGGAGCGCCCGTCGGCCGGCGCCCTGGTGCCACGACTCACCGGGTCCACGGCGTCCGGGGCGCCTGTCGGTCGCGGTGCGCTCAGGCCCGCGGGGAGCGGCCACGCGCGACCTGGGCCGCGCCGAGCTCGGCGCCCCACTCCTCGGCGCGGTCGACCTCGCCCGCGACGAGCGGGCCCTGCGGGTCCTCGACGTAGAACGACCGCGGGGCGTCCTCGACGAGGTAGTGGTGGCGGCGCAGGATCCGCGCGGCCTTCACCGCGGCCGAGCCCGGCAGGTGCCGCACCTTGGTGACACGGGTGTCGAACGTCGCGGCGTGGTGCGCCCCGGGCGGGGGCTCGGGCACCTCGGCCAGCCACTCGCGCATGCCGCGCTCCTCGTGGTCGAGGGGCGCCCCCTGCTCGATCGCCTGCGCGCGCGAGGAGGCGCGGCTCAGCGAGAAGGCGTGGGTCGGGGCGCCGACCACCAGCACGTCGTCGTCGGGCACCGTGGGACCCACCGCGCCGGCCTCGGCCACGTCGACCACGTCGGTGCTGACACCGGCACGCTCGAGGCCGCGGGCGACGGCGTCGGCGACGAGGCGGGTGTTGCCGAACATCGACTCGTGGGCCACGAGGGCCCGGGCACCGGCCCCCGGTCGCGGGCCTGGTCGGGTGCGGGGTCGGGCCGGTCCATCGGGTGCTCCTCGTGGGTGGGGGCTGCTGCCTCCAGGCTCGTACGTCGACCCCGCCGACACACCGGCCGGGCGCCCCGGGTCGGCGGGCCGATGGTCCCTGCGGCCCTGCGACCCGCCGGTCCGCCGGCCCCGCTCGCGGGAAGGCGCCGCTCGGGACGGAGGTCCGCCGCGGAGGGACGTACGTCCCTGTCGGCCCCGGCCGCCGTCGCGCAGGCTCGAGGGGCGTCGTCCCCGGCCGTCGGGGGCCCGGGCGCACGACCGAGGTGGGGAGTGCGATGGCAGGCAGCAGGCGTGCGGAGCGGGCCAGCGGGGCCGGCTCGGACGTGGGGGTGGTCGCGGCCCTGGGCCGCTGGCCCGGTGACGAGGCGGTGCTGCGCCGGGCGGTCGAGGGGGCCGTGCGGCGCGCGACCTGCGTGACGATCCTCCACGTGGACGACCGCCGTGCCTCCGGCGGGCGGGTCGGCCCCGCGAGACCGGTGCTGCCGCGCACCCACGAGGAGCACGTGCTGCTGGTGGCGGCCGAGCGCGCCGCGCGCGAGTGGCAGCCGGGGCTCGTGGTCCACACCGTGCTCTACGCGGGCTCGGTGCTCGAGGGGATCCTCCAGACCTCGCGGCGCGCCGACCTGGTGGTGGTGGGCACGGGCGGCGCGCCGGCCGACCCCGTGCGAGGCGGGCCCGCCCCGACGGCCCCGGACCCGACGGAGGGCCGCGCGCCGGTCACGGCCGCGGTGGTGGCCCGAGCCGCGGCCCCGGTCGACGTCGTGCCGACCGGGACCGCGCCGCGCTGAGCCGAGCCGGGTCGCGCTGAGCCGGGCTCAGCGAGCCGGCCCCATCTGGCCCGAGCCGAGCCGGGCCGCTGGGAGCGCTCCGGGCGTCCGGCCCGTGCAAGGGCGGGGCGCCCGGTGCTCAGCGCGTGCGGCCGAAGAGCCGCCCGAGCAGGCCGGGCCGCTCCTCACGGGGGTGGCCGGCGCACCGGTCGGCGCGGGGCACGCGGGCCATGACCTGGTCGACGTGCTGGCCGCAGCCGGCCCAGGTGGTCTTGCCGCACTGCTTGCAGGTGACTGCTCGGCACACGGTGGTGCTCCTTCGTTCGAGGTGGTGGTGGGGAGGTGCAGGTGGTGCGTGGTGTGGTCGGGAGGTGGTCAGCCGTGCGAGAACGTGACGGTGGGCAGCACCCGTCGCAGCCAGGCGGGGGTCCACCAGGCGGCGCGACCGGTGAGCCGCAGCATGACCGGCAGCAGCACGAGCCGCACGAGGAAGGCGTCGAGCAGCACGGCGACACCGAGCACGATCCCCATCTCCTTGGGCGGCAGCGGCCCGGAGAGCGCGAAGGTGAAGAAGACCGCGACCATGACGGCGCCGGCGGCGAAGATGACGCGTCCGGAGTGGGCCAGCGAGCCGACCATCGCGTCCTTCGGGTCGCCGGAGCGCTCGTAGTGCTCCTTGGCGGAGGCCAGCAGGAAGACGGTGTAGTCCATGGCGATGGCGAAGATCATCGCGAAGAAGAACACCGGCGCCCACGCGTCGAGGAAGCCCTGGCTCTCAAAGCCCAGCAGGTCGGCGCCGATGCCCTCCTGGAAGACGAGGCGGGCGACCCCGAAGGCGGCCGCGGTGGACAGCAGGCTCGCCAGGGTGCCGAGCAACGAGATGAGCGGGGCCTGCAGGGCCACGAGCAGCAGCAGGAAGCCGAGCACGAGCACGACGGCGATCACCAGCGGCGTGGACTCGTCGAGCTGGGCCTCGAGGTCGAGATTCTCCACCGCCGCGCCTCCGACGAGCGCGCTGTCGGGCAGGGCGGCGCGCAGGCGGTCGACGGTGTCGGCGAGGGCGGGGTCGGAGGGGTCGACGGTCGGGACGGCCTGGAGGAGGACCAGCCCGCTGTCGTCGGCCGCCGGCTGGGCGGGCATGGCGCCCGCGATCCCGGGGTCGGAGGCGAGCACGCTGCTCGCGGCCTCGGAGTCGGCTGCCGCGGTCACGACCTGGAGCGTGCCGGGCGCGCCGTCGCCGAAGGAGTCCTGGACCAGGTCGTAGCCGATGCGGGCGCTCGCGTCCTCGGGCAGGACCTTGATGGACGGCATCGCCGTCGTCAGGCCGAGGATCGGCGCGGCGAGGGCGAGCAGCACGACCAGCGCGCCGAGACCCCAGACGACGGGGCGCCTCCAGAGCCGCTCGCCCCACGCGGCGAAGGCCGCGGAGCGGTGCTCGCCGGTCCTGACCCAGGGCAGCGAGAGCTTGTTGATCGTGTGGTCGAGCGTGAACAGCACCAGCGGGAGCAGGGTGAGGGTGGCGGCCAGGACGAAGACGACCGAGAGCATGATGCCGCCGGCCATCGACCGGAACGACGGCGAGGGCACGAGCATCACCGCCGACAGCGAGACCAGGACGGTGGCGCCGGAGAGCAGCACCGCCTTGCCGGCGGTGTCCATGGTCTCCGCGACCGCCTGGCGTGCGGAGCGGCCGGCGCCCATCCGGGCGGCGCGGTAGCGCACCACGAGGAAGAGCGCGTAGTCGATGCCGAGCGCGAGGGCGAACATCATCGCGAAGTTCATCGCCCAGATGGAGACCGGGACGAGCTCGTTGATCAGCACCAGCGATCCCGCGGAGGCGACCAGCCCGGCGAGGGTCAGGATCAGGGGGAGGCCGGCGGCCACGAGGGCGCCGAAGGCGAGCACCAGGATCGCCATGGTCACCGGCCAGGAGACCATCTCGGACGTCAGCATGGCCTCGAGGTTGGCCTCGTTGAAGTCCGACCACAGCAGCGAGGAGCCGGTCGGGTTCACCTGGACCCCGTCGACGGAGAGGTCCTGGAGCTCCTCCTTGAGGTCGGTGGCCACCCGCACCATCTCGTCGGTGTCGACGCCGGCGCCGGCGAGCACGATCGCGGTCGAGCCGTCCTGGCTCAGGGTGGCGCCCGGCTGCGGGGCCACGACGTCGGCCAGACGGGGCTCGCGCTCGAGCACGGCGGTGACCCGGGTCAGGACGTCACGGCCCGCGCCCTCGGTGACGGGTCCGTCGGTGGAGTGGACGACGACCTGGATCGCGGAGGAGGCGTTGCCGCCGAAGCTCTCGCGGGCCAGCTCGCGCGCCGCGACGGACTCCGAGCCGTCGGCCTGCCAGCCGGCGCCGGAGAGGTTGTGCTCGACCTGCGGGGCGAAGGCGCCGAGGCCGACGACGAGCAGCAGCCAGACCCCGGTGACGAGGCGGGCGTGGTCGGTGACCCAGACGCCGAGGCGCCCCAGCGGCCCGGGTCGCGCCTCGGACGCGTGACCCGCCGCGGCGGGGCCGGAGTTTCGGCCGGCGCGCTGGTCGGGTCGCCGGCCGGCCTCCTGGTCGGGCGGGGTGTCGGCGTCGCTGGCGCGGCGCGGGCTCGTGGTG
This sequence comes from Nocardioides sp. P86, assembly GCF_023712465.1. NCBI lineage: Bacteria > Bacillati > Actinomycetota > Actinomycetes > Propionibacteriales > Nocardioidaceae > Nocardioides > Nocardioides sp. P86. The sequence continues at coordinate 263,260 of NZ_JAMAYE010000001.1, read as the reverse complement.
CTCATGGTCGGTCCGTTCCTGGTGCGTCGGATGAGGGACTGGTCGGGTCGCGCGGAGCGCGTGGTGCTGCGGTCGCGGTGCGGCCGGGTCACAGCAGCGCGGGGAGGGCCTGGGTCGCGGTGTAGGCGGCGACGGCCAGGACGAGGGCGGTGAAGGCGGCGGAGAGTCGACGGGTGTCGACACGGTCGGCGAGTCGGGCTCCGACCACGGCGGTGAGGGCTGAGGCGGCGGTGAGGGCGAGCACGAGACCCCAGTCGGGGGCCGGGCCCACACCGGCGCGGGTGGCCAGCGCGGCGGCGCTGGTGATCGTGATGACGACCAGCGACGTGCCGGCGGCGTAGGGCAGGGGGAGGGCGAGGGCCAGCAGCAGGGCGGGCACGACGAGGAAGCCGCCGCCCACGCCGAGGAAGCCGGTCAGCCCGCCCACGAGGGTCGCGGTGAGCAGGACCTTCAGCGCGCGCGGGCAGGCGCAGGCGAAGGTGGGGGAGAAGGTGAGGATCGGGTCGTCCAGGGCGGGTCGTGCGGCGTGGGAGGGCCCGTCTGCGGGGCGGCGCACGAGGCGCACCGCCATCAGGGCGCCCACGAGGAGCATGAGCGCGGCGAAGGCCGCGAGGAGGACGTCGTCGTCGACGTGGGCCGAGGCCTTGGCGCCGAGCACCGCCCCGCCGGTCGCCACGGCCCCGAAGGCGACCCCCCGCGCGAGCAGCACGTGGCCGGACCGGGCGGCCGCGACGGCCCCTGCCAGGGAGGTCGTCGCGACCACCACCAGCGAGCCGGTCGTGGCCTGGGCGGGCGACTGGCCGAGCAGGTAGACCAGCACCGGCACGGCCAGGATCGACCCTCCACCGCCCAGCGCGCCGAGGCTGAGCCCGATGAGGGCGCCGGCGAGGAGGGCCGCCAGCAGGGTCGTCTCGGGGGTCACGGCGCGCCCGGTCGGTCGGGTCGCCGCCCGGTCGGGCGGCTCATGCCGAGGGGCCGACGAGGTGCAGGCCCACCGCCTCGGCCTGGTCGAAGGTGTCGTCGATCGCGACGGGGCGCCGGCCGTGGGCGTCGAGGATCGACGCCGCCACCGAGGCGCGGTAGCCGCCGGCGCAGTGCACCCAGACCTCTCCCGGCGGCACCTCGCCGACCCGGTCGAGCAGCTCGTGCAGCGGCACGTTGACGGCGCCGGCGACGGCGGCCGCGGCGTGCTCGTCGGCGCGGCGCACGTCGAGCACCACCATGTCGCGGTGGTGGCGCACCTGGGCGAGGTCGGCGAACGTGGCGGTGGCGAAGCTCGCGGGGGCACGGGTGCTCCACTGCTCCGGGCCGCCGGTGGCGTGGGCCGCGGGTCGGTCGATCCCGATGCGCACCAGCTCGCGCTGGGCGGCGGCGACGTCCGCGGCGCTCTCGCCGAGCAGGGTGAGCGGGGTGCCCCAGGGCACGAGCCAGCCGAGGTAGGTCGCGAAGCCGCCGTCGAGGCCGAAGTTGAGCGTGCCGGGGGCGTGGCCCGCGGCGAAGGCGGTGCGGTGGCGCAGGTCGACGACCCACTCGCCGGCCTCGATGCGGCGGCGCAGCTCCTCGGCGTCGGCCCGGGCGGGCGGGCTGAGGTCGGGTGCCGAGGGGCCGGCGGCGTTGGCCGGGGCCATGTGGGCGTAGTAGGCCGGCCAGGCGCCGAGACCGGCGAGCAGCTCGTCGACGTAGGACTGCTCGTCCTGGGTCAGCACGGGGTTGGTCGAGCGCTCCCGGCCGATGGTCGAGGAGGTGGCGTCGGACTGGGTCGCGGAGCAGAAGGACCCGAAGCCGTGGGTGGGGAAGACCTCGGCCTCGTCGGGCAGCAGCGCGGCCAGCCGGTGCGCGGAGGCGTGCTGGTGGCGCACCAGGTCGTGGGTGTGCTCGGGCCCGAGCAGGTCGGGGCGACCGGTCGCGCCGAAGAGCAGCGAGCCGCCGGAGAAGACCCCGACGTCTGTGCCGGTGCCGGTGCCGGTGCCGGTGCCGAGGTCTCGCAGGGCGTAGGCGAGGTGGGTGAAGGTGTGGCCGGGCGTGGCCAGCGCGGTGACTCGCATCCGCTCGCCCACCGCGACCACCTCGCCGTCGGCGACCGGGGTGCGCGCGAAGGCGACCTCGTCGGCGCCGTTGACGACGTACGACGCTCCGGTCGCCTCCGCGAGGGCGAGGCCGCCGGTGACGTAGTCATTGTGCAGGTGGGTCTCGAGCACGTGGGTCAGCCGCACGCCGTGGGCGTCGAGCAGGTCGAGCACCCGGTCGATGTCGCGCTGCGGGTCGACCACGAAGGCGACCTCGCCGTCGTGCACGAGGTAGCTGCGGTCGCCCAGCGTCGGGGTCTCGATCGGGACGACCGTGAGACTGGTGCCGGTCGTGGTGCCGGTCGTGGTGCCGGTCGTGGAACCGGCGGGGGAGGAGTCGGCGGGGGAGGAGGTGGCGGTCATCGGGGTCAGCCCCTCTCGACCGGGCGGCCGGAGCGGATCCACGCGGTGGTGCCGCCGGTGACGTTGACCGCCTCGAGGCCCTGGGCGGTGAGCAGGTCGGTCATGGCCGCGCTGCGGTTGCCGCTGGCGCACACGACGTGCACCGGCCGCGAGGGGTCGAGCTCGCCCAGGCGCGAGGGCAGGTGGCCCATCGGGATGTTGCGGGCGCCGGGCACGCGGCTCGCGGCGTACTCGCCGGGCTCGCGCACGTCGACGACCACGGCGCCGCCGTCGATCGCGGCGGCGAGCTGGTCGATGTCGATCTGCCTCATGTCGGTCCTCTCCGGTGCGGGTGAATATCCCCCTGGGGGGTTCCTGTCGTCGACGTTAGCATAACCCCCTGGGGGGATGTAGCATCGACCGTGAGAGCACCCCACGAGCACGATCGACAGCACGAGGAAGGCCCCGCTGATGAGCGACTACACGATCCGCGTCACGACCCACCGCCCCTACGCCGAGGCGGTGGGCGCGGTGAGGGAGCAGCTCGCCGAGGTCGGCTTCGGGGTGCTCACCGAGATCGACCTCGCGGCCACGCTCAAGGCCAAGCTCGACGTCGACGTCGCGCCGCAGGTGATCCTCGGCGCGTGCCGCCCGCAGCTGGCGCACCAGGCGCTGCAGGCCGAGCCCTCGATCGCCGCGCTGCTGCCGTGCAACGTCGTCGTACGCTCCGTCGACGACACCACCACCGTGGTCGAGGCCTTCGACCCGGCCGTCATGACGTCGTTCGTGGGGGAGCCCAGCGACGCCCTGCGCGCGGTGTCGGAGGACGCCCGCACCCGCTTGACCACCGCGCTGACCGCGCTCGAGGACGGAGCACACTGATGGACCTGCAGCCCGACGACATCAAGGCGATCATCACGCGCATGAAGCGCGCCAACGGCCACCTGGCCAGCGTCATCCGGATGATGGAGGAGGGGTCGTCCTGCGAGGACGTCCTCACCCAGCTCGCCGCGGTCAACAAGGCCCTCTCGCGCGCCGGCTACGCCATCGTCGCCACCGGCCTGCAGCAGTGCCTCGCCGACGGCGAGGGTCTCGACGGGGTCGACACCAAGAAGATGGAGAAGCTCTTCCTCGCCCTCGCCTGAGGACGACGCGCGGGGCGTCATGCGATCGGTGGATGCGCATGCACACCTCGTACGACGTCAGCGGGGGTGGCCGGCCGGCGCGGCGGGGGTGCTCGGCGGAGGATGCCGCGCGCGTCGGTGCTCGGCTCGCGCGGGGCGTCATGCGATCGGTGCATGCGCATCCACGCCTCGTACGACGTCCCGCCCCGCACCCGGGGCACACAGCGCCCGCGGCCGGTGCGACCCCCTCGATCCCCGGGTCGTCGGCGCCCTCTGGGATGCTTGCTCGTCGCGGCGCGAGCCGCGTCGGGCGACAGGCGGCAGTGAGAGGGCAGGGATGAGCGAGATCGCGGGGGAGCTCGCGCGCGTGCGCGGCGCGTTCTCCCAGCCGACCCTCACGCTGCTCCACCAGCGTCAGGCGCCGGTGGTGATCACGATCTTCCGCGCCGCCTTCGGCCGCGACAACAAGCCGATCCCCACCGGGCGGCTGCACACGCAGGTCGAGGAGCACCTCGCCGCGATCCGGCACGCCGACGAGGGCGAGGTGCCGGTCGGGGAGGGGCGCGAGATCTGCCAGCGGTGGATGCGCGGACGCTGGCTGGTGCGCTCCCTCGACGAGGGCGGGCGCGAGGTCTACACGCTGACCTCCCACGCCCAGCAGGCCCTCGAGCTGGTCAAGAACCTCGCACGTGACCGCGCCACCCTCAGCGAGCACCGCATCGCCACCCTGCTCGGCACCGTGCGCCGCTTCAACGCCGAGGCCAACCCCGACCGCGCCTCGCGGGTGGAGCTGCTCGACGCCGAGATCGCCCGGCTCCAGGCCGAGCGCGACCGTCTCGTCGACGGCGCCGAGCTGGTCGGCGTGAGCGAGGACTACATGCAGGAGGGCTTCACCGAGCTGCTCTCGCTGGTCTCCGCGCTGCCCAGCGACTTCGCGCGCGTCGAGGAGCGCTTCGCCACCATCCGCAGCGAGATCCTGGCCGCCTTCCGCGCCGAGGACCGCCCGGCCGGCGAGGTCATCGACGACTACCTCGCCCGCGCCGACGCCCTGATGACCGCCACCCACGAGGGCCGCGCCTTCGAGGGCGCCTTCGCGCTGCTGCGCGACGAGGAGCTGGTCGGCCGGCTGCGCGACGACCTCACCGCGCTGCTGGAGCACCCCGTCGCCGACGGCGTGCTCGGCGACGCCGACCGCGCCGAGCTGCGCGGCACGGTGCGCCTGGTGCGCGAGGGCCTCGACCGCGTGCTGGCCCAGCGCGCCCGGGTGACGGCCACGCTGCGCGACTACATCGTCTCCCGCGACGTCGAGCGCGACCGCGAGCTGGAGCAGACGCTGCGCCAGGTCGAGTCGGAGCTGGCCACCTGGATGGCCACCACCGGGCCCCGCGCCACCCTCGAGCTGGCCCTGCTGCCCAGCCGGGCCGGCGTCGAGCACCTGCGCGAGCGCTTCTACGACCCCGCCGACGACGTCCTGCCCGACCGCATCGCCACCGCGGGCCCCGACGAGGCGCCGGCGGTCTCCCTCGACGCGCTGCGCGCGCAGGGCGGCCCCCAGCTCGGCTCGCTGCGCGAGCGCCTCGACCTCGCCCTGGCCTCCACCCACCCGCCCGACTCCCTGGGCGCGCTCTTCGCCGGCCTCGAGCCCTCGCTGCGCCGCCCGGTCGAGATCCTCGGCCTGCTCCACCTCGCCGCCGACCACGGCTGGGAGGCCGAGCAGGAGCTGGAGACCTACGCCGCCGTGCGCGCCGACGGCTCCACCCGCACCTTCACCGCCCCCCGCACCCCGCTGCGCGGCTCCCCGCCGAGCGCCGAGGCCGGCACCGCAGGCACGGCCGGCGCCGAGACCCCCGACTCGCAGCACCGACCCGAGAGCGAGGCCCGATGACCGACGTCGACACCGCCGACCTGCGCCGCGACCCCGACCTCGCGCCCGAGCCCGCCCACGACTCCGGCCACGACTCCGGTCACGACTCCGACGGCGACCTGGCCGCCCACCTCGACGTGCGGGTCCCCGACGGGGGGTCGGTCTCGCTCTTCGAGGGCGACGAGGGCGGCCTGGAGCTGGCCCAGCGCCACGTGCTGGTCACGCTGCTCAAGCAGCGCTTCGTCAGCGCCCGCACCCACCCGCGCGACTGGCGGGTGCTGGTGGAGCACGAGCGGGTGCTGCGCTCGCGGCTCAACGACCTCTTCCTCGAGCTGGCCGTCGACCGCGAGCGCGAGGTGGCCTGGAAGCGGCAGGCGACCTCCGAGACGGGCGCCCGCTTCCCGACGCTGCTCTACGACGCCGCCTGGTCGCGCGAGGAGACCATCGTGCTGGTGCACCTGCGCGACCGGCTGCGTGCCGGCCTGGCCGCGGGCGACGCGCGCGTCTACGTCGACCGCGACGACCTGGTCGCCCACGTCGCGACCTTCCGTCCCGCCCACGTGACCGACGAGGCCGCGGAGGAGAAGCGGGCCCGCAACGCGGTGCTGGCCGTCGCGCGCACCGGCCTGCTGATCCCCACCGCGGCCGAGGAGCGTTTCGAGGTCAGCGAGGCCGTCGAGGCGCTGCTGCCGCTCGAGCTGCTCCAGGAGCTGCTGGAGGCGCTGCGGCGCGCCAACGGCTCCGACGTACCGGCTGCGCCGGAGGCGCCGGTCGACCTCTTCGGCGAGGCCGCACCCGAGCACGACGCGAGCGAGGAGCAGGCATGAGCGTGCACGAGAGCGACCGGCTCGACGGCCCGGTCCCCGACGAGCCCACCGACGAGATGGCCGACGAGACCGGCGAGGGCCTCTTCGACCGCGGCGTCGTGGCGACGCCCAAGGACGACACCATGCAGTGGCGCGCCAGCCTGCTGCAGCTGGTCAACTGGGGCGGCTTCTCGGGGCTGACCACGATCCCGCTGCGCGGCGACGCCACGATGATCTCGGGGGCCTCGGGCGTGGGCAAGAGCACCGTGCTCGACGCCTACACCGCGCTGATGATGCCCTCCGACGCGAAGTTCAACGGCGCCTCCAACGACGCCGTGGCCGGTCGCGCGCGCGGCGCGGGTCAGCGCAACCTGCTGTCCTACCTGCGCGGCGCCGTCGACGTCGTCGACGACCCCCGCACCGGCCGGCCGGTGGAGCGGCTGCTGCGCGGCCAGGGCGGCGACACGTGGGGTGCGGTGGCGATGACCTTCGTCAACGACCGCGGCGGGCGCTTCACGGTGCTGCGCACCTACTACGTGCCGAGGCGTGCCACCCGCTCCGCCGACGTGCAGATGCAGCTGGTCACCCACGACTCCGGGCTGGAGCTGACCAGCCTCGAGGTCGCGGTGCCCGAGCGCTTCCACGCCACGACGCTGAAGAAGCTCTTCCCCGGCATCCGGGTGCACCGCACCTACGCCGAGTTCTCCGCCGTGCTCCACGCCCGCCTCGGCATCGGCGCCAACGGCGACGGCGCCAAGGCGCTGCGCCTGCTGGCGCGCATCCAGGCCGGCAACCAGGTGCGCAGCGTCGACGAGCTCTACAAGGACATGGTGCTCGAGCGGCCCGCCACCTACGCCGCCGCCGACCGCGCCATCGAGCACTTCGACGACCTCGAGGCCGCCTACACCGCCATGCGCACCGAGGAGGCCAAGCTCGAGCTGCTCGGCCCCATCACCGGGCTGGAGGAGCGCCGCCGCGGCGCCACCCGCCGCCTGGCCGAGCTCGACTCCTACGGCGTGACCCGCTCCGGCGACACCCCGCTGCGCCGCTGGCTGCTGCAGACCCACCTGCGCCTGATCGAGACCGCCACCGACGCCAACCGCCGCGACCGCACCACCACCGCCGGGGAGCTGGCCGCCGCGGCGCGCGACGAGCGCCGCCTCGTTGCCGACCTCGACGCCGCCCGCGAGGCCCACCAGGACGCCGGCGGCTCCGCGCTGGAGTCGATCGCCCTCGGCCTGGAGCAGGAGCAGTCCGTACGCCAGGAGCGCCAGGCCCGCCGCGACGCCCTGGAGGAGCGGCTTCTGCCGCTGCTCGCCGCGGCCGACTCCGAGGCCCGCGACCTCGAGGCGTCGCTGCGGTCGGCGGAGTCCTTCAGCGTGCTCCAGCTCCACGCCCGCCAGTGGCTCTCGGGGTGGGAGCGTCACCAGCAGCAGACCCGCCGCGAGCGCGACGCCGCCCGCGACCGGCGCTACCCGCTGAGCAAGCGGCAGTCGGACCTGCGCGCCGAGCGCGCCTCGCTGGAGAGCCGCGCCGGGCGCGTGCCGGCCCAGCTCCACGAGCTGCGCGCCGAGGTCGCCCGCGCCAGCGGGCTGAGCCCCGAGGAGCTGCCCTTCGTGGCCGAGCTGCTCGACGTCGCGCCCGACGAGGCGCGCTGGCGCACCGCGGTCGAGACCGTGCTGGGCGCCAGCGCCCGGGTGCTGCTGGTGCCCCTCGACCGGCTCCAGCACTTCTCCTCGGCCATCGACGGGCTGCGCCTGCGCGGGCGGCTGAGCTTCGAGGGCGCCCCGCTCGACCTGCCCGACCTCGGCCCCGCCGACCCCGAGCGGGTAGCGGGCAAGCTGGTCTTCCGCTCCTCGCCCTTCTCAGGGTGGGTGCAGGCCCACGTCTCCGAGCCCTCGCGCAACGCGCTGTGCGTCGAGGACGCCGCCGACCTCGCCGGCCCCGGCCTGCGGGTGACCCTGGCCGGGCAGACCCGCAGCGGCCGCCGCGGCAGCCACGGGCGCTCGGAGGCCCGCAGCATCATCGGCTTCTCCAACGACGAGGCCGTGGCCGAGGTCGACGCCGAGCTCGCCGCGGTGGAGCGCGACCTCGGCGCGCTCGACGCCGAGCTGGTCGAGCTCGACCGGCGCAGCAGCGTGCTGGAGCTGCAGCGCTCGTCGTACGACGCCGTGGTGACCGCCCGCTTCGCCGACCTCGACGTCGAGGGCAGCCAGGAGCGCATCGACGACCTGGAGCGCCGGCGCGCGGAGATCCTCGGCGCCGACGACCAGCTGCGCGCCACCGAGTCGCAGGTCGAGGCGCTGGCCGCGCGGCTGGAGGACACGCGCCGGCGGCGCTTCGCCCTCGAGCAGCGCCAGCGCACCCTCGAGGAGGTGCACGGGCGCCTGGTCGACGACGAGGACCTGGTCAAGGACCGCCTCGAGACCATCCTGGCCTCCGGCGCGGTCGACCTCACCGACGCCCAGTCGGGCGCCCTGGCCGCCGACTTCGCCGCGGCCGCAGCCCCGGCCGACCCCGAGGACCTCGACCGCTTCGCCGAGACCTCCCAGCGCCTGGCCGAGCGGCTGCGCGCGGCCGTGGCCGACACCGAGACCGAGATCGCGCGGGTCGAGGACGAACTGAGCGCGGTCTTCCGGCTCTACGTCGCGCGCTGGGAGTCGCCCAACCTCGGCACGTCGGTGGCCTCCTACCCCGACTTCGCCCGCATCCTCGCCGACATCCGCGGCACCGGGCTGGCCGAGCGCCGCACCGAGTGGCGCCGCCGGCTCACCGAGTGGAGCGGGCAGGACCTCGTGCCCCTGGTCGGGGCGATGGCGGCCTCGATCGAGGACATCGAGGACCGCCTCGAGCCGATCAACGCGATCCTGCGGCGCCTGGAGTTCGGCGGGGCCGGCGACCGGCTGCGCATCCGGCTGCGCCGACTCAGCCCCGCCCACGTGCAGGTCTTCCTCAAGGACCTCCGCGCGCTCTCGGCCGCCTCCCCGGCCCGGCTGGAGGAGGCCGACCTCGAGCGCCGCTTCACCGACCTGAGCCGCTTCATGGACCAGCTGCGCCTGCCCGCGCAGTCGGGGGAGCGCGCTGGCGAGCCGACCGACCGCGACCGGCTGCTCGACGTGCGCCGACACGTCGAGGTCAGCGCTGAGCGCTACGACTCCGCCACCGGCGAGCTGCGCGCGACCTACCGCACGCTGGGGGAGAAGAGCGGCGGCGAGAGCCAGGAGCTGGTGGCCTTCATCGTCGGCTCGGCGCTGCGCTTCCGCCTCGGCGACGAGATGCGCTCGAGGCCCCGCTTTGCCCCGGTCTTCCTCGACGAGGGCTTCGTCAAGGCCGACTCCGACTTCGCCGGCCGCGCCGTGCGGGCCTGGAAGGGCCTCGGTTTCCAGCTCGTCGTCGGTGTGCCGCTCGACAAGGTCACCGGCCTGGAGCCGCACATGGACGAGCTGCTGGCCATCACCAAGAGCCCCGAGACCCACCAGTCGTGGATCACCCCGATCACCACCGAGGCGAGGTCGGCCGGGGTCGGGGCGGGTGCCTGACGCCGGCTCGACGCTCGGGCGAGGGCTGCCTAGGCTGCTGCCCTCGCCTCACCCCTGGGGCGGACGGGCTACGGCAGGTCTCGATCCTGTGTGGCGACCGTGATCCGTGAACAGTGGTCCGACCACATCGGCAGGGGTTGCCCGGCGGGCCCGGTCGCTGACCGGGCCCGCCGAGGTCCGACGGCTGCGTGCCGCTGCCGTGGCCCGGTCTCAGTGGGTGTGCGGCGCGACCGTGCGGCCCTCGCTGGCCTGCACGACGACGAAGCCCTGGCCGCTGAAGGCCAGCTGGAAGGCCTCCCCGGAGCCGCGGCCGATGAGTGCGCCGGCGCCCGCGGTGCGGCGTACGGACGTGCTGAGCGAGGACGACCACGCCACGGCCGACTGGATGTCGGCGAAGGTCGGGGCGTCGACGTTGAGCACCACGGGCTCGCCGTGGGTGCTGATGGCGACGGTGCCGGTGCCGGTGAAGGTGGTGTTGAAGACGCCGCCGGCCATCATCGAGGCGCCCTCGACACGCTTGATGTCCCAGGTCAGGGAGCTGTCGAAGGCCAGCACGTTGCTGCCGTTGACGGTCAGCGAGTCGTTGTCGAGGGTGACCAGGTGGATCTCGGAGGCGTCGTCGGCGAAGAAGACGTCGCCGCGGCCGGTGACCTTCATCAGCGGCATGCCCTCACCGGTAATGGCCTTCTTGAGGAACTTCCCCATGCCGCCCGCGCCCTGGTAGGCGAAGTCGACCTGCCCCTGGTAGGCCACCATCGCGCCCTGTCGCGCCATCACCTCGCCGTCGAGGGCCACCTTGAGCATCCGGGGGTTCTGCAGCGTGAAGCGCTCCGCGCTCTCGGACTCGAGGTTGGTGCCGAACAGGTTGCTGCGCATGGGGGCTCCTTCGTGTCGTGGGCTGTCGCTCGCAGGCTACGGGCCGCCGCTGCTGGGCGCGGCGACTCGCGCCGGATCGCTGCGACGACGTGCGAACACGTGGCTCGGAGACGTGGCGCCGAGGCCGTCCAGGTGTGAGGCTCGCTTGACCGAGGCCGCTCCCCGCGCCCGGTGCCGCCAGAGAGGAACGACCGATGCCGCACTACCTCATCTTCTTCAACCAGCAGTGGGTCGGCGACCACGAAGAGGCGTGGTACCAGACCCGCGTCGAGCCCTCGACCGCCGTCGTCCGCGACATGAGGGAGCAGGGCGTCCTCGTCTTCGCCGGCGGACTCGAGGAGGACCTCGCGGAGGCCGCGAGCGCCGACGCCACCAGCGGCACCACGGTCGTCACCGACGGACCCTTCACGACCACCCAGGAGTGGCTGGGCGGTATGACCATCATCGACGTCCCCGACGACGAGACCGCCCGTCGGTGGGCCGGCAGGGTCGCCGAGGGCTGCGGCTGGCCCCAGGAGGTACGCCGCTTCAAGGGCGGCTCGATGCGCGGTGCCACGCCGGCGGAGTGAAGTCGTCACTGGCTCGCAGGAGTCGCCCCGCATCGCCGAGCACCCCGGTCGGCCGACGGACTTAGGCGACGAGCGTTGCCCGCTCGAAAAGTGCCCCCGGGCTGGGGACTGCGTCGTTAGCGGTGGTTCGACGCGTCAGTTACGACTATCCACCGCACTTGGCCAAAGACGCCTTCAAGGCTCGCCGACCTGGCTGGCGCCAGCGCAGCCAGCGTGCCTGGCGAGGGCGGCGTGCGTGCGTGCGATAGTCGCAAGGCCTCCTGGATCTAGCGGAGCCGCGTAGAGATCGGGTCGAGGAGGAAGAGTTCCGAGCTCTGCTCGAACTTGACGACCTCAGCGACGATACGAAGGTTGTCCCCGGTCCCCACGCTCGAGCCGCGGCCCTCTACGTTCAGGTCACCGAAGTTGACGTCACGGAACTGGAACGATGGCCCGTCACCACCCGCATTCGGGTCGAAGTCCCTGCCGAGGATCAGGAAGTTGAATCGGGTGTCGTAGTCCTCGTAAGGCTGCGTGTCGTAGACCGCACCGTTGAACTCGATCGTTCGGCCGCCGAAGCGGTTTGCGAAGTCCTTGCTGATTGCCGGGTCGGCACCTGAGGCCAGCAGCCGCTTCAGATCCGGGCTGTTGTCGACGGTCAGGACTGCGTCGGGCGCGAGGGTGCGTGACGGCGTAGGAGCAGCAGAAGATGTCTCGCTGGGCGCAGTAGTCGGTGCTGAAGGCGTCGTCGCGGTGGTTTCGCTCGACGTCGCGGATGTCGACTCGCTCGATGGCTCCGACGCGCTATCGGCTGAAGCATTGGTGTCGCTCGGCGTCGTCGAGTCGGTGGCAGCCGCCTCGTTCGGTGAATCGTCGCCGCCGAGAGCCGCGAACACGCCGATCGCCATAGCGGCTACGACTGCAGCGACAATGCCCGGGATAATCAGGCGCCACGGCACGGGCTTCTTGACCTTGCGAAAGTTCAACTCGGTCTGCACCCGCCCGGGCCGTTGGCGGTCCAGTTCCCAGCCTTCGGCCCGCATCTTGGAGATTGTGCTGGCCTCACGGCCTCGAAGCACTTTCTTCGTCTCGTATCGATACTGCGGATTGCCGTCGTTGGCCATGTCGAATCGCTCCCTCTGCGCATACCCGTTGCCGCGCGGACGGAGTCTAAGCACGATCACGAGTGGCGTCAGGCGATCGTGCAGGTGCGAACCGACTGGTGCGCACCGCCGCTTCGACGATTCTCTGGGTCGAGGCCAATAGGACCTAGGAGACTGCACAAATGACCCTCACGTTCGAGTCGATCATGGCCAGCGCTGGAATAGATCCGGCCGAGACCCTCGTGATCAGGCACGCCTACGTGGCCGTGCACAACGACGGGACGCCCGGGATTCACCCCAACACCTCGGATGACGACCTCCTCGCCTATACCAGTGTCCAATCGATCAGCACGCGCACGTTTCCTGCCGCACCTCCTCGACTGTGGGTGGTGTTCCTCCCCGAGGGCGGCGATCGGGCCAGGTTGTGGCGGGTTGTGATCAATCACGGAGAGGCGGAGCGCAACGACGTCGTTCGCTCGTTCCACCTGGAGGTGTGCGATGACTTAGCCGATCTGCGCAACCGACTCGTCATCCGATGGCACTCACCACGCACCTGGCGGGTCAACGCTACGACGGCAGCAGCGTACGAGGTGATGGAGATCGCCGATGCTCAGCCGATCCGCTTCCCCGGCTTCGACTCGCTCGTCCTGGAGCATCCCCAACTCCAGGCGGTGATCCGCGAGCACCGCTACGCTTCCTGGCGCACCGCGCTGTCCTCAGTCATGGGCATCTACCTGATCACCGACACCCGCGACGGTCGGGCTTACGTCGGCAAGGCCGACGGCGCCGAGAACATCTACCAGCGCTGGACGGCGTACGCGACGAACGGCCACGGCGGCAACAGGGACTTGCGGGGTCTTGACCCGACGACGTTCAGGTTCTCACTGCTGCGAGTGTTTGACCCCTCGACCCCCGAGCCGGTCGTCAACGCAGCTGAGAGCCACTTCAAGCGGGCACTCGACTCGGTGCGCCACGGGTTGAACGGCGGGTGAGTTCACTCGTTACGCCACGACTCTCGAACGCGGCGGTAGGACGCTCCTCAGAAGTCCGTAGCGCAGACAGCTCGCACGATTTGGGGGCATGACAAGATCCCTGCCATGTCATCGTCTTGGACCAAGGCTGGGGGCTGCTGCACGGTCAGGTGACAGGTTGGGTCACGCAGCCTGAGTGGCTGGCGCGGTCATGATGGTCTCGAACTCGATGGGGGTCAATCGGCCGAGGGCGGCCTGTCGACGGCGGCGGTGGTAGGTCCTCTCGATCCAGGTCACGACCTCGATCCGGAGCTCCTCGCGAGTGGCCCAGGAGCGACGGTCGAGGACATTCCTCTGGAGCAAGCTGAAGAAGCTCTCCATGGCGGCGTTGTCGCCCGCGGCACCGACGCGACCCATCGATCCGACCATGCCGTGACGGTTGAGTGCGTGGACGAACTTACGGCTGCGAAACTGCGATCCCCTATCGGTGTGAACCACGCAACCGGCCACGTCACCACGTCGGGCCACCGCGTTGTTGAGTGCGGCGACGGCCAGCCGGGACTTCATCCTCGAGTCGATCGAGTAGCCCACGATCCGGTTGGAGTAAACGTCCTTGATCGCGCAGACGTAGAGCTTGCCCTCACCGGTCCAGTGCTCGGTGATGTCGCTGAGCCACAGCTGGTTCGGACCGTCAGCGGCGAAGACATGGCGGATCACGCCGTGCCTGTCGACCACGGCACACAGGTCGTCGTGGACGGGAGGGCCGGGCTTCTTGGCCTTGCCGCGCCTGGGCTTGCCGAACGCCGACCACCAGCCCTGCTGTGAGCAGATCCGCCACGCGGTCCGCTCGGCCATTGGTTCGCCCGCTTCACGGGCCTCGTCGACGAGGAATCGGTAGCCGAACTCCGGGTCGTCGCGGTGGGCGTCGAACAGAGCATTGGCGCGGTATGCCTGCTCGAACTCGGGATCGGTGACCGGGGCAGCCAGCCAGCGGTAGTAGGGCTGGCGAGCGATCTTGAGCACCCGGCACGTCACCGTGACGGGGATCCCGTCGCCGGCCAGCTCGCGGACGAGCGGGTACATCATTTTCCCGGCAGGTTGGCCTGCGACAGGTAGGCAGCCGCCCGACGCAGGACCTCGTTCTCCTGCTCCAAGAGCCGGATCCGCTTCTTCAACTCGCGGTTCTCGGCGTTCTCAGCCGCTGTCGTCCCGGGCTTGATGCCGTCCTCGACGTCGGCGGTCTTCATCCAGCTCGTCAGGCAGGACTCGCTGATACCGAAGTCGGCAGCGATCTGCTTGAGGTGGACGCCCGGCTCACGATTCCTGGCAACCCGAACGACGTCCTCGCGGAACTCCTTGGGATACGGCTTCGGCACAGTGCACATCCTTCCAGCGGCACCTCTCGGCACCACAGATCAGATGTCACCTACTCGTGCAGCAGCCCCGACCTCCCCTACGTCGAGTTCATATCCGATGACGCGGGTGCGGTCACGGCCTATGAACAGATGTCGGAACTCATCTCGGAGTACGGGTCACTCGGTTGGGGCGACATCGGCGGAACTTTCGCTCGCACGATCGCTGCCATGACCCAGGGCGCTGGTGGCGGGATCGACAATCACTCGCAAGCGCTGACACACACTGACGGGTTCGACCGCAACGGCAACTCAGCGCATGCAGACAGCGTCATCATCGATTTGGGTATCGCCGCGGCGCTGGAGATGAACGAACTGGACGTGCTCACCAATAGTGTGGCGACGGAGGTCGTCAATCAGCGGGTCGTGGACGTGTACGTGGATAGACGCTTCACCGACTGGCACGTCGATGTCGCAACCGAGCTGGCAACAATCAAGGTGCCGAACTGTCTGGGTCCGGACGGCGGCTACCACGAGGGCCTCGAGGAGCTCCGCGCTCACCCGCAGCTGAGATCGTTCAGGGAGCACTTACGCAACATCCCAAGTGGCAATGTGCTCCCAACAGACCAAGCGCTCGAGATCTCGGAACTTGCGGACGCCTACGCGCGTCGGTCGCTCCAGCGGGAACACCGCAATCGTCCGATCTACCAAACGCTCGGGCGCGGTGCCCTCAGCCCAGCCGGCAACGCCGTGCTACCCATGCTCGGGACCGTGGCCAACGGAGCGCTGCAGGTTGTCGAGACAGTTCAAGAGAAGCGTCGCCTTCGCTCTACTGCCTGGGCTGCTTTCGTCGTTGCCCTCAGGAGTTGACCTCCAAGAAGGGCACGTGTCGGAGTTGCGCCACCACAAATCTCGATGGCGGCGAAGAGACGCACCTTCGAGAAGACCATCACCTGGCCGTCAGCCGGGCTTGAGCAACCGCGGGTATTTTGTCATGAGTACGTCAAGGACCCGCGACACTGCGGCTCCGGCTGGCTACTTCACCTCCGACCGCCGCAGCGACACCAGGCCCACGACGAGAGGAAGCACGATCCACAGCGCGGTGGTCGAGGCCAGCATCGCCCACTCCTCGGCAGTGTCCGTGGCGCCCTCGAAGAGCTGCACCTGCGTGTAGTTCCAGTCGATCCACGGCTGCAGGTCGAGGAACCACTCCCGCACCAGCCCGAGCAGCTCGAGCACCCCGGGCATGACGAGGGAGACCACGAAGTAGCCGACGATCGCCGCCGCAGAGGCTCGCAGGACGACGCCGAGGGTGAAGCCGACGGCCATGCCGACCAGGTTGCCCAGCACGATCTGGGGCGCGGCGGCGAGCGAGACGTCCCAGACGGTGTCGACGCCGGCGAGCGCGGAGCCGGCCAGGTTGCCGACGGCGCCCACGGCGAAGGCGAGCGCCATCGAGACGAGCCCGACCACGAGGGTCGCGAGCGCCTTGGCGCCGATGACCCGTGAGCGGTGGGGCACGAGGGTGAAGGTGGAGAGCCCGCTGCGCTGGCTCCACTCGCTGGTCACCGACAGGATCGCGATCATCGGCAGGATCACCGACATGGGCAGGCCGATCGCGGTCGCGAAGCTGTCGTAGGTGACGGCGTCGTCGGGGGCGAAGACGACGACCGCCCCGCTGGCGAGCACCGCCAGGACGCCGATGCCGACCAGCAGCCAGAATCCCGAGCGGGTGTCGAACATCTTGCGAAGCTCGATCACCACGAGGCGCCTGGTCGCGACCGGGCGCGAAGTCCTGCGGCCCGGCACGGCCCCCGGAGCGGGCGTGGTGGTCGGGGTGACGGTCGTGGCGCTCATGCCGCGACTCCTTCGCGTTGGGTGGCGGCGGTGAGGGAGAGGAACATGTCCTCGAGCCCGGCGCCCTCGGCGGAGCGGAGCTCGGTGAGGGCGATGCCGGCGGCCAGGGCCACGGCCCCGACCTGGGAGGGGTCGGCGTCGGTGCGCACCGAGCCGTCGCTGGCGAGCGTGCTGGGCAGTCCGGCCAGCTCCAGTGCGTGGGCCAGCTCGCGCGGCGCCGCCGAGCGGGCCAGTGTGCCGGCCGCGGCGAGCAGCTCCTCCTTGGTGCCGGAGGCGACGATCCTGCCCCCGCCGATCACGACCAGGTCGTCGGCGATGACCTCGATCTCGTGCAGCAGGTGCGACGACAGCAGCACCGTGCCGCCGCGGCCGGCGAAGTCGGTCAGCAGGTCGCGCATCCACCGGATGCCCGCGGGGTCGAGCCCGTTGGCGGGCTCGTCGAGGATCAGCACCCGGGGGTCGCCCAGCAGCGCGGCGGCGATTCCGAGGCGCTGGCGCATGCCGAGGGAGTAGTGGCGCACGCGCCGCCTGGCCTCGGCGGGGGTCAGGCTCACCAGCTCCAGCATCTCCGCGACACGGGAGCCGGGCAGGCCCATGGTGGCGGCGGCGATCGCGAGAGTCTCGCGTCCGGTGCGACCCGCGTGCTGCGCGGAGGCGTCGAGGAGCACGCCCACCTCGAGGCCGGGGTTGGGCAGGTCGGCGAAGCGGACGCCGTCGATCGTGGCCGACCCGGAGGTCGGCGCGGTCAGGCCCACCACGACCCGCAGGGTGGTGGACTTGCCGGCCCCGTTGGGCCCGAGGAAGCCGGTGACGCGGCCGGGCCGGGCGGTGAAGGAGACGTCGTCGACGGCGGCGGCGCCGGCGTAGGTCCTGGTCAGCGACTCAACGGTGATCATGGGCTCGACCCTCACGGTCTGGTGCAGCGGGCATGGCGGCCTCCTGGGACGGTCCGCGCCGGGTGCGCAGGACCAGAGCCCCACCGTGGCGGCGCGCGGGGTCGCCGGGCATCGGCCGTGAGGCTCCACGTACGTCGTGCCTTCGGCCGAGCGCCGGGTCAGACTTTCGGCCGGTCCCCGCGCGGCGCCGCATCCCTAGGCTGGGCCGGTGAGCAACCCGCTGCGCTCCCTGCTGGAGGAGCCCCGTCCCTCGGCCCCGCCGGCTCGCGTCCGGCGCGACCGGGCGCTCCTGGCGTTCGTGGTGGTCTGCGTCCTGCTGGAGGGAGCGCTGCGTGCCGACCTGGCGACGCCCGTGCTCTCGGTGGTGGTGACGCTCGGGCTCGCTCCGCTGCTGCTGTGGCGACGCACCCACCCCTTCGCGGTGGTGGCGGCGACCTTCGGCACGATCGCGGTCGTCGACCTCGGCCTGCTCACCGTCGGCGCCCCCGTGCTCGACGTCTACTCGATGCTCTACGTCCTGGTGCTGCCCTACGCGCTCCTCCGGTGGGGCTCGGGGCGCGAGGCGGTGGCCGGGCTGGGCGTCATCCTGGTGCCGGCCACGATGGCGGCGGTGGTCAGCTGGACCGGGCTCGCCGACGCGGTCGGGGGCTACGCCGTGCTGGTCTCCTCCCTCGTGCTGGGCTGGGCCGTCCGCTCCCAGCACGGCGCCCGGGAGCGGCGGCTGGCGCAGGCGAAGTCGGAGGAGCGGGTGCTGCTGGCGCGCGAGCTGCACGACACCGTGGCCCACCACGTCTCGGCCATCGCCGTGCAGGCCCAGGCCGGGCGCGCGCTCGCCGCGACCAGCCCCACCGCACCGCTGGAGGCGCTGCGGGTGATCGAGGTGGAGGCCTCGCGCACGCTGGCGGAGATGCGGGCCATGGTGGGTGTGCTGCGCAGCGACGCGCCCGTGGCCTACGCCCCGCAGCCCGGCGTCGCCGACCTCGCGCGGCTGGCCGGGGCCTCGCCAGCCGGTCCGCGGGTGGAGGTCGGCGTCTCCGGTGACGTCGCCGGCCTGCCGGCGGCGATCGACGCCGCGGTCTACCGGATCGCGCAGGAGGCGGTGACCAACGCGCTGCGCCACGCCCGCCACGCCACGCGGGTCGACGTACGCCTCACCGGTGACGCCTCGACCCTCACCCTCCTCGTGCGCGACGACGGCGACCCCGGCACCACCGACCCCCGCACCACCGACCCCAGCGCATCCGAGGCCGCCCCGGCGGGCTTCGGCATCGCCGGCATGACCGAGCGCGCCCTGCTCCTCGGCGGCACCTGCCAGGCGGGCCCCTGCCCGGACCGCGGCTGGGCCGTCACCGCCACCCTGCCGCGACGGGTGCCGGCGTGAGCATCCGCGTGCTGGTCGCCGACGACCAGGACCTCGTGCGCACCGGACTGCGCCTGATCCTCGGCACGCTGGAGGGCATCGAGGTCGTGGGGGAGGCGCGCGACGGTCAGGAGGCCGTACGGCTGGCCCGTGAGCTGCGCCCCGACGTGTGCCTGATGGACATCAGGATGCCCGTGCTCGACGGGGTCGAGGCGACCCGGCTGCTGGCCGGACCGGGTGTGGAGGACCCGGTCGCGGTGGTCGTCATCACCACCTTCGACCTCGACCAGTACGTGCACGGCGCGTTGGCGGCCGGCGCCTCCGGCTTCCTGCTCAAGGACGCCGGACGCGAGCTGCTCGGCGAGGCCGTGCGCGCCGCGACCCGCGGCGACGCCCTCATCTCGCCCAGCATCACCCGCCGGCTGCTGGCGACCTTCGCCGGCACGGGCCGCACGGCGCCTCCCGCCCAGCCGCTCGACCCGCTCACCGAGCGCGAGGAGGAGGTGCTGCTCACCGTCGCCCGGGGCCGCACCAACGCCGAGATCGCCCGCGAGCTCCACATCAGCCTCAGCACCGTGAAGACCCACCTCGGCAGCCTCATGGCCAAGCTCGGCGCCCGCAACCGCGTCGAGCTCGCCCTGTGGGCACACGAGACCGGTCGGGTCCGGGACTGAGCCCGACGCGCCCGGCTGCGGCTTCGCGCCGTACCGCACTCGACGTTCGCCTACGGTAGGCGCGTGAAGCGTGCCGTGGTCGCCGGGAGCGCCGTCCTCGTCGCGGGCATCGCCGTGGTCGTCGTGGGTTCTCGTGAGGATCCGTGCCCCACCACGATCACCTTCGAGGGTCGCGCCTACGTCGAGCGCCGAACGACCGAGGGGATCGCCGCCGGCGACATGCTCGGCTCGGCGACGGAGGCCGGTTGCGCGGAGAAGGGCTCGTTCACACTCGAGTTCATGGCGCACGAGGTCGACGGTGTCGCTCCCGAGGTAGCGATCGTCAGCGCGACCGACGCGGGCGCGATCTTCCTCGTCGAAGGTGCGACGGCGGACGACCTCCCGCCTGACGTCGGAGCGGTGCTCATCCAGTAGGAATGCACGCTCCTCGTGGGAGCAGCGACGATCTGAGGTCGCCTGGCTCTTCTCCCGCAGGCCCGGCTCGACGGTCCTCATCCTGTTCAGCACAGTCCCGGGTGCTACTGCCCCAAGTTTCGAGTTCGGCGACATCTCGGATCGCATCGATCCGACGTCACGGTTGTGACTTGCGGGGCCGAGGAACGGTACTGGCAGGTCTGCTGTGCCCGTTTGTGCCCATCGCAAAGTCGATGAGGCAAGAATGCTCAGATGAAGATCCTTTCGCTTGCCCTCGTGTCGATCATCGCCGCTCTGGTGTTGGGGGTCCCGGCGACAGCTTCGGCGGACACGCCACGATGCGCGACTTTCAAGGAGCACCGCAAGGTCACCGTAGGTATGGCGAAGACCAAGGCTCACCGAATCTTCGACATTCGCGGCCAGGCTGCCGGGGGCGGCGCTGGCGGCTACACCCGCTTCTACCCCTCGTGCGAAGCGATGAAGATTGGCGGCGGCGACGGCGGCGCGTATGTCACCTACGACGGGCTGACTGACGAGGTGCTGGAGAAGCGGTGGGTCGGCTATGCCTGAACAATCTGGTGCCCCCCTCACAGACGTCGTGGTGATGGTCGGTTGCCGGATCTGAGGGAAGGTTCATGACGCATTGTCGGGTCGGGGAAGGCGATGTCGTGCAGTCGCGTGAGACTGCGAGACCCGCGATGCTGTCGTCGCGAGCGCCCCGGCCCTCGAGAGCGCCTGCGCAGTGACCTGTTTCGGGCATTGGGCCCGACCGTCATTTTGTTGACGCCGCTGTCGGGTGTGACCGATCCATGACCGACAGAACCAGCGACAGGTCGGTGCGGGTGACCTGCCCGAACGCCCGCTCAGGACGGCCTCTTGCCCCCCAGCGCACGAAGGAGGCCCCCGATCCACACTTTCTCGGATCGGGGGCCTCCCTGGTGCTGACGACGTGGCTCAGATGTCGTAGTAGTGATCTACGCACCTGTGTTGACCTGCGCAAACGCGGGTTCTGATCGCGCTGGGGCCTCCGTGGGGCCGCACGTTGCCGAGTTCAGATCGCGACCAGGGCCGTGACCTTGGCCAGGTCGTCGGCGTGCAGGTCGCGCTCGACCTCCAGGTCGTAGTCGGTCTGGATGTTGATCCAGAACCGGTCGTCGACGCCGAGCGCCTTGGACAGGCGCAGGGCGGTGTCGGTGGTGATAGCGCGCTTGCCGCGCACGATCTGACTGATCCGGGTCTGGGGGAGACCGGTGGCCTGGGCGAGGCGGTACTGGCTGATGCCCAGCGGCTCCAGGAACTCGGTCAACAGGATCTCGCCCGGGGTGATCGGACTGTGTGCCTTGGAATCAGGTGCCTTCGCCGTGGTGGCCATGCTCGTCTCCTCTCGTGCGTTCAGTGGTAGTCGGTGATCTCGACGTCGGTTGGACCGGTGTCGGTCCAGACGAAGCAGATCCGGTACTGGTCGTTGATGCGTATAGAGTGCTGGCAGGCGCGGTCGCCGACCAGCTTCTCCAGACGGTTGCCCGGAGGCACCCGCAGGCTGTTCAGTTCTGAAGCCGCGTTGAGAAGGCGGAGCTTCTTCTGCGCGACCCGTTGCAGTTCGGGTCCGAGGGCTCGGACATGTTCGCGGTTCCAGACCTTCTCGGTGTCCGTGTTCTTGAAGGACCGGATCACAACACAATCCTAACGTGCAACGATACTAACGCCAAGCGTAAGTATTGGATTCGACCGTCAGATTCCGTCTGGAAGTGGACCGAGGCCGTCAACGGCGGCCGGAACGCGACAACGGTTGTCTCCAATCTCGGGCAAGACCGTTGTATTGACCGTCGAGCGCAGTTCATTCGTCGCTTTCCTCGTCCTCGCCGAGGAACGCGGTGTCGATCGCACGCCTGGTGCGCTCCGAGCTGCCCTCCATCAGATGCGTGTAGGTCCGCAGGGTGAAGCCCGGGTCGGCGTGACCGAGATACTCGCTGACCGCCTTGATGGTCTCGCCCTCATGCAGGGCCGTGCTGGCGAAGAAGTGGCGCAGCGCGTGGCACCCGTTCTCCCGCAGATCGGGGACGCCGGCTCGCTCCAACGCAGGACGCCACAGATAGGTGTTGAAGTAGTTGCGATTCATCGCTCCCTTCTCTCGAGTCGTCAGCAGCAGCGAGACTGTCGTCGGCTTCCCGTCGAGCGTCGTCCACGGCCGAGTCACCTCGATGGGCGGATGCGCTGTCATGTAGGCGGTGATTGCATCGGCGACCGCGTCCGGCAGTGGCACCTTGCGGGTCTTGCGGCCCTTGGGCAGACCGAAGACCTGGCGGTTGCTGGAGAAGAGCTTGACCTGACGTCGGACGTGCACCTCGCTGGCGTCGAAGTCGATGTCGTCGGGGGAGAGGCCGAAGATCTCTCCCTGCCGCAACCCGAGGCCGGCGCCGAGCCACACCACGATCTGATAGCGGTCGGGCAACGCGTCACGGACCGCCAAGACCCGCTTGCTCGTCCATGGGACAAGCTTCTTCGGGTCGGATCGTGGCTTCCGTACCGAGGGGGCCTTGCATGGGTTCTTCGGGATGAGCTCGTCGTCGACCGCTGCGGTGAAGACGGTGGACACGTTTGCGAACACCACCTTGCGGTAGGTCGGCGCGAGGTCAGCGAGCGTGCGCAACCAGCTCTGGATGGTCGAGGGTTGGATCTCGGACAAGTAGCGGTCACCCAGAATCGGGAAGGCGTGCAGCCGCAGCCGCAGCTCGACCGCTTCCCGAGTGGTCTCCTCGAAGGTCTGCGCGTCGATCCACTTGCGAGCGTAAGTCTCGAAGGGGATCTTGCCCGCGTCGGGATCGACGTATTGACCCTTGGCCAGGTCAGCGGACACGACGGCGCAGAACCGGTCCGCCTCGACCTTCTTCTGGAAGGTCTTGTTCCGCTCCTTGCCGTCCGGGCCGCGCCAACGGACGCGGTAGGTCTTCAGGAGGGTTCCGTCCGCGGTGCGGCGTTCGCGCCGTTCAACGTGCGCCATGAGTCACCTCTGCGTTGGTGATGAGCCAGTCACGCACCTCGGCTGGGTCGTAGCGCAGGAAGCGGCCGACGCGGAACGCGGTCGGACCGTTGCCCTTATGACGCCACTGATAGAGCGTGTTGACGGGAACGCCGAGGAAGTCGGCCACGTCCGCGACCGACAAGAGCTTCTCCATGGTGCCTCCTTGGTTCAGATCGCGGGGTGCGTGGTGGCGGGTGGCTGCGGGGTCAGATCGACGGGACATCAGGGCTCGCTCCTCTCGCTGGTGGCCTGTGGTGCAGCGCGGCCTCGAAGTCGAGGCGGCTTCTTGCGGCACCTTTCGGCGGCTTGCGTTGGATAGGTGTGGGCCGCAGGTCGCTGCGCACGATCGCCAGGAGCTCGCCCTGCACCGCCGAGGTGATGGGGGCGAACTTCTGTCGACTCGTGTGGACGAGCTCGCCAGCGTCGAGGTCCAGGCGGGGGAGGTTGACGCGGTGGAAGTAGAGACGATGGGCGGCGCCGTACTCCACGAGGTTGCAGACTCGCTCGTCGATGCCCGCGCTGACGCGTTGGAGCCGGCGAACCTGAAGCGCGTCGGAGAGCTCGGCGTCATCGAGCTTGGCCATGCGCGTGGCTGCGACCGCTCCTTGTCCAGCGGCGGCTCCACCGATGCCGAACACGCCGCCGAGGTCACGTGCCTCTCGGACGAGACGGCCGTAGGTCTCCCCGCGCTGGTGCCATCGTTCGGCGAGTACCGGGTCGATCGGCGCGAGTCGTCGGGCAGCTTCCCGGGAGATGTTGCGTTGGGAGTCAAGCACCAGGCGCAGGTTCTGTGCGGTGGGGAAGTGGCCGAGGTGGAGGAGCAGGCTGTGCTGGGCCTGGAGGACCCCGGTGATGCCCGGCAGGCCCTGGCCCCCGATGAGGGCGGGCGCTGGCCGCCAACCGCGTCGGTCGACGGTGTAGTCGGGTTCGCCGTATCCGGCCCAGGTCGCACAGGTGGCCGCCGCGCGTCCGAGTCGACCGGGCTCGGGGAAGAATCGCCAGCCGGGGATGTTGGCGTAGCGCCGGTCGAGGCTGACCAGAGCACGCGCCACGTCGGCGGCGTCCTTGATGACCGTCATACATTGGGCCTCTGAGAGTCGGCCGTAGCCGACTCCGTAGGCGAAGTCGTGCTCGCCGAGCGCGCAGGCGCGGGCTGCCTCGCGCCAGGACTCGACCAAGTCGAACTTCTGCGGTGTGACCAGCTCGTCGAGGGTGGGTAGGTCTACATCACTGTCACGGAGGGTGCGTTCGAGGCGGTAACGCAGCTCCTCGGCCGGGCCCCGGGTGCGGCCGGTGCTTACGTCGAGACCGATGCGTGGGTTGGCAGCCTGCATGGCTTGGTGGCACCACACGAGTACGGCCTGCCGGTAGCGGGCGACCTGCTGGCCGATCACCCTGCGTTCCGCGACCGTGGTCGTCACCGGGACGGTGTGAATGCCGGCGCCCCCGATGCGCTGCTGGATGCGGTGCCGACGCAGCAACTCACCGAGGGCGTCGCGGAGCATGCCACTGGTCTCGCCGTACATCAGGGCGCATCCAGCTCTCGGGCGGCCCACAGCATGTCGAGGACGAGCTCGACCGTCAGAGAGTCGATCCCGTGCCGGGTGAGGCCTTCGATGGCTGACTCGGCAACCGCGAACAGCACGTCGCGGTCGGCAACCGGGACCCGGCCGATGCCGGGGACGTAGTCACCGTGGACGAAGTCGATCTGGAGCAGCACGCGGTCGTACTCGATCGACGCGTCGAGGGTGAGGGCAGCGTCCGCGAGTGCGGCGACGTAGGAACGGGCCCGTCCGAGCGTGACCGCGTGGGCGAGCAACATGGAGATTCCTTTCGGGTCGCGTGGCCGGCGGCGTGCCCTTGACCGTGCAGTGCCGGGCGACGACGCGGGAGTCGCGTTGTGGTGGCTGTGGAGAACGCGGCGGATGCAGCCGCTATGCACCGCTAGGAGGCCGCGCGGACTCGTTCCTCGACGCGTCGCCGGGCGGCCACGTCCTCATGGACAAAGAGGAGGAAGTCGGCGTAGCGGTCGACGATCTCGACCTCGCCACCGCTGTCCCGTGGGGCTTCGCCGGGCCAGATCGTCTGCCTCGTGCGCCGGTCCCGATCGAGTCGGCATCCTGCGGTGGAAACCCATTCACGCAGCCGATTGCTGGCCTCGGCGAAGTCGCGATGCCACCCGATCGGACCCGACGGTGTCCCCTCGCAGTCGTAGGCGTTGAGCCAATGCGTGTGCAGGGCCGACAGTTCCCAGACCAGCTCGTCGTGGCGATGCCAGTACGGCGGCACCACCGTCGGCGGCAGCCCGTAGCTCAACCGCAACCAGTCGACCCAGGCGTCGAGGTCGGTCCACTCAGCCATCGCCTCGTCAGCCGTGAGCAGGTTCCAATTGACCGGGCGCAAAGGCCGGTCGACCTCGAAGTCGGCGGTCCCGAAGCGGTCCTCGGGATCGCCGTACTCCGACTCGACCCCGTGCTCGTCGTCCGGCAGCGACGTCTGGCCGTCGTCAACGCGGATCGTCATGACGAGGGTCGCGGTCAGATGCCGACGGCGGGTGCGGGCTCGTTGACGACCGTCAGCTCGTTCGTCGGCGGCTCGGGCTGCCGGGTCGGCGTGCGGTCCACGACGTAGCGGGTGCGGGCACAGTCATGGCCGATCCGGCGGGCGACGAACTGCGCGCGGATCTCGCTCGGTCCGCCGGGACGCTCCTGCTCGTACTCGTGGACGTAGCCCGAGGCGACGACCTGGTCGCCCGGCTTGAACCGCGGGTAGGCCCGCTCGGCCGCACGGTCGAACAGCACCAGGTCGCAACAGACCGGGTCGAGCTTGGTGAACGACCCGTCGACCTCCTTGCGGTGCTGCTCGATGCCGACCCGGCAGTAGAACCGTGCGTGCCCCTTGCCGGTGAAGGTGAGCTCCGGCGCAGTCGCGACGAACCCCTGAAGGCTCATCTGGGTGGGAATCGTCATGGCCTGACTCCTGACCTCGGGCGGCGCCCGGATGGCGACCGCTGTCACGAGTCAGGTGTGCAACGACGGCCTTCCGCGTCGGCGAGCAACGTCGCGCACGAGCGAAGTGGCCAGTCTCTGTCGGACGTCTCTGGGAGAATCAAGTCATGACAGACACCCGATTCACCACGGTCGTTGACGACACCGAGGGTTTGCTGAACGTCGTCGACATCGATGGAATCGGTGATGTCGAGACCCTGCTGATGTTCCTCTTCGCGAGGCCCATCGGCGTTGAAGAGGTCTGGAACGAGGACCGAGACGAGACCTCACTTGAAGTCGTCGTTCAGGGGAGCGACGAGGCGATCGGCTCCACCTTCGACTTCCCGCTGAGCGTCGTCGAGCTCGTGCGCTCGTGTGCGCAGACCGTTGACGACTTCGAGCCATACGGAGAAGACGATTCGGCGCCCAACCTGAGACTGCTCGCTGAAAATGAGCTCATCGCCATCTTGCAGGGAGCACTCGGCAAGGTTCGGCTCTTCAACATGATGGACGACGGAGGGTCCGAGTGATGCTGCCACCAGACCGAGCCGTCGAGGCGCGATACGACCTTCCACGCGGCAACTGTCCATCGTGCGGATCCGGGGCCGTCATCCACCTGGTCATCGGAATGCCGTCAGGAGCTGAGGTGATGAACAGCGACCCTGAATGGGTCCGATGGGTCGGTTGTGTCCACCCCGGATACAACCGAGAGTGCAGTTCGTGCGGGGCGACTTGGACGCTCGCCCCGGAAGGTCCGCAAGACCAGATGGCAATGCCAGACGGCGAGCTCGACGCCGAAGTCTGGCAGCGATGACATCGCTCATCGCGTGGCTTGATTCGACCCCCGAGGAGCAGCGCGCTGCTCGGGAGCTCATCAGCCTGTTCGCTCAGCAGGAGGGTCGCGACGAGCTTGGGATCGGCCAGATCCGGGATGCCTTCAGCGACCTTCTCTTTCCCGGAACCTCGGTGATCCAGACACGAGCGCGCTACTTCCTGTTCGTGCCGTGGTGCTACAGCCACGGTAAGGCCGCGCAAGCCCGCGGTCGTGCGGTGGTCGTCCGTGGTGAGCAGCAGGAAAGAGAGCTCATCAAGACACTTCTCGACTCGAACCTTGAGGACGCCGTTGGACTGATCGGGCGGCGGAAGGGACCAAGCATCAAGAACCTGCCCTCGACCATTTACTGGTCGGGTCTTCGTCACTACAACATCTTGACCCACGACAACGACCTCGGTCTCCTGGCGGGGGCTGGAATCGGGGACGGGTCGACCGAGCTCAGTGCCCGCATCTTCGCGGATTGGGATGCGGGTGTTCCCGCCCCCCCGGTTGGCTTCCCAAAGGCCGTGCCCGGCGGCTTTGACCTCGAACTGGCCGAGGCCGAATGGCTCCGTGATCGGATCGTCGCAGCGGCTCCAGAGTCGGTCCTTGCCCACCTCCTGGACCGGAGGCTTGTCATTCCTGCAGGCACGAGCTTCGCGTGGGATGTCGTCGATCGTGAACAGTTCGAGGTTCTCGATCACGCGTACCGGTTCAGCGGCGTCATGCATGGGGCCTCGCTGCTCTACAACCTGCTCATCGGCGAGATGTACGACGCGGACGCCACCCTGAACCGGATTGAAGACGCCGGGGAGTACTACCGCGGCGAACTCGACGCGTGGATCGAGGACTTCGTCACTCCGAACCTGGACAACCTCCAGCATTGGAACATCGAGCGGATGTGGGAACTCGTCCTATCGACGAACCCGCGGATCGACAAGCGTGCGCAATTGTTCGTTGAAGCATGGGTTGGTGCGATCCGAAACGGCGCCTATTCCGGCGTGGCCAACAATCGCGATCTTCGCCGGTCGGTGCGTGCGCGAGAGGAACGAAAGGGTAAGCAGTCCCGGCTCCTGAACCCACGCATGCTTGCGACCTGGTCGGGGGCCTCTGGCACGGGGCAGTTGGCATATCGCTGGGGCACGGTGCGCGTCATCGTGAACGACATCGTGAAGGGGTTCGGTCGCGATGCTCGCTCCTGACCGTCGCGCCGTACTGTTGCGCGAGCTCAAGCCTTCCACCGGCTTCACCTTCGACAGTGCCGTGGCCACGACCTTCACGCTCGATCTGACGGCGACTCTCATCCCGGCGCTTGCCTTCAGCTCGTACTCGTTCTCCGGTCGCATTCCCGACCCGGTCGCGGCTTTGGAGTCGGTGCGCCGAACGGCGCAGCGACTAGACGTATTCTGCCAGGGCGGGAACATCGGGGTTCCGGGCAAGGCTCCCGATCTCCTTGCGTTCCTAGAACCGATGGTGCACGAGGTACGCCGCCCGAAGGGTGGCCTCTTCCACCCGAAGGTCTGGTTCGTCAAGTACGTGGATGACGACCAGCGGTCGGCCTACCGCCTTCTGGTGTTGACCAGGAATCTCACCGCCGACGCTTCGTGGGACCTGGCCGTACGACTAGATTCTTCCGGCCTCAGTCGCCGACCTCTTCCCGAGAATCGGCCGCTGCAGGCGTTCCTGCGCAGCATGCCCGGCCGAACGATCCGGCCACTCGACGCTGAAAGGACGGCTCGCGTCGAGAGGCTGGCGACCGAGGCCGGTTTCGTTGAATGGGAATACCCCGAAGCTGTCGAGAGCGTCACGTTCCACTATCTCGACCACGGTCGTGAGGGGTCGATCGACTTCGCCGGCGCGCGCCACCTCGTGGTGTCGCCTTTCGTCAACGACAACGGGCTCAACCTCATCCGACCTGACGGCCCGATCTCGATCCTTTCGCGGCAGGAGGAACTGGAGAAGCTCAATCCGGAGTCGGTCGCACGGCTCGACGCCTTCATCATCGACACCCTCGCCGGCTTCCGCGACGAGCCAGAGGCCGGCGAAAAGCCAGCCGACGGTCCAGCCCAGGGACTCCTCGGTCACCTGCACGCGAAGATGTACGTCATCGAGCCTCACGGGCGGGCACACCGAGCACGCCTGATCATCGGCTCTACCAACGCCACCGACACTGCGCTTAGGACCAATGTCGAGTTCTGCGTCGAGTTCGAGGGGCCGCGCAAGCATCTCGGCATCGACGCGTTCCTCGGCGACGATGCTCCGTTCCGAAGTCTTCTGGAGAGCTACCAGCCGGTCGGCGGAGCTAAGCCGGATTCGCAGGAAGACGAGCAGAAGAATCTCGACAACGTCCTCCGCGCGATCTCGGAGATCACCCACACCGTGACGGTCGCCGCAACAGCCGGTGACGGAGAGCCGCGGCACGACCTTCGAGTGGCTGCAGACCGGGAGTACACGTTTCCGAGCGACTGGAAGGCGACGATCGAACTGCTCACCTCGCCTGGCGCGGTGCGCACGGTGGTGGCCGGCATCCCAATCGACGAAACGTTCAAGCGCGTAGAGACGGCCGACATCACCCCCTTCCTCGTCGTTCGAATCACAACAGCGAGCGGGCTGACGGGCGGAACGGTGCTCGTGGCGGAACTTGTCGGCGATCCGGTCGACCGGCTCGATGTCGTGCTTGCACGTCAGATCGACACGCCGGAGAAGTTTCTCCGCTTCCTGTACCTCCTCCTGAGTCTGGGTGATCCAGCCCTCCTCGCGGCCTTGGCTAGTGGTGACGGAAGCGGCTCCGGCGGATTCAACCCTCTGACGGGTGGCCCGGGTGTTCTGGAGTTGGTCCTCCGGGCCCTCGCTGAGAGCCCTTCGGTGCTTGAGGACCTCGACCGTCTCATCGGCAGACTCCAGGCAACGGATGCCGGCCGTGATGTTCTCCCCAAGGGTGTCGACGAGTTGTGGGGAACGGTTCAGGAGGCACGGAAGGTACTGGCGAAGATCCGATGACGACCTACGATGCCGCTCCGCACCTGCGGGACCTCACTGCCTTCCAGCGACGTTCCGTGGATCACGTATTCGACCAGTTCTACGGACCCGCCCAAGCACAGCGTTTCCTCGTGGCCGACGAGACGGGTTTGGGTAAGACACGCGTCGCACAAGGCGTGATCGCCAAGGCAATCGAGCACCTCCAACACGACGATTCGGTCAAGCGCATCGACGTGGTCTACGTCTGCGCTAACGCGGACCTCGCCCAGCAGAACATCAAGCGCCTCAACGTCACAGGGCAGCCCGAGCTCCCGTTCTCAAGCAGGCTCACGATGCTGGGCGCTCATAGCGCCCGCTTGAATACCCGCGCCAAGGGCGGACTCAAGCCGATCAACCTTGTCTCATTCACGCCAGGTACGTCGTTCGACATGGGACACAGCCTCGGAATGGCCCGGGAGCGCGCCATGATCCTCCTGGGCTTGAGCGAGATCTACGACTTCGATGGGTGGACATGGAAGGCCGCGCTCAGAATTCTCCAAGGCACCGTCACAACGGTGGAGCGGTTCGAAGCTCGCGTTGACGAACTTTACCGCGAGCTCGACCAGGATGGCTTTGACCCGAGAATCCGCAAGGCATTCTCTGCGGGCCTCACCCGCCGACGCGATGGCAAGCCTTCACTCCACACAAGCCTCGGTGAACTCCTCGAGGCGGTCGGCCGGAAGCGCTACGTCCCGGACGAGTACCACGAAGAAAACCTCACCTTGGTCCGCGGGCTCCGCAGCGAGCTGGCTCGCGCAAGCGTGGAGACGCTCGAACCCGACCTTGTCATCCTGGACGAATTCCAGCGATTCAAGCACCTCCTTAGTGTCGACAATCCTGCCGGCGAGTTGGCTCACTACCTCTTTGAGCACGACGCCGCCAAGGTGCTGCTCCTGTCGGCGACTCCGTACAAGCCTTTCACCTACGCCGAGGAGCGCGAGGAGGACCACGCGAAGGATCTCTTCACGACGCTGGGCTTTCTAGCAAAGGGCCGCGACGATGTCGATGTTGCCGACATCAAGGCACTCTTGGCGTCCTACCGCGCTGCCGTTGTCGCAGGGATTGCTCCTGGTGAGGTCGTCAGGGATCTGCGTCTCGGCCTTATGAAGTTGATGAGCAGAGCAGAGCGTCCGGTGCTCCCAGAAGGTTCGATGCTTGTTGAGCACAACAACACTGCCGACGAGGTGTCGGCGTTGGACCTGGTCGGCTACGCGCGACTTCGTGACGTCTCACGGTACGTCGAGCAGGACCGCGACCGCGGGCTCGTCACGCCGGAGTATTGGAAGTCCGCGCCGTACTTCATCAACTTCTGCGACGGTTACAAGTTCGGTGAACGTATCGACAGCGCGTCCGAGGACCCGGATCTGCTCGCTGCACTCCGGGCGACCCAGCGGATCGATGCCCGCCAGATCGCGTCGTTCAGGGCGCTGGATCCCGGGAATGCTCGTATCCGCGCGCTCGCCGAGGACACTCTGGACCGGGGCTGGTGGAAACTGCTCTGGGTCCCGCCGTCCATGCCCTACGTCGAGCCCAGTGGCCCGTTCGCTGAGACCGGCGCGCAGAGAATGACGAAGCGGCTGGTGTTCTCCTCGTGGACGGCCACCCCGTCCTCGGTGGCGAGCATCCTCAGCTACGAAGCTGAACGACGCTCCGCCGAGGGTACGAACTACACGCAGTACACGCCCGCGAACCGGAAGCGGTTGGCCCGCCACCTTCAGTACAGTCTCCGCGCAGGCACTCCTGCGAAGATGTCCACCCTGCTCCTTCACTGGCCGATGCCGACGCTAGCTGCGGCGGCAGATCCGCTCCGCGTGCTTGCAACGCGAAGTGGTCAGCCGGTGCCGACTGACGCGCTTCGCGAACTCGTTCGCGCGGCCATCGATGGAACGTGGTCCGCCGGCGCTCGGTCCACCGATGACGCCACGGACACCGGGGACACGGACTTGCGTGAGAGTCACTGGAGGGCAGCGTTCGCCATCCCGAGCAACTGGCCCGTCTCCGACGATGCCCCCGCATCGGTGGCCGCCGTCACCGCGGCACTCGAAGGCGGATCGATCTCCGAGCATGACGACGAGCCGATCGACGCGGCCGGTCTCGCGCGCCACGTCGAGTTGGCCGCGGATGCTCTCGCCAGCGGCCTGAGTTCCATCGACGGCGACACCGCTGACGTCCTGACCGATGTCGCGCTGTTCTCGCCGGGGAACATCGCGTACCGAGTTGTGATGCGGATCGCCGCTGGCACCGACGCAACCACGCCGATGGGCTTGTTCCGCGCATCCGCTCACCTCGCTAACGGGCTCCGCAGCCTCTTCAACCGACCCGACACCATCAAGCTCATCGAGAAGCTCGCCCTCGCCGGGGACGCCCCGTTCTGGCGTCAAGTGCTTGCCTACTGCGCAGCAGGGAACCTAGAGGCTGCCCTGGATGAGTACCTTCACCATCTCGCGGCAGACGTTCAAGGCAAGGTGATTGACGACCAGGTGCTCTTCGGTCTCGCTGCCGAGGCGAGTGCAGCCATCGGGTTGCGCGGCTCAACGTATCGGGCCAAGGACCCTGTGAACCTTGAGCACGATCTGGCGTTCTCACCGCGGTTCGCGCTGCGCTATGGCGGGCGGCAGCACGAGTCCGAGGACGTGCGCCAGCCAGAGGTTCGCCGCTCGTTCAACAGCCCGTTCTGGCCGATGGTGCTCGCGTCCACGTCAGTCGGGCAGGAGGGAATTGATTTCCATTGGTGGTGCCACGCGATCTTCCACTGGAACACTCCGGCGAACCCGGTCGACTTCGAGCAACGCGAGGGGCGCGTAGATCGGTACCGCGGCCACGCGGTCCGCAAGAACATCGCGTCCAGGCATGGGTCAGCCGTCCTCTCGACGTGGGCGCCGGGTAACCCCTGGGGCCGTCTCTTTGACGCAGCGACGGAGTATCAATCTGAGTTCGGAGACTTTACGCCCGGGTGGGTCTACCCCGGTCCGCACAAGATTGAGCGACACGTCGCGCCGTTCCTCTTGAGCAGCGACGAAGCGCGATACGACAAGATCAAGCAGGACGTCGCGCTCTATCGACTGACCTTCGGTCAGCCCCGGCAGGAGGACATGCTGGAACTCTTGCGAAAGCGCGGACTGCATGCCGATCCTGAGTCGCTCCGCGCTATGCGGATTGACCTCGCACCGTAGTTGTGTGCGTAGCCGAGCGAACGCCTCGTGGTTGAGCGAGCCGAGCCCATCGGCACGGCCCCGAGCGGCTACCTGTGGTGAAGAGCGGATTCGACGAACGCGCGATCCTCGCGCAATCGCTCGGCGTTCTTGCGAGCGGTCCAAGGTCGCAGGTCGGTGACCAGTGGCGGCGCGCTGCGCAGAAGCACGAGGGCCGTGCCGAACGGCAGGGTGCGGATGACCTCGGGTGGCATCACTGGCACGCGGCGTACGGAGCGCTGGAGCGACCGGGAGCCGTAGTCGCCGACGGAGACGGTGTCGGTCTTCTCGTCCCGTTCGCCGATCAGGGCGGAGAGGTCCTGGAGGTCCTTGGCCGAGGAGGTGCCTCCGAGGATGAGCTTGACGATGCTGGCGTCCCAGATCGCGCCGGCGGCGTGATCGCCCCACTTGTCGCGGGCCTGCGACAGCGACTGGAGCACGGGCATGGTGGTGATCCCAGTTCCTCCGCCTTCGGCCATGAGCACGGGCAGGGAGGGGAGTGGTGAGAGGTTGCCGATCTCGTCGAGGGCCAGCAGCAGCGGTGGATCGAGTCGGGCACCGGGAGAGGCGGCAGCGAGGTGGCGTGCGGTCTCGACCAGGTCCTCGATGAACGCTGCCACCAGTCACCAGGAGGCGCCGGCTCCGGCGCCGGTGGCGAGCAGATACAGGGTGCCGTTGTTGGTGAGGAAGTCGGCGGGGTCGAAGTGCTCGCCCTCAGGAGGGGTGACGGATTCGAGCACGCGAGGGTCGGCGAGACACGAGAGCGCAAGGGAGACGCCCATCCAGATGGAGTCCCGGGTGCGGGGATCGGCGTGGATCGTCGACTCCAGCGAGTCGGCCCAGCCCGGAGCGGCCTTCGGGCTGCTCGACAGGATCGCGACCGCGTCCGCTGCCGCCGACGGCGACAGCGTCCAACCGAACAGCTCACGCGGGGACCGGTTGTCGAGCGCTGCGGCGTGGAGCAGCGCCTGGAGCGCCGTGCGGGTCTTGCCTTCCCAGAAGCCTCCGGACTCCACGCCGCCGGTGGACAGCCCCGTGGCCGAGGCGAGGCCAGTGGCCCGGATCATCGCGGTGAGTGGGTCCTCACAGCCGCGGACAGGCGACCACCGCAGCCCAGACGGCAGGCCCTCGGCGAGCCGCTGGGGGTCGAAGACAGCGACCGGTCCCCGGGCTCGGCGGGCGGTGAGAGTGGCCGCGATGTTGTCAGGCCGGGTCGCAGTTGTGATGACCGCGCCGGGGGCGTCATGGATCGCGTTGATGACGACGTGCAGGCCCTTGCCAGATCGAGGCGGTCCGAGCACCAGGACCGAGTCCTCGACCGAGGCCCAGACTTCATGGCCGCGCGAGCGACCGAGTAGGTAGCCGACATCTGGGGCCTCGGGCTTGTCGAGCGACGGTCGAAGAGTCCGACCGCGATCGAGCAGCGCCTTCCGTGATGCCACGGCGCGTACGTCGCGCCCGGTCGCGACTCCGGCAAGGTGGCGCGGGTCGTGCGATGACCGGTGCTTGATCGAGCCGATGCGTCGCCACAACACCATCACGCCGGCAACGACTGTCGCGACTAGGACGACCAGCACCAGCCAGTAGAACCACGCCGCGAGGCCCGCCGAACCGAGTGCGGACCCCGGTTCGGCGGGATCGGCCAGGACGCGGAAGCCGGCCTCCCACCCGCCGGTCGGCTGGCCAGCTCCGGACACCCACGCAGCCACAGATCCGGCGAGGCGCAGGACGGCGGCGAGGACACCGACGGCCGCGATCAGGATGAGCCCGAGGTTCACCAGGTCGTCGTCGACGCCCTGGCCGCGCGGGTTCACGCGGCGCCGCCGCTGACCCAGACGGTGCCGGACTTCTTACCCATCAACACCACTAGTCCGGGATGGGCTTCGAGGAGCGCTGGGGGCAGTCGGAGTCGGGCTGTGCCGTCGGAGTTGGCGGCCTGGCGCGCGACAACGACGGCGACGGCGATCTCTTCGTTGGGCAGGAACCCGTCGCCGGCTACCTCACCGACCGACGAAGTGGCCCTGCGTGCAGGCGCGACCACCTGCACTTGCGGGCGGCCCGGCGTCACGATGTCGGTGAAGCTCGACTGGTCGGCCTCTCGGACCTCGACGCGCACCGGCGTATCGAGGTCGGCGGCGATGTCGTCGACCAGGCGCTTGAGATCGGTGCGGGTCAGAGACCGGTCTGCTGAGTAGGGCTCCCGGTCGAGTGTCACGGTGAGGTAGCCCTGGTCGTCGACATCGACCTCCACCAGCGGCATCACCACCGGGACGCGAACGGTCTGCCGGTCGTCGCGGCGGTACGGCGTGGCGGCGTTGATCAGGCTCATATCCCGATCGTCTCCACCTGCCGCTGCGCGACCCTTTGCTCAGGAGCTGAGCGGTGGCCGGCGGCCAAAGCCTCCCGGTCGAGTCCGGGCGGATTGCCGTCACCGACCTGCGGGGTGTCGAGCCGGTCGAGGATCGAGACCGCTGCCCCGCGAACACGCTCAGCGGTGGACTGCACGACCTCGACCGGGGACTTACCGGGGACGCTCGACGCCCACGACGCGACGTACGGGATGGTGTAGTCGTCGGTCGCCAGCCCGTGCGCGGCACCGACCATCAGTGCGACCGATTCGGCCTCGACTTCGGCGATGCCGCGATGCATGGCCGCGTCTGCGTTGTCGGGGCCACGAAGCATGACGTGCCCCAGCTCGTGAGCGAGTGTCTTGACCTGGGCGGCGTCGTCCATGTCCATGCGCACCGAGACCTCGCGGGTCAGGTAATCGGTGAGTCCGTTGGCGCCACCTATCGTGCTCGCGTCGGAGACCAGTCGCAGCTCGAAGCCGTGGGCAGTGATCTGATCGGCCAGTCCATCCCACAGGCCCTCGGGAGCCTGGCCTTGCAGCAGCGTCGGCCGAGGCGGCTCGGGGATCGGTTCGCCGTCGGTCTGGGAGACGTCCCAGACGTGAGCGGGCTTGAGGCCGACCAGCTTCGACCGGACTGCCTCCCCGGGGCTCGGCTTCTCGCCTCGGGCGAGACGCCTCCACGACTCGGGCTCTGCAGGGGTTCGGGAGGCGAACCGTGCCGTGACGGGTGCGAGGATCGCGTACCCGGACTGTCCCTTCATCACCGCGCGGTTGAGACTTTGCCACTGGCGGAAGCCGGCGACGTAGGTCGGCATCGGGTCGGGCACCCGACCTTCTTGGAAGGCCGCGTAGTGCTGGACGGCGATCAGCATCGTGTTCCCGAAGCTGCGTCCGCGGAACTTTGCCGCGAACATCAGCGCACGCTTCCAGTCCTCGCCGCTCACGAGCGCACCGACGGAATCGGTGAGTTTCTGCTGGAGCGCTTCGAGCTTCTCCTCGCGAGCGGCGAGGTCTCGCGTTCGGACTCTCATCGATTGCCCTCCCTTCTCGGAGGGCAGGTGTCCCGGCGTTGTCGCAGGTGATGGATTCGGCCACACGTGTCAGAGGCCGATGCCATCATGAACTCGTGCCCCTGCCGCCAACCGTCGACGAAGCGATCCGGTTGGTTCGTCGCCAGCACGGCACTATGTCCGTGAGCGGGCTAGCCGACGCGGTGATAGCACGCGGCTGGAATGTTGACCGCACTGAACTAATCGCGCGGATCCGAGAGACCTTCCCGCCCCGCGCTTCAGCTCAGCCCCCCGCACCGTTACCGGGTCAGTCGACCGCGCCGTCCAAGAACTCGACTGGAAAGGCGCGTCGAGCCACCCCGGGGCTGAAGGGCAAGAAGAAGCGCCCAAAGTCGAAGTCAACCCAGGACTACTGCCCGAAGTGCCACGCCTTCGTGGTGATGACCCGATTCGAGGGCGTCACCACGATCGCGAAACACCTCACGAAGAAGGGCGAACGGTGCCTGATGAGCGAGAGGTCCTACAAGCCCAAGCCGAAAGTGAGGCGGGACGCGATGGGGTTCCGTGCGCCAGGCAGTTTCGGCACGGGCAAGCGGCGCTGATTGGGATCAGGCCGGGTTCATCCGGCCCGTTGTGTCAAAGAGCTCTAGCTCGGCGGGATGGAGCTGATGCTGGACAACGAACGACCTGTGCTTGATCCGCCACAGGCCCTGTCCGGTGCCAAGTGTCGGGAGAAGCGACTGTTCTGTGCCGGTCAGCCCAAGGGCAGCAGCCGTCGTGCCGAGCTGGTCGGACTCTTGCCGGTAGACCACCCGTGTCTCCGCATTCGCCAACAACGACGAGGCGAGCGCGCGCATGGCCGACCCCTGGTCACCGACGTTGTCGAGGTCGGAGAGCTTGTGGAAGATCAGCATGTTCGCGATCCCATAGTGCCGGGCCAGCCGCCAATGCGCGTCCATGCGCCGCAGTAGCGCCGGATGGGACATCAGCCGCCACGCTTCGTCGTACACGACCCACCGTTGACCGCCGTCGGGGTCGAGGAGTGCCGATTCCATCCACGCCGACGCGCAGGTCATCAACACAGAGATGAGCGTCGCGTTCTCGGTCACCCTGGACAAGTCAAGGGAGATCATCGGCAACGTCGGATCGAAGCGGACCGTGCTGGGGCCGTCGAAGAGCCCGGCGAGGTCGCCCGCGACGAGGCGGCGCAACGCGTGACCAGCCAGGCGGCCGTCCTCGGCCAGTCGACCATCTGTATCCGTCGCGCCGTCGGGTGCGAGCAGCCGGTCGACCACCATTGGAAGCACCGGTACGTCGGTCGAGCGGACCGTGTCCGCGAGGGCGACGTCGATGGCCGTGTGCTCCAACGGCGTAAGCCGGCGGTCGAGGACCGTCTCGGCCAGGGCGCCGAGGAGATCGCGGCGGCGGGAGGTGACCTGCGCCGCCCACTGGATGTCATCGACCCCGGCGGGCCGGTGGCCCTCGTCGAGCGGGTTGAGTCGGTTCGGCATCCCGTGCCCGAGTGCGATGGCTCTGCCGCCGACGGCTTTGGCGACGGCGGTGTGTTCGCCCTTGGGGTCGCCAGGTACGGAGACGCGGCGGCCGAAGGGGATCGAGCGCGAGTAGAGGCTCTTCGCCAAGGCCGACTTGCCGGCCCCGACGATCCCCGCAAGGACGAGGTTGGGAGCAGTGATCAGTCCCCGGGCATAGAGCACCCACGGGTCGTAGACGAACGAGCTGCCTGAGTAGAGGTCCTGGCCGACGAACACTCCGTCACTGCCGAGGCCGCCCTCAGCGAGGAACGGGTACGCGCCGGCCAGTGTGGCGGACGTATCCTGGTGACGAGGCAATCGAAGCCGGCCCGGCGTACGCAGGGCGGCGGCGCCATGCTCGCCGGCCTTGGGCAACACGACGGTCGCGCGGCGCTCGGCCGCCAGTTCGTCGGACTTGGCCTTCGCGAGTGTTCTGCGCGACTCGCGGTTCTCAGCGATCCGGGATTTCGCTGCGGCCTTGCGTGCGCGTCGGTCACGTCGCCGCTCACGACGCGGCGACACGAGTACCGAGCTGTGCAGACGGCTCTCGTCGGAGTCCTTCATAGCGACAGCCCACGGTCGACTGGGGAGCCAGACACCTGTGGCTCTGGGAACTCGCGGTGGTACGCGAGCGTCGCCTCCGCTTCGTGCGCGTTCCCGATGACGACACCGACCTGCCGGAGCATCTCGCCAGCTCGGTGAAGGTCCCACGAGACACGATAGGCGGCCGAGCGAGCCGTCGGCGAGTCAGTCGGCGCCCACTGCGCATTGCGGTGACCTCCGTCGTGGTACTGCGCGACCTGATCGAGCGACTGGCTCAGCGACGCGACGGCCGAGGTGAGCCAGCCAAGTACCGAGTAGATCTCGCGCGGGTCGTCGATTGAGCGTGTTGCGTGCGCGAGGCCGCGGAGCGCTGTCTGGACTTCATCGGCGTAAGCAGCCGGATTCTCGAAGGTGGGCAGCAGGCTCTCCTCGTAAGGGATGGGTCACGAAGTAGGTGGGCCCGATGCGCCGCGGCGAAGGTCGACGTGGAGGGCGGCCTGAGCGGGTTTCGCCACATCTGTCGGACGGTTCTGCAAGTCTTCAGGTGATCGGCGGATTGCAGTCTTGCCGACAGGTCGAAGGAAGGCGATGGGGCGTGATCGGCGGGCGGCAAGCGAACTCGTGGTCCCCGTCGTTCTGGGCGCGGCATCTCGGCCGCGCGCCCTACTGGACGATCGGAGTCGTTGACCAGCACATCAGCGTCATGACGCCCACGGGACTCTCGACCGTGCACGTCGCGGAACATCAGAAGCTGACCTTCGAAACCGGATCAATCTGGGCACGGATGTCAGCACCCGAACTCGGCATCCATACTCCACTCCCAGGCCTTTCGAAGCGAGCCCTGTCGGAGTACCAGTCGTGCGTTGCAAGCCAGGTCAAGGAGTACGAGGAAGCGCTCGACCTGCAGCCGGTTCTGGACGCGCTGCTCGGTTGGTGGACCGGATTTCACGCCGCGGCTGGCGAGAGCTGGGCCAGCCGGCATTGGCTCCCGGAAGAGTTCATTGTCGAGTGGGAGTCTCAGCTCGCCCGAGTGCGCGCGAGGTACCCGCTCAGCGCGGCCCAACGCCGCCTATTGGAGGGTCGCGCCGACCTGGCGCAGCGACCGGCATTGCAGACCCTCGGCGGAGCTTGGTCCGTCCGAGCCCAGGTCGCAGCGCAGAACGACGCACTCGTGGACGTCGAGCTGATCGACGAACGAGCCTTCTTCGATCGGATCGAGAAGACGCCCCTGACCGAGGAGCAGGCTCGGGCAGTGATCTGCTTCGACAATCGAGTGCAACTCATCGCATCCGCCGGCTCAGGCAAGACGTCCACGATGGTTGCGAAGGCCGGATGGACAATCCGAAAGGGCCTTGCGAACGCTGACGAGATTCTGTTGCTCGCCTTCAACAAGTCAGCAGCTGCAGAGCTTCGCGACCGATGCGAGCAGCGGCTAGCGAACGCCAACATCTCGACTGACGGCCTGCGCGCAACGACCTTCCACGCCTTCGGCCTGAAGGTCATCGGAGAAGCAACCGGAGCGAAGCCTCGGCTTGCAGCGGGCTTGGATACGGACAACGGAGTTCCACTGCTCGCAGACGTCGTACGCGCGCTGCGACGTTCGTCTGCAGAGTTCGCGGCCAGTTGGTCGCTGTTTCAGAACGTGCTCGGCGTACCGATGACGGGCGACGCGGAACCTGAACCTGATGCCTGGGATCCGCAGAAGCGGCGGAGCGGATACAGAGACCTCAACCTTAAAGTGATGAAGAGCGCCGGCGAGCGCGCAATCGCGAACTGGCTCATCAAGTCGGGCGTTGAGTTCGACTACGAGCGTCCATACGAAGTCAACGTTGCTGACGCGCAGCACTCGCAATACCGGCCCGACTTCTTCTATCCCGCCGCTGGCGTCTATCACGAGCACTGGGCGCTGGTGTCGGGCCAACCCGAGCCACCGGGCTTCGAGGGCTACCTCCAGTCCAGTGCTTGGAAGAAGGGCCTGCACGCCGCCAATGGCACGGTGTTGATCGAGACTGCAGCACGAGACCTCGCCAACGGCAGCCTGTTCGAAAGCCTTGAGCGACAACTGCGTGCAAGCGGGATTGAACCGGACTTCGACCCCAACCGAGCGGTCCCTGGCACGCCGCTTCTGACCGACCGGGAAATGTGCAGCCTCTTCCGAACTTTCTTGGCGCATGCGAAGAGCAACCGGCTCGGCGACAGCGATCTTCGTGCCCGGGTGGCAAAGGGACGTAACGGAGCACCCGACCTCCGCGAGACACTGTTCCTTAACCTCTTCGACGAAGTCCGTCGCGAGTGGGACCGCCGCCTGCAGGAAGCCAACGAGGTCGACTTCGAGGACATGCTGAACCACGCCACGGACCTCGTCGAAGCCGGCAGGTGGACGTCACCGTATCGGGTTGTCCTCGTCGACGAGTTCCAAGACGCCAGCCACTCGCGCGCGCGACTAGCGCAGGCGCTGGTCGGTCGACCGGGTCACTTCCTGTTCGCAGTGGGAGATGACTGGCAATCGATCTACCGATTCGCGGGCTCAGACATCTCGGCCATGACGCGTTTTGAAGCCACCTTCGGTCGCGGGCACGTCTTGCGTCTTGAACGAACCTTCCGCAATTCCCAGCAGCTCAGCACCTTGGCGGGCGACTTCGTCATGAAGAACCCCAGCCAGTTGAAGAAGCGGGTGCGCTCAGAGCAGTCCTTGACAGCACCTTTGACGCTTGCGCTCGTCGACAGCGATGCAGGGGTCACGAGCGCAATCGACGAACGGCTACGCGAGCTCGCAGCCGTCGCGGCGGACGGATCGCCCAAGACAGTCAAGGTCCTCGGACGCTATCGGTACGAACAGGAGCTCCTGCCACGCACGGGCTATCCAGGCATCGACGTTTCGTTCCAGACCGTGCACTCTTCGAAGGGTCTCGAAGCAGATCACGTCATCATCCCCGGACTGAGCCGAGGCGCGTTTCCCAGCATCAAAGAAGATGACCCGTTGTTGCGACTCGCGCTCCCAGAAGGCGACGAGTTTCCCCACGCCGAGGAGCGGCGACTCTTCTATGTCGCGCTCACGCGGGCGCGAGAGACGGTCCTCCTCATCGCCAGGAACGGGCGCGAGTCTGAGTTCGTCACCGAACTGCTGGGCGA
Organism: Nocardioides sp. P86; assembly: GCF_023712465.1. Taxonomy (NCBI): domain Bacteria; kingdom Bacillati; phylum Actinomycetota; class Actinomycetes; order Propionibacteriales; family Nocardioidaceae; genus Nocardioides; species Nocardioides sp. P86. The sequence continues at coordinate 221,869 of NZ_JAMAYE010000001.1, read as the reverse complement.
CGGCGTCGTCACGTTGCTCGGCGACGTTCCGTCCGGCCAGGCGCCCGATCCCTGCCCAGTCTGCGGCAAGGGGCTCATGGTCTTGCGGCAGGGCAAGTACGGACCGTTCCTGGCCTGCAACCGATTCCCTGCATGCATGTCGAAGCGGCGGATCGCATCGTGAACGTGAGCGTCGCAAAGTCGAGAAAGAACTCAGGAGATGTCTATGTCCAAGCGTGAGGACCGCGAGCGGGCGCGAATGATGTCGATGCTGCCCGATGAGGGCGTGGTCGCCGCAGAGATCTTTGCCGCGGCGTCGAAGCTCGGCGACACCGGCGATGAAATCACTCCGGAACTCGCGACGCTCGCCAGCCAAGTCGCTGGCGCGGAGGCAGCAGGTCGCTGGCTCAAGGCAGGACACTCGATGGACGACGGCGGCATGGTCCGTCGCTTCTATGAGTACGTCGGACAGCACGTCGCCAGCGATGTCGGGTCAGGCGGCCGTCTCCACGGCACCACGATCGCCGATGACGACGACGACTCGACGAGTCGGCCGACGGACAGCCCAGGCACCTTTGCCAGGGGCATCCGCTACGAGCCCGCACTGGACTCAGACCCGACAGCCCTGATTGGCACCGCGGGGGGATTCATCGAAGGAGGTTGGGACGCGTTCCGGACTTCGCGATCCACCACGAAGGCCGAGGGGACATGGGTCCTGAATCACTATCCGGCAGAGGGAGTGCTGGCGCTGCACTTCATGGGCCGGAACTTCTCCGGATTCGCCGAGGTCTTCAAGGACGACATCGCGTCGGTCCGCGTTGCCGCGAAGGGCCTCAACATGGTGGTGGAGGTGGTCGACTGCGATGGCCAGGTGATCACGGCGGTTGGCCCAAGGAAGCGGATTCGCAGCATCTTCACGCAGCTGGGTCACAACCTCTGACGATGCCGAGCCAATCGGTCCTCATCGCCGCGTCTTTCGGTAGAACAGCTGGTCCGTCAGATTCAGGACCATCTTGTCCAGCTCTGCGAAAGTCGGTAGTGCGTCGCGCCAGTTCGCCAGTTGCGCCGCGGTCAGGCGCTCGGCCACTCTCGTCCTCAGCGCGTAGTACATGACCATGTCGGACGTGAGCGGCGGGGTCTGCTGAACGATCTGGGGACTTCTGATTACGCTGCCTGATCGGCAGCCTTGCTCATGATGAGTTCGTACTCGATGGGGGTCAATCGGCCGAGTCGGTGCTGGCGTCGTCGGCGGTGGTAGGTCCGCTCGATCCACGCGACGATCGCGAGGCGGAGCTCGTCGCGGGTCTCCCAGCGACGCCGGTTCAGCACGTTCTTCTGCAGGAGCGCGAAGAAAGACTCCATGGCGGCGTTGTCCCCGGCGGAGCCGACCTGGCCCATCGATCCGACGAGCTGGTGGCGCCACAGCGTCTGCTGCAGCTTCCGGCTTCGAAATTGCGATCCACGATCCGAATGGACCCTGCAGCCGGCCACCTCAAGCCCCTCGATCGCACGCCGAGCGACAGCGCTGTTGACCGCGTCGACGGCGATCTTGGACTCCATCCGGTCGCTGATGGAGTAGCCGACGATCCGGTTGGACCACACGTCCTTGATCGCGCAGAGGTAGAGCTTGCCTTCGAGTGTGCGGTGCTCGGTCAGGTCCGTCAGCCACAGCTGGTTCGGACCCGGGGCGGTGAAGTCGCGGCGCACCAGGTCGTCGTGGGCAGGGGTGCCGACCGGGCCGCGTTTGCGGGACTTCTTCTTCCCGAACACGCTCCACCAGCCGTTATCGGAGCAGATGCGCCACACCGTGCGCTCCGACACGACGTGGCCGGCGTCGTTGACCTCGTCGAAGAGGAACCGGTACCCGAACTCCGGGTCGTCGCGATGGGCGTCGAAGATCGCGTTGGCCAAGTAGGCCTCGGCGAGCTCTGAGTCGGTGACCGGTCGGGCCAACCACCGGTAGTACGGCGAACGCCCGAGCTCGAGCACCTGGAGGGAGACCTCGGCCGGCACACCGCTCGATGCGAGGTCTCTCACGAGCGGGTAGAACCTTTTCCCGGCAGGTTCGCCTGGGACAGGTAGGCCGCGGCCCGGCGAAGCACCTCGTTCTCCTGCTCCAGCCGCCGGATCCGGCGTCGTGCTTCACGCAGCTCGGCCGCATCGTCGCGGGTGACGCCGGGCTTGATGCCGTCATCGATGTCGGCCTGGCGCAGCCATTTCGACAACGTCACCGGGTGCACACCGAAGTCGTTCGCGATCTGCTCGAGCGTCTCGCCCGGACCACGATCCCGGGCAACTCGGACCACGTCCTCGCGGAACTCCTTGGGATACCTACCTGCCACTGGGACATCCTTCCAGCCAGGACCCTCGTCCTAGCCAAGTGGGAAGTCCCCTCTTCGTTCAGCAGACCCCACGCCGCAACTGGAGGCTCGTGATTCCTTTGTGGCGAGGGTGGCGAAGCGATCCCGCTGCTAGGGCGCAGGGCCAGGCCATGCGTCGATCCCGTGTGGCATGGTCATCTGCTGCGGCTGCGAGATGCAGGCAATGTCAACCCTGGCTCCGGGCGATGAGTGGTCGGTGCTTGTGCATGTCTGCCGCTTTGCCCGGCCTCCCGCTCACGCTGTTCGGCGAGTTGATTGAGCCGCCGGAGCTGCCCGTTTACGGCGTGCCTAGTCCTTGGCGGATCACACATCAGTCCCAGGGCTTCGACGCTCAGATCCGGATGCTGCAGTCGCAGCAGCGCGGCCTGACGCAGATTCGCCGGGCAGTCGTCTCCGAGGGCCCCTAGTGCCCGGCGCGTCCGCTCCTCTTGCTCCGCCCGCCGCTGCGAGTTGAGGGAATCGAGGGTCGCCTGACCCGTCGCGGGCCTGAGGGGACGCTCAACCGGCTCGGGCAGACGCACGCCCATGGCTTGTAGCGAGGTCCTTTCCGATTCAGCGACCAAGACATGATGACCCTTTGTCGACGACCGCGCCCGGGCGGTCACACCACCACGACGGAGCAACGCGACCAAGGCGAGCGCGCGCTCGAGCGACGGACAGACCATCCGCCACCCGCCGGGGGCAGCCGCCAGCGGTGCGACCATCATCGCTCCCTGAACCAGCGCGACGGCCAGCGGGCGACCCGATGAGCGGAACCGTGGCGGGACGCCGGCGATGCGCCGCCCATCCGGAGTTTCGAGTTCGCGCAGCAGCGCAGGTCCGACGGTGACTCGGATCGCCGTGAGCCCAGATCGGGCGCCAGGCCCGATTCGCGTAACCTCCGTCAGCCGGGCGAGACGCCGCACGCTAGCCATCGGGACAAGGCACTCTACCGCCTCGCCCTTCACGGCCGTAGCGTCGGCAGCGAACAGAACGGCGCCTGCCAGCACAGCGTAGAGAGGGTTGTCCCGAGCGTCCGGTGGCAGCCGGATCAGCGATCTCGGGCGCGTGGACACGCGCCCAAGATATCGAGTGGCGGGTGCGAACTTGGCGTGCATCGCCGGGCGCGGCATGCCAAACTAGCGCGCGTGACGGCAGCGGGCGAACAGGACGGTGATGATGGGTGGCCACACCCATTGCCAATCCACGACCCGCGCCACGGGACCTCCAACGGCTACAGCAACCTTGGTTGCCGGTGCGATGCCTGCCGGATTGCCGCGTCCGAGAGCCACGCTCGGTACATCGCCAAGGTCAGAAGCGAAGGTCGGGTCCTGAGCAAGCACGGCACCGAGACGGCCTACTCCTCCGGGTGCCGCTGCGACGTCTGCCGGCTCGCCCACAACAAGCGGAGCCGTGAGTACAAGCGCCGCCGGACCCAGGAGAGGCAGAACGGTCGTGCCGAGGTTGATCCGGGCCTCTAGTGAGCGCCCGGCTCGGCGAGGGCGTCGATCACCATCGAGACCGCATCCACCGTCGGGGTGTGCTCCCAGATTCGGAGCACCTTCCAGCCCGCCGCCAGCAGTTGAGCGTCGTTGCCGCGGTCGCGCTCGACATTGCGAGCAAGCTTCGGAGTCCAGTACGCGGTGTTGGAACCGGGAGCCCGACCGTGGTCCGGGCACGAGTGCCAGAAGCAGCCATCCACGAACACGGCGAGCCTCGCCCGCGTGAACACGATGTCCGGTCGCGGGCTGCCGCTCACATCGGTCAGGCGCATGTCCTTGCGATATCGGAGACCTCGTGCGTGCAAGGCCGACCGAAGCTCCAGCTCAGGCTTGGTGTCCCTGCGCCGGTTCGCACGCATGGCGCGGCTCGTCGCCTCCGATGCCATGCCTCCAGTATCAGCCGTCGATGACCTTCGCGATCTGTCCGGCCAGGGCGGCGGCAAGCAGTGGTGGCACCGCGGAGCCGACCATCTTGGCGACGTGTGGCTCCGACTTCGAGAGGAAGTCGAAGTCGTCCTCGAAGCTCTGCAGTCGGGCCGCCTCCCGCATCGTGATCCCTCGGTCCTCAACGGGGTGCCCGAAGCAACCTGATCCGAGGTAGTTGCAGCTCTTGGTGATCGTCTTGGCGGGCCGCTCCCAGTCCAGGCGGCCGTAGCTGTTGTAATACGCCGACTTCGTCCGCAGATGTTCAGGGAGATCGGCTGAGATCATGCCGGGCCTCATCGCCCGGAGCCGGTCGAGGACGCGATCGCCGGGGATCCGCCGCACGTGGTTCATCGGGGTGGACCCATCGCTGCGCATCGAGAGCGCGTAGCCGGAGTCCGTTGACTTGTAGTGCGCGACGCTTCGACGCCCGAGCTCCCGCTCGGTTGCGTCGGGGAGATCAGCGATCGCGTCCCTGACGGTCACTAGCGGCATCAGGCCGTTGGCGGCGCCGCCCTCGCCGGAGTGGGTGGCGCGAGGCCATTCGAAGGGCCGGACGTCCGATCGGGTCGCGACCACGAATGCACGACGACGCGCCTGAGGTACTCCATAATGTGAAGCGTTCAGCACGTTCCAGGTCACGTCGTACCCGACCCGACCGAGAGTGCGCTTGATCTCCTCGACCGTCGCGCCGCGATGGCTGGTGATCATCTGTGGCACGTTCTCGATCAGGATCACCTTTGGACGCATCATCAGGGCGAAGTCGAGGTAGTACCTGAACAGGTCGTTGCGGGGGTCGGTGCTGTCGAGCGGATTGCGGACAAAGAGGCGATCGCCGTTATGGCCGCGGATCTCATGCCGGCGGTTCTGGCTGAACCCCTCGCAAGGTGGACCTCCGACGAGGACGTCGAGCTCGCCTTCGGCATCCAGGCCACGCGGAGCGAGAAGCTCGCCCAGCTCGGATGGCGAGATGTCGCGGATGTCGCCCGGCACCAGAACAGGATGGGCACCCAACTTCTCGTGATTGTGTCGGAAGGTGTCCAGCGCGGCCGGGTCAATATCGGTGCCGAGCACGACGTCGAAGAGGCCAGTGCGCATGAACCCGTGGGAGAGTCCACCGCAGCCCGCGAACACGTCTGCGACCGTAAACCTCATGCAGTCTCCTCCATCGCCATCTCGTCCAGGTAGTCGGTGATCGCCTGCTCCATCAACCCGCTGGCTGATGGCAGCATGGGCATTCCACCAACACGCACCGACAACCAACTCCGGAAGAACTGGTGGTTCACGTAGCGGGGGGTCTCCCTCCCAGGGAAGGCGATCAGACCCGCTTGAGAGAGGCGGCTGTGGGGCTTCCCGACCTCGACGATTGCGTCGCGATAGCGATGAAGGACGTTGATGTCTTCGGGCAGTGGGCCTTGCATGCCGTAGCGACCAATGTACTGGGGGTCCCGGCCGAGCCGGTACTTCGCGTCGATCAGCAGCAGCCGCTCCCCGCCCCGGATGGAGATCACGGCGTCCGGGCGCTGATTGGTCGTCGGAAGCTGGGTGAACAGGCGGTTGAACTGGCAGGCGACCTCCCTGCCCGAGGCATCGGCGAGCAGAACCTCGGATCGGCGTCCCGGCGTGAGGACCAGGTCCGCCCCGGCGCGCTGAACCATCATCTGCGAGCGCCGGCGGACGATTGGGTAGCGATGTTCGAGGATCTCAATGACCCGCAGGAACACCCAATACTCGTAGAGAGTCGGGAGGTCCTTGAGTCCAACGGGGTGGGCGTGCTCAAGCGGCTCGAGGGCCAGGCGCAGCGCGTGCAGGGAACGGAATGCCGACTCGTACAGCGGGTCGCGCAGCCTCACCTGAAGGTTCGGCAGGTGCATCACGGTGGGAATGTGCTGCATTCGGCGCGTCCACCCGGTCGAGTCTGCGGCCAACGCGACGACTGGCTCACGCAGGTTGGCATCGAGCTTCCCGAACCACTTGGCACCGCTGGCTGCGAGGGCAGCCGCCCGCACGCGCTCCAACTCCCATTTCAGGTGCCCGTTGATCGGGCTCGCCTCATGGTCCACCAGGGTGGACACGGCGACGGTCGCTGTCGGCCTCCCTGGCGCGTATCCCCGCCGGCTGACCGGCTTCGCGCGCCGCATTCGCTCACGCGTGGTGATCGCCTGCTGGGGCTGGATCTGGCGGCGGAGGTTCGGCAGGAGCCGCTCGATCGCCGTCTGGAGGTCCGAGGAGTGGCGGCGGACCATCTGGAGCCACTCAACGTCGGCCTCTTGGTCTTTGGATTTCGTGCTCGCGAATCCAGCGGCTGCCGAACCACCGGCTGACGCGGTGAGCGAGGGGGCCAGCTTCTCGAGAGCGGCGCGGATCTCTATGAAGTCGCGACGGTAATCGAGCTTGGTCGGGAAACACTCGAGCGTGATAGTTATCGAGCCTAGGGGCGTGTCCCAGCGCCAGGAAACATCTCCGACCGCGCCACGGTATCGGATCTGGTAGTGCTGGAACCCCCGGCGGCTGAACAGCTCCCGTGCCGAGTCGGCCCGAGGCTCGGTGGTCATTGACGACGGGATAGGCCCATCGAGGTAGACCGAGACGACCGAGTCCTCCCCGAGGATCGGCTGCGGCAGGTCCAGCCGCGTCACGCCGGCTGCGGTCTGCTGGGTCTGATCCCCAACCCGGACCGATGGCTCCTGACCCGGGGTCGCCACCTCGAACCGAACGTAGGTCCGCCCGCTGTCGCCGGGCGGCGGTGCCTCCCCATGACGGACAGCGGACAGCGAGTAGGGACCCAGCCGGACCTCGATGAGCGCTGACTGGCTCACCATGCGCTGAAGTAGCCCAAGGCAGTGAACTGATCGATCATCGCGAGCAGCTTCTCGCAGCTCCGCGGGAACCTGGAGACGCTCGCCTGCGACTGGAGGGTCTCCGTAGTGGCATCGTCCGGGATCTCCTTATCGAGCAACACCGCGACGGCCCGGCGCAACGCGGCGTGGCCCGCCGGGGTCGATCCCTGCCACTTCGGCATGACGCAGCTGCGCAGGCCTATGTCGAGGATTGTGTCCGGTGAGAGGACGTCGGTGAGCCCGTGGCGTACGCCCAGCGTGAGCATGGTCAGCAGCGCGTCGCGCTGGCGGTAGCCGACAGGGCCACCGAGGACAGCGCCTACCTCTGCGAGGGCGGTGAGCAGTTGCGCGACCACATCAACCTGGTCGTCGGACGCACCCAGATCCGCGAGCGATCGCGGGCGATCCTCGAGCAGCTTCCCGACCGCACCCAGGGAGGGTACGGGGGGGATCTCAGACGCAGCCGCGGCGGGCATCGCGAACAGGTCTACGTGGTGGAGGTCGTAGACGGCGCTCCGGTCCAGGACCTTCGGGCTCAGGGTGCGGGTCGTCTCGTCGACGTTGACCGTGCCGATCAGGAACGCATTGTCGGCGATCCTGACCTCGGGGAGCGCCGTCCCGCCTGGCGCGGGCGGCAGTTGGATCGCGTCTGAGAGGGCGCGGCCTGTGGTATCCCGGCTCCAGGATTCGCCGGCGCTGAGCACCTCAGCCAAGTAGTACTCGGGCGAGGCGAGGTTCATCTCGTCCAGGCGGATGAAGTGCTTCGAGGACTGGTCGTCCTGCGCCGCCTCGAGCGCCTGGAGCACCACGCCGGGCACGAACGTCTGCGACACCTCGGAGTAGTAGCCGAGGCTGTCCTCCGAGGAGACCCAGTTCGGTTTCACCTGGACATCGTGGAAGTCGCCATTCAGCGACTCGGCGACTCGGCGGACGAGGCTGGACTTGCCGGTGCCAGACGGCCCGGCGAGGATCACCCAGCCTCGCGAGGCGAGCAGCAGGAGGTAGGTCGCGACCTCCTCGACACCGCACACATATCCAGTGGCGTTGAGGTAGTTCTTGAGCTCGACGACCTCGCTAGCCAACCCCCCGACCTCGTCAGCCTCGCTTGATGGGATCGCCGATCCCGCACCGGTCTGGACGAGCGCTAGGTGGGAGCCAGGACGTCGGAGAACGGGGACAAGACTCCCCTTCCGCTCCGGGATCGTGGACTTGATGCGATCCACTTCCTCGACGATGCCGTCGCGGCGCGCCTTCCCGACCGCAGGAGGGATCGACCGCGGGCTTAGGCCCTCAGGGAGCAGCGGTCGGATGTCGTCGCTGGTGAAGGTCTCGCGCTCAGCCGCGAGCTGCTTGATGATCTCTACGACGTCGTCAGTACTCGACACGGGTGCCTCCAGCCATGGTACGAGACTAGTGGCGTGGGGCGCGGGATCCCTGGAATGGTCTGGGCGCGCCCGCGATCGCCGCGGACAGCAGGCCCGCCCCGTGTCGATCGGCGTGCCGGAGGCCGACGCGCCTCCGCAAGCCGTCGAGCGCGGCCGCACGCCCTGACGCCTCCGCGTCTCACCTCAAAGAAGCCTGACCTCCACGTATTCGCAGAGTACGACGTCGATCCGGGTGGCAACAGCGCCGCACGCCGGCCTTGCCCGGAGGATGCAATTCAGCACCCGTTCCAGTCGGCTGGCCCGGCGGTGGCGGTAGGTGACCTACACGGGTTTCTCCTCAGAGTCCGGGCGTGGGCCGAGCGGGTCCGGTTGTGCAGCGGAGCGGAGGGTGACGAAGTCAGCGGTGTTGTCCGCTCCAGGCTCTGCTCCACGATTGGCTGCCTCCCATTCGCGTGTGTGAATAGCGTTCTGGACGGCGGCGGCGACGAGGTCGGCGAGGTTGTAGGGCCCTGGGGGATTTGGTCCAGGGCGCACCAAAGCCAGCGCTCCGCGGCCGCTGAGCCAACTCGCGAAGCCGAGGAGTGAGGCCGGAGCGGCTCGGACCTCATCGGCGAGATCCCGGGCGCGAGCTGACCGAGGGGTGTGCCCGCACCACGAGCGGCGTGCATGCCGTCGCCGCTGTCGGTGCCGGCTGCTGGAATGCAGGCATGCTGCAGACGCCACCCGCTGTCGCCGTTCGCCTGCGCCGGCTCTGGGCCGGGGAGATCGTAACCTCCAGCGAGCTCGCGGCCAGCGAGCTAGGTGATGCCTGGCAGGAACTCGACCTCGAGCGCATGGACTCGAGCCTGCTCGTCGTCGGTCCTCGGGTCCATCGCGACGTCCTTCGTGGCCCGCTCGGCGAGTTGCTGGCCCGACGAGCACGCGAGGTCACCGCCGGCGCGATCACGACGGTCGGATGGCGCACCAGTAGCCGGTTCACTGCGAAGCGACGGCACCGGACCTCCGATGTCGACGTCTTCGACGTCCAGGACCCGCTGCTCGACATGTACCCATCGATCCTGGGTGACCTGCGCACGGTGATTCCGGTCGGTACCTCTCCCGAGGTCCGGTGCGCGCTAGGTTCCTTGAGGATGGTCGGCGCCTCACGGCACCGGCTGTGGTTCGCTGCATGCACCGCCGCCGATCGCGACGCCCTGCGCACCGTCCCGGGAGCGAGGGCGGCCCTCTTCGACACCGTGGTGACCTACCAGGGTGCCAAGCGCCCGCTCCACCACCAGCTGGTCGACCCGTCCTACCGAGCGAAGCACCAGCTACTCGTCCCGTGATGTTCGAGAGGACCACCACATGACCCAGCTGTCGATCCCGGGAACCGAGCCTGTGGGTCTCGGTGGCGCGCCCAGTGAGACCCCTGCGGCGCGGCGCACATCGGTCGACCGGATCATCGACACCCTCTTGCGCGAGATGTCGCCATCCGAGGTGATCGGGCAACTCGTCGCGCTGCGTCCGCACGCGGTCTTCAACGCGCTGCTGGCAATCGTCCAACTTCCCCACGCGACCATGCTGCGGACCGAGGCGCGCTGGGACGCCGAGTGGGGTCGTCAGGTCCGGCCGGGCCAGCACCCGATCGTGCTGCTGGCGCCCTTCGGGCCGGTCGAGCTCTATTTCGACGTGTCCCAGACCGAGCCGGGAAACCGTGCGCGGCCGCTGCCGGTCGCGTACGAGAGCATGTTCACGATGACCGATGCTCCGCAGGCCCAGCAGCTTCAAGAGCGAATCATCGAGGACGCGAAGAAGTACGGCGTCCGCGTGGTCCACTCCCAGGTCGGCACCCCACTCGCCGGCCGGATCCGGGCGGTCAACGGCAACGGCGCCCAGCTGTACCAAGGCCATGACTGTCCGATTCGCTGGGTCATCACCCTCGCCGCATCACACTCACCCACCGAGCAGCTCGCCACGCTGACCCACGAGCTCGGTCATCTCTTCTGTGGACACCTCGGCGCGAGTGAGAAGGACAAGTGGTCTCAGCGCCACGAGGTGGATCCGGCGACCAAGGAGTTCGAGGCCGAGTCGGTCACCCAGCTCGTCCTCGGCCGCCTCGCTCCAGCGACCGCGTTGCCCGCGTACAGCGGTCGAGTGCTCAATGGCGCGGCGACCGCCACACGCGCCGACTGGGTCCATATCGCCCAAGCGGCCGATCGGGTATTGAAGCCGTTCCACAAACTATCCGCCGGTTGAGGACTACATCACCCGCCACCGCTCGGCGCTGGGGACCTGTCGGCAAGGTAAGCAATCTCCTCCTGGTGTCCACAACACCCTGATCCGTGATCTTCGGTGGGAACCGCCCACTTGTGTCGGGATCTCCGGACAGGATGGCCTCATGATCAAGCACGGCGACATCATTGTCTGGAGTCCGTCCGACCTGACCGCAGCGGCGGCGTGTGAGTACAGCTTCTTGCGGACGCTTGATCGCAAGCTTGGGCGTCTGGCCGAGGCGCCGGCGGACGAGGATCCATTGCTCGCCCAGATCGCCAAGCTCGGAAACGCACACGAGGAGCGGGTGCTGCGCGCCAACCAAGCTGAGTTCGGTGAGGCGCGTACAGGTGGGGGAGTCGTCGTCCTCGGTCGTGCGCCCTCGGCGCGGCCCGAGGACCTCGCCGCTACTGCCGAGCAGACCCGTGCTGCCTTTGCGGCAGGCCCGGACCTGGTCTTCCAGGCCGGGTTCTTCGACGGCGAGTTCCACGGGTATGCCGACTTCATCCGCTGCACTCCGGACGGCTGGGTGGTCGCGGATACCAAGATCGCACGGTCGGCCAAGACTTCCGCCCTGCTGCAGATCGCGGCCTACGCAGACCAGATCGAGGCGTGGGGGCTTCCCGTGGCGCCGTATGCGGAGCTCATCTTGGGGACCGGCGAGACTCAGACGTTCCCTCTCGCCGACATCGTCCCTGTCTTCCGTGAACGGCGAGAGCGCCTGCGCGCCCTGATCGCAGACCGCCTTGCGGTGCAGGAGATCGCTGTCTGGGACCAGCCGGGTGTGACGGCGTGTGGCTCCTGCGCCGATTGCCAGGCGGCTGCCGAGGCGACCGACGACCTGATCCTCGTCGCTGGCCTCCGGATGATGCAGCGGCGCAAGCTGAAGGACGGGGGCATCCACACGATCCCCGACCTAGTGGCTGCCGAGACCGCGCCCGCGGGGATGGCCCAGAAGACCTTCGAGACGCTGCGGGCGCAGGCCACGCTGCAATGGGCGCAGGTCACCTCCGAGCGTGCCGGGGAGTCGGAGGTCACCTTCGAGGTGTTCAATCAGGGTCCACTGCGCGCCATGCCGGCACCCTCGGAAGGTGATCTGTTCTTCGACTTCGAGGGTGACCCAATGTTCAGCACCGACGATGGACGCTGGGGGCTGGAGTATCTGTGGGGGGTCTTGCGCGCCCGTCGCCGCGACGGTGCGCTCGGCGAGTTCTGGCCGCTGTGGGCCGACGACCGGGCCTCCGAGCTTGACCAGCTGGTCGCGTTCCTCGACGAGGTCGCGGCCGTGCGCGCACAGCACCCAAACATGCACGTCTACCATTACGCGCCGTACGAAATCACGGCACTCAAGCGGCTAGTCGCGGAGCACAAGACCCGCGAGTCCGAGCTCGACGACCTGCTCCGCCACGGCGTCTTCGTCGACCTCTACGCCGTGGTCCGGGCCTCCATCCGGGTCTCGCAGCCGTCCTACAGCATCAAGAAGCTCGAGCCGCTGTACATGTCCCGCGAGCGCGCTGGTGACGTGACCAAGGGTGACGACTCGATCGCCCAGTACCATCTCTACCGCGATCTCGTGGCCGAGCCGGACGACGCTTGCCAGGACAAGGCCAACAAGCTGAAGGCATCGCTTCTCGAGTACAACCACTACGACTGCGAGTCCACGCTCGAGCTGCGGGACTGGCTGCTAAGCCGTCTGAGCGACCTGCCTGAGCCCGAAGGAGACGAGGTCGAGGAGGTCGAGGGTCAAATCCCGAAGGAGGAGGATCCGGCGCTGGTCGATCTCCGCGCTGCACTGCTGGCCCGCTCGGGCCCTGCCCTTCGTGCGGAGCGGAGCGTCGAAGAACAGACCTGGGCGATGTTGGAGGGTGCGCTCGGCTACCACCAGCGCGAGGACCGGCCCTACTGGTGGGGCCACTTCGACCGGCTCTTGACTTCCGCGGACGAGTGGGCGGACACCAAGGACGTGATCCAGTTCGACGAGGTCTCCGTCCTCGCGCCCTGGACGGAAAAGGTCGGCAACAAGCTGCCACGCCGAACCCTGTCGATCCGTGGCCGTACCGGCCCAGGCAGCACTCTCCGGCCGCCGGAAACGGTCGGTCTTCTCTACGACCTCCCCACACCCGCCGGCCTAGCGGTACCGGTGCGCGGTCTGCGCGGGGCCATCCCGGGGTTGGAGCTCACCGAGCTCGAGACGCTGGGGGACGGCAGTGTCCAGGCCACCGTCGTGGAAAGACTGAAGAAGGGACAGGACCCGTTCGACCGGCTCCCGATGGCGGCCGTGCCGAAGGCGCCGCCCGGCGCCGCGAGCATCGTGGCAGCGATCCGCACGATCGCCGAACGCTGCCAGGCAGCTGACTCGCTGCCCGCCGAACCCGCGGTCGACATCCTGGCGCGACGGGCTCCACGCATGGTCTCGCTCGAAGGTCTGCCGCACTCCGGCATCGACGAGCGAGAGCAGGACCTGGTCAGCGCCTTGCTGGACCTGGACCGTTCCTACCTTGCGGTTCAGGGACCTCCCGGCACCGGGAAGACCTACCTGGGCTCGCGGGTGATCCGCGACCTCGTCATCGACCACGGCTGGAGGATCGGGGTGGTCGGCCAGTCCCACGCAGTCGTCGAGAACATGCTCGACGCGATGGTCAAGGCGGGCCTGGATCCGGCACTTGTCGCCAAGCCCAACAAGAGGTCCCAAGCGCCGCAGTCCACGTGGCGTGGGCTAAAGGACAACAACGAGCTCGCCAGCTTCCGCGACGAACACGCCGCGGGGCACGTCATCGGCGGCACCGCCTGGACCTTCACCGGTTCCGGGGTTGAACCGGACAGTCTCGACCTCCTGGTCATCGACGAGGCCGGCCAGTTCTCCCTGGCGGTCACGGTTGCAGTCTCGATCGCGGCACAGCGTTTGCTCCTGCTCGGCGACCCGCAGCAACTGCCTCAGGTGAGCCAGGGATTCCACGGCGAACCGGTCGACGAGTCGGCACTGTCGTGGGTGATAGGCGACCACGCCACCATGCCGACCCACCTCGGCTACTTCCTCGAGACGTCGTACCGGATGCACCCGGAGGTGTGCAGGGTCGTCTCGCGGCTCTCGTACGACGGCGAGCTCGTCAGCGCCCCCGCTGCAGAGAAGCGCGTGCTGGCCGGCGTCGAGCCGGGACTCGAGGTGGTGCGTCTCGCGCACACGGAGCGGAGCGTCTCCAGCCCCGAGGAGGCCGCGGAGGTGGTCCGTCAGGTGCAGCGACTCCTCGGGACGGCCTGGCGCAACCCCGACGAGCAACCCGAGGAACGGCCGCTGGGCCAGAACGACTTCCTCGTGGTGGCGCCGTACAACGCCCAACGACAACTCATCGGCGATGCCCTCGACGACGCAGGACTGGATCAGGTGCGCGTGGGCACCGTCGACAAGTTCCAGGGGCAGGAAGCACCGGTGGTCCTGGTCTCCATGACGGCTTCGTCGGCCGACGACGTCCCCCGCGGACTGGAGTTCCTGCTCAACCGCAACCGGGTCAATGTCGCGATCTCCCGGGCTCAGTGGCTCGCGGTGCTGATCCGCTCTGAGCGGCTGACCGCGCACATGCCAAGGACGCCGGAACGGTTGCTAGAACTCGGCGGCTTCGTCGGCCTGTGCGGAGGTTGACGGCTGCCGGCCACGTTGCTGCCCGAGTTGCCTGTTGATCTGTCGTGGTCGTGCGCGGCGAGCTCCTTGAGCTTGACGCGCACGGCCGATCGATGATCGGGCGGACCCCTTCGTGATCCTCGATCGGCTGGTAGCCGTACTTGGCTGCGCGGGTGTCGAGGTCCATATACGAATCTGGGCCTGCACTAGGTCATGGTCGTCTAGGTGTAGTTCCCACACAGGTTGCGAACGGCGGGCCGTGGACGAATAGCGAGGACCTCCAGTACGGAGGGGGTTACCACACCAACCCTCAACTGGAGGTCCTCGTGACTCACGCTAACGCCCCGCTCACTCCCGAAGGGCGTCGCCGCTTGGCCGTCTTGGTCGTCGATGGCCGCTGGTCGATCCGTCGTGCCGCGGAGCGGTTCCAGTTTTCGCCGGCCACAGCGGCGAAGTGGGCGCGTCGCTACCGAAACGGTGGCGGCTGTAGGCGTCGCGGATCGAGTCCCAGACGACCTCGCGGTCGGGCGGTGTGGTGGGCAGGTCGACGCGCGCTGTCGGCAGCTCTGAGCTCATCGGCAGGAAGACCAGCGACTCCTCGGGCTTGAAGCCGAGCAGGTGCGGGATGACCGCGATCAGCTCATCGGGGGAGCGAACGGAGAGTGTCATAGCACCTAGGTGTGACCGCCCGACCGCTGCCCCTCGGCCCGACTCTGGGGCCGCACTGGGGCCGCAGAACAACGAAAACCGGCCCCTGACGCTGGAAGACGCCGAAAGACGTTTTACCAGGTCAGAGGCCGTTTTCGATCACTACTGACAGAGGGCGAAAACCCTCAAATCAGATGTCGTAGTAGAGCTCGAACTCGTGCGGGTGCGGGCGCATCTGCACGGGCATGATCTCGTTCTGGCGCTTGTAGTCGATCCAGGTCTCGATCAGGTCGGGCGTGAACACGTTGCCGGCCGTCAGGAACTCGTGGTCGGCCTCGAGGGAGTCGAGGACGGCGTTGAGCGAGGTCGGGACCTGGTCGATGTCGGCCATCTCGTCCGGCGGCAGCTCGTAGATGTCCTTGTCGATGGGCGACGGCGGCTCCATCTTGTTCTTGATGCCGTCGAGGCCGGCCAGCAGCAGCGCCGAGAAGGCGAGGTAGGGGTTGGCCGACGGGTCGGGGCAGCGGAACTCGATGCGCTTGGCCTTGGGGTTGGACCCCGTGATCGGGATGCGCACGCAGGCCGAGCGGTTGCGCTGGGAGTAGACCAGCGAGATCGGGGCCTCGAAGCCGGGCACCAGGCGGTGGTAGGAGTTCACCGTGGGGTTGGTGAAGGCCAGCAGCGAGGGCGCGTGCTTGAGGATGCCGCCGATGTAGTGGCGGGCCATGTCGGAGAGGCCGCCGTAGCCGGTCTCGTCGTAGAACAGGGGCGAGCCCTCGTTCCAGATCGACTGGTGCACGTGCATGCCCGAGCCGTTGTCGCCGAAGATCGGCTTGGGCATGAAGGTCGCGGTCTTGCCGTTGCGCCAAGCCGTGTTCTTGATGATGTACTTGAACTTCATCACGTCGTCGGCGGCCTTGAGCAGCTCGTCGAACTTGTAGTTGATCTCGGCCTGGCCGGCGGTGCCGACCTCGTGGTGGGCGCGCTCGACCTGCAGGCCCGACTTCTCCAGCTCGATGACCATCTCGTCGCGCAGCTCGCCGAAGTGGTCGGTGGGGGCCACGGGGAAGTAGCCGCCCTTGTACTTCACCTTGTAGCCGCGGTTGTCGTTCTCGAACGAGTCACCGGTGTTCCAGGCGCCGGCCGAGGAGTTGATCTCGTAGTAGCCGGCGTTCTGCTTGGTCTCGAAGCGCACGTTGTCGAAGACGTAGAACTCCGCCTCGGGGGCGAAGAACGCCGTGTCGCCGATGCCGGTCGTCTGCAGGTAGGCCATCGCCTTGCGCGCGATGTTGCGCGGGTCGCGGGAGTAGGCCTCGCCGGTGAGCGGGTCGTGGATGAAGAAGTTCACGACCAGGGTCTTGGAGGACCGGAAGGGGTCGATGTAGGCCGTGGTCGGGTCCGGGAACAGCGACATGTCGGACTCGTGGATGGCCTGGAAGCCGCGGATCGAGGAGCCGTCGAAGGACAGGCCGTCCTCGAAGACGGACTGGTCGAACGACGACACCGGCACGGTGAAGTGCTGCATGACACCGGGCAGGTCGCAGAAGCGCACGTCGACCATCTCGACGCGCTCGTCCTTGACATAGGCGAGCAGCTCGTCGCTGTTCTGGAACATTCGTCCTCCTTGGCTGTCCATCTCGTGGGGCAGCCGGCGGTCTGGGAGTGGACAGCCCGGTGCGACGTTGCGCCGGACGGATGCGGCCCACCCTAGGGAGATAGGCGTTTCCTGACCGTATCGGTTGTGTGTCGTGCATGTAACAGCAGGCACGCCCAGTGGTCAGGCTCCGGCGGTGCTGCAGTAGCCGCTGGCTAGCCTGGGGGAGTGACCAGCGCCGCCACCGGACCCGCCCCCGCCGTCGACACCGCGACCTGGCCGCGGCGGATGCTCGCGCTGCTGGTCGACTGGGCCGCCTCCACCCTGGTCGTCGTGCTCCTCGTCGGCTTCGAGGACTACTTCGAGGTCGGCAGCAACCTGCAGTCGTGGACCCTGCTGGTCTACGTCGTCGAGGCCACCGTGCTGACCGCCACCGTCGGCGGCTCCTTCGGCCAGGTCGCCACCCGGCTGCGCGTGGTCTCCCTGCCGTACGGCGCACCCGTGCCCCTGCTGCGCAGCCTGGTGCGCCACGTGATGGTCATCCTCGTCATCCCGCCGCTGGTCTTCCGCCCCGACGGGCGCGGCCTGCACGACGTCGTCGCGGGCTCGGCCACCATCACCCTGCAGACCTACCGCGGGATGCTCGCGCGCTGAGCCCGGATCGTGACCTCCGGGGAGGTTTGCCGGACGCCGGTCGTTGGGACTCTCGAGACAGACCCCCACGACGACACGAAGGGCACCCCATGTCACGCACCACCACCTGGAGCCGCACCCTGCGCCGCTCCGCCGCCGCCGCGGTCGTCCCGCTGGCCCTCGTCTCGCTGAGCGCCTGCGGCAGCGACGAGTCCGCCGACGACACCAGTTCCAGCAGCGCCGACACCGGCAGCGACACCGGCAGCGACACCGGCTCCGAGGGCGACTCGGGCTCGGAGGGCTCGACCGAGGAGACCCTCGCCGAGGGCGACGAGGTGCCTGCCGACGAGATGGCCGACATCCTCTCCGCCTCCTTCGAGGACGCCACGACCGCCACCTTCACCATGGAGACCGGCGGCTCCACGGCCATGCAGGCCGAGGGCGAGGCCGACTTCTCCGAGAACCCGTACTCCATGGAGATGCAGATGAAGGCCGGCGGCCAGGACCTCACCATGGTCCTGGAGGACAACGTCATCTACATGCAGGGCATCGCCGGCGACGGCTGGGTCAAGATGGACCTCAGCGACCCCAACAACCCCTTCGGCTCGCTGATGACCGAGCAGATGGACCCGCGCACGATGTTCGACTCGATGGAGAAGGGCATCCAGTCCGCCACCTTCGTCGGCACCGAGGACGTCGAGGGCGAGAGCCTCGACCACTACTCCATCGTGCTCGACGGCAAGGCCCTGCTGGAGAACCTCGACCCCGAGATGGCCGGGCTCGCCGAGTCGCAGATGCCCGACACGATCGCCTACGAGATCTTCCTCGACGACGAGGGCCTCTTCCGTCGCGCCGAGGTCGACATGGGCGCCACCGGCCCCATGACGATGACCTACGACAACTGGGGCGACCCGGTCGACATCGAGGCCCCGCCGGCCAG
This sequence comes from Nocardioides sp. P86, assembly GCF_023712465.1. NCBI lineage: Bacteria > Bacillati > Actinomycetota > Actinomycetes > Propionibacteriales > Nocardioidaceae > Nocardioides > Nocardioides sp. P86. The sequence goes on along the minus strand of NZ_JAMAYE010000001.1, from coordinate 203,699 downwards.
CGAGGTGCAGTCGATGGAGGACCTGATGGGCTCCATGGGCGGCATGAGCTGAGCCCGACCACCCAGTACGACGACGAAGGGCGCCTCCCCGGCCGGGGAGGCGCCCTTCGTCGTGCCTGGTGCGGTGGGTCAGCGGCCGCGCATGTTCTGCCGCATGCCCTTCATGTTGGTCGGCACCGGCCCCTTGGGCAGCGGTACGGCGGAGCGGTTGGCGTCGAGCGCCTTGAGCCGGTTGAGGATGTCGGTGATCTCGGCGGGCTTCACCTGGCGACCGAGCTTCTGGACGTGCTTGACCAGCTTCGGCAGCGGCACCTGGCCCTCCTCGCGGCCGCAGACGACCTCGTGGATGGGGGCGCCGCCGGCGACGCGCTCGTGCTTGCGGCGCTCGGCGGTGAGCAGCTGGCGGGTGCGGTGGGCGTTGCCCTCACCGATGAGCACGATGCCCGGAGGGCCCACGACGCGGTGCACGACGTCCTGCTGGCGGGTGAACGCGACCGCCGGGGTGGTCGTCCAGCCGCGGCGCAGCATGCGCAGGGCGGCCGCGGCGGCGCCGGGCTGACCCTCCATCTGCCCGTAGGCCGAGCTCTGGGCGCGGCGGCCGAAGACGATCAGCGCGGCCAGCGAGCCGAAGAGCAGCGCACCGATGGTGGAGAGCACCCAGGCCAGGGCGCCGGAGCCGGGCAGGATCCAGAAGATCGCGAAGCCGACGGCGGCGGCGACCACGAAGGCCAGCAGCAGCCACAGCCCGATCTTGGGGTCGGTGCGCTTGGTGATCTTGTAGGTCTCGGCGAACTGCTTGCGCCGGCTCATCGCCTCCGGCGCTGCGGGTGCGCCGGACTTCGCGGCGGCGTCCTTCTTCTTGGCCATGCGGGCGTGCTGCTCCCAGTCGTGTCGGTCGTGCTCAGGCCGAGGCGCCGGAGCGGGCCTCGATGGCCTGACGGTACAGGCGCCCGGCGCGGTAGGACGAACGCACCAGCGGGCCCGAGAGCGCGCCGGCGAACCCGATCTCCTCGGCCTCGGCCTGGAGCTCGACGAACTCCTGCGGCTTGACCCAGCGCTCCACGGGGTGGTGGCGCACCGAGGGCCGCAGGTACTGCGTGATCGTGATGAGGTCGCAGCCCGCCTCGTGCAGGTCGCGCAGCGCCTGCGAGACCTCCTCGCGGGTCTCGCCCATGCCGAGGATGAGGTTGGACTTGGTGACCAGGCCGAAGGCGCGGGCCTGGGTGATGACGTCGAGGGAGCGCTCGTAGCGGAAGGCCGGGCGGATCCGCTTGAAGATCCGCGGCACGGTCTCGACGTTGTGGGCCAGCACCTCGGGGCGCGACTCGAAGACCTCGGCCAGCAGGTCGGGCTTGCCGTTGAAGTCGGGGATGAGGTTCTCGACGCCGGTGCCGGGGTTCATGTCGTGGATGGCGCGCACGGTCTCGGCGTAGAGCCAGGCGCCGCCGTCGGGCAGGTCGTCGCGGGCGACGCCGGTGATGGTGGCGTACTTCAGCTGCATCTTCTGCACCGACTCCGCCACGCGACGGGGCTCGTCGCGGTCGAGCGCCTCGGGCTTGCCGGTGTCGATCTGGCAGAAGTCGCAGCGGCGCGTGCACTGGTCGCCGCCGATGAGGAAGGTGGCCTCGCGGTCCTCCCAGCACTCGAAGATGTTGGGGCAGCCGGCCTCCTGGCACACCGTGTGGAGGCCCTCGGACTTCACCAGGCCCATCAGCTCGGTGTACTCCGGGCCCATCTTGGCCCGGGTCTTGATCCACTCGGGCTTGCGCTCGATGGGGGTCTCGGCGTTGCGGACCTCGAGTCGGAGGAGCTTGCGGCCGTCAGGAGCAGGAGCAGTCGTCACCCCTCGACTCTACGCCGGTGGGCCAGGTCACGAGGAGTCGGCGAGCCCGGGCCGGCGCCTGGTGTGCCCGGGCGGGCGCCGGCCGCCCAGGTCGGGGAGCGGGCGGGCTCAGGGCACGTCGCGGCGGCGGAACGACACCACGGAGGCCGCGCCCAGCGCGAGCAGCACGACGCCGACGTAGGAGCCGCCCTGCACGGCGCCGATGCGCTGGGTGGCGTCGCAGTCGAGGCGGGGTCGGGCCATGCCGGTGAGGCAGGCGGGCTCGAGGCCGGAGTCGTCGTAGTAGGTGACCTCGTTGGTGACCGCGGCCATCACGTTGAGCTGGGGCTGCCAGCGCTGGGTCTCCTGGCCCCCGAGGACGCCGATGAGGGTGCCGCCGAGCACGGTGAGGGCGAAGACGACGCCGAGCGTGGCCACCGTGCTGCGCAGCAGCATGGTCAGCGCGTAGCCGCCGAACGCCGCGCCCGCGGCGACCAGGCCCGTGCGCAGGCACTGCTCGACGCCGTCGAGCAGCACGCCGTCGGCGGCGCTCAGGTCGCGGGAGGAGGCGATCGCCAACAGCGCGAGCCAGCACGCCAGGCTCACCAGCAGCGCGACGACGAGCCCGACCGCGCCGACGGCGAGCGCCTTGGCCGCCCAGACGCGGCCGCGGCGGGCCTCGAAGAGCAGCTGGTTGCTCATCGAGCCCGTGTTCCAGTCGTGGCCCACGAAGGTCGTGCCGAGCAGCACGAGCAGCAGCACCAGCACCGCGGCGACGACGAGCATCGCCCCGCCCTCCAGCGAGTCGGACAGGCTGAGCGGGCTGCGCCCGACGTACGACGACACCACCGCGAGGCGGCAGGCCTCGGGGAGCTCGGCGGCCGCGACGTCCTCGAGGCCGTAGAACTCCGGCGTGCGGCCGCAGGAGCGCACCTCCTGGCGGAGGAACCGGCCGCCGAAGTCGCTCTCGGCCGAGGCCAGGTCGGCCTCCGAGAGAGGGCGGGTGCCCCACGCGGTGGCGCCGACCACGACCGCCGGCACCAGCACGGCGGCCGCGAGCAGCAGCACGACCGCACGGCGCCAACGCAGGCGGGTCAGCTCGACCTTCAGCAAGGCGCCCATCAGCGGCCTCCCAGGGTGTCGTCGGCGGTGAGGGCGAGGAAGTAGGACTCCAGGTCCTGGCGCACCGGAGTCAGCTCGCTCAGCCACACCCCGGCCTCGGCCAGGACCCGGGTGACGCGGGCGGGGTCGTCGGTCTCGACGGTGAGGGCGTGGTCGGGCTCGGAGCCCGGGTGGTCGGCGCGGTGGTCGGCGTGGTGGTCGCCTGGGTGGTCGCCTGGGGCCTCGGCGGGGCCGGTGACGGCCAGGCCGGCCTCGCGCAGCACGCGGGCGGCGACGACGGGGTCGGGCGTGACCACGCGGTGGGTGGCGGCGCCGGCGAGGAGGTCGTCGACGGTGCCGCTGGCCAGCAGCCGGCCGTTGCCGATGATGGTGGCCGAGGTGCAGACCTGCTGCACCTCGGCGAGGATGTGGGAGCTCAGCAGCACCGTGACGCCGGCGGCGCCGAGGTCGCGGACGGTGTCGCGCACCTCGCGGATGCCGGCCGGGTCGAGGCCGTTGGTGGGCTCGTCGAGGATGAGCAGGTCGGGGTCCTTGAGCAGGGTGGCGGCGATGGCCAGGCGCTGCTTCATGCCCAGGGAGTAGGAGCGGTAGCGGTCGGCGTCGCGGCCGGTCAGCCCGACGGTCTCCACCGCGGCGTCGACGCGCGCGTCGGGGGCGCTGATGGAGCGGGCCAGGAGGAGGAGGTTCTGCCGACCGGTGAGGTGGGGGGAGAACTTCGGCGACTCGACCACCGCGCCCACGCGGCCGATGACGCTCGGCAGGCGCTGCGGCACCTCCTCGCCGAAGAGGCGCATCGAGCCGGCGGTGGCCCGTGAGAGCCCCAGCAGCATGCGGATCGTCGTCGTCTTGCCCGACCCGTTGGGGCCCAGGAAGCCGTGGACCCCGCCGGCGGGCACCGCCAGGTCGAGGCCCTGCACGGCCACCCGCCGGCCGCCGCGGCGCGATGTGTACTCCTTGCGCAGGCCGCTGGTCTCGATCACGAGCGCGCTCACCGGTGTCCTCGATCCTCCCGACGTCACGGCGTCGGTCGGGTGATCAAAGCAGCCGCCCGCCGGCGGCGCGCGGGGGCGCGCCGTAGGAGGTCTTTACCCTCCACGGTCGCACTCGCGTCGGGGGCCGACGCCGGGCGTGGGGTGGGACGTCGTGCGAGGGGTGGATGCGCATCCACGGTGCGTATGACGTCCGGGCCCGCCGCGGCGAGGAGCGCCGGAGCGGCGCGGTCAGCGGGAGGAGGCGGGGGCGAGGATCTCGATGCGGGGGGCGCGGCCGGGCTCGGGGCGGGGCTCGTAGTCGGGGGTGGGGGTGTAGTCGTCCCACGCCAGCAGCGCCCGCAGGTGCTCGGTGAGCACCGGCAGGACCTCCGCGACGGTGACGTCGCGGCCGGCCTCCTGGCTCAGCGACGTGACGCCGGCGTCGGCGATGCCGCAGGGCACGAAGCGGTCGTACCAGCCCAGGTCGACGTCGCAGTTGAGCGAGATGCCGTGCATGGTCACACCGCGGCTGACACGGATGCCGATCGCACCGACCTTGCGCTCGGGGCGCGTGCCGGAGCCGGGGGAGTCGGCGCGCAGCCACACGCCGCTGCGGCCGGGCACCCGGGCGGTGGTGACGCCGAAGGCCGCGCAGGTCGCGATCATCGCCTCCTCCATGCGGCGCACGAAGTCGACGACGAGCACGTGGTCGGGCAGGCGGACGATCGGGTACGCCACCAGCTGGCCCGGCCCGTGGTAGGTGATCTTGCCGCCGCGGTCGACGTCGAGCACGGGCGCGCCGCCCGGGTCGGCGGGGCGCTCGTGGGGGTCGGTGCGCTTGCCTGCGGTGAACGTCGGCGGGTGCTCCAGCAGCAGCACCGTGTCGGGCGCCTCCCCGGCCACGACCTGGGCGTGCACCTCGCGCTGGAGGTCCCACGCGGCGAGGTAGTCCACGGCCTGCGCGCCGAGGCCGACCGTGCGTACGTCGAGGTCTCTCCCGCTGCTCGCCATGGCCCCGATGCTACTCCCGGGCGTGCGCCCCCGCCCCGGCCCGTGCACCGCAGGCTGCCACCTGTGGACGGCCCGCGGGCACTGGTCGCCAGGTGGGTAGGGGGGACCCATGCTGCGCCTGCTGCTGACCGCCGTCGTCGTCACCTCCGCCGTCGTGCTGGGCGGGATCGTCCTGCGGGAAGGAGGGCCCGGCCACGACCTGCGGCCCGCGGCCGCGGTGGCCGAGGGCCTCGGCGCGCTCGACGACGCGCCCTCCTCGAGCGCTGACGGTGGGCCCGTGACCGCGGGTGGTGGCCACCCGAGCGGTGGGGGCGGGGCGCTGGCCGGGCGCCCCGACCCGCGAGCGGGGGCCGCCGACGGGTGGTCGGCCGAGGAGCTCCGGGCGGCGCGCGTGGTGGCGCGGTGGGACCGGCAGCGGGCGGCGGCGTGGTCGAGGGCCGACCCGGAGCGACTGGCGTCGCTCTACGTCGACGGGTCGGCCGCCGCACGCCACGACGTCGCGATGCTGCGCGCCTGGACGGCGCGGGGGCTGCGGGTGCGGGGCATGACCACGCGGCTGGTCGACGTCGAGGTGCTCCGCGTCGGCGGCGCCGCTCGAGCGACCGGTCGCCCCGCGGCCCGACTGCGGCTGCGGGTGGTCGACCGGCTGGTCGGCGCACGGGCGGTGGGGCGCGGGGTCGACGTACGCCTGCCGCGCGACCGGGCGACCGCCCGCGAGATCACCCTGGTCCGCGAGCGGGGTGGCTGGCTCGTCGCCGAGGTCGTGCCGGCCTGAGGCGCCCGCCCGGCCCGGCCCGGGCGGCCGCGGGCGGCGGTCAGCTCAGGCCGCTGCGGACCACGGCCTCGACGTCGGGGTCGTGGAAGGTGTAGCCGGAGTCGAGCAGCGCCCGCGGGGTGACGTTGAGCGAGCCGAGGAGCTCCGGGCCCATCGCGCCGGCGGCGGTGCGCAGCAGCGGGGCGGGCACGAAGGCGACCGCGGGCCGCTTGACCCCGGCGGCGAGGGCCTTCGTGAACTCCGCGTTGGTCGGCGTGGTCACGCAGCACAGGTTGAAGGGGCCCGAGGCCGACTCGTGCTCGGCGAGGTGGACGGTGGCGTCGACCCAGTCGCGCAGCGAGATCATCGCCATGTGCTGGCTGCCGTCGCCCAGCTTGGCGCCGAGCCCGAGCTTGAAGACCAGGCGCAGCTGCTTGAGCGGGGGAGCGGCGGCGTCCATCACCGGCGCGGTGCGCAGCACGCACACCCGGGCGCCGGCGTCGACGGCCGCGTCGGCCGCCGCCTGCCACTCCCGGGTGACGTCGGTGAGCAGCGCGTGGCCGCGGCTGTCGGCCGACTCGGTGAGCAGCGCGTCGCCGTGGTCGCCGTAGTAGGAGATCCCGTTGCCCGCGAGGTACGCCGGAGGGCGCTCGGCCTCCGCGATCACCTCCGCCAGCAGCCGGGTGGTCGTCACGCGGCTCTCGCGCAGCTCACGGGCCCAGGTCTTGGAGTGGGGGTTGCCGGCGGTCGGGGCGCCGGCGAGGTTGACCACCACGTCGGCCGACTGCACGAGCCCACGGTCGACGGCCCCGGCGTAGGGGTCCCAGGTCGACTCCGACGGGCCCTTCGCGGGGCGGCGGGTCAGCGCGGTGACGGAGTGGCCGCGCCCGCGCAGGGCGCCCACGAGGTGGGAGCCGAGGAATCCGGACGAGCCGGCGATGACGACGTTCAGGGGCATGGCCCCACCCTGTCACCCACCGGGAAACCCCGGCTCCCCCTTCGGGGCCGCACCTGCCGGGCGGCCGGCGCGGCCGGGTCGGGCGCGCCACAGCGGACTCGGGCGGGCCGTGGACGCGCCGACGGCGCGAGGTCGGTGACCTCGCGCCGTCGGTTGAAGCAGTGGTGCGGTGGTGCGTCAGACCTCGAACTGGCCGGCCTCGAGACGCGCCTTGACGTCCTGGAGGAAGCGGCCGGCGTCGGCGCCGTCGACCAGGCGGTGGTCGTAGGTCAGCGCGAGGTACACCATGTGGCGCACGGCGATGGTCTCGCCGAGATTGGCGTCGTCGATGACGACCGGGCGCTTCACGACGGCACCGGGGCCGAGGATGGCGACCTGGGGGCGGTTGATGATCGGGGTGTCCCACAGGGCCCCGACGCTGCCCAGGTTGGTGATCGTGAAGGTGCCGCCCGACAGCTCGTCGGGACCGATCTTGTTGGTGCGGGTGCGCTGCGCGACGTCGGCGATCTTCTTGGCCAGGCCGGCGATCGACAGGTCGCCGGCGTCCTTGACGACCGGGGTCAGCAGACCCTTGTCGGTGTCGACGGCGAAGGCGACGTTCTCCCGGTCGTAGTAGGTGATCTCGCCGGCGTCGATGTCGATCGTCGCGTTGAGCTTGGGGTGCTGCTTGAGCGCGTCGATCGACGCCTTGGCGAAGAACGGCAGGTAGGACAGCTTGACGCCCTCGCGGGAGAGGAAGTCGGCCTTCTTCGCCTCGCGCAGCCGCGCGATGTTGGTAACGTCGACCTCGACGACCTGGGTCAGCTGCGCCGCGGTGTGCAGCGAGTCGACCATGCGCTCGGAGATGATCCTGCGCAGGCGGCTGACCTTCTCCGTGGTGCCGCGCAGCGGCGACGGGGTGGTCGAGGGCGCCGAGGCACCCGACGAGGCGGGCGCCGCGGCCGGGGCGGCGGCCGCAGGAGCGGCGGCCGGGGCCGGCGCCTCCTTGGCCTTGGCGGCCTCGAGCACGTCCTGCTTGCGGATGCGACCGCCGACGCCGGTGCCGGTGACGGTGGCGAGGTCGACGTCGTGCTGGTTGGCCAGCTTGCGCACCAGCGGGGTGACGTAGCCGGCGGCGTCGTTGCTCGACGAGGAGCCGGACTCGCCGGTGGAGGGCGACTGCGCGCTGGGCGCCGGGGCCTTCTCGGCAGCCGGGGTGGTGGCCTCGGCGGGCTCGGGCGAGGCGGCGGGGGCGGCCGGGGCGGGGGAGTCGGACTTCTCCTTCTCCGGGGTCTCGTCGCCGGCGGGCAGCGAGCCCTTCTCCTCGAGGATCCGCTCCTCCTGCTCGGCCTTCTTGGCGGCCTCGGCGTCGTCCTTGGGCTGGGCCTCGGGCGCGGCGGAGTCGGTGGGCTCCTCGACCGAGGCGCCCTTGTCGCCGATGACGGCCAGCTCGGCGCCGACCTCGACGGTCTCGTCCTCGTCGACCGTGATGGCCAGCAGCGTGCCGGCGACCGGGGAGGGGATCTCGGTGTCGACCTTGTCGGTGGAGACCTCGAGCAGCGGCTCGTCGACGGCGACCTCGTCACCGACCGACTTCAGCCAGCGGGTCACGGTGCCCTCGGTGACCGACTCGCCCAGCGCGGGCAGGGTCACCGAGGTGCCCGAGCCGCCGCCGGAGCCGCCGGCGGGGCCGGACTTCTCCGACTCGGGGGTCTCGTCGCCGGCGGGCAGCGAGCCCTTCTCCTCGACGATCTGCTGCTCCTGCTCGGCCTTCTTCTCGGCCTCGCCCTCGTCGGCCGGCTGGGCCTCGGGGGTCGCGGACTCGGTGGCCTCGGAGGCCTCGGGAGCGTTGGCGCCGCCGCCACCGTCACCGCCGGCCTCGCTCTCGTCGCCGATGAGGGCCAGGACGGCGCCCACCTCGACGGTGTCGTCCTCCTCGGCCTTGATCTCCAGGAGGGTGCCGGCGACCGGGGAGGGGATCTCGGTGTCGACCTTGTCGGTGGAGACCTCCAGCAGCGGCTCGTCGACCGCGACGGTGTCGCCCACGGCCTTCAGCCAGCGGGTGACGGTGCCCTCGGTGACGGACTCACCCAGGGCGGGGAGGTTGACTTCGGTGGCCAATGTGAGTTCCTTCGCTCGCGTTCTTCGTGTGGTGTGGGGCTGTGCGTCTGTGGTGGGGCGTCTGTGGTGGGGCGGGTGGAGCGGGGCGGGAGCAGGGGTGGCGCGCGCCGGCGGGCGCGGGGCCGCCGGGGCCAGCCTAGGAATGCGCGTGCAACGGCTTCCCGGCGAGCGCCAGGTGGGCCTCGCCGAGGGCCTCGTTCTGGGTGGGGTGGGCGTGCAGCAGCGGAGCGACGTCCTCGGCGTGTCCCTCCCAGTTGTAGATCAGCTGCGCCTCGCCGATGAGCTCGCCGACGCGGTCGCCCACCAGGTGGACACCGACGACGGGGCCGTCGACGCGGCGGACCAGCTTGACGAAGCCCTGGGTCTGCAGGATCTGGCTCTTGCCGTTGCCGCCCAGGTCGTAGGTCAGGCTCTGCACCGCGTCGGCGCCGTACGCCGCGATCGCGGCCTTCTCGTCGAGCCCGACCGAGGCGACCTCGGGGTGGGAGTAGGTCACCCGCGGGATGCCCGTCTCGTCGATCGGGGCGGGCTCGAGCCCGGCGATCTCCTCGGCGACGAAGATGCCCTGCGCGAAGCCGCGGTGGGCCAGCTGGAGGCCGGGCACGATGTCGCCCACGGCCCAGACGCCGGGCACCGAGGTGCGGCAGCGCTCGTCGGTGGTGACGAAGCCGCGGTCCAGGGCGACGCCCTGCTCGTCGTAGCCCAGGCCCTCGGTGACGGGGCCGCGGCCCACGGCCACCAGGAGCAGCTCGGCCTCGACGACCTCCTGCTCGCCCTTGGCGGTGTCGACGGTGACCGCGACACCCTTCTCGGTGCGCGCGACCGACGCGAAGCGGGTGGAGGTGCGCACGGTGATGCCGCGCTTGCGGAAGGCGCGCTCGAGCACCTTGGAGCAGGCCTCGTCCTCGGCCGCGACCAGGCGCGGGAGGGCCTCGACCACGGTGACCTCGGCGCCGAAGCTGCGCCAGACCGAGGCGAACTCCGAGCCGATCACGCCGCCGCCGAGCACCACCACGGAGGCGGGCACGTGCTCGAGGCGCAGGGCGTGCTCGGAGGTGAGCACCCGCTCGCCGTCGACCTCGAGGCCGGGCAGGCTGCGGGGGGTCGAGCCGGAGGCGAGGACGACGTGGCGGGCGGTGTGGGCCGTGCCGTCGACCGTGACCTCGTGGGGCCCGGTGAGGCGGCCCTCGCCCTCGATGACGGTGACCCCGCGCGAGCCGACGAGGCCGGTCAGGCCCTTGAAGAGCCGCGCGACGACGCCGTCCTTGTAGGAGTTGACGCCGGCCATGTCGATGCCCTCGAAGGAGGCGAGCACGCCGAAGCGCTCCGACTCGCGGGCGGCGTCGGCGACCTCGGCGGCGTGCAGGAGGGCCTTGGTGGGGATGCAGCCGACGTGGAGGCAGGTGCCGCCCAGCCGGTCCTTCTCGACCAGGGCGACGCGCAGGCCGAGCTGGGCGGCGCGCAGGGCACAGGCGTAGCCCCCCGAGCCCGCACCGAGGATGAGAACGTCGAAGTCGGTGTCGTGAGCGGGGCCGGCCACCGTGGTCCTTCCGTGCGCCGTGAGCAGGGGTGCGCCTCGTGAGCGCGGACCCATCTTTGCACTTCTTCAGGGTGTGTCCACACCGGCCTTCGGCGGGGCGGGCAGACTAGGGGCATGGCGTTCCTCGACCGATTCCGACGAAGCAGCGCGACGAAGATGCGCAAGCCGGCCCGTGACGGCTTCCGCACGGGCTCGACGCGCGTGCGCGCCTCGGACTCCGTCGACCAGGAGCACCTGCAGTCCTGGGTCGGCGAGCGCCACGGCGTGGAGGGCTTCGTCGAGCCCCGCACGGCGGTCTCCGACGTGACCCTGCTGCTCGTGGCGCACGACGGGGAGTGGACGCGGCGGCGGGTGCCGTCGGTGGAGTGGGCGCACGCGTTCTGCAACCGCCACCAGGTGCCGTCCTACGACGCGGCCGTGGTCGGCGTGCCGCAGCGCATGCGCGACTACAACTCCCGGATGAAGGCGCAGCGCAAGCAGCAGGGCCTCTAGCCCGCCGCGGCGGGGCGGGCCCCGTCGGGCCCGCCCTCCGACGTCGCGCCGGGACTACTCCGCGGCGGCGAAGGCCCGGGCGTAGTCGACGAGCGTGGCGACCGCGAAGCCGGTGCCGCCGGCGGTCACGTGCCCCGAGGCGCCGGAGCCGAAGGACGGCCCGGCGATGTCGAGGTGGGCCCAGGGGAGCCCGGCGGTGAACTCACGCAGGAAGGCTGCGGCGAAGAGTCCGCCGCCCCAGCGCACCCAGTCGTGCTGGGCCAGGTCGGCGACCTTGCTGGAGCGGATCCGCTCGCCCATCTGCTCGGGGATCGGCATCGGCCAGTGCGCCTCGCCGGCGACCTCGGAGGCGGCGAGCACGTCGTCGACGACCGAGCGGGTGCCCATCACGCCGGCCACCTTGTCGCCGAGGGCGACGACCATGTGACCGGTCAGCGTGGCGACGTCGAGCACCACGTCGGGCTCGGTCTCGGTCGCGCGCACGAGGGCGTCGGCCAGCACGAGGCGGCCCTCGGCGTCGGTGTTGGAGATCTCCACCGTGGTGCCGCCGTAGATGCGCAGCACGTCGCCGGGGCGGGTGGCGCTGCCGGAGACCATGTTCTCGGCCATGGGCACGAAGGTGCTGACCTTGACCGGCAGACCGAGCCGGGCGATCGCGAGCGTGGCCTGCACGACCGCGGCGGCGCCGGCCATGTCGGACTTCATCTCGCTCATCGAGGCGGCCGGCTTGATGGTCAGGCCGCCGGAGTCGAAGGTGATGCCCTTGCCGACCAGCGCGAGGTGGCGGGTGGCGCCCTTGGGGGCGTACGTCAGCTCGACCAGGCGCGGCGGGGCGCTCGAGCCGGCGCCGACGCCGAGGATGCCGCCGCAGCCGAGGTCGGCCAGCGCGGCCTCGTCGTGCACGGTGGCGGTGACCTTGTGGCCGCGTGCGACCTGCTTGGCGTTGTCCTTGACCGCGGCCACGACGGCGTCGGCGAAGGCCGGCGGGGTCAGGTCGCCGGGCGGGGTGTTGACCCAGTCGCGGGTGGTGGCGACGGCCTCGGCGACGACCTGGGCCTCCTCGAAGGCGGTGGTGGCCTCGGCGCGGCGCGCGACCGGCGACAGCACGGCGACCTCGGCGACCGTGGTGGTCGTGGCGGTGTCGCGCTGGTAGGCGGTGAAGCGGTAGCCGCCCAGCGCCCACCCCTCGGTGACCGAGCGGACCAGCGCGGCGGAGTCGGCGGGCAGCGCGAGCGCGACGCTCGCGGCGTTGGTGACGGCACGGGCCGCGGCGCCGGCGCCGCGGCGCACGGTCTCCGGCGTGGCCTCGGCACCGAGCCCGACGAGCACGAGGGTGGGGGAGGCGATGACGCCCCCGGTGGGCACGCGGGTCGTCTCGCCGACCTTGCCCGTCAGTGCCAGCATCGCCAGCAGCGGGCGCAGCTTGCGGCCGTAGGCCTCGCCCACCGCCTCCGCGCCCGGGGCCAGCACGACCCCGTCGCCGCTGCTCACGACCCCCACCACCACGGCGTCGGCCTTGGTCTTGGCGGGGTTGGCGTTGCGCAAGGTGTACGTCGTCACCGGGGCAGGTTAACCGTCGGCGCCTCACGCTAGGTTGAGGCCATGGCCGAGGACCGTGCACCCGACCCCTCCCGCGACCCCTCCCGCGACCCAGCCGGTGGCGTCACGCCGCCCGACGCGCAGGGGCTGATCCGCTCGCCGCTGCACGAGCGCCACGTCGCGCTGGGCGCCAAGCTGGCGGAGTTCGGCGGCTGGTCGATGCCGCTGGAGTACCCCTCGGGCGTGGTCAAGGAGCACACGGCCGTGCGCGAGGCGGTGGGCCTCTTCGACGTCAGCCACCTCGGCAAGGCCAGCGTGACCGGCCCCGGCGCGGCCGACTTCGTCGACGCCACGCTCTCCAACGACCTGCGCCGCATCGGCCCGGGCCAGGCGCAGTACACGCTGTGCTGCGACGAGGAGACCGGCGGCATCGTCGACGACCTCATCGCCTACCTCCACGACGAGGAGCACGTGCTGCTGGTGCCCAACGCCGCCAACACCGCCGAGGTCGTGCGCCGGCTGGCCGCGGTCGCACCGGCGGGCGTCACGGTGACCGACGAGCACCGCGACCACGTCGTGCTCGCCGTGCAGGGCCCGCGCAGCGACGACCTGCTCGCCGCCGTCGGGCTGCCCGTGGGCCACGACTACATGAGCTTCGCCGTCGCGCCGTACGCCGCGCAGGGCCGCGCCCACGACGTGGTCGTGTGCCGCACCGGCTACACCGGCGAGCGCGGCTACGAGCTGGTCGCCCCCGTGGCCGCGGCGCTGGGCCTGTGGGACGCGCTGGTCGCCGCGGGGGAGCCGCTGGGCCTGCTCGCCTGCGGCCTGGGCGCGCGCGACACCCTGCGCACCGAGATGGGCTACCCGCTGCACGGGCAGGACATCTCCCTCGACGTCACCCCCAACCAGGCCCGGCTCGGCTGGGCCGTGGGATGGGGCAAGGACGCCTTCTGGGGCAAGGAGGTGCTCACCGCCGAGCGTGCCGCCGGGCCCCGCCGCCGCCTCCAAGGGCTGGTGGCCACCGGCCGCGGCATCCCGCGCCCCCACATGACGGTCTCGCTGACCCCCGACGTGCTGCTGGGGGAGATCACCTCCGGCACCTTCTCCCCGACCCTGCGCAAGGGCATCGGCCTCGCGCTGCTGCCCAGCTTCGTGGCCGACGACGCCGAGGTCGGCGTCGACGTGCGCGGACGGCGCGAGGTCTTCCAGGTCGTCCGCCCGCCCTTCGTCGCACCCTCCGTCAGGACGTGATCCGCGTGAACCTTCCCGACCAGCCCCCGACCTTCCGCCAGCCCACCCCCGCCGAGCTGCCGTGGTGGTGGCGCCTCGAGGACGCCTCCGGTGAGGAGGTGAGCGTGGGAGCCGACCTCTCCGGCGAGCGCTTCGCCAACCAGGCCGACGCCGAGTCGTGGGTGGGGGAGTGCTTCGGCGACCTCGCCGCTGAGGGCGTCGACGCCGTCGTGCTCTTCGAGGGCGAGCGCCGCGTCTACGGCCCCATGTCGCTGCACCCGTGAGCGGGGCGCCGGTGCCCGGCGCGGTGGTCGAGCGCCGTTTCAGCCAGGTCGACGTGTTCAGCGCCGAGCCGCTGCGCGGCAACCCCGTGGCGGTGGTGCACGACGCCGAGGGCCTCGACGAGGCCGACATGGCCGCCTTCGCCCGGTGGACCAACCTGTCGGAGACGACCTTCCTGCTGCCGCCGACGACACCGGGCGCCGACTACCGGCTGCGCATCTTCACCCCCGGTCGCGAGCTCCCCTTCGCCGGGCACCCCACCCTCGGCTCGGCCCACGCCTGGCTCGAGGCCGGCGGGAGGCCGGCCGCCGACGGGGTCGTGGTGCAGGAGTGCGGCGCCGGGCTGGTGCGGCTGCGCCGTGGCGAGCGGCTCGCCTTCGCCGCGCCGCCGCTGGTGCGCTCCGGCCCGGTCGACGAGGCCGACCTCGCCCACGTGCGCCGCGTGCTCGGCGCCGGGCGAGGCGGGCCCGGAGGTGGCTCGGGGGTCGAGGTGCTCGACGCGGCCTGGGTCGACAACGGCCCGGGCTGGCTCGGCGTGCTGCTCGCCGACGCCGCCGCGGTGCTGTCGCTGGAGCCCGACCTCGCGGCCTTCGGCGACCTCAGGCTCGGCGTCGTCGGCGTCCACCCCGCAGGCACCAGCGACGCCGACGTCGAGGTGCGGGCCTTCGTGCCCAGCCTCGGGGTCGGCGAGGACCCGGTCACCGGCAGCCTCAACGCCGGCCTGGCCCAGTGGCTCGCGGGCGACCGGCTGCCCTCGGCGTACGTCGCCTCGCAGGGCACGGTGCTCGGGCGGCGCGGGCGCGTGCACGTCAGCACCGAGGCCGGCCCCGACGGCGAGCCCGTCGTGTGGGTCGGCGGCGACACCGCCACGACGGTGGCCGGGCAGGTCCGGCTGCCCGCCGGGCCGCGCCGGTAGGGTCGCGCTCGTGCAGGCCTACCTCGACCTCGTCCGGCGGATCCTCGACGAGGGCGTGGCCAAGGGCGACCGCACCGGCACCGGCACGCGCTCGGTCTTCGGCCACCAGATGCGCTTCGACCTCTCCGTCGGCTTCCCGCTGGTGACGACCAAGCGCATCCACACCCGCTCGGTCTTCGCCGAGCTGCTGTGGTTCCTGCGCGGCGACACCAACGTCACCTGGCTCCAGGAGCGCGGGGTGAGCATCTGGGACGAGTGGGCCGACGAGCACGGCGACCTCGGCCCGGTCTACGGCGCGCAGTGGCGCTCCTGGCCCACCCCCGACGGCCGCCACGTCGACCAGCTCGCCGAGGTCGTCGAGCAGATCCGTCGCGACCCGGACTCGCGCCGTCACCTCGTCTCGGCGTGGAACGTCGCCGACATCCCGTCGATGGCGCTGGCGCCCTGCCACGCGCTCTTCCAGTTCTACGTCGCCCCCGCGGTCGACGGCGGGCCCGCGCGGCTGTCCTGCCAGCTCTACCAGCGCTCCGCCGACGTCTTCCTCGGCGTGCCCTTCAACATCGCCTCCTACGCGCTGCTGACCCACATGGTCGCCCAGGTCACGGGCCTGGCCGTCGGCGACTTCGTGCACACCCTCGGCGACGCCCACCTCTACTCCAACCACCTCGACCAGGCCCGTCTCCAGCTGACCCGCGAGCCGCGACCGCTGCCGACGCTGTGGCTCGACCCCAGCGTCACCGACCTCGGCGCCTTCGAGCTCGAGCACGTCGCCGTCGAGGGCTACGACCCCCACCCGGGCATCAAGGCGCCCATCGCCGTATGACCCCCGGCGGGCGGCGGGTGCTGCTCGTCGCCGCGGTGGCGCGCAACGGCGTCATCGGCGCCGACGGGGCGATCCCCTGGCACCTGCCCGCCGACTTCGCGCACTTCAAGGCGCTCACCCTCGGCCACACGCTGCTCATGGGGCGCGCGACCTACGACTCGATCGGTCGTCCGCTGCCCGGGCGCACCACCGTCGTGCTCACCCGCGACCCCGCCTGGTCGGCCCCGGGGGTGCTCGTCGCCCACGACCTCGACGCCGCGCTCGCCCTGGCCGACGACCAGCCCGAGGGCGCGGAGGTGAGGGTCGCCGGCGGCGCCGCGGTCTACGCCGCCGTGCTCGCCGCCTCCGGTGCCGACGGCGCGGGCCTGGCCGACGAGCAGGTCATCAGCGAGGTGCACCTCGAGCCCGCGGGCGACACGACCTACCCCGCGATCGACCCCGCGCTCTGGCACGAGGCCTCCCGCGAGCCGCACGACGGCTTCGACGTCGTGCGCTGGGTACGCCGCTGACGCTCGGCCCGGCCGCCGTGGCGCGGGCGACGGGGTCGGCGGGGCGTCGTGGGAGCGGGGACGTCATGCGGAGGGTGGATGCGCCTCCACGTCTCGTACGGCGCCCGAGGCGGGGGCGGCCGCGCCTCAGAGTCGGCTCAGCGGCAGCCGCACGGTGAAGGTGCTGCCCTCGCCGAGCTCGGACTCCAGCCGGATCGAGCCGCCGTGGCGCTGGACGATGCGCCGCACGATGCTCAGGCCCAGGCCGGTGCCGGGGCGGGCGAGCGCCTCGGGGTTGGTGGAGCGGAAGAACTCGGTGAACAGCTCCTCCTGGTCGGGCTTGCTGATGCCCAGGCCGGTGTCGCGGCACACGAAGCGCACGAAGCGCTCGCTGCGCTCGACCGAGACGCTGACCTCGCCGCCGGCGGGGGTGTACTTGACGGCGTTGCCGACGAGGTTGAGCGCCACCCGCTCCAGCTCGTCGTGGTCGCCGCTGATGAGCAGCGGCCCGCCGTGGGGCTGGAGCACGAGCCGCACACCGTCCTCCTGGGCGTGGAGCCGGAAGGCGGCCACGGCGTCGACGGCGAGCTGGTGGAGGTCGACGATCGCGGCCTCGGAGGTGGCCTCGCGGTCGGTGAGCCGCTTGAGGGTCAGCAGGTCGTCGATGAGGGAGAGCACCCGGTCGAGGTTGCGGCGCACGACCTGGAAGCTGGCCGCGGGCGCGGCGGCCGGGTCGTCCTCGATCAGCTCCAGGTGACCCTGGATGGAGGTGAGCGGGGTGCGCAGCTCGTGGGAGACGGTGGAGATCAGGTCGTTCTTGTACACGTCGAGGGCCTCGAGCTGCTCGACGAGCACGTGCTCGCGCTCGAGCAGCCGGGCGTTGAGCACCGCCTGGCCGAGGTGGCGGGCGACCTGGCTGGCCGCGCGCACCTCGTGGGTCGACCAGCCCGCGGCGCCGGTCTCCGCACCGCCGCCCGCCCCGTCGCCGGGCCCCTGAGCGCCCCCGTCGCCAGTCACGCCCCCGGCACCGGGCACGGCACCGGGCACGGCCCGGTCGCCGGTGCCGGCGCCGTCGCGACGAGCGAGCACGACGTAGCCGAAGCAGTCGGTGCCGGCGCCCATCGGCGCCATCAGCATGCTGCTCAGGTCGTTGCCGTGCAGGTGGGCCAGGACGGCGGCGCGCTCGGCCTCGTCGCCGATGTCGGTGCGGGGGCTCAGCGGCTGGCTGACCCAGCCCGCGGCCCCGCCGGCGACCGGGCGGCGGGTCGCGGTGTCGAGGTGGCGGGTGTGGGTGGTCAGCATGGCGCCGTCGGCGCTCACCGTGGTGAGCGACACCGTGCCGGCGGCCCAGTGGTCGCAGGCCTCGCGCGTCGCCCAGGCCACGACGGGGGCGGGTGTCTCGGCGTGGCCGGTGGGGAAGCGCGCCCCGTGGTCGGTGCCGGGCAGCGCGCCGGCGCCGACGACCCTGACCCGCACCCAGTCCGAGCGCAGCGCGGCGGCGATCGAGGCGGTCGCACGGTCCACCACCTGGGCGGCGTCGAGGCTGGCCACGGCCTCGCTGTTGATCGCGTCGACCGCCGCGCCCAGGCGCACCTGCTCGGCCAGGTCGACGGCGCGCCGGGCGTTGCCGAGGGCGATGCCGGCCAGGTCGGCGTACATCTCCAGCTGCTCGCGCCGCGCCGCGTCGGGGCGGCGGCCGTCGAGGGGCAGGTCGACCGAGAGCAGGCCGAGCAGCTCGCCCTCGGGGGAGCGCAGCGGTGCGCGCAGCGTGTCCTCCGGCCGCCACCGGTCGGGGTCGTCGGGGGACGGCTCGTCGCGGGGGGCCGCGGCGTCGGCGACGGGGATCCAGCCGTCGGTCGGCAGGTCGGCCAGCCGCTCGGCGGGGATGAAGAGCAGCGAGCCCCACGCGTCGGCGAGCGCCAGCTCCTCCTCCATGAGCGCCAGCGGCACCAGCGTGCCGACCAGCTGCTCGCGCGCCTCGGCGCTGCCCGCGACGCTCACGATCTCGAGGGTGGCGTCCTCGCGCAGGTAGCTGATCGCCGCCACCGCGAAGCCGACCGTGGCCGCGGCGCCCTCGGCCACGGCGTCGAGCACCGAGGCGACGTCGCCGCCCAGGTTGAGCCGTCGCATGATCTGGTAGACCGGGCGCAGGTCGCCGGTGACCGTGCGCGCCGCCTTCTGTGTGGCCTCCACCGTCGCCTCCCGCGTGGTCGGAGGCGTCATCCTCGCAGGTCCGCGACGCTCCGGTGGGGTTGCGCCGCGCCGGGCTGCTGGCAGCATGGCGGCATGGATCTGCGTGTGTTCACCGAGCCCCAGCAGGGCGCCACCTACGACGACCTGCTCGCGGTGGCCCGCGAGGCCGAGACCCTCGGCTTCGACGCCTTCTTCCGCTCCGACCACTACCTCGCGATGAGCGGCGACGGCCTGCCCGGGCCGACCGACGCCTGGACCACCCTGGCCGGGCTGGCCCGCGAGACCAGCACGATCCGCCTCGGCACGCTGATGACCAGTGCGACCTTCCGCCACCCCGGGCCGCTGGCGGTGCAGGTGGCCCAGGTCGACCAGATGAGCGGGGGGCGCGTCGAGCTCGGGATCGGCGCCGGGTGGTTCGCCGCCGAGCACGAGAAGTACGCCATCCCGTTCCCGTCGGTGGGGGAGCGCTTCGACCGTTTCGAGGAGCAGCTGGAGATCGTGACCGGGCTGTGGGCCACGCAGGGCGGCTTCACCTTCGAGGGCCGCCACCACGTCGTGCGCGACTCCCCGGGCCTGCCCAAGCCGGTGCAGACCCCGCCCCCGGTGATCATCGGCGGTCTCGGCAAGCGGCGTACGCCGGAGCTCGCGGCGCGCTTCGCCGACGAGTTCAACCTGCCCTTCGTCGACACCGCCACGACCCGCGAGCAGAGCGCCCGCGTCGCCCGGGCCTGCGAGGCCGTCGACCGCGACCCCGCCTCGATGACGTGGTCCAACGCCCTCGTGCTGTGCGTCGGCGCCGACGAGGCGGAGGTCGCCCGCCGGGCCGCGGCCATCGGGCGCGACGTCGACGACCTGCGCGCCCACGGCCTGGCCGGCACCCCGGCGGAGGTCCTCGACCGGATCGGCGCCTACGCCGCGGAGGGCTGCCAGCGGCTCTACCTCCAGGTGCTCGACCTGCACGACCTCGACCACCTGCGGCTCGTGGCCGCGGAGGTGGCGCCGCACCTGCCCGCCGGCCGCGCGGCGTGACCGGTCCCGCGACGCGGCGACCGGGCGGGATAGCCTGCCGCCATGACTGCTGAGGCGACTCCCGGGGCCCCGACGGCACCCTTCGGCACCGTGCTGACCGCGATGGCCACCGCCTTCGCCCCCGACGGGTCGCTCGACCTCGAGAGCACCCAGCGCATCGCCCGCCACCTCGTCGCCCACGGTCACGACGGCCTCGTCGTCTCGGGCACCACCGGCGAGTCGCCGACCACCACCCCGGCAGAGGACGGCGAGGTCCTCGCCGCCGTGCGCGACGCCGTCGGCCCCGACATCGTCCTGGTGGCCGGTGTCGGCACCAACGACACCCGCACCTCCATCGGCCTGGCCAAGCAGGCCGCGCAGGCCGGCGCCGACGGGCTGCTGCTGGTGACGCCCTACTACAACAAGCCCGGCCAGGCCGGGGTGCTGCACCACTTCCGCCAGGTCGTCGGGGCCAGCGACGTGCCGGTGATGCTCTACGACGTGCCGGGCCGCACCGGCACCCAGCTCAGCCTGGAGTCCTACGCCGAGGTCGCCCGCTGGGAGCAGGTGCTCGCGGTCAAGGACGCGGTGGGCGACCTGGCCCGCGGGGTGCGGATCAGCCAGCTCGGCCTGGCGCTCTACTCCGGCGACGACATCGCCAACCTCGGCTGGCTGGCCCACGGCGCGGTCGGCTTCGTCTCGGTCGTGGGCCACGTCGCCGGCGACCAGCTGCGCGCCATGCACGACGCGCACCGCGCGGGCCGTGTCGGTGAGGCCCTCGACATCTACACCCGGATGCTCCCGGCGATCGAGGCCGTCATGGGGGTGGCCAACTACGGCGCCACCACGGCCAAGGCGAGCCTCGAGCTGCTCGGCGTGCTCGACAACCGCCGGGTCCGCTCGCCGCTGCTGGAGCTCGACGACACCGAGGTCGCCGCGCTGCGCGCCGGCCTCGAGGCCGCCGGCCTGCTGCCCGCCTGAGGCCCGCCCGGCGCGGGATGCCCGCCGTGCCACCACCGCCGGTCCACCGGGGTCCGCCCACCCCGGTGGGGGAGTGGTGACGGCTGGGGCGCGACACGCTTCCTGTGGTCCCTGTGACTGGAGTGGCGTTCCTCTAGGTTAACCAGCATGGCGACCCGTACGTCTTCCCCGCCGGGGTCGCGGAGCACGAGCACGTCCACGTCGACGTCCCCCACGACGTCCCGCAGTGGCTCGAGCGCCCGACCACGGAGTACCCCGACCACCTCGACCGCGCGCAGCAAGGCCACCGGCAAGCGGCCTGCGCCCAAGAAGAAGACCGCAGCCCGTCCGGCGAGCCGGACGGGCGGTCGCTCGACGGCCAAGCGGCCCGCGACCAAGCGCCCCGCCGCGCGTCCGGCGCCGCGCGCCGTGCGCACCGGCCGCGGCCCGGTCGCGCGCCTCTTCGACGCGGTCCTGCGCGGCGTGGTCGCCACCTGGCTCGCCCTTGCGCACGGCGTGGGCGCCCTGGCCCGCGGCATCGGTCACGGTGCTCGTGAGCTCGACCCCGAGCACCGTCGCGACGGTGCGGGCCTCTTCGTGCTCGCCCTCGCGGTCGTCGCCGCCGCCGCCGTGTGGTTCCAGCTCGGTGGCAGCGCCATGGAGATCACCCGCACCGCGGTCACCGGCTCCGTCGGCAAGGTCGGCTGGCTGGTGCCGCTGGCCCTGGTGGTCGTCGGCTGGCGCACCATGCGCGACCCGGTCGGCAACGGCCCGGCCGGTCGTCAGGTCATCGGCTGGAGCTCGCTGGCCCTCGGTGTGCTCGGCATCGTGCACATCGCCGGCGGCAGCCCGCAGCCCGTGCGCGGCGACGCCAGCCCGCTGCAGGAGGGTGGCGGCGCGATCGGCTACGTCGTCTCCTCGCTGCTGCTCGACCTGCTCCGCGAGGAGTACGTCGTCGTCCCGCTGCTCGTGCTGCTCGCCGTCTTCGGCCTGCTGGTCGTCACCGCCACCCCGCTCTACCAGGTGCCGGTCAAGCTCGCCGACCTGCGCGACCGCGCCCTGGGCCGCGACCTCTACGAGGACGACGACGACACCCGGGCCACCCGCTCGCGCCGCGGGCGCCACGACGCCGAGGACGAGATCGACCCCGAGATGGGCGACCCGGCCTACGACAGCCCGGTGCTCAGCGACCGCGAGCTGAAGAAGCGGCGCCGCAAGGACCCCATCGAGGTCGCCATGGAGCAGGAGGTCGCCACGGACGCCGGCGTCGACCTCTTCGCCCCCGAGCCGCGCACCCCGGCGGCGAAGCCGTCGGCGCCGCGCCCGGTCGCCCCCGCGCTCGCCGACCTCGGCGAGGACGACGAGCCGGAGGCCAAGGAGGAGCTGGTCCCGCCGCCGCACACGCCGCTGCCGGCGCGCGTGGAGCAGCTCGCGCTCTCCGGCGACGTCACCTACCACCTGCCCGCCGGCGAGGTGCTCAAGCCCGGCTCGGTGCACAAGGCCCGCTCCAAGGCCAGCGACGCGGTCGTCGACCGCCTCATGCAGGTCATGGACGAGTTCAACATCGACGCCCAGGTCACCGGCTACACCCGCGGCCCGACCGTCACCCGCTACGAGGTCGAGCTCGGCCCCGCGGTGAAGGTGGAGAAGGTCACCGCGCTGAGCAAGAACATCGCCTACGCCGTCGCCTCGGCCGACGTGCGGATCCTCAGCCCGATCCCCGGCAAGTCGGCGATCGGCATCGAGATCCCCAACGTCGACAAGGAGATCGTCTCCCTCGGCGACGTGCTGCGCTCCACGACGGCGCGCTCCGACCACCACCCGATGATCGCCGGGCTCGGCAAGGACGTGGAGGGCGGCTTCGTGGTCGCCAACCTCGCCAAGATGCCGCACCTGCTCGTCGCGGGCGCCACGGGCTCGGGCAAGTCGTCGTTCATCAACTCGATGATCACTTCGATCCTCATGCGCTCCACGCCCGACGAGGTGCGGATGATCATGGTCGACCCCAAGCGGGTCGAGCTCAACGCCTACGAGGGCGTGCCGCACCTGATCACCCCGATCATCACCAACCCCAAGAAGGCCGCCGAGGCGCTGGCCTGGGTCGTGCGCGAGATGGACATGCGCTACGACGACCTGGCCAACTTCGGCTTCCGCCACATCGACGACTTCAACAAGGCCGTCAGGGCGGGCAAGGTCGAGGTGCCGCTCGGGTCCGAGCGCCAGCTCTCGCCCTACCCCTACCTGCTGGTCATCGTCGACGAGCTGGCCGACCTGATGATGGTCGCCCCGCGTGACGTCGAGGACGCGGTCGTGCGCATCACCCAGCTGGCCCGCGCGGCCGGCATCCACCTGGTGCTCGCGACGCAGCGGCCCTCGGTCGACGTGGTCACCGGCCTGATCAAGGCCAACGTGCCCTCGCGACTGGCCTTCGCCACCTCCTCGCTCGCCGACAGCCGGGTCATCCTCGACCAGCCGGGCGCCGAGAAGCTGGTCGGTCAGGGTGACGGCCTCTTCCTGCCCATGGGCTCCTCGAAGGCCGTGCGCGTGCAGGGGTCGTGGGTCACCGAGGCCGAGATCGCCCAGGTGGTCAAGCACTGCAAGGAGCAGCTCGAGCCGACCTACCGCGAGGACGTCACCGCCCCCGCGGCCAGCAAGCGCGAGCTCGACGACGACATCGGCGACGACATGGACCTGGTCATCCAGGCCATCGAGCTCGTCGTGTCCACGCAGTTCGGGTCGACCTCGATGCTGCAACGCAAGCTGCGTGTCGGCTTCGCCAAGGCGGGCCGCTTGATGGACATCATGGAGAGCCGTGGCGTCGTCGGACCCAGCGAGGGCTCCAAAGCCCGCGACGTGCTGGTCAAGCCCGACGAGATCGACGGCGTCATCGCGACCCTGCAGGGGGAGATGTGAACGACATCCACACCGACCTGACCGAGCCCGCCGAGGGAGTCACCGAGAGCCTGGCCGCCGACGAGCACGGCGCCGCGCCGCGCACGGTGGAGGTACGCCGCAACGGCGTGCTGGCCGGCGCCATCGGGGGCGTCGCCGCCCTCGTGGCCGCGGCCTACCTCGCCCGCGCCACCGCGACGGGCGCGGCGCTCGACTGGGCGCTCTGCGCCGTGATGGGCCTCGTGGCCGTCGGCCACGCCCTGGTCCTGCGCGACGCCCGCACCCCGCTCTTCGTCGCCGACGACCTCGGGGTGCGCCTGCGCACCGGCCGCACGTGGCGCGGCCTGCCCTGGACCCAGATCGAGGCCGTCGAGGTGCTCCCGCGCCGCCGCGTCGTGCGCGACGGGGCCATCGACGTCCTGGCCGGCGACGACGACCCGATCTCGGTGCCGCTGTCGGTCTCGACCCGCGTGGTCGGCGTCGAGCCCGGCGCCACCGTCGTCGACGCCCTCGACGCCCTCGCGGGTGGCGCCGTCGAGGTGGTCGAGATCGAGGGCTACGAGTACCTCGACGACGAGGCCTGGGCCGCCGTCCACGACGGCGACCCGGCCACCGCGCCCACCGGTCACACCGAGGCCGCCGCGGGCACCGCAGCAGCTGCCGTCGCCGGCGCCGACGCCGAGCGCCCGGTGTCCCAGCGGGTCACCGCCGAGCAGCCCCCGGCGGCCGGGACCGACGAGGTCCCCGCAGCCACCGCGCCCCCCGCCGGACCCGACGACACGGCCGTGCGCCCCGCGGTGGGTGCGAGCGCTGCGGCGTACGCCCCCGGCGACGACGGCGGCCGTCTCGCCCACGAGGAGGCCGAGGAGGACGCGGGTCGCTCCCACGACCCCCGTCCCGCGCTCGCCCAGGCCATCGGCGACCTGGCCTCGCGGCTGCCCTGGCGCCGCGAGCGGGCCGCCGACGGCGACTCCTCCGACGACGACTCCTCCCGCGACGCCCCCGCCGGGACCGGCGCCGTGCGCGGCCCGGGCTCGCCCGTGGGCGCGCCCGTCATGGGGCGCCCCGAGGTCACCCCGAGCGCGACGCCGAGCCCGCTGCGCGAGCCCGTCGTGGCGGTGCGCAGCGAGATCCGCACCGACCTGGTGCACGGCG
This sequence comes from Nocardioides sp. P86, assembly GCF_023712465.1. Taxonomy (NCBI): domain Bacteria; kingdom Bacillati; phylum Actinomycetota; class Actinomycetes; order Propionibacteriales; family Nocardioidaceae; genus Nocardioides; species Nocardioides sp. P86. The sequence continues at coordinate 179,443 of NZ_JAMAYE010000001.1, read as the reverse complement.
CCAACGCCCTCGACCTCGCCGACGACGAGTCCGACGACCACACCCGCCGCGGCCTCCCCGAGGCGCGCGAGCTGCGCCGCAGCGGCAGCGTGAGCCTGGTCGAGGACACCGTGGTGTGGGGCGACCGGGTCAGCCCGATCGCCACCGCCGGCGACGCCGTGGCACCCATCGTCATCGACGACCTCGGTGCCGAGCCGGCCGAGGACCCCGTGATCGGCCCCGAGCTGGCCGCGGCCCGGACCCGTCTGGGCCTCAGCGTCGACCAGCTGGCCGAGCGCACCCGCATCCGTCCGCACGTCATCGAGTCCATCGAGGTCGACGACTTCGCCCCCTGCGGCGGCGACTTCTACGCCCGCGGCCACCTGCGCACGCTCGCCCGCGTGCTCGGCGTCGACGTGGCGCCGCTGCTCGCCGACTACGACGCGAGGTACGCCGACGCCCCGATCAACCCGCGCCGCGTCTTCGAGGCCGAGCTCGGGGCGGGCGGGGCGATCCGCGGCACCCGCGGCGGCCCGAACTGGTCGATCATGATCGCCGCGGTCATGGCGCTCGTGCTCTGCTGGTCGGTCGCGCGGCTGGTCATGGACCAGCCGGTCGACCTGCGCGACCCGGCCCCGAACCTGCCGGCCGCCGTGCAGTCCTCGGCGGGAGCCCGCGTGCCGGTCACCCTCACCGCCGCCGGTGGCGGCGCCACGGTGTGGGTGCGCGACGGCGACAACGAGCTGGTCTTCAAGGGCACGCTGACCTTCGGCCAGGTCAAGGTCATCGACAAGGTCTCCCAGCCGGTGCGCGTGCAGTCGTCCGACGGCTCCGTCGAGGTCGCCGTCGACGGCCAGGACCGCGGCGCCCTCGGCGCCACGGGCAAGACCGCCCAGGACACCTTCACCGTCGAGGACTGACCGCACGGGCGCGACCCGCACACCGCCACCCGGCCCCGAGGAGCAGCTGCTCCTCGGGGCCGCGGTGCGTCCGCGGCAGCCTCGGGTGGCGGCGGGAGCGGGACGTCATGCGACGGGTGGATGCGCATCCACGGTGCGCATGGCGTCCGCGGCGGGGGCGCCGCGGGCCCCCGCGCGTCAGGCGCGGCGGTAGCGGCGCTCGGGGCGCCCGGAGCCGCCGTACTGCAACCGCACGGCGAGGCGTCCCTGGGCGACGAAGTGCTCGAGGTAGCGCCGGGCGCTGACGCGGGAGATGCCGACCGCCTCCGCGCACTCCGCGGCCGAGCGCTCCACGCCGTCGTCGAGGGCGGCGAGCACGGTGTCGGCGGTCTCGCGGCTCAGGCCCTTGGGCAGCACCTCGCGGCCGCGGTTGAGGGGGGCGAAGGCGGCGTCGATGTCGTCCTGCCCCGGGGTGGCCGTGCCGGCGAGGGCGGCGCGGGAGGCGCGGAAGGCCTCGAGGCGCCAGTGCAGGTCGTCGGCCTCGAAGGGCTTGACCAGGTAGTGCGCCGCGCCGCCGGCGACCGCCGCGCGCACGGTGTCGGCCTCGCGGGCCGCGGTGACCATGACGACGCCGACGTCGTTGCCGGCACCCCGCAGCCGGCGCAGCACCTCGATGCCGCTGAGGTCGGGCAGGTGCACGTCGAGCAGCACCAGGTCGGGGGAGAGCCGCTCGATCTCGGCCAGCGCGGTCTCGCCGGTCGCGGCGACGCCCACGACCCGGAAGCCCTCGGCGCGCTCGACGAAGCGGGTGTGGATCGAGGCGACCATGAAGTCGTCGTCGACGACCAGCACGGTCAGGTCGGTCGGCTCGGTCACGGCGCTGGGGTCACGGTCCTGGGGTCGGTGGGATCGGCTCGGTGGGGTCGGGCAGCCGCGCGGTGAAGACGGCGCCCTCGGCATTGTGCACCGAGACCGACCCGCCGCGCCGCTCGCACACCACCTGCACCAGCGCCAGACCCACCCCGCGCCCGCTCGCGTCACCGGGCTTGGTGGTCACCCCGCGGCGGAAGACGGCCTCGCGCCGGTCCTCGGGCACCCCGGGTCCGGTGTCGGCGACCTGCACCACCACGGTGCCGTCGCCCTCGCGCACCAGGCGCACGTCGACCCGGCCCGCGCCGCCCGCGCCGCCGCCCGCGCCGCCGGCCACGACCGCGTCGACGGCGTTGTCGACCAGGTTGCCCAGCACGGTGCCGACGTCGGCCGACAGCTCGGGGTCGAGGCGGGGGAGCGAGGTGTCGTCGCGCAGCAGCAGCTCGACGCGCCGCTCCGCGGCCAGGGTGGTCTTGGCGATGAGCAGTGCGGAGACCGCCGGGTCGTCCACGCGGGCCAGCACGTGGTCGGTGATCTCGGCGCGACGCCGGTTGAGGGTGCCGAGGAAGCCCTGGAGCTCGTCGTACTCCTCGAGCTGGAGCAGCCCGGAGATGGTGTGCAGCTGGTTGCTGAACTCGTGGGTCTGCGCGCGCAGGGTCTCGGTGACGCTCTCGCGGGCGGTGAGCTCGCTCTGCATCGCGAGCAGCTCGGTGCGGTCGCGCAGGGTGGTGATGGTGCCGATGCGGCGCCCGCCGGCGGTGACCTGGTTGCGGTTGGTCACCAGCACCCGGCCCGCGACGACGAGCACGCCGTCGCGCAGGTCGTCGGGGGCCAGCAGCAGGTCGCGCACGGCGTCGCTGACCGGCAGGTCGGCCAGGGCGCGGCCCTGCGTGCCGGGCGGCAGGCCGAGCAGCTCGCGCGCGCTGTCGCTGACCACCGTGACGACGCCGTCGCCGTTGACCGCCACGACCCCCTCGCGGATCGAGGTCAGCAGCGCCTCGCGCTGGTCGGCGAGCGCGGAGATCTCCGCCGGCTCCAGGCCCCGCGTACGCCGCTTGATCAGGCGCGCCAGCAGCCAGGAGCCGGCCAGGCCGAGGGCCAGCCCGCTCAGCAGCACCACCAGCAGGTCGGCCGTGGTCTGGCGCAGCCGCTCGGTGATGGGTGGGTAGTCCTCGGTGACGACCACCAGCCCCACCACGCGCGGGGGCCGGCCCGCCCGGCCCGGCGTCGCGGCGCGGGCGCCGGCGTAGACCGGCACCTGCGCGGCGATGACCCGGTTGCCCCGGTCGACGATGTCGCCGGTCCAGGTGCGTCCCTGCGCGGCGTCGGGGCCCAGCTGCACCTGCTCGCCCTCGCGGGTCGGGTCGGTGGCGACGAAGGCCGTGCCGTCGGGGGAGGTGAGGTAGACCGTGCTGGCGCCCACGTCGTTCTGCCGCTGCTGGGTGTAGAAGGCCAGCGAGCGCGCGTCGTCCGTGCCGAGCAGGCCCAGCTGCACCGCCGGGGTGTTGGCCAGGCTGTCGGCGGCGGCGCGCAGCCGGGCGCCCCGGGTGTCGCGGAAGTCGGCGTCGCTCTGGCGCACCGACACCACGCTGGTCACCAGCACGACGAGCAGCAGCACCACCAGCTGGAGGATCAGGAACTGCCCGGCCAGGCTGAGGTGGCGGCGCGACGAGGGCTCGCGCTCGGTCGCCGCCCCGGGCGACGGCGGCGTCGAGCCGGCCCCGGCCCGGGCGCGCTCACCGCGACGTGACCACAAGTTCCACAACCTCCTTTGGTTGCCTAATCGTGACGGCCGACACAGCCTGCGTGACGATCGACACGTCCCACCCCGTCGACTCCCCAGGAGAGACATGTTCCCCGCAGCACCCCGGGCCCCGCGAGGGGGCCCACGCCGTGACCGCCGGCCTGGTCGGCCCGGTCCGCGACGCGCCCGCGTCGTGGCGGCCGCGCTGGCCACGGCCCTGGCCCTCACCGCCTCCTCCTGCGGCGTGACCCGCGGCGACGACAGCGCCGACCTCGACATGTGGATCCCCAACAGCCCCGGCGGCGGCTACGACCAGACCGGCCGCGCGGCGGTGGGGGTCATGGAGCAGGACGACATCACCGGCGGCAGCTTCCAGGTCACCAACATCCTCGGCGCCGGCGGCGCGGCCGCGATGAGCCAGCTGATGGGCCAGGAGGGCAACGAGCACCTGCTGATGACCATCGGGCTGGGGGTCGTGGGCTCGACGTACTCCTTCGCCTCCGACGCCCGGCCGCAGGACGCCACCCCGATCGCCCAGCTGATCGAGGAGCAGGAGGGCGTGCTCGTGCCGGCGGAGTCGCCGTTCGAGACCATCGACGACCTGGTGGAGGCCTGGAAGGCCGACCCCGGCTCGATCGTCGTCGGCGGCGGCTCCTCGCCCGGCGGCCCCGACCACCTCTTCCCGATGCAGCTGGCCGAGACCGTGGGCATCGACCCGCAGGAGGTCCGCTACGTCACCTACGACGGCGGCGGCCCGCTGACCAGCGCCCTGCTGGGCAACAAGATCCAGGTCGGCTTCTCCGGCCTCAGCGAGTTCGAGGGCCAGATCGCCGCCGGCGACCTGCGCGTGCTCGCGGTCTCCGGCGAGGAGCGGCTGACCGGCGAGGCCGTCAAGGACGCCCCGACCCTCACCGAGTCGGGCATCGACCTGGTCTTCATCAACTGGCGCGGCGTCCTGGCCCCGCCCGGCATCTCCGAGGAGCGTCAGGACGAGCTGATCGCCTACCTCTCGGAGATGCACGACTCCCCGCAGTGGCAGCAGACGCTCGAGAAGAACGGCTGGATCGACGCCTTCCGCACCGGGGACGACTTCGAAGCCTTCCTGCTGGAGCAGGACGACCGCGTCTCGTCGACGCTCGAGGAGCTGGACCTGCTGTGAGCACTCCCACCACGACCTCGCCCGGCGCCCCGGGCACCCCCGGCGGGCACGCCCCGGCCGGTGACCACCGGCCCGAGGGCGGCGTCGACAAGGCGCAGTACCCGCTGGCCGCCCTGCTCGTCGTCGTCGGCGCCTACACCTTCTACGACGCCTCCACCCTCAGCGTCGGCTTCGGCGACCCGGTCGGCCCGCGGGTCTTCCCCTACGTCATCGGCGCCGTGCTGGTGCTGCTCGGCGTGCTCCTCGCCATCGCCACGGCCCGCGGCTCGAAGGCCGAGCCCGAGGGCGGCGAGGACGTCGACCTCGCCCAGCGCGCCGACTGGGCCACCGTGGCCAAGCTGGTCGGCGTCCTGGCCTTCACGATCGCCACGGTCGACCTGCTCGGCTGGGCCGTCACCGGCGCCGTCCTCTTCGCCGGCGCCGCCTGGGCGCTCGGCTCCCGCACGCTGATCCGCGACGTGATCGCCGGCCTCGTGCTGGCGATCGGCAGCTGGTACGCGTTCTACGTCGGCCTGGGCATCCCCCTGGCCCCCGGCATCCTCGATGGGATCTTGTGATGGGTGACTTCGACCTCCTCTGGGGCGGCCTGCAACAGGCCGCGACCCCCGAGAACCTGCTCTTCGCCGCCGTCGGCGTGCTGCTCGGCACCTTCGTCGGCGTGCTGCCCGGCATCGGCCCGGCCATGGCCGTGGCGCTGCTGCTGCCGGTGACCTTCGGCCTCGAGCCGACCCAGGCCTTCATCATGTTCGCCGGCATCTACTACGGCGGCATGTACGGCGGCTCCACCACCTCCATCCTGCTCAACACCCCCGGTGAGTCGGCGTCGGTGATGACCGCGCTGGAGGGCAACAAGATGGCCAAGCGCGGCCGGGCCGCCCAGGCGCTGGCCACCGCCGCGGTCGGCTCGTTCGTCGCCGGCACCATCGGCACGCTGCTGGTGGCCTTCTTCGCCCCGCCGCTGGCCGACGTCGCGGTGCAGATCGGCGCTCCGTCGTACTTCGCGATCATGCTGCTGGCGCTGGTGATGACGACCGCCGTGCTGGGCTCCTCGGCGCTGCGCGGCTTCATCGCGCTCTTCCTCGGCCTCACCATCGGCCTGGTCGGCCTCGACCCCAACACCGCCCAGGCCCGCCTCGACCTCGGCCTGCCGCAGCTGATCGACCCCCTCGACATCGTCGTCGTCGCGGTCGGCATCTTCGCCCTCGGCGAGGCGCTGTGGGTCGCGGCCCACCTGCGCCGCAGCCCGCTGCAGATCATCCCCGTCGGCCAGCCCTTCATGGGCAAGGACGACTGGAGGCGCTCGTGGAAGCCGTGGCTGCGCGGCACGGCGCTGGGCTTCCCCTTCGGCGCCATCCCCGCCGGCGGCGCGGAGATCCCGACGTTCCTGTCCTACGTCTCGGAGCGCAAGCTGGCCAAGAACGACGAGTTCGGCAAGGGCGCCATCGAGGGCGTCGCCGGGCCCGAGGCCGCCAACAACGCCTCGGCGGCCGGCATGTTCGTGCCGATGCTGGCCCTGGGCCTGCCGGTCACCGCCACCGCCTCGGTGATGCTCGCCGCGCTCCAGGGCTACGGCATCCAGCCCGGCCCGCAGCTGATGACCGACCAGGCCGACCTGGTCTGGACCCTGCTGGCCAGCCTGCTGATCGGCAACCTGCTGCTGCTGGTGCTCAACCTGCCGCTGGCCCCGCTGTGGGCCAAGCTGCTGCGCATCCCGCGGCCCCAGCTCTACGCCGGCATCCTGTTCTTCGCCTGCCTGGGGGCCTACGCCACCAACCTCGACCCCTTCGACGTGGGCCTGCTGCTCGTCTTCGGCCTGCTCGGGCTGATGATGCGCCGCTTCGGCCTCCCGGTGCTGCCGCTGATCCTCGGCGTCATCCTGGGCCCCCTCATGGAGGGCAAGCTGCGCGAGGCGCTGAGCATCTCCGGCGGCGACTTCTCCGGCCTGGTGAGCGAGCCGCTGGCGGTCGTGGTCTACGCGATCATCGCCCTCGCCGTGCTGGCGCCGGTCGTGGTGAGCCGTGTCCGTGGACCCCAGGCACCGGCCGTCCCGGCCAGCGCCACCGACGGTGCGGTCGCCGACGCGGCCCCCGAGAGCGACGATGAGAAGGTGGGTCGATGAGCGACCAGACGCACGACCGCACGCAGGACCAGGCCGGCACCCCGGCGTCGCACGACGCGAGCAGCGCGAAGGGCTGGGTCGTGGTGGCCTGGGCCCCCGACGAGTTCGGCGCCGTCGCCCTGGCCCACGGCGTCTTCGAGGCCCGCGACCGCGGCCGCGGTGTGCTGGTGGTCAACGCCACCAAGGGCGACGCGCTGGTCGACGACCGCTACGCCGGCCCCGAGGCCCTGCAGCAGGTCGAGCGCGAGCTCGCGGCGGCCGGCGTGCCCTTCGAGGTGCGCCAGTCGGTCGGTGGCGACGTCGCCGACCAGGTGCTGCAGGTGACCAGCGATGTCGACGCACGCCTCGTGGTCATCGGGCTGCGCCGGCGCACCCCGGTCGGCAAGCTGCTGATGGGCAGCGTGGCCCAGCGCATCCTGCTGGCCGCCACCTGCCCGGTGCTGGCGGTCAAGCCCGGCGAGCAGCCGGGCTGACCCGTCCAGCGTCCGTCGACCCGCCCCTCGACGCGCCCCCGTCCCCGGTGCCCACGCGCCGGGAGCGGGGGCGCGCGCGTGTCGAGGGTTCGTGCCCGGCCCCGTGCGGGCGGCATACTCGGGGGCGATCATGACGACTGAATCCCTCCCCGCCTCCCGCCCCGCCCGCGACGACGCCGACACCGCGGCCGACGGCGAGCTGCTCTCGGTCGCCATGGTGACCCTGGGCTGCGCCCGCAACGAGGTCGACTCCGAGGAGCTGGCCGGCCGGTTGGAGGCCGGCGGCTTCCGCCTCGTCGAGGACCCCGCCGCCGCCGACACGGTGGTCGTCAACACCTGCGGCTTCGTGGAGGCCGCGAAGAAGGACTCCGTCGACACCCTGCTCCAGGCCGCCGACCTCAAGGCCTCGGCCGGCACGGGCGGCAGGGCCCAGGCCGTCGTCGCCGTCGGCTGCCTGGCCGAGCGCTACGGCAAGGACCTGGCCGAGTCGCTGCCCGAGGCCGACGCGGTGCTGGGCTTCGACGACTACCCCGACATCGCCGCCCGGCTGCGCTCCATCGTCGCCGGCGGGGTGCACCACCCGCACACCCCCCAGGACCGGCGCCTGCTGCTGCCGATCTCGCCGGTCGACCGCGCCGCCTCCACCACCCCGGTGCCCGGCCACGGTGACCAGGTGCCGCCGGCGGCCCCCGTCGCGGGCTCGGCGGCCGACCCGGCGACGGTCGGTGCCGGCGGCCCGGCGACCGGCCCCCGCGCCGTACGCCGCCGTCTCGACTCGGGCCCGATGGCGGCGCTCAAGCTGGCCAGCGGCTGCGACCGGCGCTGCTCCTTCTGCGCGATCCCGGCCTTCCGCGGCTCGTTCGTGAGCCGCCGGCCCTCCGACGTGCTCGCCGAGGCCCGCTGGCTGGCCGAGCAGGGCGCGCGCGAGCTCTTCCTGGTGAGTGAGAACTCCACGTCCTACGGCAAGGACCTGGGCGACCTGCGCCTGCTCGAGACGCTGCTGCCCGAGCTGGCCGCGGTCGACGGCGTCGAGCGGGTCCGGGTGTCCTACCTCCAGCCGGCCGAGACCCGCCCGGGCCTGGTGCAGGCGATCGGCGACACCCCCGGCGTGGTGCCGTACTTCGACCTGTCCTTCCAGCACGCCAGCGCCACGGTGCTGCGCCGGATGCGCCGCTTCGGCGACCCCGAGTCGTTCCTCGGCCTGCTCGAGCAGGTGCGCGCCGCCGCCCCGCTGGCCGGGGTGCGCTCCAACGTGATCGTCGGCTTCCCCGGCGAGACCGAGGAGGACCTGCAGACCCTGTGCGACTTCCTCGTCGCCGCCCGCATGGACGTCACCGGCGTCTTCGGCTACTCCGACGAGGACGGCACCGAGGCCGCCTCCTACGACGGCAAGCTCGACGACGACGAGGTCCGCGCCCGCGCCGAGCACGTCACCGCCCTGGTCGAGGAGCTCAACGCCCAGCGGGCCGAGGAGCGCATCGGCGAGCACGTCGAGGTGCTCGTGGAGTCGCTCGGCGAGGACGGCACCGCCGAGGGCCGCGCCGCCCACCAGGGCCCCGAGGTCGACGGCACCACGACGCTCGAGGCCCCGCGCGAGGGCGCCCACGCCGTGGGCCGCCTGGTCGCGGCCACCGTCGTCTCGACCGACGGCGTCGACCTGCTCGCCGAGCCCACCGGAGGAGTCCGATGACCCAGCCCGAGGTCGAGCCCGTCTCGCCGAGGCCGAGCAACCTCAACCTGCCCAACGTGCTCACCACGCTGCGCATCGTGCTGGTGCCGTTCTTCGGCGCCGCGCTGCTCGTCGACGGCGGTGACTCCGGCACCTGGCGCACCGTGGCCTGGGTGATCTTCTTCGTGGCCATGGCCACCGACAAGATCGACGGCGACATCGCCCGTGCGCGCAACCTGGTGACCGACTTCGGCAAGATCGCCGACCCCATCGCCGACAAGGCGATCACCGGCATGGCCTTCATCGGGCTCTCGATCGTGGGGGAGGTGTGGTGGTGGGTGACGATCCTGGTGCTGCTGCGCGAGTGGAGCGTCACGCTGCTGCGCCTCTCGGTGCTCAAGCGCGTGGTCATCGCGGCCGCCGACCTCGGCAAGCTCAAGACGACCGTGCAGGGCCTGGCCCTCGGCCTGCTGGTCCTGCCCCTGCTCGACCCCGACCTGCCCTCGTGGCTCGAGACGCCCGGCGAGGTGCTGTTCTACGTCGCCCAGGCGCTGCTGGCCGTGGCCGTGGCCCTCACGCTGTGGTCGGGCGCCGAGTTCTACCGCGGCGTGTGGCGCCAGCGCCACGAGCTGCGCGGGAGCGGCAAGTCGTAACCCAGTTGTCACCTGACGACCCGGTCGCGCAGCGCTGATCCGGGGTTAGGGTCCGGAGGTCAATCGCCCATTTGGTGTGAAGGATCTCCCACTCGTGCTATCTCGCTCCTGGTCCGGACGGGCCACCCGTCCGCTCGCCGCGTCGCTGGGCCTCGGCCTCGCGGCCGCCGCCCTCTCGGTCACCACCGTCGCTCCCGCCCAGGCCGTTCCGTCGGCCCCGGCTCCGCGAGCGGACAAGGTCGTCGACCTCACCCTGCTCAACATCAACGACTTCCACGGTCGCATCGACGCCAACACCACGAAGTTCGCCACCACGGTCGAGGGGCTCAAGGCCGCCAACGGTCCCAAGCGCACGCTCTTCCTCAGCGCCGGCGACAACATCGGCGCCTCGCTCTTCGCCTCCAGCCAGTTCAAGGACCGGCCGACGCTGAAGGTGCTCGACGCCCTGGGCCTCAAGACGTCGTCGGTGGGCAACCACGAGTTCGACCGCGGCTTCGACGACCTCGACGGCCGCGTGGACAACGTCGCCGACTTCTCCTACCTCGGGGCCAACGTCTACGCCGAGGGCACCCGCACGCCGGTCCTGCCGGCCTACGACACCTTCAAGCGCGCCGGGGTCACCGTCGGCGTCATCGGCGCCGTGACGGAGGAGACCGCGAGCCTGGTCAGCCCCGCCGGCATCGAGGGCATCGAGTTCGGCGACCCGGTCGCCGCGGTCAACCGCGTCGCGCGCCAGCTCTCCGACGGCAGGCCGGGCAACGGCGAGGCCGACGTGCTCGTGGCGGAGTTCCACGAGGGCGCCGGCGAGGGTGCCCCCGCGGGCGCCACGCTGGAGGAGGAGGTCGCCGAGGGCGGCGCCTTCGCCCGCATCGTCACGAGGACCACGCCGAAGGTCGACGCGATCTTCACCGGCCACACCCACAAGCAGTACGCCTGGGACGCCCCCGTGCCCGGCACCGAGCGCACCCGACCGGTCCTGCAGACCGGCTCCTACGGCGAGAACATCGGCCGGATCACCCTGAGCGTCAACCAGCGCACGGGCCGGGTGAAGGCCTACACGCAGGAGAACGTCGCCCGCGTCGCCGAGGCCGACCTGTCCTACCCCGCGGTGGTCAAGGTGCAGCAGATCACCAACCGCGCGCTGCGGCTGGCCGCCGAGGTCGGCAACCAGCCGGTCGCGGAGATCACCGACGACATCACCACCGCGTTCTCCGGCGGCAGCTACGGCCCCGACGGCTACACCGGTGGCACGCGCGACGCCCGTGCGGAGGAGTCGGCCCTGGGCGACCTCGTCGCCAACGCCCTGCGCGACGGCGTGCAGGACTTCGCCGAGCCCGACCTCGGGCTGACCAACCCCGGCGGCCTGCGCGCCGAGCTGCTCTTCGCCGGCGACACGACCAGCAACCCGGCCAACACCGACGGCGTGGTCACCTTCGCCGAGGCCAACGCCGTGCTGCCCTTCAACAACACCGTCGCGATCGTCCGGCTCACCGGCGCCGACCTCAAGCAGGTGCTCGAGCAGCAGTACCAGACCAACGCCGACGGCACCGTGCCCTCGCGTCCCTACCTGCAGCTCGGCATGTCCGACAACGTCCAGGTCACCACCGACCCGACGGCCGCCGCCGGCTCGCGGATCACCTCGGTGCTCATCGACGGCGAGCCGCTCGACCCGGCGCGCACCTACACGATCTCGACGCTGTCGTTCCTGGCCACGGGCGGCGACAACTTCCGCGCCTTCACCAACGGCACCTTCACCGACACCGGCCTGCTCGACGCCGAGCTCTGGCGCGACTACCTGGCCGGCAACGACCCGGTCTCGCCCGACTTCGCCCGCCAGCAGGTCACCGAGTCGGGCCTTCCCGACGCGCTCGTCGCCGGCGAGGAGGCGAGCTTCACCCTCTCGAAGCTCAACCTCACCTCGCTGGGCAGCCCGGCCAACACCGAGCTGACCGCGACCTACGTCGACGGCTCGACCACGAGCCCGCTCGGCACCTTCCCGATCACCACCGACAACGGCGGGAGCGCCACCGTCACCCTCACCGTGCCCGCCGGGTCCTCCGGCGGCGTGGTCGAGCTGGTGGCCGCACCCAGCGGCACCACCGTCACCGTGCCGGTCTCGGGCACCCGCTGAGCCGCTGACCCCCAGCACCGCACCGTCCTGACCGGGGCCGCCGACGCACGTCGGCGGCCCCGCTCACGGCGGCCACCGGGGCGCCCGTCGGGCGCACCCACGAGCACGTCCCGCACGCACCCCTCCCTCGGAAGGTCTGTCATGCCCCTGTCCCCTCGAGCCACCCGCCGGGTGGCTCTGCCCGTCGCCGGGGCGTTCAGCCTCGCGGCGGTCGTCACCGGCCTCGCCGGAGCCCCCGCCCTGGCCGCGCCCGACGCCTCCGGTCTCGTCATCAGCGAGGTCTACGGCGGCGGCGGCAACACCGGCGCCGCCTTCACCCACGACTTCATCGAGCTCTACAACCCCACCGCGAGCGCCGTCAGCGTGACCGGGATGTCGGTGCAGTACCGCAGCGCCACCGGCACCAGCGCCCAGGTCACGCCCCTCTCGGGCTCCGTGCCCGCGGGCGGGCACTACCTGGTGCAGCAGGCCGCCGGCACCACGCCGGCCGCCGCCCTGCCGACGCCCGACGCGACCGGCACCATCGCCATGTCCGGAAGCAACGGCGTCGTCGTGCTGGCCTCCTCCGAGACCCCCGTGAGCGCCACCGGCGAGCTCGCCGGCGCGGCCGGTGTCCTCGACGCCGTCGGCTACGGCACGACGCCCACCTCCTTCGAGGAGCGCAACACCGGCGTCGCCCTGACCAACAGCACCTCGGCCGCGCGCACCGCCACGGGCACCGACTCCGACGACAACGCCGACGACTTCGTCGAGGGCACCCCGGTGCCGCAGAGCTCCGGCGGCGCCGGTGAGCCCGAGCCCGAGCCCGACCCGGTCGAGGTCACCATCCCCGAGATCCAGGGCACCGGCGCGGCCTCGCCGCTCGACGGCGACCCGGTCATCACCTCCGGCGTCGTGACCGCGGCCCCGCGCTTCCTCTACGGGTTCTACCTGCAGACCCCCGGCACGGGCGGGTCGGTCGACCCGGCCTCCCGCACCGCCTCCGACGGCGTCTTCGTCTACTACCCCAACGGTGCCGGCAGCGTGAGCGTGGAGCCCGGCGACCACGTCGAGGTCAGCGGCGACGTCGACGAGTACGCCGGTCAGACCCAGGTCGTCTCCTCGGCGGCCGAGACCACGGTGCTCGACACCCCGGCCGCGCCCGTCACGGCGACCACCACCACGGCGTGGCCCGCCACGGCGGCGGAGAAGGAGGCGCTGGAGGGGATGCTCTACGACCCCACCGACGACTTCACCGTCACCAACACCTTCTCCACCCACCAGTTCGGCGAGGTCGGCCTGGCCCTGGGCGACACGCCGCTCATCCAGCCCACCGAGGTCGCCGACGCCCAGGACACCGCGGCGATCCGCGCGGTCGAGGCCGACAACGCCGCTCGGGCCATCGTGCTCGACGACGCCTCAGGCACGACGTACGCCCCGGGCACCAACGGCAAGACGCTGACCCCGCCCTACCTCTCCAACACCGCCCCCGTGCGGGTCGGAGCGGCGGCGACGTTCACCGACGACGTCATCCTCACCCAGGGCGGGTCGCCGAGCGCCCCGACGTACCGCTTCCAGCCGCTGCAGACCGTCAGCGGCCCGGACTACACCGCGACGTCGCCGGCGACCTTCGAGAACACCCGCACCGACGCGCCCGACGAGGCACGCATCGAGGCCGACAGCGAGAGCGACCTCAAGGTCGCGTCCTTCAACGTCCTCAACTACTTCACCACCCTCGGCGACGCCGACGACGACAACGTCGGCGACGGCGGCTGCACGACGTTCCCCGACAAGGACGGCGACGGCAACTCCGTGGGCGGGGGCTGCGAGCAGCGCGGCGCCTGGGACCCCCAGGACCTCGCGCGGCAGCAGGCCAAGATCGTGTCGGCCATCAACGCCCTCGACGCCGACGTCGTGGGCCTCATGGAGATCGAGAACTCGCTGGTCGTCGACGGCGACGCCGACGAGGCCACCGAGACGCTGGTGGCGGCGCTCAACGCCGACGCCGGCGCCGGCACGTGGGCGGCCAACCCGTCGTCGACCGAGCTGCCCCCGGCGGCCGAGATGGACGTCATCAGCAACGCGATCATCTACAAGCCGGCCGCCGTCGAGCGCAGCGGCGAGGCCCGTGCCCTCGGCACGCTGAGCGGCTCGGGCGAGGCCTTCGACAACGCCCGTGAGCCCATCGCCCAGGCCTTCACGCCGACGGGCGGCGACGAGCCGTTCCTCTTCGTGGTCAACCACTTCAAGTCCAAGGGCTCCGGCGCCGACGACGGCACCGGGCAGGGCAACGCCAACCCCGACCGCGTGGCCCAGGCCACCGCGCTGCGCGACTGGGTGCCCGGTGTGCAGCAGGAGAGCGGCGCCGAGGGCGTCCTGCTCGTCGGCGACTTCAACTCCTACTCCCAGGAGGACCCGCTCCAGGTCCTCTACCAGGCCGGCTACACCAACATCGAGGACGGCGAGGGCGCCGACGCGGAGTACTCCTACTCCTTCAGCGGCCTCTCCGGCTCCCTCGACCACGTGCTCGCCAACGACGCCGCGCTCGAGGCGATGACCGGGCACGACATCTGGAACATCAACTCCGGTGAGTCGATCTACATGGAGTACAGCCGCTACAACTACAGCCCGACCGACTTCCACACCGACGGCCCGTTCCGCTCCTCCGACCACGACCCGGTGGTCATGGGTCTCGACCTGGTCGAGGACGTCGTGGCGCCGCCGGCCGCGGAGCTGGCGCTCAAGGTCAGCAGCACCCCCAAGAAGGTCAAGGCCGGCAAGACCAAGGTGACCCTGCGGGTGAAGGTCACCGCCGATGGCGAGCCCGCCCGCGGCGGCACCGTCACCGTGCGGCTGCCCGGCGGCGAGACCCGCACCGCCACGACCAACCGCCAGGGCGTCGCGAAGATCCGCCTCGCACCCTTCGACCGGGTCGGCACCAAGACCCTCCGGGTCGAGTGGAGCAAGGGCGACACGACCGTCGGCGGGACCTCCACGATCCGGGTCGTGAAGTGACCGACTGACCCGCCCGACCCGCACCACCCGCACCAGCACCGACGGGGCCCTGCCGACCGGCAGGGCCCCGTCCTGCGTCCGGCCCGCCGGACCGCGGGACTCCGTCAGCGGCGCTCGGCCGCGGCGAGGTGGAACGCCGCCTGCACGAGGGCCAGGTGGCTGAAGGCCTGGGGGAAGTTGCCGACCATGCGCTCGGCCCCCGGGTCGTACTCCTCGGCGAGGAGGCCGACGTCGGTGGACAGCCCGACCAGCCGCCCGAGCAGGGCCCGCGCGTCGTCGAGGCGACCGACGACGGCGTAGGCCGAGGCCAACCAGAACGAGCACGCCAGGAAGGGGTGCTCGTCGCCGGAGAGCCCGTCGACTCCGCTGGCGGTGCGGTAGCGCAGCACGAGCCCGTCACGCAGCAGGTCCTCCTCGACGGCACGGATGGTGCCGGCCAGGCGCGGGTCGTCGCCGGGCAGCAGCCCGATGGTGGCCAGCACCAACAGCGAGGCGTCGACCTCGCGGGTGCCGGGGTGCTGCACGAACGTGCCCCGCTCGGAGTCCCACCCCTCACCGAGCACCAGGTCGCGGGCGGCGTCGCGCTCGCGGCGCCACCGGTCGACGTCGCCGGGCAGACCCCGCTCCTCGACCGCCCGCACGGCCCGGTCGAAGGCGACCCACACCATGGCGCGCGAGTGGGTGAAGTGGCGCGGCTCCCCACGGATCTCCCAGATGCCGTGGTCGGGATCGCGCCAGCGGGTGACCAGGTCGTCGACCAGGGCCCGCTGCAGCGCCCAGGCGTTGGGGTCGTCGTCGCCGAGGTGCTCGCGCACCAGCGCGAGGGCGTCCATCACCTCGCCCAGCACGTCGTGCTGGCGCTGCCCGACGGCGCCGTTGCCGATCCTCACCGGTCGTGAGCCGGCGTAGCCCGGCAGGTGGTCGAGCTCCGACTCGGGCAGCCGGCGGGAGCCGTCCACGGCGTACATCACCTGCAGGTCCTCGGGGTCGCCGGCCACCGCGCGCAGCAGCCAGTCGCGCCACGCCGCGGCCTCCTCGGTGTAGCCGGCCTGCAGCAGCGAGGCGAGCGTCAGCGCGGCGTCGCGCAGCCAGCAGAAGCGGTAGTCCCAGTTGCGCTCGCCGCCGAACTCCTCGGGCAGCGAGGTCGTGGGCGCCGCGACGATGCCCCCCGTCACCTCGTGGGTCATCAGCCGCAGCGTGAGCAGCGAGCGTCGCACGGCCTCGGGGTGGGGGAGGTCCTGGCGGCACACCTGCGCCCACGCCTCGTCCTCGGCCACCGTCTCGGCCACCCGCGCGTCGAGGTCGCCCAGGTGACCGGGCTCGACGTGCGAGGGCAGCCACACCATCGCGAAGGACAGCTCCTCCCCGGCGGCGAGACTGAACTCGTCGGCGTGGGTGTGGTCGACCGCCACCGGGAGCCGCGGCCCGCGCAGCACGAGCTTGTCGGGGCCGGCCACCGCGGTGATGACGTCCTCGCCGCCGAGGCACTCGCGACGCACCCACGGCCGGATCCGGCCGTAGTCGGGGCGCAGCCGCCACTCGTGACGCATCGGCACCGTGCCGCTCACGCAGACCAGGCGGCGCACCAGGTCGGCCCGCTCGTCGCCGCGGGGCATCACGTCGGTCAGGGTCACCACGCCCGCGGCCGTGGTGAAGGTCGTCTCCAGCATCGCCGAGGAGCCGAGGTAGCGCCGCTCGGTGGCGTAGGGCACCGTCGGCACCAGCTGCCAGTGGCCGTGCTCCGGCGTGCCGAGCAGGGCGGCCAGGCAGGCGGGGGAGTCGAAGCGGGGCAGGCAGAGCCAGTCGACCGAGCCGTCGGTCCCGACCAGCGCCGCGGTGCGCCGGTCGCCGATCAGGGCGTAGTCCTCGATGGGCAGCGGCATGCCGGGGAGCCTACGGGCGGTGCCCTCGCCCGGCCCCCGCCCGCACGGCACGGCACCGCACCCGCTGTGGCAGGGTCGGGGCATGCTGCGACGCCCCGCCCCCGACGACCTCACCGAGGTCGCCACCCGCCTGGTCGACCGGCTGCGCGCCGAGGGCGCCACCGTCGCCACCGCCGAGTCGCTCACCGGCGGCCGCCTCGCGGCGGCGCTCACCGCCGTGCCGGGTGCGTCGGCGGTCTACCGCGGCGGGGCGGTCACCTACGCCACCGACCTCAAGGTCTCGCTGCTGGGCGTGCCCCAGGAGCTGGTCGACGAGCACGGCGTCGTCTCGGCCGACTGCGCCGCCGCGATGGCCGGGGGCGCCCGCCGGGTCGCAGGCGCGACGTACGCCCTGGCCACGACGGGGGTGGCCGGGCCCGACGCGCAGGAGGGGCGCCCGGTGGGCACGGTCTTCGTCGGCGTGGCCGGCCCCGAGGTCACCTCGGTGCTGTCGCTGGAGCTCGCGGGCACGCGCGCGCAGATCCAGGAGAGCACGTGTCGCGAGGCGCTGCTCGGCCTGCTGGTGCACCTCGACCAGGAGGCCGCCGCCGGTCCCGGGGAGCCCCACGACGACGCCGACCCCGGGGACCTCCGGGTGGAACAGAACCCTCTCCGGTAGCGTTGGCATCCTTGATCGACCCGGAGATCGACCGGACAACCCACGGAGGCTCGCATGGTGCTCTTCCGCCGCCTGCTCGGCGACGTGCTCCGCGCGCAGCGGATGCAACGGGGCATGACCCTGCGCGAGGTCTCCGAGCAGGCCAGGGTCAGCCTGGGCTACATCTCCGAGATCGAGCGCGGCCAGAAGGAAGCCTCCTCCGAGCTGCTGTTCTCGTTGTGCCAGGCCCTCGACGTGCCGCTCTCGCTGGTGCTCCGCTCGGTCTCCGACGCCGTCGCCCTGGAGGAGGCCGCCACCGCGGCCACGCCGCTCCCGGTGCCGCGCGCCGCCGGCCCCGTCGTCGCCTCCGCCGCCTGACCCGCCGCGGCCTCGGAGCGCGTCGGGCTGTCGGTCAGGGCCGGCCGGGCCCCGCGGGCACGGGCTGGCACGACGGGCAGAAGTAGATCGCGCGCTCGCGGCCGGCCGGGCCCTGCAGGTCGACCTCCACCCTCGTGCCGCAGCGCCGGCACGGCGCGTGGTCCTGGCGGTAGACCCACGTGCGCCGGCGCTCGCGCAGGTCGCCGGTGGTGGACTGGACCGCCCGCTCCTTGTTGAGGTCGAGCATCTGGCGCCCACGGCGCACCATGCGCGGCAGGTCGCGCACCTCGCCGACGGGCACGCGGGGGTGCACGCCGGAGACGAAGCACAGCTCGGCGACGTACATGTTGCCCAGGCCCGCCAGCCGGGTCTGGTCGCGCAGCGCGTCGCCGACCTCGCGGGCGTCGTCCTCGTGCAGGCGTCGCAGCGCCTCGTCCTCGTCCCAGTCGGGGCCGAGCAGGTCGGGTCCGAGGTGGCCCACGACCGAGTCCTCGTCAGCGGTGGGCAGCAGCTCCACGATCCCCAGGGAGAACCCGACCGCGTGGCGCGGCCCCACGTCGAGCACCACGCGTGCCTGGTGGGCCGGGCGGGGCCAGCGCGCCCCGGAGTCCAGCACCCGCCAGGCGCCCTCCATCTTGAGGTGGGTGTGGAGGGTCCAGCGACCGGTCGGGTGCTCGATGCGTGTGAGCAGGTGCTTGCCGCGCGACACCGTCGCCCGCACGCTGCCCCCGGACAGGTCGGTGGTGGCGTGCTGCGGCACCCGGAAGTCGGTGCGCACGAGCACCCGGCCCGAGAGCGAGCGGTCGAGCAGCCGGGCGGCGCGGAAGACGGTGTCGCCCTCAGGCACCCCGGCTCCTCAGCTGCAGCCCGCGCGGGGTGGCCAGGAAGCCGGCCGACTGCAGCGCCTCGCGCAGCGGGGTCGTGCCGCCGCCCAGCAGCGGGGCGCCGTCGGCCTTCTCCACCGTCATCCGGCCCAGCGCCCCGGCCCGGGCGGCGTCGGCGAGCGACTGGGCGCCGAGGGTGAGCCGGTCGACGTCGTCGGTCCAGGTGAGCAGGGTGCGGCCGCCGCGCTCGACGTAGAGGGTGAGCTCCCCGTCGACGAGCACCACCAGGCCGCCGGCCTTGCGGCCGGGGCGGTGGCCCTTCTCGCCCTCGGCGGCCTCGCTGGTCGAGGGTCGCGCGGGCCAGGGCAGGGCCGCGCCGTAGGGGTTGGCGGGATCGGTGGCGGCGAGGGCGACAGCGAGGGGCTTGGCGTCGCCGGATCCCTCGGCGGCCTCGGAGAAGGTCCGCAGCCGGTCGATGGACCCCGCGGTGCCGAACTGCGCTGCGCCCAGGCCGCTGACGAAGTAGCCCCGTCGGCAGCGACCGGAGTCCTCGAAGGCCGAGAGCACCTTGTAGACCGCGGCGAAGCCGCCGGCGACGCGCTCGCTCATCACGGCACCGCGGATCACCACGCCGTGACGCTCCAGCAGGTGCTCGGCGCTGGCGTGGGCGCGGCGGGTCGGGTCGGCGTCGACGTCGGGCAGCAGCGCCCAGCGGCCGGCGGTCTCGGGAGGGCCGGTGCGTGGCGCGGGTCGGGCGCCGCCGCGCCCGCCGGTGGTCGACGACATCCGCAGCCGCGGCGGCGGGCGCTTGCTGCGGTGGGCCGAGGAGCCACCGCGGGTCAGCGCGCGCAGCGGGGTGAGGGTGTCGTTGCTGACCCGCCCCGACCAGACCAGGTCCCACAGCGCCGCCGAGACGGCCTGGTCGCTGGCGCTCTGGCCGGTGGCCTGCACCTGCTGCACGAGCTGGCGGAAGAACCACGCGCCGCCGCCCTCGAGGGAGTCGAGGAGGGCCTGGTGCAGCTCGCTGTGGTCGAAGGGCTCGTGGGCGGGCAGCGTCAGCGGGGCCTGGTCGGCGAGGTGGAGCGACACCCAGCCGTCGGAGCCCGGCAGCGCGCCATGACCCGACCAGACGACCTCCCCGGAGGCGGTGAGCTCGTCGAGGTACGACGGCTCGTAGTCACGCACCCGCGCCGAGAGCACCAGCGGCTCCAGCGCCGAGGCGGGCACGGCACAGCCGGCGAGCTGGTCGACGGCGGCGAGCACGCCGTCGACGCCGCGCAGGCCGCCCCGACCGCTGGTGGAGGCGGCCCACACGTGCTGCCAGGCCGGCAGGAAGCGGCCCAGCGCCTCGGGGTCGACGGGCTCGACCTCCTTGCGCAGCCGGGCGAGCGAGCGGCGGCGCAGACGGCGCAGCACCTCGGCCTCGCACCACTCGCTGCCCGAGCCGTGCGGTCGGAACTCGCCCTCCAGCACCCGCCCCGAGGCGGCCAGGCGCTGCAGGGTGTGGCGCACGACCGCCGTGCCGAGGCCCAGGCGCGCGGCGACGTCGTCGGTGGTGAAGGGTCCGTGGGTGCGCGCGAAGCGTGCGACCAGGTCGCCCAGCGGGTCGTCGACGGGGTCGGTGAACGCCTCCGGCGTGCCCGGGGGCACGGGGGTGCCCAGACCGTCACGCAGGCGGCCGACGTCCTCGATCGCCGACCAGCGCTCGTCGCCGGCCATCCGCAGCTCGACCACGCGGCGGCTCTGCGCGAGCGCTGACAGCCACCCGGTGACGTCGGCGTCGGGCACGCTGCGCGCGGCGATCTCGTCGGTGCTCAGCGGCCCGAGCAGGCGCAGCAGGTCGGCCACGCCCTCGGCGTCGCGGGCCCGTCGCTCCTCGGTCAGCCGCTGGAGCTCGGCGGCGACCTCCTCGAGCACCTCGGGGTCGAGCAGTTCGCGCAGCTCGGCGCGGCCCAGCAGCTCGGCGAGCAGGCCCTGGTCGAGCGAGAGCGCCGCGGCGCGGCGCTCGGCGATGGGGGAGTCGCCCTCGTAGACGAACTGCGCGACGTAGCCGAAGAGGAGGCTGCGGGCGAAGGGCGAGGGCGACGGCGTGGCCACGTCGACCACCTGCACCTCGCGCTGCTCCACCCGTCGCATGAGGCCGATCAGGGACGGGAGGTCGTAGACGTCCTGGAGGCACTCGCGCACGGCCTCGAGCACGATCGGGAACGACGGGTACTTGGAGGCGACCTCCAGCAGCGCCGCCGAGCGCTGACGCTGCTGCCACAGCGGTGAGCGGCGACCCGGGTCGCGCCGGGGCAGCAGCAGGGCCCGGGCGGCGCACTCGCGGAAGCGGGAGGCGAAGAGCGCCGAGCCGCCGACCTCCTGGGTGACCAGGTCGTCGACCTCGTCGGGCTCGAAGACCACCAGCTCCGCGCCGGGCGGCTCGGCGTCGGTGTCGGGGATGCGGATGACGATGCCGTCGTCGGAGGCCACGGCCTGGCCGTCGACGCCGTAGCGCTCGCGCAGGCGTGCGTTGAGCGCGAGGGCCCACGGCGCGTGCACGGGGGTGCCGTAGGGCGAGTGGAGCACCAGGCGCCAGTCGCCGAGCTCGTCGCGGAAGCGCTCGACGAGCAGGGTGCGGTCGCTGGGCAGGGTGTTGGTGGCCTCCAGCTGCTCGTGGAGGTACGACACCAGGTTGCCCGCGGCCCACTCGTCGAGCCCCTCCTCGCGCACCTTGGCCTCGGCAGCGGGGCGGGGCAGCGCGGCGAGCTCCCGGGTGAAGGCACCGATGGCCTGGCCCAGCTCGGCGGGGCGGCCCAGGCTGTCGCCCTTCCAGAAGGGCAGCCGGCCCGGGATGCCGGGAGCCGGGGTGACGAGGACCCGGTCGTGGGTGATGTCCTCGATGCGCCAGCTGGTGGCGCCGAGGGCGAAGACGTCGCCGACGCGCGACTCGTAGACCATCTCCTCGTCGAGCTCGCCGACGCGCCGCCCCGGGCCCTCGCCGCCGACCAGGAAGACCCCGAAGAGGCCGCGGTCGGGGATGGTGCCGCCGCTGGTCACCGCCAGACGCTGTGCGCCGGGCCGGCCGGTGAGCTCGCCG
Organism: Nocardioides sp. P86; assembly: GCF_023712465.1. Classification (NCBI taxonomy): domain Bacteria; kingdom Bacillati; phylum Actinomycetota; class Actinomycetes; order Propionibacteriales; family Nocardioidaceae; genus Nocardioides; species Nocardioides sp. P86. Next base: position 157,949 of record NZ_JAMAYE010000001.1, on the reverse strand, counting down.
GTGACGCGGTCCCAGACGATGCGCGGGCGCAGCTCGGCGAACTCGTCGGAGGGGTAGCGGCCGCTGAGCAGGTCGAGGGTGGCGTCGTAGGCCGAGCGGGGCAGGGCGGTGAACGGCGCCGAGCGGCGCACCAGGGCGAAGAGCTCGTCGGCGTCCCAGGCCTCGAGCGCGGTGATGGCCACGACCTGCTGGGCCAGCACGTCGAGGGGGTTGGTCGGCACCCGCAGCGACTCGATGGCGCCGGCGCGCATGCGCTGCACGGCGACGGCGGTCTGGGCGAGGTCGCCACGGTGCTTGGGGAAGAGCACCCCACGTGACACCTCGCCGACCTGGTGGCCCGCACGGCCCACGCGCTGCAGGGCGCTGGCGACCGAGGGAGGCGACTCGATCTGCACGACCAGGTCGACCGCCCCCATGTCGATGCCGAGCTCGAGGCTGCTGGTGGCGACCACGGCGGGCAGGCGGCCGCGCTTCAGGTCGTCCTCGATCAGCGCGCGCTGCTCCTTCGAGACCGACCCGTGGTGGGCCTTGGCGATGACGACCGCGCCCTCCGGGCTGCCGCCGGAGGAGCCTGACTGGGCCATGACCTGGGCCGGCGGGCGCGACGGGACGGCCCGTCCGCTGCCGTCGTGGTCGTCGGCCAGGTCGTCGGCCAGGTCGTCGGCCAGGTCGTCGGGCTGGTCGTCCCCGTGGCCGGCGCCGTCACCCAGGGGGTCGTGGTCGTGGTCGTGGGCGCCGGCGGGCACGGGCACGAGGTCCCCGGCCTCGGGATCGACGCCGGCGCGCTCGTTGGCGATCTCGTTGAGCCGCGAGGTGAGGCGCTCGGAGAGCCGCCGGGAGTTGGCGAAGACGATGGTCGAGCGGTGCGACTCGATGAGGTCGACGACGCGCTCCTCGACATGGGGCCAGATCGAGGCCGCCCGGGTGGCCGAGCCCTCGCCGTCGGCGTCCTCCTCGTCGTAGCCCCCCGGGGCGGTCATGTCCTCCACGGGCACGACGACGCTCAGCTCCCACTGCTTGCGGGACGGCGGCGCCACGATCTCGACGGGGGCGGAGCCGCCGAGGTAGCGCGCGACCTCCTCCAGCGGCCGCACGGTGGCCGACAGCCCGACCCGCTGGGCCGGCCGCTCGAGGAGGGCGTCGAGGCGCTCGAGGGTGAGGGCGAGGTGGGCGCCGCGCTTGCCGCCGGCCACGGCGTGGACCTCGTCGACGATGACCGTCTCGACACCGCGCAGCGACTCGCGGGCCTGGGAGGTGAGCATCAGGAAGAGCGACTCGGGTGTGGTGATCATGATGTCGGGCGGAGCGGTGGTGAGCTTGCGGCGGTCGGCCGCGCTCGTGTCGCCGGAGCGCACGCCGACCCGCACGTCGGCCACCTCGGCCCCGAGCCGGTCGGCGGTGTGCCGGATGCCCGTGAGCGGGGAGCGCAGGTTGCGCTCGACGTCCACGGCCAGCGCCTTCAGCGGCGAGACGTAGAGCACCCGGCAGCGGCGCTGCTTGTCCTCCGGCGGCGGGGTCGACAGCAGCCGGTCGAGCGACCACAGGAAGGCCGACAGAGTCTTGCCCGACCCGGTCGGCGCCACCACCAGGGCGTGCCGGCCCGCGCCGATCGCCTCCCACGCGCCGGCCTGCGCCGGGGTGGGCTCCGCGAACGCCGCGGCGAACCACGTGCGCGTCGGCTCGCTGAAGCGCGCCAGCGGGTCGGCGGGCGGCGCGGCCGCGGGGGTGGGAGGGGTCACCGGGCCAGTGTCGCCGACGCCACCGACAGCCGGGCTCCCCCCGACGGCTGGGCCCGCCCCGGCCACTCGCCCCGCGCCGTGGTGAGGCCCGTGACGAGGACCGGGGTGATGTCCGGCTCGGCCCCTCCGGCGCGGCGGCGGGTGGGGCGGGGGAGCGGAGGCGTCCTGTCGGCGCTCGGGCCTAGGGTGCCTCACGTGACGGCGACCGACTCGATGATCTGGGCCCAGGGCCTGCGCAAGGGGTTCGGCGACGTCGAGGCCGTGCGCGGCATCGACGTCGACGTGCGCCGGGGCGAGGCCTTCGGCTTCCTGGGGCCCAACGGCGCCGGCAAGTCCTCGACCATGCGCATGGTGGCCGCCGTGTCGCCCATCAGCGGCGGTGAGCTGCGCATCCTCGGGCTCGACCCGGCCGTCGACGGTCCCGAGATCCGCGCCCGCATCGGTGTCTGCCCGCAGGAGGACACCCTCGACACCGAGCTGACCGTGCGGGAGAACCTCTTCGTCTACGGCCGCTACTTCGGCCTGCCGCGCAAGGAGGTCCGTGCCCGCGTCGACGAGCTGCTGGAGTTCGTGCAGCTGACCGAGAAGGCCGGCTCGATGGTCGAGGACCTCTCCGGGGGCATGAAGCGCCGCCTGACGATCGCCCGCTCGCTGATCAACCGGCCCGAGGTCCTGCTGCTCGACGAGCCGACCACCGGACTGGACCCCCAGGCCCGTCACGTCGTGTGGGACCGGCTGTTCCGCCTCAAGCAGCAGGGGGTCACCCTGGTCCTCACGACCCACTACATGGACGAGGCCGAGCAGCTGACCGACCGGCTCGTGGTGATGGACAAGGGGCTCATCGTCGCCGAGGGCTCCCCGCTCGACCTGATCGCCGAGCACTCGACCCGTGAGGTGGCCGAGCTCCGCTTCGGCGTGGCCCAGGAGGGCGACACCCACGAGGTCGTCGCCCGGCAGGTCGAGGACCTCGCCGACCGGGTCGAGGTGCTGCCCGACCGGCTCCTGCTCTACTCCCACGACGGCGAGGAGACCGTGGCCAAGGTCCACGAGCGCGGGCTGGAGCCGGTCGCCACGCTGGTGCGCCGCTCCACGCTGGAGGACGTCTTCCTCCGCCTCACCGGCCGGACCCTGGTCGACTGATGGCCGCCACGTCACCCGGAGGCGCCGGCAGCCCCGACCCTGCCCGGGCCACCGCGCCCGTCAGCACGCTCGCCGGCGCGCTCCGGCTGCTCGACTACTGGCTGACGGTCTACCGCCGCACGTGGAAGGGCACGATCGTCTCCTCCTTCGTCACCCCGCTGCTCTACGTCGTCGCCATGGGCGTGCTGCTCGGCGGCTTCATCGAGGGCGACCCCGCCGAGCTCGAGGGCGCCACCAGCTACCTCGCCTTCGTGGCGCCCGGCCTCGTGGCGGCCCAGGCGATGACCACGGTGATCGGGGAGACGACCTACCCCGTCATGGACATGGTGAAGTGGCACAAGGTCTACTTCGGCATGATCGCGGCGCCGCTGCGGGTGGGCGACATCATGCTGGCGCACCTGGCCTTCGTGCTCTTCCGGGTCGCGCTCACCTCTGCGGTGTTCCTCGCGGTGATGGCGCCCTTCGGGGTCTTCAGCAGCGTCGGGGGAGTGCTGCTGGCCTTCCTGGTGCAGCTGCTGGTGGGCCTGGCCTTCGCCACCCCGGTCTACGCCTACGCCGCGGGCGCCAAGGACGAGAGCGCCTTCAACCTCATCTTCCGCCTCGGCATGATCCCGCTCTTCCTCTTCTCCGGGGCCTTCTTCCCCGTCGCCAACCTCGACGCACCGCTCGAGCTGCTGGCCACGATCACCCCGCTGTGGCACGGCGTCGACCTGACGCGGATGCTCACGCTGGGCCGGGTCGACGTGTCCGCGGCGCTGGTCCACGTCGCCTACCTGGTGGTGCTGGCCGCGCTCGGCTGGCGCTGGGCCGCCCGGCGCCTGCAGCGGAGGCTGATCGCCTGATGAGCGCCGTCACCGCCGCCGTCGCGCGCCAGGCCGCCTCGCCCCTCGGGGCCCGCGAGGCCACCGCCCTGCTGCTCTACCGCAACTTCCTCGCCTACCGCCGGGCCTGGTACATCTTCCTCACCGGGTTCCTGGAGCCGGTCTTCTACCTGTTCTCGATCGGCGTGGGCGTCGGCCAGCTCGTCACGGGCTTCGAGGTCGACGGCCGGACGATCGAGTACGCCGCCTTCGTCGCCCCCGGCATGCTCGCGGCCTCGGCCATGAACGGCACGATCCTCGACGCCACCTTCAACTTCTTCTTCAAGCTCAAGTACAACAAGCTCTTCGACCAGATGCTGGCCACGCCGCTGACCACCATGGACATCGCCCGCGGCGAGCTGAGCTGGTCGCTGCTGCGCGGCGGCATCTACTCCGCGGGCTTCCTGGTCGTCATGCTGCTGATGGGCCTGGTGTCGTCGTGGTGGGCGGTGCTCGTCGTGCCCGCCGCGCTGCTCATCGGGCTGGCCTTCGGCGGGGTGTGCATGGCGCTGACCACCTTCATGCGCTCCTGGCAGGACTTCGAGCTGGTCACCCTGGCCACGCTGCCGATGTTCCTCTTCTCCGCGACCTTCTTCCCGGTCACGGCCTTCCCCACCTGGCTGCGCTGGGTCGTGGAGTGCACCCCGCTCTACCGCGGGGTCGTCCTGTGCCGCGAGCTCACCACGGGCACGGTCTCCTGGGCCTCCGCCGTCTCGGTGGTCTACCTCGTGGTCATGGGGGTCGCCGGACTCCTCGTCGTGCGCCGCCGCCTCGACCGGCTGCTCCTCACGTGAGTGCGCAGCCAGCTCCTCGCAGGCCGTCGGACGCCGACCCGTCGGACGCCGGGCGCTCGGGTGCCGGGCCCACCGAGGCCGACCCGCTCGAGCCCGACACCAAGGACTGGACCTGGGTCCTCGACCGCGCCTGCCCCGACTGCGGCTTCGACCCGCGCGAGCACGGGCCCGCGGCGGCGGGGCCCGACCTGGCGACGGCGCTGCGCGCCGACGCGGCCGGCTGGACCGCCCTGCTCCGGGCGACGACCGACCCGGCGCCCGCGACCCGCCACCCCGGGGCGTCCATCCCGCAGGGCGTCGTCGACCCCCGCGTGCGCACCGACCCCTCGCGGTGGTCGGTGCTCGAGTACGCCGCGCACGTGCGCGACGTCCACCGCGTCTTCCGCGAGCGCCTCGTGGCCATGGTCGAGGAGACCGGACCCCGGTTCGCCGACTGGGACCAGGACGCCGCCGCGCGCGAGGGCGACTACGCCCGCCTCGACCCGCGCACGGTCGGCGAGGAGCTCGTGGCGGCGGCCGACGCGGTCGCCGCGGTCTACGACACCGTCGCCGCCTCGCCCGACCCGACGGTGTGGGAGCGCACGGGCGTGCGCAGCAACGGCAGCCGCTTCACCGTGGCCACCCTCGGCGTCTACCACCTCCACGACGTCGTCCACCACACGTGGGACGTCCGTGACGTCGCCGCCGCCGTCACCGTCGCGGCCTACGACGCACAGGCCCCCGACTACCGCGCCGCCACCGACCGGCTCGACGAGGCCTTCGCGCCCCTGCTCGACGAGGTGGCGGCACGCGCCCCGGGCGGCCAGGTCCTCGAGATCGGCAGCGGCGGAGGACGCGACGCCCTGGCGCTGGAGGCCCGCGGACTGAGGGTGCGGCGCACCGACGTCACGCCGGCCTTCGTGGCGATGCTGCGCGCCGCGGGTCACGCGGCGGAGCTGCTCGACCCGCTCCTCGACGACCTGCGCCCCCACCCGGGCGAGCCGGGGGGCGCCGACGCAGCCGGCCCGCGGGCCGCGGCGTACGACGTGGTGTGGGCCAACGCCTGCCTGTTGCACGTGGCGCGCACGGACCTGCCGCGGGTGGCGGCACGGCTGGCCGAGGTGACCCGGCCCGGGGGACTGCTCGTGGCCACCCTCAAGGAGGGCGAGGGCGAGCAGTGGTCGGTGCACGGCACCATCGAGGCCGCGCGACGCTTCGTCCTGTGGCGCGAGCCCGCGCTGGTGGCGCTGCTGACCGGGGCCGGGTGGCAGGTCGAGCGGGTGGGCAGACGCACGGGCGCCCGGGACACCCCGTGGCTCGAGGTGCTCGCGCGACGTCGCTGAGGTCGCCGAGGTCGCTGAGGTCGAGCGGCCCGGCAGGAGCCCTGCCACTCGCGTCACCCGCGCCCACCCGCACCCACCCGGGTCGGCCCCGTCGGAGGGGCGAGGCATCATGGGCGCCATGCGGCACACCGAGTTCTGGGAGCGTCTCGACCACGCCCTCGGCACGGCGTCGTCGCGGTCGTGGGCGAGCTTCTTCGTGATGAGCGAGCTCGGCGACCGCACGGCCCAGGAGGCCCTCGACGCCGGGGTGCCGCCCAAGCAGGTCTGGGCCGCGGTGTGGAGCGCGCTGGCCCTGCCGGCCTCCGAGCGCTGACCCGGAGCGCCGACCTCGGGCACCCACCCCGAGCACCGACTCGGGCGCGTCGACCAGCACCCCCGGCGAGGGCCGGAGTGAGGGCTGGCACAGTTGCGGCCATGAACGCGACCGCAGACGTCGCCGTGATCGGCGGCACCGGCTTCTACTCCTTCCTCGACGACCCCGAGCAGGTCAGCGTCGAGACCCCCTACGGCCTGCCCTCGGCGACCATCTCGGTCGGCACCGTGGCCGGGCGCCGGGTGGCCTTCCTGCCGCGACACGGCGACCACCACGACTACCCGCCCCACGCCATCCCCTACCGCGCCAACCTCTGGGCGCTGCGCTCGCTGGGCGTGCGGCAGGTGCTCGCACCGTGTGCCGTCGGCGGGCTGCGCGAGGAGGTCGCGCCCGGCGACATCGTGGTGCCCGACCAGCTGGTCGACCGCACCTACCGCCGCATCCCGTCCTACGTCGAGAGCGGTGCGGTCCACCTGCCCTACGCCGACCCCTACTGCGAGCGCCTCGGCGCGGCCGTGGCCGGCGCCGACCCGGAGATCAAGGCCGGCGGCGCGATGGTGGTCATCGAGGGCCCGCGCTTCTCCACCCGCGCGGAGTCGCAGCACTACGCCGCCCAGGGCTGGTCGCTCATCAACATGACCGGCCACCCCGAGGCGCCGCTGGCCCGTGAGATGCAGCAGTGCTACACCGCCATCGCGCTGGTCACCGACATGGACGCCGGCGTCGAGGCCGGCCAGGGCGTGGGCCAGGAGGAGGTCTTCGCCCTCTTCAAGGCCAACCTCGAGCGGCTCAAGGGCGTGCTCACCCGCACCATCGAGAGCCTCCCCGACCCCGACGGGTGCACCTGCTCCACGTGGGCCGAGGGCATGGAGCTGTCCTACGGCATCCCGACCCCCGCCGGCGCGGGCGAGCAGGGCGAGGAGGCCGGCGCGTGAAGGTCCTGCTGACCGGCTCGGCCGGCTTCATCGGCGCCGCGGTGGCCGAGGCCCTGGAGGCCGACGGCGACGAGGTCGTGCGCGTCGACTGGATGCTCGACATGGCCCACGGCGAGGCCCGCCCGCCCGCGGGCACCCACCACGTCGACGTGCGCGACGCCGACGCGGTGAGCGCGCTGCTCGACGGCGTCGACGCGGTCTGCCACCAGGCGGCCGTCGTGGGGGCCGGGGTGAAGGTGGCCGACCTGCCGGCCTACGCCTCGCACAACGACTACGGCACGGCCGTCCTGCTCGCGGCCATGCACGAGGCGCGCGTCGACCGCATGGTGCTCGCCTCGAGCATGGTCGTCTACGGCGAGGGCCGCTACACCTGCCCCGAGCACGGCGACCAGGCGCCGGGGCCGCGCACCGTCGCGGCGCTGGAGTCCGGCGACTTCGACAACCACTGCCCCGTGTGCGGCGGACCGCTGGGCTGGGCCCTGGTCGACGAGGACGCACGCCTCGACCCGCGCTCCAGCTACGCCGCCAGCAAGCTGGCCCAGGAGCACTACACCTCGGCGTGGGTGCGCCAGGCCGACGCCGCCGCGGTGGCGCTGCGCTACCACAACGTCTACGGCCCGGGCATGCCGCGCGACACGCCGTACTCGGGGGTGGCGGCGATGTTCCGGTCCTCCCTCGAGCGCGGCGAGGCGCCCAAGGTCTACGAGGACGGCGCGCAGATGCGCGACTTCGTGCACGTCAGCGACGTCGCGCAGGCCAACGTCGCCGCGCTGCGCGCCGTCGTGGCCGCCCCGACGGGCCACTACGCCGCCTACAACGTCGCCTCCGGGCGACCGGTGGGCATCAAGCAGGTCGCCGAGCTCGTCGCCACCGGCACGGGCGCCGACGGCGGCGCGGAGATCGCCCCCGAGGTCACCGGCGGCTTCCGGCTCGGCGACGTGCGCCACATCGTCGCCTCTCCCGAGCGCGCCCGCGCCGAGCTCGGCTTCGCCGCGGCCATCGCCCCCGAGGAGGGCCTGCCCGCCTTCGCCATCGCGCCGCTGCGCGCCTGAGGCACGGATCGGGGCGGCCGGGTGCCGAGGCCGCCCCGACCGGGCTGGGCTGGGCTACCAGCTGGTGTACATGAGGTGCTGCAGCAGCAGCGCCGCGACCAGCTGCAGACCCACCCCCCAGCGCCGCCAGCGCTCGGGCAGGAAGGCCGCGCCGATCATCATCCACGGCACGAACGGCACCCAGATCCGCTCGACCTCGGCCTTGCTCATCCGGGAGGCGTCGGCGACGGCCACGGCCAGGGCGGCGCTGAGCACGAGCAGCAGCGGCGAGGCGAGCACGTCGCGTCCCAGCTGGCGCGCCCGGACGCCGGCCACGGCCAGGGCCGAGCCGAGCAGGGGGCCCGCGCTGAGCACGAGCGCCGCGAGGTTGCCCCACAGCCAGTACGACGCCGGCCGGTCGGCGGCGATGCCCTCCCAGTAGCGGTCGTGGAGCACGGGGTAGGCCTCCCACCACGCGAAGCCGCCCGCGGCGAAGCCGAGCACCACCACGAGCGCGGCGCCCGCGGCGACCGGCAGCGGCAGCCAGGAGCGGGCCAGGGCCAGCACCGCCAGCGCGGTGAGGCCGAGCAGCGGCAGGCCGTAGGACGTCATCACCATGGCGCCGAGCAGCAGGCCCGCCAGGGTCGACCACGCCAGCAGTCCGCGGCGCGAGGCGTGGCGGGCCCCGAGCGCCAGGCAGGCCAGGCCCCAGGCGCCCAGGGCGCCGAAGAGGGCGTCGGCGGAGACGGCCATGAAGACCGCCGCCGGGGCGAGCACGAGGAAGGGAGCGGCCCGCCGGGCGAGCGCCTCGTGACCCAGCGCGCGCAGCGTGGTCATCACCGCCAGCGCCGTGGTCGCGGCGAGCACGGTCACCACGATCCCGGCCGCCAGGTCGCCGCCCAGACCGACCCGCACCAGCCCGACGAAGAACAGCAGCGCCAGCGGCGGGTGGCCGGCGACGTGGGTGGGCCAGTTGTCGGGGGAGGAGTAGGAGATGCGTCCGACGTACTCCTGGAGCAGGGTGCCGATCCCGTCGACCTCCCGGGCGGTGGGGAGGTACTCCACGTCGCTGCCCAGCACCCGGGAGAGACCCGAGCTGCCGTCGACCAGGGCCAGCGAGACCATCCAGGCCAGCGCCACGACGTACGACACGAGCAGCAGCCGCCGCCACGGGAGGGTCTCCGCCCACCCGGCGAACCAGCGCCACCCCACGAGCGCGACCAGCAGCGCCGGCACCGTGCCGGGGCCGAACAGCTTGGGGTCCCAGAACCCGTGCAGCGGTGGCACCGCGAGGTCGGTGTAGGAGCGCGGCGCGCGCGTCCAGGTCTCCCAGTCGAGGACGCGGGGCACGACGATCGCGAGCGCCACCAGCACGACGGCGACGCCGAGGCCCCAGGCGGCGGCGCGGGCGCCGGAGCGGTCCTCGACCGGCGCCGCTCCCGCCGGGGCCGGGGGCGGGTCGGTCAGAGGGGGGCTGGTCGCCATGCCCAGACCCTAGCCAGCCCACCGGTGGCGCCCGTCAGCGACGACCCGGGCCCGCGCGGTGCCGCAGCCACGCGCGCGATCGCGCACGACACGCGGCGCACGCTGCGGGAACGCCGGGGGAACGACACGCGAACGTCTGGCCTCCCGGGTGAACACCCCCGAGCGCCCCGTGCGGTTCGATGGGGCGGCCGGACCGACCGGCGTCACCTCTTCGTAAGGGTTCACCGCCACGATGCCACCTACCGTTGACGACGTGCCCGTCTGCGACCTCGTCCTCCCCTGCAAGGACGAGGCGCCTGCCCTGGGCGACCTGATCCCGCGGGTGCCCGCCCGCTTCTCGGTGATCGTCGTCGACAACGGATCGGTCGACGGCACGGCCGCGGTCGCCGAGCGGCTCGGCGCCCGGGTCGTGCGCGAGAGCGTGCCCGGCTACGGCTCGGCCGTGCACGCCGGGCTCCTCGCCGCCACCCACGACTACGTCGCCTTCATGGACGGCGACGGCTCCTTCGACCCCGCCGAGCTGCTGCCGCTGCTCGACGACGTCGCCTCGGGCCGCGCCGACTTCGCCGTGGGCCGGCGCCGCCCCGTGCAGCGCGGTGTGTGGCCGTGGCACGCCCGCGCCGGCAACGCGCTGATCGTGGCCTGGCTGCGCCGACGGATCGCGATGCAGGCCCACGACATCGCCCCGATGCGGGTCTCGCGGCGCCAGGACCTGCTCGACCTCGGTGTCGAGGACCGCCGCTTCGGCTACCCCGTCGAGCTGCTGCAGAAGGTCACCGTCGCCGGGTGGCGGGTCTCCGAGCGCGACGTCGGCTACCACCCCCGCGCCGCCGGCACCCGCTCGAAGGTGTCGGGGTCGGTCAAGGGCACCGTCCGCACGGCGCGCGACTTCTGGAAGGCCCTCGCATGAGCAGCACCACCCCCACCCCGTACGCCGCAGGCGCCGACCCGGCCGCGGCGCCGCGGATGCTGGTCGTCGCCAAGGCACCGGTCGCGGGGCGGGTCAAGACCCGCCTCGGCGCCGACATCGGCATGGACCTGGCCGCGGAGATCGCCGCCGCCTCCCTGCTCGACACCCTCGTGGCCTGCACCGACGCGGTGGGCCCCGACCGCTGCCACCTCTCCCTCGACGGTGAGCTGCTCGACGCCGTGCACGGCGAGCGCATCCGCCGCCACCTGCACGGCTGGCAGGTCACCCCGCAGGTCGGCGACGGGTTCGACGAGCGACTCGTGCGCGCCCACGCCGACGTGGCCGCCGCCGGCCCCGGCCCGGTGGTGCAGGTCGGCATGGACACCCCGCAGGTCACGCCCGACCTGCTGCTCGGTGCGGCGGCACCGCTGGCCGACCACCACGCCGTGCTCGGCCCCGCCGAGGACGGCGGTTGGTGGGTGCTCGCCCTGCGCGACCCCCTCGCCGCCGCCGCGCTGCGCGGCGTGCCGATGTCGACGCCCACCACCCACGACGACACCCGCGCGGCGCTCGAGGCGGCCGGCCTGGCCGTCGCCACGACCGCGGTGCTGCGCGACATCGACACGGTGGCCGACGCCGAGGCGGTCGTCGCCCTGGTGCCCGGTGGCCGCTTCGCCGCGGCCTGGAGCCCGGAGGTGGCCTCGTGAGCGTGCGTGACGAGTCCTTCTCCGCCGTCTTCACCCACGCCCTGCGGGGCATGCCGTGCCGCGTGGTGGGCCTGGGCCCCGAGCCGTCGCCGCTCCCGGTGGCGGACTGGACCCGCGAGGCCGACGAGGCCGACCACGCGCTGCTCGCGTGGTGCGTGGGCCCCACCATCGACATCGGCTGCGGACCGGGCCGGCTCTCCGCGGGCCTGGCCGCGCGCGGCCACGTCGTGCTCGGCATCGACGTGGTCCACGAGGCCGTCGAGCAGACCCGACAGCGCGGCGCCTCGGCGATCCTGCGCGACGTCTTCGAGTCGATCCCCGGCGAGGGGCGCTGGGAGTCGGCGCTGCTCGCCGACGGCAACGTCGGCATCGGGGGAGACCCCGTGCGGCTGCTGCGGCGCGTGCGCGAGGTGCTCGACCCGCGCGGTCGGGTCGTGGTCGAGGTGGCGCCGCCGGGGGTCCCGATGACGACCACGTGGGCCAGCATCGAGGGCGACGACGTGCGCAGTCGGCCCTTCCGCTGGTCGGTGCTCGGGGTCGACGACATCGCCCACGTGGCCGAGGCCGCGGGCTGGGGCGTCAGCGCGTGCGAGCCCTTCGCCGGGCGCTGGTGCGCCGTGCTGGAGGAGCAGCTCGCCCCCGTCGCGGCGGTCCCCCTCGCACCCGCAGGCGCGGCACGCCACCTGCAGGACGTCTCTCGGGAACCCCACCACCCCGAGGAGCCGACGACCTGATGACGAGCCCCAGCGCAGGACCCCTCGCCCGCACCCGGACGGGGACGTGACGACGTGGCGGTGATGAGCCGGCTGGCCGAGCGCCTGCCGAGAGAGGACAGCTTCCGCTCCGAGCTGCGCAGTCCCACCGTCGCCGCCCGCGTCGGCCTGTGGCTGGGCGTCTGCTTCACCGTCTGCTTCCTCACCGGGCTGGTCAGCCACTACGCGCAGAACGTCGACCACCCGGTGCCGTTCCCGGCCTCGCCCTCCTGGGGCTACCGCGTCACCCAGGGCCTCCACGTCATCACCGGCACCGCCGCCGTGCCGCTGCTGCTGGTCAAGCTCTGGACGGTCTTCCCGCGGCTCTTCGCCCGGCCGGGCCGCGGGGTGCGCGCGCTGGCCGTCACCGCCCTCGAGCGGGCCTCGATCCTGGCGCTCGTCGGCTCGGCGGTCTTCCTGCTCGTCACCGGCCTCATGAACTCCGCCCAGTGGTACCCCTGGGCCTTCTCCTTCCGCTCCACCCACTACGCCGTGGCGTGGGTGGCGATCGGCTCGCTGGTCGTGCACGTCGCGGTCAAGCTGCCGGTCATCCGCGCCGCGCTCGGCGCCGACGTCGACGACACCACCCTCGACCGGCCCCGCACCGACCGGCCCGGGACCGACGGGCCCGGGACCGACCGGCCGACCGAGCGCGGCGGCGGGCTCTCCCGGCGCGGCCTGCTGCGCACGACCTGGGCGGCGGCCGGCCTGGCCGTGCTCGCCACCGCGGGCAGCACGGTGCCGCTGCTGCGCAAGGTCTCCGTGCTCGCCGTCCGCACCGGTGACGGCCCGCAGGGGCTGCCGGTCAACCGCTCCGCCGCGGCGGCCCAGGTCACCACCGACGACGTCGGCGACTCCTACCGCCTCACGGTGGCCCACGGCTCGCGCACCGTCGAGCTCGGCCGCGAGGACCTGCTGGCGATGACCCAGCACACCGTCGACCTCCCGATCGCCTGCGTCGAGGGCTGGTCGGCCGACGCCACCTGGACCGGGGTGCGCGTCGCCGACCTGCTCGCCCTGGTCGAGGCCCCCGCCGACAGCGACCTGCGGGTGACCTCGCTGCAGCGGGCCGGTGCCTTCGGCACCACCGCGCTCCAGGCCTCCTTCGTCGAGGACGACCGCACGCTGCTGGCCCTGCAGGTCAACGGCGAGACGCTGAGCCTCGACCACGGCTTCCCCTGCCGGATCATCGCCCCCAACCGTCCCGGGGTGCTCCAGACCAAGTGGGTCACGTCGCTCGAGGTGCTCGCGTGAGCGCCCCGACCGGGGTCGCGCCGACCCCGCTGGGCCTGCGCCTGGCGCTCGGCGCCGTCGGCGTGGCCCTGGGGCTGTACGGCGCGTGGCTGCTGTGGTCGCGCGCCGAGCCCGCCCAGGTGCTCGACGCGCTGCTGTGGGCGGCCTCCGGCGTGGTGCTCCACGACGCCGTGCTCGCCCCGCTCGTCCTCGTGCTCGTCGTGGTGGGCGCGCGCGTCGTGCCCCGCCCCTTCCGTGCCCCCGCCACGGTGGGTCTCGTCCTGCTGGGCAGCCTGACCCTGCTCGCCGTGCCCGTGCTGGGCCGCTTCGGCGAGCGCGCTGACAACCCCACGCTGCTCGACCGCGACTACACCGCCGGCTGGGTCGCCGTCGCCGGGCTCGTGCTGCTCGGGGTCGTCGTGGCCGGCCTGCTGCGGCGGCGCGCGCAGCGCGCCCAGCACGCCGCCGGCCCGGTCGCGTCCAACCCGCCCGGCCCGTCCGGCCCGCCCGACCGCCCCGGCCCCGCCGGTCGCTGAGCGTGGCCCTCGTGCTCGTCGTCGACGACGACCTCACCGTGCGCGAGGTCGTCGTGTCCTACCTGCGCGCCCACGGCCACGAGGTCGTCGAGGCCGGCGACGGCGAGGCGGCGCTGGAGCTGATGGGCTCCCGTCCGGCCGACCTCGTGGTGCTCGACCTGATGCTGCCGGGCATCGACGGGCTCGAGGTGTGCCGTCGGCTGCGAAGCAGCGGCGACGTGCCGGTGGTGATGCTCACCGCCCTCGGCGAGGAGGGCGACCGGGTCGCCGGCCTCGAGCACGGCGCCGACGACTACGTGAGCAAGCCCTTCAGCCCGCGCGAGCTGGCCCTGCGGGTCGACTCGGTGCTCCGGCGTACGTCGGAGCCGGCCGAGGTCGTCGGTCCGCGGGTCGTGGTCGACGGCGACCTCGAGGTCGACGCCGCACGTCACACGGTCACCCGGGCGGGCCGCGAGCTGGCCCTGACCGCCCGGGAGTTCGACCTGCTGTGGTGGTTCCTCACCCACCCCGGCGTCGCGGTCAACCGCGACGACCTGCTGCAGGAGGTGTGGGGCTGGTCGGTCGGCGACCGCTCCACGGTCACCGTGCACGTGCGACGCCTGCGCGAGAAGGTCGAGCAGGACCCCACCCACCCACAGCGGCTGCTGACGGTGTGGGGCGTGGGCTACCGGTGGGAGGCGTCGTGAACGGCGAGCAGGCGCAGGTCGTCCTCGTGGCGGCGGTCGCGGCCGTCGTCGTGGGCGTCGTCGGGCTGCTGCTGGCCTGGCTCGTGCGCCGGCTGTCGATCCGCTGGCAGCTCGGCCTCGCCGCGGTCGTGCCGGTGGCCGCGGTGCTCGCCGGGGTGCTCGCGGCCTCCCAGCGCATGTTCATCAGCGACGACGACGTCGAGGTCGTCACGCTCGTGGCCGGCGCCGCCACGGTGGTCGCGCTGGCGGTCGCGCTCGCCCTCTCGCGGGCGGTCACCCGCTGGTCGCTGTCGCTGCGCGAGGAGGTGCGGCGGGTGGGCTCCGGCTCGCCGTACGTCGGCGGGGCCCGTGGGCCCTCGGAGTTCCGCGCGCTGTCCGAGGAGCTCGCCACCGCGCACGCCCGGCTCGAGGAGGCCCGCGGGCGCGCGGCGCGCCTGGAGGACTCGCGCCGCGAGCTGGTCTCCTGGGTCTCCCACGACCTGCGCACCCCGTTGGCCGGCATGCGGGCGATGACCGAGGCGCTCGAGGACGGCATGACCCCCGACCCCGAGCGCTACCACCGCCAGATCCGGGTCGAGGTCGACCGCATGGTCCGCATGGTCGACGACCTCTTCGAGCTCTCCCGCATCCACGCCGGCGTGCTGCGGCTGGCCCCCGAGGCCGTCGTGCTGGGCGACGTCGTCAGCGACGCGATCGCCGCCGCCGACCCGGTGGCGCGGGCCCGTGGGGTCAGGCTCGGGGGAGCGGTGTCCGGCGGTCTCGAGCTCGTCGCCGACCCCTCGGGGCTCTCGCGCGTCGTCTCCAACCTGGTGATGAACGCCGTGCGCCACACACCGCCCGGGGGCACGGTGCACGTCGAGGGCACGGGCCTCGCCGCCGGGGTGCGCGCCGCCGCGGGGGACGGTGCGGGGGGCGACTGCGTGGAGCTCGTCGTGACCGACGGCTGCGGCGGCATCGGGGCCGTCGACCTCGCCCGGGTCTTCGACGTGGCCTGGCAGGCCGAGCCCTCGCGCACCCCCGACGACGTCACCGGTCGTGGGGCCGGGCTGGGCCTGGCCATCGTCAAGGGCATCGTGGAGGCCCACCGCGGCAGCGTGCACGCCGAGGACGTCACCGAGCAGGGAGTGGACCAGGGGGGCCGGCCGACCGGCTGCCGCTTCCGGGTCGTGCTCCCCGTCGACGGCCCCGGGCCGCCCGACGCGGTGGTCCCGGCTCCCGTCCCGCACTCCTGACCGTCGGCCAGAGGAGCACGGCGTCGACCGGTCGCCGCCGCGGCGCGGCGTGTCGACTGGGGTCGAACACGTGTTCGGGCTACCGTGCACGGGACGGCGCGCAGATCGGCGTTCTCCACAGTCCCGGGTCACCGTTCCCCGACTGTCGGCGGGCTCCTCTAGCGTTCCCGGCACAGACGTTGCACGACACCACAGACCACACCGTGGAGGGCCGAGCGCCCTCCGCCCCAGGACGGAGACATCATGGCTGGAGACCGCGACAAGGCCCTCGACGTAGCGCTCGCCTCGATCGAGAAGCAGTTCGGCAAGGGCTCGGTGATGCGCCTCGGCGACGAGACCCGCGCGCCCCTCGAGGTGATCCCCACCGGGTCGATCGCCCTCGACGTCGCCCTCGGCCTGGGCGGCCTGCCGCGTGGTCGCGTGGTGGAGATCTACGGTCCGGAGTCCTCCGGAAAGACGACGGTCGCCCTCCACGCGGTGGCCAGCGCCCAGCGCAACGGCGGCATCGTCGCCTTCATCGACGCCGAGCACGCCCTCGACCCCGACTACGCCAAGGCCCTCGGCGTCGACACCGACGCCCTGCTGGTCTCCCAGCCCGACTCCGGTGAGCAGGCCCTCGAGATCGCCGACATGCTGATCCGCTCGGGCGCGCTCGACCTGATCGTCATCGACTCCGTGGCCGCGCTCGTGCCCCGCGCCGAGATCGAGGGCGAGATGGGCGACAGCCACGTCGGCCTCCAGGCCCGCCTGATGAGCCAAGCGCTGCGCAAGATGACCGGTGCGCTCAACAACTCCAAGACCACCGCGATCTTCATCAACCAGCTGCGCGAGAAGATCGGCGTCATGTTCGGCTCGCCGGAGACCACGACCGGTGGTCGCGCGCTGAAGTTCTACTCCTCGGTGCGCCTCGACGTGCGCCGCATCGAGACGCTGAAGGACGGCACCGACATGGTCGGCAACCGCACCCGCGTCAAGGTCGTCAAGAACAAGGTCGCCCCGCCCTTCAAGCAGGCCGAGTTCGACATCATGTACGGCAAGGGCATCAGCCGCGAGGGTGGCCTGATCGACGTCGGCGTCGAGGCGGGCCTGGTCCGCAAGGCCGGCGCCTGGTACACCTACGACGGCGACCAGCTGGGTCAGGGCAAGGAGAACGCCCGCACCTTCCTGCGCGACAACCCCGACCTGGCCAACGAGCTGGAGAAGAAGATCCTCGAGAAGCTCGGGGTCGGCCCCACCGTCGACGCCGAGGTCTCGCTGCCCGGTGACCCGGTCGGCGTCGACGACTTCTGATCGTGACACGGTCGCAGCGACCGGTCGACCGCGACGTCGACCCCCGGCCCGCCCCGTCGTGGGCCGGGGTCGACGCGACCGAGTCCGACCTGGGCGAGCCGGCGGTCTCCCCGTCCTGGCGTGGCGACGTCTCGGTGGGCGTCGACGCCTGGACCCAGCGCTCCGAGCGGTCTGCGCCGTCCGCGCGGTCCGGCGGTGCCGAGGGCGCGGCCGGGGCCGACGGGGCCTCGCGCTCCTTCGGGGAGGCGAGGTCCTCGGGTCGCCGTGGCTCTCGGGCCCCCGGCGGGTCCGAGGGTCGGCGGCAGGGTCGTAGCCGCTCGTCGGCGGGCCAGCCGCCCCCCGACCGTGCTGCGCTGGGGCCCGAGGCCGACCCGGAGTCGGTGGCCCGCACGATCCTGCTCGACCAGCTCACGGGCCGTGCCCGCAGTCGCAAGGAGCTCGGCGACAAGCTCGCGCAGCGCGAGGTGCCCGACGAGATCGCCACGGCGCTCCTCGACCGCTTCGAGGAGGTCGGCCTCATCGACGACGAGGCCTTCGCGCGGCTCTGGGTCTCCTCCCGCGGCGCCGGCGGGGGTGGCAGCAAGTCCCTGGCGCGCCGCGCGCTGAGCCAGGAGCTGCGACGCAAGGGCGTCGACGACGAGGTCGCCCGCACGGTCCTCGACGAGATCGACCCCGACGACGAGGAGCAGGCCGCGCGCGAGCTGGTGCGCAAGAAGCTGCGCTCGCTCTCGCGCGTCGACGACGTCACCGCGACCCGCCGTCTCGTCGGCATGCTGGCGCGCAAGGGCTACGGCTCGGGCCTGGCCTTCTCCGTGGTCAAGCAGGAGCTCGCCGCCTCCGGTCGCGACGAGCCCGACCCCCTCGACTGACGCGATCGTGGTGGAGGAGCGAGCGCCAGCGAGCGTCTCGACACCACCTACTCGCCGCACCGTGGTCGAGGAACGCGCCCCGCCCGCCCTCGCCACGCCCCCCGCTCGACGCTGCGGCCGGCCTCCCGCCACAATGACCGGGTGGCCGACGAGCGCGAGATCCTGACCTACGACCTCTTCGGCACCGCGGTGCGCGACCTGGCCCAGCAGGTGGTCGACGACGGCTACGAGCCCGACCTCGTGCTGGCCATCGCCCGGGGCGGTCTGGGCCTGGCCATGGGGTTGGGCTACGCCCTCGACGTCAAGAACCTCTCGGCGGTCAACGTCGAGTTCTACACCGGCGTCGACCAGCGCCTCGACGTGCCGATCATGCTGCCCCCCACGCCTGCGGCCGTCGACCTGTCGGGCCTCAAGGTGCTCATCGCCGACGACGTCGCCGACAGCGGACGCACCCTGGAGTCGGTGCTGGCCTTCTGCGCCGACCACGTGGCCGAGGCCCGCTCGGCGGTGGTCTACGAGAAGCCGCAGAGCGTGGTGAAGCCCGACTACGCCTGGCGTCGCACGACGCGCTGGATCAACTTCCCGTGGTCCACGCAGCCGCCGCTGGTGACCCGCTCCACCGTGGTCGACGCGTGAGCGCCTCGCTGCTGCGGCTGCCGACGGGCCCGGTGGACCTGCGCGGCCTGCCCACCGACGCCACGCCCGACTTCGCGCACGGCAAGACCGCCGGCAAGGTCGCGCTCGCCGAGCTCGGCCCGCGGCTGGGCGAGCTGCAGGAGCGGCTCTTCTCCGAGCACACCACGGAGCACCCCCGCAGCGTGCTGCTGGTGCTGCAGGGCATGGACACCTCGGGCAAGGGCGGGGTCCTGCGGCACACCCTGGGGCTCGTCGACCCCCAGGGTCTGCGGATCACGTCCTTCAAGGCCCCCACGGCGCAGGAGCGGGAGCACGACTTCCTGTGGCGCATCCGTCGCGCGCTGCCCGGCCCGGGGCTGATCGGCGTCTTCGACCGCTCCCACTACGAGGACGTCCTCGCCGCACGGGTCAGGGGCCTGGCCCCGCTCGAGGAGATCGAGCGCCGCTACGCCGCCATCAACGACTTCGAGGCCGAGCTGCTGGCCGCCGGCACGACCGTGGTCAAGTGCATGCTCCACATCAGCGCCGACACCCAGCGCGAGCGGCTGCTGGAGCGCCTCGACCGACCCGACAAGCACTGGAAGTTCACCCCCGGGGACATCGACGACCGCCAGCTCTGGCCGGCCTACCGCGCCGCCTACGAGACGGCCCTGGAGCGCACCAACACCGAGGTCGCCCCGTGGCACGTCGTGCCCAGTGACCGCAAGTGGTACCGCAACCTCGCGGTCGGGCGCCTGCTGCTCGACGCCCTGGAGGGCCTCGCGCCCACCTGGCCCCCGGCGCGCTACGACGTCGCGGAGCAGCGACGGCGCCTGCTGCACGAGGCCGACCCGGATCCCGACCCCGATCCCGATCCCGACCCGGAGGGGAGCGCGGCGTGAGCACGGACCACCCGTCCGGTGCCGCCGACCGCGCCGTCGACGACGGCCCGCTGCCCACCGTGGCCGTCACGCGCTACGTCACCCCGCTGCGCGAGGGCGGCAGCCTGCCGGGCATCGTCGAGGCCGACGACCTGGGCACCTACGTGTGCAAGTTCCGCGGCGCGGGCCAGGGCGTGCGGGTCCTGGTCGCCGAGGTCGTGGTCGCCGAGCTCGCCCGTCTGGTCGGGCTGCGCACCCCGCGGCTGGTCGCCCTCGAGCTCGACGCGGAGATCGCGCGCTACGAGGCCGACGAGGAGGTCCAGGACCTGCTGGTCGCGTCGGTGGGGCTCAACCTGGGCGTCGACTTCCTGCCCGGCTCCTTCGGCTACGACGGCGAGCGGGCGGCCACGACGCCGGGCGGCGGCACCGCGACGGTGGCCGAGGAGGCCGCCCGGGTGCTGTGGCTCGACGCGTTCTGCGCCAACGTCGACCGCAGCTGGCGCAACCCCAACCTCCTGGTGTGGCACGACGACCTCTGGGTCATCGACCACGGCGCCTCGCTGTACTTCCACCACGCCTGGAGCGGCGGCGTCACCGACCCGGCCCGCTTCGCCGCCCAGCGCTGGGACGTCTCCGACCACGTGCTCGGCGCCCACGTCGGCGGCCTCGGCGCCGTCGACGCGGCGATCAGCGACGTGCTGACGCCCGAGGTGCTGCCCGGCGTGCTCGAGCGCGTGCCCGACGCCTGGCTCCAGCCCGTGCCCGGCGCCGAGACGCCCGCGGCGCTGCGCGCGGCGTACGTCGCCTTCCTCACCGCCCGGCTCGGCACCCGCCAGTGGCTGCCGGGGGCCGACGCGTGAGCGGCGTGCCGGCCGGGTCCGCCGGCGCCCCGACGCGTCCGCTGATGGCCTACCAGTACGTCGTGCTGCGCTGCGTGCCGCGCGCCGACCGCGAGGAGTTCCTCAACGTGGGCGTGGTGCTCTACTGCCAGGCCGGCGACTTCCTGGGCACGGCGTGGCACTGCGACCGCGAGCGCCTGACCGCTTTCAGCGCCGGGCTCGACGTCGACCAGGTCTGCGCCTCGCTGCGCTTCGCCGAGGCCGTCAGCGCCGGGGACGAGCGCGGGGGTGCGGCCTCGCGCCACCCGGTGGGACAGCGCTTCGGGTTCCTCAAGGCACCCAAGAGCACCGTGGTGCAGCCCGGTCCGGTGCACGGCGGACTGACCGCCGACCCCGCCGTCGAGCTGCGGCGCCTGCTCGCCTGCCTGGTGACCTGAGCCCCGGTGTGCTGAGCCCCGGTGTGCCGAGCGCCCCGGGGCGCCGAGGCCCGGGCCCCACCACGGGGCGGGCCCGGGATCAGACCGGGACGAGCTCGACGGCGCCGACGGCGTAGCGGGCCAGCACGGTGCGGGCGACCTCGGGGTGGGCGCCCAGCGGCTCGGAGACCGCCACCGCACCGGCCTCGAGGGCCAGCTCGGCGGAGCGGTCGGTGGCGCAACCGGGGGAGAGGAAGAGCGAGGCCACGGCGATGTGGCGACGGCCCTCGCCGCGGAAGGCGCGCACGGCCTCGCCGGTGGCCGGCGGGGAGACCGAGGCGAAGGCCGCGGTGACGGGCAGGCGGTGGTGGGCCCCCCACAGCCGGGCGAGGCGGGCGACGGCCTGGTTGGCCAGCGGGTCGGTGGAGCCCGACGCGGCCAGCACGAGGGCGTCGAGCTCGCGCACCCGCGACTGGCGCAGCGCCTCGCGCAGCCGCACGTCGAGCACCTCGAGGAAGCACGGCTCCAGGCCGAGGATGGCCGTCGAGCGGATCTGCAGCCCCGGGTGCCGCTCCGCGGCCGCGGCCACGGCGGAGGGCACGTCGGCGGCGAGGAGCTGGCCCTCGGTCAGCAGCAGCGGCACGACCACGATCTCCTCGTGCCCGGCCTTGACGAGCCGGTCGACGACGGTCTGGAACGCGGGCCGGGCCGACTCGACGAACGCGCGCTCGACCTTGAGGTCGGGGCGCATCGCGCGCACCTCGTCGACCAGCGCGGTGATGGTCGCGGAGGAGCGCGCGTCGCGGGTGCCGTGGGCCAGGGCGATCAGTGCCGGAGCTGCCATCGGAGGTGGCCTCCCTTGTCGTGGTGATCTCGGTGGGGCGGGGGTCCCGGGCCCAGCGGCGCTGCTGGTGGGTGTGGTGCTGGTGTCGTGCGGTGGGTGTGGAGCGGTCCTCGGGTGGTGCGGGTGGTGCCGGGGGCAGCGGTCACATGTGGATGCCGCACTCGGTCTTGTTGGTGCCGGCCCAGCGGCCGCTGCGGGCGTCCTCGCCGGGGGCGACGCGACGGGTGCAGGGGGCGCAGCCGATCGAGGGGTAGCCGTCGTAGACGAGCGGGTTCACGAGGATCCCGTTGTCGGCGATGTAGGTCTCGACCTGCTCGTCGCTCCAGCGGGCGATGGGGGAGACCTTGACCTTGCCCTTCTTGGCGTCCCAGCCGATGACCGGCGCGATGACCCGGTTGCGGGTCTCGGCGCGGCGCAGGCCGGTGGCCCAGGCGTCGTAGCCCGCGAGCGAGCGGGCCAGCGGCTCGACCTTGCGCAGCTTGCAGCACAGGTCGGGGTCGGTCTTGAAGAGGTCCTTGCCGTACTCCGCGTCCTGCTCGGCCACGCTCTGCACGGGGGTGATCGTCAGCAGGTTGACCGGCATCGTCGCCTCGACGGCGTCGCGGGTGCCGATGGTCTCGGCGAAGTGGTAGCCGGTGTCGAGGAAGACCACGTCGATGCCGGGCACGACCTTGGAGGCCAGGTGCGACAGCACGGCGTCGCCCATCGAGGAGGTCACGCAGAAGCGCTCCCCGAAGGTGGCGGCGGCCCACTCGATGATGTCCTCGGCCGGGGCTAGCTCGAGCTCGGCGCCCCAGTGGGACACGAGGTCGCGCAGCTCCTCGGGCGAGCGGCCCGCGGTCTCGATGGCTCGGTTCGCGCGCGCCGTGAGGGTGGTGGCGGCGGTCATGTGGCGGCTCCCTGGGTCGTGGTGCCCGGCCGGATCAGGCCGAGCATCTTCAGAGAGAAGGCGCGCAGGCAGGAGCGGCATTCCCAGCTGCCGTGGGGGGAGCTGATCTGACCGTCCTGCGAGACGACCTCGTGCGGACGCAGGTCCTCGTCACCGCAGTAGGGGCAGTGGAAGGGGATGCCGCGCCCGCTCATGAGGCCGGCTCGAGGGTCTTGTCGCCCTTGAGGAGCTCCTCGTCGGCGCGGGCGACCCACGTCGTGAAGGACTCCTCGGTGCCGGTGCGGTCGGCGAGGTAGTTGACGACCAGGGTGGCGACGTAGTCGCCGAGCCCGGCGCTGGTGACCTTGTGGGCGCGCAGCTTGCGACCGAAGTTGGCCTGCAGCCCGGTGGCGCCGCCGAGGTGGACCTGGAAGCCCTCGACCTGCTGGCCCTCGTGCATGACCAGCTGGCCCTTGAGCCCGATGTCGGCGACCTGGGTGCGGGCGCAGGCGTTGGGGCAGCCGTTGACGTTGACGGTGATGCCGTCGGGCACCAGCGCGTCGAGGTCGGGGAAGCGCTGCTCCAGCTCGGCGATCAGGTCGCGTGCGCGGTCCTTGGTGTCGACGATGGCCAGCTTGCAGAACTCGATGCCGGTGCAGGCCATCGTGTTGCGGCGCCAGCCCGAGGGCCGGCCCGAGAGTCCGAGCTCGTCGAGGTCGTCGAGCAGGGCGTCGACGGCGTCGGCGGGCACGCCGATCAGCACGATCTTCTGGTACGGCGTGAGCCGCGCACCCTCCACGCCGTGGCGCTCCATCGCGTCGGCCAGGCCGACCAGCAGCGTGCCCGACACCCGGCCGGCGGTCGGCGCGACGCCGACGTACTTGCGCCCGTCGGTCTGGTCGTGCACGCCGATGTGGTCGCGGTGGCCCACCGGCGAGGCCGGGGACTCGCAGGAGACGAGCTGGCGCTTGAGGTACTCGGTCTCGAGGACCTCGCGGAAGCGCTCGACGCCCCAGTCGGCGACGAGGAACTTCAGCCGCGCCCGCGAGCGCAGCCGGCGGTAGCCGTAGTCGCGGAAGATCGAGGCGACGCCCTCCCAGACGTCGGGCACCTCGTCGAGGGGCACCCACACGCCGAGCTTCTGGGCGAGCATCGGGTTGGTCGAGAGCCCGCCGCCGACCCAGACGTCGAAGCCGGGGCCGTGCTCGGGGTGCACCGTGCCGACGAAGGCGATGTCGTTGGTCTCGGGGGAGACGTCGTGGGAGGGGTGGCCGGTCAGGGCGGTCTTGAACTTGCGGGGGAAGTTCGAGAAGGCCGGGTCGCCGATGTAGCGGCGCTTGATCTCCTCCAGCGCCGAGGTGCCGTCGATGATCTCGTCGGCGGCCACGCCGGCGACGGGCGAGCCGAGGAAGGGGCGCGGGGAGTCGCCGCAGGCCTCGAGGGTGCTGAGCCCGGCCTCCTCGAGGCGCTCCCAGATGGTGGGGACGTCCTCGACGCGGATCCAGTGGTACTGGATGTTCTCGCGGTCGGTCACGTCGGCGGTGTCGCGGGCGAAGTCCTGCCCGATCGTGCCGAGCGCCCGCACCGTGGCGGGGGGCAGCAGGGCGCCGTCGGAGCGCACGCGCATCATGAAGAACTCGTCGTCGAGCTCCTCCTCGGCCAGGGTGGCGGTCTTGCCGCCGTCGAAGCCCGGCGCGCGCTGGGTGTAGAGGCCCATCCAGCGGAAGCGGCCGCGCAGGTCGGCGGGGTCGATCGAGGCGAAGCCGCGCTTGGAGTAGACGTTGAGGATGCGCGCCCGCACGTTGAGCGGGTTGTCGTCCTTCTTGGACTGCTCGTTCTTGTTCAGCGGCTCCATGTAGCCGAGGGCCCACTGACCCTCACCGCGCTTGGGGCGCGGACGGGCGGGGCGGGGGGCGGCGGCCTGCTCGGTGGAGAGCTGCTCAGTCATGGGGTGGGGTTCCTCGGGTGCGTGTCTCGGCGGTGAGCGCGCGACTCTTCACGGGTCGGAACCACGTCGTCGGGGTTCGCTGCGACCTCGGAAGACCGGGCGCCCGCGGTCGGTTCGTGCGGGCGGTGCGTCGGGTGTCGCCGGGTGGGCGCGACGCGGGTCAGTGAGGTCGACACATGGAGCTGCGGGTGCGCCCGAGGTCCACGTGGCGTCGGACCACGAGGAAGGCGGACGTGGCAGCGGAGATCATGTCAAGGAGTCTCAGTCCTCGGACCGTCCGCCCACAAGGCGAAATCCCATGATGTGAGATCCAGATCCGCATGATGAGACGGCCCACCGCGGGACCGCGGCCCGCCACGGGATCGTGCGTCCCATGTCACACCACCGTGACCTGTTCGCGACCATCCGCGGGGCCGGCCCGGCCGCGTAGGCTGAGGGCCATGTCGTCCACGCCCGACCTCACCAGCAGCGTCTACTCCCAAGCCCTCGAGCTGATCGCCTCGGTGGAGCCCCGCATCGCGGAGGCGACGCGGCAGGAGCTCGCCGACCAGCGCGCCTCGCTCAAGCTCATCGCGAGCGAGAACTACGCCTCGCCCGCCGTGCTGATGACGATGGGCACCTGGTTCAGCGACAAGTACGCCGAGGGCACGGTCGGTCACCGCTTCTACGCCGGCTGCCAGAACGTCGACACCGTCGAGACGCTGGCCGCCGAGCACGCCCGCGAGCTGTTCGGCGCCGAGTACGCCTACGTGCAGCCGCACTCCGGCATCGACGCCAACCTCGTGGCCTTCTGGTCGATCCTGGCCCACCGCGTGGAGTCCCCGGCCCTGGCCGAGCTGGGTGCGCGCAACGTGAACGACCTGACCGACGAGCAGTGGGAGACCCTGCGCCGCCGGCTGGGCGACCAGCGCCTGCTGGGCATGTCGCTCGACGCCGGCGGCCACCTGACCCACGGCTTCCGGCCCAACATCAGCGGCAAGATGTTCCATCAGCAGCAGTACGGCACCGACCCCGAGACCGGCCTGCTCGACTACGACGCGCTGGCCGCCAAGGCGCGCGAGTTCAAGCCGCTCGTGCTGGTCGCCGGCTACTCCGCCTACCCGCGCCGGGTGGACTTCGCCAAGGTCCGCGAGATCGCCGACGAGGTCGGCGCCACCCTCATGGTCGACATGGCCCACTTCGCCGGGCTCGTGGCCGGCAAGGTCTTCACCGGCGACGAGGACCCGGTGCCGCACGCCCACGTCGTCACCAGCACCACCCACAAGTCGCTGCGCGGCCCGCGCGGCGGCATCGTGCTGGCCACCGAGGAGTACGCCCCCTCGGTGGACCGCGGCTGCCCGATGGTGCTCGGCGGCCCGCTCTCGCACGTGATGGCGGCCAAGGCCGTCGCGTTCGCCGAGGCCCGCCAGCCGGCGTTCCGCACCTACGCCCAGCAGGTCGCCGACAACGCCCAGTCGCTCGCCGAGGGCTTCCTGGGCCGCGGCGCCACCCTGGTCACCGGCGGCACCGACAACCACCTCGTGCTGCTCGACGTCTCCTCCTACGGCCTCACCGGCCGCCAGGCCGAGTCGGCGCTGCTCGACGCCGGCGTCGTCACCAACCGCAACTCGGTGCCCGGCGACCCCAACGGAGCCTGGTACACCTCCGGCATCCGCCTGGGCACCCCGGCGCTGACCACCCGCGGCTTCGGTCACGACGAGTTCGACACCGTCGCGGAGCTCATCACGATGGTCCTGGAGAACACCCAGCCCGGCACGACCAAGGCCGGCGGCCCCTCCAAGGCCTCCTACGTCCTGGCCGACGGCGTCGCCGCCAAGGTCAAGGACGCCTCGGCCGAGCTGCTCGACAAGCACCCGCTCTACCCCGGCCTCGAGCTCTCCTGAGCCCTCCCCCCGCGCCCGACCACGGCCGGCACCCCGCGAGGGGTGCCGGCCGTCGTCGTACGTCGGGACCGTGGCAGCCTGGAGCGGTGACGGAGCCGACCCACCCCGACCAGCCCCACCCCGACCAGCCGGCGCCCACATACCAGTGGGCGGTGACCAGCGACCCCGACGTGCTGCACGTGCAGCTGCCGCCGGTCGCGGTGGTCGACGGCGACCGGGTGCGCGACGCGCTGCGGGCCCTCTTCGCCCGCCGCGGCTTCGTCGCGCTCAGCGACCCCGAGGACCTGAGGGCCCGCGCCGCCAACGGGTGCGTGCTGCGCCTGGTCGACGACCGGAGCGCCGAGCTGGTCGTGACGATCAGCGAGGGCGTCGGCGTCACGCGGGTGCCGGTGCCGCACCACGACTCGGCCTGGTCGGCGCGCGTGCTGGCGGCCGGCGAGGTCACCGTGCTGGTCACCGAGGCGGCGATCGACCCCAGCGGGGCCCTGACCCCGGAGCGCCTCGCCGCCGACGTCGCCGCCGGCGGCGTCAGCCTGGCCCGCGTGCCCGCCGGGGAGCTCTGACCCGACCCCTCCGCGGCGAGCCGGGCCGGGCGCGTGCCACGGCGGGGGCGCCGCGGCGTCTAGTGTCCTGCCGTGGACCCCACCTCCCGCGCCGCGACGGACGCCGTCGACGACGACCCGGAGCGCCCGCGCAGCACGCTCCCGGGCCGTGGCCTCGTGCCTGAGCGGTGGCAGGCCTGGCGCGTGCTCCTCGGTGCGGCCTGGGTCGGGGTGCTGGCCACCGTCGTCCTCACCGGCGTGCGCGACACCGGGTGGGCCGAGCTGACCCAGGCGGTGCGTGCGGGCGAGGTCGACCGGGTGGAGGTCGTCGGCGGTCTGCCCGAGGGTGCACGCGGCACCGCGACCGTGGAGGTCCTCTGGCGCGACGGGCTCCTGCGCCGCTCGACCGAGGTCGTGGAGCGCCGACCCCTGCGCGCCTCGCCCGACGGCACGCCGCTGGGTCCTCGGGGCTCGGTCGGGCGCGGCCTGCGCGCCGCCGACGGGTCGCCCCCGGTGGTCCCGGACGTCGGCGCGGCACTGACCGCCCTCGACGCCGGCTCCGCCCCCGGGCTGGTCGTGGAGCGGGTTGGGGCGTCGCAGGCGTCGTGGCACGCGGAGGTGCGCCTGGCCGGCTTCCGCACCGGGGGCACCCTGGCCGGCGCCGCTCTCGTCTTGCTGGTGCTGACGGTGCTGCTCCTGGCCCGCGGCCCCGAGCCGCGTCGGGCGACCCGGTGGG
Organism: Nocardioides sp. P86; assembly: GCF_023712465.1. Taxonomy (NCBI): domain Bacteria; kingdom Bacillati; phylum Actinomycetota; class Actinomycetes; order Propionibacteriales; family Nocardioidaceae; genus Nocardioides; species Nocardioides sp. P86. Next base: position 130,543 of record NZ_JAMAYE010000001.1, on the reverse strand, counting down.
CGTGGTGGTGGATCCTGCTCACCCTGCCGCCGCTGGGGCTGGCGGCCCACCTGCTGCTGGGCGGCCCGGGCCGGTCGGCGACCGGTGGCGAGCCCGCGCGGGCCGGGCGCGACGGGCGGCTCACCGGAGGGTGGGCCTTCCTGCTCACCGTGCTGCTCGGGTCGGCGTCCCCGAGCCTGCTCTGAGGCCGGGGCGGCGTGCTCAGCGCCGCCAGCGGTACTCCAGCTCGGGGCGGCCCCCGCGCCCGTAGCGCGGCTGCCGCTCGGCGAGCTCGGAGTCGGCGAGGTGCTCGAGGTAGCGCCGCACGGTCACGCGGGAGGCCCCGACGGCCTCGGCCACCTCCGAGGCCGACCGGGGGCTCCCGGCGTCGCGCAGCGCCGCGGTCACCTCGCGCAGGGTCTCCGCGCTCATCCCCTTGGGCAGCACGGTCGCGGCGGCGGGGGAGCGCAGGCTGCCCAGCATCCGGTCGACCTCGTCCTGGGCCATCTCCGCCGAGGAGGCCGCGAGCCGGTCGCGGTAGGCGGCGTACTGCTCGAGCTTGGCGCGGAAGGTGGGGAAGGTGAAGGGCTTGAGCAGGTAGAGCACGACGCCCTGGGCCACGGCGTGCCGCACGACCTCGGTGTCACGCGCCGAGGTGACCGCGATGACGTCGCACAGGTGGCCCGAGGCGCGCATGCGCTGCAGCAGGCCCAGCCCGTGGCCGTCGGGCAGGTGCAGGTCGAGCAGCACCAGGTCGACCGGACGGCCCTCGGTGCGCGCCTGCTCCAGCAGCCGGGCGGCGTCGCCGGCCGAGCGCGCGGTGCCGGCCACCGCGAAGCCCGGCACGCGCCCGACGTACGCCGTGTGCGCCTCGGCCGCCCGCGCCTCGTCCTCGACCACCAGCACGCGCACCTCGGCCGCGGGGCCGGTCACGGGGCCGGTCACGGGGTCGCCTCCGCGGTGTCACGGGCGGAGCCGGCCGGCGGCGCGGCCGTGGAGCCCAGGCGCAGCACGACCTCGAACTCCGCCCCGCCGAGGGCGGAGACGCCCACGGTGACCTCGCCGTGGTGGCGGCGGGCGACCTGGGAGACCAGGGCGAGACCGAGACCGCGGCCCTGCCCGGCGCTCGCCTTGGTCGACCAGCCGCGCTCGAGCACCCGGGCCGCGGAGTCGGGGTCGAGGCCGGGGCCGGAGTCGCCGACGGTGACCCGCAGCCGCCCGCCGTCGGGCTCCCCCTGACGCCCGCCCAGGTCGGTGCTGGGGTCGGTGCGCAGGTCGACGTGCACCCGACGCTCGGGGCGCGAGGTCACGGCGTCGAAGGCGTTGTCGACGAGGTTGCCGAGCACCGTGACGAGGTCGCGGGCCGGCACCTCGGAGCCGTCGCGGACCTCGCCGGTGATGACCAGCTCGATGCCGCGCTCGACGGCCTCGGAGGTCTTGCCCAGCAGCAGGGCGGCCACCACCGGGTCGCCGGTGGCGCCCACGACCCGGTCGGCCAGCAGCTGGGCGACCTGGAGCTCCTCGGTGGCGAAGTCGACGGCCTCCTCGGGGCGACCCATCTCGATGAGCGACACCACGGTGTGCAGCCGGTTGGCGGCCTCGTGGTTCTGCGAGCGCAGCGACTCGGTGAGCCCCCGCACGGCGTCGAGCTCGCCGGTGACCGAGCGCAGCTCGGTGTGGTCGCGCAGGGAGACCACCGAGCCGACCTCGTGGCCGTCCCACGACGCAGGGGCCGAGGAGACCACCAGCATCCGGTCGCCGGCGAGGTAGAGGTCGTCGGACTCCGCGGTGCGCCCCAGGGCGGCCGCGACGAGGCCGGGGGCCAGCCCGAGGTCGTGCACCGAGCGCCCCACGACCTCGTCGCGCTCGCGGCGGCCCTCGGCGACCGGCTCGGGCAGGCCGAGCAGCCGTCGCGCCTCGTCGTTGACCAGCTGCACCCGCCCGTCGGCGTCGATGAGCAGCAGCCCCTCCCGCACGGCGTGCAGCACCGCGGAGTAGTACTCGTACATCCGGGTGATCTCGCGCTCGCCCAGGCCGTGGGTCTGGCGGCGTAGCCGGCGGCTCACCAGCCACGCGCCCAGCAGGCCCACCGCGAGCACGGCCGCGGCGGAGACCGCGATCAGCACGAGGTCGTCGCCCAGGGCCTGGTCGATGGCCTGCACGGTGATGCCGACCGAGACCAGGGCGACCACCGTGCCGGCGTCGTCGAGCACCGGCACCACGGCGCGCATCGAGGGCCCGAGGGTCCCGGTGTACTGCTGGGTGAGGATCCCGCCCTGCGGCGCGTCGCCCAGGTCGCCCACGAAGGGCCGGCCGATGAGCGCGGGGTCGGGGTGGCTGTAGCGGGTGCGGTCGAGGGCCATCACGGTGACGAAGTCGACGTCGGTGTCGCGGCGGACCTCCTCGGCGTAGGGCTGGATGCGCACCGCGGGGTCCTCGGTGCGCAGCGCCGCGACCAGCGCGGGGGAGTCGGCCACGGCGCGGGCCACGCCGACCGCGCGGTCGGTGGCGGCCACCCGGGCGTCGCGCCGGGCGTCGTACGTCGCGAGCGCCAGCGACGCCACCACCAGGACCACGACCACCAGCACCTGGAGCAGCAGCACCTGGCGGGCGACCGACCCGTCCCGCCGCTCCGACCTCCGCACCTGCGCATTGTGCCCCACCGGCGCGCCGCCGCCCGTCCAGCGCCCGTCGGCCGTCGGTGCCCGCGGAGCGGACGTCGGCGTCCGCGAACTCAACGACCACAACGGTGACCACGGTCACAAGCGGTGCGAGCGTGCTCGGGTCGGGCACGGGCCCGGACGAGACACGGAGGAACCCATGAGCAGCAGCACCACCGCGAAGCCGGGCCGCACGGCACCGCGCAACCGCACGCACTACCTCTACATCGCCGTCATCGTGGCGGTCGCCCTCGGCATCCTGGTCGGCATCGTCGCGCCCGACTTCGCCAAGGAGCTCAAGCCGCTCGGCACCGGCTTCGTGGCCCTGATCAAGATGATGATCCAGCCGGTCATCTTCTGCACGATCGTGCTCGGCGTCGGCTCGGTGGCCAGCGCCGCCCGCGTCGGCAAGGTCGGCGGCCTCGCGCTCGGCTACTTCATCACGATGTCGACCTTCGCCCTGGCCATCGGCATGGTCGTCGGCAACATCCTCAAGCCCGGCGACGGCCTCCAGCTCGACGAGTCGGCCGCCTCGGCCGGCCAGGAGCAGGCCGCCGGCGCCCACAGCAGCACCGCCGACTTCCTCGTCGGGATCATCCCCGACTCGATGCTGTCCTCGCTGACCTCCGGCGAGGTGCTCCAGACCCTGCTCGTCGCGCTGCTCATCGGCTTCGCCCTGCAGCGCATGGGCCGCAGCGGCGCCCCGATCCTGCGCGGCATCGAGCACGTGCAGCGCCTGGTCTTCCGGGTGCTGGCCATGATCATGTGGGCCGCCCCCGTGGGCGCCTTCGGGGCCATCGCCGCCGTCGTCGGCGAGACCGGCGTCGGTGCGCTGAAGTCGCTGGCGGTGCTGATGATCGGCTTCTACATCACCTGCGCGCTCTTCGTCTTCCTGGTGCTCGGCACGCTGCTGAAGGTCGCCACCGGCGTCAGCGTGTTCAGCCTCTTCAAGTACCTCGGCCGCGAGTTCCTGCTCATCGTGTCGACCTCCTCCTCCGAGTCGGCCCTGCCGCGCCTGATCGCCAAGATGGAGCACGCCGGCGTCGACAAGCCCACCGTGGGCGTGGTCGTGCCCACCGGCTACTCCTTCAACCTCGACGGCACCGCCATCTACCTCACGATGGCCTCGCTCTTCATCGCCGAGGCCCTCGGCGACCCGCTGTCGATCGGCGAGCAGATCTCGCTGCTGTTCTTCATGATGATCGCCTCCAAGGGCGCCGCCGGCGTCACCGGCGCCGGCATGGCCACCCTGGCCGGTGGCCTGTCCTCGCACCGCCCCGAGCTCGTCGACGGCGTCGGCCTCATCGTCGGCATCGACCGCTTCATGTCGGAGGCCCGCGCGGTCACCAACTTCTCGGGCAACGCGATCGCCACGATCCTCATCGGCCACTGGACCGGCGGCCTCGACCGGCCCCAGCTCGACCGCGTGCTGAGCGGGCAGGACCCCTTCGACGAGACCACGATGATCGACGACCACGGCGACGACGCCCACCTCGACCAGGCCGAGGTGGCCCCCGCCGGGCCCGCCGGCCCGGTGCGCCCCACGCAGTCGGTCTGACCCGCACCTCCGCTCGACCACCGGACCCCCGTCGCACCCGCGACGGGGGTCCGCTGCGTCGTGGGCCACCCACCGCGACCGCTCCCGCAGCACGCGCTCGGGGTGCCCGGATCGGGGTCCGGCGGGCGATACCGTACCGACCATGGCCACCCCCACCCCCCAGTCCGCCGAGGGGTCGCCGCTCCTCGCGTGGGGGCGGCGCGCGGCCGAGACGCTGTGGCGGCTGCTGGTCGCCACCGTGGGCGCCTGCCTGCGCTTCCGGGTGACCGGCCTGGCCGCCGAGGCGGCGTTCTTCGCCGTCGTCTCCGTGCCGCCCCTGGTCTTCGCCCTGGCGGGGGCGATCGGCTACGTCTCCGAGCAGTTCTCCGCCGCCCAGGTGGCCGACGTGCGCGCGGCGATCCTCGAGATCTCCTCGCGCGCGCTGACCGAGGGCGCGGTGCGCGACGTCATCGAGCCCACCATCGACGACGTCCTGGGCGGCGGCCGCTTCGACGTGGTCTCGCTGGGCTTCGTGCTCGCGCTCTGGTCGGGCTCGCGCGCGCTCAACGTCTTCGTCGACACCATCACGATCATGCACGGCCTGGGCGGCCACCGCGGGATCGTCAAGACCCGCGCGCTGTCCTTCGTGCTCTACGTCCTGGCCATGATCACCGGCGTCGTCTCGCTCCCGCTGGTCGTCGCAGGCCCGAGTCTCGTGGGCCGCTGGCTGCCCGATCGTGCCGAGGTGCTCATGCACTTCTACTGGCCGCTGGTGCTGGTGCTGTGCATCTGCTTCCTGGCCACGCTCTACCACGTGTCGGTGCCCGTGCGGACCAACTGGAGCTTCAACCTGCCCGGTGCGGTCTTCTCCCTCGTGGCGTGGATCGCGGGGTCCTACGCCCTGCGCTGGGTGCTCACCGTCACCGCGTCGGACTCCCGCTCGATCTACGGCCCGCTCGCCGCACCGATCGCGGTGCTGCTGTGGCTCTACCTCGTCGCCATCGCGGTGCTCATCGGGGCCGCGGTCAACGCCGCCTTCGACACCGTCTTTCCCCAGTCGACCACCTCCCGGGCCCGCACCGAGCTGGTCGCCCGCCTGCGCCAGCGGCTGACCCGCGAGCGCGCCGACGACGGCGAGCCGGACGCACGCCCCGCCACCGAGCCGGCCAGCAGTCCTGCCGTCGGTCCGGCGTCACCCGCAGCGCCACCCGCGGCACGACCCGCGGCACGACCCCCGGCAGCGTCCCCGGCTCCGCCGGGGGGCCACGAGCCGCCTCCCACCCAGCCGCTGCGTGCGCTGCGGCGCGGGTCGGCGGTCCCCGAGCCGGGGCGGGTCGGCGGCGGCGCGGGCCGGGTCGACTAGATTCGGCGCGTGCCCGACGTACCCGAGCCCACCGCGGGCGGCAAGCGCGGGATGATCTCGCTGCCCGACCGCCAGCGCAGCCCGCTGTGGGAGCTGGGGCGGCGCCTGCTGCTGGCCACCGCGATCCTGGTCGGCACGGTGCTGCTGGTCTACTTCGACCGCGAGGGCTACCGCGACGGCAACGACCCCGGGTCGAACTACGCCGTCGACTTCAAGGACGCGATCTACTACACGACCGTCACCCTCAGCACGACCGGCTACGGCGACATCGCGCCGGTCTCGGAGACCGCGCGCATGGTCAACGCGTTCGTCATCACCCCGGCCCGCATCGCCTTCCTGGTGCTGCTGATCGGCACCACCCTCGAGGTCCTCGCCTCGCAGGGCCGCGAGCTGTTCCGGGTCTCCCGGTGGAGGAAGCGCATGCTCAAGCACGTCGTCGTCATCGGTTACGGCACCAAGGGCCGCAGCGCGGTCGACACGCTGATCAACAACGGCCTCGACCGCGAGAGCGTGGTGGTGGTCGACCCCAGCCCCGCGGCGCTCCAGGACGCCCACGCCGACGGGCTCGCGGTCGTCACCGGGGACGCCACGCGTCGTGAGGTGCTGCGCCGCGCCGGCTGCGCCACCGCCGAGCAGGTCATCATCACCACCGACCGCGACGACTCCAACGTGCTGGCCACCCTCACCGTGCGCCAGCTCAACCCCGACGCGTGGATCGTCGCGGCTGTGCGCGAGCAGGAGAACGCGCCGCTGATGAAGCAGTCGGGCGCCGACTCCGTCATCACCTCCTCCGACGCCGTGGGCCGCCTGCTGGGCCTGTCGTCGATGTCGCCGACGCTGGGCTCGGTGATGGAGGACCTGCTCACCTACGGCGACGGCCTCGAGGTCGCCGAGCGCGACCTGCTGGTCAACGAGGTCGGCAAGCAGCCGCAGTCGCTGCCCGACCAGGTCATCGCCGTCGTGCGCGACGAGAAGGTCTACCGCTACTTCGACCCGGTGGTGACCCGGCTGGCTCGTGGCGACCGCCTCGTCGTCGTGCGACCGGCCAAGGAGCTGCCGTGGGCGCCGCGCCCCGGCACCCACAACGAGGAGTTCGCCACCGAGGACTGACCCGTCCCCGGCCGCCCGACCCCTCCCGCACGTCGAACAGGTGTTCGGTCGTGTGGGACGATGGGGAGGTGAGCAGCGGAGCGCGGCAACGGCGGGGCGACGCGCCCCCGGGGCGCCCCGGACGACGCCCGCCCGGGTCCTCCGGCGGCCCGACCCAGCCCTCGCTGGGCGTCTCGGCGCTGCACGGCACGGCCGGGGGAGTGGAGGACTGCCCCGTGCGCCACTGCTGGGTCTCCGGTGCCGTCGACGTCGACGGTGTGACCCGGCCCGGGATGCTCGTGGAGTGGCGGCGCGGCGCGGGCGGCTGGGAGGGGCTCGTCGTACGCCCCGAGCGCCGGGCGCCCGGGGTGTGGGTGCTGGTGCAGCAGTGGGTGCCGGCGCGCCTGCTCAGCCCCCGCTGAGGCCGCCTTGCCCTCCCGTGTCGTGTCGGGCCTCCCGCGTGGCCCGTCGCCGTCTGTCAGTGCGCCCGCGCCTCCCGAGTCGTCCTGGCCGACAACCGGTGGGCGCTGCTCGGCCTCGTGCTGCCCGTGGCCGGCGGGCTGCTCCTGCTCGGCTGGGTGCGCCAGCGACAGGGGCTGCGGGCCCTGGGCCTGCTGCTGGCCTCGTCGGTGCGTTTCTGCCGTTCTGGCTCGACGGTGTCACCCCATGAGACCGGCGCTCGCACGTCGCGCACCGGTCCGTGGCTGTTCGAAGCCGACTCCGGGTGGACCGCGTCGCGCTCGTGCGGGAAAGCAGAAGGCCCCGCCTCCCTGGGAGGGAGCGGGGCCCAGACCTGCGGTGTAGCTGTGGTGGGCGATACTGGGTTTGAACCAGTGACCTCTTCCGTGTCAAGGAAGCGCGCTACCGCTGCGCCAATCGCCCGAGGTGGAGACGGGATTTGAACCCGTGTAGACGGATTTGCAGTCCGTTGCCTCGCCTCTCGGCCACTCCACCGCTGGAGGTCAAACCAAGAGAGAGACCTCTCCGAGCGGACAACGAGACTCGAACTCGCGACCTCAACCTTGGCAAGGTTGCGCTCTACCAACTGAGCTATGTCCGCTTGCTTCCGACGTTCCCGTCGGCGTGCGGTGAAACAGTAACCCAACGCCTGAGGCGTGCCAAATCCGGGTGTCGGGCGTGTTGCGGGGGCATGTCCGGCGGTCGTCACGGGGCCCTGGGAGCCTCCGCCGGCCCCCCTGTCGGCCCGTGTCGCGGGGTGCCTGCGCCCTCCTAGAGTGGCGGCCATGCGCGCCTGGATCGACGGTCACCTCCTGCCCGACCCCACCGCCCCCGCCGTCGGGGTCACCGACCACGGCCTCACCGTGGGTGACGGGGTCTTCGAGGCGGTCAAGGTCGTGGAGGGGCGTCCCTTCGCGCTGACGCGCCACCTCGAGCGCCTGCGCACGAGCGCCTCCGGCCTCGGGCTGCCGCCGGTCGACCTCGACCTGGTGCGCCGGGGCGTCGCGGCGGTCCTGGCCGAGGAGCACCTCGCGCTGGGTCGCCTGCGCATCACCGTCACCGGGGGACCGGCCCCGCTGGGCTCGGGTCGCGGCGACGCGGCGCCGACCGTCGTCGTCGTGGCGGCGCCGATGCCGCCGGCGGCCGCGCAGGTGGCCGTGGCGACCGTGCCGTGGCCGCGCAACGAGCGGGGCGCGCTGGCCGGGCTGAAGACCACGTCGTACGCCGAGAACGTGGTGGCCCTCGCCGAGGCGCACCGGCGCGGCGCCGACGAGGCCGTGGTGGCCAACCTGGCCGGCCACCTGTGCGAGGGCACGGGCTCCAACGTCTTCTACGTCGTCGACGGTGAGCTGCGCACCCCCACGCTGGCCAGCGGCTGCCTCGCCGGGGTCACGCGGGCGCTGGTGCTGGAGTGGTTCGGCGGGCAGGAGGTGGACGAGCCGATCGACGTCGTGCGCTGGGCCAGCGAGGTGTTCCTGGTGTCGACCACCCGCGACGTGCAGCCGGTCGCGCGCTGGGACGACGTCGACCTGCCCGCGCCGGGGCCGGTGACCCGCGCGGCGCAGGCGGCCTGGCGCGAGCGCGAGACGAGCATGCTCGAGGAGGCCCGCAAGCCGGGCGACTGAGCCGGCGCGACGCCCGCGGGGCGGACCCGGACGGGCCCCGATGTGTGGGTCGGCGCGGGATGGGTTATCGTTTCCGCCGCATCACCGCGGGCGATTGGCGCAGTGGTAGCGCGCTTCGTTCACACCGAAGAGGTCACTGGTTCGAACCCAGTATCGCCCACCAGATCACGCACGAGGCCGGTCCCCACGGGGCCGGCCTCGCGGCGTTCCTGGGCCGCTCGGTCAGGGCCGTCCGGCGCCGCGTGGGCCGGAGCGGCGAGGTGTGTCCCGCCGCTCCGGCCGCTGGTGAGTCCCCCCGGTCACCGGCACGGGTCCAACGAAGCGCCGCGCAAGCGGTTACGCCCCGGTCGCCTCATCGGTGCGTGCGTCCTGCCGACGCCGCGATGTGGTCCGAGAGGGGGAGGACGTCCGTGCCGGCGGGCGTCCGGGCGCCGACGACCCGCCCTCCGACGAGGCCCCCGCCCTGCGTCGTGGCCCCGACGGCGTGCCGGCCCGCCGAGCGACGGGCGGCGTCCGGGTCGTCCGGCGGCGGTCCCATCAGCCCCACGCGTCACACCGGTCGGCCCGGACCCGCACGTGTCGCCCCGCGCGTGGGTCGACAGGTGCGGGTTTCGCCAGCCGGCTGGCGAAACCCGCGGGGCCGGCCACCTCCCTCAGTGGGTGAGCTTGAGACCGGCGACGCAGGCGACGATGCCGAGCAGGAGCAGCACCCGCACGACGGAGACCGGCTCGGCGCCGGTGGCCATGGCCCAGCCGGCGGTGGTGGCGGCGCCGATGCCGACCCACACGGCGTAGGCGGTGCCGACGGGCAGCTCGCGCAGGGCCCAGGAGAGGCCGGCCATGCTGGCGGCGGCGGCCACGAGGAAGACGGCCGCGGGCCCGAGGCGGGTGAACCCCTCGCTGCGGTCGAGGGCGGTGGCCCACACGGCCTCCAGGACACCGGAGACGACGAGGACGATCCAGGACATGGTGAGCTCCTCGGGCATCGTCTTGTCGCTGGCCGGGTACGACGCGCCTCGTCCGGGTGCCGGTCTGGCGCGGCCATCGTGGCACGCCCGCGTCGCTGGCCCAAGGCGGTCCGCCCCGCGCCCGCCACGCCCCTGCCCACGCGTCCGCCCACGCGTCCGCCCACGCGTCCGCCCACGCGTCCGCCCACGCGTCCGCCCACGCGTCCGCCCACGCGTCCGCCCACGCGCCGGCACGGCGACGGCACGGCACCGGCGTGGCGACGGCCACGGAATCAGCGCCGGCCGGGCGGGGTTGGAGCCAGCATGACCACCATCGGACTCATCGGAGCAGGCAACATCGGCAGCACCGTCGCGCGACTCGCGGTGCGTGCCGGACACGACGTCGTCGTCAGCAACAGCCGCGGGCCGGAGACGCTCTCCGACCTCGTCGCCGAGCTGGGCGAGCACGCCCGCGCGGCGACCGCGACCGAGGCGGCGGAGGCCGGCGACGTCGTCGTCGTGACCATCCCGCTGAAGAACTACCGCGAGGTGCCGGTCGAGCCGCTGCGCGGCAAGGTCGTCATCGACACCAACAACTACTACCCCGAGCGCGACGGCCACATCGCCGAGCTCGACGACGAGTCGACCACGACCGCCGAGATGCTCCAGGCCCATCTGCCGGAGTCGCAGGTCGTGAAGACCTTCAACAACATCTACTTCGAGCACCTGCTGCGCCTCGCGCGCCCCTCCGGCGACCCCGAGCGCAGCGTGCTGGCCATCGCCGGCGACGACGCCGCGGCCAAGCGGACGGTGACCGAGGTGCTCGACAGCCTCGGCTACGACGCCCACGACGCCGGCCCGCTCAGCGAGGGGTGGCGCTTCCAGCGCGACACCGCGGCCTACGCCGACCTCTACGCCGGCGAGCGCGGCTTCGACCCCGAGGGCGGTCGCCGCGTCGACGAGGCGTTCCTCGTCCAGCAGCTCGACGCGGCGAAGCGCTACCGCGACATGGCCTGACCCTCCCGCACCACGGGCGCCACCCGCCACGCCCCGACGCCGGCCGGTGCGCGGGCGGAGGCGGCGTACGACGAGCGCGGCCCGCGCGGCCCCGGACAAACCCGGGAGCCGCGCGGGCCGCGCTGTCGTTACCCTTGACCCGGCTCGTCCGAGCCGCCCGCCGGCCCGTGGCCGGTGGCGCCGCCCCACCGTCAGGAGACCCCCGTGCCCGACCTCAAGATCGCCCTCGTCCACGCCGGTGAGCGTGAGGTGCGGGAGGTCACTGCGGGCACCAAGGCCTGGGAGCTGTTCACCGACGACACCTCGATCATCGCCGCCCGGGTCGGGGGCGAGCTCAAGGACCTCTCCCACCCGCTGAGCGAGGGCGACGAGGTCGAGGGCGTGGCCATCGACTCCGCCGACGGCCGCGACATCCTGCGCCACTCCACCGCGCACGTGATGGCCCAGGCCGTGCAGCAGCTGTTCCCCGAGGCCAAGCTCGGCATCGGCCCGCCGGTCACCGACGGCTTCTACTACGACTTCGACGTCGAGACCCCCTTCGTGCCCGAGGACCTCGCCAAGATCGAGACCGCGATGCGCAAGATCGTCAAGGAGGGTCAGCGCTTCGACCGCCGCGTCACCACCGACGCCGACGCGATCAGCGAGCTGGCCGAGGAGCCCTACAAGATCGAGCTGATCGGCCTCAAGGGCTCCGGTCGCAGCGACGACGCCGCCGAGGGCGCCAGCGTCGAGGTCGGCGCCGGCGAGCTGACGATCTACGACAACGTGCGCCGCAACGGCGACGTGGCGTGGTCTGACCTGTGCCGCGGTCCGCACCTGCCGACCACCAAGCGCATCCCGGCCTTCAAGCTGATGCGCTCGGCGGCCGCCTACTGGCGCGGCGACGAGAAGAACAAGCAGCTCCAGCGCATCTACGGCACCGCCTGGGAGACCAAGGAGGCCCTCGAGGAGCACCTGCACCGCCTCGAGGAGGCCGAGCGCCGCGACCACCGCAAGCTCGGCCGCGAGCTCGACCTCTTCTCCTTCCCCGACGAGATCGGCTCGGGCCTGCCCGTCTTCCACCCGCGCGGCGGCGTGATCAAGCGCGAGATGGAGGACTACGTCCGCCTGCGCCACATCGAGGAGGGCTTCGAGTACGTCGGCACCCCCCACATCGCCAAGGAGGGGCTCTTCCACACCTCGGGCCACCTGCCCTACTACGGCGAGGGCATGTTCCCCGCGCTCGACGTCGACGGCATGGACTACCGCCTCAAGGCGATGAACTGCCCGATGCACAACCTGATCTTCGACGCCCGCCAGCGCTCCTACCGCGAGCTGCCGCTGCGGCTCTTCGAGTTCGGCTCGGTCTACCGCCACGAGAAGTCCGGCGTCGTGCACGGCCTGACCCGCGTGCGCGGCTTCGCCCAGGACGACTCCCACTCCTACTGCACCCCCGAGCAGGCGCCGGGCGAGGTCAAGCACCTGCTCGACTTCATGCTCAGCGTGCTGCGCGACTTCGGCCTCGACGACTTCTACCTCGAACTGTCGACGCGCGACGACTCCAAGCCCGACAAGTTCGTCGGCTCCGACGAGGACTGGGCCGCGGCCACCGCCGTGCTCGAGCAGGTCGCCACCGAGTCGGGCCTCGAGCTCGTGCCCGACCCGGGCGGCGCCGCGTTCTACGGCCCCAAGGTCTCGGTGCAGGCCAAGGACGCCATCGGCCGCACCTGGCAGATGGGCACGGTGCAGTACGACTTCAACCAGCCCTCGCCCGACCGCTTCAACCTCACCTACGTCGCCCCCGACGGCTCGCGCCAGCAGCCGGTGATGATCCACTCCGCGAAGTTCGGCTCGATCGAGCGCTTCCTCGGCGTGCTCGTCGAGCACTACGCCGGCGCCTTCCCCCCGTGGCTGGCCCCCGTGCAGGTGCAGGCCATCCCGATCGCGGAGCGCCACGCCGACTACCTGCACGACGTGGCCCGCCGCATGCGCACCCAGGGCCTGCGCGTCGAGGTCGACGACTCCGACGACCGGATGCAGAAGAAGATCCGCAACGCCCAGCTGCAGAAGGTGCCGTTCATGATGATCGCCGGCGACGACGACCTCGCCGCGGGCGCGGTCTCCTTCCGCTACCGCGACGGCCGCCAGGACAACGGCGTGCCGCTCGAGGAGGCGATCGCGCGCGTCGCGGCCGCCGTGGAGTCGCGCGAGCAGGTCTGAGGCCGGGTCGTGGGCCGGGTCGTGGGCCGGGTCGTGGGCCGGGTCGTGGGGGAGCGGGCCGCCCGGGGCCGGCGTACGTCGGGCCGCACGGGCGCCCGGTCGGCCGCGGCGCTGGCCGCGCTCCTGGCGCTGAGTGCCTGCGCGGGCGGGTCCGGCGGCTCGGGGGGCGACGTCGCGCCGCGCGAGCAGGCCGAGCAGCGCGTGGCCGCGGGCGAGCCACCGCTGGTGGAGCCACCGCACTCGGCCTCGCCGGTGGACCCCGGCGCCAGCGGCGGCCGTGGCGACCCCGACGCGCCCGACCCGCAGGACCTCGAGGACCTCGCGGCGCTCGCCGAGGGTGAGGCCCGTGCGCAGGAGCGCCGCGTCCCGGCCTTCGACGGGCCGGTGCTCGGCGGCGACATCAGCTGGCCGCAGTGCCCCCGGGGCCTCGGCATCCCCGAGAAGCGCACGCTGGGGCTGCCCCCGCCGCTGCCGGAGGCGCGCTACGTCGTGATCGGGCTGACCAACGGCCCCGGCTTCGTGGCCAACCCCTGCCTGGCCGACCAGGTGGCCGAGTCGCGCGAGCGCGACCTGCTGGTCTCGGCCTACGCCGTGTCGTCCTTCCCCAGCGCCGCCGAGCAGGAGACCCACGGCGCCGACGGCCCCTACCCGGCCGGCTCGCGGCTGGGGCGGCTGGCCAACACCGGCTACCAGCAGGCGCGCTACAACGTCGCGTCGATGCGCGCGGCCGGCCTGGAGACCCCGGTGGTCTGGATCGACGTCGAGCCGGTGCCCGACTTCGAGTGGAGCAGCGACCCCACCGCCAACGCCGCGGTGGTGCAGGGCGTCGCCCGGGGCTACACCGACGCGGGCTACCGGATCGGGGTGTACTCCACCCCGCTGCTGTGGGAGCAGGTCGTCGGCCCCCTGGAGCTCGGCCTGCCCGAGTGGCGCGCCGCCGGCCAGACCTCGCGCGCCGAGGCCGCCTCCCGCTGCGGAGACGACTGGGTGATCCAGGGCGGTGAGGCGGTGATGGGCCAGTGGGTGGAGGCCTCCCGCGACCAGAACGTCACCTGCGGCGACGTGCACCTCGACCTGGGTCGCTGGTTCCACCGCTACTGACGCGCCGGCGCCCGGCGCCCGGCGGGACGGCGTGGCGCCCTCACCCCTCCGGTGGTTACCGACGGGTAAGTGCGACGTGGTGTCGCGCTCACCATTTACACCGACACGGTGTCGCACTAACGTCCGTGAGACTGCAGCACGAGCCCCGCAGCAGCGTGGCTCCGGCCACGACGACGACGCCACGACGAGGTGCGAGATGACCGCGACCCCCACGCTCCACGACACCGGCGCCCCCGCCCGTGCGACGGCCTCCGCCGACGACGCGGCGGCGCGCGCCGAGCGCACGCAGGCCTACGAGCACCGGCTCCGCACGCTCTCCGAGGCCTCGGTGCACCAGCACTTCGACGCCTTCCTCGACATCGCCTGGGACGACCCCGACCACGCCATCCGTCTCGACGACCCGCGCTGGGTCCTGCCCAGCGTCGACGTGCTCGGTGGCACCGACTGGTACCGCTCGCTGCCGCTGGAGGAGCAGATCCGCGTCGGCATCTACCGCCAGGCCAACATCTGCAAGGTCGGCCTGCAGTTCGAGCAGATCCTCATCAGCGGCCTGATGAACTTCGCCTTCAACCTCCCGAACCGCTCGGCGGAGTTCCGCTACTCCACCCACGAGGCGACCGAGGAGTGCCACCACACCCAGATGTTCCAGGAGTTCGTCAACCGCTCGGGCCAGGACGTCCCCGGCGGGCGCCTGCTCTTCCGGATGGCCGGCCCCTTCCTGCCGCTGGCCGCGCGCTGGGTGCCGTTCGGCTTCTTCTACGGCGTGCTCGCCGGCGAGGAGCCGATCGACCACGTGCAGAAGTCGGTGCTGCGCGCGGGCGACGACATGCACCCGCTGCTGCAGCGGATCATGCAGATCCACGTCGCCGAGGAGGCCCGCCACATCGGCTTCGCCCACCAGTACCTCGAGCACCAGACGCCCAAGCTCACCCGCCGCCAGCGCGCGGTCCTCTCGGTGCTGGTGCCGGTCGTGATGCGGGTGCTGTGCGACGAGATCCTCGTGCCCAGTCGCCGGATGCAGCGCGACCTCGGCATCCCGCGCCAGGTGGTCAAGGACCTCTACTGGCGCGAGCCGGAGTCGCGGAAGTTCCTGCGCGACCTCTTCGGCGACGTGCGCATGCTCGCCGAGGAGACCGGGATGATGAACCGCGTCTCGCGACTGGTCTGGCGCTGGATGGGGATCGACGGCCGCCCCAGCCGCTTCCGCAGCGAGGTCGCCTCGGCCGCGGCCTGAGCCGCTCCCGAGCCGCCCCCGAGCCCTGCCACAGTCCGGCCGACCCCGGCCGGCACCCGAGCGAGCGGACCCCTCCCGTGCCCTACGTCGTCACCCAGTCGTGCTGCAGCGACGCCTCGTGCGTCGTGGCCTGCCCGGTCAACTGCATCCACCCCGCCCCGGGCGAGCCCGGCTTCGCGACGGCCGAGATGCTCTACGTCGACGCCGACTCCTGCGTCGACTGCGGGGCGTGCGCGACGGCCTGTCCGGTCGACGCGATCAAGCCGCACACCAGGCTGAGCGAGGCGGAGCTGCCGTTCCTCGACATCAACGCCGCCTACTTCGACGTCTTCCCCCACGCCGACCGCACGCCCCTGGCGGTGGTGGCCGCGCAGCGCCGGATGAATCAGCCGCGGCCGGTGCACGTGGCCGTCGTCGGCGCGGGGCCCGCGGGGCTCTACGTCGCCGACGAGCTGCTGCGCCACCCGGAGACGCGCGTCGACGTGCTCGACCGGCTGCCCACGCCCTACGGCCTCGTGCGCGCCGGCGTCGCGCCCGACCACCCGCACACCAAGCGGGCCACCACCCTCTTCGCCGCCATCGAGGCCGAGCCCGGTTTCCGGTACCTGCTGGGCGTGGGCGTCGGTGAGGGCCCGGGGGCCGCGGTCACCCACGCCGAGCTGGTGGCGCACTACGACGCCGTCGTCTACGCCGTCGGCGCGGCCAGCGACAAGGCGCTCGGCGTGCCGGGGGAGGACCTGCCCGGATCGCTGTCGGCCACCGACCTCGTCGGCTGGTACAACGGCCACCCCGACAAGCAGGACCTCGCGGTCGACCTCGGTCACGAGCGCGCGGTGGTGGTGGGCAACGGCAACGTCGCCCTCGACGTCGCCCGGGTGCTGACCGCCGATCCCGACGAGCTGGCCGGCACCGACCTGGCCCGGGTGCCGTGGGCGGTGCTCGCCG
Source organism: Nocardioides sp. P86 (assembly GCF_023712465.1). NCBI lineage: Bacteria > Bacillati > Actinomycetota > Actinomycetes > Propionibacteriales > Nocardioidaceae > Nocardioides > Nocardioides sp. P86. Next base: position 114,388 of record NZ_JAMAYE010000001.1, on the reverse strand, counting down.
GCAGCGGGGTCCGCGAGGTGGTCGTGCTCGGGCGCCGCGGCCCCGACCAGGCGGCCTTCACCCTGCCCGAGCTGGTCGGCCTGGCCGCGCTGCGCGGCGTCAACGTCGTGGTCGACACCCAGGGGGCGGCGCTGAGCGAGGGCGAGGCCCCAGGCGTCGAGGGCGACCTGCGGCGTCAGGTGCTCGCCGAGCTCGCCTCCCGCACCCCCGACCCGGCGCTGCGCACGATCGTGCTGCGCTTCCTCACCTCGCCGACGCGGCTGCTCGCCGGACCCGACGGGCGGGTGGGCGGGATCGAGCTGGTGCGCAACGAGCTGGTCGCCGACGCCGCCGGGGTGCCGCGCGCGCGGTCGACCGGCGAGACCGAGGTGCTGTCCGTCGGGCTGGTGCTGCGCTCGGTGGGCTACCACGGCGAGCCCGTCGACGGCCTACCCCACGACGCCGCCACCGGCACCGTGCCGCACACCGCCGGACGGGTGGTCCCCGGCGTCTACGTCGCCGGCTGGGTCAAGCGCGGCCCCAGCGGCTTCATCGGCACCAACAAGGCCGACGCCCAGGAGACGGTGTCCACCCTGCTCGACGACCTCGACGCCGGCCTCGTCGCGGGGCCCGAGGCGTCCGTCGGGGGGCCGCGGTCGCACCGGGGCGACCTGGCCCGGGTGCTGCGGGAGCGAGGCGTCGCGGTGGTCGACCTCGCCGGGTGGCGCGCGATCGACGCCGAGGAGCGCCGCCGCGGTGCCGCTGCGGGGCGCCCCCGGACCAAGGTCGTCGACGTCGCGGAGATGCACCGGATCGCGGCGCAGACGGCGGACGCCCGGCCGCGCCGGCGGACCCTGCTCGGCGTACGGACCGCGGGCAGGGCCTGAGCGCGCGATCCCACCCGAGCCCCGGCCGAGCCCGGGCGCGCGGTCGGCGCTGCGACCAGCGCTGGGCTCAGCGCTTGCGGTCGGTGAGCTTCTCCACCCCGCTCGTCGCGGCGTCGGCCGCCTTGTCGCGCTTGGCTCCGCGCTTCTCCTTGAGGGACTTCCCGGACTTCTTCGACAGGGCTTGGCGCGGGGACTTGTCGCTCATGGCGGTTCCTCTGGTGGAGGGCCTGGATGGCCCCGTGCGATCGACAGTACGCCGGTGCCACGGGTTAGGGTTGTCAGCACAGCGACAGCGACGCGCCGACGGGCGCACGGGACGGGGTGGGGATGGCGTCGACCGAGCGCGGCCGCCCCGACGGGCGCCAGGCGCGCTGGGACCGCCACAACCAGGAGCGGCGCCAGCAGATCATCGACGCCGCCCTCGCGGTGATCGAGGCCGGTGAGCCCGGCGCCGAGGTCCAAGTGCAGCAGTACGCCGAGCAGGCCGGCCTCAGCCGCACCGTCATCTACCGCCACTTCGCCGACCGCGCCGACCTCGACCGGGCCGTGCAGACCGCGATCGTCGAGGGGCTGGCCGCCGAACTGCTGCCCGCCGTCACCCTCGACGGCACCATCCCCGAGATCGTCGGCCGCGTCGTGCGCACCTACGTCGACTGGGCCACCACCCACCCCGCGCTGCACCACGTGGCCGAGCAGGACACCTCCCTCGACGGCTCCGGCCCGCTCCAGCAGGGCATCGAGCGGATCGCCGCCCAGGTGGTCGAGGTGATCACCACCGCGGTCGACCTGCTCGACCTCGAGGTCAGCGAGGACGAGCGCGCCGCCCTCGACCCGCTGGTCTTCGGCCTGGTGGGGGCGGTCTTCGGCGCCGTGCGCCGCTGGATGGCCAAGCCCGAGCAGACCCCGCCCGCCCCGCTGCTGGTCGCGCTGACGACCGACTCGGTGTGGTTCATCCTCCAGGGCCACGCCCGGAGCCTGGGGCTGGAGCTGCGCTCCGACCAGCCCATCGAGCAGCTGCTCGAGCAGGCCTCCGCCGCCGTCGACGCGGCCGCGCGGGTCGAGACCAGCGACCTCGTCGACCTCCCGCCCGCCCGGGTCGAGGGCCCCCGGTGAGCGAGCGAGGAGCCGAGGACGAGGCGGTCCTGGTGCAGGACGGCATCGGCGAGCCCGACGGCCTCGACCGGCTGTGGACGCCCCACCGGATGGCCTACATCCGCGGGGAGAACAAGCCGGCCGACGCGACGTCGGGGGAGTGCCCCTTCTGCCGGATCCCCTCGCTGCCCGACGAGGACAGCCTCGTGGTGCACCGCGGCCGGCTGAGCTTCGTGCTGCTCAACCTCTACCCCTACGCGCCGGGCCACCTCATGGTGTGTCCCTACCGCCACATCGCCGACTACACCGAGACCACCGACGAGGAGGCCGCGGATATCGCCGACCTGACCCGCACCGCCATGCGCGTGGTGCGCTCGGTCTCCGGGGCGGGCGGCTTCAACATCGGCATGAACCAGGGCGAGATCGCCGGGGCAGGCATCGCGGCCCACCTGCACCAGCACGTCGTGCCGCGCTGGCCCGGCGACCAGAACTTCATGCCGATCATCGGGCGCACCAAGACCCTGCCCGAGCTGCTCGGCCAGACCCGCGCGCTGCTCACCGACGCCTGGCCCTCCTGAGCCGTGGCCCCTCCCGCGCCGCGCGACCGGCGTCCCGACCCCGCCGACGTGGAGCTGGCCGTCGCGCTGGTGCGCGACGCGGGGCGCCTGGCGCTGCGCATGCGCGGCGCCGGAGCCCTCGACACGACCCGCAAGACGTCGGTCTCCGACGTCGTCACCGCGGCCGACCACGCCGCGGAGCGGCTGGTGCTCGAGCGGCTCGCCGCGCTGCGCCCCGACGACGGCGTGCTGGGGGAGGAGGGCGCCGAGCGGGTCTCGCGCAGCGGCCGCACCTGGGTGGTCGACCCCGTCGACGGCACCTACAACTTCGTGCGCGGTCTCACCGGGTGGTGCTCGGCCCTGGCCCTGGTCGAGGGCGACCCCTCGCGCCTCGACGCCGCCCTGCTGGGGGCGGTGCACCACCCCCACGACGACACGACCTGGGTCGGCGGCCCGGCCCTGCCGAGCACGCGCGACGGCGTGGCGCTCGACCCGGTGGTCGACCGCACCCTCGACCAGGCCTGCGTGGCGACCTACCGCCACCCCCCGACCCACGCCACCCCGGCCGGCCTGGCCTGGAGCCACGCCCTGGCGCCCGCGGCGACGGTGCGGATGCTCGGGTCGGGGTCGATGGATGCCGCGCTGGCCGCCGGCGGCGTCGTCGACGTGGTCGTGCAGCACTCCGTGCCCGACTGGGACCGGCTGCCCGGCGAGGCGCTCCTGCGCGGGGTCGGGGGCGTCGCGCGCCACGTCGAGGCCGCGGGCCGGCGCTGGTACGTCGCCGGCGCTCCGAGCGCGGTGGCCGAGGTCTGCGACCGCCTGGCCGAGGCGGGTGCCGGCGCCGCGGCGCCGGGCCGCTAGCCTGCTCCCGCCATGATGGAACGTTTCCGCGCCTTCTGGACGAAGGTCATCGCCCCCGTCGCCCACCTCCTGATCCGCCTCGGGGTGAGCGCCGACGTGGTGACCCTCGTCGGCACCCTCGGGCTCAGCGCCGGCGCCCTCGTCTTCTTCCCCCAGGGCATGCTGCTCACCGGTGTGCTGGTCGCGACCGCCTTCGTCTTCAGCGACCTCATCGACGGCTACATGGCCCGGTCGCAGGGCAAGAGCAGCAAGTTCGGCGCCTTCCTCGACTCCACCCTCGACCGCATCGGCGACGGCGCGATCTTCATCGGGCTCTCGCTCTACTTCGCGGGCCCGGGCGACAGCACGCTCTACCTCGTGCTGTGCCTGGTCTGCCTCCTCATGGGGGCGGTGACCTCCTACGCCCGCGCCAAGGCCGAGGGCCTCGGCTTCACCGCGAAGGTCGGCATCGCCGAGCGCGCCGATCGTCTCGTGGCCATCCTGGTGATGACCGGGCTGAGCGCGATCTTCGACGCCCCGATCCTGCTGCACGTCGTGCTGTGGGCCCTCGCCGTGGCCAGCACGGTCACCGTGGTGCAGCGGATCTGGGTCGTGCGCCAGCAGGCACTCGCCGAGGTGTGAGGACCCTCTCGTCGAATGGGTCGGGCAGGTAAACGGCCGTAGAATTCGTCCCATGGCTGACACCGCTGGCACCCCGTCCGAGACCACCGGCACCGGCACCACCCGCGTCAAGCGCGGCATGGCCGACATGCTCAAGGGCGGCGTGATCATGGACGTCGTCACCGCCGAGCAGGCCAAGATCGCCGAGGACGCCGGCGCCGTGGCCGTCATGGCCCTCGAGCGGGTGCCCGCCGACATCCGCGCCCAGGGCGGCGTGAGCCGGATGAGCGACCCCGACATGATCGACTCGATCATCGAGACCGTCTCGATCCCCGTCATGGCCAAGGCCCGCATCGGCCACTTCGCCGAGGCGCAGGTGCTGCAGAGCCTCGGGGTCGACTACATCGACGAGTCCGAGGTGCTGACCCCGGCCGACTACGCCAACCACATCGACAAGTGGCAGTTCACCGCCCCCTTCGTCTGCGGCGCCACGAACCTGGGCGAGGCGCTGCGCCGCATCGCCGAGGGCGCGGCCATGATCCGCTCCAAGGGCGAGGCCGGCACGGGCGACGTCTCCAACGCCGTCATGCACATGCGCACCATCGGCGGCGAGATCCGCCGGCTCTCCTCGCTGCTGCCCGACGAGCTCTACGTCGCCGCCAAGGAGCTCCAGGCGCCCTACGACCTGGTCAAGGAGGTCGCCGAGCGCGGCTCGCTGCCCGTGGTGCTCTTCACCGCCGGCGGCATCGCCACCCCGGCCGACGCCGCGATGATGATGCAGCTCGGCGCCGAGGGCGTCTTCGTGGGCTCGGGCATCTTCAAGTCCGGCAACCCCCAGCAGCGCGCCGAGGCCATCGTCAAGGCCACGACCTTCTACGACGACCCCGACGTGGTCGCCAAGGTCTCGCGCGGCCTGGGCGAGGCGATGGTCGGCCTCAACGTCGACGAGATCCCGCAGCCGCACCGCCTGGCCGAGCGCGGCTGGTGACTCCCGGGCCCGCCGCGCCCTGACGGGCCGGCGGGTCGCCCGCCCCGGCGTCGGCTCGGCCGTCGCCGCCCGTCGCCGCAGGGCTCGGCGCAGGGCTCAGCGCAGTTCGGGGCAGGGCAGGCGCGCCCGGTCACGAGCCGTGAGGGCGTCGTAGTCGCCGACCAGGTCGAGCACCCGGCCCGTGGTGTCGAGGTAGGCGCGGAAGTCGTAGGGCGCGGCCGCCCAGTAGAGCTGGGGCTCCCCGCCGTCGGCGACGGTGTAGCGGCCCGACGGCTCGCCCATGAGGTCGACCACGACGCCCGACGGCGACCCGAGCTCGAGGTCGCACCACGCCGCGACCCACCGCGCGGTGACGGCGTCGTCGACGGTCCCGCCGCCGCGGGCCACCGTGGCCAGCACCCGCCACCGCGCGTCGTCGTAGGTCATCGTCACCGTCTGGTCGCGGCCGGGCAGGTCGGCCGCCAGCACGGTCCGCTCCGCGGTGGCCGAGGTGACCTCGAGGCCGGCGACGTCGGTCTCGAGGGTCTCGGTCGGCTCGTCCCACAGCACCCCGACGAAGCCGGTGCAGGGGTCGCCGAGGCCGGCACGACCCAGCAGGATCGCCCTGCCGCGCAGCTCGATCGTCAGCTCGGGCGCCTGCCGCGCACAGGCCCCGGCGGCGTCGCGCGCCGCGAGCGCCCCCAGCCACGCCAGGTACGCCGACTCCGCCGCCGTGCCGCCGCCGGGCGCACCGGGGCCCGCCGTCGCGCCCGCGTCGGATCCCGCGTCGGACCCGGCGTCGGACCCGGCGGAGGGTGCACCGGTGTCGGCGGGGGCGGTGGCGACCGACGGTTCCGCCGGGAGCGTGGCGGTCCCGCGCGGAGTGCCGGGGTCGGTGCAGGCGCCGAGCCAGAGGGCGGGGGCGAGGAGCAGCGCCGCGACGGCGACGCTGGCCCGGGTCATGGCGTCAGCCTGCCACGCGGCGCACACCCCCGGCGGCGCACGGACGGGCGGGCCCGTCCGGGTCATGCCACGACCCGCGCCGCGCACCGACGGGCGGGCCCGCCCGGGCCATGCCAGGACCCGACCGGGTGGACCGGGTGGACGGACGGGTCATCGACGCGCGGAAGCCTCCGACGGGCGCGGCGCCGACCGATGGGCACGGGGAGCCGGCTGCCGCCAGGGAGCTGCCGGAGCCAGGAGGGCGTCGACGTGCGCACCATCGTCAAGGGATCACTCGCCGCGGGCGCAGGCGTCGTGCTGCTGCTCGGCGGAGCCGGCACGCTCGCGGTGTGGACCGACGCCGAGGACCTCCCCGGCACCGGCTCCACCAGCGGCTACCTCGACCTCACCGACCCGGTCTGCGACCCGTGGGAGCTCGACGGGGGCGCTGCGTTCACGACCCAGCTGATCGTGCCGGGCGACGAGCTCAGCCACCGCTGCACCTTCACCCTCGACGCCGCGGGTGAGCACCTGTCGGCGACCTTCGAGACCTCCGACCCCGTCGTGACCGAGACCAACGCGCTGGTCGACGACCTCGTGGTCTCCACCGCCTACACCGTCGCCGGCGTCCCCGTCGACCCGGAGGCCGGCGGGGTGGCGGTGCAGGACGGCGACGTCGTCACCGCGGTGGTGACCGTGTCCTTCCCGCTGGGGTCCGACAACGCCAGCAACGTGCCGACCGCCGGGCTGCAGGCGACCCTCGAGGACATCACGGTCACCGCGACCCAGGGCCACTCCGGCTGAGGCCGTGCGCGTCGTGACGTGGGTCCGTCGCGTCGCCCGGGTCGCGGCCTGGGCGGCGACACTGCTCGCGCTCGCAGCGCTGACCGTGGGGCTGGTCGTGCCGCGTCTCGCGGGCGGGTCGGCCTACACCGTGCTCACCGGCTCGATGCGGCCCGGGCTGCCACCGGGCACCCTGGTCGTGGTGCGGCCGGTCGAGACCGGCGAGCTGCGCACCGGCGACGTCGTCACCTACCAGCTGCGCAGCGACGAGCCCGCCGTCGTCACCCACCGCGTCGTGGCCGTGGGGGTCGACGGGGCGGGCGAGCTGCGCCTCACCACCCGGGGCGACGCCAACGACGTCGCCGACCCCGTCGCCGTGCGGCCCGAGCAGGTGCGCGGACGGCTCTGGTACGCCGTGCCGCACCTCGGCCACGTCGGGCGGCTGCTCAGCGGGGAGCAGCGGCGGCTGGCCGGCCTCGTCCTGGCCGGCCTGCTGCTGTCCTACGCCGCCTCGGCGTACGCCCGGGCGGTGCGGGAGCACCGCGCCGCGTCGTCGCGGCGCACCCCCGTCGCAGCGGGGCGGCACCGGGCCCCGGTCGAGCACCCCCGCGAGCGCGCCGATGCCTAGCCACCGCGCGACCCCCGCCCGCGGCGGGGTGCCCCGGCCGCTGCGGTCGCTGCGGGTGCAGGCGGCGCTCGGTCTCGCGGTCGTGGCCTGCGTCGCGACCACCGGCACCTGGGCGGCGTGGACCGACGAGGTGCCGGTCAGCGGCGCCACCGTCACCGCGGGGAGCATCGACCTGACCGTCGACGGCGGCAACGCGGTGACCGGCTACGCCTCGCTGTCGGTGGGGGCGATGGTGCCCGGGGGCAGCGTCGCGGCGGTGCTCACCGTGCGCAACGCGGGCACCGCCCCGCTGCGCTGGACCGCCACGTCGACCGCGACCAACGCCGACGGCAGGGGCCTGGCCGCGGCGCTGGCGGTCAAGGTGACCGGCGACACCGCGGTCTCGGGCAGCGCCCCGGCCACCACCTGCGCCGGCTCCGCCCTGGCCGGCGCGGGCTCCACGCTCGGCGGGGCGCTGGTCGGGACCGGTCGCACCCTGGCCCCCGCCACCACGGAGAAGGTCTGCGTGCAGCTGACCCTGCCCGGCACGGCGGCCAGCGGCCTGCAGGGCGCCACGACGGCGGTGACCCTCACCTTCACGGCCTCCTCGGACCTGTCGTGACCCCGCGGCACCGGGGCTGTCCACGTCCGCACGGCCGGGCCCGCGCCGCGGCGCACGCCACGCTGGCGGCGCTGGCGCTCGCCGCCTGCCTGCACCCGGCGCCGGCGCAGGCCGCCCCCTGGACCGACACCGTCGGCGTCATCGGCACCACCCTGGGCGCAGCCACCGTGCCGGCGCCGGCCACGTTCACCTGCGCCGGTCTGGGCCTCGGCAGCGTGCGGTTCACTTGGTCCGCGGTGGCGGGTGCGACGAGCTACACGGTCGCCTACGACGGCGGAGCCGGGTCGGTGACCACGACCGGCACCTCGGTGGACCTGGCGGGCCTGCTCAACGGGGGCACGGCCTGGGTGCGGGCCCACGTCGCCTACCCGTCGGTGACCTGGTCCTCGGTGCCCTCGACCACCCGCACCTACACCTTCGTCGTCGTGAGTCTCTGCGGCTGACCCGCGCCACCGCACCCGGGTCCCGTCCTGGCCCGCACGGAAGCCGGTGAGTAGTCCGTCCGGGCCGGTGCGGCGCCGGTCGGGCAGAACCCCTGACCCGTCGTGACCATCTCCGTCCGGCGGCCATGACCCCGGCTGCGAGGGTCCGTTGAGGAGGTGTCTTGCCCGCCACCCACCGACCGGAGCCCCTCATGAACAAGACCACCAAGGGTGCCCTCGCGGCGTCCACCGCCGCCGTGCTGCTGCTCGGGGGCGCCGGCTCGCTGGCCTACTGGACCGACAACGACGTCGTGCAGCCCGGGTCCTTCGCCAGCGGCGAGATCAAGCTGACCAACGGCACGTGCGCGACGAGCTGGACCTACGCCCCCGGCAACGCCAAGGCGGGATCCGTGGTGACCGCCATCGTCCCGGGGGACAAGATCACGAAGACCTGCACCTTCACGGTGCTCGCCAAGGGCGACAACCTGTCGGCGACGCCGACCCTCCCCGCGGTGATCCCCGTCCGCAAGACGTCGTCCGACCCGGGCACGTCCACCCTCGACGCCACCGCCGCCGCGACCTACACCACCACCAGCGGGTTCACCGCGGGCAAGCTGACCCCCTCGAACAACAACGACACGCTGAGCGCGGCCATCACGGTCTCCTTCCCGTACGGCGACGCGACCACCAAGAACGCCAACGACACCCAGAACCTCATCGCCGCGGTCGACGCGCTCACGGTGTCCCTGGTGCAGGACAACCCCAACCCGGCCTGATGAGCAGCCGCAGCCGCAGCCGTAGCCGCGGCACAGCGCGGGGCTGGGCGGGGCAGGTCGCCGCCTGGACCGTGCTGCTCGCGGTCGCGGCGGTCGTCGCGGCCGGGGTCGCCGTGCCCCGGGTGGTCGGGGCGACGCCCTACACGGTGCTCACCGGGTCGATGGCCCCGACCTACCCGCCGGGGACCCTCGTCGTGGTGAGGCCCGTCGACGCCGACGACGTCGGCCCGGGCACGCCGGTGACCTTCCAGCTGGAGTCCGGACGGCCCGAGGTCGTGACCCACCGCGTCGTCGACGTGGCCTACGACCTGACCGGCCGGCGGCTGCTCACCACCCAGGGCGACGCCAACCCGGTGCCCGACGCCGAGCCCGTCGAGGCCGCGCAGCTGCGCGGCGAGGTCTGGTACGCCGTGCCGCACCTCGGCCGCGTCAACGCGCTGCTCACCGGCCACCAGCGCCAGGTCGCGGTGTGGGTCGTCGGCGGTGGGCTGCTCGCCTACGCCGGCGCCATGTTCGTCGGAGCCGCCCGCGAGCGGGGTCGCCGCCCGCGCCCGACCCACCTGCGCACCGCCTGACCTGCACCGCCTGACCTGCACCGCCCACCGCGACCGTCCGCGGGTGCGCCGCCGACCGCTCGACCGACCGCCCGCCCGCCCGATCCAGGAGAGGAGCCACCGTGTCGCACGCCCGTCGCCTCCGCGCGGTGCTCGTCGCCGCCGTCCTGGTCGCGCTGCCGGTGAGCACCGTCGCGATGCGCCCGGTGGCCGGGCCGCCCGAGGCCGGGCCGGGCCGGGCCGAGGCGTCGGCGCTGCGCGACACCGACGTGTCGTCGTACCTCGCGGTGTCGCGCGACCGCGCCTTCGACACCGCCTGGGACGGACCTGTGTGGGGCCGCGGGGTCCGCTGGGTGCCGGGGGACCGGCGTGCGGGGGACTTCTGGGTGCGCAACGACGGCCCGGCGCCGGCCGACCTGACCCTCACCGTGGCCTCGCGCGGCGCGAGGCCGCTGCTGAGCGCAGACAGGTTCAGCGTGCGGGTGGCGGGTCGTGCGCGTCGCGGTGCTCCCAGCGGCGACCTCACGCGGAGCCTCGCCCGGGTGGAGGGGGCGCTGCGGCGCACCGCCCCGGTCGTGCTCGCCTACCACCTGCGCCCGGGCCGGCTGGTGCACGTGCGGGTCGTCGCCGCCCTGGCCTACACCGCAGGCAACCGCACCCAGGGCCGGGGATCGCGCGTGTCCCTCGAGCTCCGCCTGACCCAGGACGTCAACGGCTTCCGCGACGACACGGTGGTGCTCCGTGGCTGAGCACCGCAGGAGCCGGCGGCCGTCCCGGCCCGCGCGCACCCGCTCCACGGGCCGCCGTCGGGCGGTGGTGGCGCGACGCGGTCGGGCCACCAAGGGCTGGGCGGCGCTGGCGCTGGCAGGCGGACTGGTCCTGGGCGCCGGCAGCCAGGGCACCTTCGCCTTCTGGAGCGACACCGACACCGTGGCCAGCGGCTCCTTCACCACCGGGCGCCTCGACCTCACCGTCGACGGGGCCCAGGGCAACCCCACCGCCTACGCCGCCACCAACCTCGCGCTCGCCACGATGGTGCCGGGGGAGAGCGTCGCCGCGACCCTCACCGTGCGCAACGCCGGCGACGCGCCCTTCACCTTCCGCGCCAGCGCCACCAAGGCGGGCGACCTGGCCACGCCGCTGGTGGTCGAGGTGCTCGCCGGGTCGACGCAGACCGGCGACGACGCGACCTACCCCCGCACCGAGGGGTGCTCCGGCGGCACGCCGCTGTCGCCCACCACGGCGACCCGGCTCGACGTCGCCGCCTCCACCACGCTCTGCGTCAAGGTGACCCTGCCCTTCGAGACCGCCGACACCTTCCAGTCGAAGACCGCGCCGAGCACGGTCTCCCTCGCGCTCGCCGCCAGCCAGGTCGCCCCGTGAGCCGCCTCGCCGCTGTCGTGCTCGCGCTCCTGCTGGGGCTGGGCGTCGGCGCGGCCCTCGGGGCGTCGCCCCGCGCGACGCTGGCCGCCTTCTCCGACTCCGCCGCCGCGACCAGCGGGGAGCTCACCAGTGGGGCGATCGCCAAGCCGACCTCGCCGGTGGGCAGCCGTTCGCTGGCGGGCGCGGTGACCTTGAGCTGGGCGGCCACACCGGCGGGCACCGGCACGGCCGGCACCTACCGGGTGCTGCGCTGGAGCGCGCCCACGGGCGGCACCAGCGTGCAGGCCTGCGCCACCACGGCGCCCACCACGACCTGCTCCGACGCGGGCGCGCCGCTGCTCGCCACCGCCTACTACTCTCTCGTCGCCACCGTCGGCGCCGCCTGGAGCAAGGAGTCGGACCGGGTCGCGGTGCCGGTGGCCGGCTCCTCCGACACCGTCGCCCCCGCGCTCGCCGTGGGCTTCCCGACCACCGGCACGTCCTCGTCGTCTAGCTCGTTCTCGACCAAGGTCGCCGCCGGCTGCCCGGCGGGCGGGGTGGCCTGCGGCTCCACGTCGGACAACGTCGCCACCACCGCGGTCACCTACCGCCTGGAGCGGCGCAGCGGCACGGGCCCGGGTGCGAGCACGGTGTGCTGGAACGGGTCGGCGTGGGCCTCGGCCACCTGCCTGCTCGGCCAGCAGTCCGCCACGCTGGTCGGCGGCACGGCCTGGCGGGTGCCGGGGCTGCTGGAGACCGCCTACCCCAACACGTTCGGCGCGGCGGCCTTCACCCTCACCGTCCGTGCCGTCGACGCCGCCGGCAACGCGACCACCGCGACCAGCACCTTCTCCACCACCTGACCCGCCCCGCGCGCTCCCACCTGCCCGCGCGGGGATCCGGGCCCGGCCCTACGATCGCCCGGTGCCGTCACCCCGCATCGGAGTCCTCGCCCTCCAGGGCGACGTCGTCGACCACGTCCGCGCGCTGCGGGCGCTGGGGGCCGAGGCGACCGGCGTACGCCGCGTGGCGGAGCTGGCCGCCGTCGACGCGCTGGTCGTGCCGGGCGGCGAGTCGACCACGATGATCCGCCTGGCGAGGGTCTTCGACCTGCTCGGACCGCTGCGCGAGCGGATCGCCGAGGGCCTGCCGGTGCTCGGCACCTGCGCGGGGATGATCATGCTGGCCGACCGCGTCGAGGACGCCGCGCCCGGGCAGGAGACCCTCGGCGGGCTGCACGTCACGGTGCGCCGCAACGCCTTCGGGCGCCAGGTCGACTCCTTCGAGGGCCCGCTCGACGTGGCCGGCCTCGACTCCCCGGTGCACGCCGTCTTCATCCGGGCGCCCTGGGTGGAGGCCGTCGACGACGACGTCGAGGTGCTCGCGCGTGTGGCGCACGGTCCGGCCGTGGGTAGGATCGTCGCGGTCCGGCAGGGCCCGCTCATGGCCACCTCGTTCCACCCCGAGGTCGGCGAGGACACCCGCATCCACGGGTTGTTCCTCGACCTGGTCCGGGAGCGCTGACCGGCCGGCGCAGCACTTCGACAAGCACGACCGCCCCGGTGCGCCGGGAGCAGGGCGTGGACGGACGGGAAGAGGGAACGCATGTCGGGGCACTCCAAGTGGGCGACCACCAAGCACAAGAAGGCCGCGATCGACGCCAAGCGCGGCAAGATGTTCGCCAAGCTGATCAAGAACATCGAGGTCGCGGCCCGCATGGGCGGCGGTGACCCCACCGGCAACCCGACGCTCTACGACGCCATCCAGAAGGCCAAGAAGTCCTCGGTGCCCAACGACAACATCGACCGCGCGGTCAAGCGCGGCTCCGGTGCGGAGACCGGCGGTGCCGACTACCAGACGATCATGTACGAGGGCTACGGCCCCTCTGGCGTCGCGATGCTCATCGAGTGCCTCACCGACAACAAGAACCGCGCGGCCATGGAGGTCCGCACCGCCATGACCCGCAACGGCGGCTCGCTGGCCGACCCGGGCTCGGTGTCCTTCCTCTTCCACCGCAAGGGCGTCGTCGTGGTGCCCGCGCAGCAGGAGGGCAAGACCGTCTCCGAGGACGACGTGCTCGAGGCGACCCTCGAGGCCGGCGCCGACGCCGTCAACGACCTGGGGGAGGCCTTCGAGGTCGTCTCCGAGCCCACCGACCTGGTGGCGGTGCGCACCGCGTTGCAGAGCGCCGGCATCGACTACGACTCCGCCGACGCCTCCTTCGTGCCCGACATGCAGGTCGCGCTCGACAAGGACGCCGCGGCCAAGATGTTCCGCCTCGTCGACGTCCTGGAGGACCTCGACGACGTGCAGAACCTCTACGCCAACTTCGACGTGGCCGACGACGTCATGGCCCAGCTCGAGGACGCCTGACCCGAGGCCGCTCCCGAGGCTGCACCCCGGCCCGCGTGTCGCCGCGGCGCAGGTCGGTCGCGGTGGGTAGCGTTGCCTGCGAACACATGTTCGACACGACGCCGGCCCACCGAGGTCCGGCGCGGGGACCAGGAGGCGCGATGCGGGTGCTCGGGATCGACCCCGGCCTGACCCGCTGCGGCCTCGGGGTGGTGGAGGGGTCGGTGGGCCGCCCGCTGACCCTCGTCGACGTCAACGTCGTGCGGACCTCCTCGCACCTGCCGGTCGCGGAGCGCCTGGTCACCATCGAGAAGGGCGTAGACGCCTGGCTCGACGAGTTCTCACCCGACGCCGTCGCGGTGGAGCGGGTCTTCGCCCGCTCCGACGTGAGCACGGTGATGGGCACGGCGCAGGCCAGCGGGATCGCCATGGTGTGCGCGGCGCGACGCGGGCTGCCGATCGCGCTGCACACCCCCAGCGAGGTCAAGGCCGCGGTCTCGGGCAACGGTCGCGCCGACAAGCAGCAGGTCGGGGCGATGGTGACCCGGATCCTGCGCCTCGACGCGCCGCCGAAGCCGGCCGACGCGGCCGACGCCCTGGCCCTGGCCATCACCCACATCTGGCGCGGCGGGGCCCAGCAGCGCCTCGACGCCGCCGTCGGGGCCAGCGGCGCGCGCGCCCACCGGCAGGCGCAGGTCGACGCCCAGGTCAGGGCCCAGCGGGCCGTCCAGCAGCAGGCGCGCAGGCGCGCGTTGGAGCAGGCCGCCGAGGTCGCGGCCGGGAGGAGCAGCAGGTGATCGCGTTCGTGCACGGCCAGGTGGCCACGGTGGGCCTGTCCAGCGCCGTCCTCGAGGTGGGCGGCGTGGGGCTGGAGCTGCTCTGCACCCCCGGCACCCTGGCGTCGCTGCGCGTGGGGCAGCCGGCGACCCTGCCCACCAGCATGGTGGTGCGCGAGGACTCCCTGACGCTCTTCGGCTTCCTCGACGACGACGAGAAGGCCTGCTTCGAGCTCGTGCAGACCGCCTCCGGCGTCGGCCCCAAGCTGGCCCAGGCGGTGCTGGCCGTGCTCGCGCCCGACGACCTGCGCCGCGCCGTCTCGGCCGAGGACGTCAAGACCCTCACGCGGGTGCCCGGCATCGGCCAGAAGGGCGCGCAGCGGATCATCCTGGAGCTCAAGGACCGCCTCGGCGCGCCCGTCGGCGGTCGCTCGGCGCCGGCCGCCGCCTCGGCCGAGCCGTGGCGTGAGCAGGTGGCGACCGGTCTGGTCGGTCTGGGCTGGTCGGCGAAGGACGCCGAGAAGGCCGTCGACGCCGTGGCCCCCGAGGCGGGGCCGGTGCCCGACGTCGCTGCGCTGCTACGCGCCGCGCTGCGCTCGCTGAGCAGGGCCTGACGTGCGCGAGGAGGACCTCGCGGCCGCCGAGGACGCCTACTTCGGGTCCCTGACCGCCGCCGAGGCCGAGGGCGACGAGCGTGCGGTCGAGGCCGCGCTGCGACCGCGCAGCCTCGACGAGGTCGTCGGTCAGGCCCGGGTGCGCGACCAGCTGGGCCTGGTGCTGGAGGCGGCGCGGATGCGCGGGCGCTCGCCCGACCACGTGCTGCTGTCGGGGCCGCCCGGTCTCGGCAAGACCACGCTGGCCATGATCATCGCCCACGAGATGACGGCACCGCTGCGCCTGACCAGCGGCCCGGCCATCACCCACGCCGGCGACCTGGCCGCGATCCTGTCGGGGATGAACGAGGGCGAGGTCCTCTTCGTCGACGAGATCCACCGGATGTCGCGGCCGGCGGAGGAGATGCTCTACATGGCGATGGAGGACTTCCGCGTCGACGTCGTCATCGGCAAGGGGCCCGGCGCCACCGCCATCCCGCTCGAGATCCCGCCCTTCACCCTCGTCGGCGCGACCACCCGTGCCGGGCTGCTGCCCGGCCCGCTGCGTGACCGCTTCGGCTTCACCGCCCACCTCGAGTACTACGAGCCCCACGAGCTCGACCGCATCGTGCGCCGCTCGGCGGGCCTGCTCGGGGTCGAGCTGCGCCCCGACGGCTCCAGCGAGATCGCCTCGCGCTCGCGCGGCACCCCGCGCATCGCCAACCGCCTGCTGCGCCGGGTGCGCGACTTCGCGCAGGTCCGCGCCGACGGCGTGGTCACCCTCGACGTGGCGCGCGCGGCGCTGGACCTCTACGAGGTCGACGAGCTCGGCCTCGACCGGCTCGACCGGGCCGTGCTCGACGCGCTGTGCCGCCGCTTCGGCGGCGGCCCCGTGGGGGTCTCCACCCTCGCCGTGGCCGTGGGGGAGGAGCGCGAGACCGTCGAGGAGGTCGCCGAGCCCTTCCTGGTGCGCAACGGCTTCCTGGCCCGGACCCCCCGCGGGCGCATCGCCACCCGCGCGGCCTGGCACCACCTCGGCCTGGCCGCACCCGCCGCGGTCGCCGACACGGCGCTCTTCGACGACTGAGCGGTCGCGCGCGGCGTGGCCGCGACGCCGCCACCCGCCGGGCCCGCGCGACCTGGTCCGAGAGGGTGTGGCGGTGCGCGCCCCGCCGGGCACGGTGGTGCACGACGTGGCCTGGGCCACGGCTACACTTTGCCGTCGGTCGCCCCCGGGACTCCTCCGGGGTCCCGCGGCCCTGCACCCACTCCCTGCTCGAGAGGTCTTGTCGTGTCGACGCTCGTCAACCTGCTGCCGATCATCCTGATCGCGCTGGTGTTCTGGCTGCTGATCATCCGGCCGCAGACCCGGCGCCAGAAGGAGCTCGTGCGGATGCAGGGCTCCCTCACCGTCGGCGACCGGGTGATGCTGACCTCGGGCGTCTTCGGCGAGGTCCGCGAGATCACCGACGAGCACGTCGGGGTCGAGATCGCCGACGGCGTCGTGGTCCGCGTGGTGCGCGGGGCGATCGGCTCGATCATCCCCGCCCACGACCCGCTCGAGGACCCGACCGACGGGCCGGCTCTCGGCGAGGGCCGCACCGAGACCGAGGAGCGCTGACGTGGCGCGCCCCTCGACCCGTCCGGGCCGCACCCTGGTGGTGTTCTTCCTCGGCGTGGCGATCCTCTACGGGCTCACCGCGCTGGCGGGCACCTGGAAGCCGGCCCTGGGCCTGGACCTCCAGGGCGGCACCCGCATCGTCCTGATCCCCGACGGCGACCCCTCGCAGGAGAACCTCGAGGAGGCCCGCCAGATCATCGACGACCGCGTCAACGGCTCCGGCGTCTCCGAGGGCGAGGTCACGACCTCGAGCGGCAACATCACCGTCGAGATCCCCGGCGAGGACCAGAGCGACCTCGAGGAGACCGTGCAGCGCACGGCCCAGCTCCGCTTCCGTCTCGTCGCGTGCTCCCCGCTCCTCGGCACCGCCTGCGGCGCGGCCGGCCAGGTGAGCACCGACCCCGGCACCCAGGTGCCCGGCGCCACCAGCCCCGGTGGCCAGCAGGGTGGGCAGCAGGGTGGCCAGCAGGACGGCACCCAGCAGGGTGGCCAGCAGGACGGCACCCAGCAGGGCGGCCAGCAGGACGGCGCCGGTCAGAGCGGCAACAACCGGCCCGCTCCCGGCTTCGCCCAGCGTGACCTGCTCACCTCCGGCACGGCCTCGCCCAGCCCCAGCGACCAGCCCAGCGACCAGCCCAGCGGCCAGGCCGGCGACGGTGCGAGCACCAGCCCCTCGGCCCAGCCCTCCGGCAGCGCCTCGCCCTCGGGCAGCGCCAGCCCGGGTGCCGCCGCCGGCGGACAGGCCGCGATCGACAGCTGCCTGGCGGCCGCCGCCGACGACGAGACCCTGGCCGACCCGCTGGCCTGGATCAACAGCCCCACCCCGGCGTGCGCCGAGGCGTTCACGGCGTACCAGTGCCCCGCCGAGGGCACCGGCCAGGCCATGCCCGACGACCCGGCCACGCCGCTCATCACCTGCGACGACGAGGGCATCCCCTACCTGCTGTCGAGCTCGATCATCGAGGGCACCGACCTCACCGACGCCGCCGCGGGCATCCCGCAGGGCCAGGTCGGCTGGGCGGTCACCCTGTCGTTCAACGGCGAGGGCACCGACACCTTCGGCGAGGTCTCCCAGGCCCTGGCCGGCCAGGAGCGCCCCTTCGCCATCGTGCTCGACGGCGGCGTGATCTCCGCGCCCACCATCGACACCCCCATCCTCAACGGCGAGGCCCAGATCACCGGCGACTTCGGCGAGGAGGAGGCCGACAGCCTGGCCACGAGCCTGAAGTACGGCTCGCTGCCGATCGCCTTCGGCGACACCTCGGTCGAGACGATCGGCCCCTCGCTCGCGGGCAGCCAGCTCAGCGCCGGCATCTACGCCGGCGCGGCCGGCCTGCTCCTGGTGATGCTCTACTGCCTGGTCTACTACCGCGGCCTGGGCCTGGTGGTCGTCGGCTCGCTCGCCGTCGCGGCGGCCATCACCTACGCCATGGTCCTGCTCCTGGGCGCCGGCGCGGGCTTCACGCTGACCCTGCCCGGCATCGCCGGTCTCATCATCGCGGTCGGTGTCACCGCCGACTCCTTCATCATCTTCTTCGAGCGCATCCGCGACGAGATGCGGGAGGGCAAGTCGATGCGGGTCGCGGTCGAGTCGGGCTGGCAGCGCGCCCGGGTCACCCGGCTGGCCGCCAACGTCGTCTCGCTGCTCTCCGCGGCGGTCCTCTACATCTTCGCGACCGGCGTCGTGAAGGGCTTCGGCTTCGCGCTGGGCCTCTCGACGCTGATCGACCTCGCGGTGCTGTTCTGGTTCACCAAGCCGATGGTGTCCTACCTCGCGCGCTACTCGTTCTTCAACGGCGGCGGTCGGCTCTCCGGCCTCAGCCCCGAGACCCTGGGCATGGACCGGGTCCCGGCCACGGCAGGAGGCAAGGCCTGATGGGCACGTTCTCACGGCTCGGCAACGACCTCTACGGCGGTCGGAAGTCGATCGACTTCGTCAACAAGCGCGGTCCCTGGTACCTCGTCTCGGTGCTGCTCGTGGCCGCGGCGATCGCCATCGTGCTGCTCAGGGGCCTCAACTTCGGCGTGGAGTTCACCGGCGGCACGCAGTTCGACGTCGACGTCGCTGCGAGTTCCGCGACCCAGGACACCGCCGACGAGCTGCGCCAGGAGATCGCCGACTCCGGGATCGAGGCCGCGGGCACGCCCACGGTCACGACCTCGAGCCGCGACGCGCTCATCGTGCAGACCGAGAACCTCTCCAACGCCGACAACGACGCGATCCTGCAGATCATCGACGACGTCACCGGCGCGTCGGGCGACGCGATCTCCCAGACCGAGATCGGCCCGAGCTGGGGCCAGCAGGTCGCCCAGCGCGCCGTGCTCGGCGTGGTCATCTTCCTCATCCTCGTGGTGCTCTTCATCTGGGCCTACTTCCGCGAGTGGAAGATGTCGGTGGCCGCGCTCGTCGCGCTCTTCCACGACATCGCCATCACGATCGGCATCTACGCCCTCTCCGGCTTCCCCGTGACGCCGTCGGCGGTCACCGGTCTGCTGGCGATCCTCGGGTTCTCGCTCTACGACACCGTCGTCGTCTTCGACAAGGTCCGCGAGAACACGACGTCGGCCGAGCTGCGCCGCACCCGCTACACCTACGCCGAGGCCGCCAACCTGGCGGTCAACCAGACGCTGGTCCGGTCGATCAACACCGCGATCGTCGCGCTCATCCCGATCGGCGCGATCCTCTACGTCAGCACCGTGCAGCTGGGAGCGAGCTCCCTGCAGGACCTGGCGCTGTCGCAGTTCGTCGGCATGGCGGTCGGTGTCTACTCCTCGATCTTCCTGGCGCCCCGCCTGCTGGTGCACATGAAGTCCTCGGAGACCGAGGTCAAGCTGGAGGAGAAGCGCGCCAAGGCCCGGGCCCGGGCCATGGCCGACCCCTACGCCACCGTGCCGAGCTTCGCCGAGGACATGCCGGTCGAGGACGAGCCGGGCACCGACCCGGCCGACCGTCCGGTCGTCGACCGCGACCGGCCGCAGATCGCCGGCAACGCCCCGCGCACCGCACCCCCGCGGGCCTCGGAGGCGGTGGGACGCGGCCGGGTGGTGCCCCCGTCGCGGGGTCCGGTCGCCGACTCCCGCGCCGCCGGTCGGCAGCAGCCCTCGCGCCAGACCCGCTCCAAGCGCGGCAAGAAGTGACCTCGCCCGGCGAGGACCCGCTCGCCCCCGCCCGTGACGCCCTGGCCCGGTTGATCCTCGACGTGGCCGACTACCCCGAGCCGGGCGTGGTGTTCAAGGACATCACCCCGCTGCTCGCCGACCACGACGGCCTCAGCGCCGTGGTGGCCGCGCTTGCCTCGGCCGGGCGCTCGGGCGCCGACAGCGTGGTGGACAAGGTCGTCGGCATGGAGGCGCGGGGCTTCATCCTGGCCGCGCCGGTGGCGCTCTCCCTCGGTGCCGGCTTCGTCCCGGTGCGCAAGGAGGGCAAGCTGCCCCGTGAGACCCACGGCGTCTCCTACTCCCTGGAGTACGGCGAGGCCACGCTGGAGATCCACCGCGACGCCATCGCCCCCGGCGACCGCGTCCTGCTCGTCGACGACGTGCTCGCCACCGGCGGCACGGCGCGCGCGACCCAGCAGCTGGTCGAGCAGTGCGGCGGCAGCGTCGTCGGCGTGGCGGTGCTGATGGACCTGTCCTTCCTGCCGTGGCGCGAGGCGCTCGGCGAGCTGCCGGTGACCACGCTGATGACGGTCTGACCCGGCCCGGCCACGGACTAGACTGACCAGGTGACCGAGGAGCGCACGGCCCCGCAGACCGGGTCCGGTGCGCCCGGCCCCGCCGACTCCTCCGCGGGCGCCGCGGCGGACGCCGCCTCGTCCCCGTCCTCGTCCGGCCCTGCGCCGCGCGTGGAGCCCGGCACTCCGGTCGACCGCCCGGGCGCGCCGCGCCAGCCGACCCGCACGCCCCCGCGGCGCCCCGACCGCGTCGCCGACCACCGCCAGGTCGAGGCGCCGTCGTCACGCAGCATGCGCTCCCGGCTGGCCCGGATGGGCACGCGCAGCGGCCAGAGCGGCACCAACCCCGTGCTCGACCCGCTGTTCCGCGCCGTACGCGCCAACCACCCGAAGGCCGACCTCGCGCTGCTCGAGCGGGCCTACGCCACCGCCGAGCACCACCACGGCTCGCAGATGCGCAAGAGCGGCGACCCCTACATCACCCACCCGCTCGCGGTGACGACCATCCTGGCGGGCATCGGCATGACCGAGCCGACGCTGGCCGCGGCCCTGCTGCACGACACCGTCGAGGACACCGACTACACCCTCGAGCAGCTGACCAAGGACTTCGGCGAGGAGGTCGCGCTCCTCGTCGACGGGGTGACCAAGCTCGACAAGGTCCGCTATGGCGAGACCGCCGAGGCCGAGACCATCCGCAAGATGATCGTCTCGATGTCGCGCGACATCCGGGTGCTGGTCATCAAGCTCGCCGACCGGCTGCACAACATGCGCACCCTGCGCTTCGTGCGCCAGGAGACCCAGGAGCGCAAGGCCCGCGAGACCCTCGACATCTACGCCCCGCTGGCCCACCGGCTGGGCATGAACACCATCAAGTGGGAGCTGGAGGACCTCGCGTTCGCCACCCTGCACCCCAAGATCTACGACGAGATCGTGCGGATGGTCGCCGAGCGGGCGCCCTCGCGCGACCAGTTCATGGCCGAGGTCATCAACCAGGTCGAGGCCGACCTGCGCGAGGCGAAGGTCAAGGCGAAGGTCACCGGTCGCCCGAAGCACTACTACTCGATCTACCAGAAGATGATCCTGGGCGGCCGGGAGTTCTCCGACATCTACGACCTGGTCGGCATCCGCGTGCTGGTCGAGGAGGACCGCGACTGCTACGCCGTCCTCGGCGTGCTGCACTCCCGGTGGAACCCCGTGCTGGGGCGCTTCAAGGACTACGTCGCGATGCCGAAGTTCAACATGTACCAGTCGCTGCACACCACGGTGATCGGTCCGCAGGGCAAGCCCGTCGAGATGCAGATCCGCACCTTCTCCCAGCACCGCCGCGCCGAGTACGGCGTGGCCGCGCACTGGAAGTACAAGGAGGACGGCCGCGCCGGCCTCGACACCGACCGCCGCGCCGAGCCCGGCCAGACCGGCGGCGACATGACCTGGGTGCGCCAGCTGCTCGACTGGCAGAGCGAGGTCGAGGACCCGGGCGAGTTCCTGGAGTCGCTGCGCTTCGAGATCAACCGCGCCGAGACCTACGTCTTCACCCCGCGCGGCGACGTGATCGCCCTGCCCTCGGGAGCCACCCCCGTCGACTTCGCCTACGCCGTGCACACCGAGGTCGGCCACCACACCATCGGCGCGCGGGTCAACGGCCGGCTGGTGCCGCTGGAGTCGACGCTGGAGAACGGCGACGTCGTGGAGGTCTTCACCTCCAAGTCGGTCAACGCCGGTCCCTCGCGCGACTGGCTGATCTTCGTGAAGTCGCCGCGCGCCCGCTCCAAGATCCGCCAGTGGTTCACCAAGGAGCGGCGCGAGGAGGCGATCGAGCAGGGCAAGGAGCAGATCGCCAAGCTGATGCGCAAGGAGGGGCTGCCCCTCAAGCGGCTGCTGTCCCACGAGTCGCTCACCCTGGCCGCCGAGCACTTCAAGATCAGCGACGTCTCCGCGCTCTACGCCGCGGTCGGCGAGGGCAACCTCTCGGCCCAGGCCGTCGTACGCCGCGTCATCGACCTGCACGGCGGCAGCGAGGGCGCGCAGGAGGACCTCGCCGAGGCCGTGACGATCACGGGCCGGCGCGGTCGCAGCAAGGTCGCCGGGGCCGGGGACGCCGGCGTGGTGGTCAAGGGCGCGCCCGACGTCTGGGTCAAGCTCGCCAAGTGCTGCACGCCGGTGCCGCCCGACGCGATCCTCGGCTTCGTCACCAAGGGCGGGGGAGTCTCGGTCCACCGCCAGGACTGCACCAACGCCAGCTCGCTGCAGTCGCAGCCCGAGCGGCTGCTCGAGGTCGAGTGGGCGCCGGACTCCAAGTCGACCTTCCTGGTCAACATCCAGGTCGAGGCCCTCGACCGGGCCCGGCTGCTCTCCGACATCACGATGGCGCTCTCCGACGCCCACGTGAACATCCTCTCGGCCAACCTCTCCACCACGCGCGATCGCGTGGCCAAGAGCCGGTTCACCTTCGAGATGGCCGAGACCAAGCACCTCGACACGGTGCTGCGCGCCGTGCGCGGCGTCCCGGGCGTCTTCGACGCCTACCGCGTCACCCAGTAGACCGCGCCGCGGCGCCGGTCGACCTCTTACTGACCGTTGAGACCTCTACCCGACAGTCATGACTGTCAGGTAGAGGTCTCAACGGTCAGTAGGACGCGAGGGCCGCGGCGCTCAGCCGGGGCCGACGGAGGTCAGCCGGAGAAGTCGGCGCTGGCCCGGCGGGCCATGTCGAGGAACTGCCGGCGCGAGGCCAGGTTGTCCTCGAGGTCGGCGACCTTCTTCTGGTCGCCCTTCTCGCGGGCCTTCTCCAGGTCGGCCTCGACCTGGGCGATGGCCGACTCGAGCTTGGCGACCATGTCGGAGGCGCGGGCCGACTTCTCGGGGTCGGAGCGCTTCCACTGGTCGTCCTCGACCCCGCGGATGGCCTGCTCGACCGCGCGCATGCGGCCCTCGAGCTCCTTCATCCGGTCGCGCGGCACCTTGCCGGCGGCGTCCCACCGGTCGGCGAGGTCGCGGAAGGTGCGCTTGGCGGCGTCGAGGTCGGTGACCGGCACGAGCGCCTCGGCCTCGACGAGGATCTGCTCCTTGACGACGGCGTTGCCGGCGAACTCCTGGTCGAGCGCGGCGTTGGCGGCGTCACGCGCGCCGAAGAAGGTGTCCTGGGCGCCGCGGAAGCGCTTCCACAGCGCGTCGTCGGCATCCTTGGGCGCGGGGCCGGCGGCCTTCCAGTCGCGCATCAGGTCGCGGTAGCGGCCCGACGTCGGGCCCCAGTCGGTGGAGCCGGCGAGCGCCTCGGCCTCGGTGGCCAGCCGCTCCTTGACCACGCGCGCCGACTCGCGCTTCTCGTTCTGCTCGGCGAAGTGGCTCTTGCGGCGGCGGGTGTAGGCCGTGCGGGCGGTGGAGAAGCGGCGCCACAGGGCGTCGTCGGAGGCGCGGTCGATGCGGGGGAGCGCCTTCCACTGCTCGAGCAGGTCGCGCAGGCGGTTGGCGCCGTTGCGCCAGTCGGTGCCCTCGGCGAGCTTCTCGGCCTCCGCGACCAGCTTCTCCTTGGCCGCCTTCGACTCCGCGGAGCGCTGCGCCTTCTCGGCGCGCCGGGCCTCGCGCTGCTGCTCGAGCACCGGGGCGAGCGCGTCGAGCCTGGCCTCGAGGGAGGCGAGGTCGCCGACGGCGTTGGCGTCGGTGACCTGCGCCCGCACCTTGCCGAGGGACTCCGTCGCCTCCTCGGGCGACATCACCCCCGACTTGATGCGCTGCTCGAGCAGCTCCACCTCGAAGGCCAGCGCGGCGAAGCGCTCGGTGAAGAAGGTCAGCGCCTCCTCGGGCGTGCCCTCGGGGTACTGCCCCACGGAGCGCTCCCCGTCGGCGGTCTTCACGTAGACGGTGCCGTCGTCGTCGACGCGGCCCCACTGCTCGCTCGTCACTGCGGTTCCCTCGGTCTCGGTGTCACTCGGTGGTCACTCGGTGGACGCGAGGCCCCATGCTAGTCAGACCGTGGCCGCGGGGGCCGAGGCGCCCGCCAAACCGGTGCGACGAGGGCCCGGGAGCCTCGCTAGGGTGAGGGCGTGCTGATCGCCGGATTCCCCGCAGGCCCCTGGGGCACGAACTGCTACGTCGTGGCCACCGGGCCCGGGGCGGAGTGCGTCGTGGTCGACCCCGGCAAGGACGCCGCCGACGGCGTCGCCGAGGTCGTGCGCGAGCACCGCCTCAAGCCGGTCTCGGTCCTCGTCACCCACGGCCACCTCGACCACATGTGGTGCGTGGCCCCGGTGGCCGGGGGCTACGACGCCACGGCCTGGATCCACCCGGCCGACCGCCACCTGCTGAGCGACCCGATGGCCGGCATGTCGCCCGAGACCAGCCGGATGCTGCTCGGGCAGTCCTACGAGTGGGCCGAGCCCGACGACGTGCGCGAGCTCGCCGACGACCAGCACCTCGAGCTGGCGGGCCTGCGCTTCGTCGTCGACCACACCCCGGGCCACACCGCCGGGTCGGTCACCTTCCGCACGCCGTACGCCGCCGCGGCGGGGCAGCCCGAGGTCTCCGAGGTGATGTTCTCCGGCGACCTGCTCTTCGCGGGCTCGATCGGTCGCACCGACCTGCCCGGCGGTGACCACCCGACCATGCTGCGCAGCCTCGCCACCAAGGTGCTGCCCCTGGCCGACGACGTGGTCGTGCTCCCGGGCCACGGCGAGCAGACCTCCATCGGTCGCGAGCGCGCCACCAACCCCTACCTGCTGGACCTGGCCGACGGCGACACCGACGGCCCGGCCCGCGTCACCCGAGGTCTCTAGAGCCGATGAACGCCAAGATCCGCCCGCTCAGCGGGTTCCCCGAGCTGCTGCCTGCCCAGCGCGTCGTCGAGCAGCAGGTGGTCGACACCCTGCGCCACGTCTTCGAGCTGCACGGCTTCGCCGGCATCGAGACCCGCGCGGTGGAGCCCCTCGACCAGCTGCTGACCAAGGGCGAGACCTCCAAGGAGGTCTACGTGCTGCGCCGCCTGCAGGAGCAGGAGGGCGGCAAGGACGCCGGCCTGGGCCTCCACTTCGACCTCACCGTGCCGTTCGCGCGCTACGTCGTCGAGAACGCCGGGAGGCTGGAGTTCCCCTTCCGGCGCTACCAGGTGCAGAAGGTGTGGCGCGGCGAGCGCCCCCAGGACGGCCGCTACCGCGAGTTCACGCAGGCCGACATCGACGTGGTCGGGCGCGACACGCTGTCGTTCCACCACGACGTCGAGGTGGCTCGGGTGATGCTCGACGCGCTGCGCCGCATCGACTTCCTGCCCGGCTTCCGGCTCCAGGTCAACAACCGCAAGCTCCTCGAGGGCTACTTCCTCGGCCTGGGCCTCGACGACCCGGCCCCGGCCATGACGGCGGTCGACAAGCTCGACAAGCAGTCGCCCGAGGCCGTGGCCGCCCTGCTCGTCGAGGGCGGGCTCGACGCAGACCTCGCCCGTCGCTGCCTGGCCATCGCCGAGATCTCCAGCACCGACACCTCCTTCGTGCAGCAGGTGCGCGACCTCGGCGTCGAGCACCCGCTGCTGGAGGAGGGTCTCACCGAGCTGGCGGCCGTCGTCGAGGGCTGCGCGGGCCTGGTCGGCCCCCGCGTCGAGGTGGTCGCCGACCTGAGGATCGCGCGCGGCCTCGACTACTACACCGGCACGGTCTTCGAGACCCGCATGCGCGGCCACGAGGCGCTCGGCTCGATCTGCTCCGGCGGTCGCTACGACGCCCTGGCCACCGACGGCCGCACCACCTACCCCGGCGTGGGCATCTCGCTGGGCGTCAGCCGGGTGCTGGTGCCGTTGATCTCGCGCACCGGGCTCGTGGCCGACCGCTCGGTGCCCAGCGCCGTGCTGGTGGCGCTGGTCGACGACGCGCCGGAGGCGCGTGCCGCGAGCGAGGCCGTCGCCGACGCCCTGCGTGCACGCGACGTCGCCTGCGAGGTCTCGCCCAGCCCGCAGAAGTTCGGCAAGCAGATCCGCTACGCCGAGCGCCGTGGCATCCCCTTCGTGTGGTTCACCACCGCCGAGGGCGGCCACGAGGTCAAGGACATCCGATCCGGGGAGCAGGTGACGGCCGACCCCGCCGCCTGGACCCCGCCCCACGAGGACCTGCGACCGCAGGTGACCTCGCACGACCCACAGGAGATGACGAAGTGATCCGCACCCATGACGCCGGCGCCCTGCGCGCCGAGCACGTCGGCCAGACCGTCACCCTCGCCGGGTGGGTGGCCCGCCGACGCGATCACGGCGGCGTGGCCTTCCTCGACCTGCGCGAGGCCAGCGGCGTGGTCCAGGTCGTCGTGCGCGACGAGGACGTCGCCCACAGCCTGCGCAGCGAGTTCTGCCTCAAGGTGACCGGCGAGGTCGCCACCCGCCCCGAGGGCAACGCCAACCCCGGTCTGCCGACCGGCGAGATCGAGGTCATCGTCTCCGACCTCGAGGTGCTCAACGCCGCGGCCCCGCTGCCCTTCCCCATCGACGACACCGGCCACGGCTCGGGTGACGTGGGGGAGGAGGCGCGACTGCGCCACCGCTACCTCGACCTGCGCCGCGCCGGCCCCGCCGCCGCCCTCCGCCTGCGCAGCAAGGTCAACAAGGCCGCCCGCGACGTGCTCGACGCGCAGGGCTTCGTCGAGGTCGAGACCCCGACCCTGACCCGCAGCACCCCCGAGGGCGCCCGCGACTTCCTGGTGCCCGCCCGCCTGCAGCCCGGCAGCTGGTACGCCCTGCCGCAGAGCCCGCAGCTGTTCAAGCAGCTGCTCATGGTCGCCGGCATGGAGCGCTACTTCCAGATCGCGCGCTGCTACCGCGACGAGGACTTCCGCGCCGACCGCCAGCCGGAGTTCACCCAGCTCGACATCGAGATGAGCTTCGTCGACCAGGAGGACGTCATCGCCCTCATGGAGGACGTGCTGGCCGCCATGTGGAAGCTCATCGACGTCGACATCCCGCGACCGATCCCGCGCATGACCTACGCCGACGCGATGCGACGCTACGGCTCCGACAAGCCCGACCTGCGCATGGGCCTGGAGCTGGTGGAGTGCACCGACTACTTCGCCGACACGCCGTTCCGCGTGTTCCAGGCGCCCTACGTCGGTGCCGTGGTCATGCCGGGCGGGGCGAGCCAGCCCCGCAAGAAGCTCGACGCCTGGCAGGACTGGGCCAAGCAGCGCGGCGCCAAGGGCCTGGCCTACGTGCTGGTGCAGGACGACGGCTCGCTGACCGGCCCGGTCTCGAAGAACATCACCGACGAGGAGAAGGCCGGGCTGGCCGCCCACGTCGGTGCCGCCCCCGGCGACTGCATCTTCTTCGCCGCCGGCGCACCCAAGCCCAGCCGGGCGCTCCTCGGCGCCGCCCGCCTCGAGATCGGCCGCCGCGGGGGCCTCATCGACGAGAGCGCCTTCGCCTTCACCTGGGTCGTCGACGCCCCGATGTTCGAGCCGGCCTCCGACGCGGTGGCCAGCGGCGACGTCGCCGTGGGCGCGGGTGCCTGGACCGCGGTGCACCACGCGTTCACCGGCCCGAAGCCGGAGTTCGCCGACACCTTCGACACCGACCCCGGCAGCGCGCTGGCCTACGCCTACGACATCGTCTGCAATGGCAACGAGCTCGGCGGCGGGTCGATCCGTATCCACCGCGAGGACGTCCAGAAGCGGGTCTTCGCCGTCATGGGCCTCAGCGAGGAGGAGGCCCAGGAGAAGTTCGGCTTCCTGCTCGACGCGTTCAAGTACGGCGCCCCGCCGCACGGCGGCATCGCCGTGGGCATGGACCGCATCTGCGCGATGCTCGCGGGGTCGGACTCCATCCGCGACGTGATCGCCTTCCCGAAGTCCGGCGGCGGCTTCGACCCGCTCACCGCGGCGCCTGCGCCCATCACCGCCGAGCAGCGCAAGGAGGCCGGTGTCGACGGCCCGCCCGCGAAGGACGTCCCGGCCCAGGCCTGATCCACCGGACGCGCCCCACCGGCGAGTCGTCTCGACTGCCGAGACCAGATCGTTACTCGCGGTTGACCGCCGGTGGGGCACCGAGCACATAGAGTCGCTCGCGGCGCAGGGCCCCGGCCCTGCTCCGTGTCCAGTGTTCGTAGTGGAGAGGTGACTCGGTGAGCCTGACGGCATCGAGCGTGGAGCAGCCCGGCGACTCGGAGTTCCACGAGCCCGAGGGGGACGACAAGGCGGCCGGCAAGGTCGGCGTCGAGGGACGTTCGCCGGCCAAGCTGGCCTGGGCCCGCTTCCGCAAGGACCGGCTGTCGATGGTGTCCTTCTCCGTCGTCGTGCTCTTCTTCGCGATCGCGGTCCTGACCCCGATCCTGGTGGCCGCCGGCGTGCTCAAGCCGCAGGACTTCAACCAGGACCAGCTCGACCTCATCACCGGCGGGCTCCCCAACGAGGGCATGAGCCTGGCCCACCCGTTCGGCATCGAGCCCGGCACCGGGCGCGACCTGCTCTCGCGGATCCTGCTCGGCACGACGCTGTCGATGACCATCGCCCTGTCGGGCGCGATCATCACCGTCATCATCGGCACCGTGCTCGGCATCATCGCCGGCTTCACCGGCGGCGTGGTCGACGGCGTGATCGGTCGCATCATCGACCTGACGCTGTCCTTCCCCAGCACCCTGATGCTGCTGGCGCTCTCCCAGGTCGTGGTCGACCGGATGCTCGACATCGGCATCCCCTCAGGCCCCAACGGCGCCTTCGTCAACGGCTTCTACATCGTCATCGTGCTGGCCGCCTTCGGCTGGCCGCCGGTGGCCCGGCTGATCCGCGGCCAGGTGCTCTCGATCCGCGAGCGTGAGTTCGTCGACGCCGCCCGCCTCATGGGCGCCTCCCGGCCCCGGATCTACTTCAAGGAGATCCTGCCCAACCTCTGGGCCCCGATCCTCGTCTACTTCACGCTGCTGATGCCGGCCTACGTCTCGGCCGAGGCCGCGCTCAGCTACCTCGGCGTCGGGATCAAGAACCCCACGCCGACCCTCGGCAACGTGCTCAGCGGGGCGCTGCTCTACGCAGACTCCTACCCGCTGTTCTTCTTCACCCCCGCGATCTTCATCGCGGTGATCGTCATCTCGTTCAACCTCCTCGGCGACGGCGCGCGCGACGCGCTCGACCCGAAGGCCGGTCGCTGAGACGACCCCCGTGGGCCTCGGCCCGCCCCCAGGACTTTCCGCAGGAAAGATGCGCCGACCCCGGCGAGAACACAAGGAGAAATCACATGGGTAGGACACGGAAGCGCTTCGTCGCCCTCGCGACGTCCGCGGTTGTCGCCGCCAGCCTCGCCGCTTGTGGCGGCGACGGCGGCAGCAGCAGCAACGACGGCGTCGGCAACCAGGAGGGCCAGGAGGTGACCGAGGCCACCAAGGGCGGCTCCATCACCTACCTGCAGTCCTCGGTCACCGAGCACCTCGACCCCCAGCGCGTCTACGTCGGTCGCGACATCTCGAACCTGGGCCGCCTGGTCTACCGCAGCTGGGTGCAGTTCCCCAGCGGCACGACCGACGCCACCGAGGGCACGACCCCGATCGCCGACCTCGCCACCGACACCGGCACCGCCAACGAGGACGCCACCGAGTGGCAGTTCACGCTGAAGGACGGCCCGGTCTGGCAGGACGGCGAGCCCATCACGTGTGAGGACTTCGCCTACGGCGTCTCGCGCACCTTCGCCACCGACGTCATCACCGGCGGCCCGAACTACATCATCGGCTACCTCGACGTCCCCACCGCCGACGACGGCTCCTCGCAGTACAAGGGCCCCTACACCGGCGAGGGCCAGGAGCTCTTCGACCAGGCGGTCTCCTGCGACGGCAACACGATCACCTACAAGTTCAAGAAGCCGTGGCCGGACTTCCCGCTGGCCATCGCCTCGCTGCGCGCCTTCGACCCGGTCCGCGAGGACCAGGACAAGGGCGACCGCTCCGACCTGGTGCCCTTCTCCAGCGGCCCCTACATGCTCGACGGCGAGTGGGACGAGGACTCCGGCGGCACCTTCGTGCGCAACCCCGAGTGGGACGGCGAGGAGGACACCAACCGCCAGGCGAACTTCGACGACATCACCTTCGAGGTCGGCGTCGAGCCCGAGACCATCATCGAGCGCCTGATCGCCGACCAAGGCGAGGACACCACCGCCATCGCCGCGCAGAACATCACCTCGGCGCAGTACAACCAGATCACCGGCGACGTCGCCGAGCGTGCGGTCAACATCCAGTCGCCGTTCACCAACTACCTGGTGCCGAACTTCAACCAGATCGAGGACGTCAAGGTCCGCCAGGCCCTCGCGCTGGCGACCAACCGCGCGGCCTACATCGGCGCCCTCGGCGGCGAGCTGGCCTCGACCCCGGCGCAGACCATCGTCAGCCCCGACGTCCCGGGCCACCAGCCCCTCGACACCTTCGGCTCCGCCG
The DNA here is from genome assembly GCF_023712465.1 of Nocardioides sp. P86. Lineage (NCBI taxonomy): Bacteria > Bacillati > Actinomycetota > Actinomycetes > Propionibacteriales > Nocardioidaceae > Nocardioides > Nocardioides sp. P86. Next base: position 83,982 of record NZ_JAMAYE010000001.1, on the reverse strand, counting down.
AGGGCGGCGACGTCGACGGCGCCAAGGCGCTGCTCGAGGAGGCCGGCGTCGAGATGCCGTACCCGATCACGCTTACCTACCCGATCGGCTCGGCCTCCTCGGAGAACGCGTTCGCCGCGCTGAAGCAGACCTACGACCAGGCCGGCTTCGAGGTCACCCTCGACGGTCTGGACCCCTCGGGCCCGTACTACGAGACCATCCAGAAGCCCGACTCCGAGTCCGACCTGATCTGGGGCGGCTGGGGTGCTGACTGGCCCTCGATCTCGACCGTGCTCCCGCCGCTGTTCGACAGCCGCCTCAACCTGACCGCCAACTCCAACGGCCAGGACTACGGCAACTACGACAGCGACGAGGCCAACGCCCTCATCGACGAGGCGCTCGCCGAGACCGACCTCGACGCCGCCAACGAGCTGTGGGGCCAGCTGGACCAGCTCCTCGCCGACGACGTCGCCTACATCCCGCTCGACACCACCAACTTCTACTACCTGCGTGGTTCGGGCATCGAGAACTACGTGAACTCGGTGTCCACGAGCGGCTACCCCGACCTCGGCGTCATCGCCGTGGCCGAGGACGCGCAGTGACCCCTGCTCCCTGAGCAGGCACCACCGCAGCACCACCGCAGCACCGCCGTCGCTCCCGGGTGACGGCACCACCCGCAGCACCGCGTGTCGACGACACGCACCGACCGTGCGGTCCCACCCCCCATCAGGGGGCGGGGCCGCACGGTCCCGCGAGGCGGCACTCCTGCCGCGTGCCGGGCCACCGCCCGGCCCCTCGCACGACGCGGCCTCCGCCGCGTCGCGTACCGACGAGAACTCCTGAGGTGAACGTGTTCGCATACGCCCTTCGACGCCTGTTCAGCGGTGCGCTGCTGCTCGTCGTGATGAGCATGGTCACCTTCCTGCTGTTCTACGCCAGCTCCAGCACCCCCGAGCGCTACGCCTGCGGTCAGAAGTGCACCGCCCAGCAGCTCGAGCAGACCAAGGCCGCTCTCGGCTACGACGAGCCGATCACCACCCAGTGGGCCAAGTTCGCCAAGGGCGTCGTCGCGGGCCGCGAGTTCCCCGACGACGAGGCGCTGCGCGAGGCCGCCCCCGAGCTGGTCACCCAGTGCGAGGCCCCCTGCCTGGGCTACTCCACCGGCTACGGCGAGACCGTGCGCGACCTGATCTCCGACCGGCTCCCGGTCTCGGTGTCGCTCGCCCTGGTCGCCTTCGCACTCTGGATCATCATCGGCGTCCTCCTGGGCGTGATCGCCGCGTTGTTCAAGGGACGCGCTCTCGACCGCGGCATCGTCGCCCTGTCCCTGATCGCCTTCGCCTTCCCGACCTTCTTCGTCGGCCAGATCTTCCTGACCTACGTCTCCATCCGCTGGGGCCTGGTCGACACCCCGCGCTATAGCCCGATCGCGGAAGCCGGCCCGTGGGCCTGGCTCACGGGGCTGATGCTGCCGGCGATCACGCTGGCTCTGGTCTACATGGCCGGCTACATCCGCATCACCCGGGCCTTCGTGCTCGAGACCCAGACCGAGGACTACATCCGCACCGCGCGGGCCAAGGGCCTGCCGCAGCGCACCGTGATCGGCAAGCACACGCTGCGCGCCGTGCTGACGCCGCTGGTGACCCTGTCGGGGCTCGACCTCGCCGGCCTGCTCGGTGGTGCGATCATCACGGAGTCCATCTTCAACTTCAACGGTGTCGGCAAGCTGTCGGTGACCGCGATCGCCCGCTTCGACCTCCCGCTCATCGTGGGGATCGTGCTGCTGGTCGCCGCCATCGTGATCACCGCCAACATCATCGTCGACATGCTGTACGCGGTCATCGACCCCCGCGTCCGGCTCGGATAAGGAGCACCTCGATGTCTGCCACGACCCAGACCGGTCCGGCACCCCGCCCGGCGGGGACGAGCGAGCCGCTGCTGGTGGTCGAGGACCTCAAGGTCCACTTCCCGACCAGCGACGGCGTCGTCAAGGCCGTCGACGGCCTCAGCTACTCCGTCGAGCGAGGCAAGACCCTCGGCATCGTGGGGGAGTCGGGCTCCGGCAAGTCGGTGTCGAGCTCGGCCATCATGGGCCTCTTCCACGGCTCCAACGCCCAGCTCGGCGGTCAGATCCGCGTCGACGGCACCGACGTGCTGCAGCTCAGCGAGAAGGAGATGCGCGGCCTGCGCGGCCGGGAGGTCTCCATGATCTTCCAGGACCCGCTGTCCGCCCTGCACCCGTACTACACGGTCGGCGCCCAGATCGTCGAGGCCTACCGCGTGCACCACGACGTCAGCAAGAAGGTCGCGCGCAAGCGCGCCATCGAGATGCTCGACCGCGTCGGCATCCCGCAGCCCGACCAGCGCGTCGACTCCTACCCCCACCAGTTCTCCGGCGGCATGCGCCAGCGCGCGATGATCGCCATGGGCCTGGTCAACGACCCGTCGCTGCTGATCGCCGACGAGCCGACCACGGCCCTCGACGTGACCGTGCAGGCGCAGATCCTCGACCTGCTCCAGGACCTCCAGCGCGAGTTCAACTCCGCGGTCATCATCATCACCCACGACCTCGGCGTGGTGGCCGAGATGACCGACGACACCCTGGTGATGTACGCCGGTCGCGGCGTGGAGTACGGCCCGACCAAGGAGATCCTCACCCACCCCGAGATGCCCTACACCTGGGGCCTGCTCTCCAGCGTGCCCGACGTCGTGGGCGACACCTCCGCCAAGCTGATCCCGATCCCGGGCAACCCGCCGAGCCTGCTCAACGCGCCCAGCGGCTGCGCCTTCCACCCGCGGTGCACCCACCGCGACAAGGTGCCCGGCGACCTGTGCACGACGACCCTGCCGGAGCTGGTGCCCGGCAACCGGTCGATGGGCCACCTCAAGCGGTGCCACCTCGCCGACCCCGAGGCCATCTACCAGACCGAGATCCTGCCTGAGATCGCGCCTGATCTCGTCGACGAGGAGCGTTGATGTCCACCACGGAGAACGGCGACCAGGTCGCCACCCGTCCCGAGCCCGTCGCGGCGCACGCGGCGTCGGAGAACCCCGAGGACGCCCGCACGCTGCTGTCGGTGGAGAACCTCAAGATGTACTTCCCGGTGAAGTCCTCCGGGCTCATCCACCGCAAGGTCGGCGACGTCCAAGCCGTCGACGGGGTCTCCTTCGAGGTCAAGGCCGGCGGCTCGCTGGGTCTGGTGGGGGAGTCGGGCTGCGGCAAGTCGACCACCGGCCGGCTCATCACCCGGCTCTACGAGCCCACGGCCGGACACATCCGCTTCGAGGGCGAGGACATCGCCTCGGTGCCCGAGCGCAAGCTCAAGCCGCTGCGCCGCGAGATCCAGATGATCTTCCAGGACCCCTACACCTCGCTGAACCCCCGCCACACCGTCGGGTCGATCATCGGCACCCCGCTGCGCATCCACAACGTGGTGCCCGAGAAGCAGGTCCTGCCACGGGTCAAGGAGCTGCTCGAGATCGTGGGGCTCAACCCCGAGCACTACAACCGCTTCCCCAACGAGTTCTCCGGCGGCCAGCGCCAGCGCATCGGCATCGCCCGCGCGCTGACCCTGAACCCCAAGCTGCTGGTGGCCGACGAGCCGGTCTCGGCCCTCGACGTGTCGATCCAGGCCCAGGTCATCAACCTGCTCCAGGACATCCAGCGCGAGTTCGGGGTGGCGTTCCTCTTCATCGCCCACGACCTGGCCATCGTGCGCCACTTCTGCCCCGAGGTCGCGGTGATGTACCTGGGCAAGATCGTGGAGATCGGCGACCGCGACAGCATCTACAACCAGCCGCGCCACCCCTACACCCAGGCGCTGCTCTCCGCGGTGCCCGACGTCAAGCAGGCCGCGGTCGGCGGCCGTCGCGAGCGGATCCAGCTCGAGGGCGACGTGCCGAGCCCGATCAACCCGCCCTCGGGCTGCCGCTTCCGGACGCGGTGCCCCATCGCGCAGGACATCTGCGCGCGCCTCGAGCCGCCGCTGCTGCAGATCGGCAAGAAGCACAAGGTCGCCTGCCACTTCCCGGGCGCGCTGGGCCAGCACCCCAACGAGCCGCTCACCGCGGGCATGCTGGGCGTCGACCACCAGGGCAACCCCGACCCCGGGGCCAGCCCCAGCCCCGACCTGACCGACAAGCCGGGCTACGACGACACCTGGTTCGACGTGGACACCAGGACTTTTGGCCGAGCCTGAGGGCCTCTTCGACACCGGTCCGCCGTCCCCTCCCCGAGGGGGCGGCGGCTCGCTGTCGGCCCAGCAGGGCATGGCCGCGCCGCTGGCGGTGCGGATGCGCCCGCGCACGCTCGACGAGCTGGTCGGCCAGCAGCAGCTGCGCGAGCCCGGGTCGCCGCTGCGCCAGCTGATCGACGACCAGCGCTCCCTGTCGCTGCTGCTGTGGGGGCCGCCCGGCACGGGCAAGACGACGATCGCCTCCATCGTCAGCCAGTCCACCGACCGCCGCTTCGTCGAGGTCTCGGCGGTCTCGGCCGGGGTCAAGGAGGTGCGCGCGGCCATCGACGCCGCGCGCGCCGAGCTGGCCCGAGGCGGCGCGGAGACGGTGCTCTTCGTCGACGAGGTGCACCGCTTCAGCAAGGCCCAGCAGGACGCCCTGCTGCCCGGGGTGGAGAACCGCTGGGTCTCGCTGGTCGCCGCGACCACGGAGAACCCCTTCTTCAGCGTCATCTCGCCGCTGCTCTCGCGCAGCCTGCTGCTGCGCCTGGAGTCGCTGAGCGACGACGACGTGCGCGGGGTCATGGGCAGCGCGCTCGCCGACGAGCGGGGTCTGGGCGGGCGCTTCACCGTCGACGACGACGCCCTCGACCACCTCGTGCGGCTCGCCGGCGGCGACGCCCGGCGCTCGCTGACCTACCTCGAGGCGGCCACCGGCGCCGCCGCCGCCCGGGGCACGAGCGTCGTCGACCTCGCGACGGCCGAGACCGCCGTCGACCGGGCCGCGGTGCGCTACGACCGCCAGGGCGACCAGCACTACGACGTCACCAGCGCCTTCATCAAGTCGGTGCGCGGGTCGGACGCCGACGCCGCGCTGCACTACCTGGCGCGGATGATGGAGGCGGGGGAGGACCCGCGCTTCATCGCCCGGCGCCTGGTCATCCTGGCCAGCGAGGACATCGGCCTGGCCGACCCGACCGCGCTGACCACCGCGGTGGCCGCCGCCCAGGCCGTGCAGCTCATCGGCATGCCCGAGGCGGGTCTCAACCTCGCCCACGCCACGATCGCGCTGGCGGTGGCCCCGAAGTCCAACGCCGTCACCACCGCGATCGCCGCCGCGAGCGCCGACGTGAAGGCGGGCAGGATCGGGCCCGTGCCGTCGCACCTGCGCGACGCGCACTACGGCGGCGCCAAGAAGCTGGGCCACGGCACGTCCTACGTCTACGCCCACGACGCCCCGTTCGGCATCGCCGAGCAGCAGTACGCCCCCGACGTCGTGGCCGACGCCAGCTACTACCAGCCCACCGACCACGGCGCCGAGGCCGCCGTGAAGGAGCGCTGGGAGCGCATCAAGCGGCTGGTGCGGGGCCGCGCTCGTGGCCGCTGACCCCGCGATAGGGTCGGTCACCATGACGCAGCAGTGGAGCACGGCGGGGTGGGCGCTGGCGGTGGTCCTCGCTCTGGGCGTGCTGCTGCTCGCCGCCCTGGTCGCGACCGGCCTGGCGCTGCGCGGCGTACGACGCTCCGCGGCGCGGGCCGAGGCGGAGGCGAGGACGGCGACCGCGCAGCTGCGCGAGCGCCTCGAGCTGCTGGAGCGCCGTCTCGTCGCCCTCGACGCCCCGGCGCGGGCGCGGGCGGCGGAGGAGGAGTTCGTCATCACCCACCTCGGCGCCGACGACGCGGTCGACGAGACCACGGCACGGGCGGACGGCACGTCGCCGGCCGCCCGCCCCGACGCGCCCCTCTTCGCCGACCTCGTGCTGCGCGAGTCGGTCGTGCAGGCCGCCTCGCTGGCCGCCGGTGTGCGTCGCGCCCTCGGCCCCGAGGTGCGCCACCGCGTGCGGCTGGAGATGCGCCGCGAGGTCAAGCGCGCCCGCAAGCAGCGCCGCACCGACCAGCGGGAGGCGCGCCGCGCCGCGCAGGCCCGGCAGCGCGCCGGCCTCGACCTCTCGCGGGAGCCCGCGGCGTGAGGCGGGCCGCATGAGCCGGGGGCTGTGGTTCGCCGCAGGGGCGGGCGCCGGGGTGTGGGCCATGGTGCGGGGGCGCCGCGTGGCCGAGGCCCTCACGGTCGACGGGATGCGCGACCGGGTCGGCGCCGCCGTGGTCGGGGCCCGGATCCTGCGCGAGGAGGTCGCCCAGGGCCGCGCCGACGCCGAGCCCGCCGTGCGGGCCCGGGTGGGCGGGGCGCTCCAGGGGGCCGCCCGCCCGGAGCTCAGCGCCCCGCCGCCCGTCGCGGACCCGGCGGCCGACACCCCCACCGGCACCGGCACAGGCACCGGCACGAGCACCGCCACAGACCCGAGCACCGACACCGCCGCCCGCGCGACCAGCGCGGACCGGCACCACCCAGGACAGGAAGGCAGCTGATGGAGACCGCGGAGATTCGCCGGAGGTTCCTCGCGCACTTCGAGCGCGCGGGCCACACCCCCGTCCCGTCGGCGTCGCTGCTGCTCGACGACCCCAACCTGCTCTTCGTCAACGCCGGCATGGTGCCCTTCAAGCCGTACTTCCTCGGCCAGGAGACCCCGCCCTACGACAAGGCGACCAGCGTGCAGAAGTGCGTGCGCACCCCCGACATCGAGGACGTCGGCAAGACCACCCGCCACGGCACGTTCTTCGAGATGTGCGGCAACTTCTCCTTCGGCGACTACTTCAAGGAGCGGGCCATCGAGCTGGCCTGGGACCTGGTCACCAAGCCGCAGTCCGACGGTGGCTGGGGCTTCGACGAGGCCAGGCTCTACCCCAGCGTCTACGTCGACGACCCCGAGGCCGTCGCGCTGTGGCGCAAGATCACCGGACTGCCCGACGACCGGATCGCGCGGCTGGGCAAGTCGGAGAACTACTGGTCGATGGGCGTGCCCGGCCCCGGTGGCCCGTGCTCGGAGATCCTCATCGACCGCGGCCCCGCCTACGGCGCCGACGGCGACTTCTCCGCCGAGGACCGCTACCTGGAGTTCTGGAACCTCGTCTTCATGCAGGACGAGCTCTCCGCGGTGCGCTCGAAGGAGGACTTCGACATCGCCGGCTCCCTGCCGAAGAAGAACATCGACACCGGCATGGGTCTCGAGCGCGTCGCGTTCATGACCCAGGGCGTCGAGAACATGTACGAGATCGACGTCATGTTCCCCGTGATCCGGATGGCCGAGCAGCTCACCGGGCGCCGCTACGGCGCCGACCCGGTCGACGACGTGCGCTTCCGGGTCGTGGCCGACCACGTGCGCAGCGGCATGATGCTCATCGGCGACGGCGTGACCCCGGGCAACGAGGCCCGCGGCTACGTGCTGCGCCGGCTGCTGCGGCGGGCCGTGCGCTCGATGCGGCTGCTGGGCTACGAGGACCCGGCGCTGCCCGAGCTGATGCCGGTCAGCCGCGACAAGATGGGCGAGACCTACACCGACCTCCACACCGACTGGGACCGCATCTCGCGCGTGGCCTTCGCCGAGGAGGAGGCCTTCCGCAAGACCCTCCAGGCCGGCACCCACATCTTCGACCTGGCCGCGGGCCAGGTGAAGCAGGCCGGCGGCACCCGCCTGGCCGGCGACCAGGCCTTCGCGCTGCACGACACCTACGGCTTCCCGATCGACCTGACGCTGGAGATGGCCTCCGAGGCCGGGCTGAGCGTCGACGAGGAGGGCTTCCGCGCCCTCATGGGCGAGCAGCGCCAGCGCGCCAAGGACGACGCGCGCTCCAAGAAGGGCCAGCACGCCGACACCGGGGTCTACCGCGGCATCCTCGACGGCCACGGCCCCACGGAGTGGCTGGCCTACGAGACCCTCGAGACCGAGTCGCGCGTGCTGGCGGTGCTCGCCGGCGGCGTCGGCGTGCCGGTGCTGCGCGAGGGCGAGGTCGGCGAGGCCGTGCTCGACCGCACGCCCTTCTACGCCGAGTCGGGAGGGCAGGTCGCCGACGCCGGCCGGCTCGTCGCCGACGGTGCGCTGCTCGAGGTGCTCGACGTCCAGCGTCCGGTGCGCGGCCTCGTCGTCCACCAGGTGCGGGTGCTCGAGGGCGAACTCGTGCAGGACGCCACCCTCCACGCCCGCGTCGACCCCGCCTGGCGCACCGGCGCGCGGCAGGCGCACTCCGGCACGCACGTGGTCCACGCCGCGCTGCGCGAGGTGCTCGGCCCCTCGGCGCTGCAGTCGGGCTCCTACAACCGCCCGGGCTACCTGCGCCTCGACTTCGGCTGGACCACCGCGCTCGACCCCGACCAGGTCCGACAGATCGAGCAGGTCTCCAACGCCGCGCTGCGCGCCGACCTGCCTGTGGGCTGGCAGTACATGACCCTGCCCGAGGCCAAGGACTGGGGCGCCATCGCGCTCTTCGGCGAGACCTACGACAACACCAAGGTCCGTGTCGTCGAGATCGGCGGCCCCTGGTCGCGCGAGCTGTGCGGCGGCACCCACGTCGACCACTCCTCCCAGATCGGCACGATCGTGGTGACCGGTGAGGCGTCGGTGGGCTCGGGCAACCGCCGCATCGAGGCCCACACCGGCATCGAGGGCTTCGACTACCTCGCACGCGAGCGCGACGTCGTCGGCCAGCTGACCACCCTGCTCAAGACCCGGCCCGACGACCTGGTCGGACGCGTCGGCGACCTCGTCGAGCGGCTGCGCGCCGCCGAGAAGGAGGTCGAGAGGGCTCGGCTCGCCCAGCTCCTCGCCGGCGGCGAGACCATCGCCGCACAGGCCAGGCAGGTCGGGCCGGTGCACGTCGTGGCCCACCGGGTCGACGGTGCCGGGGGCGGTGACGCGCGCACCCTGGCCATGGACGTGCGCGGTCGGCTGCCCCAGGGCGAGCCCGGCGTGGTGGTCGTGATCGGTGTCGTCGACGACAAGGTCGCCGTCGTCGCCGCCACCAACGACGCCGCGCGCGAGCGCGGCCTCTCCGCCAACGACCTGGTCCGCGCCGTCGGCCCGCTGGTCGGGGGCAAGGGCGGGGGCAAGGCCGACGTCGCGCAGGGCGGCGGCACCGACGCCTCCCGCGTCGACGAGGCCCTCGACCTGGTCGTCGCCGAGGTCGGCCGCACGGCAGGGGCCTGAGCGGTGCGCCACGGAGTCAGGCTCGGCATCGATCCGGGCGACGCCCGGATCGGCGTCGCCCGCAGCGACCCGACCGGCTTCCTGGCCACACCGGTGGAGACGGTCAAGCGGGGCCGGGGCGACCTGGCCCGCCTGGCTGCCATCATCGCCGAGATCGGCGAGGACTCCGAGGTGCTCGAGGTGGTCGCTGGCCTGCCGCGGTCGCTGTCGGGCGGGGAGGGTCCGGCCGCGGCCAAGACCCGGGCGTGGGCGGCGACGCTGGCCCGCCGTGTGGCCCCGGTGCGGGTGAGGCTGGTCGACGAGCGGCTCACCACCGTGTCGGCGGAGGCTATGCTGCGCGGCAGCCCAGGGGGCGTCCGCAAGGGCCCCAAGCAGCGGTCCGTGGTCGACCAGGCCGCGGCGGTGCTGATCTTGCAGCACGCACTGGACACCGAGCGCGCCACCGGGAACCCTCCCGGCGAGCTCCTCGGTGACGACGTCGAGGAGCAGCATGAGTGAGCACGACCGCGACCCCGCGGACGGCGCCCCCAGGGACGCGGCCCCGGACGACGGTGCGGCCCACGCAGCGGCGTACCCCGATCAGCCCGAGCACCCCGAGCACGACGACTCCCCGCTGCCGCTGAGCAGCGCCCCCGACCTCGGCGGGCGCCGTCGCAAGGAGCGCAGCCGCCTGCCCGGCTGCCTCGCGGTGCTGGTGGCGCTGGCCGTGCTCGTGGGCGGCGGCTACCTGGTCTACGACCGGGCGAGCAGCTTCATCGCCGACCAGTTCAGCGACCCGGAGGACTTCGAGGGCCCCGGCTCGGGGCGCGTGCAGTTCGAGGTCGCCTCCGGCGACAGCTCCACCCAGATCTGCCGCAACCTCAAGGACGAGGGCGTCGTGGCCTCGGTCGACGCCTGCGTCGGTGCGGCCACCGACAACCCCGACTCCGCGGCCATCCAGGCCGGCTTCTACCGGCTCAAGGAGGAGATGTCCTCGGCCGACGCCATCGACGTGCTCGTCGACCCGGCCAACGTCATCACCGACTCCGTCACCATCCCCGAGGGCCTGCGCGTCGTCGACATCGTGGCGATCCTGGCCGAGCAGACCAAGGTCACCACCGCCGAGCTCGAGGCCGTGCTCGACGACCGGCGCCTGCTCGCCGACCTCGGGCTGCCCGACTACGCCGAGGGCAACCCTGAGGGCTACCTCTTCCCCTCGACCTACGCCTTCGCGCCGCGCGAGGACGCCGAGGGCATGGTGCAGGCGATGCTCACCCGGTGGCGCCAGGCCGCCGACGACGCCGACCTCGAGGCCTCGGCCGAGCGGCTCGGCATCAGCCCCCAGGAGCTGATGACCATCGCCAGCCTCGTCGAGGCCGAGGGCCGCGGCGACGACATGCCCAAGGTGGCACGGGTCATCTACAACCGGCTCAGCCCCGACAACGACGAGACCGCCGGTCTGCTGCAGATCGACGCCACGGTCAACTACGCCCTCGGGGAGTCGGGCATCGCCCGCCTCACCACCGACGAGATCGCGTCGGTGGCCGACTCGCCCTACAACACCTACGAGCAGCCCGGCCTGCCGCCGACCCCGATCGAGGCGCCCGGCGACGCCGCTATCGCGGCGGCCGCCGCGCCGGCGGAGGGCGACTGGCTCTACTACGTCACGGTCGACCTGCGCACCGGGGAGACCAAGTTCGCCGACACCTACGACGAGTTCCTGGTCTACGAGGCGGAGTTCGACGAGTACTGCGCCACCCAGTCCGACCGCTGCTGAGGCGGCCCTGATGCGCTGCGCCGTCGTCGGCGACCCCGTCGGTCACTCGCTCTCACCCGTGCTGCACCGGGCGGCCTACGCTGCGCTCGGCCTGGACTGGACCTACGAGGCCCTGCGCGTCGCCTCCGGCACGCTGCCGGAGGTGCTCGCGGGCCTCGACGACTCGTGGCGCGGGCTGTCGCTCACGATGCCGCTCAAGCGCGAGGTGATGGCCCTGGCCGTCGGCGCCCGCGGCGAGGTCACCGAGCGGGCCCGGCTCGTCGGCGCCGCCAACACCCTGCTGGTCGACGAGCCCCGTCTGCGCGCCGACAACACCGACCTCCCCGGCGCCGTCGCGGCGGTGCGTGAGCGGTGGGACGGCGAGGTGACGCGGGCCGTCGTGCTCGGCGGGGGCGCCACGGCTGCGTCCACCGGGCTCGCCGCCTGCGAGCTGGGCGCCCGCGAGGTCGTGGTGCTCGCGCGCACCCCGGAGCGCGCCGCCGAGACGGTCGACGCGATCCGCCGCCACCCCGGCGGGGTCCACGTGAGGGTGCTGCCCCTCACCACGCCGGCCGAGGAGGTCGGCCCCGCCGAGCTGGTGGTCTCCACGGTGCCGGCGTCCGCCCAGACCCCCGACCTGGTGCTGCGCTGGGCCCGCACGCCGGTCGTCTTCGAGGTCGTCTACGACCCGTGGCCGACGCCGCTCGCTGCGGCCGCGGCCGACGGCACCGTGCTGGTGACCGGCCTCGACCTGCTGGTGCACCAGGCCGCCCTCCAGGTGGAGTTCATGACCGGACGTCCCGGCCCCGTCGACGTCATACGCGCCGCGGGCGCGGCCGCGCTCGCGGCGCGGGCACCGGCGTGAGCGACGCCGCGGCCGAGCTCCTCGTCGTGGCCCTCGCCGTCCTCGGCTGCGGTCTCGCCGGGCTGGGCGTGCCCGCGCTGATCCGGGCGCTGCCCGAGCCCCCCGCACCCGCGTCAGCCGCGGATACCCCTGCGGATCCCCCTGCCGATCCCGCCGCCGGTGCTGCGACCGGGACCCTCGCGGGCGCGGAGGCCCCTCACGGGCCGACCACCGGGTCCGGACCGGCGAGCGCCGCCCGGCCCGCCGAGCCGCCCAAGCCGCTCTACGTCGACCTCGCGGCACGTCCCCACCTGGGCCCGTGGGTGGCCCTCGTCTCCGCCATGGCCGGCGGGCTGGTCGCCCGTGCCGCGCTCGGTGACGGGCTGACCGAGGAGACCGCGTGGGCCCTGGCCTACGCGCTGCCGGTGGTGCCGCTGTGCGTCGCCCTGGCCTACGTCGACGGCCACACCCGCCTGCTGCCCTCGCGCCTCGTGCTCCCGGCGACCGGCGCGCTGGTGCTGCTCGCGCTGGGGGAGTGGGTGGTCACCGGCGAGCACGACGCGGTCCTGCGCGCGGGCGTCGGCCTGCTCGTCGCGCGCTCGCTCTACTGGCTGCTGTGGGCCGTGCACTCCGCCGGCATGGGCTTCGGCGACGTGCGCCTGGCCGCGCTGCTCGGGCTCGTGCTCGGCCGCCTCGGCGTCGCCGAGCTCGTCGTCGGCGTCTACGCCGGCTTCCTCGTCTTCGGCCTGCCGGGTCTCCTGCTCGCCCTCGTGCGCCGCGACCGGGCCCTCCTCAGGGCCGCCTACCCCTTCGGGCCGTTCATGGTGGTGGGCGCGCTGATCGGCGTGCTGACCGGACCCGCCGTGATCGACTCCCTGCTGCGCTGACGCGGGAGCGCTGCGGGGCCGGTCTCGGGACGCGACGGGGGTCGTCGGCCCCGCGCGGCGCCGTGGGAGACTGCCGTCATGCTGCGTTGGCTCACCGCGGGCGAGTCCCACGGCCCCTCCCTGGTCGCCGTCCTGGAAGGGCTCCCCGCCCACGTCCAGGTCACGAGCGACGACATCGCCGACTCCCTGGCCCGCCGCCGTCTCGGCTACGGCCGCGGTGCGCGGATGAAGTTCGAGCAGGACCAGGTGACGATCACCGGTGGCGTGCGCCACGGGGAGACCCAGGGCGGACCGGTCGCGATCATCGTCGGCAACACCGAGTGGCCCAAGTGGGAGAAGGTCATGTCGGCCGACCCGGTCGACGCCGAGGCGCTGGCCTCGCTGGCCCGCAACGCGCCGCTCACCCGGCCCCGTCCCGGTCACGCCGACCTGGCGGGCATGCAGAAGTACGACTTCCCCGACGCCCGCCCGATCCTGGAGCGGGCCTCGGCCCGCGAGACCGCCGCCCGGGTCGCGCTCGGCCGCGTGGCCAGCAACTTCCTGGCCCAGGCCTGCGGTGCCACCATCCTCTCCCACGTCATCGAGCTCGGCGGCGTGCGCGCCCCCGAGGGGCTGTGGCCGGGTGAGGGCGACCTCGAGCGCCTCGACGCCGACCCCGTGCGCTGCCTCGACCCCGCGACGAGCGAGGCGATGGTGGCGCGCATCGACCAGGCCCACAAGGACGGCGACACCCTCGGCGGCGTCGTCGAGGTGGTCGTGCACGGACTCCCGCCGGGTCTGGGCTCCCACGTCCACTGGGACCGGCGCCTCGACTCGCGCCTGGCCGGAGCGCTCATGGGCATCCAGGCCATCAAGGGCGTCGAGGTCGGCGACGGCTTCGCCCTGGCCGCCACCCCCGGGTCGCTGGCCCACGACGAGATCGTGCCCACCCCCGAGGGCATCCGCCGCACGAGCGGCCGCTCCGGGGGCACCGAGGGCGGCATGACCACCGGCGAGGTGCTGCGCGTGCGCGCGGCCATGAAGCCGATCGCCACCGTGCCCCGCGCGCTGCGCACCGTCGACGTCGCCACCGGCGAGGAGGCGGTGGCCCACCACCAGCGCTCCGACGTCTGCGCCGTGCCGGCCGCCGGTATCGTCGCGGAGGCCATGGTCGCCCTCGTCGTGGCCGAGGCGCTGCTGGAGAAGTTCGGCGGCGACGCGCTGTCGGAGACCCGGCGCAACGTCGAGACCTACCTCGACGCACTGACCTACCGGTGAGCGCAGGCAGCCCCGCCGTCCGTCCCCGCGTCGTGCTCGTGGGGCCCATGGGCGCGGGCAAGACCACCGTCGCCGACCTGCTGGGCGCCCGCTGGGGCGTCGGGGTCCGCGACACCGACCGTGACGTCGAGGCCGCCGAGCAGCGCGCGATCTCCGACATCTTCGTCGACGACGGGGAGCAGCACTTCCGCGACCTCGAGGCCGCGGCCGTCGCCGCCGCGCTCGCCGAGCACCCCGGTGTGCTGGCCCTCGGCGGGGGAGCGGTGCTGCGCGAGGACACCCGCGCCCTGCTCGCCGGCCACGTGGTCGTGTTCCTGCGCGTGGGGCTCGCCGACGCGGCCTCCCGGGTCGGTCTCGGGGTCGCCCGACCGATGCTCATGGGCAACGTGCGCGGACGGATGAAGCAGCTGCTGGAGGAGCGCACGCCCGTCTACGAGGCCGTCGCCACCCACGTCGTCGACACCGACGCCCGCACCCCCGACCAGGTCGCCGACGCGATCGAGGAGCTCCTGCCGTGACCGACCCGACCGACGGCCCGACCGACGGCCCGATCGACGACCCGACCCGACCGTCCGACGCGACGGTGCTGCACGTCGGCGGCGCGTCGCCCTACGACGTGGTGGTGGGCCACCGGGTCACCGACCGCCTCCACGACCTGCTCGGCCCCGGCGTGCAGCGCGTGGCGTTCCTCTACGCCGGGGCCCTCGGCGAGCTCGCCCAGCCCGTCGTCGACGCGCTGCGGCCCCACCACGACGTCCTGGCGCTGGGCCTGCCCGAGGGCGAGGCCGCCAAGACCGCCGGCGTGCTGGTCGACGTCTGGGAGGCGCTCGGCGCGGCGGGCTTCACCCGCTCCGACGCCGTCGTCACCTTCGGCGGCGGCGCCACCACCGACCTGGGCGGCTTCGTCGCGGCCAGCTGGCTGCGCGGCGTGCGGGTCGTGCACGTGCCGACCACGCTGCTGGCGATGGTCGACGCCGCCGTGGGCGGCAAGACCGGCATCAACACCGCGGCGGGCAAGAACCTCGTCGGCGCCTTCCACGAGCCCGCCGGCGTGCTGTGCGACCTGGCCCTACTCGAGGGGCTGCCCCGCGAGGAGCTCGTCGCAGGGCTCGGCGAGGTCGTCAAGTGCGGCTTCGTGGCCGACCCGGTCATCCTGGACCTGGTGGAGGCCACCGACCCCGCCGACCTGGTCGCGGGCTCGCCGGTGCTGCGCGAGCTCGTCGAGCGCGCCATCCGCGTCAAGGTCGACGTCGTCGTGGCCGACCTGCGCGAGACCGGCGGGGCCGACGGCCACCCCGGTCGCGAGGTGCTCAACTACGGCCACACCCTGGGCCACGCCATCGAGCGCGCCGAGGGCTACGCCATCCGTCACGGCGAGGCCGTCGCGATCGGCTGCGTGTTCGTCGCCGAGCTGGCGCACCGGGCGGGCAGCCTGCCTGCAGCCGTCGTCGAGCGGCACCGCAGCGTGCTCGCCCGGGTCGGCCTGCCCACCGGCTACGCCGGGGCGGCGTACGACGACCTGCTGGCCACGATGCGGGTCGACAAGAAGACGCGCGGCGACCAGCTGCGCTTCGTGGTGCTCGACGACGTCGCGCGACCGCGCGTGCTCGCCGGGCCCTCCGACGACGACCTGCGCGCGGCCTTCGCCGCCGTCACGACCGACGCGGGGAGCACGGCCACCACGGGAGAGGGCGCATGAGCGTCCTCGTGCTCAACGGGCCCAACCTCGGCCGGCTCGGCAGGCGTCAGCCGGAGATCTACGGCTCCACCACCCACGCCGAGCTCGCCACGCTGTGCGTCGAGTGGGGCCGCGACCTCGGGCTCGAGGTCGAGGTGCGCCAGACCAACCACGAGGGCGTGATGGTCGACTGGCTCAACGCCGCGGCCGACGACGGCCACCCGGTGGTGCTCAACGCCGCGGCGTGGACGCACTACTCCTACGCCGTCTACGACGCCTGCGCCCAGCTGACCGCACCCCTGGTGGAGGTGCACATCTCCGACCCCCACGCCCGGCCCGAGGAGTTCCGCCACCACTCGGTGGTCACCCCGCACGCCGTCGAGGTGGTCAAGGGCCTCGGTGTCGACGGCTACCGCGTGGCGCTCGAGGTCGTCGCGCGCAGCAGCGCCGGCTGACCGGCCCCACCGCCGAGTGCGGGGCTGCGGTCCGCGCCCGGTAGACTCAGGCGTTCGTCCGAGACGCCTCGGGCGACACTCCGACTCCCCGACGCAGTGAGGCTGAACCGCGCAGATGGCATCGACCAACGACCTCAAGAACGGCATGGTTCTCAACATCGACGGTCAGCTCTGGGCTGTCGTCGAGTTCCAGCACGTGAAGCCCGGCAAGGGCCCCGCCTTCGTGCGCACCAAGCTGCGCAACGTCGAGTCGGGCAAGAACGTCGACAAGACCTTCAACGCCGGCACCAAGGTCGAGACCGCGACCGTCGACCGCCGCACCATGCAGTACCTCTACAACGACGGCACCTCGTTCGTCTTCATGGACGTCGCCACCTACGACCAGCTCGAGGTCGCCCCGGAGATCCTCGGCGACGGCGCGAACTTCCTCCTGGAGAACCAGGAGGCCATCGTGGCCACCAACGAGGGCCGCGTGCTCTTCGTCGAGCTCCCCGCCTCGGTCGAGCTCGTCATCACCTTCACCGAGCCCGGCCTGGCCGGTGACAGCGCCACCGGCCGCACCAAGCCGGCCACGCTCGAGACCGGCCACGAGATCCAGGTGCCGCTCTTCATCAACCAGGGCGAGAAGGTCAAGGTCGACACCCGCGACTCTTCCTACCTCGGTCGCGTCAAGTCCTGATGGCGGCCCGCTCCAAGGCCCGCAAGCGGGCGCTGGACGTGCTCTTCGCCGCCGAGATGCGCAGCGAGGCTCCCCTGGAGCACCTCGAGCGCGCCGTCGCCGACGGCGAGGGCCCGCAGCACGCCTACACCGGTGAGCTCGTGCGGGGCGTGGTCGAGCACCAGGCCCGCATCGACGAGTTGCTCGCGACCTACTCCGAGGGCTGGACCCTCGACCGGATGCCGGCCGTCGACCGCAACGTGCTGCGCCTCGGCGTCTTCGAGCTGCTGTGGGCCGACGACGTGCCCGACCCGGTGGCCGTCTCCGAGGCCATGGCCCTGGTGCGCGACCTGTCGACCGACGAGTCGCCGTCCTTCGTCAACGGCGTCCTGGGCGCGGTCATGCGCGACAAGGCCTCCCTGGTCTGAGCGCCACGACCGCCCTCGGCGGCCGCCCCCGCCCGGGTCCCACGATCGGGTGATCCGTGGGCCCGCCAAGGCGGGCAGGCTGGCGCCATGAGCGAAGAAGTGAGCGTCGACCTCGTCGTCATCGGCCTCGGCCCCGGGGGCGAGGCCCTCGCCACGGGTGCGGCGCAGGCGGGGCTGCGGGTCGTGGCCGTCGACAAGCACCTCGTCGGCGGCGAGTGCCCCTACTACGGCTGCATCCCCACCAAGATGATGGTGCGCGCCTCCGACGCGCTCGCCGAGGCCCACCGCGTCGGCGAGCTGGCCGGCGATGCGACCGTCGTGCCGTCGTGGTCGCCGGTGGCCCGCCGCATCGACACCGAGGCCACCACCGGCTGGGACGACCAGGTCGCGGTGGACCGGCTCGTCGACGCCGGCGCCACGGTGGTCCACGGCGTCGGCCGCCTCGACGGCACCGGTCGGGTGGTCGTCGAGGCTCCCGACGGCGGCCGCACCACCTACGTCGCCCAGCGCGGCGTCGTGCTCAACACCGGCACCCGCCCCGCGGAGCTGCCCATCGACGGGCTCGCGGGCACGCCGTACTGGACCAACCGCGACGTCGTGCGCCTCACCGAGCTCCCGGGCTCGGCCGTCGTGCTCGGCGGCGGGCCGATCGGCTGCGAGATGGCCCAGGTGCTCGCCCGCTTCGGGGTGCGCGTGACGATCGTGCAGCACGGCGAGCGTCTGGTGCCCGGCGACGAGCCCGAGGCCGGGCGGCTGCTGGAGGAGGTCTTCGCCGCCGAGGGGATCCGGGTGATGACCGGCGTCGAGACCACCTCGGTCTCCTACGCCGAGGGCGCCTTCACCCTCGTCCTCGACGGGGAGGAGGGCGAGCGTCTCGTGGCCGACAAGCTGCTCGTGGCGGCCGGGCGCACCCCCAACCTCGACGACCTGGGGCTGGAGACGGTCGGCCTCGACCCCACCGCCCGCACGATCGAGGTCGACGAGCGCCTGCGGGCGGGCGACCGGCTGTGGGCCATCGGCGACATCACCGGCCACGGGGCCTTCACCCACGTGTCGATGTACCAGTCGGCGATCGCGACCCGCGACATCACCGGCGAGGAGGGCCCGGCGGCCCGCTACCACGCCGTGCCCCACACCACCTTCACCGATCCCGAGGTCGGCGGCGTGGGCCTCACCGAGCAGCAGGCCCGCGACGCCGGCCTGCGCGTGCGCACGGGCAGCGCCCCGCTCGAGCAGTCCTCGCGCGGCTTCACCCACGGCCCCGGCGGCCGCGGACTGGTCAAGGTGGTCGAGGACGCCGACCGCGGTGTACTGGTGGGGGCCACCGCCATGGGTCCCGCCGGTGGGGAGATCCTCGGCCTGCTCGCGCTGGCGGTGCACGCCGAGGTGCCGGTCGAGGTGATGCGCACGATGATCTACGCCTACCCCACCTTCCACCGCGCCGTCGAGACCGCCCTGGGCGACCTGTCCTGAGCCGGCGCGGGCGCCCCCGGGTCGGACGGCGCGAGGGCCTCACCCTCACAGGTGGCCCAGGACCCGGGCGCGGAGGGTCCCGGAGGGTCTAGGTTCAGCCTCCATGGGAGAGATGACGCGCAAGGCTGGCGACGCCACCGACCGGGCCGAGTCGAGCGACTGGCTCGACCACGCCGTGCGCGCGGGTCTCGTCGCCTACGGCGTGGTGCACCTGATGATCGCCTGGATCGCGCTCCAGCTCGCGCTGGGCGACCAGAGCGGCTCGGCGTCGAGCACGGGCGCGCTGCAGCAGCTGACCGACGAGCCCTTCGGCGAGCTGGCGATCTGGCTGATCGCGATCGGCATGCTGCTGCTCGTCGTGTGGCGCGTCCTCGAGGCCGTCGGGGGGCACCGCGGCGAGGAGGGCAAGGACCTCTGGCTCAAGCGGGCCTCGTCGGTGCTCAAGGGCGTCATCTACGCGGTGATCGGGTGGAGCGCCGTCCAGGTCGCCACCGGATCGGGCTCCAAGGGCGGCTCCGACGACACCACCGCCACGGTGATGAACATGTCGGGTGGGCAGTTCATGGTCGGCCTCGCCGGCGTGCTCGTCATCGCCTACGGCGTGGGTCAGATCGTGCGTGCCTGGACCGAGAAGTTCCGCGAGCACCTCACCGCGGAGGGCAAGAGCGGTGAGGCCGGGACGGCCTACATCTGGTTCGGCAAGGCGGGCTACGCCGCCAAGGGCGTCGCCATCGGCATCGTCGGCGGGCTCTTCCTCTACGCCGCCTACACCCACCAGGCCAAGAAGTCCGGCGGGCTCGACCAGGCCCTCCACAAGGTGCTGCAGCAGCCCTACGGCCCCGTGATGCTCGGCGTCATCGCCGTCGGCATCGGCTGCTACGGGCTCTTCTGCTTCGCCCGCGCGCGTCACCTCTCACGCTGACGTCGCCGGGACCACGGGGTCGGGCCGACCCGGTCGCCGCACCGAGCATGCTGGGGCGATGACCTCCACGCCCCCGCCGGTCGACCCGACCCCGCCGACCGGGCTCGTCGGCCTCACCGCCACCGACGCCGTCGGCGAGCTCGACGCCGCCGGCCGCCCCCACCGCCTGCTGCGACCGGGCACGATGCGCACCCTCGACTTCCGCCCCGACCGGGTCAACCTGCTCCTCGACGAGGACGACGTGGTCGTCGAGGTCACCCTCGGCTAGGCACCACGGCCAGGGCGCCGGCAGCCGCGGCACGAGCGGGTGTGGCACGGGCGGGTCGAGGGAAGGAGACCGGCACGCCCCGTCTCTCGGAGGACCCATGACGCAGCAGCAGCCGCACGACCCCCGGCCCGCGACCCAGCCCGGACCGCAGCTCGGGCCCCAGCCCGGGACCCCGCCCGGGTCGCGCCACGAGTCCGCCGACACCAGCGACCGGCTCCACCGGCCGGAGGACCTCGCGGCCCACGCCGCCGACCGTGCGCCGACCCCCGACCGCAGCGGCCCGCCCCCGGGCGACGGCTCCCCGGTCACCGACCACCTGGCCGACCCCCTGGGTGACCCCTTGACCGACCCCTTGACCGATCACCTGGCCACTCCGCCCGACGTGTCTCCGTCCGACCCGTCGGCCGACCCCGTGAGGGACGCCGACCGAGCCCCTGCCGGCCCCCCGCCGGCCGTGGGTCCGCCGCAGTGGACGCCGACCTCGCCACCACCGGCCTCCCCGGCCACCTCGCCGGCCCCGCCACCGTCCTCCCCGCCCGTTGGCCCGCCTGCTGGCCCGGCACCGACCGCCCCGCCGGCCACCGCGGGTGAGGCGGGCGCCGGCGGCGCACCGGCGCAGCCGCGACGCTTCATGTCGGCCACCGACTTCCTCGACCGCCGCGCCGACGTCGCCGACCACGGGCCGGCCACGTGGGGCTGGCGCGGACGGGTGCGGCGGTGGAGCGGTGGACTCCTCAGCCCGGCGATGGGCCGCGCGGAGGCCGCCCACGAGCGCGACCGCGCCGCGGTGCAGCGCGAGCTCTCGGGCCCGCGCACCATCGCCTTCGTCAACCCCAAGGGCGGGGCCGCCAAGACCACCGGCGTTCTGGCGGCGGGCTACACCTTCGGCACCGTGCGGGGCGGCGGAGTCGTGGCCTGGGACAACAACGAGACCCGGGGCACGCTGGGCATCCGGGGCACCCGCGGCCACCACCGCAACACCACCCGGGAGCTGCTCGGCGACCTCGGCCGCTTCGACGACGTCGCGCAGTCGCGCATCGGCGACCTGGGGTCCTACGTCCGCACCCAGGGCGACGCCCACTTCGACGTGCTGGCCTCCGACGAGCGGGCCGACGTCACCGGCACGATCCGCGCCGACGACTTCGCCGCCGTCCACGGGCTGCTCGAGCGCTTCTACCGGATCCTGCTCGTCGACACCGGCAACAACATGCGCGCCGAGAACTGGCTGGCCGCAGCCGCGGCCGCCGACCTGCTGGTGGTCACCAGCACCGTGCGGGAGGACACCGGCTACAGCGGGCTGTGGATGCTCGACGCCCTCCAGGACGCCGGTCACCCCGACCTCAAGCACAAGACGGTGACCGTGCTCTCCGACCCCTCCCCGAAGGTCGACGCGGCCCTGGCGCGCGACCTCGTCGACGTCTACGAGCAGCGCACCCGCGCGGTCTACCGCGTGCCCTACGACCCGGCGCTCGTCTCCGGCTCCGTCGTGCCCTACGCCCGGTTGTCCCAGGAGACGCGCCGCGCCTGGCTCACCGCCTGCGCCGGCATGGCCGCGACCCTGTGAGCCCGGCGGACACCGCCACCGGCCGCGGGGGCGCAGGGGCCTGAGGCCCTCCACGGGAACAAGTCCCGGGCCCGGGGCGCTACGCCCTCCATGCGAGCAGTCGTCTACAGCAAGCCCGGTCCCTCCTCCGTCCTCGAGGTCGTCGAGCGCGACCTGCCCGAGCCCGGGCCCGGCGAGGTCCGGGTCCGCCTGGTGCGGGCGGGGGTCAACCCCACGGACTGGAAGTTCCGCGCCAACGGCATGAACGGCGACTTCACCGAGGTCGCCCCTGGCCAGGACGGCGCCGGCGTCGTCGACGCCGTCGGCCAGGGTGTCACCACCCACGCAGTGGGTGACCGGGTCTGGCTGGTCCTGGCCCAGTCGGGTCGCGGCCTCGGTACGTCGACCCAGCACACCGTGCAGCTCGCCGAGCGCGTCGTGCCGCTGCCCGAGGGCGCGTCCTTCGACCTCGGTGCCTCCCTCGGCGTCCCGGCGGTCACCGCCCACCGGGCGCTCACCGCGGGGGAGACCACCGCGCGTCTGGCACCGGGCTCGATGGCCGGACAGACCGTGCTGGTCGCCGGCGGGGCCGGTGCGGTGGGCAACGCCGCGATCCAGCTGGCCGTCTGGGCCGGCGCCACCGTGGTCACCACGGTCAGCGGTGAGGAGAAGGCCGACCTGGCCCGCGCGGCCGGCGCCCACCACATCGTCAACTACCGCACCTCGGACGCCGCCGCCGAGATCCGCGCGGTCGCGCCCGAGGGCGTCGACCTGGTCGTGGAGGTGGCCCTGGCGCAGAACGTCGGCCTCGACGTCGAGGTGCTCCGCAACCGCGGCACCCTGGCCTACTACGCCGACAACGGCGGGGCCGAGGCGACCGTGCCGGTGCGGGCCACCTTCGCCAAGAACCTGCGCCTGCAGGGCCTGCTCCTCTACACCCTGGGCGCCGACCTCGTGCAGGCCGCCGCCGAGGACGTCACCGCGGCCGTGTCCGCCGGTGCCCTGCGCGTGGGTGCGGAGGCCGGCGTGCCGCTGCACCACTACCCGCTGGAGGAGACGGGCGCCGCGCACGACGCGGTCGAGGGCGGCGCCGTCGGCAAGGTCCTGCTCGACATCGCCGAGGCCTGAGCCGCCCCGGGGCCCGGGGCCCGGAGCCCTGGAGCACCTGCGGGCCGCGGGGTCCGACGTCGTGGCGTCGGACCCCGCGGCTGCTAGGGTCGGCGCCGATCGACATCCTTTAACGAGCCGTCCCGTGAGGCGGAGAAGGAGGTCCGGCGGCACCGTGTGCGCCCAGCCTGCAGCACCCGACGACCCGACGGCCGGAGGCCGCGTCGTCCTCGACGCCCGTGACATCGCCCGGGCCCTGACCCGGATCTCCCACGAGATCCTCGAGCGCAACAAGGGCGGCGCCGACCTCGTCCTGCTGGGCATCCCGAGCCGTGGCGTGCCGCTGGCGCAGCGCATCGCGGAGCGTCTCGCCGCGGTCGAGGGCATCGAGGTGCCGGTGGGCTCGCTCGACGTCACGATGTACCGCGACGACCTGCGCCTCAAGCCGGCCCGTGCGCTGCTCCCCACCCAGATCCCGCCCGGCGGCATCGACGGGCGCACCGTGGTGCTGGTCGACGACGTGCTCTTCTCCGGGCGCACCATCCGCGCGGCGCTCGACGCCCTCGGCGACATCGGCCGCCCGCGCGCGGTGCGGCTGGCCGTGCTGGTCGACCGCGGTCACCGCGAGCTGCCCATCCGGGCCGACTTCGTGGGCAAGAACCTGCCCACCTCGCTGGTCGAGCGCGTCAGCGTGAGACTCGAGGGCGTCGACGACCTCGACGCGGTCACGATCACCGGGCCGCCCCCCGGCCGGAGCGACCAGACCGGCGGCACGGAGGTGCGGGCGTGAAGCGGCACCTGCTCAGCGCGGCCGACCTGACCCGCGACGACGCGGAGCTGGTGCTCCGCACGGCGGCCGAGCTCCGCTCGCTGGCCGACCGGCCGATCAAGAAGCTCCCCGCTCTTCGCGGGCGCACCGTGGTCAACCTCTTCTTCGAGGACTCCACCCGCACCCGCATCTCCTTCGAGGCCGCGGCCAAGCGCCTCAGCGCCGACGTCATCAACTTCGCCGCCAAGGGCTCCAGCGTGTCCAAGGGCGAGAGCCTCAAGGACACCGCGCTGACCCTGGAGGCGATGGGGGCCGACGCCGTGGTGGTGCGCCACGGCGCCAGCGGCGCACCCCACCGCCTCGCCCACTCCGGCTGGGTCCGCTCCAGCGTGGTCAACGCCGGCGACGGCACCCACGAGCACCCCACCCAGGCGCTCCTCGACGCCTTCACCCTCACCCGCCACCTCGGCGCGGCCGACGGCGGCGGTCTCGACGGGCGGCGGGTGGCGATCGTGGGCGACGTCCTGCACAGCCGGGTCGCACGCTCCAACGCGCTGCTGCTGCAGACCCTCGGCGCCGAGGTCACGCTCGTGGCGCCCCCGACGCTGATGCCGGTGGGCGTTGGCTCGTGGCCGGTCGAGACGTCCTACGACCTCGACGCGGTGCTGCCGAAGGCCGACGCCGTGATGATGCTGCGCGTGCAGCGCGAGCGGATGAGCGGGGGCTTCTTCCCGACCCCGCGCGAGTACTCGCGGCGCTACGGCCTCGACGGTCGCCGGATGGCCACGCTGCAGGACCACGCCATCGTGATGCACCCCGGCCCCATGGTGCGCGGCATGGAGATCACCGCCGACGTCGCCGACTCCCCGCGCTCGGTCATCGTCGAGCAGGTCACCAACGGCGTGGCCGTGCGGATGGCGGTGCTCTACCTCCTCCTCAGTGGCGCCGACCTCTCCGCCGACGCTCCGCTCCTCCCGACAGAAAGCGCACCCGCGTGACGACGTACCTGCTCCGCAACGCCTCCATCCTCGGCGGCGAGACCACCGACCTGCTGCTCGCCGACGGCGTGGTGGCCGCGGTCGGTCCCGACCTGGCCGCCGGCCCCGGGGCCGACGGCGCGACGGTGGTCGACGCCACCGGCCTCCTCGCGCTGCCCGGACTGGTCGACCTGCACACCCACCTGCGCGAGCCGGGCCGGGAGGACGCCGAGACCGTCGACACCGGCACCCGTGCCGCGGCGATGGGCGGCTTCACCGCCGTGCACGCCATGGCCAACACCGAGCCGGTCGCCGACACCGCCGGCGTCGTCGAGCAGGTGTGGCGCCTGGGCCGCGAGGCCGGTCACTGCGACGTCTTCCCGGTCGGCGCGGTCACCGTCGGGCTGGCCGGCGAGCGGCTGGCCGAGCTCGGCGCGATGGCCGACTCCGCCGCCCGGGTGCGGGTCTTCTCCGACGACGGCCGGTGCGTGAGCGACGCGGTGCTGATGCGGCGCGCGCTGGAGTACGTCAAGGCCTTCGACGGCGTCGTCGCCCAGCACGCCCAGGAGCCGCGCCTGACCGAGGGTGCGCAGATGAACGAGGGCGAGCTCTCGGGCCGCCTCGGCCTCACCGGTTGGCCGGCGGTGGCCGAGGAGGCGATCATCGCCCGCGACTGCCTGCTGGCCGCCCACGTCGGCTCGCGGCTGCACGTGTGCCACGTGTCGACCGCCGGGTCGGTGCAGATCGTGCGCGAGGCCAAGGCTCGCGCCGCGCGCGAGGGCGGCTGGGAAGTCACCGCCGAGGTGTGCCCCCACCACCTGCTCCTCACCGACGAGCTCGCCGCGACCTACGACCCGATCTACAAGGTCAACCCGCCGCTGCGCACCGCGGCCGACGTCGAGGCGCTGCGCGCCGGACTGGCCGACGGCACGATCGACGTCGTGGCCACCGACCACGCCCCGCACCCCCACGAGGACAAGGACTGCGAGTGGGCCGCGGCGGCCTTCGGCATGCTGGGCCTCGAGACCGCGCTGTCGATCGTGCAGGAGACGATGGTCGACACCGGGCTGCTCGACTGGGCCGGCGTCGCCGAGCGCATGTCGGCCGCGCCCGCGCGGATCGGCCGCCTCGCCGAGCACGGTCAGCCCCTCACGGTCGGCGCCCCGGCCAACGTCGTGCTCTACGACCCCGCCGTACGCCGCGTCGTCGACCCCGCGACGTCGGCGTCGCTGTCGCGCAACACCCCCTACCGCGGCATGGAGCTGCCCGGCCGGGTCGTGGCGACGTTCCTGCGAGGCACCCCGACCGTGCTCGACGGCGCCCTGGTCTGAGCCGGCCGGACCCCACACCGGGCGCCCCGACCGGTCGAGCGTCTCGGGACCCCGATGAGCCCGGGCCGGCGGCGGTGCGTCCCGACCCCGGTCGATCAGGGTGCGTCCGTCCGGCCCGCGGTCGCCCGCCGCCGGCTGGGCGGTTCGCCGGCCGGTGGAGTGCGCGTCGTCGGGGTCCGTGTCAGGGCGGTGGCGATGGTGGGCGGTGGGTCGAACGTCCGTGCACCCGGAGCGTGGTGCCTCGGCGCCTCTGGGCCCCCGGCCGTGTGGCGGATACGGCGCCGGCCGGCGCGCGGGTTGATCGAACGTTCGTTCAACCAGATCGTGGTCTGCTGCTGCGGGCTGCTGGCGGCCGTCTCGGCGACCGCTGCGGCCCCTCGTGCGGCGGAGCCGGTGTCGCTGCCGTGGCGGAACGGCCGAGCGTGCGGCCGAGGGTGCGCCAGTCGGCGCGCGGGTTGATCGAACGTTCGTTCAACCAGATCGTGGTTCTCGGCTGCGGGCTGCTGGCCGCCGGCTCCGCGACCGCTGCGGCCCCTCGCGCGGCGGATCCGGCGTCGCTGCCGTGGCGGAACGGCCGAGCGTGCGGCCGCGGGCTGTGGGCCGCCGCCTCCGCGACGGCTGCGGCCCCTCGTGCGGCGGAGCCGGCGCCGCTGACGTGGCGGATCGGCCGAGCGTGCGGTCGACCCGAGCACGGCTCCGCGGGGAGGGCCTCACCGACGGGAGGCCCGTCCCGGTCGCGCGGCGCGAGACACTGTGCCGGTGAGCGACCCGATCCGGCGACTGCTGGCCCACCCGCCGGACCTCCCGGTGGTGGCGGGACTGCCCGCGCTGCGTGTCGCACTGGAGGACCACGGCGCCGCGGTGGTGCAGGCGCCGCCCGGCACCGGCAAGACCACCCTGGTGCCGCCGCTGGTCGCCGACCTCCTGGGCGGCGGGGGCGGTCGCGTCGTGGTGACCCAGCCGCGCCGCATCGCCGCACGCGCCGCGGCCCGGCGTCTGGCCCACCTGCTCGGTGAGCCCGTGGGGGAGACGGTCGGCTACACGGTGCGGGGCGAGCGACGCGCCGGACCCGCCACGCGGGTCGAGGTGGTCACCACCGGGGTGCTGCTGCGGCGGCTCCAGCGCGACCCCGACCTGCCCGGGGTCGGGGCGGTGGTGCTCGACGAGGTGCACGAGCGCCACCTCGACGGTGACCTGACGCTCGCCCTGCTCGTCGACGTCCGGCAGAACCTGCGCGAGGACCTGCTGCTCGTGGCGATGTCCGCGACCGTCGAGGCGACCCGCACGGCCGCGCTCCTCGGCCCCGAGGCCCACCACCCCGAGGCCCACCACCCCGAGGCCCACCACCCCACGGACGCGTCCGACGGCACGGGCGCGGTGCCGTCGCACCACGATCCCGGCGACGACAGCGACGACAGCGACGACAGCGACAGCAGCGACGGCGACGACGACAGCGACAGCAGCGACGGCGGCGCCACCAGCGACGAGGGCGCCCCGCGCGGCGCAGGTGCGGGGTCGCCCGGCGCCGTCAGCACCGCCGTGCCGGTGGTGGACGTGCCCGGCGCGCTCCACCCGGTGCAGCGTCGCTGGTGCCCGCCACCGCCCGCCGTGCGCCGCGCCGACGACCGCGGGGTGACCCCGGCCTTCCTCGACCACGTGGCCGCGACGACCCGCGTCGCGCTCGCCGAGCACCCGGGCGACGTGCTGGTCTTCCTGCCGGGCGTCGCGGAGGTCGACGGCGTCGTGCGCCGGCTCGCGCCAGCGGCTGCCGCCGCCGGGGTCGACGTCCGTCCGCTGCACGGTCGCCTCCCGGCCGTCGAGCAGGATCGCGCGCTGAGCCCGGGGGAGCGCCGCCGCGTCGTGGTGTCGACCGCGGTCTCGGAGTCGTCGCTCACGGTGCCGGGGGTGCGCGTGGTGGTCGACGCCGGGCTGTCGCGGGAGCCGCGCACCGACCACGCGCGCGGTCTGGCCGGCCTCGTCACGGTGCGGGTGAGCCGCGCCGCCGCCGAGCAGCGGGCCGGACGCGCCGGCCGCGAGGCCGCCGGGGCGGTGCTGCGCTGCTGGTCGGAGGCCGAGCACGCCCACCTCGAGGCCCACCCGCAGCCGGAGATCCTCACCGCCGACCTCACGGCCCTCGCCCTGGAGCTCGCCGTGTGGGGCGTCCCCGACGGCGCCGGCCTCGCCCTCCTCGACCCGCCCCCGCCCGGTCCGCTCGCGCTGGCCCGTGCCACCCTCGCCGGCCTCGGCGCCGTCGACGACGCCGGAGCCGTCACCGCTCGTGGCCGCGCGATCGCCGGGGTGCCCGCCGACCCGCGGCTGGCGCGGGCGCTGCTCGACGGCGCCGCGGCGGTGGGGGCCCGCCGGGCCGCCGAGGTGGTGGCCCTCCTGGCCGACGACGTCCGGGTCCCCGGCGGCGACCTGGTCGCGGCGCTGCGTGCCGTACGCCGGGGCGGCCCGGCCTCGGCCGCGTGGCGCACCACCGCCGAGCGGCTGCGGGCCTCCCTGCCCGCCGACCACGGTGGCGGCGCCGCGGCCCCGGCGATGACCGACGACCTCGCCGTGGGCGCGGTCGTCGCCCTGGCCCACCCCGACCGGATCGCCCGCAAGCGGGCCGGCTCGGAGGCCTACGTGATGGTCGGCGGCACCGGGGCGGTGCTGGGCCGGGGCGAGTCGGCCCTGCGCGGGCTGGAGTGGCTCGCGGTGGCGGGCGTCGACCGCCGCCCGGGCCAGCGCGACGCCACCGTGCGCTCCGCGGCCCCGCTCGACGAGGACCTGGCGCTCGAGGCGGCCGCGCCGGTGTGGCGCGAGGAGGACGACGTGCGCTGGGAGCAGGGTCGGGTGCGGGCCCGCCGGGTGACCCGGCTCGGGGCCGTCGAGCTGGCCAGCAGCACCCTGGCCCGGCCGCCCGCCGAGCTCGTCGCGGCCGCGGTGCGCGACGGGCTGCGCCGCGACGGTCTCGCCGCCCTGCCCTGGTCGGAGGCCGCGCACGCCCTGCGCCGACGACTGGTCTTCCTGCGCACCGCGGTGGGGGAGCCGTGGCCCGACGTCTCCGACGCCGCCCTGCTGGAGTCCGCGGAGTCGTGGCTGGGCCCGGAGCTGGCCCGCGTGCGCACGGCCCGCGACCTGGCCCGTGTCGACGTCCTCGGCGCGCTGCGCCGGCTGCTGCCCTGGCCGCAGGCCGGGCGTCTCGACGAGCTGGCGCCCGAGCGGCTCACGGTGCCCAGCGGGTCGGCGGTGCGCCTGGACTACGGGGGGGACCAGCCGGTGCTCGCCGTGCGCGTGCAGGAGGCCTTCGGGTGGGCCGAGACCCCGCGGGTGGCCGACGGGCGGGTGCCCGTGCTGGTGCACCTGCTCTCCCCGGCCCGCCGCCCGGTGGCGGTCACCGCCGACCTCGCGTCCTTCTGGACCACCGGCTACCCCGCGGTGCGCGCCGAGCTGCGTGGTCGCTACCCGAAGCACGCCTGGCCCGACGACCCCTGGACCGCGCCCGCCACCCGGGGCACGGGCCGGCGCCGCTGACCCGGCCCGGGCCCGGGGACGCGCCACGGCCCGGACACCGCACCGGGCCACGGTCCGTCCGCTGCTAGGCTCGGCGCCGCTCGAACATCCTTTAACGATCCGTCCCGTGAGGCGGAGAAGGAGGTACGGCGTGCCCACGCATGCCCCCGCGGTGCTCGTCCTCGAGGACGGCCGCACGTTCCACGGCGAGGCCTTCGGAGCCGAGGGCGAGACCTTCGGCGAGGCCGTCTTCAACACCGGCATGACCGGCTACCAGGAGACGCTCACCGACCCGTCCTACCACCGCCAGGTCGTCGTGATGACCGCCCCTCACGTGGGCAACACCGGCGTCAACGACGAGGACCCCGAGTCCCGCCGCATCTGGGTGGCGGGCTACGTCGTGCGCGACCCCGCCCGCGTGCCGAGCAGCTGGCGCAGCCGCCGCACCCTCGACGAGGAGCTGGCCGCCCAGGGCGTCGTCGGCATCTCCGGCGTCGACACCCGCGCCCTGACCCGCCACCTGCGCGAGCGGGGGGCGATGCGCGTGGGCATCTCCACCACCGAGAGCGACCCCGCCGCCCTGCTCGAGCGCGTGCGCGCCTCGGGCGAGATGGCCGGCAGCGAGCTGGCCGGCGAGGTCTCGACGACCGAGGCCTACGTCGTGCCCGCGGTCGGCGAGCGCCGGCTGAGGGTCGCCGCCCTCGACCTCGGCATCAAGACGATGACCCCCCACCGCATGGCCGAGCGCGGCATCGAGGTGCACGTCCTGCCGGCGACCTCGAGCCTCGAGGACGTGCTCGCGGTGAGCCCCGACGGACTCTTCTACTCCAACGGCCCCGGCGACCCGGCGGCCACCACCCGCCAGGTCGAGCTGCTGCAGGCCGCGCTCGACGCGGGTGTGCCGTACTTCGGGATCTGCTTCGGCAACCAGCTCTTCGGCCGGGCCCTGGGCCTGGGCACCTTCAAGCTGGTCTACGGCCACCGCGGCATCAACCAGCCCGTGATGGACCGCACCACCGGCAAGGTCGAGGTCACCGCCCACAACCACGGCTTCGCCGTGGCCTGGCCCGAGGGCGTGGGCCACGACGAGGCGTTCGCGACCCGCTGGGGCCCGGCCTCGGTGAGCCACGTCTGCCTCAACGACGACGTCGTCGAGGGCCTCGAGCTGCGCTCGCCCGACGGCGACCTGCTCGGCTTCTCGGTGCAGTACCACCCCGAGGCCGCGGCCGGCCCGCACGACGCGGCGTACCTCTTCGACCGCTTCGTCGACCTCATGCAGTCCCGGGGCCGGTCCGCCGCCGGGCCCGCCACCGCCGCGAGCACGGGAGGCAACTGACATGCCCAAGCGCGAGGACATCAAGAGCGTCCTGGTCATCGGCTCCGGGCCGATCATCATCGGCCAGGCCTGCGAGTTCGACTACTCCGGCACCCAGGCCTGCCGGGTGCTCAAGGACGAGGGCATCCGCGTCGTCCTGGTCAACTCCAACCCGGCCACGATCATGACCGACCCGGAGTTCGCCGACGCCACCTACGTCGAGCCGATCACCCCGGAGTTCGTGGAGAAGGTCATCGCCAAGGAGCGTCCCGACGCCCTGCTGGCGACCCTCGGGGGCCAGACCGCGCTCAACGCCGCGATGGCGCTCGACGCCGCCGGGGTGCTGGAGAAGTACGACGTCGAGCTCATCGGCGCCTCCATCGAGGCCATCGACCGCGGCGAGAACCGCCAGGTGTTCAAGGGGATCGTCGAGGACCTCGGCGGCGAGGTCGCGGGCTCGATGATCTGCCACACGATGGACGACTGCCTCGCCGCCGTCGAGCGCTTCGGCTACCCCATCGTCGTGCGGCCCTCCTTCACCATGGGCGGCACCGGCTCGGGCATAGCCTTCGACGAGTCCGACCTGCGCCGCATCGCCGGCTCCGGCCTGGCCGCCAGCCCGACCACCGAGGTGCTCCTCGAGGAGTCGATCCTCGGCTGGAAGGAGTACGAGCTCGAGGTCATGCGTGACACCGCCGACAACGTGGTCATCATCTGCTCCATCGAGAACCTCGACCCGATGGGCGTGCACACCGGTGACTCCATCACGGTCGCGCCGGCGATGACGCTCACCGACCGCGAGTACCAGCACATGCGCGACATGGCCATCGGCATCATCCGCGAGGTCGGCGTCGACACCGGCGGCTGCAACATCCAGTACGCCGTCAACCCGCGCGACGGACGGCTCGTCGTCATCGAGATGAACCCCCGCGTCTCGCGCTCCAGCGCCCTGGCCTCCAAGGCCACCGGCTACCCGATCGCCAAGATCGCCGCGAAGGTCGCCATCGGCTACACCCTCGACGAGATCCCCAACGACATCACCACCCGCCCCGACGGCACCAGCACCCCGGCCTCCTTCGAGCCCACCCTCGACTACGTCGTCACCAAGGTGCCGCGCTTCGCCTTCGAGAAGTTCCCCGGCGCCGACCCGGCCCTGACCACCCACATGAAGTCGGTGGGCGAGGCGATGGCGATCGGACGCAGCTTCACCGAGTCGCTGCAGAAGGCGCTGCGCTCCCTGGAGTCCACCGACGCCGTCTTCGACTGGCACCAGGAGCACGTCGAGCTCGACAAGGCCGCGCTGCTCGAGGTCATCGCGACCCCCCACGACGGTCGTCTGCGCAAGGTCATGGACGCCATCCGCGCCGGCGCGACGCCCGAGGAGATCTTCGAGGCCACCGGCATCGACCCGTGGTTCGTCGACCAGCTCGCCCTCATCAACGAGGTCGCCGTCGAGGTCACCGCGGCCGAGGAGCTCACCCCGGCCCTGCTGCGCCGGGCCAAGCGGCACGGGTTCTCCGACGCCCAGATCGGCAAGATCCGCGGCATGAGCGCCGACGTCGTGCGCGGCGTGCGCCACGCGCTGGGCATCCGCCCGGTCTACAAGACCGTCGACACCTGCGCCGCGGAGTTCGCGGCGGCCACGCCGTACCACTACTCCTCCTACGACGAGGAGACCGAGGTGCTGCCGCGCGAGCGCGAGGCCGTGGTCATCCTCGGCTCCGGGCCCAACCGCATCGGCCAGGGCATCGAGTTCGACTACTCCTGCGTGCACGCCTCGCTGGCGCTCTCCGAGGCCGGCTACGACACCGTCATGGTCAACTGCAACCCCGAGACGGTCTCCACCGACTACGACACCTCCGACCGGCTCTACTTCGAGCCGCTCACGCTCGAGGACGTGCTCGAGGTCGTCCACGCCGAGATGGCCGCGGGTCCCGTCGCCGGCGTCATCTGCCAGCTCGGTGGCCAGACCCCGCTCGGCCTGGCCCAGGGCCTGGCCGCCGCGGGCGTGCCGATCGTCGGCACCTCGCCCGACGCCATCGACCTGGCCGAGGAGCGCGGCGCCTTCGGGCGGGTGCTCGCCGAGGCCGGTCTGGTGGCCCCCAAGCACGGCACCGCCACCTCCTTCCCCGAGGCCCAGCGCATCGCCGCCGAGATCGGCTACCCCGTGCTCGTGCGGCCCTCCTACGTGCTCGGCGGGCGCGGCATGGAGATCGTCTACGGCGACGAGTCGCTCCGGGCCTACCTGGAGAAGTACGTCGCCGCCGGCCTCATCAGCCGCGCCGCGCCCGTGCTGGTCGACCGCTTCCTCGACGACGCCGTCGAGATCGACGTCGACGCGCTCTACGACGGCACCGAGCTCTACCTCGGCGGCGTCATGGAGCACATCGAGGAGGCCGGCATCCATTCCGGCGACTCCTCCTGCGCGCTGCCCCCGATCACCCTCGGCGAGCACGAGGTGGCCCGCATCCGCGAGGCCACCGAGGCCATCGCCGCGGGCGTGGGCGTGCGCGGCCTGCTCAACATCCAGTTCGCGCTGGGCTCCGACATCCTCTACGTCCTCGAGGCCAACCCGCGCGCCTCGCGCACCGTGCCCTTCGTGTCGAAGGCGACCTCGACCCCGCTGGCCAAGGCCGCCGCGCGGATCATGCTCGGCGAGAGCGTGGCCTCGCTGCGCGCCGCCGGGGTGCTGCGCTCCGAGGGCGACGGCGGCAGCCTCCCGCCCGACCAGCCCATCGCGGTCAAGGAGGCGGTCATGCCCTTCAACCGCTTCCGCACCGCCGACGGCTCCCAGGTCGACACCGTGCTCGGCCCGGAGATGAAGTCCACCGGCGAGGTGATGGGCCTCGACCGCGACTTCGGCACGGCCTTCTCCAAGTCGCAGGCCGCGGCCTTCGGCCCGCTGCCCACCGAGGGCAAGGTCTTCGTCTCGATGGCCAACCGCGACAAGCGCTCCATGATCTTCCCGGTCAAGGTGCTCGCCGACCTCGGCTTCGAGATCCTCGCCACCCAGGGCACCGCCGAGGTGCTGCGCCGCAACGGCGTGGCCTGCACCGTCGTGCGCAAGCACTTCGAGGGCCCGGGCCCGCAGGGGGAGAAGACCACCGTCCAGCTCATCCACGACGGTGAGATCCAGCTCATCGTCAACACCCCCTACGGCGCCGGTGGCGGCGGTCAGGCCCGCCTCGACGGCTACGAGATCCGCACCGCCGCGGTCATGGCCAACGTCCCGTGCATCACCACGGTCCAGGGCCTCGGCGCGGCCGTGCAGGGCATCGAGGCGATGCGCCGTGGCGACATCGGGGTGCGCAGCCTGCAGGAGTGGGCCCAGGTCACCCAGCACGAGTCGCAGCGGGGCCGGTGAGACCCCCGTGGTGAAGCCCTACGCGCTGCTCTTCAACCACGTCGCGACGCGCATCGACCCCGAGCGGGCCCACCACCTCGGCTTCGCCGGCATCCGTGCCGGGGCGCCGCTGGTCTCCCGGCTCCCGTCGCCCGGCGCCCCGGTGCGGGCGATGGGCCTGGAGTTCCCCAACGCCCTCGGCCTGGCGGCCGGCTTCGACAAGAACGCCGTGGGCGTCGACGCGCTCGCGGGCCTCGGCTTCGGCCACGTCGAGGTCGGCACCGTCACCGGGCTGGCCCAGCCCGGCAACCCGGCGCCGCGGCTGTTCCGGCTCACCGCCGACCGCGCCGTGCTCAACCGCATGGGCTTCAACAACGAGGGCGCGCGGGCCGTGGCGGAGCGCCTGGCCCGGCGCGCCGTACGCCGGCCGCGGGGGAGCGGACCGGTCCTCGGCGTCAACATCGGCAAGTCCAAGGTCGTGCCCGACGACGACCAGCGCGCGGTGGAGGCCGACTACGAGCGCAGCGCCTCGCTGCTGGCGCCCCACGCCGACTACCTCGTGGTCAACGTGAGCTCGCCCAACACCCCCGGGCTGCGCTCGCTGCAGGCCGTGGAGCGGCTCGAGCCGCTGCTGGCCCACGTACGCCGCGTCGCCGACCGCGCCACGCCCGGGCGCCGGGTGCCGCTGCTGGTCAAGATCGCCCCCGACCTCGCCGACGACGACGTGCTGGCCGTGGCCGACCTGGCGGTGGCCGGTCGGCGCGACGAGGTGCTCGACGGGGTGATCGCCACCAACACCACGATCTCCCGCGAGGGCCTGCGCACCCCCGCCGCGGAGGTCGCCGCGCTCGGCGCCGGCGGCGTCTCCGGCGCCCCGCTTGCCGCGCGCGCCGAGGCCGTGCTGCGGCTGCTGCGCGGTCGGGTCGGAGACGACCTGACGCTGGTCGGGGTCGGCGGCATCGACGGCCCGGAGGCCGCCGCGGCCCGCCTGGCCGCCGGGGCCGACCTCGTGCAGGCCTACACCGCGTTCGTCTACGAGGGCCCGGCGTGGCCCCGGCGGGTGGCCGGCGCTCTCGCCGGCTCCGGGGACGCCCCCGCGTGAGCCCCGCCGCCCCCGTCCCGCCGGCGACGCAGCCCGGTCGCCAGAGCCCGCCGCAGGGACCGGTGCACACCACGGCCGAGGTCCTCGCGACCAAGCGGGTCGGCGCCTACCAGCACCTCACGCTGCTCGCGCCCGGCGTCGCTGAGCGCTTCCGCCCCGGCACCTTCCTCGCCGCCTCCGTCGGCACCCTCGGCGACCACCTGCTGGGCCGCCGCGCGCTGTGGATCCACCAGGTGCGTCCGGTGGGCGGCCACGGGCTGGCGCTCCAGGTCGTCGTGGAGCCGGTGGGGCGCGGCACCGGCTGGCTGGCGGGGCTGCAGCCCGGCGCGCGCCTCCCGGTGACCGGCCCGCTGGGCCGGCCCTTCGCCCTGCCGAAGGAGCCGGTGGCCACCGTGCTGGTCGGCGAGGGCTACGCCGCGGCGCCGCTCTTCCCGCTCGCCGAGCGCCTGCGCGAGCGGGGCTGCGCGGTCAGCCTCGTGGTCGGCGCCGCCGACGAGCCGCGGCTGCTCTCCGCGCTGGAGGCGCGACGCTCGGCGCGCTCGGTGGTCGTGGTCACGGGCGACGGCTCGGTGGGCGTGCGCGGGCGCGTCGGCGACGTCGTGCCCGAGACGCTGCGCCGGGCGGGCGCCGAGGTCGTCTACGCCGCGGGCCCGGCGGCCACGCTGCACGCCGTGGCGCTGGCCGCGGAGGAGCACGGCGCCTGGAGCCAGGTCGCCCTCGAGCAGCCGCTGACCTGCGCCACCGGCCTGTGCCACGGCTGCCCCGTGCCGGTGGTCGGCGAGGACGGCGTCGCCCGCACCGCGCGCGCCTGCGTCGACGGCCCGGTGCTGCGCGGCGACCGCGTGCGCTGGGACGACCTCGACCTCGATCTCGACCGGCGCCACGGTCCCGACCGCGACCTGCCCGGACCCGTCGGTGGTGCGTGGTGAGCACCTCGCTGGGCGGCATCACCCTCGCCGGCCCCGTCATGGTCGCCGCGGGCTGCGGCGGCACCGGGCGCGAGCTGGCCGGCTACTCCGGGCCGGCCGGGCTCTCGGCCTACGGCGCCTTCGTCACCCGCACCCTCACCCGCGACCCGCGCCCCGGCGGGCCCGCGCCGCGGCTGCTGGAGTCGCCGGCCGGGCTGCTGCACGCCACCGGCCTGCCCAACCCCGGCCTCGACCTGTTCCTGGCCACCGAGCTGCCCTGGCTGGTGCAGCAGGGGGCGCGCGTCGTGGTGTCGGTGGCCGGCCGCTCCCTGGGGGAGTACGCCGAGATCGCGCGCCGCCTGGCCAGCGCACCCGGTGTCGCCGCCATCGAGGTCAACCTCTCGGCGCCCGACGCCGTCGTGGCCGGGGTGCTCGACGCGCGCGAGCCCTTCCACGCCGGCGGGGCGATCGCCGCGGTGCTGCGCGAGCTGCCCCGTGGGCTCCCGGTGCTGGCCAAGCTGCGCCCCGACCTGCAGCGCGTGGTCGAGACCGCCCGCGTGGCCCGCGACTCCGGCGCCGCGGCGGTCGTGGTCGGCAACGCGCTGCCCGCGGCCATGCCCGACGGCCGGCCCGCGGGCCTCAGCGGACCCGCGATCGGCCCCCTCGCCCTGCGCTGCGTCACCGAGGTCCGCGCGGCCCTGCCCGGTCTCCAGGTCGTCGGCGCCGGAGGCATCGCCACCGCGGCCGACGCCCGCGCCCACCTGCGCGCCGGCGCCACGGCGGTGCAGGTCGGCTCGGCCCTGCTGCACGACCCCACCGCGGCCGCGCGCATCGTCCGGGAGCTGGCCGACGACCCGGCCGTCGCTGCGACCTCCGACCCGACCTCCGACCCGACCTCCGACCCGACCTCCGACCCGACCTACGACCCGACCCCCGCACCGGGAGACCGCCCGTGACCGACCGCACGACCGATTCCATGGCCGCCCGCACGACCCCCGCGCCGTTCGGCGCCCGCCTGCAGGCCGCGACGGCGGCCCGCGGCCGGCTCTGCGTCGGCATCGACCCCCACGCGGCGCTGCTGCGCGCGTGGGGACTCGACGACGACGTGGCCGGCCTGGAGCGCTTCGCGCTGTCGGCGACCGAGGCGCTGGCGCCGTACTGCTCGGTGCTCAAGCCGCAGTCGGCGTTCTTCGAGCGCTTCGGGTCGCGCGGCGTCGCGGTGCTCGAGCGCGTGGTCGCCACCGCCCGCGAGGCGGGCGCCCTGGTGCTGATGGACGCCAAGCGGGGCGACATCGGCTCCACCTCCCAGGCCTACGCCGAGGCCTACCTCGACCCGTCCTCGCCGCTGGCCAGCGACGCGGTGACGGTGAGCCCCTACCTCGGCTTCGGCTCGCTGACCCCCTTCGTGGAGACCGCCCGTGCCCACGGCGCCGGGCTCCTGGTGCTCGCGCTGACCTCCAACCCCGAGGGCCCCGAGGTGCAGCACGCCACGGCGCCCGACGGCCGCAGCGTGGCCGGCGTCGTGCTCGACCACCTCCGTGCGCTCAACGCCGGCGTCGACGACGACGCGCTGGGCTCCTTCGGCGCCGTCGTCGGCGCCACCGTCGACCCGACCGCCGAGGACCTCGACGTGCGCGGCCCCCTGCTCGCCCCCGGCTTCGGCGCCCAGGGCGGCACGGTCGCCGACCTGCGGCGGGTCTTCGGCCCCGCGGCGCGCCTGGTGCTGCCCAGCTCCTCGCGCGAGGTCCTCGCCGCCGGCCCGGACCCCGTGGCGCTGCGCGACGCCGTCGCACGCACCCACGACGCGCTCGCCGCGCTCGGCTGAGCGCGTGCCCGCGCCGTCGGTGGGCCGCCGGGCTAGGTTCGGCGCCGTGAGCCCCTCCACCGTCGTACGCCGCCGTCGCCGGTCCCAGCTCCTGCGGCGCGCTCCGCTCGTGCTGGCGCTGGCCGGGGCGCTCCTGGCCGCGGGGTGCGCCGAGCCGGACTACTGCGAGACGGTGGGGGAGAGCCAGGAGGCGATCACCGAGGCCGTCGCCGACGGCGGGCCCGGCGCCCTCATCGGCGTCCTGCCCGAGCTCGAGGCGCTCCAGGCCAGCGCCCCCGACGACGTGGCCGACGAGTGGCAGCAGGTCGTCGGCAGGCTGGAGGCGCTGCGCGACGCGCTGGAGACCGCCGACGTCGCCCCCGAGGACTACGATCCCGACGAGCCCCCCGACGACCTCTCCGACGACGACCGCGCCCGGATCACCGCGGCCGCCGACGACCTGGCCTCGCCGGCCACCGTGCAGGCCCTGGCCAGCGTGGAGCAGCAGGTGCGCGACGTGTGCCAGACCCCGCTCTACCTGTGAGCGGGTCGACGGGAGCCCGCGGGTGCAGCACGCGGCCCGGGGTCAGCCGCCCCTCGTTGCCGCCGTCTGAGAGTTCTGACTAGATTGACCCTGGCCCCCTCCACCGTCGCGTCGATCAAGGACCTC
This sequence comes from Nocardioides sp. P86, assembly GCF_023712465.1. NCBI lineage: Bacteria > Bacillati > Actinomycetota > Actinomycetes > Propionibacteriales > Nocardioidaceae > Nocardioides > Nocardioides sp. P86. Next base: position 45,817 of record NZ_JAMAYE010000001.1, on the reverse strand, counting down.
TCACCCGTGGCTCTCCCTCCCCTCACGCCCGAGCAACGTCAGGCCGCTCTCGACAAGGCCGCCGCGTCGCGCCGTGAGCGGGCGGAGGTGAAGAACCGGCTGAAGAACTCCGGGGCCTCCATCGTCGACGTGCTGCGCGAGGGCAGCACCAACGAGGTGATCGGCAAGATGCGGGTCGTCGACCTGCTCCAGTCGCTGCCGGGGCTGGGCAAGGTGCGCGCCCGCCAGGTCATGGAGCGGCTCGGCATCGCCGAGAGCCGCCGGGTGCGCGGGCTGGGCATCAAGCAGGTCGCCGCGCTCGAGCGCGAGTTCGGCCCCCGAGACGCCACGTGAGCGCCGCCACGCCCCCCGAGACCTCCACCGCCACCCCCGTCGCCCCCGACGGCCCGCCCACGCGGCTGCTCGTGCTCGCCGGCCCCACCGCCGTCGGCAAGGGCACCGTGGCCGCCGCGGTGCGCGAGATGCACCCCGACGTGTGGATCTCCGTCTCGGCCACCACCCGGGCGCCCCGCCCGGGCGAGGTCGACGGGGTCCACTACCGCTTCGTCTCCGACGAGGCCTTCGACCGCATGGTCGCCGAGGACGAGCTGCTGGAGTGGGCCGTGGTCCACAAGCGGGCCCGCTACGGCACCCCGCGCGGACCGGTCGAGGAGGCCCTGGCCGCCGGCCGGCCGGCCATGCTCGAGATCGACCTCCAGGGCGCGCGCCAGGTGCGTCGCACCATGCCGCAGGCCCTCTTCGTCTTCCTCAAGCCCCCCTCCTGGGAGGAGCTGGTGCGCCGGCTCGTCGGACGGGGCACCGAGACCGCCGAGGAGCGGGAGCGGCGCCTGGAGACCGCGCAGGAGGAGCTGGCCGCCGAGCCCGAGTTCGACGTCACCGTCGTCAACCACGAAGTTCACGCTGCGGCCGACGACTTGGTAACCTTGATGATGCTCCAGCAGGAGCCGTCACGGCCCGACCGGCCCTGACCCGTTCCAACCCCAGCGAGGCTTCCGCGTGTCTGCTCCCAACATCGCCGCCGAGGGCGTCACCAACCCCTCGATCGACGACCTGCTCACCAAGACCGACAGCAAGTACAAGCTGGTCCTCTACAGCGCCAAGCGCGCCCGCCAGATCAACGCCTACTACTCCCAGCTCGGCGAGGGCCTGCTGGAGTACGTCGGCCCCCTCGTGGAGACCCACGTGCAGGAGAAGCCGCTGTCGATCGCGCTGCGCGAGATCAACGACGACCTGCTGACCTGCGAGGACGTCGACCCGGCCGAGCTCGCCGCCGAGGAGGCCGCTGCCAAGGCCGCCGCCCTCGACGCGTCCTTCGCGCCCGGCGACGAGTGATCCTCCCCTGAGCACCAGCACCACCGACGAGGCCGCCCCCCACGATGGGGAGCGGCCTCGCGTCGTCCTCGGCGTCGCCGGCGGCATCGCGGCCTACAAGGCCTGCGAGCTGCTGCGCCGGCTCACCGAGTCGGGCCACGACGTCACCGTGGTCCCCACCGCCGCGGCGCTGGAGTTCGTCGGCGCCCCCACCTGGTCGGCGCTGTCGGGCAAGCCGGTGGCCAGCGACGTGTGGACCTCGGTCCACGAGGTGCCCCACGTGCGCATCGGCAAGTCCGCCGACCTCGTCGTGGTCGCCCCCGCCACCGCCGACCTGCTGGCGCGCGCCGCCCACGGCCTGGCCGACGACCTGCTCACCAACACGCTGCTCACCGCGCGCTGCCCGGTGGTGCTCGCCCCCGCGATGCACACCGAGATGTGGGAGCACCCCGCCACCGTCGCCAACGTCGCGACGCTGCGCTCGCGCGGCGTGCTGGTGCTGGAGCCGGCGGAGGGTCGCCTCACCGGCGCCGACACCGGCAAGGGCCGGCTGCCCGACCCCGGCGAGATCTTCGAGACGTGCGTGCAGGTGCTCGCCCGCTCCGGCGACGCCGCGCCGGCCCAGGACCTCGCCGGTCGCCGCGTGGTCGTCTCCGCCGGCGGCACCCGCGAGCCGCTCGACCCCGTGCGCTTCCTCGGCAACCGCTCCTCGGGCCTCCAGGGCTGGGCCCTGGCCCGCGCCGCCGTGGCGCGGGGGGCCTCGGTGACGCTGGTGGCCGCCAACGCCACGCTGCCCGACCCCGCGGGAGCCCGCGTCGTGCGCGTGGAGACGACGGCCCAGCTCCGCGAGGCGGTCCTGGCCGCCGCGGAGGGCGCCGACGCGCTCGTCATGGCCGCCGCCCCGGCCGACTTCCGGCCCACCGAGGTCAGCACGGCGAAGATCAAGAAGTCCGACGACGGCGCTGCCCCGCCGATCGCGCTGGTGCAGAACCCCGACATCCTGCGCGAGGTGGCCGCCCGACCCGTCGGTCCGACCCGGCCCGGCGTCGTGGTCGGCTTCGCCGCCGAGACCGGCGACGCCCACTCCGGCGTGCTCGACCTGGCGCGGGCCAAGCTGACCCGCAAGGGCTGCGACCTGCTCGTCGTCAACGACGTCAGCGGGGGAGCGGTCTTCGGCAGCCCCGACAACGACGCCGTGGTCCTGGCCGCCGACGGCGCCGCCGTGGAGGTGGGCCACGGCTCCAAGGCCCACCTGGCCCACGCCGTCTGGGACCAGGTGGCGCTCCGGCTCGGCCCGGTCCCACCCGACCGGCCGCCGGGCCCCGGCCAGCCCCCCGGGTGAGCCGCACCCGACCGGTCCCGGCGTACAACTGAGACCGGCGTCCCGCACTGTGGGACGGTCGTTATCGTTGCGCGCACCACCAGCACTGCCCGCAGCACCCTTCCTACGAGAGCGAGAAGCACTGTGCCCGGACGTCTGTTCACCTCGGAGTCCGTGACCGAGGGTCACCCGGACAAGATCGCCGACCAGATCAGCGACTCGATCCTCGACGCGATGCTCGAGCAGGACCCCCACTCGCGGGTCGCGGTCGAGACGCTGCTGACGACCGGCCTGGTCGTCGTGGCCGGCGAGGTCAGCACCACCGGCTACGTCGACATCAAGAAGGTCGTGCGCGACCGGATCCTGAGCATCGGCTACGACCACTCCGACAAGGGCTTCGACGGCGAGACCTGCGGCGTGATGGTCGCCATCGGCGGACAGTCCGGCGACATCGCCCAGGGCGTCGACACCGGCTACGAGTCGCGCCTGGAGGAGTCCGTCGACGCGATGGACAAGCAGGGCGCGGGCGACCAGGGCCTGATGTTCGGCTACGCCTGCGACGACACCCCCGAGCTGATGCCCCTGCCGATCAAGATCGCGCAGACGCTCTCCGAGCGGCTCTCGGAGGTCCGCAAGGACGGCACCATGGACTACCTGCGCCCCGACGGCAAGACCCAGGTCACCATCGAGTACGACGCCGACAACCGACCCGTGCGCATCGACACCGTCGTGCTCTCCACCCAGCACGCCGACGACGTCGACCTCGCCACCGTGCTCCAGCCCGACGTCAAGAAGCACGTCATCGACCCGGTGCTCTCGGCCTTCGACATCTCCTCCGAGGGCTACCGCCTCCTGGTCAACCCCACCGGCCGCTTCGTCGTCGGTGGCCCCATGGGCGACGCCGGCCTGACCGGTCGCAAGATCATCGTCGACACCTACGGCGGCATGGCCCGCCACGGCGGTGGCGCCTTCTCGGGCAAGGACCCCTCGAAGGTCGACCGCTCCGCGGCCTACGCCATGCGCTGGGTGGCCAAGAACGTCGTGGCCGCGGGCCTGGCCCGCCGCTGCGAGGCCCAGGTCGCCTACGCGATCGGCAAGGCCCAGCCCGTCGGGGTCTTCATCGAGACCTTCGGCACCGGCACCGTGCCCGACGAGCAGATCCAGCAGGCCGTGCTGAGCGTCTTCGACCTGCGCCCGGCCGCGATCATCGCCGACCTCGACCTGCTGCGCCCGATCTACGCCAGGACCGCGGCCTACGGCCACTTCGGCCGCGAGCTCCCGGAGTTCACCTGGGAGCGCACCGACCGCGCCGAGGCCCTCAAGGCCGCCGTCGGCGCCTGAGCCCGCACCCCGCACGACTCCTGCACCACCCGCACCCGCCGGCCCCTCGAGGCCGGCGGGTGCGCTGCGTCCGTGGCTGTGTCCGTGGCTGTGTCTGTGGACGGGCGGTCGAGGGCCGACGGGCCGGTCGGCGGACGCTGGTAGACATCTGCCCGTGCCCCCTGCCGACCCCCGCCGCGACGAGCAGCCCGAGCTGCTGCCGGGGCTGGTGCGCGCCACGCTGAAGGAGTCGCAGGCCAAGGCGCGCGCCACCCGCGAGCGCAAGCGCCGCGAGGTGGAGATCGCCGAGGTCGACCCCGTCGCCCGGGTGCTCGTCGACGTGCCGCTGGCCCACCTCGACCGTCCCTTCGACTACGCCGTGCCGGCCGCGATGGCCGACGACGCTCGCCCCGGGGTCCGGGTCAAGGTGCGCTTCGCCGGGCACGACGTCGACGGCTTCCTCGTCGAGCGCGCCGCCTCCTCCGACCACCCCGGCGTCCTCCAGCCGCTGCGCCGCGTCGTCAGCCCGGAGCCGGTGCTGCTGCCCGGCGTCGCGGCGCTGACCGCGGCCGTGGCCGAGCGCTACGCCGGAGCCCGTGCCGACGTCCTCCGCCTCGCCGTGCCCCCGCGCCACGCCGGTGCGGAGAAGGAGGCCGTCGGGGAGGAGCCCTCCGGCGACCTGGCCCCGCTGCCCCCGGCCGCGGTGTCCGCCCTCGGCGCCCAGGGCCGTGAGGCGTGGGCCCAGCACCCCCACGGCGCGGCCTTCCTCGCCCACCTCGCCGAGGGCGGGGCCCCCCGCGCGGTCTGGGGCCCGCCACCCGGCGCCGACTGGCCGCACCTGCTGGCCCTGGCGGCGCTCGGCGCGCCCGGGGGAGCGGTGCTCTGCCTGCCCGACGGCAAGGACGTCGCGCGGGTGGCCGAGGCCCTCGAGCGGGCCGCCGCCGCCGCCGGGCTCCCCCCGCAGCACGCCGTGCTCACCGCCGACACCGGTCCGGCGCAGCGCTACCGCGCCTTCCTCCAGCTCTCCCGGGGCTCACGCCGGATCGCCGTCGGCACCCGCGCCGCGGCCTTCGCGCCCGTGGCGCGCCCCGGCCTGGTGGCGATCTGGGACGACGGCGACGACAACCACGCCGAGCAGCGGGCGCCCTACCCCCACGCCCGCGAGGTGCTGCTGCTGCGCGCGGCCGAGCAGGGCTCGGCCGCGCTGGTCGGCGGCTTCACGCGCACCGTGGAGGGCGACCACCTGGTCCGCACCGGGTGGGCGCGCGAGCTCGTCGCCGACCGCGGCACGCTGCGCCGGGCGGTCACGGTGACCGTGGCCGGGGCCAGTGAGCACGACCTGCGCCGCGACCCCCACGCCCGCACCGCGCGGCTGCCGACCCAGGTGCGCGACCTGGTGCGTGACGCGCTCGGCTCGGGGCCGGTGCTCGTCTCGGTGCCGCGAGGTGGCTACGCCGCCTCGCTGGCCTGCGAGCGCTGCCGCACGCCGGCGCGGTGCGCGGTGTGCTCCGGCCCCCTCCACCTGCGTGGCGCGGCCGACCCCCCGGCCTGCCGGTGGTGCGCGACGCCCGCGCCGGGGTGGGCGTGCCCCGAGTGCGGCCACCGGGGGCTGCGTGCGCCGGTGGTCGGCGACGCCCGCACCGCCGAGGAGCTGGGGCGCTCCTTCCCCGGCACCCGCGTCCGCACCTCGTCGGCCGGCGGGGAGGTGCTCGCCCGGGTCGAGGCGCGCCCGGCGATCGTGGTGGCCACCCCCGGGGCCGAGCCCGTCGCCGAGGGCGGCTACGCCGCGGTGGTCCTGCTCGACACCTGGCTGGCCCTGGCCCGCACCGACCTGCGCACCACCGAGGAGGCGCTGCGCCGCTGGGCCAACGCCGTGGGCCTGGTGGCGCCGGGCGGTCGGGCCCTGGCCGTCGGCGACCCGGCCCACCCAGCGCTGCAGGCCCTCGTCCGGTGGGACCCCGCCGGCTTCGCCGAGCGCGAGGCCGAGGAGCGTCGTAGCGCCCACCTGCCGCCCGCCTCGCGCCTGGCGACGATCTCGGGGCCGGCGGGGGCGGTCGACGACGCCCTGGTGCTCCTCGCCGCCCCCGAGGGCGCGGAGGTGCTGGGGCCGGTGCCGGAGGGCGAGGGTCCCGACCACCCCGAGCGGGTCGTGGTGAGGGTCCCGCGCCACCGCGGCCCGGAGCTCTCGCGCGCCCTCGGCGACCTCCAGCGCCTGCGGTCCTCGCGCAAGCTCGACCCGGTCCGCATCCAGGTCGACCCGCCCAGCCTCGGCTAGGGGGCCCGACGCGGCGGGCCTAGACTGGGACGTCGACGGTGGAGGTGGGCGACGGTCGTGAACGGCCACCGGTCCACCACCGGTCCACCACCGATCCACCGCCGACCGACCGCACATCCGTCGCCCCGCCAAGGAGTCCCGTGGCCGTCCAGCCCATCCGCCTCTTCGGTGACCCCGTGCTGCGCAAGCCGGCGCTCGAGGTCGTCGACTTCGACCGCGAGCTGCACAAGCTCGTGGCCGACCTCACCGACACCATGGTGGAGGCGCCGGGGGCCGGGCTCGCGGCGCCCCAGATCGGCGTCGGGCTGCGCGTCTTCACCTGGCACGTCGACGGCGAGCTCGGTCACCTCGTCAACCCGCGCCTCGAGCTGTCGGAGGAGGAGCAGCACGGTCTCGAGGGCTGCTTGTCGATCCCCGACCTGTCCTTCGAGTGCACCCGCGCGCTCTCGGTGGTGGCGCGCGGCTTCGACATGCACGGCGAGCCGGTCACCGTCCACGGCAGCGACCTGCTGGCCCGCGCCATCCAGCACGAGACCGACCACCTCGACGGGGTGCTCTTCGTCGACCGTCTCGACCAGGCCGCCCGCAAGGCCGCGATGCGCGAGATCCGCGAGGCGGAGTGGTTCGGCCTGGAGCGCCCCACCGTCAAGGTCAGCCCCCACGCCACCCTGGGCTTCGGCCTCTAGCCGGGCCGACGGGCCCCGGCGCGACCCGTCCTCCGACCCCGCCGCGGTCCACTCCCACGATCCGCACCACGAGCCACAGCACGAGCCACAGCACGAGCCACAGCACGATCCGCACCACGAGCCACACCACGAGCCACACCGGCGGTGAGCACCCGTCGCGCACCGTCACCACCTGAGGAGAGCAGTGAGAGTCGTCTTCGCCGGGACCCCCGAGGTCGCCGTCCCGTCCCTGGAGGCCGTCGCGGCCTCCGGCCACGAGCTCGTCGGCGTCGTCACCCGGCCCGACGCGCCGTCCGGACGGGGCCGCAGGCTCACCGCCAGCCCCGTCGCCCAGCGCGCCGTCGAGCTCGGGGTGCCGGTGCTCAAGCCCGAGCACCCGCGCGACCCCGACTTCCAGGAGGCCCTGCGGGCGCTGCGCCCCGACTGCTGCCCGGTCGTGGCCTACGGCGCCCTGCTGCCCCAGTCGGCCCTCGACATCCCGCCCCACGGCTGGGTCAACCTGCACTTCTCCTGCCTCCCGGCCTGGCGAGGGGCGGCCCCCGTGCAGCACGCGGTGTGGGCCGGCGACGAGGTCACCGGCGCCACGACCTTCCGCATCGTCAAGGCCATGGACGCCGGCCCCACCTTCGGCGTGATGACCGAGCGGATCCGCCCCACCGACACCGCCGGCGACCTGCTCGGCCGCCTCGCCGAGGGCGGAGCCGGACTGCTCGTGGCGACCCTCGACGGGATCGAGGACGGCTCGCTCGTCGCCCGCGAGCAGCCCGAGGACGGCGTCAGCCTGGCCCCGAAGATCCTCGTCGAGGACGCCGAGGTCGACTGGCGCGAGCCGGCCCCCGCCGTGGACCGCCGGATCCGGGCCTGCACCCCCGGGCCGGGTGCGTGGTCGACCTTCGAGGGCGAGCGGATCAAGATCGGGCCCGTCGAGATCACCGACGGAGCGCTGCCGCCGGGCGAGATCGTTGTCGGCAAGAACCACGTCGTCGTCGGCACCGGCACCCACGCGGTCAGCCTCGGCGAGGTCAAGGCCTTCGGCAAGAAGCAGATGCGCGCCGCCGACTGGGCCCGCGGGGTGCGTCTCGAGAGCGGCGCCCGGCTCGGCGCGCCCGCAGACGTCCCCGACGCCAGCGCCGCCCCCGGCGCCGAGCCGACCGCGTGAGCGGGGCGGCCGACCGGCGCGCGGCGGGCGGCACGGCCCCGGGGCGGCGTCCGCCCGCGCGGCGGCCGGCCGGGGGGCAGGTGCGGGCCGACCCGGCACGCCTGGCGGCGCTCGAGGTGCTCAAGGCCGTGCGCGTCGACGACGCCTACGCCAACCTGGTGCTGCCCGGCGTCCTGCGCGAGGCCGGTCTCAGCGGCCGCGACGCCGCCTTCACCACCGAGCTGGTCTCGGGCACGATCCGCCGCCAGGGCACCTACGACGCCGTCATCGCCGCCTGCGCCGACCGGCCGTTGCGCAAGATCGAGGCCAAGGTGCTCGACGCCCTGCGACTGGGGGTGCACCAGCTGCTGTCGATGCGGGTGCCCGACCACGCCGCGATCAGCTCCACGGTCGACCTGGTGCGCGGCAAGGTCAGCCACGGCGCCGGCAACTTCAGCAACGCCGTGCTGCGCAAGGTCGCCCAGCGCGACCTCGAGGCGTGGGTCGCCGAGCTCGCGCCCCGTGCCGCGAGCGACGACAAGCAGGCCTCCATCGCGTGGAGCCACCCCACCTGGGTGGTGGCGGCACTGCGCCGCGCCCTGGGAGAGGCCGCGGGCGAGCTGCCGGACCTGCTCGCGGCCGACAACGTGGCGCCGCGGGTCACGCTGGTCGCGCGCCCGGGTCGCTCGACCCGCGACGAGCTGCCCGGCACGCCGACCCGGCTCTCGCCGTACGGCGTGGTGCTGGAGGGCGGCGACCCGGGTGAGGTGGCGGCGGTCGCCGAGGGGCGCGCCGGGGTGCAGGACGAGGGCTCCCAGCTGGTCGCCGAGGCCCTCGCGCAGGCACCCCTCGAGGGCCCCGACGAGCGCTGGCTCGACCTGTGCGCCGGTCCTGGCGGCAAGGCGGCCCTGCTGGCCGCCCTGGCGTCCCGGCGTGGCGCCACGCTGGTGGCGGGGGAGCGGCAGCCCCACCGCGCCCGGCTGGTGGCGCGCGCCCTGCGCGGTGCCGACGGGGTGCTCGGCGTGGTGACGGCCGACGGCACGGCCCCGCCGTGGCGCCACGGCTCCTTCGACCGGGTGCTGGTCGACGCACCCTGCACCGGGCTCGGGGCGCTGCGCCGGCGTCCCGAGGCGCGCTGGCGCCGCCGCCCTGACGACCTGCTGACCCTCGTGCTGCTCCAGCGCGCGCTGGTGACCTCGGCCCTCGACCTGGTGCGTCCCGGAGGCGTGGTGCTCTACGCCACCTGCTCGCCGATCCTCGCCGAGACCGCCGAGGTGGTCTCCTCGGTCCTGGCCCAGCGTCCGGGGGTGGTGCTGGAGGACCTCGCCGCGCAGCTCCCGCAGGTCGTCGACGCGGCCGGGCCCCTGCCCGGCACGCTGCAGCTGTGGCCCCACCGCCACGAGACCGACGCGATGTTCATGGCCCTGCTGCGCGCCCCCGGCACGCCGTAGGGCGCCCCGCCGACGACGTGCCCGCGGCGGCCCGCCCCTCGTCACCGCGCTGACACGCCTAAGGTCGAGCCATGGCGACGAAGGCACCCGCGGTCGAGGTCGAGGTGGAGGGCCGGGTGGTGCGGGTCAGCAACCCCGACCGCGTGTACTTCCCCGAGTCGGGCGCGACCAAGCTCGACCTGGTCGAGTACTACCTCGCGGTGGGGCCCGGGATCGTGCACGCCCTCGAGGACCGCCCCTGCATGCTCCACCGCTTCCCGAAGGGCCTGGCCGGCCCCAAGGTGCACCAGAAGCGGCTGCCGGCGGGGGCGCCGGACTGGGTCGAGACCGTCCGGCTGCACTTCCCCCGGTGGGACCGCACGGCCGACGAGCTGTGCGTGACCGAGCTGGCCGCGGTGGTGTGGGCGGTGCAGATGTCGACCGTGGAATTCCACCCGTGGAACAGCCGCCGCGAGGACACCGAGAAGCCCGACGAGTGGCGCATCGACCTCGATCCCGGCCCCGAGTGCGACTACGACACGGTGCGCCGGGTCGCCCACGTCGCCCACGAGGTGCTCGACGACCTCGGGGCCACCGGCTTCCCCAAGACCAGCGGGAGCAAGGGCCTCCACGTCTACGTGAGGATCGCGCCGGACCACGGCTTCAAGGACGTACGCCGCGCCGCGCTCGCGTTCGCCCGCGAGGTGGAGCGGCGCAGCCCGCAGGACGTCACGACCACCTGGTGGCGCAAGGACCGCGACCCCCGCGCGGTCTTCCCCGACTACAACCAGAACGCCCGCGACCACACGATCGCAGCGGCGTACTCGGTGCGCGGACTGCCCGACGCCCGCGTCTCGACCCCGATCCGCTGGGACGAGGTCGACGACGCCGACCCGCGCGACTTCACCATCGCCACGGTCCCGGCCCGCTTCGCCGAGCTCGGCGACCTGCACGCGGGGCTCGACGACGGTGAGCACCCCTTCGACCTCGCACCGCTGCTCGAGTGGGCCGCACGTGACGAGCGCGACGGGGCGTCCCCGCCGGCCGACCCGGAGGACTGAGCCCGCTCCGGCGCCAGGGCGCAGGCCAGGGCCGGGGGACCAGGGGGCCGGGGTGGGGCGGGCCGAAGGGGTGAGACCGCGCGGCCCCTCCACCCCTGCGGGCGGTCCGCGGGAGGGCGGCGCCGGGCGAGGGTGGGCAGGTGACCTCCTCCGCCACCGAGCACCGAGTCCGCCGCGCCGCCCACGACGTCTTCGGCCACGCCGACCTGCTGCCGGGCCAGCTCGAGGCGACGACCGCGCTGCTCGAGGGCCACGACGTGCTGCTGATCTCGCCCACGGGCGCGGGCAAGTCGCTGACCTACCAGCTGGCCGGCACGATCCTGGAGCGGCTGACCCTCGTGGTCTCGCCCCTGCTGGCCCTGCAGCAGGACCAGGTCGACCACCTCGAGGCGCTGCGCGGCGACGTGCGGGCGGCCCGGCTGAGCTCGGCCGAGAGCGCCACCCGGCGCGAGGAGGTGCTCGCCGCGGCCGAGGCCGGCGAGCTCGACTTCCTCTTCCTCGCCCCCGAGCAGCTGGCGCTCGACGACGTACGCCGCCGCCTCGCGGTGGCCCGCCCGGGTCTGGTGGCCGTCGACGAGGCGCACTGCGTCTCGGCGTGGGGGCACGACTTCCGGCCCGACTACCACCGCCTCGGCGCCCTGCTCGACGAGCTGGGCGACCGCGAGGCCAGCCCCTCGGGGCGCCCTCGGGTGGTGGCGATGACGGCCACCGCCGCGCCGCCGGTGCGCGAGGAGATCGCCGAGCGGCTCGAGCTGCGCGACCCGCGCCTGGTCGTCACCGACTTCGCCCGTGACAACCTCGTGCTCGACGTGGTGCGCGTCGCGGGCGAGGACGAGCAGGAGCGTGCGGTGCTCGACGCGGCCCTCGCCGGGCCCCCCGACGCCGCGGGCATCGTCTACTGCCGCACCCGCCCGGCCACGGCGCGCTACGTCGAGCTGCTGCGCGCCGACGAGCGCCTCGGCGAGCGCACGGTCGAGGCCTACCACGCGGGTCTGGCCCACCGCCGGCGCCGCGAGACCCAGGAGGCCTTCGTCGGCGGCGGGGTCGACATCGTCGTGGCCACCTCGGCCTTCGGCATGGGCATCGACAAGCCCGACGTGCGCTTCGTGGTGCACGCCCACGCGCCGGAGTCGCCCGACACCTACTACCAGGAGGCGGGACGGGCCGGTCGTGACGGCGCCGACGCCACCGCGACCCTGGTGCACCGCGAGGAGGACCTGGCGCTGGGCCGGTTCTTCTCGGCCACCGTGCCGTCGCGGGGCGACCTGAGGAAGGCCCGGGCCGCGCTCGACGCCCTCGACGCGGCCCGCGCCGAGGGTGACGACGACGTCGCCGACCTCGACCCCGTCGAGCTCGTCGGCGAGCGGGTGGGCTGCGGTCGTCGCAAGGCGGGCCGCCTGGTCAACCTGCTGCGCGACGCCGAGGAGTCCGGGCGGGGCACCGGGGTCGACGCCGCCCGCGAGCTGGCCACCCGCCGCCGCGACCTGGAGCGCTCCCGCGTGGAGCTGGTGCGCCACTACGCCGAGACCGACCGCTGCCGCTCCCAGGTGCTGGTGGAGTACCTCGGCGAGCAGCTCGACGGGCCCTGCGGGCGCTGCGACACCTGCCGTGCCGGCGTCGTCCCCGACGCGGTCGACCCCGACGAGGTGGGTTACCGCCTGCAGGAGCAGGTGCACCACCCCGAGTTCGGCGACGGTGTGGTCACCGAGCTGGAGGCCGACCGGGTCACCGTGCTCTTCGACAGCGTCGGCTACCGCACGCTGGCCCTCGACGTCGTGCGCGACCACGACCTGCTGGCCGCGGGCTGAGCCGGTCGGGCCTTCCCCGCGAGCCCGCCCCCGGGGGGCCCCGACCCCGGCCCTCGCCTAGGCTCACCCCCCGTGGGCATCCAGATCACGCCGAGCATCCTCAACGCCGACTTCTCCCGCCTGGGCGAGGAGGTGGGCCGCATCGGCAGCGCCGACTGGGTGCACGTCGACGTCATGGACAACCACTTCGTGCCCAACCTGACCTTCGGCCCGACGATGGTCGAGGCCCTCGCGCGCTCCACGGACCTGCCCCTCGACGCGCACCTGATGATCGAGGACCCCGACTCCCACGCCCCGGCGTACGTCGAGGCCGGCTGCGCCTCGGTGACCTTCCACGTCGAGGCGGCCCGTGCGCCGGTGCGGCTGGCCCGCGAGATCCGCGCCGCCGGCGGTCGCGCCAGCATGGGCCTGCGCCCGGCCACCCCGATCGAGCCCTACGCCGACCTGCTGCCCGAGCTCGACATGGTGCTGCTGATGACCGTGGAGCCCGGCTTCGGCGGTCAGACGTTCCTCGACCTGGTGCTGCCCAAGATCCGCCGCACCCGCGCCCTGCTGGAGCGCCACGGCGTCGAGACCTGGCTCCAGGTCGACGGCGGCGTCTCGCTGGAGACCATCGAGCGGTGCGCCGAGGCCGGCGCCGACGTCTTCGTGGCGGGCTCCGCGGTCTACTCCGCCGAGGACCCCGACGAGATGGTGGGCCGCCTGCGCGCGGCCGCCGAGGCCGCCACGGGCGCCGCGGCCACGGGCACCGACGTGCCGGGGGCCTGAGCCGTGCCGACCCTCCAGGCCACCTACCTGCGCGCCGCCCACACCTTCCGCGCCGTGCTCGACCGCGTCGGTGCGGCCGACCTGGTCAGGCCCGTGCCCTCCTGCCCGGGGTGGACGGTCTCCGACGTCGTGACCCACGTCCTCGAGCACCACGAGCACGTGCTCGGGGCGCACCTGGCCGGCGACGTCACCGGCGACCTGATGGCCACCTACGCCGCCGCCATCCCCGACGACCCCGCCCTGGCCGCCACCGCGCCCTACGACACCCTCGAGCTGACCCTCCACGCCTGGGACGTCGCACGCGCCCTGGAGGCCGACCTGCGCCTGGGCGAGGACCAGCTGACCTTCCTCGAGGTGCTCGCGCGCGAGGCCGGCGACACGCTCTACGCCGAGGAGGGCTTCGCACGCCTCGAGGGCGACGCCGCCGACCCCGCCGGCCTGGACCGCCAGGGCCTGGCGCTGCTGCCCTTCGGCCGCCGCGAGGACGCCACCGCCTGAGCAGCGCCACCCCGGCCGCCTGTGCCGCCGCCCGTGCCCGCCTGCCGCGTGTCCCTGCCGGCGTCATGCGAGGGCTGGAGGCGCATCCACGGTCCGCATGACGCGCCCCGGTCGCAGGCCCCCGGCCGCCTGCCCGGACCGCTACGCCGACCCCGCTGTGCGGGTGCTCACACCCGCGGACGACACGGGTGTGGTTAAACTGCACCTGACGAGTCAACATTGCTCGCGTGCTCTGGGGTCGGTGAAAATCCGAGCCGGCGGTGAAAGTCCGCGACCCGGTCACCTCCAGTGACCGGTTGACCAGGTGGAACTCCTGGACCGACGGTCAAAGTCCGGATGGGAAGTGCACGCAGGTGACCCGTCGGCGCACGCGACGCGTGCCGTCGTCGACCACCGCAGTCAGCCCCGGAGTCCGAGCACGGACCAGAGAGGGGCGGCGGTGAGCAGCGAGCACGGCACCGGACACGACGCCGGGCACGGCACCGGTCGGACCGACGGCGCCGGGCACGAGGCGGCGGCCATGCGTCGCGCCCTCGCCCTGGCCGCCACCCCGGGCGTGCCGCTGTCGCCGAACCCGCGGGTCGGCTGCGTCCTGCTCGCCGACGACGGCGCCACCGTGGCCGAGGGCTTCCACCGCGGGGCCGGCACGCCCCACGCCGAGGCCGACGCGCTGGCCCGCGCGGGAGCGGCCGCTCGCGGCACCACCGCCGTGGTCACCCTGGAGCCCTGCAACCACACCGGCCGCACCGGACCGTGCGCGCAGGCGCTGGTGGAGGCCGGCGTACGCCGGGTCGTCTACGCCCAGTCCGACCCCAACCCGGTGGCCCGGGGCGGCGCCGAGACCCTGCGTGCGGCCGGCCTCGTGGTCGAGGCCGGCCTGCTCGAGCACGACGCCCGCGCGCTCAACCGGGTGTGGACCTTCGCGGTCGAGCACGGCCGCCCCTTCGTGACCTGGAAGCTGGCGGCCACCCTCGACGGGCGCAGCGCGGCCGCCGACGGCACCAGCCGCTGGATCTCGGGGCGCGCCAGCCGCCGCGACGTGCACCGGCTGCGCGCCCTCGCCGACACCGTGCTCGTGGGCACCGGCACGGTGGCCGCCGACGACCCCGCGCTCACCGTGCGCGACGAGCAGGACCGCCCGCTGGAGCGCCAGCCGCTGCGCGCCGTCATGGGGGAGAGCGACCTCGAGCCGGGTCGCCGGGTCCTCGACGGCTCCGCCGAGACCGTGCACCTGCGCACCCGCGACCCCCGGGCCGCGCTGGCCCAGCTCGCCGGGCTCGAGCGCCGCCACGTCTTCCTCGAGGGCGGCCCGCGCCTGGCCGCGGCGTTCGTGCGCGCCGGGCTCGTCGACGAGATCGTCGCCTACGTCGCCCCCGTGCTGCTGGGTGCGGGCGCCAGCGCCGTGGGCGACCTCGGAATCAGCACCGTCGCCGCAGCGTTGCGACCGGTGCTCACCGACGTCACCGTCATCGAGGGCGTGGCGGGCGAGCAGCCCGACGTACGCCTCACCCTGGTGCCCGCCCCGCGCGGGTCCGACCACCCCGTCGACCAGCCGGCCGCCCCGCCGGCGCCCATCCCAGGAGGGACCCGCTGATGTTCACCGGAATCGTCGAGGAGCTCGGCACCGTGGCCGCCGTCGAGGAGCAGGGCGACGCGATCCGCCTCACCGTCGAGGCCTCGGTCGTGCTCGAGGACGCCGGTCTCGGCGACTCGATCTCGGTCAACGGCTGCTGCCTGACCGTCGCGGAGCGCACGGCCACGACCTGGACCGCCGACGTCATGCAGGAGACCCTCGACAAGACCGGCCTGCGCGGCGTCGCGCCGGGCGACCGGGTCAACCTCGAGCGTGCGGTCACCGCCGACAAGCGGCTGGGCGGGCACATCGTGCAGGGCCACGTCGACGGCGTCGGCGAGGTGCTGCGTCGCACCCCGAGCGAGCACTGGGAGGTCGTCGAGGTCTCCCTGCCGCAGGGGCCCGGCGGCGACCTGGGCCGCTACCTGGTCGACAAGGGCTCCATCACCGTCGACGGCGTCAGCCTCACCGTGGTCGAGGCCGGCGAGCGCAGCTTCACCGTCAGCCTGATCCCCGAGACCCTGGCGCGCACCACGCTGGGCTCGCGCCGCGTCGGCGACCGGGTCAACCTCGAGGCCGACGTGCTGGCCAAGCACGTCGAGAAGCTGCTCGTGGGCGGTCACCTCGACGCGCTGGTGCGCCGCCTCGGGGAGGGCACCTGATGCTCGACGCCGTGGTGCAGTGGCTGCTGCACGGCTCGATCCCGGTCGGCGGGGGAGCGCTCAGCGTGCGCGAGGTCGTGGGCAACGGCTTCGGCCTGGCCAGCGCCCTCCTGGGCATGCGCCGCCTCACCTGGGCCTGGCCGGTCGGCTTGGTCGGCAACGCGCTGCTCTTCACCGTCTTCGTGAGCGGCGAGATCAGCGGCACCGTCGCCGAGCCGCTGTGGGGCCAGGCCGGGCGTCAGGTGTTCTTCGCCGTGGCCGGCGTCTACGGCTGGTGGCGCTGGAGCCACGCCCGCTCCGGCAGCGACGGCGGGGCGATCGCGCCGCGCTGGGCCACCGGGGCCGAGCGGCTCCAGCTGCTCGCCCTCGCGGCGGTCGGCTACGCCGTGGCCCACGAGGTGCTGGCGCGGATCGGCTCCTACAGCCCCGCCACCGAGGCCTGGATCCTCGCCGGCTCGCTGCTGGCGACCTACGGCATGGCGCGCGGCTGGGTGGAGTTCTGGCTGGTGTGGATCGCCGTCGACGCCGTCGGCGTCACCACCCTCGTCCGGGCCGGCTACTACCCGACCGCCGGCATGTACCTGTTCTACGGCGGCTTCTGCGTCGCCGGGCTCGTCACCTGGTGGCGCGCCACCCGCACGGTCGTCGAGGAGACGACCGCCCTCGAAGGAGCACACGCATGACCCAGACCCCCGCACCCCACGACGAGCCGGTCGAGCAGGCCGAGCCCCTGGTCGACGCCTACACCGCGCAGCACGCCGAGCAGCACGGCGGCGTGCGCCTCGACAGCGTCGAGCGCGCCATCGCCGACATCGCGGCGGGCCGGGCCGTCGTGGTCGTCGACGACGAGGGCCGGGAGAACGAGGGCGACATCATCTTCGCCGCGGCCAAGGCGACCCCCGAGCTGATGGCCTTCACCATCCGCCACTCCAGCGGCGTGATCTGCGTGCCGATGCCCGCCGACATGCTCGACCGGCTCGAGATCCCGCTGATGACGCCGCACAACAAGGACAAGCTGCGCACGGCCTACACGATCTCCGTCGACGCCCGCGACGGCGTGTCCACCGGCATCTCGGCCGCCGACCGGGCCCACACCGCCCGGGTGCTCGCCGACTCCGCCACCGAGCCCTGGGAGCTGACCCGCCCCGGTCACGTCTTCCCCCTGCGCTACCGCGAGGGCGGTGTGCTCGTGCGCCGCGGCCACACCGAGGCGGCGGTCGACCTGGCCCGCCTCGCCGGGCTGACCCCCGCCGGGGTGCTGGTGGAGGTCGTCAACGACGACGGCACCATGAAGCGCGCCCCCGAGCTGCGCGCCTTCGCCGACGAGCACGACCTGGCCATGATCTCCATCGAGGACCTCGTGCGGCACCGCCGCCGGGTGGAGAACCTCGTCGAGCGGGTCACCGAGACCCGCCTGCCCACCCGCGCCGGCGACTTCACCGCCGTGGGCTACCGCATCACCGTCGACGGCTCCGAGCACATCGCCCTCGTGCACGGTGACCTCTCCGGCGAGGAGCCGGTGCTGACCCGGGTCCACTCCGAGTGCCTCACCGGCGACGTCTTCGGCAGCCACCGCTGCGACTGCGGGCCGCAGCTCGACGAGGCCCTCGAGCGCGTCGTCGCCGAGGGGCGCGGCGTGGTGATCTACCTGCGCGGCCACGAGGGTCGCGGCATCGGGCTGCTGGCCAAGCTCCAGGCCTACGCCCTGCAGGACGGCGGGCGCGACACGGTCGACGCCAACCTCGACCTCGGCCTGCCCGCCGACGCCCGCCACTACGGCACCGCGACCCAGGTCCTGCGCGACCTGGGCGTGGCCAGCGTGCGCCTGATGACCAACAACCCCGACAAGGTGAGCAACCTCGAGGACTTCGGCATCACCGTCGCCGAGCGCGTGCCGCTCACCCCGCACCCCAACGACCACAACCTGGCCTACCTGCTCACCAAGCGTGACCGGATGGGCCACGTCCTGCCCGACCTCCACAGCGAGGTCCCGGCCCCCGCAGCAGACCCCGCAGCCGGCACCAGCACGGTGGCCGGCACCGACCTCGAGACGAACGGAGCCACCCGATGAGCGGCCACGGAGCACCCACCCCCGAGGCCGTCGACGCCTCCGACCTGCGCGTCGCCGTCGTCGCGGCCAGCTGGCACACCGAGGTCATGGACGGCCTGCTCGCCGGTGCCCACCGTGCCCTGGAGGAGTACTCCGTGGGCAACCCGCTGGTCGTGCGGGTGCCCGGCACCTTCGAGCTCCCCGTCGTGGCCGCGACCCTGGCCGCCCAGGGCTACGACGCGGTCGTCGCGCTCGGTGTCGTCGTGCGCGGCGGCACGCCCCACTTCGACTACGTGTGCAACGCCGCCACCGACGGCCTGACCCGGGTCGCGCTCGACCACCAGGTCGCGGTCGGCTTCGGCGTGCTCACCTGCGACGACGACCAGCAGGCGCTCGACCGCGCCGGCCTGGAGGGCTCGAAGGAGGACAAGGGCCACGAGGCCACCTCGGCCGCGCTCCAGACCGCGCACGTGCTCAAGCGGCTGCGCCGCGGTCGGCTGGCCTGATCCCTCCCGGGCCGCAGCTGGGCTGCAGTCGGGCCGCAGTCGCCCCGGACGGCGTGGCCCAGGCCACGGCGGGTGCCGTCGCGCGGTCCCGTCGTAGGCCGCCGCGACGGCACCGCCTAGGCTGCTCTGCTGTGAAGACGTTCGACGAGCTGTGGGCCGAGCTGCAGGACAAGGCCCGGACCCGCCCCGCAGGATCCGGCACCGTGGCCCAGCTCGACGCTGGCGTGCACGCCATCGGCAAGAAGCTGGTCGAGGAGGCCGCGGAGTCGTGGATGGCGGCCGAGCACGAGGGCAAGGAGCGCACGGCCGAGGAGATCAGCCAGCTGCTCTACCACGCCCAGTGCCTCATGCTGGCGAGCGGCCTCGAGCTCGACGACGTCTACGCCCACCTGTGACCGCACCCGCGAAGGCCGACCCGATGACCTCTCCCGCCACCCCGCTGCTGCGTGTCGCGGTGCCCAACAAGGGCTCGCTGTCGCAGTCGGCCTCGGAGATCCTGCGCGAAGCGGGCTACCGCCAGCGCGACGACTCCAAGCAGCTCACCCTCATCGACGCCGACAACGGCGTGGAGTTCTTCTACCTCCGCCCGCGCGACATCGCGCTCTACGTCGGCGAGGGCACCCTCGACGTCGGGGTCACGGGGCGCGACCTGCTCCAGGATTCCGGGGCGCAGGCCGACGAGGCCATGCGCCTGGGCTTCGGCCGCAGCCGCTTCCGCTTCGCCGGCCCCCGCGGTGCGTTCACCGACCTGGCGCAGCTCCAGGGCGCCCGCATCGCCACGTCGTACGTCGGGGTCGTGCGGTCCTTCCTGGCCGAGCGCGGCATCGAGGCCACGGTGATCCGCCTCGACGGGGCCGTGGAGACCAGCATCCAGCTCGGTGTGGCCGACGCGATCGCCGACGTCGTCGAGACCGGCAGCACGCTGCGCCAGGCGGGGCTCGAGGTCTTCGGCGAGACGATCCTGGAGTCGGAGGCGGTGGTCATCACCCGCTCCGGCGCGGCCGCTCCCGACGGCTTCGAGGTCTTCCGCCGTCGCGTGGAGGGCGTGCTGGTGGCCCGCTCCTACGTGATGATGGACTACGACATCCCCAGCGAGGCGGTCGCCGCCGCGGTCGCCCTGACCCCCGGCATCGAGAGCCCCACCGTGGCCCCGCTGCACCGCGAGGGCTGGTCGGCCGTGCGGGTGATGGTGCCGCGCAGCGGTGCCCAGCGCCTCATGGACGAGCTCTGGCAGGTCGGCGCCCGCGGCATCCTCACCACCGACATCCATGCCTGCCGCCTCTGAGGGTCCGGCGCGACGCGACCTCGCGCCCACCCTGCCCCACACCTGGCGCCCGCTGGGCCCGCGCATCGTCGGCGCGGTGCTCGGCGTCGGCCTGCTCGCGATGTTCGCCGCCGCGTGGTTCAGCTTCGACGACGAGACCCAGGCCAAGTTCACGGCCTTCCAGATCGGCACGCTCTTCGTGCTGGTGGGGCTGGGCTACGCCTGCATGTTCGCCCTCGTGCGCTCCCGCGTCGTGGCCGAGCGCGACCGGCTGATCGTGGTCAACGGCTACCGCCGCCGCGAGTACAGCTGGCCGCAGATCGTCTCGGTCAACCTCCCGCCGGGTGCCCCGTGGGTCACCCTCGACCTCGCCGACGGCACGACCGCCGCGGTGATGGGCATCCAGGGCTCCGACGGCGCCCGCGCCCAGGCCCACGCCCGCCAGCTCCGCGCCCTGGCCGCCGAGTTGCCCCGCTGAGCTGCGCCCCGACCGGCACGTCCTACTGACCGTTGCGACCACTACCCGACCGTCACGACAGTCGGGTAGTGGTCGCAACGGTCGGTAAGTGGTGCGCGGCGGCTCAGTCCAGCGCCCGGATGCCCCACGTGGCGGAGAAGGAGTCGTCGGGCTCGCCCGCGGCGCCGAGGGTGACGACACCGGTGCCGGAGGAGAAGGCGTCGGCGGGAGCCGTCATCGGCTCCACGGCCAGCGAGCGCCGCGCGGTGGCGGCGACCTCGTCGGCGCTGTAGACCTGCAGCGCGGTGTGGTGGCGGTCGACCCACAGCGCCACGCCCTCGCCGGAGCGCGGGTCGCGCAGCACCGCGGTGGCGGTGCCGTCGTCGTCGCGCACGAGGTCGGTGAAGCCGTCGTCGAGCGGCAGGTCGCGCAGCGGCCGCGCCACCCGGAAGTCGTACGTCGTGCCCTCGACCTCCTCGGTGCCGACCGGCAGCAGCCGCTCGGGGTCGACCAGGATCCGGGTCGCCGCCGGCAGCGTGAGCTCGAGGGGGTCGACGGGGCCGGCGCCGACGCGGAGGTAGGGGTGGGCCCCGCTGGCCCACGGCGCGGGCGTGGTCGAGGTGTTGCTGGCGGTCTGGGTCACGGTGAGCCCGTCGGCGGAGAGGTCGTAGACGACGTGCAGGTCCAGCGTCCAGGGGTAGCCGCTCTGCGCCATGAGGCGGTAGGACAGCGACACCGAGTGGCCGGTGTGCTCCTCGGCGGTCCAGGCCACCCAGCGCACGAGCCCGTGGGAGGCGTTGGCGCGGCCGGGCTCGGTCAGGGCGAGCTGGTGCTCGCGTCCGCCCCAGCGGTAGCGGCCGTCGCGCAGCCGGTTGGGCCAGGGCATGAGCAGCTGGCCGCGCCCGCCGGAGGTCATCTCCTCCTCGGCGAAGCCGTCGACGAGGGGACGCCCGGCGTGCTCGAGCGTGCGGAGCGCGGCCCCGCTCTCGGTGACGACGGCGCGGTAGCCGCCGCCGGCGATCTCGAACTGGTCACCGCTGGGAGCACGCATGGGCCCCACCCTAGGGCGCCTCGCCCGGCGGCCCGGGAGGCGTCCGGCCGGTGCCGTCGACGACGAGGTCGGCCCGCTCCCGGGTGCGGTCGGCGGTGTGGTGGAGGTCCTCGGCCGTGCGCCACGCCCGCCACCGGTCGGCCAGGTCGGCCCCGTCGCGCTCGAGGCCGCGCGCCAGTCGCAGCGCCGACGGGGCCTCGACCCAGACCAGCAGGGTCTGGTGGTGCGACCACGCGGCGAGGCCCGAGCCCACGCCCTCGAGCACCAGCAACGGGGCCGGGGGCACGGTCACGGTCTCGGCGAGGGCCGCCCGGTGCCAGTCGTAGCGGCGGTAGCGGCCGGGGGCCCCGGTGGCGAGGGGGCCCAGCAGCGGTGCGAGCGCCTCGCCGACGCGGGGTAGCCCCTCCCAGCCGTCGTAGAGGTCGTCCATGTGGACGACGTGGGCGTCGAGCCCCGCGGAGGTCGCCAGGTCGGCCAGGGCCACGGCCAGGGTGGTCTTGCCCGACCCGGCCGGCCCGTCCAGGCACACCAGCCGCGAGCCGGCCAGCCGTGGCGCCCGCTCCCGGGCCAGGTCGAGCACCACCCGGGCGCTCCGGGCGGGGGTCAGGAGATGCCGCGCTTGCGCAGCAGGGCCTCGATGTCGGCGAGGTCGTCGTCGATGGCGGGCTCGCCCTTGCCGGCCCCGCTCGCGGTGGCGGCCTTCCGCTCGGCCCGGCTCGTCCGGGTCGCGCGGGTCGGTGCGGCGGAGCCGTCGGCGCCCGCGGGGGCCGCGCCGCGGGCCGGGCCCAGGGCGCCCTCGCGCTGCACGCCGCGCACCCCGATGCCGCGGGCGGTGAGCGACCCGGCGAGCAGCACGAGGCCGACCCCCACGCCGGCCAGCACGATCCCGGTCCACACGACCGGGCTCAGCACGAGGCCTGCCGCCCAGTCGGAGACCGCGGTGCCGATGCGGGTGGCCATCTGCAGGGTGTCGGTGAGGTAGGCCGCCAGGGGCAGCAGGGTCAGCCCGCCGATCCGCAGGGCGGGGGCCGGGCCGCGTCGCCGCCAGACCAGCCAGGTGCCCACCGCGCCCAGCGCGGTGAGGGTGAGGGTCAGTGCGGCCCAGGCGGCGTCGTCCACCCCTCCAGCCTGACACACGCGAGCGACCCCGGGCCTCGTGCGAGGCCCGGGGTCGGGTGGTGCCGCGTGCGTGGTGCGGCGTGCTCGGTGCCTCAGCGCCCCGCGGCGACCGCCTCGCGACCGCGCGTCGTGGTGGCCGCTCCGGTGACGCCCAGGGCGGCCAGTCGAGGCATGACCCCCTCGGCGAACCAGTAGGCCTCCTCCACGTGCGGGTAGCCGGACAGGATGAACTCGTCCACCCCCACCGCGTGGTAGTCGGCGATGCGGGCGGCGACCTCGTCGTGGCTGCCCACCAGCGCGGTGCCGGCCCCGCCACGCACGAGCCCGACGCCGGTCCACAGGTTCGGCGACACCTCCAGCTCACGCGCGGAGTCGAAGCTCGTGCGCCCGTCGCGCAGGGCGAGCATCCGCTGCTGCCCGGTCGACTCGCTGGCCCGCAGGGCCTCCTGGGCCCCGGCGACGGTGGCGGGGTCGAGGCCGTCGAGCAGCGTCTGGGCGTGGGCCCAGGCGGCCTCGCTCGTGTCACGCGACAGGGTGTGCACGCGCAGCCCGAAGCGCAGCGTGCGTCCCTCGGCCCGGGCGAGCTCACGCATCCAGGCGATCTTCTCCGCCACCAGCTCCGGCGGCTCGCCCCAGGTCAGGTAGACGTCGGCGTGCTTGGCCGCGACCGGGCCGGCCGGCCCGGAGGAGCCGCCGAAGTAGACGTCGGGCACCGGGTCGATGCCACCGCTGACCATCGCCCCCTCCACGCGGAAGTGGTCCCCGTCGAAGTCGAAGGGCGCCTGCGACCAGGTGCCGCGCACCACGGCGAGGAACTCCTCGGTGCGGGCGTAGCGCACCTCCTTGGCCGCGGTGTCGCCGAAGCGCGCCTGCTCGCGCGGCTCACCGCCGGTCACGACGTTGAGCATCAGCCGGCCCCCGGAGATGCGCTGGTAGGTCGCGGCCATCTGGGCGGCCAGCACCGGGTTGACCACGCCGGGTCGGAAGGCGACGAGGAACTTCAGCCGCGTGGTCTCGCGGATGAGCGCCGCCGTGGTCAGCCACGCGTCCTCGCAGAACGTGCCGGTCGGGGTCAGCACCCCCTCGAAGCCGAGCTGCTCCGCCGTACGCGCGACCTGGGCGAGGTAGTCGATGCTCGGGGCGCGGAAGCCGTGGGTGACGGTCTCGTCGAGACCCGCACGCACGGAGGCCGGCACACCCTGCCCGGCCCCGACCAGGCCCCGGTTGTCGCCGGAGGTCGGCAGGAACCAGTGGAGCCTCGCGCCCGGCATCAGCGGGCCGCTCCGGCGGTCGGGCTCTGCTGGGTGGCGGTGACGTCGTTGAAGGCGTCGGAGAAGTAGTCGGCCACGTCCACCGACTCCGGCAGCAGCCCGTTCTCGGTGAAGGCGTCGGCCATCTCCTGCTCCGAGGCGACGACCTCCTCGTCGATCGGCACGATGGTGACCGGGCGCTGCTTGGCCGCGGCCAGCGTGACCTCGGGGGTCAGGCCGGTCTGCTCGGCCCACACGTCGGCCCACTCCTGCTGGTGCTCGCCCGACCACAGCTGCGCCTCGGTGACCCGGGCGAGGTAGTCCTCGAGGGCCGCCGCGGTCGCGGTGTCGTCGATGGCCTCGTCGGAAGCGACCTGGAAGTTGTAGCCGTTGACCAGCCCCTCGCCGTCGACGAGCACCCGGGCGCCCTCGTCGATGACGGCCTGGGAGGTGAAGGGGTCCCACACCGCCCAGGCGTCGAGGCTGCCGGAGGTGAAGGCGGCGAGTGCGTCGGCGGGCTGGAGGTTCTTGACCTCGATCTCGTCGTAGCCCACGCCGGCCTCGCCGAGCTGGGCCAGCAGGTTGTAGTTGGCCGAGCTGCCGACGGCCACGCCGACGTCCTTGCCGGCCAGGTCGGCCACCGACTCGATGGGGGAGTCCTTCGGCACGAGGATCGCGTCGCCCTTGCCGGAGAACGTGACGGCCTGGACCATCTTGAACTGCCCCTGGGCCGCGGCCGCGAAGAGCGGCGGGGTGTTGCCGACGAGCCCGACGTGCACGGCCCCGGCGTTGATCGACTCGAGCATCGGCGGGCCGGAGGTGAACTCCTTCCACTCGATGTCGTACGGCGTGTCGGCCAGGTCGGCCGCCTCGAGGAGCGCGCGCACGCTGCTGGAGCGCTGGTCGCCGACGATGAGGGTCACCTTGCTGAGGTCGACCGAGCCGTCGTCGGCGACGGCGTCCTCGTTGCCCGTGCCGCCACCGCAGCCGGTGAGCAGCAGCCCGGCGGCGACGGCGCCGGCGAGCAGGCCTCGACGGCGGACGCGGCGGAGGGAGGTGGGGGAGACGTGGTTCATGCGGCACCTTGCTTCTGGGTCTGACGGTTCGGGTTGGGGGGAGTGGGCCTGACGCCGAGGGCCTGCAGCACCGCGGAGCGGGTGCGGGCGATCTCGGGCTGGGAGTGGTCGCGGTCGGAGCGCGGCAGGGTGATCTGCCAGGAGTCGGCGACCTTGCCCTCGTCGAGCACGATGAGGCGGTCGGCCAGGGCGAGCGCCTCGTCGACGTCGTGGGTGACGATGAGGATGGCCATGGAGTGGCGTCGCCACAGGTCGATGACGAGCTGGTGCATCTCGATGCGGGTCAGGGCGTCGAGGGCGCTGAAGGGCTCGTCGAGCAGCAGCAGCGAGGGGTTGCTGACCAGCGCGCGGGCCAGGGAGACCCGTTGGGCCTGCCCGCCGGAGAGCTGCAGCGGCCAGGCGTCGCTCTTGCCGCTGAGGCCGACCTCGGTGATCCGCTCGTCGGCCAGGCGGTGCCGCTCGGCGCGCTCGGGGGCGTTGAGCAGCGCGAGGGCGACGTTCTCGCGCACGTCGCGCCACGGCAGCAGTCGCGGCTCCTGGAAGGCCACCGAGGTGCGTCCGCTGACCTGCACCTCGTCGACGGGGGCGGGGTCGAGCCCGGCGAGGCTGCGCAGCAGCGTCGACTTGCCGCAGCCGCTGCGACCCAGGAGGGCCACGAACTCGCCGGGGGCGATGTCGAGGTCGACGTCCTTGAGCACGTGGGTCTGGCCGAAGGAGCGGTGGTGGGAGCGGACCCGGGCGACCAGCGACGGGTCGAGGGCCGGGGCCCCCCGTCGGGCCGAGCGGCTCTCGCCCTGGGCGGAGCGGGACTTCAGGAACGCCATGACAGGGCCCTTCTCTCGAGGTGGCGGACGACGACGTCGGTGAGCAGGCCGAGCAGGCTGTAGACCACGAGGCCCACGACGATGACGTCGATGCGGAGGAACTCCCGGGCGTTGTTGATCATGAACCCGAGCCCGGAGGTGGCGCTGAGGGTCTCCGCGACGATGAGGGTGAGCCACGCGATGCCCAGGCTCTGGCGCAGGCCGACGAGGGTCTGCGGCATGGCGCCCGGCACGACGACGTGACGGATCCGCTGGGCCCGCGTGAGGTGCAGCGCCTTGGCCACCTCCATCGTCTTGCGGTCGATGCTGCGGATGCCGCCGAGGGTGTTGAGGTAGAGCGGGAACATCACCCCCATCGCGATCAGGGCGATCTTCGGGGTCTCCCCGAGCCCCATCCAGATGATGAACAGCGGCACGAGCCCGAGGTGGGGAAGCGTGCGCAGCATCTGCATCGGCGGGTCGACCGCGTCGTCGCCGACGCGGCTCAGACCGGCCAGCACGGCGAGGACCACGCCGATGACGGCGCCGATGAGGAAGCCCAGGACGACGCGCTGCACCGAGGTCAGCACGGCTGGGCCCAGTGTCCCGTCGCGCACCAGCTCGACCGCCTGCACGGCGATCTGCGCGGGCGAGGCCATGGTGCGGGGGTCGAGGAGCCCCGTGCTGCTGGCGAGCTGCCACAGCGTGAGGATGACGAGGGGGGAGACCCACCGGCGGAAGTGCCGCAGGCGGGGACGTCGCAGGGGTCGTGGGGGTGGGGTCGTGGGGGTGGGCGCGGCCGGGCCGGCGAGCACGGGGGTCACGGTCATGGCTCCACCCTCTGCAAAGCAATACCTGTAAGTCAACTCAGACACTCGACTTACGTTGTGGATCACATGTCGAGCCGCGCGGCCGCCCCACCCGGTCTCGCCCCGGTTCGCCGCGCGCCGCGGTGTCGGGGAGGATGGGCCGGTGAGCGACCAGCCGCCCGGCCTGCCCCGCCAGCTGCAGGGACCGGCCTTCCCCGACGACGACGGGCGTGCCGCCCCCGACGTGGTGGCGGCCCTGGCGGCGTACTCCTCCGACCGCGGTGCCTACGTCGACGCCCTCGCGGCCCTGTCGACCTCGCGCCTGCTGGTGCCGGTGGTGGCCGTGCTCGGCGAGGTCGAGGTCGACGACGCCGGCCTGGCCCACGACAAGACCAGCGACATGGCAGCGGTGCTGATGACCGGCCGCGACGGGCGGCGCGCCCTGCTGGCCTTCACCTCGCTGGAGACCATGGCGGCCTGGGACCCGCAGGCCCGGCCGGTGCCGGTGTCGGCGTCGGGTGCGGCGCGGTCGGCGGTGCAGGAGGAGGCCGCCGCCCTCGTGGTCGACCTGGCCGGCCCGGTGGTGGTGGCGATCGAGGGTCAGGACCTCGAGGCGCTGGCGGCCGGGTGGACGCTGGCGCGCGTCGGCGAGCGCTCGGGATGGGTGCGGCCCGACGCCGACCCTCCGGCCGACTGACCCGGCCGGCTGACCCGGCCGGCTGGCCCGGCCCGGCCGACGGCTCCGCTGATTGGCGCGGCGTCGGAATGCTCGGCTAGGGTTCGGTGTTGACCGATCAGTTCCGCCGTGCACGTTGCGACGGGGCGATCTCCAAGCGGGGACCAGCAGCACACGTCTCCCACCCGCACCGACCGCCGCCACGGAGCAGTCCGAGGCACAGGTCGTCGGGTCACCGGTCTACCGAGGATCCACCACGCGTCGTGCCAGCACGGTGCAGGACCTCGGCAGAGGATGCGTCACCCGGCAGGGGAGGCGTGTCGCGACTGGCTTCCGCTTGGGTCACCAGCGGGAGCCTTTGTTCATTTCCACGCCGAGCGTGGACGGCGCGAGGCCTCCGGACAGATCCCAACCAGGAGGACACATCAGCACCGAGCTTCGAATCAACGACCGGATCCGGGTTTCCGAGGTCCGCCTCGTTGGCCCCAGTGGCGAGACCGTCGGCATCGTTCCCACCGCCGACGCGCTGCGCCTTGCCCAGGAAGCCGACCTCGACCTCGTCGAGATCGCCCCGATGGCCCGCCCGCCGGTCTGCAAGCTCATGGACTACGGCAAGTTCAAGTACGAGAACGCCCAGAAGGCGCGCGAGGCCCGTCGCAACCAGACGAACGTGATCATCAAGGAGATGAAGCTTCGTCCGAAGATCGACGCCCACGACTACGAGACCAAGAAGGGTCACGTCGTGCGGTTCCTCCGCGCCGGGGACAAGGTCAAGATCACGATCATGTTCCGCGGTCGTGAGCAGCACCGTCCCGAGCTGGGCTTCCGTCTGCTGCAGCGTCTGGCCGAGGACGTCACCGAGCTCGGCTTCGTGGAGTCCTCGCCCAAGCAGGACGGCCGCAACATGATCATGGTCCTGGGCCCGCACAAGAAGAAGGCCGAGGCCAAGGTCGACATGCAGGCCCAGAAGGACAACAAGGCCGCCGAGCGTGCCGCGCTCGAGGCCGGTGAGCGCGCGGAGCGCGACGCCGCCCACGCCGCCGGGCCCGTGGCCAAGAAGAAGGAGCGTGGACGCTCCGAGAACCTCGATCCCGAGATCGAGGCCTGAGACTCCCGCCGGGGCACCACCGTGCCCGTGGCTGACGACGAGAGAGAGATACAGATGCCGAAGAACAAGAGCCACTCCGGTGCCGGCAAGCGCTTCCGCGTGACCGGCTCGGGCAAGATCCTCCGCGAGAAGGCCGGCAAGCGCCACAACCTGGAGAAGAAGGCCTCCAAGGTCACGCGTCGCCTCACCGGCACCGTGGAGGTCGCCAAGGCCGACGTCCCGCGCGCCAAGAAGATGCTGGGTCTCTGACCCTCGTCCGCCCCTGGCGGCCGCGCCCGTCGCGACCGCCCACGCCGACCCGGTCGGCACCACCTCAGATCTTCCACCGCAACAAGGAGTAACAACGTGGCACGCGTCAAGCGGGCAGTGAACGCCCAGAAGAAGCGCCGGACGACCCTCGAGCGCGCCAGCGGCTACCGCGGCCAGCGCTCGCGCCTGTACCGCAAGGCCAAGGAGCAGGTCACCCACTCCCTGGTCTACAGCTACAACGACCGCCGCAAGAACAAGGGCAACTTCCGCAAGCTGTGGATCCAGCGCATCAACGCCGCCGCGCGTGCGCAGGGCATGACCTACAACCGCTTCATCCAGGGCCTCAACCTGGCCGGCGTCGAGGTCGACCGCAAGATCCTCGCCGAGCTGGCCGTCAACGACGTCGCCGCGTTCAACGCGCTGGTGGAGACGGCCAAGGCCGCCCTGCCCGCCGACGTCAACGCGCCCAAGGCGGAGGCCTCGGCCTGACCACCGTCCCCCTGACGACCGGCAACGGTCGTGTCAAGGAAGCGCGCAAGCTCAGCCGCCGCTCGGCCCGATCCGAGCGGCGGCTGTTCCTTGCCGACGGTCCGAAGGCCGTCGAGTCGGCGATCGTGGTGCCCGGATGCGTGGTGGAGGTCTTCGCCACTCCCGCCGCCACCGAGCGCCACGCCGCGCTGTCCGCCGCGGCCACAGCGGCCGAGGCGGCCTGGACCCTCGTCGACGAGCGCGCCCTGGCCTCGCTGAGCGACGCCGTCAACCCGGCGGGGGTCGTGGCGGTGTGCCGGTTCCTCGACCGGCCGCTGGAGCACCTGCTCGACCCGGCGCCCCGCCTAGTCGCCCTCTGCGCCGACGTGCGCGACCCCGGCAACGCCGGCACGGTCGTCCGCACGGCCGACGCCGCCGGAGCCGGAGCCGTGGTGCTGGCCGGCAGCTCGGTCGACGCCTACAACCCCAAGACGGTGCGCGCCAGCGTCGGCAGCCTGTTCCAGGTGCCGGTCGCCGTGGCGGCCGACCCGGCCGACGCCGTACGCCGCGCGCAGTCCGCGGGGCTGCAGGTCCTCGCCGCCGACGGCGCCGGCGAGGTCGACCTCTTCGAGGCCGACGACCTGCTGGCGGCCCCCACCGCGTGGCTTTTCGGCAACGAGGCGTGGGGACTGCCCGAGGAGCTGGCGGCACTGGCCGACCACCGGGTCCGCATCCCGATCCTCGGGCGGGCCGAGAGCCTCAACCTCTCCACCGCCGCGGCGCTCTGCCTCTACGCCTCCGCCCGCGCGCACCGCGTCTGACCCGTCCCTCGGGCAGCCGGTGGGGTGCCTCGCCGGGGCCTAGGGTGGGCGGCGTGGACGCCCAGCAGCTCGCCGACTCCCTGCCCGACGGTGTCGTCGTCGCCGATGCCGAGGGCCGCGTCACACTCGTCTCCCGCGTGGCGGTGCAGATGCTCGGCCGCAGCGCCCTCGACGCGGTGGGCCGCGGCCTGGCCGAGGTGCTGGCCCTCCAGGACCAGGACGGCGCGGCGTGGTTCGACCACAACTGCCCCTACCGGGGGCTGGCGACGCGCACGGCCGTGCCGGAGCAGTCGTGGCTGCTGCCCGACGGCACCGAGGTGCTCGTGGCCGCGCGCATCCACCGTCCGGCGCTCGACCGCCCCGTGAGCAGCGTGGTGGTCACCCTCCGCTCCGGTCGCGGCCGGGCCCGGCTCGACCGGGAGCGCTCCGACCTGGTGGCCACGGTGGCCCACGAGCTGCGCTCCCCGCTCACCGGGGTCAAGGGCTTCGTCCAGGCCATGCTCAACCGCTGGGACAAGCTGAGCGACGACCAGAAGAAGCTGATGCTCACCACCGTCAGCGCCGACTCCGACCGGCTGAGCCGTCTCATCGCCGAGCTGCTCGACGTCGCCCGCATCGACACCGGGCGACTCCAGCTCTACCCCCGCCCCAGCGACGCCGCCGTGCTGACCGGGCGCATCGTGGAGTCGGTGCAGGCCGGCACCTCGCGCCCGGTGGTGCTGCACGTCGCTGCCGACTTGCCGGAGATCTCCGCCGACCCCGACAAGTTCACCCAGGTCGTCACCAACCTGGTCGAGAACGGCGTGCGTCACGGCGAGGGGACGGTGTCGGTGACCCTGGACCCGCTCGGCCCCGACCACGACCACGCCGGGGTCCGGGTCGTCGTGCAGGACGAGGGCGAGGGCATCCCGCTCGACCTGCGGCGCCGCGTCTTCACGAAGTTCTGGAAGGGCGGGGCGCGTGGCGGCACCGGCCTGGGCATGTACATCGTCGGGGGCCTGACCCGTGCCCACGGCGGCACGGTCAGCATCGGCGACGCCCCCGGCGGCGGCGCCAGCATCGTGCTCACCTGGCCCAGCCAGGACCGCCGACCGGAGTGACCCCGGTCGGGGCTGCCCCGGCGCGGCGGTCGTCCACGGGCCGGGCGCGGGGGCACGGCGTCGTCCAGGGCCGGCAACCGGTTCGCGGGCGGGGGCCGCGGCTTCCTAGACTGACCACGTCGCGCGCCGGAGTGCGCGGCCACCCGCTGGAAAGGCAGTCATGTCCGGTCCCAACACCGACTTCGACCCCGTGGAGGTCACCCCCTTGAAGTCCGAGGAGGTCGAGGCGGCGCGCGACGCCGCCGTTGCGGCCATCGAGGCCGCGACCGACCTGGAGCAGCTCAAGGCGGCCCGGCTCGAGCACGCGGGCGACCGCTCGGCGCTCGCCCTGGCCAACCGCGAGATCGGCGCGCTGCCCCCGCAGGCCCGCAAGGAGGCCGGCAAGCGCATCGGCCAGGCGCGCGGTGCCGTCAACCAGGCGCTCGCACGCCGCCAGCAGGTGCTCGAGGTCGAGCACGAGGAGCGGATGCTCGTCGAGGAGACCGTCGACGTCACCCTGCCCACCGACCGGCTCCCGGTCGGCGCCCGCCACCCCGTGACCACCGGCTCGGAGCTGATCGCCGACATCTTCGTCGCGATGGGCTGGGAGATCGCGGAGGGGCCGGTGCTCGAGGCCGAGTGGCTGAACTTCGACGCCCTCAACCTCGGCCCCGACCACCCGGCGCGCACGATGCAGGACACCTTCTGGGCCGACCCGGCCGACCACGGCGTCGTCCTGCGCACGCACACCTCGCCGGTGCAGGCGCGCTCGATGCTGACCCGCACCCCGCCGATCTACATCGCCTGCCCCGGTCGCGTCTTCCGCACCGACGAGTACGACGCGACCCACAGCCCGGTCTTCCACCAGGTCGAGGGCCTGGCCATCGACGAGGGCATCACCATGGCCCACCTCAAGGGCACCCTCGACCACCTGGTCTCCTCGCTGTTCGGCGCCGGGATCTCCACGCGCTTCCGCCCGTCGTACTTCCCCTTCACCGAGCCGTCGGCGGAGATGGACATGGTCTGCTTCGTGTGCCGCGGCACGGGGCTCGCCACGGGCGACGACGGCGCTGCCGACGCCGCGTCCTGCCGCACGTGCCGCGGCGAGGGCTGGATCGAGCTCGGCGGCTGCGGGGTGGTCAACCCCCGGGTGCTCACCGCCTGCGGCATCGACGCGGAGCGCTACACCGGCTTCGCGTTCGGCTTCGGCATCGACCGGATGCTGATGTTCCGCCACGGCATCGAGGACCTGCGCGCGCTCTTCGAGGCCGACGTCCGCTTCACCACCGCGTTCGGGAGTGAGATCTGATGAAGGCCCCTGTCTCGTGGATCCGCGAGCTCGTCGACCTGCCCGCCGACGTCACCACCGACGACCTCACCGCACGCCTGACCGCCCTGGGCCTCAAGCTCGAGGCCGTGGAGCGCGCCGGTGCCGGCATCACCGGCCCGCTCGTCGTGGGCCGCGTGCTCACCATGGAGCCGGAGCCGCAGAAGAACGGCAAGACCATCAACTGGTGCACCGTCGACGTCGGTGACGCCAACGGCACCGGCGAGCCGCAGGGCATCGTCTGCGGAGCCCACAACTTCGCCCCCGGCGACCTCGTCGTCACCGTCCTGCCCGGCGGCGTGCTGCCCGGTGACTTCCGGATCTCGGCGCGCAAGACCTACGGCCACGTCTCGGCCGGCATGATCTGCTCCTCCTCCGAGCTCGGGCTGGGCGAGGAGCACGACGGCATCATCGTGCTGCCCGCCGACGCCGGCGAGCCGGGCGACGACGTCTTCGACCTGCTCGGCCTGCGGGAGGAGGTCATCGAGTTCGAGATCAACCCCGACCGTGCCTACGCCCTGTCGCTGCGCGGCATCGCCCGTGAGGCGGCCCTGGCCTACGACCTGCCCTACGTCGACCCCGCCGAGCGCGACGTGCCGCCCGCCGACGACCACGGCCACCCGGTGGTGGTCGACGACGCCGCGGGCTGCCCGCTCTTCGTGGCGCGCACGGTCACCGGCTTCGACGCCACGGCCCCCACGCCGGACTGGATGGTCCGCCGCCTCCAGCAGGCCGGCATGCGCTCGATCTCCCTCGGCGTCGACGTGACCAACTACGTCATGCTCGAGCTGGGCCAGCCCCTGCACGCCTACGACGGCGACACCCTCGACGGGGCGATCCGCGTGCGTCGCGCCGAGCCGGGGGAGCGCATCACCACCCTCGACGACACCGACCGCGAGCTCTCGCCCGAGGACCTGCTCATCGCCGACGCGACCGGCCCGATCGGCATCGCCGGCGTCATGGGCGGCGCCCGCACCGAGATGTCGGCCTCGACGACCCACGTGGTGGTGGAGTCGGCCCACTTCGACGCCACCTCGGTCTTCCGCTCCGGCAAGCGCCACCGCATCAGCTCCGAGGCCGGCAAGCGCAACGAGCGCGGCGTCGACCCGCGGCTGCCCGAGGTGGCCGCCGACCGCGCCGTCGAGCTGCTCACCGCCCTGGGCGGGGGCCGGGCCGACACGGGGGTGACCGTGGTCGGCCAGGCGCCCGCTCCGGCCGTGGTCCACGCCCGTGCCGACCTCCCCGCGCGGGTGACCGGCATGTCGATCAGCGCCGAGACGACGGTCGCGCACCTGCGCGCGGTCGGCTGCACGGTCGAGGTCGACGGCGAGGCCCTCACGGTCACGGCGCCGACCTGGCGCCCCGACGTCACCGACCCCTTCGACCTGGTCGAGGAGGTCGCCCGCATCGTCGGCTACGACGAGGTGCCCTCGGTGCTGCCCACCGAGGCCGCGGGGCGCGGTCTGACCCGCGAGCAGCGACTGCGCCGTCGGGTGGGCCGGGTGCTCGCGGGCGCCGGGTGCGTGGAGGCGATCAGCTTCCCGTTCGTCGGCGAGGCGACGTTCGACGCGCTCGGGCTGCCGGCCGAGGACCCGCTGCGCCGCACGGTGCGCCTGGCCAACCCGATCAGCTCCGAGGAGCCGGCGTACACCACGACGCTGCTGCCGGGCCTGCTGCGCGCCGCGGCCCGCAACCTGGGGCGCGGGGCCGCCGGCGTCGCCCTCTTCGAGACCGGCACGGTGGCCTTCCCGGTCGACGGCGGCCCCGCCCCGATCTACGGCGTCGAGCAGCGCCCCTCCGACGCCGAGCTGCAGGCCCTGCTCGACGCCATCCCGCGCCAGCCGCAGCACCTGTCGGTGGTGCTGGCCGGTGAGCGCGAGCGCGCCGGCTGGTGGGGCGAGGGCCGCGACGCCGGCTGGGCCGATGCTCTCGCCGTGCTGCGCCGCGTCGCGACCGAGCTCGGCATCGGGCTGGAGGTCGCCGCGGCCACCCGGATGCCCTGGCACCCGGGCCGCTGCGCCGAGGTCGCCGTCGGCGACGGTGACGACCGGGTCGTGGTCGGCCACGCCGGCGAGCTGCACCCGCGGGTCTGCAAGGCCTTCGACCTCCCGGCACGCTCCGCCGCGGTCGAGGTCGACCTCGACGCCCTCCTGCGCCACGCGGTCGACGTCGTGCCGGGCCCGGTGGTCTCCGGCTTCCCGCTCGCCAAGGAGGACGTCGCCCTCGTGGTGGCGGAGTCGGTGACGGCCGCCGACGTCGAGGCCGCCCTGGTGGCGGGCGCCGGCGAGCTGCTGGAGTCGATCCGGCTCTTCGACGTCTACCGCTCCGAGCAGCTCGGCGAGGGACGCAAGTCGCTGGCCTTCGCCCTGCGCCTGCGTGCCCCCGACCGCACGCTGACCGACGACGAGATCGTCGCGGCCCGACAGTCCGCCGTCGACGCGGCCGTCGAGCGCACCGGCGCCGTCCAGCGCGTCTGAGGTCCCCGCGGCTCCGCACCCTGCGTGCGGAGCCGCGGTCGCCCGCCCCGGGCCCCCACCGCAACACCCCACCCGTGCGCAACCGGCGCAATTGCGTGGGGTCGCTGGCGTGGTCGCGTGTGTTTGCGCGGCTGGTGCTGGTGGGGTGCTGGGTGGTGTGCGCAAGTGGCGCAAGTGCGTGGGGTCGCTGGCGTGGTCGCGTGGGTTTGCGTGGCTGGTGCCGATGCGGGGCTGAGTCGGGTGCGCAACCGGCGCAATTGCGCGCCGCCGCGTGCCGCCTCTCGCGCGGCTGCTGCGGACGCCCGGCCCGCTCGCCCGTCAGCGGCTTCGCCCGCCCCCCCCGCACCGCGTGCGACCCGCACCGCGTGCGACCGGGCCCGCGGCGGGCGCGGCGCTTCCGGCGTCGCTACGACCAACGCAGGCGTCACGTCGACGACCGACTTGCACATGCTCATGCATTGACTTGTATAGTCATGCACATGACGAGGAGACGTGTCGCTGTCGCCGGTGCCAGCGGTTATGCCGGGGGAGAGGTCCTGCGCCTGCTGCTGGGCCATCCCGAGGTGGAGATCGGCGCCCTGACCGGTGCCTCCAACGCGGGCCAGCCCCTGGGCGCGCTGCAGCCGCACCTGGTGCCGCTGGCCGACCGGGTGCTGGAGGAGACGACGCTCGAGGTCCTCTCGGGTCACGACGTCGTCTTCCTCGCCCTGCCCCACGGCCAGTCCGGCGAGCTCGCCGCCCAGCTCGGTGACGACACGATCGTCATCGACTGCGGCGCCGACTTCCGTCTCGAGGACCCCGCCGCCTGGGCGCAGTTCTACGGCGGCGACCACGCCGGCACCTGGCCCTACGGCCTGCCCGAGCTCCCCGGCCAGCGCGAGCGTCTCGAGGGCCGCACGCGCTTCGCTGTGCCGGGCTGCTACCCCACCGTGTCCTCGCTGACCCTCGCCCCGGCCATCGCCGCAGGGCTGGTGCACCCCGAGGTCGTCGTGGTCGCGGCCTCCGGCACGAGCGGCGCCGGCAAGGCGGCCAAGACCAACCTGCTGGGCAGCGAGGTGATGGGCAACGCCAGCGCCTACGGCGTCGGCGGCACCCACCGTCACACCCCCGAGATCACCCAGAACCTCTCGCGCCTCGTCGAGGGCACGGTCAGCGTCAGCTTCACCCCGCTGCTGGTGCCGATGCCACGGGGCATCCTGGCCACCTGCTCGGCCCCGCTGGTCGATCCGGTCAGCGCGGAGGAGGCCTACGACGTCTACGCCGAGGCCTACGCCGACGAGCCGTTCGTGCACCTGCTGCCCGCGGGCCTGTGGCCCCAGACCAAGTCGGTGACGGGCTCCAACGCGGTGCACGTGCAGGTCACCGTCGACGAGGCCGCCGGCCGCCTGGTGGCGGTCGGTGCGGTCGACAACCTCGCCAAGGGCACCGGCGGTGCGGCGGTGCAGTGCATGAACATCGCGCTCGGCATCGACGAGACCACCGGCCTCACCGCCGTCGGGATCGCGCCGTGAGCGTCGATCAGCCGGCGGAGACCGGCACCCACGAGGACGGCCCCGCCGCGTCGGGCGGCACGGTGTCGTACGTGCTGCAGCAGTTCCCCGAGAAGCTCGCGCTGGTGAAGCTCCCGGTCGGCGCCGAGGTGCCGAGCTGGGCGGAGTCGTCGTCGCTGTTCTCCGTCACGGCGACCGCCACCGAGACCACGCTGATCTGCGCGGGCCGCAACGTGCCCACCAAGCAGGTCGCCCACAAGGGCCTGGTCGCCTTCTCGGTGCAGGGGCCGATCCCGACCGAGGCGACCGGGGTGCTGGCCGCGCTGCTGGTGCCGCTGGCCGAGGAGCAGATCAGCGTCTTCTCGATCTCCACCTTCGAGACCGACTGGGTGCTGGTGCCCTCGGGCGCCACCGAGCGCGCCACCGAGGCCTGGCGCCGTCACGGCCACACGGTGCGACCCGCGGTGCCCGTCGGCGCGTCACGGGCACCGCGCGAGCGCGAGCCGCGCGCCGGCAACGGCACCGACAAGCCCCCGCGCACGACCGGTCGCTCCCGCAAGGATCCGCAGTCCGACCAGCAGCCGGACCGGCGTTCCGGCTCCAGCAGCAGCGAGAAGAGGAAGAGATGAGCGTCACCACCCCCGCCGGCTTCGTCGCCGCCGGCGTCGAGGCCGGCCTGAAGGCCTCCGGCGGCAAGGACGTCGCCCTGGTGGTCAACCAGGGACCCTCCCACGACTCCGCCACCGTCTTCACCGCCAACCGCTGCAAGGCCAACCCGGTGCTGTGGAGCCAGGAGGTCGTCAAGGACGGCACCGTGCGCGCGGTCGTCCTCAACTCCGGCGGCGCCAACTGCTACACCGGCCCCGAGGGCTTCCAGACCACCCACGCGGTCGCCGAGCGCGTCGCCGACCACCTCGGCATCGGGGCGCTCGACGTCGTCGTCTGCTCGACGGGTCTGATCGGCCTGACCAACGACCGCGAGCAGGTCCTCGCGGGCGTCGACGCCGCCCACGCCGCTCTCTCCGCCGACGGCGGCGACCAGGCCGCCCACGCGATCATGACCACCGACTCGGTGAGCAAGCAGGTCGTGGTCGAGGGCGCGGGCTGGTCGGTCGGCGGCATGGCCAAGGGCGCCGGCATGCTGGCGCCGCAGCTGGCCACGATGCTCGTCGTGCTCACCACCGACGCCGTCGTGCCCGCCGCCGACCTCGACACCTCGCTGCGCGCGGCGACCCGGGTCTCCTTCGACCGGCTCGACTCCGACGGCTGCATGTCGACCAACGACACCGTCACGGTGATGGCCAGCGGCGCCAGCGGCATCACGCCCTCGGTCGACGACTTCACCGACGCCCTGACCCAGGCGTGCACCGACCTGGCGATGCAGCTGCTCAAGGACGCCGAGGGCGCCGACCACGAGATCGCGATCACGACCCTCAACGCCGCCTCCGAGGAGGACGCCGTCGAGGTCGGGCGCAGCGTGGCCCGCAGCAACCTCTTCAAGGCCGCGATCTTCGGCAACGACCCCAACTGGGGCCGCGTGCTCGCCAGCATCGGCACCACGCAGGCGGCCTTCGACCCCGCCGACCTCGACGTCGCCATGAACGGCGTCTGGGTCTGCCAGCGCTCCACCCCGCACGCCGACCCCGAGACCGTCGACCTCACCGGCCGCGAGGTCAGCGTGACCATCGACCTCAAGGCGGGCTCCGAGCGGGCCACCGTCTGGACCAACGACCTCACCCACGCCTACGTCCACGAGAACAGCGCCTACTCATCATGAACGATTCCAGCACCGGAGAATTCACCGTCGGCAAGCCCGACCAGGCCAAGGCCCGCACGCTCGCCGCCGCCCTGCCCTGGCTGAAGCAGTACCACGGCAAGATCGTGGTCGTGAAGTACGGCGGCAACGCCATGACCGACGACTCCCTCAAGCGGGCCTTCGCCGAGGACATCGCCTTCCTGCGCTTCGCCGGCTTCCGACCCGTCGTCGTGCACGGCGGCGGGCCGCAGATCTCCAGCATGCTCGACCGCCTCGGCATCGAGTCGGAGTTCCGCGGCGGCCTGCGCGTGACCACGCCGGAGGCGATGGACGTCGTGCGCATGGTGCTGGTGGGGCAGGTCCAGCGCGAGCTGGTGGGCCTCATCAACGAGCACGGCCCGCTGGCCGTGGGCTGCTCCGGCGAGGACGCCGGGCTGTTCACCGCCACCGCCACCGGCACGGTCGTCGACGGCGAGGAGGTCGACCTCGGCCTGGTCGGCGAGGTGACCCGCGTGCGTCCGGAGTCGGTGCTCGACCTCATCGAGGCCGGCCGCATCCCGGTGGTCTCCTCGGTGGCCCCCGACGAGGACGGCACCGTCCACAACGTCAACGCCGACTCCGCGGCCGCCGCCCTGGCCGTGGCGCTGAAGGCGGAGAAGCTGCTCGTGCTGACCGACGTCGAGGGGCTCTTCCTCGACTGGCCCGACTCCGAGGACGTCGTGGGCGAGATCAGCCCCGAGTCCCTGGCCGAGGTCATCCCCTCGCTGGCCAGCGGCATGGTCCCGAAGATGGGCGCGTGCCTGCTGGCGGTCGAGGGCGGGGTGCCGCGCGCCACCGTCGTCGACGGGCGCGAGCCGCACGCCGTGCTGCTGGAGCTGTTCACCAAGGAGGGCGTCGGCACGCAGGTGCTGCCCGGCGTCGAGACCAAGACTCGCAAGGCCCGGGAGACCCAGCCATGACCGAGCAGCAGGCGCTGCAGGAGCGCTACGCCGACTCGCTGATGAACACCTTCGGCCCGCCCAAGCTCGTGCTGACGCGCGGGAAGGGTGCGCACGTGTGGGACGCCGACGGCAAGGAGTACGTCGACCTGCTCGGCGGCATCGCCGTCAACGCCCTGGGCCACGCCCACCCCGCGCTGGTCGAGGCGGTCACGACGCAGCTGTCGACGCTGGGCCACATCTCCAACTTCTTCACCAGCGCCCCCCAGGTCGAGCTGGCCGAGCGTCTCCTGGCGTTCGCGGGCGCCGACGGCAAGGCCTTCTTCGCCAACTCCGGCGCGGAGGCCAACGAGGCCGCCTTCAAGCTGACCCGCCGCACCGGGCGCACCCACGTGGTGGTCGCCGAGGGCGGCTTCCACGGCCGCACCATGGGCGCGCTCGCCCTGACCTCGAAGCAGGCCTACCGCGCTCCCTTCGAGCCGCTGCCGGGCCACGTCGAGTTCGTGCCGTACGGCGACGAGGCGGCGCTGGCCGCCGCCGTCACCGACGACACCGCCGCGGTCCTGCTCGAGCCGATCCAGGGCGAGGCCGGTGTCGTGGTCGCGCCCGAGGGCTACCTCGCCGCGGCGCGGCGCGTCGCCGACGAGCACGGCGCGCTGCTGTGGTTCGACGAGGTCCAGTCGGGCATGGGCCGCACCGGCTCCTGGTACGCCCACCTGCCCTCCGGCGTGGTGCCCGACGTGATCACGCTGGCCAAGGGCCTGGGCGGGGGCTTCCCCATCGGCGCGGTCCTCGGACTGGGCCGTGCCGCGGACCTCTTCGACCCCGGCAACCACGGCACGACCTTCGGCGGCAACCCGGTGGCCTGCGCCGCCGCGCTGGCCGTCGTGCGCACCATCGAGTCCGAGGGCCTGCTGGCCCACGCCGTCGAGGCGGGTGACCGGCTGCGCGCCGGTCTGATCGCCGACCCGCGGGTGACGGAGGTCAGGGGTGAGGGACTGCTGATCGGCCTCGACCTGGTCTCGGAGCACGCCGCCGAGGTCACCGCGGCCGCGATGGCCCACGGCTACATCGTCAACAACCCCACGCCTCGTCGGATCCGGCTCGCCCCGCCGCTCGTGCTGGGCACCGCCGACGTCGACGCCTTCCTCGCGGCGTGGCCGCGGATCCTCGACGACGCGGGCGTCTCGTGAGCGCCCCGGCCCCCACCGGAGCGGTCCTGCCTCCCGCGGTGGCCCTGCGGCACTTCCTGCGCGACGACGACCTGTCGCCGGCCGAGCAGTCCCGCGTGCTCGACCTCGCCGCCGAGCTCAAGGCCTCCCCGCACCAGCAGCGCCCCCTGGCCGGTCCCCGGTCGGTGGCGATGATCTTCGACAAGCCGACGCTGCGCACCCAGACCTCGTTCTCGGCCGGCATCGCCGAACTCGGCGGGTTCCCCATGGTCGTCGAGGGCAGGCTGGCCGGCATCGGCGTGCGCGAGTCGGTCGAGGACGTCGCGCGGGTGCTCGGTCGCCAGGTGGCCGCCGTCGTGTGGCGCACCTTCCACCAGTCCGACCTCGACACGATGGCCGCCCACGCCGGCGTGCCGGTCGTCAACGCCCTCACCGACGAGTTCCACCCCTGCCAGCTGGTGGCCGACCTGCTGACGGTGCGCGAGCACAAGGGCGACCTCGCCGGCCTGACGGCCGCCTTCGTCGGCGACGCGGCGTGCAACATGGGCAACTCCTGGCTGCTGGCCGGGGCCACCGCCGGCATGCACGTGCGTGTCAGCGCCCCGGAGGGCTACCTGCCCGACGAGGCGATGTTCGCGCGGGCCGCCGAGATCGCCGCCGGCACCGGCGGCTCGGTGGCGGCGGTCGCCGACCCGGTGGCCGCGGTCACCGGCGCCGACGTCGTGGTCACCGACACCTGGGTCTCGATGGGCAAGGAGGAGGAGGCCGAGGCGAGGGCGGCGGTGTTCGCGCCGTGGTCGCTGACGACGCGGCTCCTGGCCCACGCGCGACCCGACGCCGTGGCGCTGCACTGCCTGCCGGCCTACCGCGGCAAGGAGATCGACGCCGAGGTGCTCGAGGGACCGCAGAGCGTGGTCTGGGACGAGGCGGAGAACCGGCGCCACGCCCAGAAAGCCGTCCTGGCCTTCCTGCTCGACCCCTCGCTCGCGCAGGACCCGACGGCGGGGGAGAGGTGAGCCTGATGACCGAGTCGGTCCTGCGGCCCGCGACCAAGAACGCGCGCCACCAGCTGATCGTCGAGCTGGTCTCCACCCAGGAGGTCCACTCGCAGGGCGAGCTCGCCGTGCTGCTGGCCGAGAGCGGTGTCCGGGTCACCCAGGCCACGCTCTCGCGCGACCTGGTCGAGCTCGACGCCGTCAAGGTGCGCGCCGCCTCCGGTGCGCTGGTCTACGCCGTGCCCGGTGAGGGCGGCGACCGTCGCCCGGCCCCGCCGGCCGACTCCGCCGCTGCCCGCGCGCGACTGGCCCGGCTGTGCGCGGAGCTCCTCGTGAGCGCCGACGCGAGCGCCAACCTCGTGGTGCTGCGCACCCCGCCCGGCGCGGCGCAGTTCCTCGGCAGCGCCTTCGACAAGGCCGACTTCCCCGACATCCTCGGCACCATCGCCGGTGACGACACCGTCCTGGTCATCGGTCGCGACCCCGCGGGCGGCGACGACCTGGCCCGACGATTCCTGGCGCTGGCCGAGACCCACGTCCCGCCGGCGCCCTGACCCCCGTCGCACCTCCCCGCACGTCCTGACGCCGCGGCGCCCCGCCCCGCTCGGAGCGTGCGCCGCCCCACCAGACTTCCGTCCCGATCCCCAAGGAGCCCCACCGTGAGCAAGGTCCTCACCACCCTGCCGAAGGGCGAGCGCGTCGGCATCGCGTTCTCCGGCGGCCTCGACACCTCCGTCGCCGTCGCGTGGATGCGCGACAAGGGTGCGGTGCCCTGCACCTACACCGCCGACATCGGGCAGTACGACGAGCCCGACATCTCCGGGGTGCCCGACCGCGCCCTGCAGTACGGCGCCGAGATCGCCCGCGCCGTCGACTGCCGCACCCAGCTGGTCGAGGAGGGCTTCGCCGCCATCGCCTGCGGTGCGTTCCACATCCGCTCCGGCGGCCGCACCTACTTCAACACCACCCCGCTCGGCCGCGCCGTCACCGGCACGATGCTGGTGCGAGCCATGCACGAGGACGGCGTCGACATCTGGGGCGACGGGTCGACCTTCAAGGGCAACGACATCGAGCGGTTCTACCGCTACGGGCTGCTGGCCAACCCCGCCCTGCGCATCTACAAGCCCTGGCTCGACGCCGACTTCGTGCACGAGCTGGGCGGTCGCGCCGAGATGAGCCAGTGGCTGACCGAGCACGGTCTGCCGTACCGCGACAGCGCCGAGAAGGCCTACTCCACCGACGCCAACATCTGGGGCGCCACCCACGAGGCCAAGGTGCTCGAGCACCTCGACGCCTCCCTCGAGCTGGTCGAGCCGATCATGGGCGTGAAGTTCTGGGACCCCGCGGTCGACATCGCCACCGAGGACGTCACGATCCGCTTCGACCAGGGCCGCCCCGTGGCGATCAACGGCCAGACCTTCGCCGACCCCGTGGCTCTGGTGCACGAGGCCAACACCGTGGGCGGGCGTCACGGGCTGGGCATGTCGGACCAGATCGAGAACCGCATCATCGAGGCCAAGTCGCGCGGCATCTACGAGGCCCCGGGCATGGCGCTGCTGTGGATCGCCTACGAGCGCCTGCTCAACGCGATCCACAACGAGGACACGGTCGCCAGCTACCACAACGAGGGCCGCCGCCTCGGCCGGCTGCTCTACGAGGGCCGCTGGCTGGACCCCCAGGCGCTCATGCTGAGGGAGTCGATCCAGCGCTGGATCGCCTCGCTGGTCACCGGCGAGGTCACGCTGCGCCTGCGGCGCGGCGAGGACTACACCGTCCTGCGCACCGACGGGCCGGCCTTCTCCTACCACCCCGACAAGCTGTCCATGGAGCGCACCGAGAACGCCGCGTTCGGGCCCACCGACCGCATCGGCCAGCTCACGATGCGCAACCTCGACATCGCCGACTCGCGCGCCAAGCTCGAGCTCTACGCCACCCAGCCGCTCGACCAGGGCCAGGTGCTGGTCGAGAACGGCACCCTCTTCGGTGAGCTGGAGCCGGGCGGTGCGAAGCGCATCGCCACGCGCCCGGCCGGCGAGGGCGACATCGACGACGAGGCGCTCGACCATGCGGCCATGGAGTTCGGCACCGACTGATGGAGCCGATCCTGCGCCGCAGCGCCCGGGTGGTGCCGGTCAGCGCCACTGGCGAGGTCCTGCTGCTGCTCGACCACGACCCCGAGCGTCCCGACGCTCCGCGCTGGGGCACCGTCGGCGGTGGCGTCGACGAGGGGGAGTCCCTCGTCGACGCCGCCCTGCGCGAGCTGCACGAGGAGACCGGGGTCCGGGCGGGGGCGGCCGACCTGGTGGGGCCCTTCCACCACCAGGTGCAGGACTTCTCCTGGCGCGGCACGACCTACCGGGGCGACGCGACCTTCTTCGCCCTCGCCCTCGACCGGGCGCAGGAGGTCGTCTTCGACCACCTCGAGGAGGCCGAGGTGGGGGTCGTCCTCGAGGCGCGCTGGTGGACCCCCGACGACCTGGCCGACGACGGCCGGCTCGTCTCGCCCGACCTGTGCGACATCATGACCGCGGCCGTCCGGGCCGTCCTGGGAGGAGACCAGTGAGCACCACGAACACCGGCAAGCTGTGGGGAGGCCGCTTCGCCGGCGGCCCGTCGCCGGAGCTGGAGGCGCTGTCGCGCTCCACCCACTTCGACTGGCGACTCACGCCCTACGACCTCGCCGGGTCGCGCGCCCACGCCAACGCGCTGCACCGCGCCGGCCTGCTCACCGAGGCCGACCACGCCGAGCTGTTGCGCGGCCTCGACGCGCTGGGGGAGCGGTACGCCGCCGGCACCCTGCGGCCAGACGACTCCGACGAGGACGTGCACGGCGCCCTCGAGCGGCTGCTGCTCGAGGAGGTCGGACCCGACGTCGGCGGGCGACTGCGGGCGGGTCGCAGCCGCAACGACCAGATCGCGACGCTCTTCAAGGTCTTCCTGCGTGACCACTGCCGCGTGGTGGTCGGGCAGGTGCTTGACCTCGTGGGCGTGCTGGCGGCCCAGGCCTCCGACCACCTGGCGGGCACGCCCACCGTCATGCCCGGCCGCACCCACCTGCAGCACGCGCAGCCGGTGCTGCTGGCCCACCACCTGATGGCCCACGCCTGGCCCCTGCTGCGCGACGTCGACCGGTTCCTCGACTGGGACGCCCGTGTCGCGGCCGACTCGCCGTACGGCTCCGGCGCTCTCGCGGGCCAGAGCCTGGGGCTCGACCCGGTGGGCGTGAGCGCCGAGCTCGGGTTCACCGGCTCCAGCGCCAACTCCATCGACGGCACCGCCGCGCGCGACTTCGTGGCCGAGTTCGCCTTCGTGTGCGCCCAGATCGGGGTCGACGTCAGCCGCCTGGCCGAGGAGGTCATCCTCTGGTCGACCCGGGAGTTCGGCTTCGTGACGCTGCACGACTCCTGGTCGACGGGCTCGAGCATCATGCCGCAGAAGAAGAACCCCGACATCGCCGAGCTGGCCCGCGGCAAGGCCGGACGGCTCGTCGGCAACCTCTCGGGTCTGCTCGCCACCCTGAAGGCTCTCCCCCTGGCCTACAACCGCGACCTCCAGGAGGACAAGGAGCCGGTCTTCGACTCCGTCGACACCCTCGAGGTGCTGCTCCCGGCCTTCACCGGCATGGTCGCGACCCTCGTCTTCGACCGTGAGCGGCTCGCTGAGCTCGCTCCCCAGGGGTTCTCCCTCGCCACCGACGTCGCCGAGTGGCTGGTGCGGCAGAACGTGCCGTTCCGCGTCGCCCACGAGCTCGCGGGCGCCTGCGTGCGCCGGTGCGAGGAACTGGGCCTGGAGCTGCACGAGCTCACCGACGAGCAGTTCGCGGCGATCTCGCCGGCCTTGACCCCGGGGGTGCGCGACGTGCTCAGCGCCGAGGGCTCCGTCGCCTCCCGCGACGGTCGCGGTGGCACCGCGCCCGTCCGGGTGCGCGAGCAGCTCGACGAGCTCGGTGCGGTCGTGGCCGCGCACCGCGCACGGCTCGGCTCCTGAGCCGACACACA
This sequence comes from Nocardioides sp. P86, assembly GCF_023712465.1. Classification (NCBI taxonomy): domain Bacteria; kingdom Bacillati; phylum Actinomycetota; class Actinomycetes; order Propionibacteriales; family Nocardioidaceae; genus Nocardioides; species Nocardioides sp. P86. The sequence goes on along the minus strand of NZ_JAMAYE010000001.1, from coordinate 1,027 downwards.
TGAGCGGCGCGCGTCCCGGGCCCGACGACCTGGCGGCGCTGCTCGCCGGCCCGGTGGAGCGCGTCGCGCCGCTGCTGCTCGGTGCCGTGGTCTCCCACGCCGGGGTGTCGATCCGCCTCACGGAGGTCGAGGCCTACGGCGGCGCCGACGACGCCGGCTCCCACGCCCATCGCGGTCCCACCCGCCGCAACGCCACGATGTTCGGCCCCGCCGGGCGGCTCTACGTCTACCTCTCCTACGGCCTGCACGTGTGCGCCAACGTCGTCACCGGTCCCGAGGGATCGCCCGGTGCGGTGCTGCTGCGTGCCGGCGAGGTCGTGGCGGGTGCCGACGAGGCCCGGTCCCGACGGCGCACCGGCGTCGCCCGCGACCTCGCCCGGGGGCCGGGGCGGCTCGGCCAGGCCCTCGGCCTGCGGCTCGACCTCGACGGCACGGATCTCCTGACCCCGAGCACCGTCACCCTGCAGCCGGGGGAGCTGGTCACGTCCGTGGAGCGGGGGCCACGGGTGGGGCTCCGGGGCGACGCCGAGCGGCCGTGGCGCTTCTGGATCGCGGACGAGCCGACCGTCAGCGCCTACCGCAAGGCACCCCCGTTGGGGTGTTGACGCCCTGATTTGGCCTGCCCGCAACACGTGTGTAACGTTCTTCCTGTCGCAGCGAGCAGCTGCCACTCGGACCGAGAGGTCACCCGAGTGGTTGACGCACGTGCGGCGGCCGGATCGTACGGCAGGGAGTCACTCCGACGGAGTTGACGCGCTGAGGTCGGACCGGTAAGTTTCTGCAGGTTGCCCCGCCGCTTCGACCGCAAGGTCGCAGGACGGTGTGCGTCTGATTCTTGAGAACTCAACAGTGTGTCATAGTCGACGAATTAGTTTGTTATGCCCCGTTGGCTGATCTCCTTTTTTGGGGGTTGGTTGATGGTTTCTTTGGTAAGACAATGATTCTGACATCATGTCAGGGTTTTGTTCTTGTCAGGCATCTCTTTTTCCTCGCGTCCTTTGTGGGTGTGGGGTGTTGTTTTTCAACG
>NZ_JAMAYE010000019.1:0-486 GCF_023712465.1 Nocardioides sp. P86 | reverse complement strand
GACGATCGCATCGATCGTCTCCGACGGATCGAGCGGATGCCCGGGTACGAAACGCCACGACGCGCAGGCGCCCGCGCGAGGCGCCGGCTCGTTGCGCGCACACCCATCGCCGCGCCGCCTCATAACGATCCGACAATTTATTGGTTCCCTTGACGATGCGCCGTCCGTATCGTTCACCGATTCGTCGGACCAATCGACCAACGGGGGAATCCAGCAATGAAACAGATCCGGTCATTCGCGTTGCTCGCGCTGCCGGCCGCGCTCTTCGTCGCGGGCGCCCACGCACAAAGCAGCGTCACGTTGTACGGCATCGCCGACGCGGGCATCGCGTACGTCCACAACGCGCAGAACGCGAACGGCAGCAACGCGTCGAACCTCGTCAAGTTCGGCAGCGGCAACCTGTCGGGCAGCCGCTGGGGACTGCGCGGCATCGAGGATCTCGGCAGCGGCCTGTCCGCGCTGTTCCAGCTCGAGAACGGCTTCAAC
>NZ_JAMAYE010000018.1:0-489 GCF_023712465.1 Nocardioides sp. P86 | reverse complement strand
ATCCCGACGTGCGGGCCGACCGCGTCGCGCACCGCCGCTACGTTCGCGATCACCTGCTCGACCTTGTCGTAGGTGTCGACGATCTGCAGCTCTTCTGAGCCGTTCATCTTCACGGCCTTGAAGCCGCGCTCGACGACCGCGCGCGCATTGTTCGCGACGTCGCTCGGGCGGTCGCCGCCGATCCACGAATACACCTTGATGCGGTCGCGCACCTGGCCGCCCAGCAGCGCGTGCACGGGCACGCCGTGATGCTTGCCCTTGATGTCCCACAGCGCCTGGTCGACGCCCGCGATCGCGCTCATCATGATCGGGCCGCCGCGGTAGAAGCCCGCGCGGTACATCACCTGCCAGTGATCCTCGATCAACAGCGGGTCGCGGCCGACGAGGTAGTCGGCCAGTTCCTGCACGGCGGCCTCGACGGTGTGCGCGCGGCCTTCGACGACCGGCTCGCCCCAGCCGATGATGCCCTCGTCGGTTTCGATCTTGAGG
>NZ_JAMAYE010000017.1:0-489 GCF_023712465.1 Nocardioides sp. P86 | reverse complement strand
CCTCAACTCGCGCGAGACCGTGGCGCAGTGGGTGGAGATGCTGCGTGAGCAGGTCCAGCGCTTCCTGTCCTTCGAGGGGGAGAACCCCGCCCGCATGGTCAACAACCTGGACTGGACGTCGCAGCTGTCGGCCATCGACTTCCTGCGCGACATCGGCAAGAACTTCCGCGTGGGGACCATGATCAAGAAGGACATCGTGGCCAAACGTCTGAACTCGGAGGAGGGGATCTCCTACACCGAGTTCAGCTACCAGATCCTGCAGGGGCTGGACTTCCTGAACCTCTACCGGCAGTACGGCTGCACCCTGCAGACCGGCGGCTCGGACCAGTGGGGCAACCTCACCTCCGGCACGGACCTCGTGCGCAAGACCGAAGGTGCCGCGGTGCACGCCATCGGCACCCCGCTGATCACCAACTCGGACGGCACCAAGTTCGGCAAGTCCGAGGGCAACGCCATCTGGCTGAACCCGGAGCTGACCTCGCCCTACGC
>NZ_JAMAYE010000016.1:0-489 GCF_023712465.1 Nocardioides sp. P86 | reverse complement strand
GTAGTACTCGACCTGTTCACGCGTCGGGTTGTTGGCTGGGCATTCTCGACACGCCCTGATGCCGATCTCGTCGTGCAGGCGTTGGAGATGGCCTATGAGCAACGTGGTCGACCACAAGGCTTGCTGTTTCACTCGGATCAAGGCGGCCAATATGCAAGCCGGAAATTCCGTCAGCGCCTCTGGCGTTATCGGATACGGCAGAGCATGAGCCGTCGAGGAAATTGTTGGGATAACTCCCCGATGGAGAGGCTGTTCCGCAGCTTCAAGATCGAATGGCTACCGTCAGTGGGCTACATGTCGGCGCAGGAGGCACACCGGGACATCAGCCACTACCTGATGCACCGGTACAACTGGATACGGCCGCATCAGTTCAATGACGGACTGGCGCCGGCAGTTGCGGAAGAAAAACTTAACGCAGTGTCCGGGATTAGTTGACCACTACAAGAAGACGCCAATCGCTCGAGCTGGGTGGCGGTGGGCTCCTGGTGA
>NZ_JAMAYE010000015.1:0-490 GCF_023712465.1 Nocardioides sp. P86 | reverse complement strand
AGATACGCCTGGTCGATGTTCGGGAACTGGCGGACCTCCTTCGGCTTCAGGTGCGCCTTGATCCAGTCGATCGTCGCGGTGCCCGTCTTCGCGGCGATCACCTTGCCGTTCAGGTCGTCGATCGACTTGATCGACGTATTGCCGGCCTGCACCATCGCGGCGAGCCCGCTGTCGTAATACGGCGCGGAAAAGTCGATCGCCTTCTTGCGCTCTTCCTTGATGGTCATCCCGGACAGCGCGACGTCGATGTTCTGCGTCTGCAGCGCCGGAATCAGACCCGCGAAATCCATCGGCTGGATCGTGTATTTCCAGCCCTGGTCCTTCGCGATCTCCGCCCACAGGTCGAGATCGAAGCCGACGTACTTGTCGCCCTGCTTGAACTCGAACGGCATGAACGACGTATCGGTCCCGACGACGAGCGTCTTGGTATCCGCGTGCGCGAGGCTGGCGCCGAGCGCGGCGACGACCGCGACGGCTTTCAGGAAGGAAC
>NZ_JAMAYE010000014.1:0-519 GCF_023712465.1 Nocardioides sp. P86 | reverse complement strand
CCTTGAAGACATTGATTTCCGTTATGAGACGATCACCTGGATATACACAGAAGGGAACATCATGTATCGTGATTCATGGAACGATCGCTGTTGTGCATGGTAGCAAATGATATAGTGCTGAAACGCGGCGCCTCTTGCGGCGCCGCCTGTCTCATTCATCCGCCATCTTCCCTGCGCTAAAACTCCAGTCCTCCAGTTGGTTAAACTGGATAACCACCATCACGTCCTGCGGGCTGACCGCCATCTCGTCGTCTAACCGCGCGCAGAGCCGACGATAGAGTCCCTGTTTCTGCGCCCGGCTGCGCGGTTTTCCGGCGAAAATATGAAACAGCACGAAGCGGGCGCTGCGTCCTTCGCTGAGGTAGTGCGGGTCGTAAATGCGCTGCTCATCGGCGGCCCGTTCGATAAACTGAAATCTGTCTGCTGACGGAACGTCGAACTCTGCCACCAGACACTCATGAAAGAGCGCCGACAATTGAGCAAACTCCGCGGGACGCCAGGCGGTGCCAAGCGAAATTC
>NZ_JAMAYE010000013.1:0-570 GCF_023712465.1 Nocardioides sp. P86 | reverse complement strand
TCGACGAAGTCAACGCGTACTGGCCGAAGGTCAACGGCCTCGCGAACTACTTCCGCGCGATCGAAATGGCGCAGCGCGATTTCACGTTCCATCAACTGAAGGACAAGCAGCGCGCGATCCTGATCCTCGGCATCGTGCTCGGCGTGATCCTGTGCGCGCTGTTCCTGCTGCTGTTCTATACGATGCGCACGCGCGACGACCTGCTCGAACGGCAAAACGCGGCGCTCGATGCGGAACGCAAGGCGTCAGACCGCGCGTTCGAGATGATCGAGGCGAAGAACGCGTTCCTCGGGATGGTCAGCCACGAACTGCGCACGCCGCTGCAGGCGATCTGCGGATCGATCGAGATCCTGCTCGCGCGCCCGCAGTCCGACGCGAACCTGAAGACGATCCGGCGGCTGCAGAATTCGGCGCTGTAGCTGGAGGCGCTCGTCAAGGACCTCACCGACTACATCAAGCTGCGCTCGACGAAGCGCGTCGCCGAACTGGATACCGTCGGCATCGCGCCGCTGCTCGCCGAAGCGCTCGAACCGCTACGCGAGAAGATCGTCGCGAAACGGATCGCGGAGC
>NZ_JAMAYE010000012.1:0-598 GCF_023712465.1 Nocardioides sp. P86 | reverse complement strand
ACCAACCCCCAAAAAGGAGATCAGCCAACGGGGCATAACAAACTAATTCGTCGACTATGACACACTGTTGAGTTCTCAAGAATCAGACGCACACCGTCCCAGACCGTTTCCGACCCGGCGGCGGGGCAACCCGGAGAAACTTACCCGCTCTCCCTCTCGCTATCAAATCCGCGATTCGGGGGAACTTCCTCGTCCTCCTGACGCACACTGGCAGCCGCTTCGTGGACCGCTCTCGCGGGCCGCGGCCGCTCGTGGCGACTCGGAGAACAGTACGCAGATGCCAGGCAGACGCCAAATCGAGTCGTCCACACCCCTTCGAGCGTTGCAGCACCGCGGAGTGGGGGCATCGACAGACGTCCTGGCCCGACCATCCACGTCTCCCTGCGGTGACGCGGCGCCACCGCACGTCCAGCCGCAGGGGTCGGAAGCGAACGCGCACCGGGCTCGGGCGCCGTCGAGTGGACGTCCGTGGCCTGTGGAGCCGGAGGACCAGGGGGCGGCGCCGAAACGGACGACGGAGAGCTGGTCGCTGGACCTGGTCGGGCAGGAGGGCATGCCACGACGAGAGCCCCACGGCCGGGGGGGGGGGGGGGGGGGG
>NZ_JAMAYE010000011.1:0-666 GCF_023712465.1 Nocardioides sp. P86 | reverse complement strand
TCTGCGATGTTCGTACCCGTTTTCCGGGAGCAAATGTGGACGAACATCGCAGACGGGTACAGCGCCGTCGTCCCCGAAGACGGCGACAGAGACGCACCCCCACGCGATGAATTGCGATCCGAAGACGGCGTCACCCGCGCGTCCTGCGGCGTTCACCCCCTGCGGCTTCGTACAATCGCGCCATGACTGTCGACGCCCCCGAGCGCCATATGAGTGAGATGAACATCGCGGCCATCGTGCCCTGCTACAACGAGGAAGTCGCGATCCCGACCGTGATCCGCGACCTCAAGGCCGCCGTTCCGGGCATCACGGTGTACGTCTACGACAACAACTCGAGCGACCGCACGTCGCAGGTCGCCGCCGAGGCCGGCGCCATCGTCCGCTTCGAGCAGCGCAAGGGCAAGGGCAACGTCGTGCGCCGCGCCTTCGCCGACATCGACGCCGACATCTACCTCCTCATCGACGGTGACGACACCTACGACGCCGCCGCGGCGCCTCACATGATCGAGACGCTCCTGTCGGGCCCGTACGACCACGTGCTCGGCGTGCGCACCGAGGACTCGGACGAGTCGGCCTACCGCCCCGGCCACGCCGCCGGCAACAAGGCGTTCAACAACCTCGTCGGCCGCCTGTTCGGTGAGCCGGTCACGGACATGCTCTCCGGCT
>NZ_JAMAYE010000010.1:0-670 GCF_023712465.1 Nocardioides sp. P86 | reverse complement strand
CGGCGCACGGTGTCGAGATTCCGAAGCTGCTGCTGATGTCGGATGTCGCGAACACGTCGGGCCAGGTGGGCCGCAACATGATGGGACACACCGGCCGCGCGATTGCGATGCTCGCGCGCGAACCGTTGTGGGCCGGGCGTGGTCCGACGCAGCAAGGCAGCATCAACACGCGGCGCGACGGCGCGTTTCGTCGCGAACACGGCGCGATCCGGCATTTTCTCGACAACACGGTGCCGAACGAGATCGTCACGCGGCGGCTGATCGCGCAAGGTGTCGTCGGCGACGCGCTCGATGCACGGATTCGCCACGACGCGGCGCGCTATCTGAAGATCGCGAGCTACGTCGAGATCCTGCCCGACCCGCGCAACCGCGTGACGCTCGGCGATCGCAAGGATGCGCTCGGGCTGCCGACGCCGCGCACCGACTACGACGTGTACGACTATTCGTTGCGTGCGGCGTCGCAAGTGCTCGACGATTACCGCGATTTCCAGCAGGTGTTCGGTGCGACGGAGATCGTGAACGACATCCATGCGTGGGTGCCGAGTTCTCACATCATGGGCACGACGATCATGGGCAACGATCCGGCCGATTCGGTCGTCGACCGCGATTGCCGGACGCACGATCATCCGAACCTGTTCATCGCGAGCACGGCGGTGCACCCGAGTTCGTC